>CBDFHE010000015.1:0-308666 GCA_965247455.1 Candidatus Acidiferrales bacterium
GTAGCGGTAGATAGTAGTGAGACCGACCCGCGCAAGCTCCAGCAAAAGATGGTGGTTGCCTACGTGGACGAGGGTGTTACCATCAAGTATCTCGACCGGATCGGCAACCAGTGGGTCCTCACAGCTGAAAACAAAGCCTACCGCCAGCAGCCGCTCGGACGCGACGATCGCATCGTCGGTCGTGTGGCTTGGTGGTACGGCCACCAGGAGTAGGCCATGAAACCAGAACCCGGCGCTGACGAATCGAAAGATAAAGACTTTACTCTAATTGTCTCCCTTGCTTTAGCCACAGCTTTGATTGGCGTGGTATTCATTTTACTAAGCCTAGGAGATAGTGGCAAAAGCGGTGGAACGTCGTCTCCACCAGTCAGCACTAGACACGTCGGCTCTATTTCACATCTGATTGGTCCTCCGGAGAAATATATTGTTGTGGGCGTCAACGAACAGGCTCTCGATGAATTCCGAGACGCGGTTGTAGCTAACGACGAACACGGGAAGCTAGAGCTAGCTTTTCAGGGGAGCGTCTTTTTGGTTCCTGGAAGGACCCGCGTGCGCATCCTGAAGCGTAAATTTACAATGGTCCGCATTCGAATCTTGGCCGGTCGTTATTCTGGTCAGGCCGGTTGGGTGTCAAAAACAGCAGTTAGACTGACACGTTCGTGGGTTCGTGGGTCAGTTCGCAGGTCAGCGTTCGCAGGTTGCGGCGTAACTTGCTGAAAAATAACAACCGCCCATTCTAGGTTCCCACCTTCTCGGACACAGAGCGCGTCACTCCCAATTCCCTTAATCCCCCTGTAACCCTAACAAAAATAAAAACCTACCTCCATTTACCACCATCCGCCGCCAGCTGCCACCAAACGTGAACCCTAACAGTGGCTGGCGAGGCTCTGCGGTTTGTTACAATGGTTGGCTGTGACTGACCTGTTGCGCAAGGCATTGAATGGGTTGCGGGCGCTGGCGGAAGACCGCCGCCGGGGCGCGGCGGAGATCGCCGACCGGGCGGCCGCCCTGCTGGAACGCTATCTGGAACGGGTGCAGTCCGACGACCCGCGCCTGTCCTACGCGCTGGCCGAGTTGGCCGAGGCCACCCTGCAGGTGCAGCCTTCCATGGCGCCGCTGGTCAACTTGGCCAACCGCTTGCAGCTGGCGGCTGAGGGGGAACGCTCCCCGGTGCGCCAGATGCGGGCCGAGTTGGAAAAGTTCCGCCGTCACCAGCAGCAGGCCAGCGAAAAGATCGCCCGGCTGTTTGCCGCGCGCCTGCCGCGGCGGGCGACGGTGATGACCTACACCTACAGCTCCACCGTGCTGGCGGCGCTGCTGGCCGGTCGGCGGCGCATCA
This sequence comes from Candidatus Acidiferrales bacterium, assembly GCA_965247455.1. Lineage (GTDB taxonomy): Bacteria > Acidobacteriota > Terriglobia > Acidiferrales > 2-02-FULL-67-57 > JACZYA01. The sequence continues at coordinate 1,340 of CBDFHE010000015.1, forward strand.
GTCGGATCATTGTCTCGGAAGCCCGCCCGCTGCTGGAAGGGCGCACAGTGGCCAAGCAGTTGGCGGAGGCCGGCCTGCCGGTGACGCTGGTGGTGGACGCGGCTCTGGGCGAGCACGTGCGCGCCGCCGATGTAGTGGTGGTGGGCGCCGATGCGGTGTTCGAGGGGACCTACTTCAACAAGCTGGGCACGCGCATTCTGCAAGAGCAGGCGCGGGCGGTGCGCAAGCCGTTCTACGTGCTGGCCGACACCGCCAAATTCGTGCCGCCCGCGCTGGCGTCGTGGATGCGGGTGGAGGACAAGCCCACGGCGGAGGTTTGGAAGGAAGCGCCGCGCGAGGTTACGGTGGTGAACCGCTACTTTGAGGTGATTCAGTTGGAGCGCTTCGTCACCCTGCTGTGCGAGCGGGGCATGATGCCGATGGGGCGGTTGCGCGCCTGGGTGGAACACATGCCGGTTGCCCGGCGCTGGCAGGAGAATCCCTCGGCAGGAGGAAGTTGGTGAGCACGAACAAGAAGGTACGCAAGGCGGTGCTGCCGGTGGCAGGGCTGGGGACGCGCTTCCTGCCCGCCACCAAGGCGCAGCCGAAAGAGATGCTGCCGGTGGTGGACAAGCCGCTGATTCAGTACGCGGTGGAAGAAGCGGTGGCGAGCGGCATCGAGGACATCATCCTGGTCACCAGCCACGGCAAGGATTCGATTGAAGAGCACTTCGACGCCGACCACGACCTGGTCAGCCTGCTCGAAGGCCGCGGCAAGCAGGACGAGGCGGCGCTGGTGCGGCGGACGGGTGAGCTGGCGAAGGTGTTTTCCGTCCGGCAGAAAGAGCCGCTGGGACTGGGCCACGCGGTCGGTTGCGCGCGCGATGCGGTGGGCGACGAGCCCTTCGCGGTCATCCTGCCCGACGACGTGATTGACTCGCCTTTGCCCTGCACCCAACAACTGTTGGAGGTGCACGCCGCGTACGGCGGCTGCATCATCGCCACCGAGGAAGTCCACGGCTCGGCTATTGAGCGCTACGGCGTGATGGCGGTCGAGCCCTTCAGGGCGAGCCTTCAGGGCGAGCCCGCCGGCGACTCCCGTTGGGCGGGGCGGCTGCATCGCGTGACCGACATGGTGGAGAAACCCAAGGCCAGCGAGGCGCCTTCGCCCTACGTCGTCATCGGGCGCTACATCCTGGAGCCGGAAATCTTCGACCTGATCGACAGCACCAAGCCCGGCCGCGGGGGAGAAATTCAGTTGACCGACGCCCTGCTGGCCTTCGCCCGACAGAAGGCGGTCTATGCGTTTGCGTTCGAGGGCCGCCACAACGACGCCGGCAATAAGCTCGGCTTCCTGCGCGCCACCGTCCACTACGCCCTCAAACACCCCGAGCTCGGCCCGCCCTTCCGCGACTATCTCAGGTCCCTCAAGCTGTAGCGCATCAGCGCCGAAGTCTCCTTAAAGAGAGGTAAGCGTGCGTTTGATGAGGAGAGTTCGACTGCTGCCGCTGGTTGTGGTGGTGGTGTTGGTCGAGGGGTCCGTTCCGGCGGCGCCAATGGACCGAGGAAGCGCGCTCGACCTTCAGTTGGTGCGGGAGTTGCGCGCCACCTTCCCGCGCCTGAAGGCATTGCTGGCGGCGGACCAGCCCGACCAGGAACAGGTGCGCGCCACTCTGATGCGGCTGCTGGATAGCATCCCTGATTCGCCGTCCGAGCGCCAGCCGGTGCTGCTGCTGGCGGCCGACCGCCTGGCAGCGGGGCTGTGGGTGGGCTGGCAGCCCGCGTCAAGCTGGAAGCCGCAGCGCAAGCGGCTGCCCGGCTACCAGTTGACCTACGAGTGGGTCCCGCGCCAGGCACGCTGGGCCTACATGCGCGACTTGCAGCGGCGCGTGTGGGAGAACTACGCCGACACGGAGTGGGGCGAGCTTACTTTCGTCCTGCTCACCAACCAGGGCTGGGACACCAGCTCGACCTGCGCCAACGGCCGCGACCAGTTCCGCGAGGTCATCCAACGCGGAGAGGAGTTTCTGGCCGCGCGCCCGGAGAGTCCCCACCGGATGGAAGTGGTGTTTGCGCTGGCGCAGGCGTACGAGACCTGGTTCTCCCTCAGCCAGGCGTCCGGTTCCGAGGGCGGCCCCTCCTACCGGGAAGGCGCCGACGAGGCGCGCGCAAAAGCGGTGGCGTACTACAACCAGGTTGTGCAGGCGGCGCCCAAGAGCGAGCAAGCCGCCTACGTGCAGCAGCGGCTCTCGCGGCTCAAGCTGAGCCTCGACACCAACCAGCGCCGCTTCTATTGCGTTTACAACTGAGGTGTCCGGCAGATTCTTAGCGGGGCGAGGCTTGCTCAGCCTGAAATTGAAAATGCGATGCTTGGAGGGGCGTTAGTCGGAGGTTTTGGACCCGGGGGTGGATTCCTTGGATCCCGTTTTCGTTTCGCTCTTGCCGCTGTCTTTCGTTCCGCTGTCCTTGGCGGCGCTGTCTTTGGTGCCCTTGTCGGGCTTGCCCTCGTTTTTTCCCTCCGAGGGGGCGGGCTTGCGAGCGTAGTCGGTGACGTACCAGCCGCTGCCCTTGAACTGAATGGCGGGGGCGGAGAGCTGGCGCTCGGCCGTCTCCCCGCAACTGGGGCAGGCGGTCTGGGGCGGGTCGGAGAACTTCTGGATCAGCTCGAACCGCTTCCCGCAGCTTGTGCACTGGTATTCGTAGAGCGGCATAGAAAAGGATCCTGCGCCCAAAGCAAAAGAAAGATTCTAGCGCTCGCCGGTTGAGAGCGTCAAGCAAACCGCTGCAGCGGTAGTCGGTCAAAACCGTGTTGCTACAATGCTGCATCCTTAGCCATGTCCAGCCCAGCGGCCCCCGCCGCTGGGTTCCGGTGGAGGGCCACCGGGGTGGACGCGGACAGAGCCCACCACCGGCAGACAGCAATGTTTCTGCCCAGCCAGCAAAAAGGAAAAATTCAGTGGCGCAGGCATTCCTGCCTGCGGTGGCAGGGCAAGCCGCTGTTGGTGGGAGAAACTCTGCACCTCTTCCGGACACCCATGTTTCGGAGGAGGGAGGAAAGAGCTGCGCGGTCGGCGCGCCGGTGTGCTAGACTTTTGGCAGCCTTGCCTGTGGGGGAGCGATGGTGACCCAAGCGGAACCTTACCCAGCGCCCCGGCGCAACGCCGCGGGCGGCTGCCTCTATCTAGTAGCGACGCCTATCGGTAACCTGGAAGACATCACCCTGCGGGCGCTGCGGGTGCTGAAAGAAGTTGACCTGATCGCCTGCGAAGACACGCGCCGGACCTCCAAGCTCCTCAACCATTACGACATCCACAAGCGGGAGAAGAGCTACCACCAGCACAACGAGATGGTGCGCGCGGCCGAGCTGGTGCTGGAGATGGAGCAGGGGGCGCAGGTGGCACTGGTGAGCGACGCCGGGCTGCCGGGGGTGTCCGACCCCGGGCATCACTTGGTGTCGCTGGCGATTCGCCACGGGATTCCGGTGGTGCCGGTGCCGGGGCCGACGGCTTTTTCGGCCGCGCTCAGCGCTTCCGGGCTGGCTACGGACAACTTCCACTTTGTCGGCTTCCTGCCCGCCACCCGCACGCGGCGGCGCAAAGCTCTGAAGGCGGTGGCCGAGGCGGCGGGCACGCTGATCTTCTACGAAGCGCCGCACCGCATCACGGAGTCGCTGGCCGACCTGGCGGCGCTGCTGGGCGACCGGCCGGCGGTGCTGGCGCGCGAAGTGACCAAGGTGCACGAGGAATTCCTGCGCGGCCGCCTGCCGCAACTGGCGGCCACGGTGAAGAAGCGCACGCTCAAGGGCGAGATCACGGTGCTGGTGGGTCCGCCCGACGAGCTGACCCGCAAGCAACCGCGCAAGCGCGAGGTCTCAATCCGCCGGCAGGTCGAGCGCGTACAGAAACAAAAAACGCTCGACCTCAAGGGCGCGCTCAAGCAGGTCGCGCGCGAACTGGGCCTTTCCCGCAGCGAAGCCTACCGCCGCCTGCAAGAAGAAAAAGCCCTGGAAGAGTAGAGTTCTCCTCTCCGTTCAGTGGCGCAGTCATTCCTGCCTGCCTGCGGTAGGCAGGTCTGCGGCAGACTGCTTCACGGCGGACAGGAATGTCCGCCCCACCGTCGGGTGCTCTTAGCTTTCCTTCTTCAGTGGCGCAGACATTCGTGTCTGCGTGGGGAAATTCCTGGCTGCGCGTGGCGGGCAGACAAGAATGCCTGCCTACCGCAGGCAGGTCTGCCCCACCAATTTTTGTAAGGGAAGAAAGGTCGACGAAGCCCGTACGGGCTTCGCCGCTACTTGGTTACTAGGTGGATTCGGGCATGTAGGTGCGCAGACGGGGGCCGGTGAAGCGGACACCGATCTCCCACTCGCCTTCCTTGGTGGAAGTGATGCGGCGGACTTCGCCGGTGGTTTCAAAGTTGGCCTGCGCGCCGCGCCGGCGTGGGATGGTCAGCTTCAACTCCTGGCCCGGCACCAGCTCGCGGGCGGTGAGGAAGCTGGCGCCATCGCGGCTGAGGTTGTAACTCTGGGTAGTGTCATCGAACGGCTCGCCGTGCTTGTCCTGTCCACGAACCACCAGCGCAAGTGAGACCTCGATGCGGTGGCTGGTGCGCCGCTCGGCCGCCTCAATGTTTTTGTCCTTGGCCATTGCGCTCCCTAGTTCGCCACAGCCGCCGGTTGCTGGTCTGTGCCGGATCGCACAGAGCCGGCGTGATCTTCGCCGGCAAAGAACGCCTCCACCTGCTCCAGGACTTCCTCCGACCGGCGCGACTGGTAGATGGCCTTGCGCAGTTGGGCGCCGCCGCGCACGCTGTGGGTGAAGCGGCTGGCGAACTGCTTCATCTTGCCGAGCGCCTCGGGGTCGTCGGAGGCGGCTAGGCGTCGGCAGAAGTCGCGGATGAGTTGGTGGCGGTCGTCCTCGCTGGGCTGGGCGTAGGTGCCGGTGGCGAAGTAGTCAGCCAGTTGCCGGAAGATCCAGGGATTGCTGGCGGCGGCGCGGCCGATCATGACCGCGTCGCAGCCGGTCTGGCGGAACATGCACTCGGCGTCTTCGGGCGAGTTGACGTCGCCGTTGCCGATGACGGGGATGCCGACGGTTTGCTTCAGCTCGGCGATCAGGCGCCAGTCGGCCCGGCCGGAGTAACCCTGCATGCGCGTGCGTGGGTGGAGCGCGATGGCCTCCACGCCGCAGTCCTCCGCCAGGCGGCCCAGTGCGCGCACGACAATCGAATCATCGTCCCAGCCGGAGCGGAACTTGAGCGTGAGCGGAATTTTTACCGCGGCGCGCAAGCGACGCAGGATTTGCTCCAGTTGCGGCAGGTCGCGCAGCAGGCCGGAGCCGCCGCACTTGACCACCTTCTTGGCCGGGCAGCCGAGGTTCAAGTCCACCTGGTCGAAGCCCAACTCTTCGCACAACGCGGCGGCCTGCGCCAGCGTGTCGGGATTGGCGCCGAAGAGCTGCGCGGCGATGGGGCGTTCATCCGGCTGGAAGTGGAGATAGCGGCGGGTACGTTGGCTTGCTTTCGCGAGGCCGTCGGCGCTGGTGAACTCGGTCATCAGCAGGCCGCAGCCGCCGAAGCCGCGGATCATCCGGCGGAAAACGGTGTCGGTGACGCCCGCCATCGGCGCCAGCACCGCCGCCGGCCGAAACACGTACCCGGCGCGAATCCGCAACTCTTTGTACTGCTCAACCATAGAAAACTCCACCGCCAAAACCCCACCTATTCTGCCCGATTCGGGTCGCTCACCGCAAACGCTACGGCGGCGCTTGACCGGTCGGCAGGCAGGGCGAAGCCGACGAAGAATCTGCTTTCTCCACGCCGAGATTCTTCGGCCGTACGGCCTCAGAATGACAGGGAGGCGAGGTGGACGAGGGTCGTGCTGGCGGCAGATAGTGCATGAAAGACTGGGCGAAATTTCTGCTTGACAAGGGAAACGGGGCGGCTATACTTAACCATATGGTTAAGTATAGCGAAGCTGCGCTGGACGCCACCTTTTCGGCCCTGTCCGACCCCACGCGGCGGGCCATGCTGGCGCGGCTGGCGCGGGGCCCCTCGTCAGTGATGGGGCTGGCGGAGCCGTTCAACGTCTCGCTGCCGGCCATCTCCAAGCACCTGCGCGTGCTGGAGCGGGCCGGCCTGCTCCGGCAGAAAAAGGACGGGCGCGTGCGCCGCTGCCGCCTTGTCGCCCGACCCATGAAAGAAGCGGTTGATTGGATCGAGCGTTACCGGCGTTTCTGGGAGCAGCGGTTCGATGCGCTGGCAGAATATCTGGAGAAAACCAAACAAGAGGAGGACTCATCATGGCCGCAGAAGCCGCCAAGCAGGAACTCACGCTCCACCTCAAACGGAGGTTTGCGGCGCCGCGGGAGAAGGTCTTCCGGGCGTGGACCGACCCGGAAGCGCTGAAGCAGTGGTGGGGGCCTCCAGGATACGAGTCGCCTAACGCCAAGGTGGATCTGCGCGCGGGCGGCCGCTACCGCCTTGCCATGCGGAAGCTTCCGGATGGAGAAGTGTTTTATCTCTCGGGGACGTACCGGGAGGTGCAGCCGCCGGTGCGACTGGTTTTCACCTGGGCATGGGAGAGCCCGGAGATGGACATGGGGGAAACCCTGGTGACGGTGGAATTTCTCGACCGAGGCGAGGAAACTGAAGTGGTGCTGACGCACGAACTGTTCCCCAATGCCGAAATCTGTGAGCAGCACAACCAGGGCTGGAACGGCTGCCTTGACCGGCTGACGCAGTTCTTATCCAGCTAGAGCGGTGCGACGCGTTGGCACAGTACCTGGAGAGAACAAGGCAAGAGGGGGACTCACCTTGGCCGCCGAAGCCACCCAGCAGCAGTTCTCGCTTCAACTCAAGCGGAGGTTCGCGGCGCCGCGGGAGAAGGTCTTCCGGGCGTGGACCGACCCGCAAGCGCTGAAGCAGTGGTTTGGTCCGGTGGGCTACAAGGCGGATGTGCTGGAGATGGACTTGCGCGCGGGCGGCCGCTATCGCATCGGATTCCGCCGGAACTCAGAGAGCGAAACTGAGTCGCATGTATCGGGCGAGTTTCTGGACGTCGTTCCGCTCGAACGCCTTCGTTACACCTGGGTCTGGGAAGAGCAAGAAGGCTTTCCCGACACGGTGGTATCAGTGGAGTTCCTCGACCGCGGAGAGGAAACCGAAGTAAGGCTGACGCACGAACGCTTCCCCACCGTTGAAGAGTGCGACCGCCACCGCGAAGGCTGGACCAGCACGCTCGGCAAGCTCACCCAACACTTGGGGGCAAACCGCTGAACCGGTTACACACAACGAGAAACAGAGGCATGGACTGACCATGAAAAACTTTTTGCTCGCATTTGCAGCTTATCCGCTAATTAGCTTTCCGCTGGCTATCGCCTGGCACCTGGTGGTCTTCAAGCGCGCCTACGACGAACTGGGCTATATCAGCCGCGAGGAGCCGATCATCGCTTTCGGCTTCCTCGCCATGGCGGTCCAGGGAATTCTGCTCGCGTGGGCCTATCCGTTCTTTTACCGCGGTGGTCATCCGGCGAAGGCCGGACTGAAGTTCGGGCTGGTGACCGGGACCTTCCTCTGGAGCAGCCACGTAATCGCCACAGCGGCTAAGCACCAGATGTCCTCGATCCCTGCTTTCGTGGCAATCGAGACGGTCTATCTCGCCATTCAGTTTGCCCTCGTCGGGCTTGCCATCGGGATGATTTACGGGCGTGTCGGTTCACAGACACCCGGTCCCGGCTAGGAGGAAACCGGAATGGCATACAACGAAGCACTGGCCAAACGAATTCGCGGAATGGTCCCCCGCCGCAGGGGTGTCGCGGAAAAGATCATGTTCGGAGGTCACGGGTTCCTCCTGAACGGCAACGTCTGCTGCGGGACGTTCAAACGGTACCTGATAGTGCGACTGGGGGAGAAAAAGGCGGCATCCGCGCTGGCCGAACCGCACACGAAGCCGTTCGACATCACCGGGTGGGTGATGAAGGCGTGGGTCATGGTCGGCCCCAAAGGATATGAGCAAGACGACGAACTGAGACGGTGGGTACAGAACTCCCTGAAATTCGTTTCCACCCTCCCCTCAAAATAAAACGTGCTAAGGAGAAGAACATGCAGAACCTGGAACTAACTAAAGAGAGAAACATCCAAAATCTGGAACTGGCCACCGGCTTTGCAGTCAGCGGGTGGGTCCTTCTGGCCAACCTAGAAGGCATCAGCGACGAAGAAAGCGTGGTTCAACCCAAAGAAGCCGGAAACTGTGTAAACTGGGTCGCCGGGCACATTCTCATGGCTCGCGGTGGTTTGCTCAAACTGCTGGGGGAACAACCGATCCTTAGCGAGGAAGAAGCCAAACCGTATCAGCAAGGATCGCCACCCCTGAAACCCGGCGATACTCGCTTGCCTCTCGACAAGCTCCGGGTGGACTTGCAAAAAACCGGCGAAACTATCAGCGCCAAACTCCGCGAACTGCCTCCGGAGAAGTTGCGGGAAGAACTCGACGACTCCGCTTTTCCTCCGATTCCGGTGGAAAACAAAACCAAAACTCTGGGGACACTGATTACCTCACTTTTGTTCCATGAAGGCTACCACGCCGGCCAGCTCGGCCTGTTGCGGCGAGTGCTGGGCAAGAAAGGGGTCATCTAGTGCACTGTCCCGGAAATATATGAGCAAAGTCGTTCGACCTTAGCGAGGATGGATTCGGCCGTGGCGGTCCAGACGAAAGGACTGGTGTTGGCGTTGTAATGTTCGACGAAGCGCTCGATGTTACGGACGAGAGCCTTGACGCTGGAGAAGGAACCTCGGCGAATGGCCTTCTGGGTAATGATGCCGAACCAGCGTTCGACTTGGTTGAGCCAGGACGCATAGGTTGGGGTGAAATGAACGTGGTAGCGGGGACGCCGAGCGAGCCAAGCGCGGACTTTGGGATGTTTGTGAGTAGCGTAGTTATCGACGATGAGATGGACGTCGAGGTTGTGCGGCACACTGCCGTCGATCTGACGCAGGAAAGTGAGGAACTCCTGATGACGGTGTCGCGGTTTACAGCGGGTGATGACTCTCCCGGTGGCCACATCGAGAGCCGCGAACAGAGTGGTCGTGCCGTGACGTTTGTAATCATGGGTGACGCCTTCGACGTAGCCGAGGCCCATGGGGAGAACGGGCTGAGTTCGCTGAAGAGCTTGAACCTGGGTCTTCTCATCGACCGAGAGCACCACGGCGTGGTCCGGGGGATTGAGGTAGAGACCGACGATGTCGCGGACTTTCTCGACGAAGAACGGGTCGTTGGAAATCTTGAAATGCCGCTGGCGATGCGGCTGGACGCCGAACAGATCGAACCACCGCTGGACCGTGCTCTTTGAGACTCCCGTGTGTTCCGCCATGGAACGCACGCTCCAGTGCGAACGATCGGGAGGTTCGGTTTGCAGGGCCGTGTTGATGACTTCCGCAACACGTTCATCCTCATGCGTGCGGGGGCGTCCGGGACGCAGTTCATCGTGTAGTCCGGGGATTCCATGTTCACGATAGCGCTTTCGCCACTTGCCCACGGTCGTATTGGTGACACCCAGACGCCGGGCCACGGTAGAGCCGGGAACGCCTTCGGCGCAGGCCAGCACAATCTGGGCCCTCAGCACCAGACTATGCGGCAAGGTTCGGGAGCGGGCGAGGCTCCCCAGTTCCGATTCCTCACTCTCACTGAGAGTGAGGGGAGTAACGGGGCGACCGCGTGGCATGGGCATACCTCCAGAGGCCAAAGGTTGCCCATTAATATATCGCTTATTTCCGGGACAGTACACTAGGAGGAGGTAATTTCTCGCATGCCGAATGAAACCGCCAAAGAAAACTTCACGCTCCACCTGCGTCGGACCTTTGCGGCGCCGCGGGAGAAAATCTTCCGGGCGTGAACCGACCCGGAAGCGGTGAAGCAGTGGCACCCCTCGGACGAGTACCAAACCCACGTCGCAGAGTTGGACGTGCGAGTGGGCGGCCGCTACCGGTTTGAATTTAAGCAATTGTCGGACGGAGTGGTCAAGCCGGTGTGGGGCACCTACCGGGAAGTGCGGGCCCCGGAGCGGTTGGTCTATACCTGGCAGATGGACAGCCCCGACATGAAGCTGGGCGAAACCGTGGTGACGGTGGAGTTTCTCGACCACGGCGGAGAAACCGAAGTGGTGCTGACGCACGAGCTCTTCCCCAACGTCGAAATCTGCGAGCAGCACAACCAGGGTCGGAACAGTTGCTTCGATCGCTTGCCGAAGTTTTTGTAGTTCAACTCTTTCGCTTAACGTTTCTGTAGAGGAGGCAAGACAATGAAGAAGTACATGACAGCGTTAGTGTTAGTGGTGGGGCTGGGGTTGCTGGTGTCGAGCCCGGCGGCGGTGGCCGAGCCGGGGTCGGTCTTCGAGAAGTTCAAAGCGTTGGCCGGGGAGTGGGAAGGCCAGCGGTCCGGCGGGGGATGGGTGAAGGTGTCGTATCAGGTCCATTCGGGTGGTTCCGCCGTGGTTGAGACCATCACGTCCCCAGATGAGCCGACTATGGTTACGGTCTATCATATGGACGGCAACGACGTGCGCATGACGCATTACGGCTCGGCGCAAAACCAGCCCCGCATGAAGGCAAGTTCGGTCAGCCGGAACGCCCGGGTGGTTTCCTTTGAGTTCGTTGACGTGACCAACCTGGCCCGGCCCACCGACGGCCACATGCAAAACCTTGAAATCACCTTCAAGGATCGAAACCACATCACCCACAAGTGGGCGTGGTTAGAGAACGGACGCACGACGGATAACATCTTCACCCTCGCGCGCGCGAACTAGAACTTCTCATTGGCAGGGGCGCCGCAGTTCCGATTGGACCGCGGCGTGCCCGGTTGTAGCTCTTCTGCTGCCACTTGGTGTAGTTTGTTGCGGGGGCAGCGACGCCAGTCTGGGGTCCTCCCGCGCATAGAGTTTTTCCAAAAAAGGAGGAGAGATGAACCAACGTTATTTTTTGTCAGTGCTGACCAGCTTGCTGGTTCTGGTTTCCTTGCTGGTGGTCGCGGGAGCGCCGCTGCGCGCCGAGTCGCTCACCAAGGCAGAGCGCGAGCGTCTGGTGAACCATTTGCAGAAGACGCGCCAGTTTCTACTCGACGAAGTGGCTGGCCTTTCGGAAGCGCAGGCAACTTTTAAGGAGGCCGATGACCGCTGGTCGGTGCGCGACTGCGTGGAGCACCTGGCGCTTTCGGAAGACTTTCTTCGAGGCGCTGTGGGCCAGGCCATGCAAGCGCCGGCTGCGCCCGAGCGCAAAGAGGAGTTGAAGGGCAAAGAAGACCAGGTATTGCAATTCGTCACCGACCGCAGCCAGAAGTTCCAGGCGGCCGAGCCGGTGCGACCGACCGGCCGCTGGAATTCGCTCGAAGCAACCATCGAGGTCTTCAAGGCCAGTCGCAAGAAGACGCTCGACTACGCCCACACCACAGAGGAAGACCTGCGCAGCCAAATCATTGCTTTTCCCGCGGGCGATATGGACGCCTATCAATTCCTGCTTTTCCTCTCCGGCCACACCGAGCGCCACACGCTCCAGATTCAGGAGGTCAAAGCGCACGCGGACTTTCCCAAGGAGTAGCACTGGGGGCGTTACCACTGAAGAAACATAGTGGCGCAGACATTCGTGTCTGCGTTCGGGCACCGCGACATGCAAGTACAAGGTGGGAAGGCAGGAATGACTGCCTACCGCAGGCAGGCGCAGGCAGTCTTCCACCCGTGGGAAAGTTCTACGTGGAGGGGGGAGTAAGGGAGTTAGGGCGCGCCGGGTGGGTGTGAAGTGCGGTACAGCGGGAGCATGGCGAGGATGCCGAGAGCGGGGCCGATTGCCATGGCGGCGGCGGCGTAGGGCCAGCCGTAGGTTTCGCCGATGGCGCCGATGATGCGAATGGAAACCACCGTCAGCAGAAACCCGAGCGCGGTTTGCAGCGTCAAGGCGGTGCCGACGTAGCGCCGGTCGGCCACCTCGCTGACGATAGTTGAAAACTGCGCCGAGTCGGCCACCACCGCCACCCCCCACACCAGCGAAACCACTACCAGCACCCAGAAGTGTTGGAAGACCAGCGCCGCCAAGAGACAACAAACTCCGCTGACTGCCATTGAAATAATCGTGACGCGCGCGCGACGCGCAGTGCGCGCGGCGGGGTCTTCCACCGGAGCGGGATTGCCGGGCGCGTCGGCGGCGCGGCCCGCCCAGACGCTGCCCACCGCTCCCAGCGCAATAGCGAGAAACGATGCGACGCCCACGACGCGCGTGCGCTCGCCGCCGGCAGCGGAGGCCAGCAGCAGCGCAATCCATCCCCACATCGAGTAAAGCTCCCACATGTGCCCGAAGTAACCGAAGTTCGCCAGCCGCAGCACGCGGTTGCGGAAGATGGCGCCCACCTGGTGGAAGTCCACCGGCGGAGGCGGCGCGCTGTAAGGACCTTCCTTGACTCCAAAAGCCACCAGCGCCGCGCCCACCAGCGCCAGCGCCGAGCTGACCAGGATGAGCGCGCGCCAGGGCAGGTCGCCGGCGGCCTCGACCGCGTAGGGCAACGCCTTGCCTACCGTGAGCGAGCCCACCAGGATGCCCAGCGCCAGCCCGCGCCCGTCGCGGAACCAGCCCGCTAGAATCTTCATCCCCGGCGGATAGACGCCGGCCAGGAACGCGCCGGTCAGGAAGCGCAACGTCGACGCGGCTGGGATGTTGTCAGCCGCCACGGCAGCGAAGGCGGCGTTGGCGGCGGCGCCGCCCAGGGCGGCGAAGGCAAACAGGCGCGGAGCGCTGACGACGTCGGCTAGGTTGAAGAGAGCCGAGACCAGCCCACCGACCACAAAGCCGAGTTGCACCGCCATCGTAACCCAAGCGGTGACGTTCAAGTCAGCCTGCCACAGTTGCGTCAGTTGCGGCAGCACTACGGTGCCGGAAAATCACAGCGAGGTCGCCAGCAGTTCGGCGGCGGCGACGAAGAACAAGACGCGGCGGTGGGAAGAGCTCTTCATGAGGCTCCGCTTGTGGAGGCGAAGAGCGGGTGCAGAGCACCCCTTCCGGACAGGTTGGGTGTTTCGCGGCGTGGAGAGCGGCTGCTCATGGAGAAAGGATTGTAACCGATGGTGCAGCCCCGCAGAGCGGGGCTCTTCCAAACCTTTACTTGTTGCGGAGCAGGTTAGAGCAGCGAGGTATCGAGGGGGGACTCCGGGGGCTGGGGGCGCTTGCCTTTGTACGCTGGACTTCGGCGGGCAGGCCCCCCTACGCCGAGGCTACGGGGGGCAGGCCGGGAGGGCGGAGCGGCTCCGCGCTGCGGGACTCTTCCGGACTTTTGGGATGGAGGAACTGAGCGGCGAAGGGGGGCGCGCTCGACGAGCGGCTGGCCCCGCCGACTTGGTTCAGAAAATTGTTGGCGGGGCTGGCCCACCAGGTATGCGTGCAAAGCGCGGCGGGAGTCGTCGAAGAAGTGCTCCACCAGCGCCGCCACTCCCTGCGCCCGCGCAGCCGACCGCTGGTAGAGCACCGTGTAGCGATGGGCCTTGCCCTGCTTGCGGCGGGCGACCGCGCCCTTGCGCGTCAGCCGATCCATGATGGTCTCGACGGTGGTGTAGGCCAGCGGGCGATGGTCAACGGCGACGCGGGCGCGAATCTCGCGCACGCTGGTTCCGCTTCCGGCGGGACGCGCCCCCTCCAGCGCCCACAGCGCCTTCATGCATTCCAACTCCAGCGGCGGCAGCTCGAAGTAGGTCTTGCGCGGCTGTGGAGAGGTCTTGCCCCGCCGACTTGGTTCAGAAAATTGTTGGCGGGGTTGACCCCGCTGCCGGCGGGGCTGGCGGGACGAGCGCTTGCGGGCCGGCTTGCGCCGAGCGGCACTCATTTCTTTCCCGGCCCACTGTCGAAGAGAGTCTCGGCGGGCGGAGCGTCTGCCAACGCTTGCTGCAAGAATTTCTCGCGGTCGAGCAGCGGCCATTCTAGCGCCCGGTTCCAATCGGTCCACTCGCCGGCGCGCCCGCTTTGCTCGGCCGAGGCCAGCTCGCCACGGATGGCTTCCATCTTCGAATCCAGGTCGTCGAGGTAGTGCAGCAGCAGCGCCTCGCGGAAGCGCGGCGTCACCGGCGAGCCGAACTCCAGCCGTCCGTGGTGGCTGAGCAGCAGGTGCTGCACCAGGGTGCGCAGCGAGCGCGGGAAGCCGGCGACGGCGTCCATCTTCCGCCCCGCCAGCTCGACCGCGATGGCAATGTGCCCGACCAGCTTGCCCTCGGTGGTGTAGTCGAACGAGCGCTCGTAGCTGAGCTCGTACACTTTGCCGAGGTCGTGCAGGATGGCGCCGGTGAGGAGCAGGTCAACGTCCACCTCGGGGTAGTGCTGCGCCGCCAACCGGCACAGGCGGCAGAGCGACACCACGTGCTCCAACAACCCGCCCAGGTAGGCGTGGTGCAGAGTCTTGGCGCCAGGCGCGCGCTTCAGGCGCGGCGCCAGCTCCGCATCGGTGAGCACTGCAAGCAGCAGCTCGCGCAGGTGAGCGTTGCCCACGCCGCGGGCAACCTCCAGCAACTCGTCGTAGAGCGCCGCCACGTCCTCGCGGGTCGCGGGCAGGAAGTCGGCCAGGTCCACCTCGTTTTCTTGGGCGCGGCGCAGCCGCCGGAGCTTCAACTGCGGCTGACCGCGGTAGGGCTCCACCACCGCTTCCACCTTCACCACGTCGTCCTGCTCGACGCTGCTCGCGACGTCTTCCACCCCGTCCCACAGGCGCGCTTCCACCACCCCGGTACGGTCGGACAGCCGCAGGGCCAGGTAGGGCTTGCCGTCGCGGGTGGAGCGCACCTGCTTGGATTGGACCAGGAAAAACGCGGTCACCACCTGGCTTTCGTGCTGCGCCAGGTCAGCGACGGTGAGGGTTTTCACGCCTCGGCCTCAATTCTCGCCGCGGATCCGCCGCCGGCGCTTGCCGCGCAGAATGGGCTTGGGGGGCGGCTCGACCGCTCCCGAATCCACGTAGCCGCGCTTTACTTCCACGAAGGCTTCGCGGCGCAACTGCGAGAGAAACTCGCGCAGCTTGGGGCGCATCCGTTCCATGAAAATCCGCTGCGAGAGCCGGCCCTCGATCTTCTCCAGCGACGGAATGCCGGCGGGGATGTGCTCGGCCACTTGCAGAATCAGGTAGCCCTCGCGCGTGTGCAGAGGGTCGGCCACGCCGGAATCGAGCAACCCGTCGATGGCTTCGCGCACCTGCGCCGCCAGCTTGTCGGGCTCAAAGTAGCCCAGCGCTCCGCCGTCCTCGGCCGTGGGAGCGTCGGAGTACTCCCGCGCCAAGTCCTCGAAAGCTTCGCCGTGGCGGATTTTTTCCAACACCTCCCGCGTGCGCGCCTCCAGCTCCTCTTCCGTGCGCTCCTCGGAGGAAATCAGAATCTCGCGCAGGCCTACCCTTTCGGGCTGAGCCAAGTCTTCTTTGTGCTCCTGGTAGTATTCGCTGATCTCTTCCTCGTTGACGAACACGTCGGGCGTGACCATGCGCTGAACGACCAAGTTGGTCATCATCTGGTCGCGCAGCTGCTGCTTGAAGTCCTCCACCGAGGTGCCCTGGGCGGCGATGGCCCGCTCCAACTCTTCCATCGTGGCCAGCTTCATATCCTGGCGGATGCGGTCCATCTGCTTGATGATTTCAGCTTCCACCGAGAAACCTGCATCAGTGCCGCGCTGCACCAGCAACTTCTGGTCAATCAGGTCGCGCAGCAAATCTTTTTCCCGCTCCTGGAGTTCCTGCTCCATCTCCGCCCCGCTGAACTGTTGCGTCAGCTCCTGCCGGAGCAAGCGGCGGCCCTGTTCCACGTCGCTCAGGGTGATGATCTGGTTGTTCACCCGTGCGATGACTTCTTCCACTACTTGGCGGTCGCTTGCCCCGGACCAGCTTGCTGGTATGGGGGCGGCTCCCACGGGCAGCGCCAGGAGAAGAACCAAAAAAGAAATATGCGATTTCATTGGTTGTGTCCCCTCGTCCAGAAAAATTCTAGCCTACCCCTCCAGGGCCAGCAACTGCTTTCTCAGCCGCAGCAGCCAGTGCGCGCCGGGTGCACGTTCAACCGTAAACCGCAGCACGCCGCTGGGATCGAGCTGCGCTCCCGGCGTCCCGCGCACGAAGTCCACCAGCCGGGCCGGCGACACCCGCGTCTCCGGGTGGAAGCGCACGCTCGCCGTTCCCTGCCGCTGTTCGATCGATTCAATCCGCAGCCGCTCGGCCAGCACTTTTAGCGCCGCGTACGCCAGCAGGTTCTCCACCGGACGGGGCGGCGGTCCGTAGCGGTCCTCCAACTCTCGCAGCAGCGCCTCCTGCTCCTCCTTTTTTTCTCCCAGCGAGGCAATCTTCTTGTACATCCGCAGCCGCTGCCGTTCGTCTTCGATGTAGTCGGGGGGAATGCGGATGTCCACGCCCAGGTTCAGGCTCACGCGCGCTTCCGGCGCCGCGGCCTGCCCTTTGGCTTCGTCCACCGCCCGCTCCAGCAACTGGGTGTAGAGGTCAAAGCCCACCGCGCAGACGTGCCCGTGCTGCTCCGGCCCCAGCAGATTGCCCGAGCCGCGCAGCTCCAGGTCGAGTGCGGCGATGCGGAAGCCCGCGCCCAGCTCGCTGAACTCCCGCAGCACCGCCAGGCGCTTGCGGGCCAGCCCCGAGAGCGGCTGCTCGCGCGGCACCAGCAGGTAGGCGTAGGAGCGCCGGTCGGAGCGTCCCACCCGCCCGCGCAACTGATACAGCTCCGCCAGCCCGTACCGGTCGGCGCGGTTCACGATGATGGTGTTGGCGAGCGGGATGTCCAGACCGTTTTCGATGATCTTGGTCGTGACCAGCACGTCGTAGCTGTGCCGCATGAAGCCCAGCATGATCCGCTCCAGCTCCGCTCCTTTCAGTTTCCCGTGCGCCACTGCAATCCGCGCCTGCGGCACCAGCTGGTGCACCCGCTGCGCCAGCTCGAAAATGGTTTCGATGCGGTCGTGGACGAAATAGACTTGCCCGTCGCGCGCCAGTTCCTGCTCCAGCGCGCCCTTCACAAGCGCGTCGTTCCAGGGGGCCACCACGGTTTGAATCGCCAGCCGGTCGCGCGGGGGCGTTTCAATCAACGACAGGTCGCGCAGCCCCGCCAGCGCCATGTGCAGCGTGCGCGGGATGGGCGTGGCCGAAAGCGCCAGCACATCCACGTTGGTCCGCAACTGCTTCAGGCGCTCCTTGTGGCGCACGCCGAAGCGCTGCTCTTCGTCCACTACCAGCAGTCCCAGGTCGTGGAAGCGCACGTCCTTCGACAGCAGCCGGTGCGTGCCGATGACTACGTCCAGCTTGCCCGCTTCCAGGTCCGCAAGAATTTGCTGCTGCTCGCCGCGGGTGCGGAAGCGCGAGAGCATCTCCACTTTCACCGGGAAGGCCGCGAAGCGCCGGCGGAAGTTTTCATAATGTTGAAAGACCAGCACCGTGGTCGGCGCCAGCACCGCCACCTGCTTGTTGTCGCACACTGCCTTGAAGGCGGCGCGCAGGGCCACTTCGGTCTTGCCGAACCCCACGTCGCCCACCAGCAACCGGTCCATCGGCCGCGGCTGCTCCATGTCGTGCTTGACTTCTTTAATTACGGTTTCCTGGTCGCGGGTTTCCTCCCACTCGAAGGTGTCCTCGAACTCGCGCTGCCAGGGCGTGTCTTGGCCGAAGCCGTGCCCTTCCACCGTGGAGCGCGCGGCGTAGAGGCCCAGCAGTTCGTCCGCCATCTCCCGCAGCGCGCGCGTGGTGCGCTGCGTGGTGCGCTGCCAGGCCAGCCCGCCCAGCCGGTCGAGCTTGGGCGTAACGCCGCCCAGCGAGCGGTATTTCTGCACCAGGTCCAGCCGCACCAGCGGCACGTAGAGCCGGGCGCCCTCCAGGGTAGTTCAATTGCAAGAATTCTTGCGTGATGCCGTCGTGGGCCAGTTGTTTGAGTCCCGCGAATTGCCCGATGCCGTGGTCCAGGTGGACGACGAAGTCGCCTGTGCGCAGGTCGCTGATGTCGGCGGCAAAGGCGGCCGCTTTCGACTTGGGCTTCGCCCGTGCCGGCGCCGGCGCTGCGGTCTCGAACAGGTCGAAGTTTCCATAGACCGCCAAGCCGGCCTCCGGAAAGCGCGCGCCTTCCGGCACCTTCCCCCGCAACAGCAGCACCGCACTCGCTTCACTCCCTTGCCCGAGCAGGACGCTCTTCTCTTCCACCAAACCTTCGCGGCGCGGCCCCGGCGTCCCGAAGCGAAACGGAATCTCGTATTCGCTCAGCAGCTCGCCCATGCGCTCCATCTCGCCCGTGGTGGCGCTTGCCACCAGCACTTGCGTGCCTTCTTGGAGACGCTGGCGCAACTCCTCGGCGAAGGCAGGCACCGCCCCCCGCAGCCGCGGGGTGGGCTGCGCCAGCAGCACGTAGTGGTCGGCCCCGCGAATCTCCAGCGGCAACTTCTCCAGCCGCAGGTGCGGCGCGGCGGTCGCGCGCGCTTCAAAGGCCGCCCAGCGCAGGTAGAGTTCCCCTGGTGCGGCGCACACCTGTTTTTTGTCGCGCGCTTCGGCGTAGTCTTCATCCAGGGATTCCCAGAAAGCAGTAGCTTCTTCGTGCAGCCGCTGCGGTTCCTCCAGCACCACCACCGCCCGCGGCGCCAGCTCCAGCAGCGTGCCGCCCAAACTTTCCGCCAGCGGCAGCAGGAACTCCCAGCCCGGAAACGGCGCCAACTGCCCTTCCGGTGCTTCTCTTTCACGCAGCTCCCACAGCTTCGCCAACAACTCCGGCGTGCGCGCCACCTCCACCAGCGGCAGCAGCGTGGCGGCGGTCAGCGGCGCGGTGGAGCGCTGCGTGGCCGGGTCGAACTCCCGCAGCGCTTCCAGCTCGTCCCCGAAGAACTCCAGCCGCACTGGTCGGGCTTCAGGAGAAAAAACGTCCACAATGCCGCCCCGCACCGAATACTGCCCCGCCATCTCTACCGGCTCGTGCCGCTCGTAGCCGGCGCTTTCGAGATACCCCAGCAGCTCTTCCAGTTCCAACGTCTCGCCTGTGCGCACCGTGCGCGCCCGCCGCACGTAGGCCTCGCGGTCGGCGCTGCGCGCCAGCGCGGCTCGCACCGGCACCACTCCCACTTCCGCTTCCCCCGTCGCCAGCCGCCACAGAGCTACGGCGCGTGCCTCGGCGATGTCGGGATGAAGAGAGAGGCTTCGGTAGGGGGAAACATCGTGCGCGGGCAGCAGCGCCACCGCGCTCTCGCCGCGCCCGGTCAAGAGGTCAAAGAAGAACCGCAGCGGCTCTACCAGTGCTTCCGCCCGGCGGTTGTCGGCCGTCACCAGCAGCACCGGTCGCCCCAGCGCGCGGCCCAGCAGTGCCGTCGTCAATACTTTGGCGGTGTCGGTCAGTCCCGCCAGCGTCAGCTCGCCGCCGGGCGCACCAGCCGCCGGAGCTTGCCGTATGCGCCGTTCCAGTTCCCGCACCACCGCGGCGAAGCTTGCGTGCTCCTCCAGCCGCCGGATGGCCTGCTCGACAAACGAATAATCATCGCCGGCCCGCAATCCTTTCGATCAGCTCGCTGGTGGAGTAGCCCCGCTCGTAGGGCAGTGAAACCACGCGCCCGCCCGCCGCCGTCACCTCTTCTTTGCCTACGATGTTCGCGCCCCAGTCGCCGCCTTCCACCAGTACGTCGGCCAGGAGCGCCGCGATCAATTCTCGCGGCGTGGGCTCGTCGAAAATCGTCACCGCGTCCACCGCTTCGAGCGCGGACAATACTTCGGCCCGCTCCGCTTCCGGCACCAGCGGACGGTTGTCTCCCTTGAGTTCCCGCACGCTGCGGTCGCTGTTGATGCCCACCACCAGCACCTCGCCCAGCGCGCGCGCTTGCTCCAGCAAGCGCACGTGCGCAGCGTGCAGCAGATCGAAGCAGCCGTTGGTGAAAACCACCCGCTGGCCTGCCTGCTTCCACTCCCGCCGCTGCTCCGGCAGCGCCCCGCGCTCCAGAATTTTTTCTACGCTCACTCGGACACTCCCCATTGGCCGGCCCGATTCCGCGATTCTAGCACAGCACTATGCGCGAGTCCGGCAGTGCTATACTGGCGCGCGAGGCATCTCCGGTGGCCTGAGAAGCTTTGGCCTCGCACTGAGTAGTTGTCATTCTGAGCGAAGCGAAGAATCCCACCGTTGCGGGATCAGCGAACACTGAGATTCTTCGTCGCCCGCCCTGCCTGCGGCTTGCCCGCCGTGGCGGGTAGGCAGGCCGCTGGGCTGAACCTGCACGGTAAGGTGCTTTCGGGTTCAGCCCCGTGGCTTCCGCCACAGGGAAAGAGAAATTCTTTCACAGAAGTTAGCTCGAAGAGCATGGGCGAAAAATCAAAACAGTGGCTGGCGCGCGCCGAGCGGCGCATTCCCGGCGGCGTGAACTCGCCCGTGCGAGCTTTCCGCGCCGTGGGCGGTGATCCGCCTTTCATCGAGCGCGGCGCTGGCGCTCGGCTCACCGATGTGGACGGCCGTACCTACATTGATTACGTAGGCTCCTGGGGGCCGCTCATCTTGGGCCACGCCCACCCGGACATCGTCGCCGCAGTCGAGCGGGCCGCCCGGCGCGGCACCAGCTTCGGCGCACCCACCGCCGGTGAAGTCGAGCTGGCGGAGGAAATCTGCGCCGCCTTTCCTTCCATTGAAAAGGTCCGCCTGGTCAGCTCCGGCAC
Source organism: Candidatus Acidiferrales bacterium (assembly GCA_965247455.1). GTDB lineage: Bacteria > Acidobacteriota > Terriglobia > Acidiferrales > 2-02-FULL-67-57 > JACZYA01. Next base: position 21,981 of record CBDFHE010000015.1, read on the forward strand.
TGAGGCCACCATGTCGGCCATTCGCCTGGCGCGCGCCGCCACCGGACGGAAGACCATCGTCAAATTCGAGGGTTGCTACCACGGCCATAACGACAGCCTGCTGGCCAAGGCCGGCTCCGGCGTCGCCACCTTCAACCTGCCCGACTCCGCCGGCGTGCCGGAAGAGTTTGTCCGCTTCACCCTCACGCTGCCTTACAACCACCTCAACGCAGTCGAACAAGTCTTCGCCGAGCGCGGCTCGGAAATCGCCGCCGTCATCGTCGAGCCGGTAGTGGGCAATATGGGCTGCGTCCTCCCGCAAGAAAGTTTTCTGAAAGGTTTGCGCGAGGTCACGCAAAAGCACGGCGCCTTGCTGCTCTTCGATGAAGTCATCACCGGCTTCCGCCTCGCCTACGGTGGCGCGCAGGAGCGCTTCGGTGTGCGCGCCGACCTGACCACGCTGGGAAAAGTTCTGGGCGGCGGGCTGCCGGTGGGCGCCTACGGCGGCCGCGCCGACCTGATGGATCAGGTCGCCCCGCTGGGGCCCGTCTATCAGGCCGGCACCTTGAGCGGCAACCCGCTGGCGGTTTCGGCCGGGCTGGCAGCGCTGCGCCTGCTGAAGCAGCCCGGCACCTATGAAAAGCTCGAAGTGTTGGGCGCCCGGCTGGGCGATGGGCTCGTGCGCGCCGCCAAGGAAGCGGGGGTGGCGCTGGCGGTCAACCGCTGCGGCTCGATGCTGACCGTGTTCTTCACCGACCAGCCGGTCACGGATTACGCCTCCGCCAAGCGCAGCGACACCGCGCGCTTCGCCGCGTGGCACCGGGCGCTGCTGGAGCGCGGCGTCTATTGGCCGCCCTCGCAGTTCGAGGCTGCGTTTGTTTCACTCGCCCACACCGAGGCCGACATCGACCAGACTCTGGCCGCCGCCCGCGAAGCCTTTGCACAGGTGACGTAGCGGTATGCGAAGGAATGCGTTGTTCTTGTATCATTCTGGATTGCTTTTGTTGTCATTCTGAGCGCAGCCCCACCAACGGCGGGGCGCAGCGAAGAATCCCCCCGTTGTCGGATCGGCGAACACTGAGATTCTTCGTCGCCCGCCCTGCCTGCGGTAGGCAGGCGGGCTCCTCAGAATGACAGAGGAGCGAATTACTCAGCTTATTAGGATCTTTCCATGCCCAAGAAGACGCTCGAGCAGATGAAACCCGGCCTGACCAAAACCGTGGTGCGCCCGGTGGAATTCCATCGCACCCTTACCTACTTCGACCAGCGCTTGCCGGCGGTGCTCACCACGCCTTCGATGATCGGGCAAATGGAAGTAGCTTCCGCCCGCGTACTGCAGCCCTACTTGCCCAAGGGCGCCATCTCGCTCGGCACCCACATCAACATCAGCCACCGCGCCCCGGCTCGGTTGGGTGAAAAGCTGCGCACCACCGCCTCCTTTGCCCGCGTGTACAAGCCCAAGAACGGCGGCCGCCTCCGCTACGTCTTTGAGGTGGAGGCGCGCGTGGGCAAGCGCTTGATCGGAGCCGGCACGGTGGAACGCGCCGTGGTCAACCACTCCCAGGAAAACGAGCACGCCGCCGCCCGCCAGCGCCTCCCCCGGCACCGCACGCGCAAGTAAAGTGAAGCCGGATCATTCGCTTAGCGGGGCTACCCCTGCGCGGCCCCGTCGCACGCCATCCCGCCCTCGCCAGTAACTTCTTTTGGGTGTAAACTTTCGGGGTTCACGGGGGAGGGTTGATTGTTTCGTTTGCTCCGCCGTAATCTTCAACCCGACTCCACTTTGTTTCCGCAGCACAACCGAGCCGGAGAACGAGACGTGAAGGCGACCACCTCCTACAAACCCCTTTTCTGGCGGGTCGAAGGCAGCCTGCTGAACCTGGGCGCGGTGCGCCCAGTGGCCTTCTTCACCTGGAACGCGCAGACCTTTGCCGAGCGCTGGGCCCGGCGCGGCGGCTTGGGGCTGCTGGCCCTGGTCCGGCCTCTCCTCTACGCAACCGATCGCATCTTCGCCACCCGCGTCCTGCACGCTTTGCTGCGCGGCGTCAGCCGCGACCGCCTCGACCTCTTGGGCGAAGAGTACTTTGACTATGTCCTCAAGCCTCGCCTCAAGCGGCGCGGGGTGGAGAAGCTCAAAGAAATCTTGGCCGCCAACGCCGCCGGCGACGGAGCCAACGGCTCGGTGGTGTTGGTCAGCCAGGGGCTCGACCACGTCATGCGCCCGCTGGCAAGCTACCTGGGGGTGGAGCGCCTGCTGGCCAACCGGCTGGAGTTCCGCGACGGCCGTGCCACCGGCCGTCTGTTGGACCCCGTCATCCGGCCCCGCGGCGTCTTCGCCCGCCTAGTCGGCCGGCGTCCCGACGGACGAGTTTCCTGGGAGCGGCTGGCCTGCGACCTCGGGTTTTCTCATCGCCGGGAAATTTTGCGCGCCGCCTCCCTCCCTGCCCGGCGGCGGCCGCCCCAGCCGGCAGGCCCGATTGTTCTCTACGATTCCCGCAAAAAGGTCGAGCGCCTGTCGGTGCGGGAGGCGCTGGCGGGCAAGCACATCCTCCTCATCGGCGTCACCGGTTTCATCGGAAAAGTCTGGCTGGCCAATCTGCTCGGCGACCTTCCCGCCATCGGCAAAATCCATCTCTTGATTCGCCCCCAGCGGTTCCGCACCGCCCGCCAGCGCTTCGAGAAAATTGTGGAGGAATCGCCGGTCTTCGATGGCTTGCACCAGCGCACCGGGAGCGAGTTCGCCCGATTCGTGAGTGAGCGGATCGAAGTGGTCGAAGGCGACGTCACCCAACCCGGCCTGGGCATCGAGCCCGAAGCCCGGTCGAGGCTACAACGCGCGCTCGACTTGGTGGTCAACAGTTCCGGCCTGACCGAGTTCAACCCCGATCTGCGTCCTGTGTTGGCGACCAACATCGATGCCCCCGTGAACATACTGGACTTCGTTCGGCAATCCTACCACGCCGGGCTGCTGCACCTTTCCACCTGCTACGTGGCGGGCGCTCGCGATGGGCGGGTGAGCGAAGAGTTGCGCCCCCATTACACCCCGGCGCACGTCCCCGACTTCGACGCCGAGCAGGAATGGCGGGCGCTGCACCAGTTGGTCAAAGACGCCGAGGCCCGCTCCCAAACCGCCGAAGTCACCGAGGAGCTGCGCCGGCAGGCGCGGGAGAAGAGCACCGCCGCCAAAGATCTTTCCGGCACGGCGTTGGAGAACCAAGTCCGCAAGAACCGCATCCGTTGGCTACGCAACTATCTGACCGAAGCCGCCACCCGCCGCGCCAACCAGTTGGGTTGGCCCAACACTTATACTTTCACCAAGAGCCTGGCCGAGTCGCTCCTCTTGAAGCTGGGGGCCGACCTGCCGGTGGCGGTGGTGCGGCCTTCCATTGTCGAAACCTCCGTCCGCCAGCCCTTCTGCGGGTGGAACGAAGGCATCAATACCTCTGCGCCGCTTTCCTATCTGCTGGGGACCTACTTCCGGCAGCTTCCCACCAACGAGCGCAAGTGCCTGGACCTGATCCCGGTGGACGTGGTCTGCCGCGGCATGACCCTGATTGCCGCCGCCGTGGTCGCGCGTTGCCACCAGCGCCTCTACCAACTGGCCACCTCCGCCAACAATCCCTGCGACATGCGCCGCTCCATCGAGCTCACCAGCCTGGCCCACCGCAAGCACTACCGTGCCCAGGAGGGCCTGGAGCATTGGCTGCGCTCCCGCTTTGACAGCATCCCGGTTTCGAAAGAGCGTTATCAGGCGCTCTCCGCGCCCCGCCAGCGCGCCATTGTGCGCGCCCTCAAGCACCTCATCTGGCCGTTCCGCTTCCTGCGTTCCCGCCTCACTCGCCGGGAGCGCGACTTGGACAAGGTTGAAAAACTCATCCAGCTCTACGAACCCTTCATCCTCCACAACCAGCACGTCTTTGAGGCCGAAAACGTCGAGCTGCTCTCCCACGCCCTTCCGCCCGAAGAAAAAGACGCCTTCAGTTACGACTCCGATTCCTTGGACTGGTGGGATTACTGGATCAATGTCCACGTGCCGGCCCTGCGCAAATGGTGTTACCCGCTCATTGAGGGCCGCCGGCCGGAATCCGGGCGCCGCCGCGCCTTCCAGTTGCTTGAGCCTGCAGGGAGCAGCGCGGTGGAACGCCCGGCAGGGCGCTCCGGCAACCAGACCTTGACTCCGGAAGCCACATGGCCATCTTCCTGACCGGCTCCACCGGCTACATCGGCGGCCACATCGTGGCGGGCCTGCTGGAGCGTCACTCCGATCCGCTCAACCTGCTCGTGCGCGCCAAGAACCGGCGCGAGGCGGAGCTTCGCCTCTGGCGCGCCTTGCAACTTCACCTGGACTTCCCCCGCTTCCACCGCTTCCTCCACTCGCGCATCGCCATTTTCCTGGGCGACCTGACCAACGCGCAGTTCGGTCTGGCCGACGACGACTATCGCCGTTTGGTCCACTCCACCGACTCGGTTATCCACTGCGCCGCCTCCCTCAACCGCAAGTCGGAGAAAAGCTGCTTCAACGTCAACCTGCGCGGCACCTTGGAGGTGGTCAAGCTGGCCGCTGCCGCCCGCGACCTCCACGGCCTGCGCCGCATCAGCCACGTCAGCACCGTTGCCGTCGCCGGCCAGCGCTCGGGCGAAGTAGTCCGCGAAGACAAAGCCATCGACTGGGACCGCTCCGACTACGACCCCTACGCCCGCACCAAAAAATTCTGCGAGCACATGATTCGAGAATTGCTCCCCGACGTGCCCCGCACCATTTTCCGCCCCAGCATCGTCCTGGGCGACAGCCGCCGCGGGGAAACCACCCAGTTCGACATGGTGCAGGCCTTCGTCTTCCTGGCACGTTTGTGGGTCCTGCCCTTCCGCCCGACTGAGCGCATTGACATCGTTCCGGTGGACTTCGTCGCCGACTCCATCGTCGCCCTGCACCAGAAAGAGAAGCCCGCGCATGACACCTACCATCTTTCCTCGGGCACCAGTTCGCAAACCTTTCGGGAGTTGACCGACGCGCTGGCCGCAGCCCGGGGGAAGCGCAAGCCGCTCTACCTGCCCGGGCTGGAGCGCCCCTTTACCGGGCTGGTCAACGCCCTCGCCAATCGGCGGGGCGCGGTGGGCTACGGCGCTGCGCTGCTCAAAGTCTTCCTGCCCTACCTGGTCTGGAACACCGTCTTCGACAACACCCGCGTTGTCTCTGAGTTGGGCCGCACCCCCGCCCCTTTTTCTCGCTACAGCTTTCCGCTGCTGAAGTTCAGCCGGGAGAACCGCTTCACCTACCACTACCAGGAGTGGCCCCGCACCGCTAGCCCCGCCAACGGCGGGGCCGAGGGCGAGGTCAGTACCGTGGGGAGATCGGTCGGATGATGGACCTGGTGTTGGAAACCTGGGTCAGCAGCCTGATCGAGCTCTCGAAGTTGACCTGGATGCTGGGCGCGGGCCGGCCCTGGAGGCCGGGCGAAAAGCTCCGGCTGCTCTTCGCCGGCTACAACGGCACCCGCAACACCGGCTCCGACTTGCGGGTGGAGGAGATGCTACGCCAAGTCCGCCACATCCTGGGCGACGAAAACATTGCGCTCAGCGTGATGACCCAGAACTTCGACTACACCCGCGGCTATTTCGGCACCGCCCGGCAGGTGCGCCTGCCCGACGTGTTCCCGCCCTTCCTCCGCCGCGAGGTGCCCCGCCACCACGGCGTGGTGGCCTGCGAAGGCTCGATGTTCAAAAGCAAATTCGCCAACGCCCTCACCACCATGATGATCGGATCGTTGGGCATCGCCTCTGCCCAGAACAAGCTTTCGGTCGGCTACGGCGCTGAGGCCGGCGCCATGGACCCGCTGCTGGCTCGCATGTGCCGGCGCTACTGCGGGCAGTCGTTCATCATCACCCGCAACGAGGAGTCGCAAACCATTCTCTCCGACCTCGGCGTCCCCACCGAACTCGGCACTGACACCGCCTGGACGTTTGAACCTCACGCTGCGGACTACGGCCAAAAAGTCCTGCGCGAAGCGGGCTGGGACGGCAGCGCCCCGGTGCTGGTCCTGTGCCCCATCAATCCCTTCTGGTGGCCGGTGAAGGCTTCGGTGGCCAAGTACGTGGCCCGCGCTCTGACCGGCGCTTACCGCCAGAGTCACTACCGCTCCCTCTACTTCCATCGCTCGGGATCCGCCGTGGCCGCGGCCTACGACCGTTATCTCATTGCGCTCGCGAACGCGGTCGATGCTTTTCGCAAAAAGCACAAGGCTTTCCTCGTTCTGGTGGCCATGGAGCGGCTGGACACCAAGGCCTGCCGGCAGGTCGCCGAGCGGCTGGGCGGTGTGCCTGTTTTTACTTCCGAGCGATACGACATGTACCAACTGGTCGGCATCCTGCGCTGCTGCCACTTGATGGTTTCCTCGCGCTACCACGGTATCGTTACCTCCATGCCGGCGCTGGTGCCTTCGGTCGGCGTCACCATGGACGAGCGCATCCGCAACCTGATGCGCGAGCGCGGCCATCACCATCTGCTCCTGGACGTGGACGATGCCGACCTGGAACCCAAGCTCGTGGCGGCGTTGGACATTCTGTGCCGGGAGCGCGATGCCATCCGCGACGCCCTCGGTCGCACCGTGGTCAAAAACCTCAAGGCCATGGCTCGCATGGGCGTGTATTTCGAGCGGCACCTGCAACAGCGATACCCGGAGTTTCCCGTTCGCAGCGGGCTGCTCAGTTGGGAGGACTACCTGCTTCCCCTCAGCCCCACTCTGCGCAAGCTGGTCGAGAGCTACGGCGAATGAACTTTGTCGAAAACATCTTCCAGAATCTGCGCCAGTCCTCCGACCGGCCCGTGCTGCAAGAGGTTCGGGACGGTTGCGTGGTCGTCGTCACCGGCGCAGAACTGCTGGCCTCGATCCGTGCGGCCCGCGCGTTCCTGCGCCGGCAGGGTCTGAAGAAGGGCGACCGCTGCGTCCTGCTGGCCCCGAACAGCCTCCGCTGGGCGGCGGTGGACTTCGCCCTCCTGGCGGAAGGGATTCTGGCGGTTCCGCTCTACGCCCGGCAGGCTCCCGCCGAACTGGTGGCGATGATGAAAGACTGCTCGCCCTCCCTCATCTGCTGCGGCGACGAAGTTCTGCGCGAGGCCATCTTCCGCCAGTGGCCGGACGCTCCGCCCCGCGTCCTGTTGGACGAGATTTTTGCTGCGACCGGCGCCGATGCAAAAGATGTAAGCGACGCCCCCGCTGCGCTGGCCGACGCCGACCCGGTGACCATCATCTACACCTCTGGCACCTCGGGCGAGGCCAAGGGGGTCATCCTCAACGTCGGCAACCTTTCCCACATGGTTCCCTGCACCTCCGCCCGGCTGGACCTGCTGATGGGCCCGCGCACCGAGCCCGATCGCGTGTTCCACTATCTGCCGTTTTGCTTCGCCGGCTCGTGGATTCTCTTGCTCACCTGCCTCTCTCGCCACAGCTTGCTGACGCTCTCCACCGACCTCACCAAGCTGATTGACGAGATGAAAGTGGCGGCGCCCAACTACTTTCTCAATGTTCCGGCGTTGCTGGAGCGAGTCCGCAGCGGGGTGGAGGAGCAGTTGGAGAAGCGCGGCGGTTTGGCGCGCTTGCTCTATCAGCGTGGCAAGGCGGCGTGGTTTCGGCGTCGGGCCGGAACGTCGGCGGCGCTCGATTCTCTGTGGTTGGCGTTGGCTCGCGCCGTGGTCTTTCCCGCCATCCGCAAGAAGCTGGGTCCCAACCTCAAAGCGCTCATCTGCGGTTCGGCCCCACTGGCCCAGGAGACGCAACTCTTTTTCCTGATGCTGGGCCTGCCGGTCTTGCAGGTGTACGGGCTCACCGAAACTACCGGCATCTGCACCCTGGACCATCCGCACAACGTCGAGCCCGGGCGGGTAGGCCCCGCCATTCCCGGCATCGAGATGAAGCTGGGCGAGGGCGACGAAATCCTGGTGCGCGGCCCCCACATCTTCCCCGGCTACTGGAACCGCCCGCAGGAAACCGCCCAGGCCCTGCGCAACGGCTGGTACCATACCGGCGACCAGGGCGAAGTGGACGCCGGCGGCAACTGGCGCATCATCGGGCGGCTGAAGAATTTGATTATCCCCGCTTCCGGCCACAATGTTGCGCCCGAGCCGATTGAGGATGCGCTGCTCCGTCGGCTGTCCGGCGCGCAGCAGGTGCTGCTGGTGGGCAACGGGCGCAGCTTCCTGGCCGCCCTCATCACCGGCGAGCTCAGCCGCGCGCAGGTGGAGGCGGCGCTCACTAGCGTCAACGCCGAGATGCCGCACTACAAGCGCGTGCGCGCTTTCCAGTTGCTCGCTGAGCCTTTCTCGATTGAAAATGGTCTACTCACGGCCAACGGCAAGCTCAAGCGAGCCCACATCCTGGCCCGCTACCAGAACAAGATTGATGAGATGTACCGCCAGAAGGTGACATGAGAGTGCTCACCGCCGAGGCGCAGAGAACACAGAGAAGAGCGCCAAGAACCTATCTTTTGGGAGGTTCCTTTCTCTGCGTCCTCTGCGTCTCTGCGGTGAAAAGTCTTCTCTAGAAAGCGATCGAGTAAGCAGACTCCTGTATGGATAAAGGATAAGGAAGGATGCAGACTTTCAAGGGCAACACGCTCAGTTGGGAGTTGGTGGACGGAGTGGTGGAGCTGGCGCTGCACCGCCAGCCCAACAACGAAATCGGCTCCGCCACCCTGGAAGAGTTGGAGCGGTTTGTCGAAGCACTCCAAGCAGCGGAAGGCCAAGCCCACGCCGTCATCCTCCGCAGCACGCTCCCCTCAGGCTTTTCTGCTGGGGCCGACCTGCGCGAGCTCTACCGTCGCATGCAAGAACTGCCCCAAGCCGAGCGCATGGCCGGGCTGCGCGACTTCCTGAAGCGCATCCACAAAGTGATGAACGCCCTCGACGCCTCGCCGCTGACCACCATCGCCGCCGTCCACGGTGTCACCTTCGGCGGCGGCTTCGAGTTGGCATTGACCTGCGACCTCATCATCGCCGACAAGATGGCGCGCTTCTGCTTTCCCGAGCTGCGCCTGGGCCTGATTCCCGGCTTCGGCGGCATTCCGCGCCTCAAGCGCGACCTCGGTAACGCCCTGGTGCGCGACCTGCTGCTCACCGGCCGCAGCATCAACGCCACCCGCGCGCACGCCGTCGGACTGGTCAGCCAGGTGACGGCCGAAGGCCAGGCGTTGAAAGTGGCGCGCGCCACCGCCGCGCAAATCAAAAAGTTCGACCGCCAGACCAGCGCCACCGCCAAGCAATTCATCAAACCGATTCCTTACGAGGAATTGAAACAAGAAATTGAAATCTTTTGCGATCTGTTCACTCGCCCGGCGGTGGAGGCCGGCCTGCGCAAGTTCGTCGAATCCACCGACGCCATGCCCTATCTGCCATGACAATACGCCACAGAAACACAAAGGCACAGAGATTTGAATTCAAACAGCTATTCAGGAAATTTGCGGGGTATGCTCTCCCGGCTTGTGTCTCTGCGACTCTGCGGTTTTGGTCCTAGCTTGGGAGGTGATAATGCGAACGACTGAACAGACGCTGGAGGAAGTTCTAAAACTGGCAGCGGCGCACTTCAAGGTCGTGCGCGAGCGGCTCACGCCCGACGGCGACTTTTTCCAGAAGCTCGGCATCGACAGCATGCAAGCCCTAGAACTGCTCACGCGGCTGGAAAACCACTTCGGCATCGAGCTGCCCGACTACGAAATACAGGGCGTGAGCGACTTCCGCACCCTGGCGGAGCGCATCCAGTCCCGCCTGTGACAAAAGCCGCGGGGGAATCCCAACGCAGGGCTTGCAAGAAGACCTCTTTTCCAAAACAATCAATCCTCTGTGTCGCGGTGTCTCTGTGGCTAACATCTGTGGCTGACCATGCTTGATTTGCGGCAATACGCTTCGTTGGGCGGCGCCTTGCGCGACGCGCTGGAGCGCTGGCCCAACGAAACCTGCCTGATCGAAGCCGACCGTGAGCGCGAAAACTGCCGCCTGACCTATCGCCAGTTCAGAGAAGCGGCCCTGCCCCTGGCCCGCGCCTTGCAAGAGATGGGATTGGCACAGGGCAGCCGCGCCGCCATCATCATGACCAACCAGTCTAAGTGGCTGATTTCCGCCTATGCGGTGTTCTATGGCGGCGGCGTGCTGGTGCCGCTGGACTACAAGCTCACTCCGCGCGAGCACCTGCAACTGCTGGCGCTCTCGGAAGCGCGCTTCCTGATGGTCGAGTATCACCTCTGGCGCGCGCTCACGCAGACGGTGGGGTTCCAGCACCTGCGGGTGGAAGAAGTGCTGGTGACCGAAGCGCCCCCCGGCGCCGACCTGGCCGGCGCCCATTCGACAAGCTCAGGGCAAGCGCGCCGCTGGGAGAATTGTCAAGACAGCCGCGAGCCGGACTTTGTCCCGCGCGACCGCACCGACCCCGCCTGCATTGTCTATTCCTCCGGCACCGGCGGGCAGCCCAAGGGCTGCGTACTGACGCACGAGAATTACCTTGAGCAGTGCATGGCGCTCACTTCGCTCTACCCCTTTTGGCCGGGGGTGCGCTACCTGAGCATCCTGCCCACCAACCACGCCATTGACTTCATGGTCGGCTTCATCGGCCCCTTCACCTGCGGCGCGGCGGTGGTGCACCTGCGCACCCTGCGGCCGGACTACGTCCGCGAGGCCTTCCCCCGCTACAAAATCACTTACATGAGTCTGGTTCCGATGGTGCTCAAGAACCTGGAGCGCGACCTGAAGGCACGCTTTGCCGGGCTGCCGTGGCACCGCCGCTTCCTCCTCAATCGCCTGGTTGCCCTCAACCGCCGTTTCACGCGCAAACGGCCCCAGCTTGCGCTCAGCCGCTTGCTGCTGCGCGGGGTGCATCAGGCCTTCGGCGGGGAGTTGCGGGCGCTCTTCGTCGGCGGCGCCTTCACCGAGCCGGCCACCTTGCAGTTCTTCTACGACCTCGGCATCCCGGTGGGCAACGGTTACGGCCTCACCGAGGCCGGCACCGCCGTCACCCTCGACGACTTCAATCCCTTCCGGCCCGACACCGTCGGCAAGCCGCTGCCGGGGATGGAAGTGCGGATCGTCGCGCCCGACGCCGACGGCATCGGCGAGGTGGCGGTGCGCAGCAAGACCGTCATGTCGCACTACCTCGACCAGCCGGAGTTGACCGCCGAGACCATTGTGGAGGGCTGGCTGCTGAGCGGCGACCTGGGCCGCCTTGATTCCACCGGCCACCTGCAACTCTTCGGCCGCAAGAAGAACATGATCGTCACCGCCGGCGGCAAGAACATCTATCCCGAGGACATCGAAACCGCTTTCGAGGGCTTGGCGGTCAAAGAGTTCTGCGTCTTCGCCGCCAACTATCTCTGGCCGCAGCGCGGCAGGGTGCGCGAGCAGTTGGTGCTGGTGCTGCGGTTGGAGGCAGGCAAGGAATTTACCGACGCACTGCGAGCTGACCTGATTGCCCGCAACCGCCGCCTGCTGGACTTCAAGCGCGTCGGCGGCTACGTCGTTTGGGAGCGGGATTTCCCTCGTACCGCTTCGCTCAAGATCAAGCGCAACTTCCTGGCGGAAGAGATCCGCGATCATCTCGACCGCGCCGACGCGGTGGTGCCGTTGTGAGTGCACGGTTTCTGGCTGTGGTCAACCCGGCCGCCGGCGGCGGGCGCTGCGGCAAGCTGGCGGGCCCCGCGCTGGAGAAGTTGCGCGCCGCAGGCGTGGAACTGGAAGTTATCGAAACTCGCACCCCCGGGCAAGCCACAAGGTTTGTGCGGGACGCCTACCGGGCTGGCTACCGCCGCTTTATCGCCGTGGGCGGCGACGGCACCGCCTATGAAATCGTCAACGGTCTCTTCCCCGGCGCCGAGGGCGGCGAGCGTCCCACCCTGGGGTTTCTTCCGCTCGGCACCGGCAACTCTTTTCTGCGGGATTTCACCGAGCGCGGCGCCGAGCACGCCACCCAAGCGCTGCCGGCCGGGCGTGTGCGTCCGTGTGACGTGCTGCGCCTGACCCACACGGAGGGCGTCCTTCACTACATCAACCTGTTGAGCATGGGCTTTGCCGCCGACGTCGCCGCGGTGCGGGACCGAAAATTCAAATCCCTGGGCGAGCTGGGCTACCTGTTGGGAGTGTTGACCTGCCTGGTTCGCCTGCGCCGGCGGGCGTTTCCCTTGCGGGTCGAAGGCGAGGCCGAGTTTGACCGCCGGCGCTGCCTCTTCCTCAGCTTCAACAACAGCAAGTTCACCGGCGGTACAATGATGATCGCCCCCCTGGCCGACACCGCCGACGGCTTGGTGGAGTTTGTGCGCTGGGGGCCCATCGGGCGGCTGGGGTTGGTGCGCAATTTCCCCCGCTTGTACGACGGTTCCCACATCAACCATCCGCTGGCTTCGCGCCGGGCGGTTCGGCGGGTGGAGTTCCAGTGGGACGCCCCGGTGGACGTGATGGTGGACGGGGAGGTGCTCACGTTGCAGTGCCGGACGCTGGAGGTCTTGCCGGCGGCCCTGAACGTCATGGTATGAGAAAACTCTACCTCGTCCTCCGCTCTGTGGTTCTGTGGATTGCCAGCATCCTCCATTTCTTTCCGGCTTGCAGCTTGCTGGTCTTGCTGGGAATCTTCGTGGACCCGCGCAAGAACGACCGCCCGCAACGCATCTTATTCCGCAACGTCCTCCGGGTGGCGGGCGTCGGGTTTGAGGTGCGCCGCGCGCCCGGGTTCGACCCCACGCGCACCAGCATCTTCGTCTGCAATCACGTCAACCTCTTTGACGCTTTCGTAATCTACTCCGCCATTCCGCAGTTTGTGCGGGGGTGGGAGTTGGAGTCGCATTTCAAGATTCCCGCCTACGGTTGGATGGTGAAGCGCTTCGGCAACATCCCGGTGCCGGACAGCGCCGGTCCATCCGACCTCAAGAAGCTTATCCAGCGCACCCGGGCAGCGCTGGATGACGGCGTCAGCATCATCGTTTTTGCGGAAGGATCACGCACACAGGACGGCCGGGTGGGGCCTTTCCGGCGGGGTGTCTTCAACCTGTTGCCGCAATGGGGGTACCCGATCGTGCCCATGAGCATTGTGGGGTCGTTTCAGTTCAAGCGGAAGGGAAGCTGGATGCTCCACCCCTCCAAGATTGTCGTTCACCTGCACGACACCATCGAAACCACAGGGTTGGGCAAGCAGGACGCCGCGGAGTTGCGCGAGCGGGTGCACCGCATCGTGTCCGCGCCGGTGCACGAACCACTCGACCGGCCATGAGTGAGCGGTCGCTCAACGCCGTTTATTCGAAGCCGTCCATGCGGCGGCGCTACGAGGTCTGGTTCCTGCGCTTCCTGCTGGCCGACGGGAGCGGGGCGTGGTGGTTTCGCTACCTGCTGATGAACCCGGGGCGGCCGGGGGGCGGAGGCTGCCCCGGCCAGTCCGGCGGAATGCCGGTGCAGGTGTGGGCCACCTGGTTTCCCCGCGATGGAAAGCCGCAGAGCTTCATCCAAGGATTCCCCCAAGCGGGGCTTTCGCTGAGCCAACCGGGAGCCCAGCCTTTTCATTTGGAGATCAGCGACAATCGCATCGGGGAAGATTGCTGTGCCGGGCGATTGGACGTTGACGGTCACCAAGTGAGCTGGGAGTTGCGCTACCGTTCCGCCCTGGGGGTGACGCTATCCGACGTGGGCTGGATCGGCTTTTCCCGCACGCCCCACTCCGACGCGGTCTTCTCCGGCGAGATCACTTTCGATGGCCGGAGGTTTCGCGGCCAGCCGCTGGGCTACGGCTTACAGGGACACAACTGCGGCTTCCGCCACCGCAGCCTGTGGAACTGGACGCACTGCGCCGTGCGCAATTCCGAGGGCGGCGGGATGAGCAGCTTCGAGGCGTTGGAATATGAGATGCCGCTCGGCCTGCGCTTCCGCAAAGCGCTGCTCTGGCATGGGGGGAAGCTGTACACGTTCAGGAAGATTCAGGAAATCCGCCGCGACCGCGACTATTTGCAATGGGAGTTCCGCTGCACGGGTTGCGCGGACGGCGCGGAGTTGGTGGCCGTCATCGACGGCAGCGGCCCCTCGCTCCACCGGCTGCCGTACCTGAAGACCAACTGCGCTTCGAGCTTCGAGGTCGCCAACAACAGCTTGGCCCGCGCAACCCTTCACCTCAGCCGTCCCGGCCATCGCGTGGAGGAGATCAGTACCGACGGCGGCACTGTCCTTGAAATGGTCGGCGCCTGAGAGGATCAAAGGAGAACGTGTTTCCACATCATGGGCCGCAAAGCTGAGCAGGCTTTTGGGATCTGGGCGCTCCAACTGTGTCTGCTGGTGACTACTTTCTTCGGAGGCGGGTGTATTTTCTTTCGTGGGCAGCGCTACCACCACTTCACCGCGCGGACGCCGCTGCCGGCCAATCACTATTTGATTCTGGGTTTCATGGGCGGGCGCGAACCCTGGGACAATGACAAGCGTGGAGTGCGAAAGTTGGCGCTCAAGCTGCGTGCCTTGAATCTCCCCGGCGTCCACGTGGAGACGGTGGAGAACAGGAAGCGCCCGCTGGCGATTCAGCTTATTCACAACGCCTTTGACCGCAACCAGGATAGCACGCTGGACGAGGCGGAGCGGGCTTCCGTCCGTTTGATCTTGTATGGGCAGAGCTTCGGGGGCGCGGCGGTGGTCAAGCTGGCTAAGCAGTTAAAGAAAATGGATGTGCCGGTCTTGCTCACCGTGCAAGTTGATAGCATCGGTTGGGGCGATGCGGTGATCCCGTCCAACGTCCGTCGCGCGGCGAATCTGTTCCAACCCAATGGCCTCATCATTCGGGGCGAGCCCAAGATTCGCGCCCAAGACCCGCAGAAGACTGCCATCCTGGGGAATTTCCGTTTTGATTATCGAAACAAGAAAATTGACCTCTCGGAAGTCTCCTGGTTCAAAAAGGTCTTTCGAGCGGCGCACACAAAAATGGATCACGACCCGGAGGTCTGGGCCAAGGTGGAGGAACTGATCCTGAGTGTGATCGAGTAGCGGACGCCACGCGCGCTGGTTAGGGTGTGGTTCGCAAAAGTCCTGGATTTGAGATGCTATCTGATAGTATCTTCCTCACGGGTGGTATAGTCTCGGAACAAAATGGCGACTAAGCGTCGAACGCACCTGCGTATCCGACCCAGCCGTCCTTTGCTGGCCCACTACCCGAATTAACTCGGCCGTGTGCGCGACATCGGCCCCGCGGGCGCGTTTATTGAGAGCGACCGCCCGCTGCTTCCCGGGAAGATCCTTCCCATCACCTTTTGGCTGGATGTGGAGCGATCGGTGGAGATCGATGCCGTGGTCCGCCGAGTGGAATCGTTGCGCGGGATGGGGGTTGAGTTCTTGAACATGACCGGGGAAGGAATTCGCTGCTGTGCAATTATTGGGACGTCAAGCCGCCGCTGCTCGCCAACGACCGTCGCACCAGACTGCCGCGCATCAAGCCCAAGAGAGTGGTGCTGGTGGAATATCCGAACTATCTTTCGCGGGTGCGGGACCTGAGCCCGGTGGGAGCGTTCATCGAGGACAGGCGCTATCTGCCGCCCGGGCAACACATTTCCCTTAAGCTCTGGCTGGACAGCCTCTCTCCCATTCCCATTGATGTGACGGTGCGGCGGGTGGACGAGGGGCACGGAATCGGCGTCCAGTTTGCGAGCCTGAAAGAGAGCGACTACGACCGTTTGCGTCAGTTTTGCCGGGCCCAGCCGCAGAATCTGGTGTAGGCAGTAAGAGGTGTTCCGGCGAAACCAACCCCTGCCTCCGACCAGGCAGGTTCACTCAGGGAGTGGCGTGGTGCTGGAGGTGGGAGTCGTTTATCCTGCCTGTCCCGTCTGCGCTGAGCGAAGCCGGAGGGAGCGCAAGCGAGGGAAGCGCAATCGAGGGGCTTGTCCTGAGGCCACGCCGAAGGGAAACCCACACGGGGTTTAAGGCCCCACCGGATTTTGAGTCGGAGGTGTTGAGAACAAGCTAGATTCAGCATCTCCCCTAACCGCACGTAGATACAAGCGCCTAGCCACAAGTTCCTCTCGGGTGAAGTTGATCTGGAGTGATCAGAAATGCTCTGGAGCGGTCTGAGTTTGGGCACAAAACGGGCACAGCGAGGTCTGGTAGGGAGGGTGCCAAGTCCCCCAGAAGGTTATGTTTTGTTAGCTTTTCTCAACCAACTTTCACCTAGTTATCAGGCCCAACCATCATCCGCTTGCGAAGCTGCAATCTTTTCACTGAACGCTTGCTCTACCAAACGCTCTATTCGGTTTACGATTCTCCTAACTCACTCCGCTGGTCAAGTCGCTAGTCGCCAATAAGTTAGCCCCATTCACAAAACTCATCAATAGCTCACACGCCGTCCATTGCCTTGCCGCTGAGCCTGGCTTAAGGTGCGTGTCATGTTAAGCCGGGATTTCCGTTTTGCCTGCCCCTGATGGCACGTTTATACACCCGATCGCCGCCGATCGCACAAAAACTTCGATCGTCGCACAATCGTTCAGCTTCAAAGGCCTTCATCTGAGCCCGCGCCGACGTGCGACCGACTGGAACCCCTGCTTTTCGGGCATTTCTCAGACACCGCTCCACACGTGTGCCCCGTGTCATCGCCGGGCGGGCTTCGTTGCACTTCAGGCCGCGCGTCAGCCTGCCGGCACGGGTAGCGCCCAGATCCTCCGCAGCATGTCGCCGAACAGCCGCCGCGTGAGATGCCCTTCCGCCAGCAGAAGCCAGTAGTACCGCGCATGCTTCACCAGCCGGCCCCCAGTTTTCACCAGTCGCTGCTGGAGACTCGTGAGCGACCAGCGCTTGACCCGCAGCGGAAGGACCAGTCTGCGCCACAAGTTGCCCAGATTGTAGGCCAGGACGCTCAGTTGCAGGCGCACCTCGTTCGCCCGGAAACGATGGCACGACAGCCGCGTCCAGTGGGTGGCCTGCTTGCCTTCCTTGATCCGTTGCTCCGCCGTACCGCGCTTGTTGTAAAACCGCACGACCGAGCGGCTCGGGAGGGCCATGTTGGTCACGATGAAGCCGACGCGAGGGAACAGCTCACCTTGGTGGTGCTCCACCTTGGCGACGATCCGTCTGGGCGTGGTCCAGCTCTTGGCCTGATAGCGGAAACTCTGGTAGCGCACCAAGGGCTTGCAGCTCGGCCGTCCCGGCGGACGAAAGAGGATGTCTTCGATTTCCAGCTCCAAGCTCTTGTTCGCCGGCATGCGAATGGCATAGTCCACGTCGCGCTGCTCGAGCGCGTCGTAGATCTCGGGCTTCGCGAACGCGGCGTCTGCGCGGAACGCTACGCGCTTGCCCTCCACCTGCTGCCGGTCAATCTCCGGTACGAGCAGGTCGTCCCAGTCGTCGGCGCTATGCACGTTGCCTGGCCGCAGCGTGGCGGCGAGGCAGTCCCCATGCTCGGTGAACAGAAACAGCGGGTGGTAGCAGACGGACTCGAAGTGCCCGTTATAGGCGCTCCCTTCCTGCGCCCCATGCACCGGGCTCTCGCTCGAATCCATGTCGAGCACGATCCGGTCGGCGCGCGTCGCCATCTCGGCCTGTGCAAGCACCTCCCGGTTCACGGCCCTCAACCCGACGAGATTCTCCTCGTGGGTCAGCAGCTCTGTCTCGAACCAATGCAGCGTCGATGTCAGCGCCGCACCCCGGTCCCAGCGCTTTGGCGACCCGATGAGACGAAATGTTGGGTCTGCCGACACGCGCCCCGCGTCGTTGAGATCTTCGTAGCCCGCGAGGCGACTGTAGACCGACTGCCGCAGGAGATCCACCACGCTGAACTGGGTGTTCATCCCCTGTCGGGAATCGCTCAGGTGCTCGGCGATGAGTGTCTCCAGCCCCAGACGTTCATCCAACTCGCGCACCAGAATGAGGCCAGCGTCAGAAGTGACGCGCGATCCCTGGAACGCGACTTTCAAGAAGCCGTTGAACGCGAACTGGAATGGCTCGTGTTGTAATTCACCCACCGGGTGTCACCCTCCGTAGTGTGGTTCCTTACGTCGGAGCCCCAAAACTCAAGGCGCAGCGACTGGTCCTGGCGATACGGTACCACAGCCAAATCGGAAATCCGGGTTGAGGTAGTTAACGACCTGACTGTTGATACAGAAATGCAGAAGCGAATGTAGCAGGCTGTAGGGAATTACCCATTTCAGACAAGCAGGCGGCGAGGAAATTCAAGGTGAACAGAAGGCAGAGAGGAGAAGCGCCATGAAAAAGAATGTGTTCTTGTTCCTCTCAATGGTTTGGCTGGCCTTGGCCGCCGGCACAGCCCGCGGCGAGGAATTTGATCACTCGAACTGGGGCCGCGTGCTGGAGAAATTCGTTACTGAAACCGGCCGGGTGGACTATGCCGCGCTGAAGGCGGATTCCGCCGACCTGGACCGCTACGTCACTCAACTCGCTGCGCGCAGTCCGGCGTCCCATCCGCGGGACTTCCCCACAAGAAATAGTCAGCTTGCCTACTGGATTAACGCCTACAACGCGCTGGTGATGAAAGGGGTGATCGAAAAGTGGCCAGTCAAGAGTGTAGTCAAGATCGGCCTTCTGCCTCACAGTTTCTTCTGGCGCAAGAAATTCGTCGTCGGTGGCAAAAAGTACACGCTCAACAACATTGAGAAAGACATCTTGCTTAAGGGGCTGGCCGAGCCACGGATCCATTTCGCCCTGGTGTGCGCATCCAACAGCTGCCCGCCGCCCCGGCGGGAGGCTTTCACGGCCGAGAACACCGAACGCCTCCTGGAAGAAGGGGCGCGGGCGTTCGTCAACGACTCGCGGCATGTCCGGATTGAGGTTGGACGTAACCGGATCACCCTGTCGAAGATATTCGATTGGTACAAGGGGGATTTCGAGAAGTACGCGCGCGCGCAGGGGAGTGCCGGCGGCGAGAACGCTCTGCTCGATTTCCTCCTCATCTATGCCGACGAGCCGACCCGGCAGGCGTTGGACACCCTGGATGATCCCAAGATTGATCATTTTGACTACGACTGGGGTATCAACGACGTCAACGCCTGGGGGACCACCACCGATCTTGCCGGAACCGAAGGGCAGCCGCGATGAGGAGCATCTTAGCCGGGATTTCCGTTTTGCCTGCCCCTGATGGCACGTTTATACACCCGATCGCCGCCGATCGCACAAAAACTTCGATCGTCGCACAATCGTTCAGCTTCAAAGGCCTTCATCTGAGCCCGCGCCGACGTGCGACCGACTGGAACCCCTGCTTTTCGGGCATTTCTCAGACACCGCTCCACACGTGTGCCCCGTGTCATCGCCGGGCGGGCTTCGTTGCACTTCAGGCCGCGCGTCAGCCTGCCGGCACGGGTAGCGCCCAGATCCTCCGCAGCATGTCGCCGAACAGCCGCCGCGTGAGATGCCCTTCCGCCAGCAGAAGCCAGTAGTACCGCGCATGCTTCACCAGCCGGCCCCCAGTTTTCACCAGTCGCTGCTGGAGACTCGTGAGCGACCAGCGCTTGACCCGCAGCGGAAGGACCAGTCTGCGCCACAAGTTGCCCAGATTGTAGGCCAGGACGCTCAGTTGCAGGCGCACCTCGTTCGCCCGGAAACGATGGCACGACAGCCGCGTCCAGTGGGTGGCCTGCTTGCCTTCCTTGATCCATTGCTCCGCCGTACCGCGCTTGTTGTAAAACCGCACGACCGAGCGGCTCGGGAGGGCCATGTTGGTCACGATGAAGCCGACGCGAGGGAACAGCTCACCTTGGTGGTGCTCCACCTTGGCGACGATCCGTCTGGGCGTGGTCCAGCTCTTGGCCTGATAGCGGAAACTCTGGTAGCGCACCAAGGGCTTGCAGCTCGGCCGTCCCGGCGGACGAAAGAGGATGTCTTCGATTTCCAGCTCCAAGCTCTTGTTCGCCGGCATGCGAATGGCATAGTCCACGTCGCGCTGCTCGAGCGCGTCGTAGATCTCGGGCTTCGCGAACGCGGCGTCTGCGCGGAACGCTACGCGCTTGCCCTCCACCTGCTGCCGGTCAATCTCCGGTACGAGCAGGTCGTCCCAGTCGTCGGCGCTATGCACGTTGCCTGGCCGCAGCGTGGCGGCGAGGCAGTCCCCATGCTCGGTGAACAGAAACAGCGGGTGGTAGCAGACGGACTCGAAGTGCCCGTTATAGGCGCTCCCTTCCTGCGCCCCATGCACCGGGCTCTCGCTCGAATCCATGTCGAGCACGATCCGGTCGGCGCGCGTCGCCATCTCGGCCTGTGCAAGCACCTCCCGGTTCACGGCCCTCAACCCGACGAGATTCTCCTCGTGGGTCAGCAGCTCTGTCTCGAACCAATGCAGCGTCGATGTCAGCGCCGCACCCCGGTCCCAGCGCTTTGGCGACCCGATGAGACGAAATGTTGGGTCTGCCGACACGCGCCCCGCGTCGTTGAGATCTTCGTAGCCCGCGAGGCGACTGTAGACCGACTGCCGCAGGAGATCCACCACGCTGAACTGGGTGTTCATCCCCTGTCGGGAATCGCTCAGGTGCTCGGCGATGAGTGTCTCCAGCCCCAGACGTTCATCCAACTCGCGCACCAGAATGAGGCCAGCGTCAGAAGTGACGCGCGATCCCTGGAACGCAACTTTCAAGAAGCCGTTGAACGCGAACTGGAATGGCTCGTGTTGTAATTCACCCACCGGGTGTCACCCTCCGTAGTGTGGTTCCTTACGTCGGAGCCCCAAAACTCAAGGCGCAGCGACTGGTCCTGGCGATACGGTACCACAGCCAAATCGGAAATCCGGGCTTAGGGCATGCGCTGCTTGCAGGGTTGTTCTTGGCGCTACCGGTCCAGGCAGCAGAGCCAGCGCCGGAGCCGGTTGAGGCCAGCGCTGCCACCGTCTCCCCCGAAAACGAGCAGAAACTGCACGCTGCCTTCGAGCGCCTTTATAACCTGGAATTCGACGCAGCACAGTTGCTTTTCCACCAAGTGGTTGCAGACGAACCGGAAAGTGCTACCGCCCGCACTTTTCTGGCTTCAGCGCTCCTCTACGAAATCTTAGCCCGCCAGGGCAGCCTGCAAAGCCAGCTCTTCGTCATGGGCAATAAGTTTCTCCACCAAGAGCGGAAATCCCCGGATCCGGAGCTCAAGCAGCGTTTCGAAGAGAGAATAGACGAAGCGCGGGCAGTGGCTGAACGTCGGCGGAAGGCGAACAAGAATGACCCGGACGCTCTATTCGCCCTCGGGCTGGCCTACGCCAATTTGGCGAATTATTCCACTGGTGTCGAGGGCAAGTACTTCCGCGGGCTGCGTTATGGAAAAAAAAGCCTACAAGTACCATAAGAAACTTCACGAGCTGCATCCTGATTTCTACGACACAGGGGTTGTTCTTGGCACGCACAACTATGTTCTGGGTAGCCTCCCGCGAGTAAAGCGCTTTTTCCTCTTTTTCGTCGGGGCATGGGGCAATCGAGAGCGGGGTCTCAGACACCTGCAGGAAGCGGCGGAGAGCGGCACATTCCTTCGCACGTATGCTCGTGTCTTGTTGGCCGTGGCATGGATCCGTGAGGAAAAACCGGAGGAAGCCCAGCGCGTACTCGAAGCTCTGCGCTCCGATTACCCGCGAAATCCCCTCTTCCTGTTTGAACTCGCCCGCTTCTATCGCCAACAGGGGCTCTACCCAGAAGCCGTACAAGTTTGCCGCGAGATGCTGACTAGACTGCGGACTCGCCCTCTGAGCCCCCGCATTCTGGGACCCGAGATGCCCTTCTCGAGCTCGGTCGGGCGGAAGCCGCGGCAGGCAACTTGGAAGACGCCCTGGCATCTTTCCGCCAGGTCGAACAGACGGTCGATGCGGAGAAAGTAATTCTGGCCTGGGCAGCACTGGAGCGCGGACGGATCTTTGATCTGGGGGGTGAACGAGAAAAAGCCCTGTCCGAGTATGAGAAAGTGATTCCGTTGATGGCCGACCCAGAAACCATCCGCCTGGCCCGCGCTTACAAGGGAGACCCCTACCGTCCCGAAGTCAACTCAAGTCCTAAACCACAGACTCCCGGGTTGAAGTCGGGAGGGGGAGGAGCGAATTGAAAATTTCAAGACGTGCCCGGCTTTGGTGGCTCGCAGGGCTGCTGGTTTCTTCCGAGGTCCTCTATCTCGCCATGCTGCGCCTCGATGCAATCAACGGTGTCCGCCCTGTGCTCGCTTTCCTCGGGCTGCTGGGTGCGCTATTCACCCTCTATGCGATAGCGTACTGGATCGTCAAAGGCAGAGGCGAAAACCATCGCAACACTCTGCTCATCATTGCAGCGGGCGCGGTGCTGTTCCGGCTGACGCTGCTGCCGGCCGGGTTGCCGCATGACGCCAGTTGGGATTCGAAGGTCGCTGACTTACGTGCAGACCTGCGGGGTGAGTCAGTCACTTATGAACGCTTTCAACTTTTCGACGGCGACATCTGGCGCTACCTGTGGGATGGGCATGTCTCGGCGCACGGAACTAACCCATATCTGCACGCGCCAACTGATCCGGCACTCGATAAACTGGCCGACGAGGAGAATGCGGCGCTAACGGACGGCCGTGCTTTGTGGAGCGACATTCGCGACAACATTAACTATGCACTAACGCCGACGATCTACCCGCCACTTGCGCAAGTGGTCTTCCGGGTTTCTCACATCCTCGCGCCAGGCAGCGTCCTTGTGATGAAGGGTCTACTTGTGGGCTTCGACCTGCTCGCTACGCTCTTCATCGCGCTCACGCTCAAGGCCCTTGGCC
Source organism: Candidatus Acidiferrales bacterium (assembly GCA_965247455.1). GTDB lineage: Bacteria > Acidobacteriota > Terriglobia > Acidiferrales > 2-02-FULL-67-57 > JACZYA01. The sequence goes on from CBDFHE010000015.1 coordinate 44,638, forward strand.
GGCCGGTGACAGGGGTTCTCCTTTATGCTTGGAATCCGCTCATCATCAAGGTCTTCGCCGCCAGTGGCCACGTGGATGCAGTGGTCGCCGCGACGCTGGCGGCCACAACCTACTTTCTCGTGCGACATGCGAAAACGATGGCTGCCTTGAGTTTCGGGCTGGCGATCCTCGCTAAGCTGACCCCTCTCGTCCTGCTACCGTTCATAGTAAGGCGCATCGGCTGGCGCAACTCGGCGCTGGTGTCTGCGGTTCTCGTGGCAGGATACGTTCCTTTTTTCGGCGCAGGACGGGCGCTGTTCGATGGGGCCCTCACGTTTGCGCGTGACTGGCAATTCAACGCCGGGCCGTTCGCCCTCTTTCAATGGCTCTCGAGCTCATTCAGCACCGACCCGAATTCTGCCGCACGAGTAATCAGCGGGCTCGGCGTCATCGCTATAGTCTGCTGGCTTGTGCGGCGTGATGACGGGCGGAGCGAGACTTTCGCGCATTACGGTGCCCCGGCGCTCGGCGCGCTGCTCGTGCTGGGTCCGACCGTGATGCCTTGGTATGTAGCGTGGTTATTGCCTCTGGCAATCATCGCAGATAGGCTTGTCTGGGTTTATTTCTCAGCTCTCGTCTGCCTAGCCTTCCTCGTCATGGTTGACGAAACAGAGCACGCGTGGACGCTTTGGCTGGAGTACAGCAGCGTTGCCGCGTTACTGTTGCTTGAGTTCCAGCGCACGAAGCGGCACCGCGCCACCCACAATTCTACTTTCGCAGCCAATTCGGTCGGGCCCTCGTTGAATAGTAGTGGAGCTTTGTGCGCTCACGTACCGGATAATTGAAAGGGCCATTTGTGCCATGAGTTGAAATGGTTTCTGGACCGTAAGGCGGTTCAGTCAATTAAACTCACAGGAGGATAGAAACAATGAAACTAAGTAAAGTCGGTACTCTGCTGTTAGTTCTCGTTCTGCCCGTTCTGGCGGTCGCACAAGGGAGCGGATCGACCAGCCCGCGCCCGTCGGCCTCGAGGACCCCATCCGCGTTTGCCGTTACGCGTTCCGTAACGGGGACAGTTGCGGCGATCAACGCGGAAGATGGCCTCATTGTCGTCCGAGACAAGAAGGGCAACAGGCTTGAATTCAAGGTCGACAACAGGACGAAATTCAAAGCCGACAAGAGGACGGAGCTTCGGGGCAAGAAAGACATTTCCCTCTGTGATTTTCAGACGGGCCAGCGTATAAAGGTTACTTACCGGGCTGCCGACTGGAGAGCGACGGAAGTGCGGCTGAAGCGTGTAAGAAAACAAGAAATGAAAGAAAGAATGAGTGGCAGCTGAAAGCCGCTTCTTCGAATGGAAAAAGACAGGGGAGGGAGGCCGGTTGGTTGCCGGCTTCCACCCCAGGCCTGGTTGTGGCGTATACGTTGCGTTCCGAGTGGTAGATGCGACCAGGGCATCCGGTCGAACGCCATAGTCCGGCATCGGGCTAACCTAATGGAGCTGTAGGAGTAAGTGTAACCGGCTTCTTGGAAGATCTCTGATGCTTGTTCGCATTCCTAAAGGCTGGGAGATTCCGGAGCAGGAGGTGACGCCGGAGGAGGTCTATCGAGGAAAGCGGCGGCGCTTTCTGCACGGGTTGGCGGTGGCCGGGGTGGCAGGCGCGGCAGCGGCCTGCGGTCTGAGTGACTTGGTCGGCGGCGCCTTCGCCGAGGAAGAACTACCTAATCTGCCGGCACTGGAAGCGGCGCGCAGCACGACCTACACCACCGAGCGGCCCATCACCCGCGAGCAAATTGTGGCGCGCTACAACAACTTCTACGAGTTCTCGCTGGAGAAGGACAAGGTCTGGCGGCGGGCGGAGAACTTCCCCTCCCGCCCGTGGGAAATCGAAATCGGCGGTGAGGTGGAACAGAAACGAAAGATCGATGTGGACGAGCTGATCGGGCAGATGGCGTTGGAAGAGCGCGTCTATCGGCTGCGGTGCGTGGAGGCCTGGTCGGTGGTGGTGCCGTGGATCGGCTTTCCGCTCAAGAAGTTCGTGGAGTGGGCGCGGCCGAAGAGCTCGGCGCGCTACCTGCGCATGGTGAGCTTCTTCCGGCCCAGGCAAGCGCCGGGGCAGAAGAAAGCTGCCTGGTACCCCTGGCCCTACTTTGAGGCGCTGACAATGGACGAAGCCACCAACGAGCTGGCGCTGCTGGTGGTGGGCAGCTACGGGCACCGCTTGCCGAACCAGAACGGCGCGCCGCTGCGGCTGATCGTACCGTGGAAGTACGGCTTCAAGTCCATCAAGTCGATTGTGCGGTTTGAGTTCACGCGGCGGCGGCCGAAGAACTTCTGGAACGTGGTGGCGCCGAAGGAGTACGACTTCTTTGCCAACGTCAACCCCAAGGTGCCGCACCCGCGCTGGTCACAGGCGATCGAGCGGGACGTGGCCACCGGCCGCCGCATCCCCACCCGGCCCTTCAACGGCTACGCGGAGTACGTGGCCGACCTCTACAGCTAGCCGGGTGCGGATACAGCCTCTCGCCGTGACGAAGTGTTTCAAAAGCAGATTCTTCGCCTGCCTGCGGTAGGCAGGGCAGGCAGGCCACGGCGGGCTCCTCAGGGTGACACAGGGGCGGAGCTTTTCAGCCCCTCTCAGCGCTGGCGGTCGCTACGCCGCCTGAGCTCGTCGCGCCACCACGTCTGCGCGCTGGAGATGCTGCGGCCGTTTTGCAGCGGCGTCTGGCCGAACTTCCAGCGGAAGCTCTTGCCGACCAAACGCGTCAACTCCTGCATGGCGATGTCGCTGACGTAGCTGGGGCCTTCGCTGGGGACGGCGACGGCCGGCAAGCGGCGGCCATCGCGCAGCTTGTTCAACAGCAGGTCGATGATCACCTCTTCGTTGCGCGGGTCAGCCAACTCCGCCACCACGTACAGATAGCGCGCGGTCTTCAAGGGCGGCAAGGCAACCCCGTCCAGCCGGCGCAGCAGCAGGTCCACCAGGGGCTTTGGGTCCAGCCGCCGGGGCAAGCGAGCCAACTCAAAGCGCACGCCGCGCTTGGGAAGCAGGCGGCGAGCGGCCTCCGCCAGGCTGTCGCGGTCGCCCTTGCGGAGCAGCTCTTCCAGCATCCCGCGGGCCTGCCCGAGCGGCATGCCGTCGAAGCTCTCGGCGATGCTCACGCGGGGGTCGCCCGGTTCCAGTTCCAGCTCGATGGGAATCAGACGGTTCTTCAGGCCGGCGCGCACCTCGACGTGTCGCCGCGGGAGTTGGAGCAGCCAGCCCTGCTTTGCCACCTGCAGGTCGTAGAAGCCGGGGGACAAGTCTTTGAAGCAGAAGCTGCCGCGAGGATCGCTGGAGGTAGCGGCCACGGGCTCAGGCGGGTCGCTCTCCGGCTGGCCCTCCGGAAACACAGTGAGGGTGGCTTCGGAGGCGAAGCCGCCGGCTTCGTCCAGCACCACCCCGCACAGCCAGCCGGTGTCCTGGGCCTGGCTTTCCTGTGCGAGCGCCGGGGTCGAGCCGCCTGCGAGGACGAGAAGCATCCCGGCGACCCGCGGCCAGCCAAGGAAACGAATCGGCGAGAAAGCGCGCGTCATGCCAAGAAGAATAATACCAGAGTTGAGAGCGCGGTCGAAAGCAGGAAGGTCATGACGCAGTAGCCCATGATGTGGCGGATGTTGAGCCCGGCAATAGCCAGCAACGGTAGCGCCCAGAAAGGTTGCAGCATGTTGGTGGTCTGGTCGCCGAAGGCGACCGCCATGGCGGTGACGGTGGGGGAGACGCCCAGCTCCATCGCCGCCGGGATCATGACCGGTCCTTGCACCGCCCACTGCCCGCCCCCGGACGGAACAAAAAGGTTCACCAGGGCGGCCGAGAGAAAACAGTACACGGGGAAAGACACCTGGGTTGAAAACGAGACGAACGCCTGGGAGATGACGCCGGCCAGCCCGCTCTGCTGCATCATGCCCATGATGCCGCCGTAAAGCGGGTACTGGAGCGCGAGCGGGCCGGCGACGTGGGCGGCTTGATTGAAAGCGCGGACGTAGGCTACTGGGCGGCCGTGCAGCGCCATCCCCAGCACCAGGAAGAGAAGAATGACGAGGTTGAGGTCGAGCTGGAAGCCGCGAGTGGCGAAGTGGCGCACCAGAAAAACTCCCCCCAGCAGAACGATGAGGTAGAGGACCAGGCGGCTGCGCTCCAGGCGTTGCGCGGGGGTGGGGTTGTCGGGCGGTTGGGCAGCGAGACTTTCGCTTTCAGGCTCGGAGAGCAGTGCCGGGTCGATGGCGCGGATTTGTTGGCCGTGGGGCATCATCAGGCGGAACATCACCGGCAGGATGACCAGCGTGCCCGCGACCAGCGCGATGTTCATGGGCGAGAGCAAGGTCTGGGAGAGGCTGACCGACTCGGTGCCGGCGTAGCGAGCGATGAAGTTCATCGGGCTGCCGGCGGTGGCCGAGACCAGCGCAATCGAGCTCGACAGGCCCGAACCCCAGATGACAAAACCGGAGTAGGCGCCCGCCACCAGGAAACCAAAGTCGCAGTGGGGCACCTTGCGGGCAATTTCCTTCGCCAGCAGGGCCGAGGCCACCAGCGCGAAACCCCAATGGACGAGTGCCGCCAGTGCCGCCGCGACGGTCAGCAACACAATGGCGCCGCCCTGCGTGCGGGGGATGGACGCAATGCGCGCGAGCAGGCGGCGGACGGGGGCGGAGATGGCCAGGGCGTAACCGGTGAGCAGGATGAGAATCATCTGCATGGCGAAGGGCAGGATTTGCCAGAGGCCGTTGTACCAGTGGGTGACCAACTCGACCGGACCGGTGGGCGTAAGCACCAGCGCCAGCAGGTAGGTGAGCGCGGTCAGCAGCACGCAGAAGAGAAACGGGTCGGGCATCCAGCGCTCGATGATGCGGACGAAGAAATTGGCCAGCCGGTTCAGCATCGCTTGTCCCCCCCGTCACCGAGAATGGTTGTCGGGTCCGGCGGAAGCGTATCACAGCAAGAGCGGGTGCCGAGCACCTCACCCAAACCGTCTTTTCTGGCGCCGACCGGAGCCGGGGCCAAGCACCTCTTCCGGACTGAAGTGATTCTAAGGGCCCAAGATCGCCACAGAGGCACGGAGACACAGAGGCTCGTGCTGGTTTTTTTTTCAGAATAGCAATAACACGCCGAGCCCCGTGGCCTGCCTGCGGTAGGCAGGCACCTGCCACGGGGCGCTCGTGCTGCCTGGCCACCCGGCGGCAAGCAGCCGCTATCTGGCTAATGAATCGGAACAAGCCGGCGATGAAGCCGCAGGCTTCATCGCCGCTACCCCGTGGCGGGGGCCACGGGGCTGGACGTCGAGGGAAGCAGGCAACACCGAGCGGGTGCGGAGCCTGCCTGCGGCAGGCAGGCGGGCAAGCTCGGAATGTCACTCGGGCGCTTTTTCATTACCCAGTTAAACTCCGAAAGGGGTGGAGCTACCGAGACAGGGCAACACAGAGAGGAGGAACCACTGCGATGAAAGTGAGCGGGGCGGGCGAGGAAGCAAGCCCGCCCCGCAGGGATGTGGACGGTGGTCGGTTAGAGGGTGCCTTCAGCTTCGAGGCGGATGGTGAAGGCGTTGCGACCGGAATAGTCGAACTGGTGGTCGAAGCCGTCCCAGCGGTGGACTTTGGACTTGTAGAAAGTGAAGCCGTGGTTCTTGCTGGCTCCAAAGTACTTGATGTTGTTGAGGACGACCTTGCCCCCATCGGCACCGGCGAAACGCTCCAGCACCATCTCACCCTTGCCATTGGCCAGCTTGGCACGGGCCAGGTTGCCCTCGATAGACCAGCTAAACTCGGACTCGTCCATCTGCACAGTGGCCCAATCGAGCGGATAAATCTTGCCCAGGACTTGCACCAGGGCGTCGCGCTGCGCCTGGGTGACGCTAGGATCAAAGGTGACGATCAACCAGGGAGCCTTTTGCCCTCGGTGCCCCATTCGTCGCCCAGGTCGCCCGCTAGCCAGTAGCGCGCGCCTTTCAGGGAGACGTCGCCAACCCGCCCGTCGTTCACCTTGACAGCCATGTTGAATTCGCAGAATTCATGGTGCGCGCGGTTGTTGGTGTAGCAGGGACAGTAGAGCATGCAACTGCACGCTTCGATGTAACTGGCGTCGAACGAATAGGGCGTGCCCGCCGCCGAGGTGTCCGCCACTGGTCCGGTGGCATAAATCCGAACTCCGAGCGCACCCGCCAGTAGAATACCCAACCCCATCAGGAGAAGTTTTTTCCTGCGCATAAAGCCCTCCTTGTTCGGAAAATCCAAACTTTGGAGCTACTCATTACCTCTACGGCGGGCAACTGTCAAGCCTCTTACCGGCTCAGCGGGACGTGCAGCGGGTGAACGGGGAGAACCAAGGAGCGGGTGCCTGTGAGGAACCCCAGCGGCTGAAGCCGCCGGTATTGTTTGCGGCCCTATCGCCACGGCTCCCTCGACTTCGCTCGGGACAAGTTCCGCCGTGCCCTGACGAAGATGCCACAGAAACACAGCGATACGGGAGCAAGGCCTCCGGAAAGCGGTGCCCCGCTGTTCGCGGGATAAACCCTGCCTGCGGCAGGCAGGTCAGCACCCCTTCCAAGCAGGCTTAGTGCTAGAGGGGCAGCACAGGGCACGCTTTTGACTCACCCCGTGGCGGGGGCCACGGGGCTGAACGTGGAGGAGAAGCAGATAACACCAGTGCGGGTGTCCCTGTACGGGGATAAACTCTGCACCCCTTCCAAACTGTCTTTCATGCGGCAGTAGCTTCTGGTTCGTTTCTGTACTCGTTCAGAATGATCCGTGACACTCAAGAGGGCCCGGGGCGCAACCCGGGGCCTTTCTGAAGCGAGTCTCTTTCCTCAGCCGGAGGGCTCTTTCTTCTCGTCTAACTGCCGGTCTGGCTTTCTGCTAGCAGTCCCCGCCCCACCTCCCTCTCTTGCAAGGGTTTCTAGGATGTCGGAACGGCCTCTCTTTCCGGAAAGTGTCACTAATCATGTGGACGAGTACAGTTTCTTGACTTGCTCCGGCGCGCAAGCGAGAATGAGCCGGTCTGCGCGCGCGACGCCAAGCAGATCCATCTTCAGCGGGAAAAGCGCCATGGGCACGATGGTTGCCGTCCTGAACGGCCTGGTAAAAGAAAAAATCCTGGCTGTGCAGGAGTTCGCCTTGCTGGGCTACCGGTCGGTGCGCGACCTCTTCAGCCGCCCGCGCTACCTGGCCGAGACCTTCGAGCAGATGGACAACATCGGCGTAGGCTCGTTGCCGATTGTGGCGCTGGCGGCGTTCTTCATCGGAGCGGTGCTGGTGTTGCAGACGGCTGACCAGTTCGTGCGCTTCGGCTCACCGGGGCTGACGGGCGACGTGGTCTCGCTGGCGCTGGTGCGGGAGATCGGCCCGGTGATCTTCGCGTTGCTGGCGGCGGGGCGCAACTCGAGCGGCATGGCCTCCGAGCTGGGCTCCATGCAGGTGACCGAACAGATCGACGCCATGCGCGCGTTGGGCACCGACCCAATAAAGAAACTGGTGGTGCCGCGCGTAATCGCGACGGTGGTGATGCTGCCGCTGCTGACGATTGTGGGCGACTTCGTCGGCCTGCTGGGCGGCGTGATGGTCTCCTACTTCGTCATCCGCCTCAACCCGGTGCAGTACTGGACCCGCGCCTACAGCGCGATCGAATTCGGCGACGCCTTGCAAGGACTGGTTAAGCCGGTAATCTTCGGTTTTATCTTGGCGCTGGTGGGCTGCTACTTCGGCCTGAACGCCCGCGGCGGCACGCGGGGCGTGGGACGCGCCACTACGCAGGCGGTGGTGGCGGCGTCGGTGCTGATTCTGGTCAGCAACCTTTTCATTACCAAGACGCTGCTCTGGATCAACGAGCTGATGGGCTGGTGATGGCCGAGGAGGTCATTCGCTTCGACCGCGTCGGGCTCGCCTTGGGCGGGAACGAAATCCTGCGCGAGGTCTCCTTCGCCGTCCACCGGGGCGAGACCTGCGTCCTGCTGGGCGTCACCGGCACCGGCAAGACCCTGCTGCTCAAGCTCGTCCTCGGACTGCTGCGGCCCGACCGCGGCCGCATCACCGTGCTGGGCACCGACATCACCGACCTGGAAGAAGAAGAGCTGTTCCCGCTGCGCACGCGGCTGGGCATTGTCTTCCAGGAGATGGCGCTGTTCGACTCGCTCAGCGTCTATGAGAACGTCGCCTACCGCCTGATCGAAGAGACCGTGCACGGCTCGGCCGACCTCTCCGACGCCGAGATCGAGCGGCGCGTGCGCGAGGTGCTGCGCTTTGTCGAGCTGGAGGAAGCCATCTGGAAGCTGCCGGCGGAGCTCTCCGGCGGGATGCAACGGCGGGTGGGGCTGGCGCGCGCGCTGATCACCGAGCCGCCCGTGATGCTCTACGACTCGCCCACCGCCGGGCTCGACCCGGTGACCTCACAGACCATCCTGACGCTGATTGCCAAGCTGCGCGACACGCGCCAGACCAGCGCGCTTTTCGTCACCCACCGTTTGCAGGATGCCTTCATCCTCGCCCACCACCTCTTTGATCCAGCGACCGGTGCCCTGCGACCAGTGTCCCAAAACGGAGACCGAGGCGACGAAACACGGGAAGAAGACGAACCTGCCCCCCGTAGCCTTGGCGTAGGGGGGACACGCTTCCTGCTGCTGCGGGAGGGCGGCATCTACTTCGACGGCTCCCCCCAGGAACTCCTCGCCGCCCAAGACTCTTATCTCCAACACTACCTGGCCTGACAACGCCAACAGCTTACTATTTGAGCCCCGCGGCACCTGCGGCGGGGAAGGGCGGGTGCCAAGCACCTCTTCCAAACAGAAATTTGGCGATTAGGAAGTTCAGCCCAGCGGCGGAAGCCGCTGGGCTTCTTGTCTCACGACCCACGGGCAGAAGCCCGTGGGCTGAACGGCCTTAATCCTCCGTGTCTCTGTGGCTCGGGGGCTAGGAGTTGGCGAGGGATTCGAGTTTTTCCAGGTGGTCGGCGGCGCCGATGGCGATCAGGCGGTCGCCCGGGTGGACGACCACGTCGGGGGCGGGATTGAAGTGCATGCGGCCGTCACCCTGCTTGACCGCCAGCACCATCACGCCAGTCTTCTGGCGAATCTCTGCGTCAGCCAGGGTCTTGCCCGCCAGCGCCGACTTCTCCGCCACCGGCACCTCTTCAATTTCCATGTCGAGCCGCTCGCTGCCGAAGGCGTTGTCGATTAGCTCCAGCACGTGCGGCCGCAAAAACAGGTGCGCGATGCGGCGCCCGACGAAGTGGTAGGGCGAGACCACGTGCGTCACCCCGGCGCGCTTGAACTTGGGCAGGGCTTCTTCCTCGCTGGCGCGCGCAACAATCGTCAGGTCGGGCTTCAGCCCCCGCGCGGTCAGCACGATGTAGAGGTTGTCGGCGTCGGAGGCCACCGCCGCCACCAGTCCCTGCGCGTGGTCAATGCGAGCCCCGTGCAGCACCTCCTCGCGGGTGGCGCTGCCGACCACCACCGTCATGCCCTCGTCCTGCGCCCACTGCGCGCTCTGGTCGTTGGTCTCAATGAAAACGAAGGGAACTTCGTGGGCGCGGAACTCGCGCGCCACCGAGCGGCCCACACGGCCCGCGCCACAGATGATGTAATGGTTGTTGAGCTTGGCCAGTTCGCGTTGCATGCGGCGGCGTCCTACAAACCTGTCGAGCTCGAATTCTACCATCACCTGCGTGAAGGTCGCCAACAGGAATGCCCCGGCCATCACCGCCGCCACGATCAGAAAGCTGTTGAAGACCTTGCCGGCGCCCGAGAGCGGATGGGTCTCCTTGTAGCCCACCGTGGTCATGGTGACAATGGTCATGTAGAAGCCGTCGAACCACGGCCAGCCTTCGATGTAGTGGAAGCCCGAGGCGCCGAGCAACACCACGCCTACGAGCAGCAACCCAGCCAGAAGAAAACGCTTGCGAACGGTCACGGCGCTCCTCAGCGGTTTGCATCCTGCGTCGCAGCCCGCCAAAAGTCAAGCCGTCCACCCCGCCTACAAGGCATTTGCGCCCGCGCTCGGCTTCAGGCAGAATCTCCACTGGAAACAATTCGTACCGGGGAGGTTCGCTATGCCAGCTCGCAAACAAGTCACTTGGTCGGAGTTGCGCGTAGGACTCTTTGTCCTCGCCGCTCTGGGTGTGCTGTCGATTTTTGTTTTCTACGTCACCGGCGGGGGCACCCTCTTCGCCGCCCAGGTCCACTACGTCACCTATTTGCCCGACGTGTCCGGCTTGCAGACCGGCGCACCCGTGCGCCTAGCCGGTTTTGCCGTCGGCGCGGTGGAAAGCGTGGGCCTGTCGGAGTTCCGCAATGACCCCAATCGACATGCCGAAGTCCGTTTCCGCGTCTCAAGCGACTACCAGAACGACATCCGCAGCGACTCCCAAGCCTTCATCACCACCGAAGGTTTGCTGGGCGAAAGCGTGTTGGAGATGAGCCGCGGCGTTACCGGACAGCCCGTTCCCGCCGACGGCGTCGTCCCGGGCGGGCGCCGTGGCAACATCAAGGAAATTGTGCAGAACGTGGATCACATCACCGGCGACGTCCGCGGCCTGATCGGCGACCTGCGCGCCGGCCAGGGCACGCTGGGCAAGCTGTTTGAAGATCCCGCCCTCTACAACCGCGCCTACCGCGCCGTCGCCGATTTCCAGTCCCTCACCCAGCGGACCACCCAGGGCGAAGGCACGATCGGCAAGCTGATGGCCAACGAAGAGCTCTACGACCAATTGAAGACCACCGTGGACCGCCTGGCCCAGATGGCCAACGACGTCCGCGCCGGTAAGGGTATGCTGGGCGCCATGGTCTATGACGAGGAGTTCCGCGACGAGACCCGCAACATCGTCCGGCGCGCTGATGACATCGTGGCTCGGGTCCAGCGCGGCGAGGGAACCATCGGGAAGCTGCTGGCCGAGGAAGCCTTGCACCAGGACATCAAGGCCATTTTCGGCAACGTGGGCGAAATCACCCGCAAGATGAACCAAGGCGAGGGAACCTTCGGCCGCGCCCTCAACGACCCGCGCCTCTACGAGAACATCAACGAGTTCACCTCGGAGTTGCGCGCCTTGATCAGCGACTTCCGCAAGAACCCCAAGAAGTACCTGCGCATCAAACTCAGCCTGTTCTAGCCGGCCCGCGCGGGGCAGATAGGCGACCGACCTCCCCAGTCAATGCCGGCCCCGCCTGACAGTATGCGGACTTCCGCTCAACCGCTTCTGTTCGGAGGGGCCCGCCGGCTCCTCCTTCTTCGTTGGGGTTGGGTAAGACCCGAGAAATACCTGGAAGCGACGGCCTCCTGCAGCCTTCTCCTCGTGGTATTTGGCGATCAGCCGCCCCAGTTGATTGGCCAGCTCCCCGGCGAACGAATGGGCGTCCGCCGCGGATGCGAACCGCACCTCCGTTTGCAGGGTGAACGTCGGGAGTTTCTTCTGTGCCTTTTCCGCCCGCGAACGCAGAACCGCTAGGTCGCGAATCGTGCGCGCCGCCACCGCCACCAGGTACGCGGAAGAAAACCGATCCTGAATCTGGCTTGGGTCGGTCGCCAGCGCCCCCAGCGCCGCCGGGTCGATCAGGTAGGACCGCGCGCTCGCCCGCACGATCCGCTCAGTGCAGTTACCCTTGCGCCGCTCCTCCACCAGCTCAACCAGCCGCTCCCTCTCCAGCTCCCGCAGGTGATAGTTAATCTTTTGGCGGGGAATCCGCAGCCGCCGCGCCAGTCCCGAAGCCCAGTCTGGCTCACGCAACTCCGCCACGATTCGGAGCCGCAACGGATGCAGCAAAATCGAAGCGCGTTCGGCGTCCTGAACAAAATCGAGTACCGCTGCGGCCGACATCAGAGATCAACCTCCATGGCTTATCTGGTACCAAACAGCTCTGCTTCATACAGCTGACAATTATAGTTGTCAAGACTATATTACTAATCGGTATGGTCAAAAATGACGCTCATGGAGATCGGTAATCTATCATGATGATATACACACTTTAACTAGGTTGAGCGAAAGAGTGAGGGCCGGCTTGCCAAGTTCACCTTTAGCCTTGTGCGGGCAGCTGGGACAGGAAATCTTCCAGGACTGCGTTGAACTGTGCCGGCTGTTCCAGGTTCGCGAGGTGGCCGGCGGCGGGAATGATCTGGAAACGCGCCTGCGGAATCGAGCCCGCCATCTTCTGCGCTTCCGCAGGGGGAGAAAGCTTATCCTCCTCCCCCACCAGCACCAGCGTGGGGCACCGAATCCGCGACAGCAACTCCAGCGAATCCGGCCGCGCCGCCATCGCCCGCATCGCACGGGCCAGGCTCACCGGCGAGGCCGCCAGCATCATCGCCCGCACCTGCGCCACCACCTTCGGATTCCCCTCCAAGGTGGTGTCGCCCAGCAGCTTGGGAAGCAACCGCTCGACCACGGATGCGGCGCCTTCCCGTTCGGCGAGGGCAGCGGTCTCAAGGCGTCCCTGGCGGCCTTCTTCGGAGTCAGCCTGGGCGCGGGTGTCGGCCAGAATGAGCGCGCGCACTGCCGAGGGGTACTTGCGATAGAAGGCGAAGGCCACGTAACCGCCCATGGAGAGCCCGGCCAGCACCACCCGCCCCAGCTTCAGCTCTGTGAGCAGGGCGTGCACATCGTCGGCGAACAACTCCAGGCTGGAGTCGCCTGCGCCGAGGGCCGATCCACCAAAACCTCGAAAATCCGGCGTAATTACACGGAACTTGCCCGCCAGGGCGCTGCGCTGCGTGGCCCACATCGAGCTGCTCAGCGGGTAGGCGTGCAACAGCACCACCGGCAGGCCCGTTCCTGCCTCCTCCCACGCCAGCTTCACGCTGTTTATAGCTTTGCTTGGCACCGTCCTTCATCCTAGGGGCCGTGCTGCCAACTAGCAAGAGTCTTTGTCAGCGCAGCATCGGAGGTGCATCCATGGGGGCAGAGTTCGGAATCGCTCAAATTAGGACACTGCCAGGCGCGGAGGGTGGTTGAGGCGAATCCGCGAGCGTGCTACCCTTTCCTGTTTGGCTGCGCTGGAGTGGCGGAACTGGCAGACGCGCCGGACTCAAAATCCGGTGGGGCTTACCCCCCGTGTGGGTTCGACTCCCACCTCCAGCACCATTTTCAATCAGTTACAGTCTCCCGGTTTTGCTGAACTCCTTGCCAGAGGCTGGGTTGTGCCCAAATTTTGCCCATTGGTTGGCCTGTCGGAAGCATAGGGTCTTGTGCCGTGCATGCCAGGACCTCCTCCGCCGCATGAACTTCCCGGATTAACCCTTCTTCTGCCTGGCCGTATCACACGCAAGCCTTCCAGAGAGCCCCGCTCGATTCAGCAGGGTCATTGAAGCGCTTAAGGTATGGAAACGGCCCACGTTTCCGGGGAGCGGCGAGTTAGGCGTAGAGATCGGCCACGTACTCCGCGTAGCCGTTGAAGGGCCGGGTGGGGATGCGGCGGCCGGTGGCCACGTCCCGCTCGATCGCCTGTGACCAGCGCGGGTGCGGCACCTTGGGGTTGACGTTGGCAAAGAAGTCGTACTCCTTCGGCGCCACCACGTTCCAGAAGTTCTTCGGCCGCCGCCGCGTGAACTCAAACCGCACAATCGACTTGATGGACTTGAAGCCGTACTTCCACGGTACGATCAGCCGCAGCGGCGCGCCGTTCTGGTTCGGCAAGCGGTGCCCGTAGCTGCCCACCACCAGCAGCGCCAGCTCGTTGGTGGCTTCGTCCATTGTCAGCGCCTCAAAGTAGGGCCAGGGGTACCAGGCAGCTTTCTTCTGCCCCGGCGCTTGCCTGGGCCGGAAGAAGCTCACCATGCGCAGGTAGCGCGCCGAGCTCTTCGGCCGCGCCCACTCCACGAACTTCTTGAGCGGAAAGCCGATCCACGGCACCACCACCGACCAGGCCTCCACGCACCGCAGCCGATAGACGCGCTCTTCCAACGCCATCTGCCCGATCAGCTCGTCCACATCGATCTTTCGTTTCTGTTCCACCTCACCGCCGATTTCGATTTCCCACGGGCGGGAGGGGAAGTTCTCCGCCCGCCGCCAGACCTTGTCCTTCTCCAGCGAGAACTCGTAGAAGTTGTTGTAGCGCGCCACAATTTGCTCGCGGGTGATGGGCCGCTCGGTGGTGTAGGTCGTGCTGCGCGCCGCTTCCAGTGCCGGCAGATTAGGTAGTTCTTCCTCGGCGAAGGCGCCGCCGACCAAGTCACTCAGACCGCAGGCCGCTGCCGCGCCTGCCACCCCGGCCACCGCCAACCCGTGCAGAAAGCGCCGCCGCTTTCCTCGATAGACCTCCTCCGGCGTCACCTCCTGCTCCGGAATCTCCCAGCCCTTCGGTATGCGAATCAGCATGCAGCCCCCTTTGACTGGCGTGCGCTATGTCCTTAAGGATACACCGATTGGATGGGAAAAGGCTGCGCGGGGTTTCCTGTGCAGACGTACGCCGACCGCAGGCGCAATTTGACAGTGCATGCGGTCGGTTGCTAGAATACAAAATTACCCACCGGGCGTTTAGGGGAGCAGGGAGATAACGTGACCAGCCCGAATCTCAACGGACGAGGCCATGCAGGCCGATCTCGAACGACTGATTGATCTGCAGCAGGTGGACCTCCGCCTGCAGGAACTCACCCGCCAAATCCAACTCTTTCCCGAGCAACGCGCCCAAACCGAACAGCAACTCACCGATGCCCGCCAAGCAATCCAGACCGCCCGCCAGCGCTACACCGACAGCCTGACCGAGCGCAAGAAGCTGGAACTCGACGTCCAGCAACTGGAAGAGAAAATCAGCAAGCATAAGGCGCAGCTCATGGAAGTGAAGTCGAACGACGCCTACCGCACCCTCCAGCAGGAAATCGAACAGGACGAGCAGAGAAAAACCGGCGCTGAAGACCACGAGCTGGAGGCCATGCTGGCCGCCGATGAGCAGGAGAAGGAAGTCAAAGCCGCCGAAGCGCAGCTCAAGCAGGCCGAGCAGCGCGTCGCCGCCGAGCTCAAGCGCTTGGACACCGAGCAGCGCACCCGCGAGCAGGAAGCCGCCGAGCTAAGCGCCCGCCGCGACGCCCTGCGCCCGCAGGTCAGCGAAGACAGCCTGGACGCCTACGACCGCATCGCCAGCGCGCACGGCGGCGTCGCCCTGGCCGAGGTGCGCGAGGAAATCTGCCAAGTCTGCCTCATCCACATCCGCCCGCAGACCTTCGCCGAGGTCAAGCGCAACGACCACATCTCCTACTGCGAGTCCTGCCACCGCATGCTTTATT
Organism: Candidatus Acidiferrales bacterium; assembly: GCA_965247455.1. Taxonomy (GTDB): domain Bacteria; phylum Acidobacteriota; class Terriglobia; order Acidiferrales; family 2-02-FULL-67-57; genus JACZYA01. Next base: position 59,849 of record CBDFHE010000015.1, read on the forward strand.
ACGTGCCGCCCCCGGCACCCGTCGCGCCGCCGGTCGAGGCCCGCCCCGCCGGCAGCGGCGGCTGATCGTTTTCTGTGACCCGACGCAAGAAGCGACCGTCCCGCAAGTATCCAGCCAAGAAGCGTCAGTCCAAGCTCCGCTTGCCCGTGCCCGCTGCGCCGCGCGGCCACATCACCGCCACCATTGACGGCGCTGCCCGCGGCAACCCCGGTCCGGCCGCCTACGGCGTGGTCTTCGAGGACGCTCGCCCCGCCGCCGGCGGGGCGAGTGGCAAGGTCATCGCCCGGCTCGGCCGCCGCATCGGCGCCACCACTAATAACGTCGCCGAGTATCGCGCCCTGTTGGCCGCGCTCACTTATGCCCGCGAACAAGGCTGGCGCGCGCTGCGCGTCCGCACCGACTCCGAGTTGCTGGCCCGCCAGATTCAGGGCGACTACAAAGTCAAGAGCCCCGACCTCAAGCCACTGCACGCGGAAGCGTTGCGCCTAGCCGCCGCGCTCGACTATTTCGCGATTGAGTCCGTCCCCCGCAAACTGACTCGCGCTGCCGACCGCCTCGCCAACGCCGCTTTAGACGGGCGACCCGCCTCTGCCCTGCGGGCTATGGCGGGCAAGCCCGCGCCCGGTGCTCCGCGAGCCGGCAAATCAACGCCGAGCCCGGTGGCACCTGCCACCGAGAAACGGTTCAGCCCAGCGGCTTCCGCCGCTGGGGCCCAAACCATCCGCGCCATCTATCAGGACGGCGTCCTCAAGCCACTACAGCCTCTCGACCTCCCCGACGGCGAAGAAGTGACTCTCACCATTCACCGCTCGCGCACGAAATAATCATGCCCCTGGGGTTCAGCCCAGTGGCTTCTGCCACTGGGAAATTTCTGTGGCCCCACGGGCCGAAGCCCTTCCGGGGGCGTAGGCTCGCGATCGGTGCAATCTGAGAATGAGAGTCAAAGACAGCTTGGAAGAGGTGCTCAGCACCCGCCAACAGGGGGACACCCGGCAGCTCACACCAAAAAGAAGTCCGGAAGAGGTGCGGAGTTTACCCCGCCGACCCGTCCTCCGAAGCTCGAAGAGCGAAGGAGGACGGCCGGGCACCCGCACTCTAAGCTTGATTCAGTTGTGCCGCAGGAAGTAGGCGCGGTAGAGGGTATCTCGCTGGGCGGGGGTGAAGCCGGCGTCGTGGATGATGTGGCGCAGCAGTAAAAACCTGCCGAGCCCCCAGGCCCCTGCCTGGGGGTCACCGTCCCGCCCAAACTGGCAGGGCGGGGTTTCAACCCCGCCGCTAGTCGCAACAACAACATCGGGGCTTTAGCCCCTGAGGTCAATTTCAGTTGTGCCGCAGGAAGTAGGCGCGGTAGAGAGTATCGCGCTGGGCGGGGGTGAAGCCGGCGTCGTGGATGATGTGGCGCAGCTCGGCCTCATTCGTCCGGTTGGTGCAACCGGCCGCCGCCACCACGTTCTCTTCGATCAAAATGCTGCCCACGTCATTGGCCCCGAAACGCAGCGCCACCTGGCAAACCTTGATTCCGGGCGTCAGCCAACTGGCCTGCACGTTGTCGATGTTGTCGAGGTAGAGCCGCGTAATCGCCAGCGTCTTCAGGTAGTCCACCGCCGTCGCTTCCTCTTTCACCTGTGAGGCCAGCGGCGTGTTCTCGCGCTGGTACATCCAGGGGATGAAAGCGGTGAAGCCGCCGGTGTCGGCCTGAATCTGCCGGATGACTTCCAGGTGGTTCACGCGGTTCTCGATGGTCTCCCCGCAGCCGAACATCATGGTCGCGGTCGTCCGCATCCCGAGCGCGTGCGCGGTGCGGTGCACGTCCACCCACTCCTCGGCGGTGCACTTCAGCCGGCTGATGCGCCGGCGCACTTCGTCGTCCAGGATTTCCGCCCCCGCGCCCGGAATGGAGTCGAGCCCGGCGTCCATCAGCCGCCGGAAGGTGTCGCGCACCGTCAGGCCGCTCAGCTCGGCGATGTTGATAATCTCCGGCGCCGAGAAGCAGTGCAGGTGCAGCTTCGGATACCGCTGCTTGATGCTGCGCAGCAGGTTCTCGTAGTAGTCAATCTTCAGCTCGCCGTGCAGCCCGCCCTGCATCAGGACGCCGGTGCCGCCCAGCGCCAGCGTCTCGTCAATTTTTTGGTAGATGGTGTCGAGGTCGAGCACGTAGCCCTCGGGCGAACCCATGGGCCGGTAGAAGGCGCAGAAGGAGCAGTACTCGGTGCAGAAGTTGGTGTAGTTGATGTTGCGGTCAATCTGGTAGGTGACCACGTTCTCCGGGTACTTCTGCCGGCGCACCTGGTTGGCCGCCATCCCGACGCCGATCAGGTCGTCGGACCGGAACAGCTCCAGCGCTTCTTGTTTTGAAAGTTCCATTTGATCAACTCTTACGTCAGGGCACGCCTGCCTGCCCAAGCGTTCCTCCGATACGCGCGGCTTTAGCCACTGAGGCCCCAAAGGCTGGTAGCGGCGAAGAAGCCGACGGCTTCTTCGCCGGCTCGTTCCCCCTGCCTAGAGGAACTCCAGCGGTCGCACCTGCTCAATCAGTCCCAGTTCGCGCGCGTACTTGAAGAAGTATTCTAGCCCGGCTTGATGGCGCGCGTCGAGCCGGTATTGGATGGAGGTGCGCAGGTAGCGCTCCAACTGTCCGCCCGGCAGCCCCAGCTCCACCGCAGCTTGGTGAGCGATTTCCGGCAGGTGCTCCAGCCCGCGGTCGCGCGCGCGCTGGAAACTGTGCACTAATTGTTGGCGTTGCCGGGGATCGTGCACGCGGTCGCCGCGCACCGCCCAGAAGGCGAACACGAAAGGCAGGTTGGTCAGCCGCGCCCACTCCTCCGCTAGGTCGTAGACGTGCAAGTTCTCCCCGCGCGCCCACTCCTCGCCTTGCGGTCCGCGGCTCCGCAGGGTGAACCGCAGCGCCGGGTCGCCGATCAGCAGCGCCGCGTCCGCCGCCGCCAACATCGCTTTGAGGTCGGGCTGCGCTTCCACGTAGTCGGGCTCGCGCCCCCAGTGCCGCGCGAAGAGAATCTTCGTCAACGCCACCGAGGTGCGCGAACTGGCGTCGAGCGCCACTTTCTTCGCCTTGCGCGCCGGTCCCCGGCTGACCAGCAGCACGCTCTGCACCTGCTGCTCGCTGACGACGCTGATGCCGGGAATGATTTTCAACTTCGGAATCCGCTGGTATTCAATCGAGGGAACGATCCCCACCTCGGCCGCGCCCGTGCGCAGCGCCTCCGCGCAGGCCGCCGGCACGGTGAAGCTCAGCCGGTAGCGCTGCCGCTCCGGCCCGCGGTCGAGCCCCCACACCAGCGGCGCGGTGTTCAGGTAGCGCACCACCGACACCCGCAGCGGCGGGTTCGGGCGCCGGACTGGCCGCGACGGCCGGAATCGAGTCTTGGGTTTCATCGTCCCACCGGAAGCAGTCTCTCGTGGCTGGCCGCCCAACAATGAAGAATCCACTCTAACACCCGCTATGTGTTTGTATCAACGCGGGTTCGCTTTCCCGGGGCTGTCTGTGGCATACTGCCTTCCAGGTCGGCCTGCTTGACAACCGGGCGTTCAGCCCGCTAATTTGCCTGCTTCGTGAGGCTACAGGGCGAAACGAGAAGCGTGAGAAGATAATGGCGCAAGACCTGACACGCTACACCTACTGGCTGGCGGTGCTGCTCGCCCCTGGCGTGGGCGCGCGGCTGGCGGCGGAGTTGCTCAAGCACTTGGGCGCGCCCGAAAAAATGTTTTCCGCTTCGCGCGCGGAGCTGGAAGCTTGCGGCCTGCCGGCTCCGGTCGCCGGCACCATTCAGTCGCGCAGCCCGCTCAAAGCCGCCGAGCAAGAACTGGAAAAAGTTCGCCAACTCGGCTGCCGGCTGTTGTCGTGGGACGAGCCCGACTATCCGCCGCTGCTGAAGGAAATTTACGACCCGCCGATGCTGCTCTATGTGCGGGGTGACGCCGCCGTGCTGAGCTCGCACTGCCTGGCGATTGTCGGCTCGCGCCAGCCTTCGCCCTACGGCCAGCAGGTAACCGGGCGGCTGGCGCAGGACTTGGCCGGACGCGGCCTGACCATCGTCAGCGGTTTGGCCCGCGGCATCGACTCCACCGCCCACCGCGGCGCGCTCGATGCCAGCGGGAAAACCGTGGCCGTGCTAGGCTGCGGAATTGACGTGGACTACCCCAAGGAGAACAAGAAGCTGCGCGCGCAAATCGAATCGAATGGCTGTGTGATCACCGAGTTTCCCATCGGCATCTTTCCCGCCCCGCAGAACTTCCCCATCCGCAACCGCATCATCGCCGGGCTCAGTTGGGGCGTGGTGGTGGGCGAAGGCGGGCGCTACTCCGGCTCGCTCATCACCGGGCGGCTGGCGATGGAGTACAACCGTCAGGTCTATGGCATCCCCGGCAACATCACCAATTCCCGCAGCGCCGCCCCAACAGCCTCATCAAACAGGGAGCGAAGCTGGTAGAGACCTGGGAGGACGTGGTGGAGGAGTTGCCCACGCCGGTGCGGAGCGAAATTCTGGAGCGGCTGGCCGCCGCCGGCCCACAGCAGTCGGTGGTGCAGGAAGCTCTTCCGCTGGCCAAGAATCTTTCTGCAACCGAGCAGGCGGTCTTCGGCATCTTGAAAGTGGACGAAGCCGTGCACGTAGATCAAGTGGTGGAAGCCAGCGGGTTGAACCCCTCGGACGTGCTGGCGGCTTTGTTCGGGTTGGAGATGAAAGGATTGATCCGCCAGTTGCCGGGCAAATTCTTCCTGCGCGTGCTGCCGGCGCGCCAAGAGCTGCGAGTGTCCTAAATGGCAAAGTCGCTGGTCATCGTCGAATCGCCGGCCAAGGCGCGCACCATCAAGAAGTACCTGGGCAGGGGCTATACCGTGAAGGCTTCGCTCGGCCACGTCAAGGACCTGCCCCGCAAGAAGCTGGGCGTGAACGTGGACAAAAACTTCCAGCCCACCTACTTTGTCATCCCCGGCAAGGAAAAAGTGGTGATCGAGCTGCGCGAAGCCGCCCGCAAGGTTGACTCCATCTATCTAGCCGCCGACCCCGACCGCGAAGGGGAAGCCATCTGCGCGCACCTGAAAGAGGTGCTGACCGATAAGGAACTGCCAGTCGAGCCCGCCCCCGCCAACAATCGCGGCAAGAAGAAAAAGACTGCCAAAGGTAAGGGGGCCAAGAAAGGAACCGCAAAAAAGAAGCCAGCGGTAAAAAAGAATGAGAAACCGCCGGTCTTGAAGGCAGGTCCCCCCATCGACAAGCGGAAGAAAATCTTCCGGGTGGCGATGAACGAAATCACCAAGCGCGGCGTCCAGCAGGCTTTCGAGAAGCCCGCCCAGATTGACACCCACTTGGTAAACGCGCAGCAGGCCCGCCGCGTGCTCGACCGGCTGGTGGGCTACGAGGTCAGCCCGCTGCTCTGGGACAAGGTCAAGCGCGGGCTCTCCGCCGGTCGGGTGCAAACAGTGGCGCTGCGGCTGGTGGTGGAGCGCGAGCAGGAAATCCGCGCCTTCGTCACCGAAGAATACTGGACCATTGACGCCAACCTGTCGGCGGCCTCCCCGCCCGCCTTCGACACCCGTCTGGTCGAGCACCAGGGCAAGAAACTCTCCATCCCCAACCAGGAGGCGTCTGACCAGCACCTGGCGGCGCTGCGCGGCGTCAGCTTCCGCGTAGCGGCGGTGCAGAAGAAGGAGCGGCGGCGCAATCCGGTGCCGCCCTTCACCACCAGCAAGCTCCAGCAGGAATCGGCCCGCAAGCTGCGCTTTAGTGTCAAGCGCACCATGATGCTGGCCCAGCGGCTCTATGAAGGCATCGAGCTGGGCGAGGAAGGCAGCATCGGCCTCATCACCTACATGCGCACCGACTCCACCCGCGTCAGCCAGGATGCGCTCGACGAAGTCCGCCAGCTTATCCCCGAGCGCTACGGCCCGAAGTACCTGCCGGAGAAGGCGCGCGTTTTCAAGTCGAAGAAAGGCGCACAAGACGCGCACGAAGCCGTCCGCCCCACCTCCGTCAGCCGCACGCCCGACTCCGTCAAGCGCTTCCTGAAGGAAGATGAGCTCAAGGTTTACACGCTCATCTGGCAGCGCTTCATCGCCTCCCAGATGGCGGAAGCGCTCTTCGACCAGACCACCATTGACATCGCCGCCGGCGACTACCGCCTGCGCGCCACCGGCTCGGTGCTGAAGTTCGATGGCTTCCTGGCCGTGTACGAAGAGGGCAAGGACGAGTCGCAAAAGGTGGAAGAGCAGGAGGAGTCCGCCGCCGCCCGCTTGCCCGAAGTAAGCGAGGGCGAAACGCTCAAGCTGAACGAGCTCAAGCCCGAGCAGCACTTCACCCAGCCGCCCCCGCGCTACACCGAAGCTACGCTGGTCAAGGAGTTGGAGGAGAAAGGCATCGGCCGTCCCTCCACCTACGCCGCCATCCTTTCCACCATCCTCGACCGCGCCTACGCGGCCAAGGACCGCGGCCGCTTCTATCCCACCCGGTTGGGCGAACTCGTCTTCGGCCTGCTGGTCAAGAGCTTCGCCGACATTTTCGACGTCGCCTACACCGCCCGCATGGAAGAGGAGCTGGACGAAATCGAAGACGGCAAGCTCAAGTGGACCGAGGCGCTCTCAGAGTTCTACGAAAAATTCGCCCGCGACCTGGAACGCGCCGGCGAGGAGATGGAAAACGTCAAGGCCGGCCTGCCCACCGACGAGACCTGCGAGCGCTGCAGCAAGCCCATGCTGATGCGCATCGGCCGCCACGGGCTCTTCCTGGCCTGCTCCGGCTACCCCGACTGCACCTACACCCGCGAGCCTACCCTGGAAATTCCCGGCATCGAGTCGGACGAAAATACCCCCGAAGGCCAGACCGAGGACTGCGACAACTGCAACCGCGAGATGGTGCTCAAGCGCGGGCGCTTCGGGCCGTTCCTGGCCTGCACGGGTTACCCCGACTGCAAGACCACCAAGCCGCTCTCCGCCCGCGGGCGCTCAGCCGAGCCGGTGCCCATCGGGGAAAACTGTCCCCAATGTCAGGGGCAGTTGGTGGAGAAAGTCGGCAGCTACGGGATTTTTATCGCCTGCGCCAACTTCCCCGAGTGCAAGTACACCCGCCACAAAACCCTCGGCATCAAGTGTCCGGAGTGCAAGGAAGGCGAGTTTGTGGAGCGCCGTGCCCGCAAGGGCAAGCGCGTCTTCTACGGCTGCTCACGCTATCCGGAGTGCAACTTCACCGTCGGCCACCGGCCGCTGACCGAAGCCTGCCCGGAGTGCGGCGCCGCCATCACCTACGAGAAGCGCAGCAAGGCCGGCGTCATGCGTTACTGCCGGGCCGAGAAGTGCGAGTTTGAAGTTCCCGTCGTTCCCCCCGCTGAAGAAAGCGTGGCGCAGCAAGCCGCCAGCCCCGCCGACTAGCACCGCCCGAACCTTCTCCCCGGCGGGTCAGGGCTTCAGTCTTGACATTCAGTTCAGGCTGCCATCCTCGGAGGGTGTCGCGGGCGGGCTCGCTCTTATGCCTAAATCACAAGAGCCCGGGATTGCCCCGGGCTCTTGATTTCAACAGCTCGATTGCGTTCTGTTCGGTGAGCTACTTCTTGTGTCCTGCGCCCATGCGCTTCTTGGAGTGAGCTGCCACCATCTCCTGATACTTGGCAAGCTGCTCCGGGGTCAGAATCTGCTGCATGGCGTTGTCGCGTTCCGCCTTCAGCTCCCGTTTTTGCGCTCGAATGGCTTCCAGCTCAGCCTCTTTCGCTTCGATGGCTCCCGCGTCAGTTGCAGTGGCATTCCGCAGGGCTTTCAGCTCCTGGTGAGTCGCGCGCATGCTGGCCCGGATGGGCTGCATCCGCTCCAGGATGCCCGCGAACACGCTCTCGACTTGCGCTGTCTGTTCATCAGTCAGGTTCAGCTCTGCCTTGAGCTTGGCCGCGTGGCTGGCCGCATCCATCTTGCCTCGCTTCTCGCCCGCAAAGCTGACCAGTGCAGCCAAGCAAACCACAATCAAAACTGCCGTCATTTTCCTGTGCATACGAACCTCCCGTTCCTGGCGTTCCCGTCCTCTCGGTGGAAGCGTAGTCCTCTGCCATGTTGCTTGTCAACAAGAAGTCCCACGCACCCCCGCGCACCGAGCCCGGTGGCTTGTCGCGCCTGCCCTGAGCGTGGCCGAAGGGCGTCTCTTGCGGGGAGCGGCGTCGAAGGAAGCGAAGCCGAAGGGTGCCTTGCCGTTTTCCCCGTTCTCGTTCAGCCCACGGGCTTCTGCCCGTGGGAACATCCCAGCGGCGTAAGCTTGCCTGCGGTAGGCAGGCCGCTGGGCTGAACAATGGGATTTGCAAATGGTTGTGGTGAACTGGATTTCCTACCGCCGACTAGTTTCGGTTTTTTCCAGCTCGACGCCGAAGCAGAGGTTGAAGCGGTTGGTCAAATTCATCGTCCCGATGATCAGGTTCAGCTCCACCAGATGAGCTTCGCCGAACCACTTGCGCAGGCTCTTGACGTCCTCGTCGGTGACGCTGGCGGGCACCCGGGTCAACTTCTCAGAAAAACGGATGACGGCTTTTTCCTTGTCATCGAAAGCGGAAGAGCTCTCCCAATCGTCGCGGTGCAAGGCCGCGACCTGTTCTGCGCTCAGTCCGACGCGCTTCCCCGAAGCGCTGTGGTGGGTGATTCAATAGTGGCAGCCGTTCAGCACCGCGGCGCGAATGGCAGCCAACTCTTTGATCCGAGCATCCACCCCCCCGCCGGTCCAGAGTTCTTTGTAATAGTTGGAGAAGGTCAGCAGCAGCTCCGGCCGGTGCGCCATGGTCTTGAACAGGTTGGGCACCACGCCGTACTGCTTTTCGGCAGCGTCGTAGAGGTTACGGAGAATCATCACCGCCCGCTCTTTCTCGATCACTCGGATGCGCGCCATCGTTCCTCCCGGTTCACGCGGGCAGGGGCAGCGGCGGGGTCTGATAGACGCCCGCCGCGACCAGAGCGGTGATCACAAGATGCACATAGTTCAGCACGATCAACTTCAGCGCCAGCAGCAGCGGTATGGGCAGTGCCACGTACCCGATCAAGGCCATGGGCGCCAGCAGCGTGGCCACCACCAGACCGTAGCGGATGCCCTGCCGGAGCCAGTGTTTGTTCGGTTCGTATCCCTGAATGTAGATGTAGCAGAACGCCAGCGAAAAAATCAGGTTGGCCAGGTAGAGCAGGGGCACGCGCTTGGTGAACTCGGCGAACTCTCGCACCGCTTCGAGGGATTCGTAGTCGGGCCGCAGCAGGACCTGGTGGATGGGGTAGGCCACTCCGGAGTACACCACGAAAACCACAATCGCCGTGATTAGGTATTTTTTTGTGTCCATCGCGCGCTCCTTGGGTGGAGGTCGGGAACTGTCCTGGGCCACCACAGGCTCTTGTATAATCCCAGTTGAGTTACAAAGCAAGCTATGACCACCGCGAGAGAAATTGTCGTACTGGGCGGCGGGTTGGCCGGGGCGGAGGCCGCCTGGCAGGTGGCGCGCGCCGGCCTGCCGGTGCGGCTCTGCGAGATGCGCCCGGCGCGGCAGACGCCCGCCCACCAGACCGACCGGCTGGCAGAACTGGTTTGCTCGAACTCCCTCAAGTCCAATCGGCCTGACAGCGCGCCCGGCTTGCTGAAAGAAGAGCTGCGGCGCGCGGGCTCCTTGCTGATTCAGATTGCTGACCGCTGCGCTGTGCCCGGCGGGCAGGCGCTGGCGGTGGATCGCCGGCAGTTCGCCGCCGGCGTCAGCGAGGCCGTCGCGGGACAGCCGCTGATCCGGGTCGAGCGGCGGGAAGCGCAGACGATTCCGTGCGATTCCTTGGTCATCGTCGCCACCGGCCCGCTCACCTCCGGGCCACTGGCAGCCGACATTGCGCGCCTGACCGGCGCCGGCCAGCTTTATTTCTACGACGCCATCAGTCCGATCGTGGACGCCGCCACCATCGACAGCGGCAAAGTCTTCCGCGCCTCCCGCTACGGCAAGGGCGGCAAGGACTACCTCAACTGCCCGCTCACGCGCGAGCAGTACGAGCGCTTCCTCGACGCCCTGCTCGCCGCCGAAGAAGTTGAGCGCCACGCCTTCGAGGAAGCGCGCTTCTTCGAAGCTTGCCTGCCGATCGAAGAGCTGGCTCGCCGCGGGCGCGACACCTTGCGCTTCGGGCCCATGAAGCCGGTCGGTCTCACCGACCCGCGCACCGGCCGCCGGCCCTACGCCGTGGTGCAGCTCCGGCAGGAAAATGCCCGCGCCGACAGCTACAACCTGGTCGGCTTCCAGAACCACCTCAAGTTCGGCCAGCAGCGGCGCATCCTGCGGATGATTTCGGGCCTCGAAAACGCCGACTTCCTCCGCTACGGGCAGATCCACCGCAACACCTACGTCAATGCGCCCGCACTGCTTACCGGCACGCTGCAATTGCGCGCACACGCAAACATTTTCTTTGCCGGGCAGCTCTGCGGCACCGAAGGCTACAGTGAAGCTATGGCCACCGGTTTCATGGTCGGCACACACGCCGTCCGTCTGGCCGCGGGCGAGCAGCCCCTCCCCCCGCCGCGGGAGACGGCGATGGGGTCGCTCTGCCACTACATCTCGGCCGCCGACCCGCGCCGCTACCAGCCCGCCAACATCGCCTTCGATTTGTTACCGCCCCTGCCGGAAGAGGAGAGCACGCGCGACAAGAAAGCGCGCCGCGCCCGGCAGTGCCGCCGCGCGCTCGCCGCCCTCGACACTTGGCTCCACAGGGTGCGACTGGTTGAGACGGCACCGGCAAGGTGAGGGAAACCACCGATGCACACGGATGAGTCTTTCCCAGCGGCTGGGGCCGCTGGGCTAGACATTCGCTGTGAAACGCGAAGCTCTACGGATCAGAGGATCCACTCCGGCAAGCTTTTCAACGTCTAACCCGGTGGCCCCTGCCACCGGGACTCAACGGTGGTCCTTTCAGGGCTGAGCGCTGGCGAAGGATCGCGTTGTAAAAAATCTGTGTGCATCGGTGTGAATCCGTGGTTTCATTTGTCTGATGCGCCGAGCCATCGAACACTTCCTCGCCCATCTGCGTGACGAAAAAAATGCTTCGCCGCACACCCTCCGCAACTATCGCAGCGACCTGGAGCAGTTCCGCCGCTACCTCACGGTTGAAGACGAGCGCGGCCGCCTGCAGGAGCCGCGCCTGGACGCCATCACCAAACTGGAAATCCGCGAGTACCTCGGGCACCTCTACGACCGCAAGCGGGAGAAAACTTCCGTCGCACGCAAGCTGGCCGCGCTGCGCTCGCTCTTCAAGTTCTGCGTCCGCCAGGACGGGCTGGAGGAAAACCCGGCCCGGTTGGTGCGCACGCCGCGGCTGCCCAAGCGCTTGCCACAGGTGTTGCCGGTCGAGCAGGTGAACCGCTTTCTGGACACTTTGGCGGAATTGCCCGCCCGAGGGCAGGGTACGGGTTCAAGTAAGCAACGCGATCAGCGCGCCCGGCGGCTGGTGCGGCGCGACCGCGCCCTGCTGGAGCTGCTCTACGGTTCCGGGCTGCGCGCTGCTGAGCTGGTGGGGCTCGACCTGAACGATGTGGATTTGAAGGAACAGATGCTGCGGGTGCGCGGCAAGGGCCGCAAGGAACGGCTGGCGCCCTTCGGCTCCAAGGCGGCGGCGGCGCTGGTAGCTTACCTCAAAGCACGGGAAGAACTGCTGGCAGAAAAGGGGCGGCACAACCCGGCGGCGCTCTTTCTCAATCATCGCGGGCGTCGGCTGGGCACGCGCTCGCTGCGCACCATCGTCAAGCTCTACACCAAGCTCTTCGACCCCAACTGGGACCTGCACCCGCACGCGCTGCGGCACGCCTTTGCCACCCATCTGCTGAGCGAAGGCGCCGACCTGCGCGCCATCCAGGAGTTGTTAGGCCACCGCTCGCTCTCCACCACCCAGCGCTACACCTCCGTCTCGGTGCAAAAGCTGATGGAGGTGTATGACCGCGCCCACCCCCGCGCATGAATACCTTGGCAGACAAGAATGTCTGCCCCACCGAATACTTTTCTTAGCATTCTGGGAGCTTTCAACTTTCTGGGTGGCGCAGACATTCCTGTCTGCGGATGTTCTCTCTCATCCAAAACTTTTTGTGCTAAAGGGGTTGAATGGAGACAGAGCAACACGCTCCCTGCTCAGGCTGAGTGAGGCGAACGGGAGCGCATTTCTTTTCTGGCCGGGTCCCTCGTCTGGACGGGTAAGACTCCACTGAACGCTGCGCCTGCCGGCGGTGTCTCTATGGGTGAAGGACGCAAAAAGGCGATGAGCACTTTTGTGGATGCTTTGGTTTCCAGCGCCGCGACTGCTGAGCGCGAAGCCGGCTTCGCTGCCCGCGTGGCAGAGACGCAGCGGCGGGTTTTCCAGGTTGCCTACAGCGTGCTCGCCAATGCGGCGGACGCTGAGGACGTGGCACAGAACGCCTTTCTCCGCGCTTACCGCAAATACACGCGCCTGCGCGACCCCGGCAAGTTTCGCGCCTGGGTCAGCCGGATTGCTTTTCGCCTGGCGCTCAATCGCCGGCTCGGCCGCCATCGCCAACTGGCGCGCGATACGGCTTGGCACACCGAGCGCCCCAACCCGATGGCTGACGGCGCCCGCACGGCCACCGACCGCATCTTTCTCAGCCAACTCCGGGCCGAGATCGATCGCTTGCCGGAGAAACTCCGCGCTGCGCTTCTGCTCTCGACGGTGGAAGGAATGGAGGCGCGCGAGGTAGCCGCCGTACTTGAAATCCCGGTGGGCACGGTGCGCTCGCGGCTTCACTTGGCCCGCAAACGTTTGTTGGAGGTGATGAACCCATGATCGGCTGCGGCGAATGGAAGGAACAACTGCTGGACTTTGCTCTCGACGCTTCGGCGGCGCGCGGGCTGGAGCAGCACCTGCAAGCGTGTCCCACCTGCGCAGCAGCCTTGGTGGAGTTGCGCGCCCGCCAAGAGCAGGTGGACGCCGGCCTGCGCCAGCTGGTCCAGGGCGCCGAGCCTCCCACTGACTTTCGCGCCCGTGTACTGGCTGCGGTCGAGGCCCAGCCCCGGCATGTGGGCTTGTGGCCAGTTTGGGCGGGTGCACTGGCTGCGGTCGCTGTCCTTGTTTTGATCGCGGTGCTGGTGGGTTCGCTGGGCCCGCAGCCCGACCCGGCGTTGATGGTCGCGCAGGAACTTTCGCGCTGGCAATCGCCTACCCAGTCGTTGTTGCGCTCGCCGGCGGAGGAGTTGTTGCAGTCCGCTCCGCGCCTGGGCCAGTTTTATTTTTCGTTGGAGCCCATCCCGCAAGGAATGGGCACGGAAAAAGGAGAAAACAATGAAAGCTAGAATCTTGCTACTGAGTGTTTGTCTGCTGCTAGCCGCCGGGTTGGGGGTGGCGCAGCAGGCTCCCGGCCCCAGGTTTCAGCCTGGACCGGTGGGCCCCGCGCCCGATCCGATGAGGGGGAACCTGTTCCCGCCTGAGTTGATCATGCGTCATCAGAAGGCTATCGGACTGACGGACGAGCAGAAAACCACCATCCGCGGGGAACTCCTCCAGGCCCAAACCCGGTTCACCGAGCTCCAGTGGGAGTTGCAAGATGAGGTGGAGTCGCTGGTTTCCCTGTTGAAGCAGGAGAAGGTGGACGAGCAGCAGGCGTTGGCGCAACTCGACAAGGTGCTGGACGTTGAGCGGGAGGTCAAGCGCGCGCAAATCGGCTTGATGGTGCGCATCAAGAACGAACTCACGCCCGAGCAGCAAGCGCAGTTGCGGGAAATCCGCGGCAAAGGTTTGCCGGGGCGCAGGTTCCCCCCCGGGCCGCGGCCGCAGTAAAAGGACGCGGAAGCCAGTGAGTACGAGCCACCGCAGAGGAACCGCGCCGCGGCTCGAGGCGGATGGGAGTACAGGGCGCGGACTGCCTCAGTCTGCGCCTTCTTCTTGGTGGGTCAGGTTGGCGAAGAACATGTCATGCAGTGTGCGGGTGCGACCGGCTTCTAGGTCAGCCTCATGCACAATCTTCAGCCGTGCGTCGAATAGAGTCTCCGGCGTAACCGCTACGCCGGGCACCACCTGGATTTGAACCAAGTCCTCGCCGCGATTCCTTGGCAGCGGGATTGAAGGAGCTAGCCGCCGGGCAGAGGGCGCCGCAGCAGGCGCACGTCGTCAATCCACACCCGGCCTTTTCCTTTCACCACCAGGTTCAAGCGTATCAGGTCCGGCTTTTGTCCCTGCTGGAGGAGGAAAGGTGTGGCCACTTCCATCCAGCTCATGGTTCCGGTCAGGGGCCGGTCGAGCCCGCGGGAGAAGAATTCGCCCGCACCGGGGAGCCGGACCCACATTTCCAAGTAGGCCTGCCCGTCGAGGTTCTCCGACTGCACGCTGGCTTGGTAGATCAGCAGTGCGTTCTCAATCTCGACGTCGGTGACCTCAAACAGTGGCACCGTGAGCGCTTCGGTGGCATCGACTCGCAGCGCGCCGTTCCCGTCACTCGACACCTCAGCATCGAAGCTCACTCCGGTTGTGGCCTGCACCCCGTCCAAGCTGTCCAGCGGAAACCTTTTCAACTCCACCGGCGCCGCCGGTTCTTGCTGCCCCATGCCGGTGCACGCGCTCAGGCCAAGGCAGAGAAGCCATACCAACCGGGATTTCCGTTTTGCCTGCCCCTGATGGCACGTTTATACACCCGATCGCCGCCGATCGCACAAAAACTTCGATCGTCGCACAATCGCTCAGCTTCAAAGGCCTTCATCTGAGCCCGCGCCGACGTGCGACCGACTGGAACCCCTGCTTTTCGGGCATTTCTCAGACACCGCTCCACACGTGTGCCCCGTGTCATCGCCGGGCGGGCTTCGTTGCACTTCAGGCCGCGCGTCAGCCTGCCGGCACGGGTAGCGCCCAGATCCTCCGCAGCATGTCGCCGAACAGCCGCCGCGTGAGATGCCCTTCCGCCAGCAGAAGCCAGTAGTACCGCGCATGCTTCACCAGCCGGCCCCCAGTTTTCACCAGTCGCTGCTGGAGACTCGTGAGCGACCAGCGCTTGACCCGCAGCGGAAGGACCAGTCTGCGCCACAAGTTGCCCAGATTGTAGGCCAGGACGCTCAGTTGCAGGCGCACCTCGTTCGCCCGGAAACGATGGCACGACAGCCGCGTCCAGTGGGTGGCCTGCTTGCCTTCCTTGATCCATTGCTCCGCCGTACCGCGCTTGTTGTAAAACCGCACGACCGAGCGGCTCGGGAGGGCCATGTTGGTCACGATGAAGCCGACGCGAGGGAACAGCTCACCTTGGTGGTGCTCCACCTTGGCGACGATCCGTCTGGGCGTGGTCCAGCTCTTGGCCTGATAGCGGAAACTCTGGTAGCGCACCAAGGGCTTGCAGCTCGGCCGTCCCGGCGGACGAAAGAGGATGTCTTCGATTTCCAGCTCCAAGCTCTTGTTCGCCGGCATGCGAATGGCATAGTCCACGTCGCGCTGCTCGAGCGCGTCGTAGATCTCGGGCTTCGCGAACGCGGCGTCTGCGCGGAACGCTACGCGCTTGCCCTCCACCTGCTGCCGGTCAATCTCCGGTACGAGCAGGTCGTCCCAGTCGTCGGCGCTATGCACGTTGCCTGGCCGCAGCGTGGCGGCGAGGCAGTCCCCATGCTCGGTGAACAGAAACAGCGGGTGGTAGCAGACGGACTCGAAGTGCCCGTTATAGGCGCTCCCTTCCTGCGCCCCATGCACCGGGCTCTCGCTCGAATCCATGTCGAGCACGATCCGGTCGGCGCGCGTCGCCATCTCGGCCTGTGCAAGCACCTCCCGGTTCACGGCCCTCAACCCGACGAGATTCTCCTCGTGGGTCAGCAGCTCTGTCTCGAACCAATGCAGCGTCGATGTCAGCGCCGCACCCCGGTCCCAGCGCTTTGGCGACCCGATGAGACGAAATGTTGGGTCTGCCGACACGCGCCCCGCGTCGTTGAGATCTTCGTAGCCCGCGAGGCGACTGTAGACCGACTGCCGCAGGAGATCCACCACGCTGAACTGGGTGTTCATCCCCTGTCGGGAATCGCTCAGGTGCTCGGCGATGAGTGTCTCCAGCCCCAGACGTTCATCCAACTCGCGCACCAGAATGAGGCCAGCGTCAGAAGTGACGCGCGATCCCTGGAACGCGACTTTCAAGAAGCCGTTGAACGCGAACTGGAATGGCTCGTGTTGTAATTCACCCACCGGGTGTCACCCTCCGTAGTGTGGTTCCTTACGTCGGAGCCCCAAAACTCAAGGCGCAGCGACTGGTCCTGGCGATACGGTACCACAGCCAAATCGGAAATCCGGGACCAAACAACGTTTTTTCATCGCCAGCACCTCCGAAAGGTTGGCCCTATCAGATACCCTTCCCCCTTCGGTTTCAACCGGAACCAAATGGTACCGCTTCTATCCAGCTACTGGGAGAAGAGCGCGAGCAGGTCGAGGGGGTTGACGCGGGTGTTGTTGAGCCGGGCGGCCCAATGGAGGTGGGCGCCGGTGACGCGACCGGTGGCGCCCACGCGGCCCACCAGCGCCCCGGCTTCGACCATTTCGCCTTCCTTGGCGACGATAGACTTCAGGTGGCCGTAGAACGTATAGAGGCCCAGGCCGTGGTCGAGCACCACCGTATTGCCGGAGAAGAAAAAGTTGCGCGCCAGCGCCACCCGGCCCTGCTGGGCGGCGCGCACGGGCGTGCCGGCCGGAGCGGGGAAATCTTCCCCCGAGTGCGGGGAGCGGGCCTGGCCGTTAAGGAAGCGGCGGCGACCGAAGTTGCCCGAAGCCTCCACCGCTTTCACCGGCAGGTGAAACTCTCCTTTCCAGAGCCGCTCCGGGGTCACGGCCGCCCAGACCTCCCGCAGCAGACGGCTCTCCCGCTGAGCACGCTTCCGGTTTTTGGCGCTCAGCTCCACGAAGCGGCGGGGAACGCGCAGGCGTTCGACGATGAACTTGCCGTCCTGGACGGAAAGCAGCGCGCTGCAGGCCAGCCGTTTGCCGTTGTCCAACTGGGCGGCGACGGTGAGCGCAGAAAGTCCCAGCGGCTTGCCCAGATCAATGCCCACCAGGGCCCGGTGCACATTCTCCGCCGTCTCCGCCGTCCTGTCGCTCCAAAAATAAAGAGTCTGTTTTCCCCACGCGGCTTTGAGGTCGGCCAGGGGTTGGGCGGCATGGACTTCCAACAGAAGAAGACTTCCCTGGGTGGGTTCCTGCACGCTGAACCTGAGTTCAATCCCTTTGGCGCAGGGGTGCGAGTCCGCGGCGCGGCTGGGAGCGGCGGAGAACAGGCACAGGCCCGCCAGCAGCAACGCGCACACGCCGCGCGCCTCTGCGAGTCCGCGTCTCGGTTGAGTTCCTCGAATCATCCTCACCACCCAATATAAAGCAGCGCCGCCGCTTCGCCTACAGGAACGTGGATGCTCCGGCAGGCTCGGGCGCTGCCTGTGGCCGGGCTTGTCTTTCTGCGATTGGCGGGCCGAGCGGCATGGTGTATAGGTTTAAGGACGTTGTAGGCGAGGAGAAACGATGAAAGTCTTTCGGCCATTGCTGTGGACCGTGGTGTTGCTGGTGGTGGGCGCGTCGCTTGCCGGGGCGAACGACATCGCCAAGATTCTGACCTATCGATCTTTGGGGAATGTGGAGGTATCGCCGGGGGGCAGGCGAGCGGTGTTTGTGGCGACGGTGGCCGACCTGGAAGAGAATGTGATGAACTCCGACCTGTGGCTGGTGGAGTTCGCCACCGGCCACAGCTTCCAGTTGACGCGCGGCCCCAAGCGCGACAATGCGCCGGCGTGGTCGCCTGACGGCCAGCGCATCACTTTTCTTTCCAACCGCGGCGGCAAGACCAATATCTGGCTGATTTCCCCCGAGGGTGGCGAGGCCGAGGCCGCGACCAAGTTTGAGAAGCTGTCGGTCTCGAGCTTCCAGTGGCTGCCGGACGGGAGCGGCTTCATCTTCACGGCGTCCGACCCACCCACCGAAGAAGAGGAGAAGCGCAAGAAGGAGAAGAACGACCCCATCCTGATGGACCAGAACATCAAGTACGCGCGGCTCTACCGCTTTCGCTTGGAGGAAAAGGAACCGACCAAGTTGACCAAAGAAGACTACCACGTGAGCGGGTTCCACATTTCGCCCGATGGGCGGTGGGTGGCCTTCAGCGCCCAGCCCACCCCCAAGGTGCCGGACTTCTTCGAGTCCGACTTGAAGCTGCTGGACCTCAGCACAGGCGATGTCCGCGACCTGGTGGCGCGTCCGGGGTTGGATGCGGGCCCGCGCTTTTCGCCCGACGGGCAGTGGATTGCCTTTGTTGCTGCAGAGCCGCGCGACGCCTGGGTTGGGAATGTCTATTTGCACGTGGTGCGGCCGGACGGCACCGGGCTGCGGAACGTCTCCGAGTCGTTTGACGAACGCATTGGCGGTTTTGGGGCGGGGATGCACCGCTGGTCAGCCGACGGCCAGTGGCTCTACTACCCGGCCGGGCAGGGCGTGGCCCGCCGGCTGTTCCGGCTGGAGGTGAGCACGGGCCGCTACCAGCCGGTAAGCAGCCATGACCAGCAGCGGGTGGTGCACGGCTTCGATTTCAGCCGGGATGGCAGCGCGCTGGCACTGGCGCTCTCCGACCCGGCCACCCCGGCGGAGGTCTACCGGTTGGATGTCGCCGCCAGCACGCTGGAAAAGCTCACCGCCGTCAACGCTGCTTTCGCCGGCACCGCGCCGACGACTGAGTTGCTGCGCTACCGCTCCAAGGATGGGCTGGACCTGGAGGGTTTGGTGGTGAAGCCCAAGGACTATCAGGAGGGCCAGCGCTACCCGCTGCTGGTGGTAATCCACAGAGGGCCCTCGGGGGTGTTCAGTTATGGCTTCACGCCGCGCCGCAGCGCCTATCCGCTGCATGCCTTCGCGGAGCAAGGCTACGTGTTGTTCCTGCCCAACCCGCGCGGGAGCGGGGGCTACGGCCAGCGCTTCCGGCGGGCCAACTTCAAGGACTGGGGCTACGGCGACTACCGCGACATCCTGCGGGGAGTGGACCAACTCATCCGGCAGGGGGTGGCCGACCCGGAGCGCCTGGGGGTAATGGGCTGGAGCTACGGCGGCTACATGACGTCGTGGATTGTGAGCCAGACCACGCGCTTCCAGGCGGCCTCGATGGGCGCCGGCCTCAGCAACCTGGTCAGCATGTACGGCACCACCGACATCCCCGAATTCATGGCGTCCCACTTCGGGGGCAGGCCCTGGGAGGACATGCGGGAATATCTGCGCCATTCAGCCATCAACTTCGTCGGAAACGCCAAGACGCCTACCTTGATTCAGCACGGAGGGGAAGACCGCCGGGTGCCGCTTTCGCAGGGGGAAGAGTTCTACCGGGCGCTGAAGAAAGTGGGCGTGCCGGTGGAGATGGTGGTGTATCCGCGCCAGCCGCACGGCATCCGTGAGCCCAAGCTCCTCCGGGATGCTTTGGAGCGGAACCTCAATTGGTTTAACAAGTGGCTGCTGGGTATCAAGCCGCCCACGGAAACGAAGCAGGAAGAAGAATAAGGCTGGCCGAGCCGCAAGACGCCGCTCCCTGCCTGTCGCCGCCGCATCCTGCAACGTGGCCGGAGGGCTAGTTGATGGGCGCCCGGGCGGCGGTAGTCGCTAAGGCTTCTCCGGGACGCTTCCGGCTGCCGGCCAGGGTTGCATTCTTGCGCTGGGCTTTTATGACCCGGTCCATGAATTTGTCGCAGTCGGTCAGTCCCTTGCTGCGCTTCTTTCGGAAGGAGTACAGGAGCTTCCAGTCCTTGCGGACTTTCTTCCCGAATAGGCTTATGTGCTCCGCCCAGAAAGTAACCGACCAGACGGACTTTGTTCTTCCGCTGGGATGGGCGTGATCGGTTTGCAGAATGGGACCTCGAACCGCGCATCCGTAACGCACCAGGCCGTCCAGGGAGGGAAGTTTGTCGTCCAGGCCGCCGGCGGTCGCCGTGGGGGCGCCGGTGGCGAGGCAGGTCAGCAGCAGCGCGGTTGCTCCTGCGAGATGCTTGGTGCTCATGGCATCCCCCTTTCCCCAGCACTTGGGCTGGTGGTGAGGAGCGAAGAGTGCGATCGGTGCAACGTAGGGCCGAACTCGAGTTTTCCTCTCTTCCTCCCCTTCGACTTCCCTACTAACTATTTCTTCGGCAAGTTTGCTGCCAACGTTAGTTAGATTATTCTGGAAAATCCTGCCCGCGATTCCGGAGCGGAGGACTCTATCTGCTTGAACAGGCTGGGCGAGCGAGGCTGGCGCGGAATTCGCTTCACCATCAGTCGAGTGAAGTTCCACCGGCTGAAGAGAAATTTTATTCTTGATCTAAGAGGTTTCTAAGCTTGACGGGATTGCGTTGCCACTTACCGGCAGCGCCACGGAGCTTTGGCCCCCAACCCTGGCTCGCTTGACGGTTTTGCGGGCGGGCCGCCAGGGTGTGTTTCCGGTCTGGGGATTCCTCCAAGTCCATGCAGAAGAGGCGGCCTATGGCCGTATTGGTCCTCCTTGTTCCCTGTTCCGGATTTTTTTGTCACCTCATTCGATGTGGATGCTGCCCGAGCCGGTGCGCATGTCCACCAGGTAGCCGCCGCCCCGTACCTTGCCGCGCAACTCCCGGCGCTTAATGGTGCCCTGCACGGTCAGGGGGTGGTCGGTGGAGATGCTCCCAGAGCTGGTGCGGGCGTAGAGGTCAAAGGCCGCTTCCGAGGACAGGCGGACGGTGATGCCGCTGGAGCCGGCGCGCAGTTTCCAGTCGCCGGTGGCGCGGATGCCGCCGCTGCCGGTGGCGGCCCGCACCGGGCCGCGCACACCGTCGATGGTCTGGCTGCCGGAGCCGGTGGCCGAGCGCAACTCGGTCTCGACCGGGACGACGATCTCATAGCTGATGGAAATGTTGCGGCGCAGGTCGCAGTCCTCAATGTGTTCGATGCGGATGGTGTTGCCCTCCTGCTCGATGGGCGGATTCTGTTCCAGGGCGCGGACCCTCTCTTCCGCATCGCGGCTGCCTTCCAGCCATCCGCTGCGGGCCTTGATGGTAGCGCGGACGTAAACGGTGCCGGCCTCGCCGGTGCGGACGCTGATGCTGCCCGAGCCGGTCTTGGCGTCCAGCTCCACCGGGCCGGTGACGGTCAAAGTGCGCTCAAAGGAACCCTCGACGGTAGCCGCCCACGCCGCTGCGGAGCCGGCGGTTGCCAACACCACCACGGCCAGGGCTGCTGCCGGCCAACGTGTCCGAAATTTCATCTTGTCCTCCTTCGTCTCGACGGACTGCCTCTTAGCTTAAAGTACGGTGAATCTCCCTGCTAAGTTCGGACGAAAAAGCGGGCAAAAGGTGAGCAAACATCCGCTTTATTTATAGGAGCATCCCGGCCTGGGATGGCCGCATCTAGGGTAGGAGAAAGAACGGGGGGTGAAGGAT
Source organism: Candidatus Acidiferrales bacterium (assembly GCA_965247455.1). Taxonomy (GTDB): domain Bacteria; phylum Acidobacteriota; class Terriglobia; order Acidiferrales; family 2-02-FULL-67-57; genus JACZYA01. Next base: position 81,200 of record CBDFHE010000015.1, read on the forward strand.
GAGGCAAGTGGTAGTTGCGGCAACACTGGCGCTGGCAGCTTTGGTCTGGGTCGCGTCAGTGGGAGCGCAATCGGCTCCTGCGCCAGCCGCTTCTGCGGCCGCCCCCGCCGATGTGCTCACGGTTGCGGCGGGCGAACAGCTGCTGCTGGAGCTCGAAACTTCCCTCCACACCCGCCATACCCAGCAAGGCGAGCACGCCTACTTCATCACCATGGACGAGGTGTTGGTGGGTTACCATGTCGCCATCCCGCGCGGCAGCTCGGTGCGCGCCACCGTCACCAAAATCAAACGCCCCGGGCGGATCAAGGGGCGCGCTGAGATTCGCCTGCGCTTTGAGGAAGTTATCCTGCCCGACGGCACCACCCTGCCTCTCAACGCCAGTGTGATACGCGCCGGATTCACCCAGGTCAGCAACCCGAAAAAGGGCGAGCCGCGGCTGAAGGGGGAAGGCGGCCAGGGGCGCGACATGGTGGTGGTGGCGCAGGGCGGCCTGCAAGGTGCCCTGTTGGGCGCTGCGGTTGGAGGCGGGAAAGGTGCGGCCTATGGCAGCGCGGTTGGAGCCGGCGTTGGATTGCTCAGCGTGCTCTTCAAGCGCGGCCCCGACCTGGACCTTCCGCGCGGGATGATGTTTGAAATCGAGCTCGACCACACTCTTGACCCGGATTTCCGATTTGGCTGTGGTACCGTATCGCCAGGACCAGTCGCTGCGCCTTGAGTTTTGGGGCTCCGACGTAAGGAACCACACTACGGAGGGTGACACCCGGTGGGTGAATTACAACACGAGCCATTCCAGTTCGCGTTCAACGGCTTCTTGAAAGTCGCGTTCCAGGGATCGCGCGTCACTTCTGACGCTGGCCTCATTCTGGTGCGCGAGTTGGATGAACGTCTGGGGCTGGAGACACTCATCGCCGAGCACCTGAGCGATTCCCGACAGGGGATGAACACCCAGTTCAGCGTGGTGGATCTCCTGCGGCAGTCGGTCTACAGTCGCCTCGCGGGCTACGAAGATCTCAACGACGCGGGGCGCGTGTCGGCAGACCCAACATTTCGTCTCATCGGGTCGCCAAAGCGCTGGGACCGGGGTGCGGCGCTGACATCGACGCTGCATTGGTTCGAGACAGAGCTGCTGACCCACGAGGAGAATCTCGTCGGGTTGAGGGCCGTGAACCGGGAGGTGCTTGCACAGGCCGAGATGGCGACGCGCGCCGACCGGATCGTGCTCGACATGGATTCGAGCGAGAGCCCGGTGCATGGGGCGCAGGAAGGGAGCGCCTATAACGGGCACTTCGAGTCCGTCTGCTACCACCCGCTGTTTCTGTTCACCGAGCATGGGGACTGCCTCGCCGCCACGCTGCGGCCAGGCAACGTGCATAGCGCCGACGACTGGGACGACCTGCTCGTACCGGAGATTGACCGGCAGCAGGTGGAGGGCAAGCGCGTAGCGTTCCGCGCAGACGCCGCGTTCGCGAAGCCCGAGATCTACGACGCGCTCGAGCAGCGCGACGTGGACTATGCCATTCGCATGCCGGCGAACAAGAGCTTGGAGCTGGAAATCGAAGACATCCTCTTTCGTCCGCCGGGACGGCCGAGCTGCAAGCCCTTGGTGCGCTACCAGAGTTTCCGCTATCAGGCCAAGAGCTGGACCACGCCCAGACGGATCGTCGCCAAGGTGGAGAGCACCACCAAGGTGAGCTGTTCCCTCGCGTCGGCTTCATCGTGACCAACATGGCCCTCCCGAGCCGCTCGGTCGTGCGGTTTTACAACAAGCGCGGTACGGCGGAGCAATGGATCAAGGAAGGCAAGCAGGCCACCCACTGGACGCGGCTGTCGTGCCATCGTTTCCGGGCGAACGAGGTGCGCCTGCAACTGAGCGTCCTGGCCTACAATCTGGGCAACTTGTGGCGCAGACTGGTCCTTCCGCTGCGGGTCAAGCGCTGGTCGCTCACGAGTCTCCAGCAGCGACTGGTGAAAACTGGGGGCCGGCTGGTGAAGCATGCGCGGTACTACTGGCTTCTGCTGGCGGAAGGGCATCTCACGCGGCGGCTGTTCGGCGACATGCTGCGGAGGATCTGGGCGCTACCCGTGCCGGCAGGCTGACGCGCGGCCTGAAGTGCAACGAAGCCCGCCCGGCGATGACACGGGGCACACGTGTGGAGCGGTGTCTGAGAAATGCCCGAAAAGCAGGGGTTCCAGTCGGTCGCACGTCGGCGCGGGCTCAGATGAAGGCCTTTGAAGCTGAGCGATTGTGCGACGATCGAAGTTTTTGTGCGATCGGCGGCGATCGGGTGTATAAACGTGCCATCAGGGGCAGGCAAAACGGAAATCCCGGCTTGACGTCCCCGAGGCGGCCGCGCAGCGCGCTACGCAGATTGCCCGCAGCAACCCCCCGCCCGCGTTTTCGGCGGCGGGCGGGTATCCAAGCGATACTCTACCGCCGGAAGACCCGAACCTGGGCGACCCGGACGGTTATAGGTTCAAAGTGGACGTGCGCTTAGTGATGCTGGACGCGGTGGTGCGCGGCCGCGGCGGGCGCCCGCTCGACAACCTGACCAAGGAAGACTTTCGCTTGTTCGAAGACGGCGAGGAGCAGAAGATTCGCCACTTCTCGCGCGACGAGCTGCCCCTGGCGGTCGCCTTGGTGGTGGACCGCAGCGGCAGCGTCGCCCCCTACATGCGAGAGTTGCGCCGGGCCGCCTACCAGACCCTCACCCAGCTCAAGCCCGGCGACCAGGTGGCTTTGTTTGCCTTTGCCAGCGACGTACGGCGGTTGGAAGACTTGACCACCGACCGGCAGCGCATCGCCGACCGCATCCGCGCCGGCGGCGGCACCAACATCACCGACGCGCTCTTCGACGCCACCTACTACCTGAGCGCGGTTGCGCCCGACCGCCGCAAGGCTATCATTCTTATTTCCGACAATCAGGCCACCACCAAGGGCCGCAGTAGCCAGGGACAGTTGATCCGGATGGCGCTGGAATCCGAGACGGTGGTGTACAGCATTAAGACTGTGGGTGAGCCCACGCCCCTGACCATGCGCCTGCCCATCTGGATGAGTGGAACGGGTTCGGTGCGCAAGGTGACGCGGGAGACGGGCGGAGAAATCATCGACGTGCGGCGAGTGGGGTCGTTGCAGGCGGCGCTGGCGGCGGTGATTTCGCGGCTCAAGCTGCGCTACACGCTTGGCTACCAGTCCACCAACAAGGAGCGCGACGGCGCCTTTCGCAAGATTGACGTGCGTCTCGTTGACCGCTTCGGCCGTGCCGACAGCGACTACTCCGTCCACACCCGCCGCGGCTACTACGCGCCAGCCGAAGTGGTAGCCAAAGCGAAGCAGTAAGAATCAGACCGCGGCCACTACCTGTCCCCTAGTCCCGCGCAGCGGGACGTTTCGGGACGCCCCCACCGAACAGGGTGCTTTTCTTCCCCAACCCCTGACACTTCTGAGTCGCCGGTATGATGCGCGCGTGCCCCGCATGGTGGCGGGAGCACGGCGGAGGAGGCGATGGGAAGAGCGAAGGGCCCAAGAGAAGGGGTTTATCCGTTCGTCCCGCTGGAGTTCGAGCGTCTGGCGGTGGAAGAGTAGCGGCGGCGGGCGGACGGCAGCGAGCAGAAGGTCAAGAACTACTACGTGCAGGAGTCGGTGGGTATCGCCTGCGGCTTTCTGATTGCCGCGCTGCACTGGATGGGGCTGGTCTCGCTGACGCACACGCCCAGCCCGATGGGTTTTCTCAGCCGGATTCTGAAGCGCCCCGCCAACGAGAAGCCTTACCTGCTGATTCCCGTCGGCTACCCCGCCGAGAATGCCCAAGTCCCCGACATCCCCAAGAAGCCGCTGGCCGAAATTATGACCCTGCTCGATTAGCTTCTTGCCACCGTTCAGCCCGGAGGCAGAAGCTTGCCTGCGGCAAGCAGGCCTGTGGGCTGAGCTGATTGGAAGTGGAAGGCGCGGAGGCCGAAGAGGTCGGGCGTAGTGCCTGTCCCGTGCCGGCTCTCTACCGGGGCGGGGGAGTGAAGCGCACCAGCACGTCTTCGACAAACTCGGTTTCCACGCGGTCATAGGAGCTGTTCTCAAAGGTGCAGACAAGCACCTGCAGGGTGCCCTCTTGCCGCTGCTCCATTTTGGACGGCCGCCCGAGCAGCTCGACCACTTCCTCCCACAAAAGGCCTTTCCGCAGGGCTGCCGGTGGTTCCTCGTCCGGGCTGGGCTCAAAGGCTTCCGCGATGTCGATCTCCGGCTCCTCGGCCTCTTCGGCCGCCTGTCGCCGCAAAGCTTCCTCGACCGCTTCCGGGGAGAAGTCCACGTACTCGGCCAGCACTGCCATGAACCCTTCCGGGGTGAGCGCATCGCGTGGTACCCGCTTGTTGAAGCGGAGGTTGAAGCGCGAGCCGGAGGCGAGGGCGATTTCGCGGACACGCCGCTTTTCAGCCGCGTACTCCTCGGCGGCCACGGCCCGCAGGCGGGCATCTTCCTGCTCACGTTCGTAGTGCAGCTCCTCGAGTCTTTCTTCGGCGGCCCGACGAACCTCCGGATAATGGCTCTCCATTGTTTCCAGTTCCGTTTCCAGGTTGATTTCCTGCTCCGTGGGAGGGGTGGGAGGATATTCCTTTCTGCGGACATACTGGGCTCCATAGCCGCCGCCCTCCAACTGGAACTCGATGTGCTTTTTCTTGACCTTGATAAGGGTGATGCGGATGGGCCACCCTTGGTGGATGGAGGTGCCGTAGCGATTGAGCTTTTTCTCGTACTTCTTGCGATCAATCCGCGGCAGCCGGTCGGCGCGCAGGTTCACGCCTTCCTTGGTCGCCGGCATGTCCATCTTCAGCACCACCTGCTTGCCTTCGAAGTACTCCCGCAGGTGTCCTTCACTCTGCGCCCAGGCGGGCAACGCAGAAACGAGAAGAGAAAAGAAAACTGCGACCGCCATTCTTCGAATCATCGCCTCTACCTCCTACCGGCTTCATCGGCCAGGCTTCGATGACGGTTTACCCTGCTTTCCGGGTAAAGACAACTACAATGTTGTGCCGCCGCAGTTCGCGCCTGCCAGCTTGGAATGGGGGTAAGTTTCAGTTTTGTCGGCCAGCAGGCGCAGAATCGCAGAAGAAATCAGTCCGCTTCCTTCAAATCGTACGTGAACGTAAGGCTTCTTGCCAGCACCGCTTTCGCGCCTTATACTCGCGTTACGCCGCGGACAACACACCGTTGACCAAGGGGAGATGAGCTTCGATGGCGATCATTGCTGCTGAGAAGGAACTCCTGGTGTACGAGAACATGGGGGTGCGGTTCGACCGCGCGGCCTCCAAGCTGGGGCTGGACGAAGGCTTCCAGCACGTCCTCCGCACTCCGACCAAAGAAATCACGCTCTACATCCCGGTGGTGAGGGACAACGGGGCGATCGAGGTTTTTGTCGGCTACCGGGTGCACCACTCCCTCGTGCGCGGGCCGGGCAAGGGCGGCATCCGCTTTTCCCCCGATGTGACGCTGGACGAAATCCGCGCCCTGGCCAGTTGGATGACCTGGAAGTGCGCGGTGGTCAACATCCCCTTTGGCGGCGCCAAAGGCGGCGTAATTTGCGACCCGGAGAAGCTCAGCCGGCGCGAGCTCGAGGCCATTGCCCGCCGCTACACCGCCGAGCTGCTGGCCGACCTGGGCCCGGAGCGCGACGTGCCCGCGCCCGACCTGGGTACCAACGAGCAGATAATGGCCTGGGTAATGGACACCTATTCCATGCACGTCCGCCACGCCACCACCGCCGTCGTCACCGGCAAACCCATCGACCTGGGCGGGTCGCGGGGCCGGCGCGAGGCCACCGGGCGCGGCTGCCTGATTGCCTGCGACCGCGCCTTGCGGAAGCTGGGCCGCAAGCGCGCCGAGCAGCGCGTGGTCATCCAGGGTTTCGGCAACGTGGGGTCGGTGACCGCCACGCTGATGCACGAGGCCGGCTACAAGATCGTGGGCGTATCCGACGTGCACGGCGGCCTCTACAATCCCAAAGGCATCGACGTGCCCAAGCTCCTGGAGCACGTGCAGCAGGCGCAGCAGGTGCCGGGCTTGGCCGGGTGCGATGCGGTGGACGCGGACGAAGTTCTCTACCTTGAGTGCGACATTCTGGTGCCGGCAGCGGTCGAGAACGTAATCACCAGCCGGAACGCCGACCGCATCCAGGCCACGATCATCGTCGAGGCCGCCAACGGCCCCACCACCGCGCTGGCGGATGAGATTCTGGAGGAGAAGAAAGTTTTCGTGGTGCCGGACATCCTGGCCAACGCCGGCGGCGTGACGGTGAGCTACTTCGAGTGGGTGCAGGACCGCATGGGCTACTTCTGGACCGAAGCCATGGTCAACGAGCGCCTGGAACAGATGATGGTGGCCAGCTTCGACGACGTCTGTAGCTACGCCGAGCGCCACAACGTTAGCCTGCGCATCGCCGCCTACATGCTGGCGATTGACCGCGTAGCCTTCGCCCTCAAGCTCCGCGGCCTCTATGCCTGACGGCATCGCCTAATTTGCCGTGGCAACCCGTCTTCAGTTCTGTTACCTGCTTTGGTTGATTTTCACCGCCCCCACTCTGAGTGCGGCGCAGGAGCCGTTGGAAGTAGTAGAGCTGCGCTACGCGGCGCCAGTGCTGCTGGTGCAGGTGCGCGTGAACGGATCGCAGCCGCTGCCTTTCGCCTTCGATACCGGCTCCACCACCAGCTTGATTGATGCACGAGTGGCGCGCCGGCTGGGCATCGAAACCTCCGAGCGTCCGGGCGCGGGTGGGCCAGGTTTTGCGCGAGCGCGCACGCTGGCGGTGGGTAAAGCGGAAGCGCGCGATCTGGAACTTGTCATCCGCGACCTGTCGAGCCTGTCCCAACACGTGGGAGAGCTGGTAGCCGGCATCCTGGGGTTTAACTGGATGGAGCAGTTCGTTTTTGAGATCACCTACCCGCCCCGCACACAGCCAGGACGGGTCGGGCGCGGCGGCACGCTGCGCTTGTGGGCGCGCGCGGTGGAGCTGACGCCCGCCGCCGACCAGTTGCCGCTGCCATTGGAGCTTTACTCGGTGCCGCGCTTTTCCGGCGCCAGCTTGTATGTCAACGGGCGGCTGGAAGGTGCGCACCGCTGCAAGTTCGAGCTCGACACCGGCGCTGAGACCAGCGTGCTGGGCCGGCACATGGCCGAGCAGGTTGGTATGGACGTGAGCCGGAAGGACGCGCGCCGGGGGCGAAGGCTTGCTACCCATCGCGTGGTGCAGTTGGAACTGGCGGGGCGTGTGTTCGCCAACGTGGCCTTCCGGGTGGACCGGCGCCGGGGCGCGGACGGCAATCCCTACGGCCAATGCGTGATCGGCAACCAGCAACTGCGCGCGTTCGTCCTGACCATCGACATCCCCCACCGCCGCGCCTTCTTCCGTCCGCGCTCACCTCAGCCGTGAGCAGAACCCGGAGGCCGATTATTTGTTTGCAGGGGCACGGGCGGCTTGGCTATGCTGGCAGGCGGAGGACGGTTCCTGCATACTGACTCTTAGGGGCTGGGGTGCGCCCCGTCCTAAGTGAACTAGATGAGCGAGCCCAAGGGCATCGAGCCCGGACACAATAAGACCGAGGTCGAGCACCGGCGGGATGTCTGCGCGGTGGGCCGCTGGGTGCACCAGCACGGCTACGTCGCGGCCACCGACGGCAACGTTTCCGTCCGACTCGACCAGCGGCGCGTGCTGGCCACGCCCACGCTGATGTCAAAGGGCATGATGGCGCCCGACGACTTGGTGGTGGTGGACACCAAAGGCGGGCACGTGCAGGGCCGGCGCAAGGCGTCGAGTGAGGTCGCCATGCACCTGCTGATCTACAAGCGCCGCCCGGACGTGCACGCGGTGGTGCACGCGCACCCGCCCACGGCCACCGGCTACGCCGCCGCCGGCTTGGCGCTGAATCAAGCGTTGATCAGCGAGGTGGTGTTGGCGCTGGGCTGCATCCCGCTGGCCCGCTACGGCACGCCCGGCACGCCCGAGCTGACCGAGGCGCTGGCGCCGCTGGTGGCGCAGTACGACGCGATTCTGATGGCTAACCACGGCGTGGTCACCTACGGCGCCGACCTGCTGACGGCCTACATGCGGATGGAGACGGTGGAGCACTTCGCGCGGATTTCGCTGGTGACACAGTTGCTGGGCGGGCCGAACCTGTTGAGCCGGGAAGAGGTGGAGAAGCTGGGGGAAGCGCGCGCGCGCTACTTCGGCGGCATCGGCGCGCCGGTGGCCCCGCTGACGGAGACCTGCCCGGTAACCTCGGAGCCGGTGCACACCTGCGCCTGCGGGAACCATCGGGCCGAGAGGCGCGACCGCTTCTGGGTGAGCCGCGAAGAATTGGAAGCACTGATTGACGAAGCTGTGAAATCTGCTAAAGTGCGTTCGTAGTCATTCGGACGGAAGAGAGGAGCCGGAATGGGTGAAGCGCTGGGAATGATTGAGACCCGCGGGTTGGTGTCCATGATCGAGGCGTCGGACGCCATGGTGAAAGCCGCCAAGGTGACGCTGGTGGGTTGGGAGAAGATCGGTTCGGGCTACGTGACCGCACTGGTGCGCGGCGACGTGGCTGCGGTCAAGGCCGCCACCGACGCTGGCGCGGCCGCCGCCCGCCGGGTGGGCGAGCTGATTGCCGTGCACGTGATTCCGCGGCCGCATCCGTCGCTGGAAGACGTGCTGCCCATCGGCAAGGTCGGCGAGCTGGTCGGCTAGTAAGTTTTCCCTGCGGTGCCGCCTGCGCGGCGCGTCGCACCGCCTGTCTCTTCGTTGTCCTCCGGCGGAGAGCAACCGAGCTGGAAGGAACCCGTCTTATGTTGCTGGCACGAGTGGTGGGGACGGTGGTCGCCACCTGCAAGGACCCCCGCCTGGAAGGCAAGAAACTGCTGGTGGTGAAGACTATTTTGCCTGACGGCAAAGACACCGGCAACTACCTGGTGGCGGTGGATACGGTGGACGCCGGGTTTCGGGAAACGGTTTTGCTGGTGCAGGGCAGCTCGGCTCGCATGGCCACCGAATGCAAGGATCGCCCGGTGGATACCGCCATCGTGGGCGTGGTGGATAGCATCCACCTGGACGAGCAGGAAGAGTTGGCTACCGCCTCCGCACAAAAATGAAATTCCCCCTTGCTGATGGGGCCCCGGTGTTGCGAAAAACCCCTGTTCAACCCAGCGGCTCCTGCCGCTGGGACCCACGGGCCGAAGCCCGTGGGCTGAACAGTTTAGCGTTGGTCGTCGAACAGTCCGTCGATCTGCTTTAGCTATGTTCCTGGGCACAGTCATCGGCAGCGTGGTTTGCACGGTCAAGCATCCCTCCATTGACGGGAAGAAGATTCTGGTGGTGCAGCCGCTGGGCCGCGACGGCAAGCCCACGGGCAACCCCATCATCGCGCTGGATGCTGTGGGCGCGGGTGCGGGCGAGACCATCTACTGGGCGCGCGGCCGCGAGGCTACCCTGGGGTGGCCGGGGGGGAGATTCCCACCGAAGCCGCTATCGTCGGCATTGTGGACCGCGTGAACGTCAAAGAAAAAGTAACCATCCCTTCGACCGGCTCAGGGCAAGCAGATACACACAAATGAACACGGATAGAAGCAAGCACGGATTCACACAGATGAACACGGATATTGGAGTTCAGTGAAATACAGCCGCTTTGAAGAGTTGCCGGTTTGGAACGCTGCCATCGAGCTGGCACAACGGGTGCTGGCTTTGACCTCGAATCGCGCCTTCGCGCGTCAACCGAGCCTTCGAAGCCAAATCGAACGCGCAGCAGTCTCCGTGTCAAACAATATAGCGGAGGGATTTGAGCGTGGCACCACGCAGGAGTTGCTCACGTTTCTTTACATTGCGCGCGGCTCGGCAGGCGAGGTTCGCTCCATGCTGTGCCTTTTTGAGCGTCTGCCTGCGTTTTGCGAGTTGAAATCTGAAATCTCAAATTTGAAATCAGCCGCCGAAGCGATATCCCGCCAACTGCGCGGCTGGGCGGATTCGCTGCAAAACAGCCCGATCAAGGGCCAGCGTTACCTGACGGAGAAAACGCGCCGCCTGGCGCAGTCTGCTCGCGAACGGGATGAGTTCTTGCAGGAGCTTCGCCGCGCGCAGAGGCGGAGTTGATGCCGTGTTGATTGGGCGAGTCATCGGTGAGGTGTGGGCGACACAGAAGCACGCGTCGCACGAGGGGCAGAAGATTCTCTACGTGCAGCCGCTCGACCTCGACGGTGCCGAGAAGGGCGACCCGGTGCTGGCGCTGGACGCCGTGGACGCGGGCGTGGGCGAGCGGGTGCTGGTCACCATGGAGGGCTTCTCTGCTATGACGGCCGTCGGCCGCCCCAACTCCCCCATCTCCACCGCCGTCATCGGCGTCATCGACGCGGTCGAACTCGAATCCGGGACGGTCTGACACCCTCAGTTCGCCTGCGGCGTCGAAGCAACTCTGGCGGTGATTGACAGTGTGGTGCCCATCTTGAATAATGCGCGCGAAACTTCCCGTGGTTGAGGGAGCGGGGCGAGTCGGCGCGAATGATTGGGCACCTGCACGGTTCACTGCTAGCGAAGAAACCCTACCAGATTGTTCTCGACGTGGGCGGGGTGGGTTACCAGTTGCGCGTGCCCTACTCCACCTCGCAACTGCCCGCCATCGGCAAGGAGCTGGCGCTGGTGGTGCACACGCACGTGCGCGAGGACGCCATCACCCTCTACGGCTTCAAGAGCCCGGCGGAGCGCGACGCCTTCTACCAATTGTTGAAGGTTAAGAGCGTGGGCCCGAAGATGGCGCTGATGGCGCTGGCGGCGCACTCACCCGTGGACATCGCCAGCGCCGTGCGGCGCAATAATCCCTTGGCGCTGGTGGTGCCGGGCATCGGGCGCAAAACCGCTGAGCGCATTGTGCAGGAGTTGCGCGACACTTTTGCGGCGGCGACCGAGCCGGAGCCCGCGGGCGCGCCGCTGAGCGCGGCGGCGGAGGAGGCGGCTTCGGCGTTGGAGAACATGGGCTGCGAGGCAAAACTGGCCGCCAAGGCGGTGCAGGTGGTGCTACAATCGGGCACGCACAGCGATACGTTTGAAGCACTGATGAAAGGGGCGTTGCAGTGGCTAAGGGAAAAGAGGCGCTGAGCGTTGGCCCGCACAAAGCCGGCGAGGCGGAAGGGATTCTCTCCGGCGCGGCGCTGGACGAAGACCGTCAGTTTGAAGTCAGCGTCCGCCCCCGCACGCTAGGAGAGTTCATCGGGCAGGCGCGGCTGAAGGAAAACCTCGCCATCGCGGTGGAAGCGGCACGCACGCGCGGCGACGCGCTCGACCACGTGCTGCTGAGCGGCCCGCCCGGCCTGGGCAAGACCACCCTGGCGCAAATCCTGGCCAACGAGTTGGGCGTGCACATCGAAACCACCTCCGGGCCGGTGCTGGAGCGCCCGCTCGACCTCTCCACCATTCTTTCCATTCTGGGGCCGCGGCAGGTGCTCTTTATTGACGAGCTGCACCGGCTGCTGCCGACGGTGGAGGAAATCCTCTACCCGGCGCTGGAAGATTTCAAGATTGACATGATCGTGGGCAAAGGCCCGGGCGCGCGGGCGCAGGTGTTCCGCCTGGAGCGGTTCACGCTGGTGGGCGCCACCACGCGCACCGGCCTGATTACCAAGCCGCTGCTCTCGCGTTTCGGCATCGTCCACCGGCTGGACTTTTACTCGGCGGAAGATTTGCAGACCATCGTCACGCGCTCGGCGAAGATTTTGGAGATTGGCATCGACGGCGGCGGCGCGGAGGAAATCGCGCGGCGCTCGCGCGGCACCCCCCGCATCGCCAACCGGCTGCTGCGGCGTGTGCGCGACTTCGCTCAAGTGCGCGCCGACGGGAGCGTCACCCGCCCGGTGGCGCAGGAAGCGCTGGAGATGCTGGAGGTGGACTCCTACGGTCTGGACGAGATGGACCGCAAGCTGCTGCTGACCATCATCGACAAGTACGGCGGCGGGCCGGTGGGCGTGGGCACCATCGCCGCTTCGGTGAGCGAAGAGTCCGACGCTATCGAAGAGGTCTACGAGCCTTACCTGTTGCAGATCGGCTTCCTCAGCCGCACCCCGCGCGGCCGCATGGCAACCGAACTCGCCTACAAACACCTCGGTCGCCTCCCCGCCGGCGCTTCCTCCACCTCCCTCTTCGGTTCGTGACAGTTTTTTCCTTGTGCCAATCCTTCGCGCGTTGACTTTCCTGCCGGCTGTGCTCTAATACGCGCATCTTTGGCGGCGCGCGAGGCGGTTGCTATGGGTTTTCTTTTCCTCGGGCTCCTCATCGTTTTCCTTCTATTGGTCAGCCCGATTCTGGCCTATCGAGCCTACGTGCGCGTGCGGGAGTTGGAAAAGCAAAGCAAGGCAGCAGAGACGGGAAACGTTGAGGCCCGCTTGGCCGCGCTGGAGCGTCAGTTGGGCGAGTTGAACCGCAGACTGGCCGAGGCTAGTGCAGCCGCGGTTGCCGCCCGGCTGCCGGTTCCGGCGGAAGCTGTTCCGCCCACCCCGCCTTCGCCACGCCCACCGGCAGCGCCGCCTGCTACACAGCTTCCTGTGCGCCCGCTGCGGCAAAGCACTGAGCCGCCTGCTCCGCCAGCCGCGCCCGCCGGCGGGCTCGACCTGGAGACGCTGATTGCCGGTCGCTGGCTGAATCGCATTGGCATCGCCGCCGTGTTGCTGGCGGTGGCCTTCTTCCTGAAGTACGCCTTCGACAACAACTGGGTGGGTCCGGGCGGGCGCGTGGCCATTGGGTTGCTGGCCGGCACCGGCCTGCTGGTTTACAGCCAATGGTTGCTCGGTCGCGGCTATCGCTACTTCGCCGATGGCATGACGGGACTGGGCGGGGGCGTTCTCTACCTTTCGCTCTACGCGGCCTGGGACTACTACCACCTGGTGCCGCAGGGCGTGGCCTTCGCGGGCATGATCGTGGTGACCGGCGCCTTGATTGCCATCGCGGTGGGGCGCGACTCTCAACCCATCGCATTTCTGGCGCTGATCGGCGGCTTCCTGACCCCGATGCTGCTCAGCACCGGCCGCGACGCGCAGGTTGAGTTGTTCACCTACCTTGCCGTGCTGAACGCCGGCCTGCTGGCGCTGGCGCGGGCGCGCAACTGGCGTGCCCTGGAACCGGTGGCCTTACTCTGGACCATCATTTGTTACTCCGGCTGGTACGAAGCCTTCTACGACGTTTCCAAACTCGTCCGCACCAGCTTCTTCGCCACACTCTTCTTCGCGGAGTTTGCCGCGCTGCCGGTGGTGCGCAGCCGGCGCGAGGACAAACTGCGGGGCGAGCAGGTGTTTCTGGTGCTCCTCAACGCCACTTGGTTCCTGCTGGCGCTGCACGCCATGCTCTACCGCCAACACCGCTGGGCCCTGACGGTGGCGGTGCTGCTGCTGGCGGCGGCCCATCTGGGGGTCACGCGGCTGTTTCCACCCACGAAATTGAAGGAGCTCTCCGCCACCCGGTTGTTGTTCGCGGGGCTGGCGCTCACCTTCGTTACGCTGGCGATTCCCATCCGGCTGGAAGGCAAATGGATCACCATCGCCTGGGCGGTCGAGGGCGCCGTTTTCATCTGGAGCGGCTTGCGCGCGCAACTGCGGCTGCTGCGAGGCGCCGGCCTGCTCCTGTTCGGTGTGGTGGCACTGCGCCTGTTGTTGATTTCCATTCCGGCCGAGCAGTTCCTGCTCAACGCGCGCTTCGGAACCTTTGCGGTTACGGTGGCCTGCTTCGCCGCCGCGCTGTTCTTCGTGCGCCGCAACGAAGTTTCTTTGTCGGACGACGAATGCAATCTGTTCGCTGCCGTGGGAGTGGCTGTCAATGTCTTCGCCCTGTGGGCGCTTTCGATGGAAGTCTGGGACGTCTTCGGCCGGATGCAGACCGCCTCCAGCGTCGGCATCGATCCCAGACTGGCGCAGCAACTGGCGCTCTCGCTACTCTGGACTCTTTATGCCACCGCGTTGATTGCGGTTGGGGTGCGCAACAGTCTTCCGCCGCTGCGCTGGCAGGGGCTGGCACTGTTTGGGCTGGTGGTGGGGAAGGTTTTCCTGCTCGACCTCTCCTTCTTGGAGCGTGGCTACCGCATCATCTCCTTCATGGTGCTGGGCGTGGTGTTGCTGGTGGTGTCATTCTTCTACCAAAAGCGGCTGGCTGCCAGTCGCACGCAGGGCAAGTTGTGAAACGAGCCCTCCTCGCAATCTTCTTTCTTTGCGCGCTGGCGGCCTTGGGGGTCGAAGCCCAGCTCCCCGCCGCTTGGCAGAACTGGCACTACTCGCGGCCGATTGCGCTCGAGCCGGCATCCGAGCCGCGCCTGGTGCGGGTGTCCTTGCCGATGGCAGTGTACGGGCAAGCACAAACGAGCCTGGCCGACGTGCGCGTGATCGACGATGCGGGCAACGAAGTGCCCCACGTCCTCTACGCCCGGCGGGGGCAGAAGACGCGCGAGTGGCGCAGCGCGCGCTTGAGCGAAGTCGGCTTCGTGCCCGGCCGCTACACCACCTTGGTGGTTGACACCGGTGAGGATGACGCACTCCACAACTCGGTGGAGATCGAGACGGATGAAAAAGAGTTCATGGTCTGGGTGGAAATCGCGGCCAGCGACGACCGGAAGAGCTGGCGCGTCGTGCGCGAGCGCGCTCCCATCTACCGATTCGAGAAAGATGGCTTGGAAGGCACGCAGGCCATTTCCTACCCGGAAACGCGGTCACGTTGGTTGCGCGTCCGTATTCTCGAGGGCGACAAGCAGTTTCCCGTGCGCGCCTGCCGCACCGCGCTCGAGTTGGTGGAAGAGGCGGAGAGGACCCTTCTGCCGGTGAATCCGGAGCTTCAACCGGATGCACGGGCACAGGAGAGTCGTTGGCAGGTGGACCTGGGCGTCGCGCGCGTGCCTGTCTCGGCGGTGCGCTTTGAGGCCGCCCAGGCGGAGTTTCATCGCGCGGTTCGCATCAGCATGAGCGAAGGCGGAAAGACTTGGCGGAATGTGGGCCGCGGCGCCATCTACCGCTACCGGGAACCTCGTGGCGACCAGCCCCGCAGTTCCTTGCAGGTGGAGTTTCGCGAAGCGCGCGGGCGCTACTGGCGCGTCACCATTTTCAACCGCAACGACGTTCCGATTGAAGGCCTGCGCGTGCAGCTCGCCGGTACGCCTCGCCATGTCGTTTTCCGCCAGCAGCCCGGTGGGAGCTATCGGTTGCTCTACGGCAATAGCAGGATCAAAGCACCCGAGTACGAGCTGGCGCGGCTGACTGCGCGGGAAGAACTCGAGGTCGCATTCTCCGGCAGCCTGGGCGAGGCAGAAATCAACTCCGCCTACGTCAACCCGGAGCCGTGGACCGAGCAGCACCCCGTGGTTCTCTGGGTCGCGCTCGGCATCGCCGTCGCTGTGCTGGGCGTGCTGGCGCTGCGCTCGCTCCGCACGCAGCAGTAAGCCACGTACAATCGTAGGGCGGGCATTTCTTTTCGCAGCAGGGGAGACTTCCTGTCTGCCGGAAAAGCCCGCAGGCAGGCGCCTCAGAGCAGCGTAAAAATACCTGAGCTGCTGAGTTACTTTTCTGCGGGAATTTTCCTCTTTACTGGTGGGGCAGACATTCTTGTCTGCCGGTGGTTCGGAGCAAGACTTGCGCGTCGCTACTGCGGGGGGCCGAGGTAGTAGCCGGGGCGGGTGCGGTGGGAGACACCGCGGCGGGAGACGCGAATCTGGATGCGGTGGAAGCCCCGCTGGCTGCGGTTGCTGGGCCGGTAGCTGACCAAGTATTGATTGTGCAGGTCCTGCCCGATGAGATTGAGGGCTTGCTCGAACGTGCCGCGCGAGAACGGCCGGTAGCTCAGCCCGCCCGTCCCCTGCGCGTACATCTCCAGCACATTGCCTTTGACGGTTCTTTGGGTCGTGCGCACCAACTCTTCAATGGCGCGCCCCAGGTTCACGCGCGAGTGCTGCCGCTGGGCCTCGGTGCTGGGCGTTTCCGGTCGGCCTGGAATGGGCGGACGCGGAAACACGCCAGGCGGATAGGGTGAGTCGCGCACGGGCGTTTCTTCGGGGCGACGCAGCCAGTCAGCTTGCACGCGGCTGAGCGCCACGGTGTAGACGCTGATGCCGGCCAGTTGCGCCAGCCGCAGCGGCTCGCCGACGGGAATAGCGCTGCCGTTGTTCCGGGGTTCAGTGACGGCGACAATCACCGGGCGGTGGTCCTGGGAGCGCGCAAGCAACAGGTTCACCGCCAGGTCGAGCGCGTCGGCCAGCCGGGTTTCGTTCCCGCCCGGCTGAATTCGCTCCACCGCCTTGGTAATCTCGTCCACGTCGGAGGTGAACTCCTGCCGCAGCATCACCTCACTGTCGAAGGTGACCACAGCCGCCTCGCCGAACTGCCCCATGATGTAGCTGGTGAAGAGAATGCCGCTCTGCCGCAGCCGGTCGAGCAGGGGCTTCACCGTCTGGGAAGTGTCGAGCAGGATGACGAGCGAGATGGGTTGCTCGGCCAGCTCAAAGTTGGCGATTTGTTGCGGCACCCCGTTGTCCAGTACCTGGATTTCACTGCGGGTCAGGTCGTAGATGTACTCGCCGCGCGCATCGCGCACCACCAGCGGCGCGGTGACCATCTCCACCGCCACCCGCAGGCGAAACTCTTCCTGCGGACCGGTGGGCGTTTTCTGCTCGCGTTCCGGCTGCTGGGCTGCCAGCCCCAGCGCCAGCAGCAAGGCCATTGTCAGCGACAGCTTGCGCATACCCTACCTATGATGCACGCAGAGGCGGTGAAGGCAAAGCGACTTCTGGCGGGGGGGAACTCTAGGCCGCCTTCTTGGCGGGTTGCTCGGCGGAGGAGGCCCGCAGCACATCCAGGGCTTTCAGCACCGCAGGGTCGGCCGGCGCCGGCGGAGCGTGGCGGAGGGGCCGCAACGCCTCCTCGCCGTCGGGGCGTTCAATCGCAATGCTGGGTGTGACGGCGTTCCCCTGGATGGCTTCACCCGAGGGGCGGTAGTACTTGGCGACGGAGAGAATCAAGGCGGCGCCGTCGTCGAGCGGAATCAGCTTCTGCAATGCGCCCACACCGTAGCTGCGCTCGCCGATCACTTCGCCGCGCTGGTTGTCAAGCACAGCCGCGGCCAGCAGTTCGGCCGGTCCGGCGGTGCCGACGTTGATCAGCACGCTCACCGGCCCCCGCCAGAGGGTTTGGTCGGGATGGGCGGGGAAATCCAGGCGCGGGTATTGCTGGCCCTGAAGGTAACCGACCGAGCCGTCCTCCAGCAGCAGGCGCGCTGTCTCGATGCCTTCCTCCGCTTCGCCGGAAGCGCACCAGCGCAGGTCCAGAATCAGCTTGCGGGCACCGGCGGCTTCCAGCCGGCTCAGCACACGGCCAATCTCTCCCGCTTTCCCAGGGGTAAAGCTGGCCACTTTGAGGTAAGCGATGTCGTCCTCCAAGGTGGTGGAAACTACCTCGGTGGGCCGCACGCGGGTGCGAATCAACTCGAGCTGGAAGGGCTCGGTGCGGCGCTGCCGCACCACTGAGAATGTCACGCCCGTCCCGGGCTCGCCCGCCAGCAGCAGGCGCGCTTGCTCGATTGACATGCCGCGGCTGGAGAATCCCGCGATGGATTCCAGCATGTCGCCCGTGAGCAGCCCGGCGCGGGCGGCCGGACTGTCGGGCAGGGTGCTGATCACGATGAACATCCCGAAGCGCTTGGAGAACACCAAGCCGACGTCGCCTTCCGCCTGACCCTGCTTGGTTTTGTACTCGTCAAACTCGCGCGGGCTCAGGTAGCTGGAGTAGGGGTCGAGCGCTTCCAGCAAGCCGTGCAGCGCTCCGCGGGTCACCCGGTCGAGGTTGGGATCCTCCACGTAGTCGCTGCGGATGCGGCTCAGCACCTCGCTGAAAACCGCCAGTTGCTTGTAGGCGCCTTCCCCGGCGGTCTGGCCCAGCAGCGCTCCGATGACCACATAGAGCACCACCAGCAGCGAGACCCCCAGGACGCTTCCGCGTATGCACGCGCTCACTTTCTCCTCCGTCAGAGAGCCACGGACTCTCGCCCGGCTCTCTTTAGGTTAGACGCCGTCGGCAACGGTTGGTTGCCACCGCCCTCCCGTTCAAGTGTCAAGTATAGGGTTCGCCTGCCAAAAACTCAATCCCCGGCCCGGTAGTGGGCTAATTTCATGTTGGCTTTTCCATTCCGGCACTCTCCTCTTGCGTCCAACCCGGTGGCCCTTCAGGGTGAGCCTTCAGGACGAGGCTTCTGCCCGAGGGCTCGCCCTGAAGGGCCGCTGGGCTGGACTAAATTGACGCACTACCCTTACCCGATCGGGGGGCATTAATTCCTGTTCGCATTGACCTTCCTGCGGCCTGGGCCTAACGTAGCTGGCTCTGCTGCCGATTTCTTATTCTTGGGAGTAGGTAAGGGGTCGAGTGTGTCCAACGATCAGGTCTCTTCCCCATGATTGGCCAGAGCCTTGTCCCTCACGGAGGAGAAGAGAATGAACATACACACGTCTCGCATCACCACAAGTGAATCGGCTCCCGTCTATTTTTCTGTCTCGAAACAAAAATTGATTGTACTGTCATTATGCAGTCTCGGTCTTTACGAGGTTTACTGGTTCTACAAGAATTGGGGTTTAGTTAGGCATAGAACAGGTCAAGAGATAAGTCCTTTCTGGCGAGCTATTTTTGCTCCCCTTTTTTGCTATTCCCTCTTTAAGTCTGTGAAACAATCAGCCGATTCTCATGGAAACCCCTCAGAAATAAGTCCTGGCTGGCTCGCTTTTGCCTATATAGCAATAACCATCACTTGGAGATTACCGGACCCTGTCTGGCTTGTTAGTCTGTTCACATTCTTACCCTTACTGGCTGTGCAAGGAGTAATCAATAGTATCAATTTGAAAAATGCACCTACTGCTGACCTCAATGATCACTATACGGGGAAAAATATAGTGGTCATAGTTTTTGGAGGATTACTTCTGATACTTGGTGTTCTAGGGACCGTTGTCCCCGAATGATGCGTTTTACCGCCTTGCGCAACAGCGTCGCCGCCCACTGCCGCGCCCTCGCTACGTTCCGCGAGTAAGAACCCTTCGCGTTGACTTGGCTGTTGGTGCGACTCGGGATGGATGGGAAATCTGCAAGTCCATCCGCGCTCTCCTCCGCCCAGGACAGTCCCGGACCCTGGCCCTCAATTACCCTTCTGACCAGTTGCTTCCGCGTTCGTAGGTCTCTTATCCTATGTAGTTACGAAGAACTGTGAAAAACAGGAGCCTGAACAATGCTGAGCGGTGCAGCAACTCCTCGTGAGCAACCGGCTCGAAGGGGGTTGCGCAGAAGCGAACGGCGCGGTTGGGTTATACGAATCCGAGTTTATGGCACTAGTCTCGGAGGCCGAACCTTCACCGAAGTTGGCGTTTCCGTCAGGGTCTCGCGCCACGGTGCCCAGGTTCGATTGAAGCACTTGCTGATGGTCGGGGACAGCCTCATCATCTTGAATCCTCGGAACAACAGGGAAGCGACATTCCGGGTGGTGGATCAAGTCACCGATCCACCTGGAGTCCCTTATGCTGACTGGGGGATAGAGTGCCTGGAATCGAATGAAAATATTTGGGACCTATAGAACGCCTACAGACTGCCGGTTTTGGCGTCAGAGGAACTCTGCTTGCTCCCGCTGTTCCGCCGCCCGCCTGCGGCAGGCAGGCATGAACTTCCCCCGGACTAGTTGATTGGTTAATCGGTTGACTGGTTGATTGGGAAGACAAGGTGCACTCCGGGGAGGAAGTATATTCCCCGGCGCGAGTGCTTCGGTTGCGGGTTATTTTTTCTCCAGGGATTCCTTCTGCTTGCGGTAGGCGGCGATGCGTCTGCGCTCGGCGTCGAAGCCCGCCCGGCCCAGCAGAGCATAGGTCAGGTCCTTGCTCAGTTGCACGCCGGGCTGGTCGAAAGCGTTGATGTCGTAGAGCTCGCCCGCGTAGGCCGCCTGGAACATGCACAGCATCATCATCTGCCCGACGTAGTACTCGTCCGCGCGCGGAAACCGAAAGGTGCAGTTGGGCCGCCCGGCTTCGGTCAGCGCCAGCTCGGTGGCGGACTTCTCGGCGCGGAACAACTCGTTCAGGGTTTTACCGCCTAGGTAGCCGGTGGAGTCGTACTTCGAGAACAGCTTGGGGATGCGCACGGTGTGGGCGCTGGTTTCTTCTTCCCAGAAGGTGACGGCTTTGTCGCGCGGGCCCTCCATGTAGAGCTGCGACTGCGAGTGCTGGTCGGTCACGCCCAGCGCCGCCACCGGCGTCTGCCCGGACAATACCTCGCGCTTGCTGCGGTCCACGCGCTTGCCCAGGCTCTCGGCCCACAGTTGCCGGTACCAGAACGCCAGCGCCCAGAGCGTGTTCGAGTAGGAGTAAATCACTTGGATGGTTTTGCCGTAGCGGGTGTCGAGGATGTACTGGTGCAAGGCGGACGCCAGAGCTGGATTGGATTCAAGCTCGGGCAAGCGGCAGGCTTCGGCGATGTCGCCCGCGCCCTGCACCAGCCGCCGGATGTTGACTCCCACCAGCGCCGCCGGCAGGAGTCCCACCGGCGTCAACACGGAAAAACGCCCGCCCACATTGGGCGGAATGGTGAACAACTCGAACTTCTCGCGGCGCGCGATGGCGAGCAGGTCGCCCTTGTTGGGATCGGTGACCGCGGCCACCTGCCGGGCGGCCCGCTTGCTGCCCAGCTTCTTCCGCAGCCAGTGGTAGGCAATCAGGAACTGCGCCATAGTTTCGGCAGTGGAGCCGGACTTGGTCACCACCACCACCAGCGTCTTGCGCGGGTCGAGCCGCTCCAGCGCTCGGTCGAGCAGCAGCGGGTCCACGTTATCCACCACTAGCAACTCCGCCGGGATGTTTTTCCGGCGAAAGGGATGTGGCCCGTTGGCGGCCACGTCCAGCGCATAAGGGCCCAGGGCCGAGCCGCCGATGCCGAGCAGCAGGACCGATTTGTACCGGCCGCGCAAGGAGCGCACGTACTGCTCCACCTGCTCGACGGGCTCGGTCTGGAAGGGCAGGCGCGGGAAGCCGACTTCGCCCCGCTCCACTCGGTCGAGAAATTTCCCCACCGCCACGCGCGCTTGCTCGCGCCGGGCCTCCAGTTCAGCGCGGGTGAGGCCGTGCCCCGGCCCCAGGATGTCGGCCCGCAGGTTGGTCCAATCGTACCGGATCATTTGTGGCATTGCGGAACCCCCCGCTGGTTTCGTCTCCGCTCCGGGTGTCTCCCTGAGCGTTTAGAAGTGCTTTTGCCTGCTGGTCAGCCGCCGGGCTGCTACGTCTTTATAACTGGCTTCGATCAGTGATGAAAGTGCCGGAGATGCGGTCGTGCCAGGTCAACTGCTGCTCGTCCACCGCCGCCCAGAGGAAGCCCAGCAGAACCGAGCCGGTGGAAACCACGTACCCGAATGCGCGCCACACCCGGTGGCGTGCGCCAGGAGGGTTGCCCTCCAAGGTGACCACGCGCAGCCGGCGGACCTGCATCCCCGGAGTGCGCCCGTCCAACAAAGTGAACATGCCGAAGTACACTACGGCCAAGATGAAGCCGGCAGAAAGAAAAATCAGGATGTCGCGCCGGCCCCAGCCCGCTTGTCCAGTAAGCGCGGCGAACAGACCCAAGAAGAATCCGCTGGCCAGCAGAATCACAGCTGTGTCCAGCAGGCCGGCCCTCAAACGCTCCCCCAGCGGAGCAGCTGCGCGCGCGGCCAGTTGCTCGGTTTCTTGCTCGGCGGCGGTGAAGTCAAACGACGATTGCAGCAGCGGCATCCCGATGTATTCGATCTGAGTCGGCGTCGCCCAGCGCGCTTCGTCCGGAATCGTGGCGATGGCGTTGCCGTTGAGCGAGGGAGAGCGACGCCGCCGGCGGGACCAGCCCCGCCGATGGCGGGACAATCCACGCGTCACTCGTTCACCCCATAGCCGGGGCTGCGCTGGCTGTTGGCCCCACAGGGCGGGCGAAATTCCCCCCACGTCCTCTCCGACTATTCCCACGCGTTCGTTCTCAGCCGCTAAAACCTCGCCACCGCTCACTGGCGGGGCGTCTTCAGGCAGGCTCACGTTCGCCGGGCTTCCCGAAAAAAACTTTGAGAGCTGCCAGTCGCACTCCGGGCAGCGATTGCGTTCCGCCGGTGTCCCCACGCCGCAGCGCGGACAGTTCATCGCCAGTCTTTCCCCTTTGCGCTGCGGAACTGCTCGCCGGAGGAAGGCGAACAGGCGGAACGGATGGTAGCAAAGCCCTCCCGCAGGGTCAACTTAATCCCGCCAGTACCGTCTGGCCACGCAGCCGAACAGTTTGTGCCGAATCGCGTTGCTGGCTGCGCTATAATCGGCGCAGAGCAGTTCGGAAGGACGAGGCGATGGCGTTTCCCCAGAACCGACCGCGGCGGCTGCGCCGCACGGAAGTGCTGCGGCGCTTCGTGCGCGAGACCCGCCTGAGTGTGGACGGGCTGGTCTATCCGCTCTTCGTCCAGCCGGGCGAAGGCGTGCGCAAGGAGATTCCCTCCATGCCGGGCGTCTTCAACCTCTCGGTGGACGAGTTGGTGAAGGAATGCCGCGAAGTGCGCCAGCTCGGCCTCCCGGCGGTACTCCTCTTCGGCATTCCTGAATCGAAGGACGAGCTCGGCACAGGCGCCTACGCTGAGGACGGCATCGTGCAGCGCGCTGTGCGCGCCGTCAAGAGCGAAGTGCCCGAGCTGATGGTGATCACCGACGTCTGCCTGTGCGAGTACACCAGCCACGGCCACTGCGGCAAAATCGAAAACAGCGAAGTTGCCAACGACCCCTCGGTGGAACTGCTGACCAAAACTGCGCTCAGCCACGCGCGCGCGGGCGCCGACGTGGTCGCGCCCTCGGACATGATGGACGGGCGCGTCGGGGCCATCCGCCAGGCGCTCGACGTCAACGGTTTCCCGCACGTTCCCATCCTCAGCTACGCTGCCAAGTACGCCTCCTGTTTCTACGGGCCGTTCCGCGACGCTGCACACTCGACGCCGCAGTTCGGCGACCGACGCGGCTACCAGATGGACCCCGCCAACGCCCGCGAAGCCCTGCGCGAGGTGGCGCTCGACATCGAGGAAGGCGCCGACGTGATTATGGTCAAGCCGGCGCTGCCCTACCTCGACGTCATCCGGCAGGTGCGCGACACCTTCAACGTCCCCGTGGCCGCCTACCAGGTGAGCGGCGAGTATTCGATGATCCACGCCGCCGCGCGCAACGGCTGGCTCGACTTGGAGCGGGCCATGCTCGAAAGCGCCACCTCCATTCAGCGCGCCGGCGCTTCCATGATTTTTACCTATTTTGCCAAGGACCTGGCCCGCAAGCTGGCGTGCTGATCTCTGCGCCCCGGCTTCAGCGGTCTCTGTGCACTCTGCGCCTCTGCGGTGGGAGAGTTATTTCGCCGCCGAGACACGGAGGCACAGAGGGCGAGTTTCGAATTTCGGTTTTCTAATTTCGTGTAGCCGAAACCGAGACGTAGAATACGGCGAGTGTTATGGGAAAGGCGACAACTTTTATTATTACAGTGTTCGGCAGCTCGCGGCCTCAGCCGGGCTCTCAAGCCTACGAGACCGCGCAGGCGTTGGGCGCGGCACTGGCGAAATCCGGCTTCGCCGTCGCCAACGGCGGTTACGGCGGAACCATGGAAGCCACTGCCCGTGGCGCGCGCGCAGCCAGCGGGAAAACGATTGGCGTAACGGCGGATTCTCTCGGCACTACCGCCAATCAGTGGATTCAGGAGCAAGTGCGAGTCAAGGACTGGCAGGCGCGGCTGTTCAAGTTAATCGAACTGGGCGCGGGCTACGTGGTGCTGCCGGGCGGCACCGGCACACTGGTCGAGCTATCGGTGGTGTGGGAGTGGATCAACAAGCGTTTCATCGAGCCGAGGCCGCTCGTCCTCCTGGGGGACTACTGGCTGCCGGTTGTCAATGCCATTCCCAAAGCAGAGCTACACTCCAATCCCATCCTCCCCGCTGCTACCCCCGAGGAAGCAGCCTCTTTCTTGACGCAGCGCTTGCTTTAGAGCGGCAGGGGGCCCTTCGACAAGCCTGCCTGAGGCAGGCAAGCTCAGGGTAAGCAAGCCCCTTCAGGGAGAACCCTCAGGGTGAACCCTGCCCTACCCGCTGGGTGTGTGTGGGTAGAGTACACGCGATTGACACGCGCGGGGGGCGCGCCTAGGATGAGTTGCGCGGCCTGCAATAGGCCGCGCAACCTCCTCCATGCTTCGCAGCGCACTTGAACGGCTGGAATTCCCCGCCCTGAAGGAAATCCTGCGGCAGCGGTTGACCTGTGCTCCCGGCGGTGCGGCGCTGGAGCGGCTGGAGCCCTCCGCCGACCGCGAGTGGATCGAAACAGAGTTGGCGCGGGTGGCGGAGGCCCGTGCGTTTCTGGAAGAAGACGAGGAGCTGGGCTTCGGCGGGTTGGTGGACCCTGCCTCCTGGTTGGCGAAGCTCCCGGTCGGCGACGTCATCCTGCCACCGGAGGCGCTGCTCGACGCCACCACTTTGCTGGAGACTTCCACCGCCACCCGGGCGCAGTTGGGCGCGCCGCGCTTCCGGTCGCTGCTGCCGCGCCTGCGCGAGCTGGCCGCCGCGCTCACCGACTTCACCGCGCAGACCAAAGACATCCGGCGGCGCATCCTGCCCGGCGGCGAAATTGACGACCACGCCTCGCCCGCGCTGGCGGAGATTCGCACGGCGATCAGCAAGACGGAAGAGAAGCTCCACCGGGCGTTGCGGCGACTGCTGCGGCAGGCCGCGGCGCAGGCGGCTTTGCAGGACGAGTTCGTCACCCTACGCGGCGGGCGGCTGGTGCTGCCGATTCGCTCCGACGCGCGTTCGCGTCCCGAGGGCGTGGTGCACGCGCAGAGCGGCACCGGGCACACGCTCTTCCTGGAGCCGCTCGCAACCATTGCGCTCAACAATGAGCTGGTCCGCCTGCGGGAGAACGAAGCCGCCGAGATCCGCAAGATTCTTCGCGGCCTGACCGAGCGGTTGGCGGCGCGCCTGCCGCAGTTGGAGCGGGCAGTGGGAGTGATCGGCCAGCTTGATTTGACGTTTGCCCGGGCGCGCTACGCGCGCGAGTTCCACTGCACCATTCCGCGCTTCGACGCCGACCATACAGTTACCTTGACCGCCGTGCGGCACCCGCTGCTGGTGGCGGCAGCGCTGGAAGCTGCGCGCGCAGCCAAAAAGGAAAAGCCCGGCCAGGAACCAGCCGACGGTGCGAAGGATGTGGTGCCGATTTCGCTCGCGCTCAGCCGGGAAAAACGCGTGCTGGTCATCAGCGGGCCCAACGCCGGCGGCAAAACGGTTGCGCTCAAGACGCTGGGCTTGGCGGCGCTGGCGGCGCAGGCAGGCGTGCCGGTGCCGGCGGAAGAAGTGGTGCTGCCGGTCTTCGAGCAGGTGCTGGCCGACATCGGCGACCTGCAATCGATCGTGGAGAACCTATCCACGTTTTCCGCTCACATCGTCAACCTCCGTCGGATGGCCGAGGAAGCCGGCGAGCACTCGCTGGTGCTGCTGGACGAGTTGGGCGCGGCCACCAGTCCCGAAGAAGGCGCGGCGCTGGGCATCGCGCTGCTGGAACACTTCCGCCGGCGCGGGGCGCTGACCGTGGCCACCACCCACCACGAGCGACTGAAGGCCTACGCCGCCGGCACGCCCGGCGCGCTGAATGCGGCGGTGGAGTTCGACGAGGTCAACCTGCGGCCCACCTACCGGCTGCTGCTGGACGTGCCCGGCGTTTCGAGCGGGATTGAGATGTCGGCGCGGCTGGGCTTGCCGGAGGAAATTGTGGTGGAAGCGCGACGCAAGCTCACCGCCGAAGCGGTCGGGAATGCGGAGATGATTCGGTCGCTCCACCGCGTGCAGCAGGAACTGGAAAAGTTGCAGGGCGAAGTGCGAGGGGAATTGGAGCGGGTGCAGGGTGAGCGCGAGCGGCTGGAGCAGGAGTGGCTGAAGCTGCAAAAGAAGAAGCTAGACGAGCTCGACCGGCAGGTGCAGGGAATCGTGACGGCGGCGCGCAAGGAGTTGCGCGCCGCGGTGGATGTGGCGCGTGACCCTTCCACCGGACTCAAGCTGGGCGCCAAGCAGCGCGAGCGGCTGGAGCGCACCGGCATGCGGCAGTTGGGCAAAGTGGAAGCCAAGGTGACGCACGAGGTGGATACCACCATCGTCGAAAAGTTGGGCGAAGCGGCGCGGCCCCGCCCGGCCCGGTGGCGCGTGAAGCCGGAGGAGTTGGTCGTAGGTGCGCGGGTCAAGCTGCGCGGGATTGCGCGCAGGGGCGTGGTGCTCTCGAAAACGGGCGCGGATACCGCGGAGGTACAAGTGGGCAGCCTGCGCATGCGGGTGCGCGCCGACGATGTGGAGGCGGTCGAGACGGAGAAGGGAAAGCGCGCGGGAAAGGTGACGGTGCAGAAAGCTTCCACCGCAGAGACGCAGAGTGCGCAGAGGATGGGCGTGCCGGAGTTGCACGTGCGCGGTTTGCGGGTGGAAGAGGCTCGGGATAAGGTAGACAAGTTCCTGGACGATGCCGTGCTCGGTGGGCAGAGTGAAGTCTGCATCGTGCACGGCATCGGCAGCGGCGCGTTGAAGAAAGCGCTGGGGGAATTCCTGGCCGAGCATCCCCACGTCGCCGGCATCAAAGAAGCCGAGCGCGAACACGGCGGCGCGGGCGTCACCGTGGTAAGGTTGCAATCGGGTGAGTAGTGGCAGAGCCCGGATCAATCGCGGAGAAGGTCAAGCAGCAGGCGGACATTGTCCGCATTGTAGACGACTACGTGCGCCTGAAGAAGGCAGGCCAAAACTTCATGGGTTTGTGCCCGTTCCACCCGGAGAAGACGCCTTCGTTTGCCGTCCACCCGGTCAAGCAGATCTACCACTGCTTCGGCTGCGGCGTGGGCGGCGACGTCTTCCAGTTCGTGATGGAGATCGACAAGCTCACCTTCCCGGAGGCGCTGCGGGCGGTGGCCGACAAGATCGGGATGCCGCTGCCGGAGCGACGCCCGCGCACGCCGGAAGAAGCAAAAGCCACGCGGCTGCGGACGCTGCTGGTGGAGCTGCACGAACACGCGGCGCGCTTCTTTGCCCAACAGTTGCTGCAAACTAAGGAAGGAGCGCTGGCGCGCGCCTACTTGAACGACCGCGGGCTAACCGACGAGGTGATGCGAACCTTTGGGCTGGGCTACGCCCCCGGCACGGGCGACGCGCTGCTGCGCAAGCTGCGCGAGGTCGGCTACAAGAACGAGGTGCTGCAAGCCAGCGGCCTCGTGAACCGCGATGACCGCGGATCTTTTTACGACCGCTTCCGCCGGCGGGTGGTGTTCCCGATTGCGAACGAGCGCGGCAAGGTGGTGGCGTTCGGCGGGCGCGCGCTGGGCGAGGACATGCCCAAGTATCTGAACTCGCCCGAGACACCCATCTATTCCAAGAGCCGCGTGCTCTACAACCTCCACCGCGCCAAGGAAGCGCTGCGCCGGCAGGACTACGCCGTGCTGGTGGAGGGGTATCTGGACTGCATCGCGGTGCACACGGCGGGCGTGGGAAACGTAGTGGCGACCTGCGGCACCAGCCTAACCGACTTGCAGGTGCAACTGCTGGGCCGCTCGACGCGCAACGTGGTGGTGAGCTTCGACCCTGACGCGGCCGGGGCTGCGGCCACCGAGCGCTCGCTCAACCTGGTGCTTGAGCAGGGTTTTCAGGTGCGGGTGTTGACCCTGGAGCCGGGCACTGATCCCGACAGCTTCGTCCGCCAGCAGGGCGCTGAGGCTTATCGGGAGAAACTGAAGGACTCGCTCCGCTACATTGATTATTTGCTCCTGCGGGTGCGGGGACTCTACGACCTGAAAACGCAGGAGGGGAAGGTTGTGGCTTTGAACCACCTGCTGCCCTATCTGGCGCGGGTGCCGAACCGCATCCAGCGGGCGGAGTGGGTGAAGCCGGTGGCCGACGGGCTGGGCATCGACGACGCCTTGCTGTTGCAGGAGTTGAAGCGGGCAGTGGTGGGCCGGGTCGAAAAGCTGGCGGTGTCGGAACGGTTGCAGCGGCCGGCGGCCAAAACCGCTGAGCGGCGGCTGCTCAAAATTTTTCTCGACCAGGAGGAGTTCCGGCCCGACCTGGCCAAGGAGCTGGCGGATTCCGGGGCGCATCGAGGGACTTCAACCGAGCGAATCTTTGAGGCGTGCTTGAGCGCGCTGGCCTCCGGCGGCCCACTTGAGGTCTCGGCACTAGCGGAGGGGCTGGAAGAGGCGGAGCGCAAACTGCTCTTCGAGATTGCGTTGGAGTCGGGCGCTCCCGGAACGCTGGAAGAAGCGCGCTCCTGCTTGGCGGCGCTGGAAGCAAAGCAGTGGGAGCAGCAGCTCCGAGGGTTGAACCGCAGGATCGAGGAGGCAAGCCGGCAGGGCAACGCGCCGGAGAAAAGCCGGCTGCTGCGGGAGAAGCAGGAGCTGACGCAGCGGTGGCAGGAGTTCCGCCGCTTGCACCACAAGGACACACTCACCCCTTGAGGCTACGCCGAGCTTTTGGGAAACAATCCTTGCCGGCCGTCTGTAAGTTTTTCTGTTGAAAGTGAGGGTGCGGGTTGAGCGGGGAGGGGATTTCAGCTATTCTGGGGTGGTGGAAAGAATTGCCGCTGGCCCATCTGGCAGAGAAGGAGGTGGAAAGAAGCAGAAAAAACATGATTTTGAAACTAGTTCCCGTCGCTAAGTAGCTTCTTTTAAGTGAGTTAATCCCGCAAGGCGAGAAGATGCCCCCCTGGTAGCTCGCTGCAGCGTCTGTGGGGTCATGGTTGTGAAGAGTTTGGTGGCCAAGCCCTGTTAAACCAGGTAGTTGGCGTTGCTTTCCGGCATAGGGCGGTTTCTGGAGGGAGATAAAGCCGACGAAGGAGTTGGAGGCTTCTTTGCCGCTACTGGCCTCTCCGCCTCACTTTCAACAGAATTGTGCGCCAGTGCCTTATATCCCACTCCGTTCCAAAACCATTGATGGTGTTGAAAAAGTCCTTGGAGGGGTCGCCGACCTTTGATGGCAAACCAGGAATCAACGAGTTAGGTAATTGATGAATACTCGGAAGGGAGTTTTGCCCCACTTTTTCAACAGCGTCCATTGGCAGAGGTGCTACCATGCATCGCAATAGTGCTTGGCCAGAGCCGGTTCGCTCTGGAGAACACGGATGTTGAAGCCCATCACTCGGCGGCGCTTTCTGAAGGAAGGGGGGACCGCTGCTCTGAGCGTGGCGCTTTGCGGCACCTTGCGCATCTCCGCAGCGTCCGCCTTCGACCTGGTTCTCAAGGGTGGCACCCTCTTGGACGGCACCGGCGGCCGCCCCGGCCGCGTGCTGCGCAAAGCCTGGAGTTGCTAGAAAATCTCCGGCAGCGGCGAGAAGCACCTTGCAAATCAAGCTAGCTCCTGCTACATATTACTTTCCGCTCAGAGGTAGCGCACGATGAAGCGCAGAGGGAACCTGCTCGCCCCGGCCGGCTTTCTCCTTACGCTGGTGGCTTTCCTCAGTTACTTTATTTTCTTCGTCCGCTATCCCTTCACGCGGGACTTTCCCTGGGCGAGCCTGTTGCTGTTTGCGGCTGGCCTGGGCTTGGTGGCTGTCGGGCTGCGGCGCGCGTTCCGCCAGACGGAGCGCTACCGCGGCAAGGTAAGCGGCACCGTTCTGGCCGTGCTGAGTGTTTTGATCACAGGTTTTTTCCTGACCTTCAACTTCTACCTGTCGGCGCAACTGCCGGCTTCCGAAGGTGCGCCGCGCGTGGGCCAGAAGGCGCCCGACTTTACTTTGCCCGACACCGAAGGCAATCAGATTGCCCTGTCCGCTCTGGTGGCGGAGCTGGGCGAACAAGAAACCACGCAGGACAACAAGAAGCGGGGGCTGCTGCTGGTCTTCTATCGCGGCTACTGGTGACCTTTCTGCAACTCCGAGTTGCGGAGTTTGCAGGAGCGCCGGGAAGGGTTCGCCGCGCGCGGGATTCGCATCGTGGCCGTCAGCGTGGACCCGCCGGAGGTCGCGCGCGAGCACGCCCGCAAGCAAGGCTACACCTTCACCTTCCTCTCGGATGAGAAGGCGGAGGTCATTCGCCGCTACGACCTGCTGCACGAAAACGGCAAGGGAGAAGGAATCGACATCTCCCGCCCGGCCGAGTTTCTGTTGGACGCCACCGGAACGGTGCGGTGGGTCAACCTGACCGACAACTACCGCATCCGCCTCCAGCCCGATGCCCTCTTCAAAGTTCTGGACCAGCTGGGCCTGGTTTGGAACTTGTGGCGGCAGCTCCCGTCAGCCTCCGCCCCGGAGTAAAGTTCCCTCAGAACTCCACCCGCGCCCCGGCGCGGAACATCAGCTTCAGCGCCGGGAACCCCAACGCCTCCATGTAATCGTCGTTGAGTAGATTCTCCACTACGCCGAAGTAGGTGATGCCGTAGGTTGTCCGATAACTCCCGGCCAGGTCCCAGCGGGTGTAGCCGCGGTTGGAGGTGAAGCCGAGGAAGGCGAAGTCGCTGTCCGGGCGACGGCCCACGAACAGGGTGGTGGAGTTTAGGGTCAAGCGCCGCCAGTTCCAAAAGAGTTCCAGTGATCCGCTGTGTTTGGGCCGGCGCAGCAGCGGGCGGCCCACCTCGAAGACCGGGTCGAAGACCGCGCCCTGCTCGGTAATCTGCGAGTCGAGGAAAGTGTAGCTGCCCCGCCCGCGCAGCCCGCTGCGCGGAGCCAACTCCAGCACCACCTCCGCGCCTTTGGCTTTCGCCCGGCCCACGTTGAAGAAGGTGCCGGTGAAAGTTGTGGGGTCGGTAAAAGCGAAGACAATCAGGTCCTTGAAACGGTTGTGAAAGAGGTTGAGCTCCAACTTGCCGCGGTCGTACCAGAAGCGCTGCTCCACGCCGGCATCGAAGCTGCGGGTCCGCTCCGGCAGCAAGTTCGGGTTGCCGGGCGAGAAGGGCGAAGGGTTGAACAGGTCAATCAGGGTGGGTTCCTTGATCCCGAGGCCAAAGTTGAACTTCAGCTTGGTGGCCCCCAGCGCGCTGCCGCCCCGGCGGAGAAAGTAGGCCAGCGAGCTGCGCGGGAGCAGTTTGGTACCGAAAGTCTCGTTGTCTTCCACCCGCACGCCGTTGGTCAGCGAGAACCGCCCCCAGAGCGCCTGCTGTTGGATCACCCAGCCGAAGTTGTCGCGCCGGGCGTTGACGGCAGGATCAAAGCCGAGCCGGTTGGTGAAAAAGCCGCGTTCGCCTTCCCACTCGAAGGCGAAGGTCAGGATGTGCTGCCCGGCGCGGTGGCCGAGGGAGCCGGCGCGCCAGTCGCTTTGGTAGGTGGCGTGGTGTCGGCGCAGGTTGTCCAACCGGTCGGAGGGGAAATCGAAGAAGGAGAAGGGAGCGGTGCGGCCTTCGAAGCTTGGGGTGAAGGGTGGATCCATGATGAGGTCGCGCGAAACGCGCCGCGTCTGGCTGAAACCGTAGGTGAGGCGCTGGTCCCAGAAGTTCGTGGTCTGGTTGCGGAGGGTCAAACTGCCGGCGCCTTGCCGCCGCCGCGTATAGGCGTCCCGGTCGAGCTCGCCCAAGGCCGTCACCCCCGGCGTTCCGACCCGGCCCAACTCTCCGTGCAGGACTGCTCGCAGCGAAGTCCGCTGATTGAGGGTAAGGCCGAAGTTTCCGGAAAGGGTGGTGTTGTGGAAGAAGTTGCTGGGCTCGCGATTGTCGGTGGAGAAACGGGCCCATTGAGCAGAGTAGTCGAAGCGGCCCGCTTGACCCGTCAGGCCGCCGCGCCCCCGCCAGGTGTCCCGGTTGCCGCCCTCGAAGGCCGCGAAGAAATTCGGCTTGGGGGTTTCCGCCCGGCCGCGCCGGGTGAACAGTTGCACCACGCTGGCGACAGCATCGGAGCCGAACAGCGCCGATTGCGGCCCGCGCACCACCTCCACCCGCTCGATGTTTTCCAGCGACAAGTTGGCGAAATTGAAGGCGCCGCCGGGCTCGTTCAGCGGGACACCGTCCAATAGAACCTTGTTGTGGTCGCTCTCGCCCCCGCGCACGAAGAGCGAGGTGATGGTGCCGTGGCCGCCCGACCGCACCACGGCCACGCCCACCGCCGACCGCAAGAGGTCGCTGAGGGGAACGGCCTGCCGGTTGGCAATGACTTCTTCGGTCAGCACGGTAGTGTTGGCCCCCAGTTGCCCGCTGGGCGCTTGGGTGCGGGTGGCGGTTACGACCACCTGCTCGCGCACCGGAGCCAGTTCCAAGGTCAGCTCCAGTTCGGTGCCCGGTTCAACCGATTGGCGGACGGTTTCAAAGCCCACCAGCTCAACTGCGAGCGTATAGCGGGCTTCCGCGAGGCCGTCGAAGCGGAAGCGGCCCCGACTGTCGGTCAGCGCGCGGGCGACGTCCACTCCGGCGGGATCGAGCAGGTAGGCCGTGGCCCGCGGCAGCGGGTCGCGGTTGGGACCAAACACCGTCCCGGTGATGGTTCCCGCCGGGACGGGCACAACTTGCGAGAACAAAGGAGCGGGGACCAGCCCCCACCAACCAACCAGGAAACAAACAACCATCAAACGTGCGGTCATAGCGTTTTCCTCCTCCCCAGCGAAGGGGTTACGCGAAGCGGCTCAGACCGGTCTCCTGGCTCGATGGCGCTGCTGGAACGTCGCCTTCCCGTCCTGCCCGCCTACGCTAAAGCTTCGGCGGGCCATAGGGACAGTGGCTTTAGAATGTGTGTAGGGCCATCTCACAGTCGCGCGGCGGCTCAGGCTTCTCACCTGATTCCCGTGCCCCGCCCCAGTGTTGGGGACGGGACGCGTGTCTGAACCGTGCGGTTCTGGTAAATTTTTCTTACTCAATCACTCCTGCTACGACTCAAGTGTTTCGCGGACATCACCTCCTTCCTCTGTTTCCGCCGCCCGTATCAGCACGCGCGGGCGTCCGGTTTCCGGATGCAGAAAGACGTCGAGTTCGGTTTGAAACACCTGTTCGAGCAGTTCCCGCTCAAACACCTCCGCCGGCGCGCCGTAGCGCAGCATCCGGCCTTGGTGGAGCAGCAGGGCGGTGTCAGAGAACTCGGCCGCCAGGTTCAATTCGTGGCTTACCAGCACCACGGCGTACTCCTGCTCGCGCGCCAACTGCCGCACCAGTCGCAGCAACTCTACCTGGAAGCCGATGTCCAGGTGCAGCGTGGGCTCGTCCAGCAGCAGTAGTTCCGGTTGCTGCGCCAGCGCCCGCGCCAGAATCACACGCTGCTTTTCCCCGCCCGAGAGTTCCTGCATCAAGCGCTCGCCCAGGTGGGCGGTGCGGGTGGCGATCAGGGCCTCGCGCGCAATCTGCACATCGTGGGCGCTTTCAAACCCCAGCCGCCGCATGCGGGCGTGTCGCCCTTGCAACACGAACGGCAGCGCCCGGATGGGAAACAGCAGCGGGCTTTCCTGCTGCACCACGGCGATGCGCCGCGCCCGCTCCCGCCGGGTCAGCCCTCCCACCGGCCGACTGTCCAGCAGCACGGCCCCGCCTTCCGGCGGCAGTAGCCCGGCCAACAACTTCAGCAGCGTGGACTTGCCCGAGGCGTTGGGCCCGATGATGGTCAGCAACTCGCCGCGGCGGACGGAGAAGTTCATCGGTTGGAGCCGAAACGGCCCGTAGCTGAACGAGACCCGCCGCGTTTCCAGCGCCACCGGTGTGGCTTGCCGATGAGGGGCCAACTTGGTTGCCATTTACTTTCCTTTGTCCTCGGCCGCCTTTTCCGGTGGAGAAACTTGCGCGGGAACGGGAGGTCCCAGCCGCGGGCGCCGCAGCAAATAGATGAACAGGGGCGCGCCCAGCAGCGCCGTCACCGCCCCCACCGGCAGCTCGGTCGGCGCCACCACCGTGCGCGCCAGGGTGTCGGCTGCGACCAGCGCGATGGCGCCGCCCAACGCCGTCGCCGGCACCAGCAGCCGGTAGTCGGTGCCGAAGAGCAGCCGTACCAGGTGCGGCACCAGCAAGCCCACAAAGCCGATGGCCCCGCTCACCGAGACCGCCAATCCAGTGGCGAACGAGGCGGCCAGATAGACCGCCAGCTTTGTCCGCCGCACGTCCACCCCCAGCGCTTCGGCCTCCGGCTCGCCTCCCAACAGCAGATTCAGGTTGCCGGCCACGGCGTAGATGACGCCGACCGCCACCAGCACCGCCAGCGCTAGCCATCCCAGCGGCAGGGGGGCGGGGTTGCTGAGGTCGCCCATGAGCCAGAAGGTTGCGCCGCGCAGGTCACGCCCGGAGAGGAAGTTCAGCAGGAACCGCACAATGGCGGTGAGGAAATAGGCCGTCATGATCCCGGCCAGAAGTAAGGTGTAGGGAGAGAGTTCACCCCCGGATCGGCCCAGGGAATAGACGGCGGCGATGGTCAGAAGCGCGCCCACCGAGGCCGCCACCGGCGTCGCCACCACGAATTGTGACGCCAGCGCCAACGACAGGATCGCGCCCAGGGCGGCTCCGCTCGACATGCCCAGCACGTAGGGGTCGGCCAGCGGGTTGCGCAGCAGGGCTTGGTAGCCGGCGCCGGCCACTGCCAAGGCGGCGCCCACAATCATGGCCAGCAGGATGCGCGGCAGGCGAATCTCCAACAGGATCAGCCGATGCTCGGGGGAGAGCGAGCTGGCCGAGCCGGTGAGCGACTCCCACAGCGCCGCCGCTACTTCCCGGGCGGAAATCGAAGCCGCGCCCAGCGTCAGCGCCACCAGCCCCAGCACCAGCAGCACCGCCGCCAGCAACCCGCAGATTTTGAGCACGCGCGGGAGCGTCACGCGCGGGTGGCTTCCGAAGACTGCGCTCATTGCGCCGCCACCTCCGCCGGGGCGAGCTGCGAGTGCAGCGCCTGCGCCAACTGCTCAATCACCGCCACAATCCGCGGGCC
Source organism: Candidatus Acidiferrales bacterium (assembly GCA_965247455.1). GTDB lineage: Bacteria > Acidobacteriota > Terriglobia > Acidiferrales > 2-02-FULL-67-57 > JACZYA01. Next base: position 116,039 of record CBDFHE010000015.1, read on the forward strand.
GGGGCGCTCGATGGCACCATCAATCCAGATGACGTGATTCTGCCGCACTGCTCGCAAGCGGTTCCAGGGTTTGCGCCGGCTCAAGTCCGCCAGCCGGGTGTCCAGGCCGTGCGAACGCGGCAGCACCAGAAAGTCGGGGTCGAGCTCGACCACCTCTTCCAGGCTGAGCCGCGGCCAGTTTCCTCGCAGCCCGGCCGAGACGGAAATTCCACCCGCTTGATGGAGCGCATCGCTGAGGAAGGTATCGCCGCCGACCACAATCAGCGGGTCGGTCCAGACGACGACGAGGAGGCGCGGCTTGGCCGTCGAGGTTTGTTCGAGCCGGGTCTGGAGCTCGCGCAGTTGCGCTTGTAGGCGCCCGGCCAGCGCCTCGCCGCGTTCGGCCACTCCGGCCAGCTCGGCGATGTGGCGGATGGAGTCGAAAACCCCCTGCACGGTCGTAGGGTAGAGCCCATAGAGCGGGACGCCCAGATGCTCGATCGCCTCCACGGTTTTGCTGAGGTTGTCCACCTTGCTGCCCAGCACCACGTCCGGCTTGAGTTCCACAATCATTTCCAGGTTGGGGTTGATGACATCGCCCACGCGCGGCTTTTGCTGCGCCGCCGGGGGGTAGTCGCACTGATTGGTGACGCCCACCAAGCGGTCTTCCAGCCCCAGGGCGTACACGATTTCGGTCAGGCTGGGCACGAGCGTGATGATGCGCTCGATGCGGGCCGGCACGCGCACCACCCGCCCGGTTTCATCCACCAGGACACGTGTGGGCCGGTCGTCCGCGGCAAGGGTCACATGCGCCGAGAGCAACACGACTCCCAACAAGAACAGAAGCACGACGGAATATTTTGTGCCGCTCTCTTGGTGTGCGTTCATGTCCGTCCGTGGTTGAGCTATTGTGTCCGCTGCGAACTAAGCGCGCCACGGGCCGAAGCCTGCCTGCGGCAAGCAGGCCCGTGGGCTGAACCGATTATGTGTTTGAACTACTTCCCTGTTCAGCCCAGCGGCTTCCGCCGCTGGGAGGTTCCTCCCATCTCCGGCACATTCCCGCGCGCCTTGGCAGTAGCAAAAACAAAAAACCTCAACTCCCGGCCACGAGAGTTGAGGCAACTCTGTCCTACCTCCACTCTCTCGCGCGGAGAGTGTTCCGGCGAAGGCTCAGTCGGGTTTCCTGACTGACGGCGCGCCCAGGGTTTTTGCCTCCAGGCTTCTTGCGCTTTCTGCCTTCCCATCCTTGCGGACAGTGGCGTGTGAAGCGCTGCCCCCCTATGGGGGCTCTGCCGATCACAGTGGCGGGACCGTGGCGGATTCGCACCGCCTTCCCCGGCACTGAGCCTTGCTCGCCTGTTTCCCTGGCGAGCCTTCAAGCGCGCCGAGTGTACGTCCGCAATAGCCTTTATGTCAATCAGGCTGTCTACTCAAGTAGCGGGTCAATTTCGCACCGGCCTTTCGATTCAGGTACTCGCCGTTTCTCTGACGTCCAACCCGGTGGCCTGTCCTGAGCACAGCCGAAGGGCCCCTGCCACCGGGAAGAAACCGCTTTCCCAGCGGCCTGCCTGCGGTAGGCAGGCAGGGGCTCGTCCTGAAGGCTTCAGCCCGAGGCTTCTGCCCGAGGGCTCGCCCTGAAGGGCCGCTGGGCTGGACTAAATTGTCCCACTACTGCCTTCTCATACTCAGGGATTTTCTTTGGGGTGGGCTGGTGGAAGGCTACTTCGCTTTTGCGGGCGGGCGGGGGCGGCGGCGCATGTGGATTTCGCGTCCGGCGTCGCGGAATTCGACCTCGTCCATCAGCCGCCGGATCAAATAAATTCCGCGGCCACCGAATTTCTCCAGGTTCTCCGGCTGGGTGGGGTCGGGAATGTTTTCCGGGGCGAAGCCGGCACCTGGGTCGCGCACTACCAGCCACAGCCCCTCGGCGGGGTGGTAGCGACACTGGACGGCGATGCGCTTGCGGGGGTTCAGCCAGCAGCCGTGGCGAACCGCGTTGGCAAGCGCTTCCCCCAGCGCGAGTTGGATTTCACTCAGATCGCCGCAGTTGCATTCCGCCGCGCGCAGGGCGTGCAGGACGTCGAGCACGGTTCGTTCGGCCGCGCGCAACTCCGCCGGCAGGTCACGGTCCAGACTCACGGTTGGCGTCGGCTCCGGTCCGGATTTTGAGGTGGCGGCCATGGGTGGGGTCCTTGGGGCTCAGCGATTCTTCCATTGCGGCTTGCGCTTCTCAATCACGGCGCGCAAACCTTCCTGGCTGTCTTCCAGTTTGTAGAGCTCGTTCAGGAAGAGGTCGCGCGAATGCTTCATGGAATCGCTCAGGCTCATGCCCAGGCCTTCGTAGAGGGCGCGCTTGGTCATGGAGAGCACCGGGGCGGAGTGCTGCGCGATTTGCGCCAGCAGTTGATCGAGGGTCTTGTTCAAGTCGGCCTCCGGCACCACTTTGTTTACCAGCCGCAGTTGCAGCGCCTCTTCGGCGGTGATGGGGTCGCCGGTGAGCAGCAGCTCCATGGCGCGCTTGGGGCCGACCAGATAGGGGAAGATGCTGGTGGCGAAGGGCGGGAAGGTGCCCAGCAGCTTGATCTCCGGCAGGCCGAACTTGGCCTTGGGGGTGGCGATCACCATGTCGCCAAAGGCGGCCAGCTCGCACCCGCCGCCCAGCGCCGGGCCGTTGACGCCCACCAGCAGTGGCTTGCCTACCTCCAGCAGAGAGTTGAAGACGCGCGCAAAGGCGTCCAGCATCTGGAAGACGCGCTCGGTGGTGTACTCGGGCAGGTCCACGCCGCCGCAAAACGCTTTCGAGCCTTTCGCGGCCACCAGCAGGATGACCTTGACTTCGGGGTGGTCGTGCAGAGTTTCAACCGCGATGGCGATTTCGGTCAGCATCTCGCCGTTGAGGGCGTTGTTCGGCGGGCGCTTCAAAGTCAGCCGGGCTTGCCCGTCGCGCAGCTCCCAGTGGATGAAGCGGTAGCCTCCCTCTTTCTTTTTCCGCTCGCTTCCAAAAAGCTCATCAGTAGCAACTTCTACCATGGTTCTTTCTCCCTGTTCAGATTGCTTGTTTTCAAGTTCGTTCCAGGCTCAGGGCCATGCCGAGACCACCGCTGACGCAGAGGGTGGCCAGGCCCTTCTTCGATTTGCGGCGCTGCATTTCGTGCACGAGCGTGGTGGCGATGCGGGCGCCGCTGCACCCGATGGGGTGGCCCAGGGCGATGGCGCCGCCGTTGACGTTCAGACGCTCGTGATCAAACTGCAGGTCGTGGTCGCAGGCCAGCACCTGCACGGCAAAGGCCTCGTTCAGCTCCACCAACTCGAACGCCTCCAGGCGCTCGCCGGTTTTTTCCAGCAGCTGCTCGACCGCCGGCACCGGCCCCAACCCCATGCGACGCGGATCGCAGCCCACAGTAACCCAATCGACCACTCGCGCCAGCGGCATGAGGCCTCCCTGCTTGAGCTTTTCCTCACTCACCACCAGCAGGGCGGCGGCGCCGTCGGTGATTTGGCTGGAGTTGCCGGCGCTGACGCTACCGTCTTTTTTGAAGACCGAGGCCAGCTTCGCCAACTTCTCCGGCGAGACGTCAGCGCGGAAGGTTTCGTCCTGCTCCAGCAGGCGGGTGCTTTTCTTCTCCCGCACTTCCACCGGGACGACTTCGTCGCGGAAGCGGCCATCTTGCCAAGCGCTGGTGGCGCGCTGGTGGCTGCGGTGGGCGTAGCGGTCCTGCTGGTCGCGGGTGATGTTGTACTCGTCGGCCAGGACTTCGGCGGTTTCGCCCATGACCATCTCGGAGAGCGGGCAGAGGAAACCGTCCCGGTACATGGCGTCGGTCAAGCGCTGGTGGCCCATCTTCAGGCCCCAGCGCGCGCCTTCGAGGAAGTAAGGCAGGCGGCTCATGGATTCCGTGCCGCCCACCAGTAAACAGTGAGCGCGGCCCAGGGCGATGCGCTCGGCGGCCAGCGCGATGGACTGCAAGCCCGAAGCGCAGGCCTGGTTCACCGTCAACGCCGGCACGGCTTGCCCGATGGCCGGCCCCAGCGCGCGGTAGGCGACCTGCCGGGCCAGGTTCGGGCCTGAGCCGGCCTGCCGCCCGCAGCCGAAGATGACTTCTTCCACTTCTCCGGCGTTGACGCCGGCGCGCTCCAGCGCCGCCCGGGCGGCAATCACGCCCAGGTCGGGCGCGCTCAAATCTCGCAGCGAGCCGCCGAACTTCCCCATCGGTGTGCGCGCCGCGCTGACGATGTAGGCCGCGTAGGCCATGAGTTCCTTCCTGGGAGAGACGCGTCCCAAGTCTAGCACAGCCTAATGCGGCCAGAAGCGGAGCGCAACCAGCGGATAGTGTCCTAATTTGAGCGATTCCGAACTCGGCCCCAATTCACACCGAGCCCTGCGGCCCCCGCCGCAGGGATTCTTGCTCCCCCCAGGCAGGGGCCTGGGGGCTCGGTGCAAAATTAGGACACTATTGACCAGCGGGCGGCGTTGATTCGACCGCCGCATTTGGTTAGGCTGCCGGCGGGATGAGATGAAGGGGTTGACTGACATCGAGGGGTTGCGCGTCGGCCACATGAGTGACTTTGATGGTGTGACCGGCTGCACAGTTGTCCTCTGCCCGGCGGCGGGTGCGGTGGCGGGGGTGGACGTGCGCGGCGGGGCGGTGGGGGAACGCGAACTGGAGACGCTGCGCGTGGGCCATCTGGTGGAGCGCATCCACGCCCTGGTGTTTGCGGGCGGCAGCGCCTTTGGGCTCGAAGCTGCGGCCGGGGTGATGCGCTATCTGGAAGAGCAGGGCGTTGGGTTCGACGCCGGGGTGGCGCGCGTGCCGATTGTCCCGGCAGCGATTCTTTTCGACCTCGCCCTCGGCGACCCGAAGCGCCGCCCCGATGCGGCCATGGGTTACGAGGCCACGCGTTGCGCCAGCGACGACGCGGTGGAAGAGGGTAGCGTCGGCGCCGGGACGGGCGCCACCGTGGGCAAGCTCTTCGGCGTGAGGCAAGCGACCAAGGCAGGGGTGGGAACGGCGACGGTGGAATTGGCCGGCGGCGTCCGCGTCAGTGCGCTGGCGGTGGTGAACGCTTTCGGGGACGTGCGCGACCCCGCCACCGGCAGGATTCTCGCCGGTGCCCGCGTGGCGGAAGATTCTTCCGAATTTGCCGACATGGTAGCGCAGATGAAGCGCGGCGTTGTGCGCCCGGCTTTCGGCTCGCCCGCGGCTGCGCCCACCAATACCACCCTGGCAGTGGTGGCCACCAACGCTCGGTTCGACCGCGTTGCCATTACGAAGGTCGCCGCCATGGCGCAGAACGGCCTGGCACAAGCCATCGCTCCGATGCACACCCTGTTCGACGGCGACGTGGTGTTCGGGCTTTCGGTGGGGGAGAAGGAAGCCGACCTAAATACCGTCGGCACCGCCGCCGCTGAAGCTGTGGCGGCGGCCATCGTGCGCGGCGTGCAGCAGGCACGCTCCCTGGGCGGCGTCCCCGCGTGGCGGGATGAGAAACTTCGAAGCAGGTAGGTCGTCTATCGGTTCTTTACTTTCTCGTGGTTGTGCCGGCGCTGTTTCGCTTGCCCCGGGGGCACAGGAACATTGGAGACCGGTCTGTCGCTAGGAGCCTCCGCCGACCCAGAAGTCCGGGTCGGCAGTGCCGATCTCGACGCCCACCTCTTGGCCCCCTTCGGGCGGTGAACTCCCGATCCACGCGACCCGCGCCCTGACGGTCGCCTGGGTGGTCAAATTGGTAATCTCCAGTTCTGTTCCCAGCGCCACCGGCTGCTTGAGGACCACCAGCGCGCCGTAAGCATTCACGATTTTGGTCGTGCTCGGCTCGGCGTAGGTTTTTCCGTTCTTGTCTTGCCACTTCACCACTACCGAGATTTCCAGCAGCACCCGGGGGGTGCGGCGGCGGTCGGCCGGAGAGAGGGAGCGGATGTCGATGTCTTTAGCGGCGTCCTTCCCCTTCGCTTTCATCAGGGCAATGGCCAGCTCGGTGGCTGCGGCGTCGTTCTCCTGGCTGATTTTTTTCAGCGAAGCGGTGGCGGCCGCGCGCAGGGCAGCACTGCCTTTGATGAGCGAGACCAGCGTCTTGATGGCGGTCGGGTCGGCGGCCTCTCCAAGAGCCTCGACCGCTTTTTGGGCTTGGGCGAAGTCGATGGATTCCAAGGTCTGGATCAGAGTGGTGACGTAGCTTTCCCCGCGGGCTTTCTTTTTCGGAATTTCCTAGTTTAAGGTCTTGACAACCAGCCCGTCCTATGGTAGGATCGTTCTGTGCTTGAATCGATTCCACCTGGAAATGGCTGGTTGCCATGAACATTATACAGGTCTTCGAGCGGTTCCCAACACAAAGAGACTGCATCGTACATCTTGAGCTGGCGCGGTGGTCGGGGAAGCCTCGCTGCCCCTACTGCAAGTCAAATAGGACCGCTCGGCTTCAACACCGCCATCGCTGCTATGAATGCAAGACGGCGTTCAGCGTCACCGTAGGCACGATTTTTCATCACACCCACCTGCCACTCCAGAAGTGGTTCCTTGCGGTCATGCTGATGCTGAATGCTAGGAAGGGGCTATCGGCACTACAACTGTCCCGCGATTTGAAGGTTAACAAGAACACCGCCTGGCGGATAGCTATGCAGATTCGCAAAGCGATGACTCAGGCCGGACAGCGCAACCTTCTCACAGGAATTATCGAGATGGACGAGACCTACATCGGCGGAAAACCGCGCAGGGGGAACAAGCGTGATGATGACGATCCTAACCCACGCGGGAGAGGAACAAGGAAGGCGCCTGTCATCGGAGCAGTAGAGCGCGGGGGCCGGGTTACGGCCAAGACGGTATCCAAGGGCAAGATGAAGGGGAAGCACATGCGCGCCTTCGTGCGTGAAAGAATCGACACCAACCGGGCTGGGCTAATCACGGACGAATACAAGGGCTACCTCGGCATGTCCAAAGTCGTGCCGCACTCTGTCATCAAGCACCAGAACTGGTACGTGGATGGCGACCTTCACACCAACACAATTGAGGGCTTCTGGGCGCTCCTGAAGCGCGGCATGTTCGGCCAGTTCCACAGCGTCAGTCGGAAGCGGCTGCAGCGTTACGTGGATGAATTCTGCTACCGCTACAATCTGCGCCACGTTGATCCATGCGCGGCGTTCGACTTCACCATCAATCGCGGGCTAGGAGTGAACGCATGAAAAAACGACCCTTGAAAGTTATCGCCGGAGCCCCGGACCGGCCCCTCGTAATCGGGAACATTGAGATTGAATGCTACGTGCTTGAAGACGAGACGCGAGTGCTCAGTCGAGGAGGATTCCAAGGTGCTCTCGGTCGCCATCGAACATCCAGGAGACACCAACCTCCCGACGGCGTCAACCTCCCCGTTTTTTTGGCTGCCGGAAACATTAACGCATTTATTTCCAGTGAGTTAGCGACGGCGTCAACTCCAGTAAAGTTCAAGGCTCCAGCGCGCGGCCCCGTTGCCTATGGATACCGTGCGGAATTACTTCCACAAGTCTGCGAGGTCTACCTGAAGGCGCAGGATGCTGGCGCTCTGCTGCATTCGCAACGGCACATAGCGAAGCGCGCAGAACTTTTGATTCGCGGTCTTGCCACGGTCGGAATCATAGCCCTCGTCGACGAGGTGACAGGCTATCAACAGATTAGGGACCGCCTGGACCTTCACAAGATTCTCGACAGGTTTTTGTTGAAGGAGCATGCAAGGTGGGCCAAGCAATTTCCTGACGACTTCTATAAGGAAATCTTCCGAATAAAGGGGTGGCAATGGCAGGGCATGAAGGTCAACCGGCCCCAGGTGGTCGGGCGATATACGAACGATCTTATTTGGGATCGGATTGCGCCTGGCGTGAGAGAGGAACTTGAGAAACGGAACCCGAAAAACGAATTGGGAGAAAGGTCGGCGCGTCATCACCAATGGCTCACGCACGATATCGGCCACCCAGCGCTCCAAAAACAACTGATCGGTGTCATCGCTCTCATGAAGTCTGTAAGGACGGAGCACGGTTGGACAGAATGCCTCCGACGAATACAACGTGTCTTCCCGAAAATAGGCGAGACCGCCCCGCTGGAGTTTGATTGAATGAGTACCTGTAATTGGAAGAACCGGACCATGTGGACCGGGGACAACCTGGACATCATGCGCGGCATGAACTCCGAGAGCGTGGACCTGATTTACCTTGACCCGCCCTTCAACAGCAATCGCACGTACAGCGCACCTATTGGCTCTCAGGCAGCCGGAGCCGCCTTTAAGGATACCTGGACCCTGAGCGACGTGGACAACGCCTGGCATGGCGAGATCGCGGACCGGCAACCAGACTTGTACTCGATTATCGACGCATCTGGTCACTCGCACGGAAAGGGCATGAAGTCCTATCTCATTATGATGGCCGTGCGACTACTCGAAATGCGGCGTGTCCTAAAGGCCACGGGCAGCTTGTATTTGCACTGCGATCCCACGGCAAGCCACTATCTCAAGCTGCTCATGGATGCTGTGTTTGGAATGGGGAGATTCAGGAATGAGATTGTCTGGCACTACAGAAGATGGACCGGAAAAGCGAAGCGATTCCAAAGGCTTCACGATCTGATTCTATTCTATGGCAAGACTAACGATCAGATATTCAATGTCTTATACGAACCATACACACCAAAATCGTTTGAGCGTAAACAGTATCACCACACCCGGATAAAGGATGGTGACGTTTATGTGACTTCTGTGGATGAGCGGGGCGTAAGAGCTGGAGATGTTTGGCCCATTGCAGTGCTTAATTCTCAGGCCAAAGAACGCGTCGGCTACCCTACTCAGAAGCCGATTAAGCTCTTGGACCGTATCATCAAAGCTAGTAGCAATGAAGGAGATATGATCCTAGCCGGGATTTCCGTTTTGCCTGCCCCTGATGGCACGTTTATACACCCGATCGCCGCCGATCGCACAAAAACTTCGATCGTCGCACAATCGCTCAGCTTCAAAGGCCTTCATCTGAGCCCGCGCCGACGTGCGACCGACTGGAACCCCTGCTTTTCGGGCATTTCTCAGACACCGCTCCACACGTGTGCCCCGTGTCATCGCCGGGCGGGCTTCGTTGCACTTCAGGCCGCGCGTCAGCCTGCCGGCACGGGTAGCGCCCAGATCCTCCGCAGCATGTCGCCGAACAGCCGCCGCGTGAGATGCCCTTCCGCCAGCAGAAGCCAGTAGTACCGCGCATGCTTCACCAGCCGGCCCCCAGTTTTCACCAGTCGCTGCTGGAGACTCGTGAGCGACCAGCGCTTGACCCGCAGCGGAAGGACCAGTCTGCGCCACAAGTTGCCCAGATTGTAGGCCAGGACGCTCAGTTGCAGGCGCACCTCGTTCGCCCGGAAACGATGGCACGACAGCCGCGTCCAGTGGGTGGCCTGCTTGCCTTCCTTGATCCATTGCTCCGCCGTACCGCGCTTGTTGTAAAACCGCACGACCGAGCGGCTCGGGAGGGCCATGTTGGTCACGATGAAGCCGACGCGAGGGAACAGCTCACCTTGGTGGTGCTCCACCTTGGCGACGATCCGTCTGGGCGTGGTCCAGCTCTTGGCCTGATAGCGGAAACTCTGGTAGCGCACCAAGGGCTTGCAGCTCGGCCGTCCCGGCGGACGAAAGAGGATGTCTTCGATTTCCAGCTCCAAGCTCTTGTTCGCCGGCATGCGAATGGCATAGTCCACGTCGCGCTGCTCGAGCGCGTCGTAGCCGGGATTTCCGTTTTGCCTGCCCCTGATGGCACGTTTATACACCCGATCGCCGCCGATCGCACAAAAACTTCGATCGTCGCACAATCGCTCAGCTTCAAAGGCCTTCATCTGAGCCCGCGCCGACGTGCGACCGACTGGAACCCCTGCTTTTCGGGCATTTCTCAGACACCGCTCCACACGTGTGCCCCGTGTCATCGCCGGGCGGGCTTCGTTGCACTTCAGGCCGCGCGTCAGCCTGCCGGCACGGGTAGCGCCCAGATCCTCCGCAGCATGTCGCCGAACAGCCGCCGCGTGAGATGCCCTTCCGCCAGCAGAAGCCAGTAGTACCGCGCATGCTTCACCAGCCGGCCCCCAGTTTTCACCAGTCGCTGCTGGAGACTCGTGAGCGACCAGCGCTTGACCCGCAGCGGAAGGACCAGTCTGCGCCACAAGTTGCCCAGATTGTAGGCCAGGACGCTCAGTTGCAGGCGCACCTCGTTCGCCCGGAAACGATGGCACGACAGCCGCGTCCAGTGGGTGGCCTGCTTGCCTTCCTTGATCCATTGCTCCGCCGTACCGCGCTTGTTGTAAAACCGCACGACCGAGCGGCTCGGGAGGGCCATGTTGGTCACGATGAAGCCGACGCGAGGGAACAGCTCACCTTGGTGGTGCTCCACCTTGGCGACGATCCGTCTGGGCGTGGTCCAGCTCTTGGCCTGATAGCGGAAACTCTGGTAGCGCACCAAGGGCTTGCAGCTCGGCCGTCCCGGCGGACGAAAGAGGATGTCTTCGATTTCCAGCTCCAAGCTCTTGTTCGCCGGCATGCGAATGGCATAGTCCACGTCGCGCTGCTCGAGCGCGTCGTAGATCTCGGGCTTCGCGAACGCGGCGTCTGCGCGGAACGCTACGCGCTTGCCCTCCACCTGCTGCCGGTCAATCTCCGGTACGAGCAGGTCGTCCCAGTCGTCGGCGCTATGCACGTTGCCTGGCCGCAGCGTGGCGGCGAGGCAGTCCCCATGCTCGGTGAACAGAAACAGCGGGTGGTAGCAGACGGACTCGAAGTGCCCGTTATAGGCGCTCCCTTCCTGCGCCCCATGCACCGGGCTCTCGCTCGAATCCATGTCGAGCACGATCCGGTCGGCGCGCGTCGCCATCTCGGCCTGTGCAAGCACCTCCCGGTTCACGGCCCTCAACCCGACGAGATTCTCCTCGTGGGTCAGCAGCTCTGTCTCGAACCAATGCAGCGTCGATGTCAGCGCCGCACCCCGGTCCCAGCGCTTTGGCGACCCGATGAGACGAAATGTTGGGTCTGCCGACACGCGCCCCGCGTCGTTGAGATCTTCGTAGCCCGCGAGGCGACTGTAGACCGACTGCCGCAGGAGATCCACCACGCTGAACTGGGTGTTCATCCCCTGTCGGGAATCGCTCAGGTGCTCGGCGATGAGTGTCTCCAGCCCCAGACGTTCATCCAACTCGCGCACCAGAATGAGGCCAGCGTCAGAAGTGACGCGCGATCCCTGGAACGCGACTTTCAAGAAGCCGTTGAACGCGAACTGGAATGGCTCGTGTTGTAATTCACCCACCGGGTGTCACCCTCCGTAGTGTGGTTCCTTACGTCGGAGCCCCAAAACTCAAGGCGCAGCGACTGGTCCTGGCGATACGGTACCACAGCCAAATCGGAAATCCGGGCCTAGACCCGTTCGCCGGATGCGCCACGGCTTGCGTGGCCGCCGAACGTTTGCATCGACAATGGGTGGGCATCGACATATCGGAGAAGGCCGCCGAACTCGTGCAAGTGCGTATTCGAAGAGAGATTGATCTTTTCCATGACTTCGAGCCGATCCGCCGTTCGGACGTTCCCCAGTGTACCGATCTAGGAAAGCTACCGAACTACCGAACGCACAAGCATTTGTTGTTTGGAAAACAAGAGGGGTGCTGCGGGGGATGCAGGGTAGCCTTTCCGTTTCGTAACTTCACAGTGGATCATAAAGTCCCACGGAGCAAGGGAGGAAGCGACCATTTTGACAACCTGCAACTTTTATGTGGAGCCTGCAACAGCGTGAAGGGGGACAGGGATCAGGCGTATCTTATCGCTAATATTAAGACCTTAAACTAGGAAATTCCGTTCTTTTTTCCGAAGGTGAAGATTCTGCTACGCTTCTTCATGGTTGTGCCAGTCGGCCCGGAGGTAGTTCCAGCGGGCGCCTCGACCTGCGTCGGCAGCGGCTGTTTTCTCCCCGTCGGCCCCGGCGTTCCTGCTCGTCAAGCCCCTATGGTAAGCGGTTAGGCGGTTCAAAAGCCAATTTTTCGGCAGTGGGGTCAACTTCACGATGTTGATTTTGCCGCTGAGCCCGGCGGCACCTGCCGCCGGGCGGACAAGCGGCACAAGCGCCCCGTGGCAGGTGCCACGGGGCTCGGCGTGAGTTTCCCATTTGCAAAATGACCCACTACCAATTTTTCTCTGGGCTTGGCCGGGGAGCGCAGGCAAATGAATGATGGTAGGAACGGTGTAGGGTTGGGGCGGGAACTGTGCCCCGATGGGGCCGGGAGGCGAGTCAAAGCGAGGTTTTTGGGAGTTAGAGTCGCTGCTGGACTTCCGCTCCCAGCAGTTCGCGCACCTTCTCTGCCAGCGTGCTGAGCGGGAAGGGCTTTTGCAGGAAGACCGTACCCGGATCGAAGCTGCCGTTTTGGTCCAAGGCCTTGTCGGTGTAGCCCGACATGTAGATAACTTTCATGTCGGCCCGCCGGTCCCGCATGGCCCGAGCGAGTTCCCATCCGCTCATCCCCGGCATGACCACATCGGTCACCATCAGGTGGATGGGGCCATCGTGCTGCTCGGCCACCTGAACCGCAGCGGCGCCGCTGCTGGCTTCCAGCACGGTGTAGCCGCTGAACTCCAGGAATTCCCGCGCCAGTCTGCGGACACCGGCTTCGTCTTCCACCAGCAGGATGGTCTCCGAGCCGGCGGAGGGCGCCTGCCCTCCCGTTGCCGTTTCCTCGTGTCTTTTTCTCTGCATAGTAAAGCGCGAAGAAAGTGCTCTTCGCCCCTTGTTTACCTTGTAGTGTGCCCACTTACCGCTGCAAGGCAGCCGAAGCAACAGCAGGTACCCGAACCGGCATTCTGCAGGCGTCCTAGATTCTGGTTGTACACTTACTAGGATGCAAGCTGAAAATGAGGTGTTGCTGTGGTAATTAAGTGGAAAACTGAAGAAAACTGTTAGCTGCTGTGGAAAACTCACCGGTGGCGTTGGCCGCATGTGTATCTCTTTGCACTTTAAGAACTTGTGTTGATATCTGCCGGGCGCGGGTAGAAGAGCGGTTGAATGGGTGCAGAGAAATCCACAGCCGCTTCTGCGCGCTCTCCGGCGCGGACGGCCTTCAGGGAAGGTCAAAGAGCAACACTTCCGCCGTATCATGGGTGGTCAAGTTGATCTCCTTCTCTTCGCTGATGCGGGCGCCGTCCCCCGCGCTCAGCGGCTGGCGGTTCAACTGGGCCCGGCCACGGGCCAGGTGGAGGTAAACCTTCCGACCGGGCGCAAGCACATGCTTGACCGATTGCCCTTCCCGGAGGCGAGCGACGTAGAGGAAAGCATCCTGGTGGATTGTGAGGGAGCCTGCGCGGGCGTCGGGGGAGGCCACCAAGCACAGGCGATCTGTCGGTTGGATCTGCGGAAAATTTTTCTGCTCATAGCCGGGTGTGAGGCCGGTTCGGTTGGGTAGAATCCAGATTTGCAGAAAGTGGGCGGGCTCGGTGGCAGAGGGGTTTTGCTCGCTGTGGGTGACGCCGGTGCCGGCGCTCATGCGTTGCACCTCGCCCGGGCGGATGACCGAGCCGTTGCCCAGGCTGTCCTTGTGCTCCAGCGCGCCTTCCAGCACGTAACTGATGATCTCCATGTTGCGATGCGGATGGGTGGGAAAACCTGCGCCGGGGGCGACGCGATCTTGATTGAGGACGCGCAGGCTGGAAAAGCCCATCTGCGCCGGGTCGTAGTACTGGTCGAAGGAAAAGGTGTGCCGGCTGTCGAGCCAATCCAACTGGGTGTGGCCGCGTTCCTGGCTCTTGCGAATTGCAATCATGCTTTGCCTCTAACGCTCGGCCCGCTTGCGCCAATAGCGCGCCAAACCATACCAGCACAACTCGGGTGCCATGCCCCGGGCGTACTGAGCCGCTTCGCCCTCCGACATGCGCGTCTTTAGCTCGGTGGCAACGTATTGGGTAAAGCGGCGGGCGCGCTCGGCATCGTCGTCGTCGGTTTGGAGTGACTCGCGCACCACCCGGCTCCACTCTCCCAGCCGGTCCTGGAGCTCAGCCAAATGGTCGCTGACGCCGGTGGCGGGGCCAAAGTGGGTGACGAAGAGACGGTCGGGCCGCCAGGCGCGAATCTGCTCCAGGCTGGTGCTCCACTGTTCCAACCGGATATCGGGCGGCGGTGTGGCCGGAAGGACGCAGGGTTGGTTTGCGATCCGGATGCCGGCGGTATCGCCGACAAAGGCAATGCCAGTGGCGGTGTCGAGGTAGCTCACATGGTGGGAGGCGTGCCCCGGGGTGTAGGCTACTTCCAGGTTGCGCCCGGCTACTTTTTCGCGCTCGCCGCCGTTCAGAATACGAAGGTTGTCGGCGGGCACCGGCAGCACCTTGCCCCAGAGCCGCTCCATGTCAGCGCCGTAGAGGCGGGTGGCGCTCTCCAGCAGCCGCGTCGGGTCGATCAGGTGCGGCGCGCCCCGCTGGTGGACGAACACGCGCAGGCGAGGGTTCTCGCGTACCAGGGTTCCGGTGGCGCCGGCATGGTCAAGGTGGATATGAGTCAGGAGAAGGGCGCCCAGGTCGGCCACCGACAATCCTCCGGCAGCCAGCTTGGAGCGGAGTTGGCCGAGGGAGGAAGAGGGGCCGGGGTCGATGAGGGCCGGGCCGCCCTCACCCTCCAGCAGGCAGGTGGCGATATAGTTGGGCTTGCCGTGAAACCCCACATCAATGCGGGTCGTGTTGGGAGCTATGGTTTCCACTGCGTTGGTCTCGCTGGGCTAATAGACGCCCAAGTCTGTGCCCACCACCACCCAGCCGTCGTACACTTCTTTGACTTCGCTCAGCAAGTCGCTTTCGGTCGCTCCCCAAAACAGTACGAGAGAGAAAATGAGCGAGCCGGGGCAAGTTGCCCGTTTTCCCATCACTGCTTTCCGTCGTTCACTCCGCATTCAGTAATTCGCGGCCGGGTGGTTCGGGTTTGAGGCCGGGACCGAGGGGCGCAAGCCATTTCAACTGCTTAAAAAAGGTGGTGCCGGGGGTGGGGATCGAACCCACGACCTTGGGATTATGAGACCCACGCTCTAACCACTGAGCTACCCCGGCACCCGAACTTTGATGGTACCGGCAGGTGGGAGCGGGAGTCAATCCGGCCGCGTTGGTTAGAAAAAACTCATTCTATTTTGCTTGCCGGGGAAGCCGGCATGCTCTAAAACCATTGGCAGGCAAGGCACATCTAATAAAGAGGAGGCGCCGAGCCGGTAGGTGCGCGAGCGGAAAGGGAAACGGAGCCAAACCACGATGAAGTCATACTTCGACTTGTCCTCGGTGCTGGAGAAAGCGGCGCAGTGGGTGGAGCGCAACCCGCGCGCGGTACTGGCCGGTGCTTTGGTGGTGGTGACGGCGGTGATGCTGGCGCAGACGCCGGCGGACATGGCCGAGCACGACCCCAACGGCGACGAAACGCCGCTGTTTGTTTAGGGTCGGACTCCTGCCAGGCGCAGACAGCGCAGCTTGCGCGTGCCTCTGTGCACCGGCGCGCTGGCAGCCGCTGCCACCCCCACCGAAAATCCCTGCCCCCGAAAAACCACCACCCTAGTGCTGTACCGAGAAACGAACAGCAAAAAATGGTAGTGGGTCAAAACAGTGTTGCTGCGACGACGCATCCATCTCGTCTTGTCAGGGCACGACTTTAGTCGTGCCGTAGTGTCCGCGCCTAGCAGCAGTGGCTTTAGCCACTGAGGGAAGCCCCCAGGGGCTAAAGCCCTGGGGGTTAGGCGCCTTACGGCAGGGTTAAAACCCTGCCCTGACACTCTTCTGACTAAGTGGCAGGAAACCACCACGACCCTTATCGTCAGCCAAAGCAACACGCTTTTAGCCCACTACCCAAAAAATTGATAGTCCGGAAGAGGTGCCTGCCTACCGCAGGTAGGCGGCGTTTATCCTGAGCGAAGCCGAAGGGCACCCGCTTATCAAGCAGCTTAACAAGTTATCGACCGCGCAGAGAGTGCCCGGTTAGCGCGCAGGACAAGCCGCAGGGCTTCCTTCAGATTGCGGCGGGTTTCGGCCAGAGTACGGCCCTGGGTGTTGACCCCGGGAATCTCCTCCACATAGGCCACGTACCAGCGCCCCCGCTTGAGGATGACGGCGGTAAAAGGGTTGGCCGCACTGTTCTTTCGCTTCACAGCGCTTTGATTGTAGCATAGAGACCAACTTCGCTTGGCTCTCCCCAGCGGCAGGGGCCGCTGGGCTGGACTGTCATTCTGAGCGCAGCCTGCCTTGCCCGCCACGGCGGGTCTGCGGTAGGCAGGCGAAGAAACTCCGGTGTGAGATGTTTTACCTGCCTACCGCAGGCAGACTTCGTTCAGCATGATACCTACGAAGTAGAAGCGGCCTGTCGGGAGGAATGGAACCATGGCTTACATACGCACGATTGCGCCGGAGGAAGCCACCGGCGAGCTGAAGCAGCACTACGACGACGCCGTCAAGCGCGCCGGGCGTGTCTATAACATCGTCCGGCTGCAAAGCCTCAACCCGCGGGCGCTGGCCGCCTCCATTGACCTCTACCGGGCGCTGATGCTGGGGCCGGGCAGCCTGCCGCGTGCCACCCGCGAGATGCTGGCGGTGGTGGTGTCGCGGGAGCTGGGCTGCTTCTATTGAACCGAGGCCCACGGGGAGGATCTCCGTGTCGTGACGAAAGATAAGGAGTTGGCGGAGCAGATCAAGCGCGACTACCGCCAGGCCAAGCTGGACCCGAAGACGCGCGCGCTGCTCGACTACGCCGTGCAGGTGACGCACGATCTCCACCGCGTCGGCCAGCAAACCATCAACTCGCTGCGCGAGGCGGGCTGGAGCGACGAAGACATCCTCAGCGCCACCCACATCATCGGCTACTTCAACTACTACACTCGCCTGGCCGACGCCCTCGGCGTCGAACCGGAAGACTTCATGCGCCGCCCCAATCAGAAGTAGGGCAGGGATTTGCGAGAACCATTTTGAAAACGGGTTCTCGCGCTCTCCCACCTGTCCCCGAAAGGGGAAAACTTTTTACAGCGATGCAGACGGCCCCCATTCAATGGGGGGCCGCTGCATCGCCGTGAAAGTCTTTGGAAGGGGTGCGGGGAGAACCTTTCTCCAGAAAGGTTTCCCCGCGAATCCCGACCCTACTCCTGTTTGGGGTGTTGCAGGAAGGTTTTGTATTCGGGGGTGCTGGGCGTGAACTGTGGGTCGAGCTCGACGCCGAGGGCGTCGGCGATGCGGGTGGCGACGTTGAAGAAGCTCGCCACCAGGACGACGGCCAGGATTTGCTCGTCCGCGAGGCCATGGTTGCGCAGCCCGGCCACGTCCACTTCTTTCATCTCCCAGGGAGTGGCGGTGAGCTTTTCGCTGAAGGCCAGCAGGGCGCGCTGGCGCTTGGTCAGTTGTGCTTTGCGCCAGTCGGTCTTGATGGCTTCGACCAGCGCGTCATCCCGGGTGAGCCGACGCAGAAACTCTGCGTGCGACTCGGTTCAATAGTGGCAGCGGTTGGCGGCGCTGACCACGGTGGCGATCATCTCGCGCTCTTCGGCCGGCAGCGCGCCGCCGTGATAGACCGCACCGCTCAACTGCGTGTAGGCCCGCAGAGCGGTGGGGTTGAGCGAGAGCGCCTGGCGAATGTTGGGAATGAAGCCGTAGAGCTTGCGGCTGGCGTCGTAGATGGCCTTCACCTCACCCTTGGCTTCCTTCTCCTCAACCGTCTTGATCCAAGTCATTTCTCCTCCCCCTGTTCGCTACCCAAGGATTGGTCGGCTTCGGGCGCGGGCCGCGCAGCCCAGGCGCTCCAGAAGCGGAGCAGGTCGTTGGTCAGGCCGTCGCCGGTGTCGCTGTTGGTCAGGATGACGATGCCCTCGCCCCGGTCGGGCAAGGCGGCGAAGCGCGTCCGCCAGCCGCGGTTGCCGCCGGAGTGGGAAACCATGCGAATCTCGCCCGGCAGCAGACGCACGCCATAGCCCAGCCCGTAGCCCAGGCCGGTGCTGGTGTCCATCTCTACTGTGGGCGTAAACATCAACTCTACGTCGCGGGGCGACAACAAGCCTCGACCGGGCGGCTCGCGGTTGGGTCCTGCCATACCGGCCGCCACAAAGCGGGCCAGGTCGGAGGCGGTACTGTAGAGTCCGGCGGCGGCCAGGGCGGTGAAGCGGTAGTTGGGCAGGGGTTGGCCGGGCTCCCGGTAAGCGGTGGCCGCCTGTAACGCAGGCGGCCACTCAAAGCCGCTGCGCGCCATGCCCAGCGGGGCTAGCACGGCAGACTGCATGTAGGCGGAGAAAGTTTCGCCGGTGACTTCTTCGATGATCAGTTGCAGCAGGGTGTAGCCGCCGCCGGAGTAGCGGAAGCGGGTGCCGGGCAGGTGGGCGACGCGCACGTCGCCCACGCCGCCGGTGATGCCCGAGAGGGATTCCTTCAGCGTGGGCAATTTCTCGCTGGGGTCAAAGCCGGGGTAGCCGCCCAGTGACAGGCCGGCGGTGTGATTGAGCAGGCGGCGCAGGGTCACCTCAGCGTGGTCGAAGTCCGAGGGTGGGAGGTGCCAGCGGGTCAGGTAGCGCTCGACCGGCGCGTCCAGGGCGAGCTTGCCTTGCGCGGCCAGTCGCAGGACGCCCCAGGCGGTTACCGGTTTGGAAAGCGGACCCACCTGGAAGACAGTCTCGGGCGTGACCGGCGTGCCCATGGCTTCGTCCGCCAGGCCGTAGCCTTTCGACCAGGCCACCCGGCCTCCGTGCACCAGCGCCACCGCCGTGCCGGGAACCTGATACTGCTTCATCAATTTGGGGACCACTTGGTCGAGTTTCTGCGCGAATGCATCGAGCCCGCCGCCGAACTGCTCCTCCGGCTCGCGGCTGTAGTGGAAGATGAGGTAGGCGGCTACGACCGCAACCAGCACCAGCACGATGGTTTGGCGCTGCTTCTTCATTACGTCTTTTTGGTTGCGTCGAACCATTGCGCCCATTCCCCAGTGCTAGGATTTCCGATCTTTCCAGTTCCACCACTTCAGCCGTTCCGGGTCGTGCCGGCGGGCGGAGGCGTAGTACACCGCGCAGCGAAACACATAGAGCGCGCAGCGGTCAACCGGCCCGCCCTGTTGACGGCAGAGCCGGCGGTAGAGTTTTTTGGGCTGCTGGTGTTTCAGGTCTCGAACGGAGCGAATTCCCAGGCCCGCCAGGTCGCGGGCGATGGAGGGGCCCACGCTGGGGATTTCTTGCAAACTTTTCAGAGCTGTTTGGTGTAGGGCCGCCTTCATGGCTTATTCTCCTGTCTTTACCCTTCCTGGATGCTCATGGGTGTGTCCACCGCTGCTGCGTCCTCAGCCGCAGCAGGTGGGATCCGGCCTTTCCCTCGCCCGCGCGGTTTGAAGCGCCCTATGCTACCATTTTGGGATTGAGGAGCGGACCTTCAAACGGCAGGAGGTTCTTCGGAGAGGACGGGCCAGTGGAGCAATGAGCAAGTTGGCACAGAAGGTCGAGCGGGCCATCCGGCGGGAGCGGCTGCTGGAGCCGGGGATGAAAGTGGCGGTGGCCTGCTCGGGCGGGGCCGACTCGGTGGTGCTGGTGCGGCTGCTGGCCGAGCTGAAAGGCCCGTTGGGGATTCGCCTGCTGGTGGTCCACCTCAACCATCAACTGCGCGGCCAAGATGCCGACGCCGACGAAGGTTTTGTCCGCCGGTTGGCCGAGCGCTTGGAACTGGAGTTCCTGGTGCGGCGCGAGGACGTGGCCGCCCGCGCGCGGCAGCGCAAAATCAATGTGGAGGAAGCCGGGCGGCTGGCGCGGCTGGAGTTCTTTGCTTCCTTGGTCGCCGGCGGCAAGGCCGACGCGGTGGCCGTGGCGCATACGCTGGACGATCAGGCGGAGACGGTGTTGGCGCGGATTCTGCGCGGCGCGGGGACGCGCGGGCTGGCAGGGATTTACCCGGTGGTTGAGCAGGCAACCTCGCCCACGGGCGGAAGCCCCTCGACTGCGCTCGGGGCAGGCCCGTGGGCTGAACGAGGAGGGGAAAAGGAAGGCGGCCCAGAAAAGCGGGTGCAGAGCACCCCTTCCGGACTAATTGGAGAGGATGCTCAGGCGAGCAAACGCCGCACCTCTTCCAAACTGGTTTTGGTGCGGCCGCTGCTGGACGTGCGGCGGGCCGAGTTGCGCGACTACCTGAGCGAACAAGAACAAGCGTGGCGGGAGGACGCGACCAACCTCGACCGCACCCGTCTGCGCAACCGGCTGCGGCTGGAGTTGCTGCCGCAGCTCTCCCGCGTGGCAGGCCCCGCGGCCATCGAGCACCTTGCACGGCTGGCCGACCACGCCCGGCAGGAGGAGAGCTTCTGGTCGGCCTACGTGGAGGAGCGCTTCCAGACCCTGGCGCGCCGCTCAGGGGATGAATGGGAGGTGGTCGTCGAGGGTTTACTGGCTCCTATGCTTGAGTTGGCGCGGCTGCCCGCGCGGCAGGCGGCGGAAGCGCAGCGGGCGGTGGCCCGGCGGCTGCTGCGGCGCACGCTGGCGGCGGTGCGCGGGGACTTGCGCAGGATTACCCAAACGCACGTGGAAAGTGTGCTGTCGCTGGCGGAAGAGGGCCGCAGCGGCCAGAGCGTTGACCTCCCGGGGGTGCAGGTGGAGCGGCGCTTTGATGTGCTGGTCTTCCGCGCCGCCGGTGATCGCAAGCCCCAGCCGGTTGATGTTGACGAGGAAATGGAAGTGGCCGGTCCCCGCCGGGTGCGCTTGCCCGATGGGCGCGGGCTGGAGTTCAAAGTAATTGAAGTGCAGGGCCTGAAAGAAGGCTATAGTAGTAGAGCGCTGGACGCGCGCCGGGCTCCGTTCCCGCTGGCGGTGAGAACCTGGAGGCCGGGCGATCGCTATTGCCCGCGGGGCGCGCGCCGCCCGGAGAAACTTAAGCTGCTCTTCCAGCAGCAACGGGTTTCGCGGCGGGAGCGAGCGCGTTGCCCGGTGGTGTTGAGCGGTGGGGAGATTGTCTGGACGCTGGCGTTCGGCCCGGCGGCCGAGCGGGAGTTGCGTCCGGACAGCCGCAGGGCACTGGTGATCGAAGAGTGGTCGGCCGAGTGAGAAAGCTGAAAGTGCTTTATACGCCGCAGGCCATCGCCCGACGGGTGCGGACGCTGGGCCGGCAGATCAGCCGCGATTTTCGCGGCCAGACTCTGGATGTGGTGGGGTTGGTGGACAGCACCCACGTGTTCATGGCCGACCTCATCCGACAGATTCGCGTTCCGGTACGCTGCCACTTTATCCGTGCCGAGGCCCGCGACGTCCGCGACCCGGTTACCGACAAGGAACGCCTGGAGATTTTCTATTCGCCCGAGATTGACGCCGCCGGCCGCAATATCTTGCTGGTGAGGGGAGTGTTGAATTCCGGCGTGACTTCGGAGTTTCTGCTGCGGCGCATCGGGCTGCACCGGCCCCGAGTGGTGAAAACAGCCGTGCTGCTGGACAGGGAGGCCGGGCGCCGGGTTCCGCTGGAGCCTGATTACTTTGCTTTCCGACTTGCATCTAATGATATTGTGATGGGATACGGATTGTCATGGAGTGGATTGAACGGGAACTTGCCCTACCTGGCCGTCCGGGCAAACGCGAAGCCCGGTGTGCGGCGCAGGCCGGTCCGGCGGGCGGGCCGGAAGAAAAGGAAGGCAGGGCGCCGATGAACTCCTACCAGCGAGGGAGAGAAGAGTGAATTCGACCGCGCGCAGCGTGCTGTTCTGGGCTGTCATCCTGCTGGCCCTGCTGTTTTTGTGGCGGATGGCCAATACCAGCATGGGGCCGCGCGAACTGGAGCCCTCTTTTACCGAATTTATGAACCGGGTGGAGGCGGGTGAGGTGGCGCGGGTGGAAGTCCGCGGCACGGAAGTCAAAGGCGAGTACCGGGATGGGGGGAAATTCAAGACCCTCATCCCGGCTGATTATCCCGAACTCTACACCACCTTGCGCGAGAAGGGGGTGGAGATCGAAGTCAAGGACGCCTCCGGGCCCACTTGGTGGGCGTGGGGCATCAACCTGCTGCCTATCCTGCTGCTGGTGGGCATCTGGATTTTTATTATGCGGCAGATGCAGGCCGGCGGCAACAAGGCGCTCAGCTTCGGCAAGAGCCGGGCGCGGCTGGTGGGCTCGCAGCAGAAAAAAGCGACCTTCAAGGACGTGGCCGGAGTCGAGGAAGCTAAGGAAGAGTTGCAAGAGATCATTGAGTTCCTGAGAGATCCGCAAAAATTCCAGAAGCTGGGCGGGCGCACCCCCAAAGGCGTGCTGCTGGTCGGGCCGCCCGGCACCGGCAAGACCTTGCTGGCCCGCGCCATCGCCGGCGAGGCCAACGTGCCCTTCTTTTCCATCTCCGGGTCGGACTTTGTGGAGATGTTCGTGGGCGTGGGCGCCAGCCGCGTGCGCGACCTCTTCGAGCAGGGCAAGAAGAACGCCCCCTGCATCGTTTTCATTGACGAGTTGGACGCGGTCGGCCGGCACCGCGGCGCCGGCTTGGGCGGCGGCCACGACGAGCGCGAGCAGACTCTGAACGCCATGCTGGTGGAGATGGACGGCTTCGACTCCAACGAGGGCGTTATCCTAATCGCCGCCACCAACCGCCCGGACGTGCTTGACCCGGCGCTGCTGCGCCCGGGGCGCTTTGACCGGCGGGTGGTGGTGCCGCGCCCGGACGTGAAGGGGCGCGAGGAAATTCTGCGCGTGCACGTGCGCAAGATTCCGCTGGCGGAAGACGTAGAGCTGAGCGTGCTGGCCCGCGGCACGCCGGGCTTCTCCGGCGCCGACCTGGCCAACTTGATCAATGAAGCGGCGCTGGCGGCCGCGCGCAAAAGCCAGACGTCCGTGACCATGTCCAACTTCGAGCAGTCGAAAGACAAGGTGCTGATGGGAGCGGAGCGGCGCTCGATGATTATCTCCGACGAGGAGAAGCGCAACACCGCTTACCACGAAGCCGGGCACGCGCTGGTGGCAACCATGATGCCGCACGCCGACCCGCTGCACAAAGTCACCATCATCCCGCGCGGCATGGCCCTGGGCGTCACCATGCAACTGCCGGTGGACGACAAGCACACCTACACCAAGGATTTCCTGGAGTCGCAACTGGCGGTGATGATGGGCGGGCGTGTGGCGGAAGAGATTTTCCTGAACAAGATGACTACCGGGGCCGGGAACGACTTCGAGCAGGCTACCGAACTGGCCCACAAGATGGTGTGTGAGTGGGGCATGAGCGGGATGGGGCCGCTCACCTTCGGCAAGAAGGAGGAGGCCATCTTCCTGGGCCGCGAGATTGCGCAGCACCGCGACTACTCCGAGGAGACCGCCATTCGCATCGACCAGGAAGTGAATAAAATTGTGACGCGGGCCTACACCCGGGCGCGCAAACTCCTGGAAGGAAACCGCGATACGCTGGAGCGGATTGCAACCGCGCTGCTGGAGCGCGAGGTGCTGGACGGCAATGAGATGACGCTGCTGGTCGAAGGCAAGCCGCTGCCGGAGAAGAAGACCGCGCCGCCTCCTCCAGAAGAGAAACCTGTGGCCGCTGCCCGGGCCCCGGCGCCGCAGCCCAAGCCTGTCCCCGGCTTCCCCAAAGACAAACCCGCCCCCGCCTAATCAACCATGGCGAGCAAGAAGCGCAAAGAAGCGTTCCAGGTGGCGTGTCCGCACTGCGAGGCCAAGCTGACCGTGGATGCGGAGCTGGGCGCGGTGATTGACCACGAGCCGCCGCCCAAGAAGTCCGACTACGACTTCGACCAGCAGCTCAAAGGCCTGAGCGAGGCCGAGCGCAAGCGCGAGGAATTATTCCGCGAGCAGATGGCCGCGCAGCAGGACCGCGCCAAGCTGCTGGAGCGCAAGTTCGAAGAGTCCTTCGAGAAGCACAAGGACGAGCCCGTTACCAAACCCCTGCGCGACTTCGACCTGGAATAAGGTCGCAGTTTCCCTTCCTTGAGGCTCACCGGCGGTGAACGGCCTGTGGCAAGCAGGCCCGCTGTGGCGGGCAGGCAGGCTTCGCTCAGAATGACACCTCGGCTGACCCCCTAGGTAGCGGCGAAGAGGCCCGGAGGGCTTCTTCGTCGGCTTGTCTTCCGTTTTTCTTTATAATGACCCACGCTGTTTTGGAGGATTCATGCAGGGGCGGCGAAAATTCGCGTTGACGTTGCCGAGCGGCGTGCTGGTGCTGGGCGAGCGCACGCTGGTGATGGGTGTGCTCAACGTTACCCCCGACTCCTTCAGCGACGGCGGGCGCTACCTGGACACCGGCAAGGCGGTGGCGCACGCGCTCGCGATGCAGCGGGCCGGGGCCGACCTGATTGACGTCGGGGGCGAGTCCGCGCGGCCGGGCGCCATCGGCATCTCTGCCGAAGAAGAGTTGAAGCGCATCCTGCCGGTGCTGCGCGGGCTGCGGCGGCGGCTGCGGATTCCGATCTCGGTGGACACCTCGAAGGTGGAGGTGGCGCAGGCGGCGCTGGCGGCGGGGGCGGAGATGATCAACGACATCAGCGGGCTGCGCGCCGACCCGGAGCTGGCCCGCGTGGCCAAGAGGGGCGGAGTGCCGCTGGCGCTGATGCACATCCGGGGCACGCCCAAGACCATGCAGCAGTTGAAGCCGGCGAAAAATATCTGGCGGGAGGTGGAGCGCGGCCTGCGCTGGTCGGTGGAACGCGCGCTCAAGGTGGGCGTGCGCCGCGCGCAACTGTTGATTGATCCCGGGATCGGATTCGGCAAAACCGTGACGCAAAACTACGAGTTGCTGCGCGACCTCGACCGGTTGCAGAAGTTCAAGCTGCCCATCCTGATCGGAACCTCGCGCAAGAGTTTTATCGGGACAGTGCTGGGCAGTGTGCCCCTGGAGCAGCGACTGTTCGGGACGGCGGCATCGGTGGCGGCCTCCATCCTGGCGGGCGCGCACATCGTGCGCGTGCACGACGTGGCTGAGATGGTGCAGGTGGTGCGCGTGGCGGACGCCGTCCTACGCGCCGGATAACCCCGCGCTACGGACGGCAGGCCCGCCCGTGCGCCGATTGAGCGACGCTGCGGACGGCAAGCCCGCCCGGCAGGACAACCGGTACAACCGGTGAGGGCGAGGCGAGGAGAAGCCATGCGACGGCGGAGGACGATCGACAAGCGGTTTTCGCCGCCACCGGGCAAAGAGGCGTTTCGGCCGAAAGAGTGGGCGCTGATCCAGAAGTACCGGACGCCGCACCAGGTGCAAGCGTTTCTGCGCGCCCTGCCCTACAACTGGGAGAAGAAGGGAGAGACGCTGCGGACCTTCCGCGGCGTGGTGCGGCACGGGCAGGCCCATTGCCTGGAAGCGGCGCTGACGGCGGCGATCATCCTGGAGCAACACGGCTGCCCTCCGCTGCTGCTCGACTTCGACTCCCAAGACAACCTCGGCCACGTGCTGTTTCTGTTCCGCCACCGGGGGCACTATGGGACGGTGGCGCGCTCCCGCGATGCCGGGCTGCACGGCCGCAAGCCGGTTTTTCGCACGCTGCGGCAACTGGTGCTGAGCTACGTCGATCCCTACGTGGACGGCTCCGGGCGCATTACCAGCTACGGCGTGTTCGACCTGCGGACGCTGCGGCGCTGCAACTGGCGCTCGTCGCCGAAGAACGTCTGGGCGGTCGAGCGGGCGCTGCTCCGGAAGCGGCAACGGAAGCTCAAGACCTCTGACCGCAGGTACCGGGCCATGCTGCGGCGGTATCTTGCCTTTCGGGAGAAGCACCCCCACCGGCCCGCAACATTCTACTCCAACCGCCACCAGTGGATGTAGCCGCAAGGCGGCGGGTTCCGGTTTGCGCGCGGGCGGTAGTAGGCCATTTAGGAATTGGGAAAGTCACGCCGAGCCCTGAAGGGCCTGGGGGCTCGGTGCTTAGGGCGTGTGGCGGGGAATCAACGCGAGCGGGGGCGGCTGGGTTGCGCGGGTGCGGGCGCGCACGGTATAAACAGAACGCACACCCAACCAGAGGAAGCACGAAGGGGGAATTGCATGGCGGCGGCCTGGCCAGCGGGGCTGGATTTTCTGGCCCTGCTCGACATCCTGGTGGTGGCGGTGGTGCTCTACTACTTCCTCACCTTGATCAAGGACACGCGCGCGCTGCCCATGCTGTTGACGGCGGTGCTGCTGCTGGGGTTCTACTACGGCACCGAGTGGGCGCGGCTGGAGACGATGCGCTGGCTGCTGGCGAACCTGATGCCGTACTTTATCTTTGCGCTGATTGTGATTTACCAGGGGGAGATTCGGCGGGCGCTGGCACGGTTGGGGCGGGTGCCGCTGGTGTCGCGGCTGGCGGCGCGCGAGCGCAGCGAACCCTATGACGACATCGTGCTGGCGTGCAGCTACTTTGCCCAGCGCCGCATCGGAGCGCTGATCGCCCTGGAACGGAACCTGGGCCTGCATACTTACATTGAGAGCGGGATCGCGCTGAACGCCGGGGTGAGCTACGACCTGCTGGTGAGCATCTTCCTGCCGCAGTCGCCGCTGCACGACGGGGCGGTGATTGTGCGGCGGAACCGCATCGCCGCCGCTTCCTGCTTCCTGCCGCTTTCGCTCAACCCGTTGCTGTCGGCGCAACTGGGCAGCCGGCACCGGGCCGCCATCGGAGTGACGGAAGAGTCGGACGCGGTGGCGGTGGTGGTGAGCGAGGAGACAGGCTCGATTGCCGTGGTCAGCGGCGGCTCGGTGGAGTTGAATCTGACCCCGGAGCAGTTGCGCGAGCGGCTGCGCACGCTGATGCGCCGGGGGCTGCCGCGGCTGCCGTTCTCCGGACGGGTAAGCTGATGGGCTGGCTGGGCAAACTGCTGCTGCAAAATTGGTGGCTGAAGCTGCTGGCGCTGGCGCTCTCGTTTGCGCTCTGGTCACTGGTGACGCAGGGGCCGACGGTGGAGCGGGGCTTGTGGGTGACGCTGGAGGTGCGGGGCGTGCCCCCGGGATTGGCGCTCACGGGCGAGATTCCTTCTCCGGTCTATCTCCACCTGCGCGGTCCGCAGCAGCTCATGCGCGCGTTGCGACAAGAGGAAGTGCAGTTGGTGTTGGACCTGAGCGGGACAACCGCCGGGAACCACACTCTCGCGTTGATGAGTAAGCACGTCCGGTTGCCATCCGGGATCGAGGTGGTGCGGTTCATCCCGCCGGAAGTGCCCCTGCAACTGGTGCCGCGCTGATTACAAGATCGTCCTGCCTCCACAGGAAACCTAGCTAGGGTATGCTAGATTTTCTTACCGGGAGAGGTTTGAGTAGCTCGTGACAAAACTATTTGGTACCGACGGGATACGCGGGGTGGCGGGGGAGGCGCCGCTCGATGCGCGCACCATCTTTGCGGTGGGGCGCGCGGTGGGGGAGTTCCTGCGCGAGGCGGGCAACACAAGCGGCACGGTCTTGCTGGGCGAGGACACACGCGAGTCGTCGCCGTGGGTGAGCGCGTATCTGGCGGGCGGGTTGCGCGCCGCCGGGGTGGAGTACGTTTCCGCCGGGGTACTGCCTACGCCGGGCGTGGCGCAACTGGTGCGGCGCGACCAGTTCGCCGCCGGGCTGATGGTGAGCGCCTCGCACAATCCCTACCGCGACAACGGCATCAAGCTGATCGGCGCCAACGGGATGAAGCTGCCGGACGAAACCGAAGCGCACATTGAGGAACGCATCCACGCGCTGCTTGTCCCGCCAACGGCGGGGCTGGGGTCAAACCTCGTGCCGCAGGAGCAGAAGCCGCCGGTGGAACCGGGCTTAGCGGAAGAATACATTGAATTGCTGCGGGGGGCAGTGGCAGGGCTGGACCTGAGCGGGCTGCGGCTGGTGGTGGACTGCGCCAACGGGGCGGCGTCGCAGGTGGCGCCGGAGTTGCTCCGGCGGTTGGGCGCGCAGGTGACGCCCATCCATGCGGCGCCGGATGGAAAGAACATCAACTTGGATTGTGGAGCGCTGCATCCGGAAGCGCTGGCAGCCCAGGTGAAGGAAATTGGCGCGGACGCGGGCGTGGCGTTCGACGGCGATGCCGACCGGGCTATGCTGGTGAGTGGCAGCGGTCGCGTCGTGGACGGCGACGGGGTGCTGTTGGCGGCGGCGCGTTGGATGAAGGAAAAAGGCACGCTCAAGGGCGGCGCCGTAATCGGAACGGTGATGGCCAACCTGGGTTTGGAAGTCGCCCTGCGAGAGGCGGGGTTGGCGCTGGTGCGGACGGCGGTGGGCGACCGCTACGTGTTGGAGGAGATGCTGCGGCGCGGCGCCAACCTGGGCGGGGAGCAGAGCGGCCACATCATTTTTCTGGACGATTCCCCGGCGGGTGACGGGTTGCTGACGGCGTTGAAGATGCTGCGCATCGTGCGCGAGCGCGGGGCGAGCTTGGACGAGTTGACCGCCGACCTAAAAGTGTTTCCGCAGGTGCTGAAGAACGTGCGGGTGCGGGAGAAGGTTCCGCTGGAGCAACTGCCGGCGGTGCAGCAGGCTATTCAAGAAGCGGAGGCGGCGCTGAGGGAGCGCGGGCGGGTGGTGGTGCGCTACTCGGGCACGGAGCCGCTGCTGCGGGTGATGGTGGAAGCGGAGGAGCAGAGCGACGTGAACCGCTGGACGGCGCACATCACCGGCGCAGTTGAAAAAACGTTAGTGGGTTGAAAAAGAACACGCCCACCCGCAGCCATGGCAGCTACCCACCCAAAGAAACAAGGCAGACCGGGGATGTCGCCCCTACCCTTCGACAAGCTCAGGGTGCTTCGCAAAGGGGCGACCCGCCGAAGGACAGCAGCGGGTGCCCGGTACGAAGATAGACTCCGCGCCTTTTCCAAACTGTTTTTGTTGGAAGCGTGGCCCCGCCCGCGGCCAGGGCCGCTACCCACCCCACAAAGGAAGAGGAATACGTCGGCACGACTAAAGTCGTGCCCTGACACAGAAACCGGGTGCCCCTCAACAGCGCTCCTCGCTGAGAGGCGCGGGGTGTTAGAAGCTTTTGTCGCCGCCGAGGAGGCCGCCCAGGAGGTCGCCGCCAATGCCAGCGACGCCGCCCCGCTCACCCACCTGCTTGAAGCGCGCGGCGGCGAAGATGCGGTCGGCCAGGCGCGAGAAGGGTAGGCTCTGGAGATAGACCGGGCCGGGGCCGGTCAACTGGGCCAGGAAGATTCCTTCGCCGCCGAAGAGCGCGTTCTTGAAGCCGCCGATGAACTGAATGTCGTAGCTGACCGAGGGCGCGAAGGCCACCAGGCAGCCGGTATCGACGCGCAGGGTTTGGCCCACGCCCAGCGGCTTGCGGATGATGGTGCCGCCGGCGTGGATGAAGGCCAGGCCGTCGCCTTCCAGGCGTTGGAGGATGAACCCTTCGCCGCCGAACAGGCCCGCGCCCAGCTTGCGCGTGAAGGCGACTTCGATTTCGATGCCCTGAGCGGCGCAGAGGAAGGCGTCCTTCTGGCAGAGGAACTTGCCGCCGAGTTTGGTGAGGTCGAGCGGGATGATCTTGCCGGGGTAGGGCGCGCCGAAGGCGACGTGCTTCTTGCCGCGGCCGTTGTTGAGAAAGGTGGTGATGAAGAAGCTCTCGCCTGTCACCATGCGCTTGAAGCCTTTCCACATGCCGCCGCCGGTGGTGGTCTGCATCTCGATTTCCTGGTCCATGAACATCATGGCGCCGGCCTCGGCGCGCACGGCTTCGCCGGGGTCGAGCTCGATTTCCACCAGTTGCATGTCGTCGCCGTGAATCTTGTAGTCAATTACGTCTGCCATGTTTCTGTCTCCTATTGTTGCGCCTCTCCCTCGCTTGAAGCCTTTCAATGGCTTCGAGGATGAATGGAAGGCTACGAACGTCGTCCCGGTTGTACTCCCGAAATTTCCGTGCGAGCTTTCGCCGCTCAGTGGCTTTTTTTAAGCGAAGATATTTGCTTTGATAGAGCGAGCCAACCTGAAAACCACTCAAGTCTGGATGCTTATAGCGGTACCCGAAAAAACCTGCAATCTCCTTAACTCGGCCTGATTGAATCGGCAACGCAACGCTCCGAGAAATGATGGGATGGAGATCCACAACACGGGTGCAAACTGATGTATCTAGGCCGTGATACGAAAGTCTGTTCCTAATAACCCGCTCTTCAAACCGACTCCCTGAGCAACTGAGAAGATTAGGTGTTGGGTGACGGCCCATAAAATTCAAGAATTGAACGAGAATTGTTTTCTCATTCTTAGGTGTTTCCGCGAAGAAACCGATGTATCGGCCTTCTCTGCCTACGCAAAGGCCCACTAGCCATATGTACCTTTGATCAAGGTCTGTTTCGATATCGAGGAATACTTCAGGCCCAGTGGACAATGCTGGCAGATCAACTAAGATCGGCTTATTCTCAACCAAAGCCTGCGCTCTAGCGTGAAGGACCTCCGGCGAGCGGCCGGAGAAACGGAGCCTGTCATGCACGACTTGACGCGGGGCAACAGCAAGTTCTTCAATCGTTCGGATGCCCGCCCGGCGAAGGCGTTCCTCTGAACTAGATCCTATTCCCGAAATGAACGACGTTTCCCGTATCTCTCGCCATTCTAGCGTCAACCGACCGGAGGGTGTAACGTCTATGAGCGCAAAACGTCCGGCGGTCCCGTAATCATCGTGATTCGAAACATTTGCAATCAGGGTGCGGCCAAGTCGTTTGTGCATCCCTCCACACCGGTGCACATGCCCACACAACACAAGCGCCACGTTCTTGTTGGCCTGCACAAACTTCTTGAGTGCTCGAGAACCGATCGAGCGTGGTTTTGCGTCCGGTGAGAATCTTTGCGCTTGGTCCAAAACGCCTTCTGGAGGGGCATGGCTCAGGATTATGAATTTCTTGGACGCTGTTGCACGCTTTTGGAGGGCTAAATGCCGTGCGATCTCCTTTTCGGAGTATAGGAGGTATCCGATCTCTAGTAGGTCTGAGTTCTCTGGTAGGTCTGAGCGGTAGGGCGCACCCTCCACACCAAGGAACGCATAGCTACCAAGTATGACAGGCGATGTGTGAACATTAAAAACTGACTTGCCGGAAATAAGTTTCCTAACAGCAGGCCGCTCGTCATTACCGGCAACAACACAAAGTCCGTAACGAGCTCGGCTGGCAAGCATTTCAAATAGATTTTTCCGAGAGGATGGGCGAAATCTTTCGATATCATCGCCGGCATACAAAATTACATCAGGAGGCGGCGCAAGTTTCGAGAGTTCATCTATGAATAGCTCGATATCTTGAACACGGTAATCGGAAAATGCGACTAACCGGAGGCAACCTGAGTGCGGACCTAGGTTGATGGGTTCAGCCGAATCCAGAGATTTGCGCTGGATTTTCATTGCAGTACGGAATATCTCAAAAGAAAGTAGGTTAGCATAACCCGTTGTTGAAATCGCTCATGTGGGGCGGAGTATTTTCTTTTAGTTTTCCCCTAGCTTCTGGTGAATCCAGGCGGAGAGGTTGGCTTCGAGGAGGTCGAGAGGGAGGGCGCCGGAGCCGAGGACGAGGTTGTGGAAGGCGCGGATGTCGAAGCGGTCGGCGGGGGAGAGGGCGGCGGGGTCGATGGCGTCGAGCTTGCGAAGAACCTCTTGGTCGTGTTGATGCCGGCGCTCGATGGCGGCCAGGCTGCGGTCGGGCCAGCGGTGGTTGTAGCGGCGGTCGCCGAGCCGGGAGGCGAAGGTGGGGTTCTGGCGCAGGGTGTATTCCCACTCTTGGTCGAAGAGCGCGTGCAGTTGCGTGGCGGCGGAGTCAGCGGACTCGGCCGGCGCGGCTGGGACAAGCGTGCCGACCGCCAGCACGACCACAACGAGGGAAAGGGGCTTCATGCTTCCTCCTCTTCGGTGTTCAGAATTAATGAAAGAAGCCCATAAGTCTATCACTGCGCCGGGCGGATTCACTGCCTGCCTTTCATCGGAGATGTTTTCAACCGCTTAGGCAGTTCGGGCAAACAGCGATATCATCTACCAGCCTGGGTCAAAGGAGGTGCAGCCATGTACGCGAAAACAGAAGTAACCAGAGCAGGTATCGGCTTCGGGACCGCACTTGCCATCGCCATCTCCTGGAGCATAAATAAATCGATTCTGTGGGCCATGGTGCACGGGCTGCTTTCCTGGCTCTATGTGGTTTACTACGCGATCGTCCGCTGAGAAGACTCTTCGAATTGAGCCAGAGGCGGAATGGCAGGCTAGTGACAGCTTGCCGGTGGTAGAACAGCGGATATCGCCGAGATACCCTTGAGAGCCAGATGAGGTGGAAGATGAAAGTAAAGCGGGTCAGAAAGTTGATCCCCGTGCTGGGGCTTCTGCTTGGGAGAGCTTCTTCCGCGCCAACGGTCGAAGAGCGCGTGCAGTTGCGCGGCGGCGGAGTCAGCGGATTCGGGCGGCGCGGCGCGGAGGGGCGCGAGGGTTGGTAGCGCAATCACAAGAAGCGTCAAGAGCAGGCCGATGGGCAGCGATCTCATTCTTTCTTCCTCCCGAGATCAAGCGTGGAGACGAGCCTGCCAGTCTATCACCGAGCTGGCTGGATTCCTTGCGGTGGAATTCAGTGTTCAGAGCAGGGGGAGGCGGGCGAAAGCGGCTGGGGGAGGGCTTTACTCGCAGCGCAGGGCGGTCTGTTCCTGTTCGACGAAGTTCTTCAGCCGCTGCCACTCCTCGTAGCCGCCTTCGATGAACTGGAAGCCGGTCTGGCGACCGTCGGTGCTGATGCGCGTCACCTCGGCAGTCACCGCCAGTGGTTGGCTTTCGCCCGGCAGGCCGAGCTCCAGGTGCACCCGGGCGCCCGGGGGTGGCGCTTCTTCCATTGCCACCAGCAAGCCGGTGGGACTCAGGTTTGATGCTCTGGCCTTGCGCTTGCCGGTGCTCCCACTTGCAAACCACCGGCACTGCCAGCGGCACACGGCTATGGTGGCGCTGCTTCTCCAGGGCTGTGTCCCGACGGATGTTGAGCAGCCGGCGGATGTGCTCCAGGCTGATCGGCTTCTGCAGGAAGAGGTTGATCCCCACGTCGAAACTTTCTCTCAGCGCCAGCCGCTTGTTGTTGCCAGTCAGCATGAAGATCGGGCAGCGAGCGTTCGGTTCCGAGGCGCGAATCCGCTTGGCCAGCTCCAATCCGTTCAGCTCCGGCATCAGCCAATCCAGGAAAACGCCGTCGAACTTTTCTTTCTGGATCAACTCAGCCGCCTCCCGGCTGGAGGCTAGACAATGCGGCTGCACGCCCATCAGGTCCAGGGCCTCGCCCAGCATGGCCAGCACTTGCGGGTCGTCTTCCACCACCAGGATCTTCCGTTTTTGCATGACTCGTCAGTCCCCTGTTTAACTCGGTCCTGATTCGTCGTCCTATCGCGTCATTTCTTCAGAATCGGCCAGCGGGCGAAGAACTTTATCGGGGAAACTACGGAGGAAACCAGCCGTTCGAGTAAAGACGCTATCAGCCTGCTGTTAGAGGGAGATACGGCTGCGGGTTTCTTCGCTGATCTCAGTGGGGGGTGGAGCGGGCCGGGCTTAGAAGGGGAGGTAGAGGCCCCAGAAGTTTTCGCTGGGGGTGTCGAGCTCGACACCGGCGTGGGCCTTGTTTTTCTTTTGGTCGCGGGTGGAGGAGACCACGCGGGCGGTTTTGGATTGGTGGCTGCGGGGATCGAAGAGGTCCACCTGCTTGCCGGAGCGGAGGGTGGCGTCGAGGCTGAGCAGGGCGCCGTGGGCGTTGACGACTTCGGTTTCCGCCTGCTCCCTGACCCGCACGCCTCCGCTGGCCTGCCAGGTGACAACGACGGGCGCGCGCCAAGCGTGGCGCCTGCTGCGACGCCGGCGGGAAGGTGCGTTCGGCATGACTTACCCCCTGCTCTTACTATCGGAGCGCCGGGGAGGTTAGGCAATAGGCCGGAAGTCACATTCCAGCGGGAGAAAAGTCCTGGTCGCGCGGCAGCTAGAGCGCGCGGCAACAGCCACTCGCGGGAAGCGGGCGCAGGCGGCCGCACTCTACCAACCCAAACCCTCGCCGCCTGCCTGCCTGGAAGGTCAGGGGAAAGAACTGGCCCTGGGGACAGTTGTGGCGCGGTCAGGCTTGCGCGCATACTTAAGAGGAGAAGGGGGTAAGAACCCTGGCAGTCCACCGGGAGTCCTGGTGGGCGGGCACGGCGAGGGGTGAAAGCCGGGCCGCGGGGTTCGTTGCGGGGATGGCTGAAACAAAGGCGTTGCAGGAGTTCCGTCGGGGGTTGGCGCTGCTGCGGAGCGATTATCCCGGCAAGGCATTGGGGCACCTGCGCCGGGCAGCGGAGCTGGAGCAGAACAACCCGGTGTACTTGTCCTACCTGGGGCTGATGATCGGGCGGTCGGAAAAGAGGTGGCGGGCGGCTGAACGGCTCTGCCGGCAAGCGCTGCGGCTGAAGCACAACCAAGCGCAATTTTACCTGAACCTGGCCGAGGTGTACCGAAGTGAGGGGAGGAAGGAAGACGCGGTCGAGGTTCTTACCAGCGGGTTGCAGTACACCAAGCGGGACGTCCGGCTGACGCGAGCACTGGGCAAGCTGGGGCTGCGGCGGGCGCCGGTGCTAACTTTCCTGGGGCGGAAGAGCGCGGTGAACCGGCGGTTGGGGAAACTGCGCCACCGGGCGTTGAAGCTGCTGGCGGTTGAGTAAGGGGCGAGGGCGCGCGCTTATTTCGATTTCTGGAGCAGGGCTTCTCCCACCGTGTCAGCGGCGATCAGTTCGACGGCGGACTGGCGGTCGTGCACTCCCAGTTTGATAAACAGGTTGGAGAGGTGAAACTTGACCATGCCTTCGCTGATCTTCAGGATGGAAGCGATTTTTTTGTTGGACATCCGGCGGCAGACCATCTCGATGACGCGGCGCTCGCGCGGGGTGATGAGGGGGGCGAGATGACCTCGGAAGCGGGAGAAGCTGGCGGTATAGCGGACATACTGCTTCAGGACTTTGGGGGCGATCCAGAGATCGCCGTCGGCGACTGCACGGATGGCTTCGAGGAGGAGATCTTCCACCTGGTCGTAGGGAAGGAACCCCTGGATGCCGAGGAAGAGGAGGCGGGAGAGTTCCTCGTTGGAGATGGGCGCGCCCAGCAGGAGGGTCTTGGCGTCGGGGAAGCGAACGTGCAGCACGCGGAGGAACTTGCTGAGCGAAGTGGGGAGGGTGCCCCGGTCAAGGACGAACACCGGCGCGAGGGTTTTGGAAACGCGCTTGGGCCTGGAGGCGTCGTCCTGGAAGGTGAGCCGGAGCCGGGGATCGGTTTCCAGCAGTTGGCGCAAACGGTGCGCCGCCAGAGGGTTGTACTCGACCAGGCAAACCGAGAGGTTCTTCTGGCCGTTGTGTGCTTGCGGCCCCATGGGTTGTTTCCTCCACTCTACAGAGTAAGGTGAGTGGCTCAGTTGTAGCTCGCGGTTACCCCAAAAGACGCTTTACAAGAATAACATAAAGCTACTCCTTTTTGGCGGCGAAAGTCAAGCTTCGTTTGAGAGCGCCTCCCTAGCCGAATTATTAGAGGCTAGCTGGCCGGCTAGGTTTTAGCCGGGATTTCCGTTTTGCCTGCCCCTGATGGCACGTTTATACACCCGATCGCCGCCGATCGCACAAAAACTTCGATCGTCGCACAATCGTTCAGCTTCAAAGGCCTTCATCTGAGCCCGCGCCGACGTGCGACCGACTGGAACCCCTGCTTTTCGGGCATTTCTCAGACACCGCTCCACACGTGTGCCCCGTGTCATCGCCGGGCGGGCTTCGTTGCACTTCAGGCCGCGCGTCAGCCTGCCGGCACGGGTAGCGCCCAGATCCTCCGCAGCATGTCGCCGAACAGCCGCCGCGTGAGATGCCCTTCCGCCAGCAGAAGCCAGTAGTACCGCGCATGCTTCACCAGCCGGCCCCCAGTTTTCACCAGTCGCTGCTGGAGACTCGTGAGCGACCAGCGCTTGACCCGCAGCGGAAGGACCAGTCTGCGCCACAAGTTGCCCAGATTGTAGGCCAGGACGCTCAGTTGCAGGCGCACCTCGTTCGCCCGGAAACGATGGCACGACAGCCGCGTCCAGTGGGTGGCCTGCTTGCCTTCCTTGATCCATTGCTCCGCCGTACCGCGCTTGTTGTAAAACCGCACGACCGAGCGGCTCGGGAGGGCCATGTTGGTCACGATGAAGCCGACGCGAGGGAACAGCTCACCTTGGTGGTGCTCTCCACCTTGGCGACGATCCGTCTGGGCGTGGTCCAGCTCTTGGCCTGATAGCGGAAACTCTGGTAGCGCACCAAGGGCTTGCAGCTCGGCCGTCCCGGCGGACGAAAGAGGATGTCTTCGATTTCCAGCTCCAAGCTCTTGTTCGCCGGCATGCGAATGGCATAGTCCACGTCGCGCTGCTCGAGCGCGTCGTAGATCTCGGGCTTCGCGAACGCGGCGTCTGCGCGGAACGCTACGCGCTTGCCCTCCACCTGCTGCCGGTCAATCTCCGGTACGAGCAGGTCGTCCCAGTCGTCGGCGCTATGCACGTTGCCTGGCCGCAGCGTGGCGGCGAGGCAGTCCCCATGCTCGGTGAACAGAAACAGCGGGTGGTAGCAGACGGACTCGAAGTGCCCGTTATAGGCGCTCCCTTCCTGCGCCCCATGCACCGGGCTCTCGCTCGAATCCATGTCGAGCACGATCCGGTCGGCGCGCGTCGCCATCTCGGCCTGTGCAAGCACCTCCCGGTTCACGGCCCTCAACCCGACGAGATTCTCCTCGTGGGTCAGCAGCTCTGTCTCGAACCAATGCAGCGTCGATGTCAGCGCCGCACCCCGGTCCCAGCGCTTTGGCGACCCGATGAGACGAAATGTTGGGTCTGCCGACACGCGCCCCGCGTCGTTGAGATCTTCGTAGCCCGCGAGGCGACTGTAGACCGACTGCCGCAGGAGATCCACCACGCTGAACTGGGTGTTCATCCCCTGTCGGGAATCGCTCAGGTGCTCGGCGATGAGTGTCTCCAGCCCCAGACGTTCATCCAACTCGCGCACCAGAATGAGGCCAGCGTCAGAAGTGACGCGCGATCCCTGGAACGCGACTTTCAAGAAGCCGTTGAACGCGAACTGGAATGGCTCGTGTTGTAATTCACCCACCGGGTGTCACCCTCCGTAGTGTGGTTCCTTACGTCGGAGCCCCAAAACTCAAGGCGCAGCGACTGGTCCTGGCGATACGGTACCACAGCCAAATCGGAAATCCGGGTTTAGTACCTCCCCTTCAGTCTAGGTTGACAAAGCCCCACCTGATAGGGCATTAGGCGGCCACTCGTTTCTCGTTGGGGGTCGGCTTTTTCTTCGAGAGGGGACGTTTGTTCATTGCAAGTTCGCCGGCAGCGGGTGGAAGCGAAGCGGGACAAGGAAAGAAATCCTAGCGTGTACCCCGGAGGTTGTTTATGAAGCGGGTGTTGTTTCTAGCGCACGGGGTTGGTCGGCAGGCGGGCAGTACATGGGCGGATGGAATAATCGCTCTACTGAAGAGGCTCCCGGGTTCGCTCGCAGTCTCCCCGGAGGCGGGGTTTGACGACGCCAAGAAGGCCGCACTGGTGGAGGCGGTCGCGGAAACGATTTTCAAGCCGCTGAACTACGACGACAAGTACCGGGAATACGTGGCCGCGATGTTGGGGCGGAGAGCAGAACTCATCGGGGCCATGAAACAGGCTAGTTTTTCGTCGCTTGGCTCTCTCTTTACCGATAAACCCGATGAAGAAAGCGTGTTACGGGACAACGTTTTTGACATTCTGATTTAATGCGTGATGAAAGACCACCGCAATGCGACGCGTAACCACCTCATGCTGCAGATTTACAAGGTACTACAGGAGGAGGGAGTTGATGTGGATGAAGTTCAATACTCGGTGATGGCGCACAGCCTGGGGACGGTGGTAATGCACGATACGCTGCAAGAGATGAGCATCGACGCTGGTTCAGCGTATCAATTGGGAAATGAGTTTCACGTCCACCGGCTGTTCATGTTGGCCAACACCAGCGCGCTGCTCCAGACCAATCACGATCCGCGCAAAACCCACGTGCGGCCGTTTATCGCGCCTTTTGATCCGGGGTATGTGCGGCACTACTACGACTTCGCCCACAAGTTTGACCCCGTAGCACAGTTTTTCTCTTACAAGCGTTATATGCGGAAGGAGCCGGATCAAGGGTTCACGTTTGTGGCGGTGGATCATTTCCAGGAGGCAAACATACATGGCTACACGCACTACCTCTCGGATCCTCGGGTGTATATGCGCGTGTTGCAGGGATTGTATGGGCGGCGAATTGTTCCGACCCCGTACGTGAAGAAGAAGGTTGAGGAACTTCCGGCGGATGCCGTAGCTGAGAACAAAAAGAAGAAGCTGGTGCAGGCGCTTCTGCGGGGCTTGGGAGACAGACTGGAGCCGGAACCGTCCGATCCGGCCATGGAGAGGCCCGACGCAGGTGAGGTATTCAATTTGGTGGGAAAGATTGTTGCGTTGTTGGGAGAGCTCCGATGAGAAAGAACAACATGGTGGTTTTTCTGCGAACGTGTGCGTTGGCCGCAGTGCTTGTGTTTGGGGGAGCGGCAATTGCCAGCGCGCAAGACGCAGGGTCGGCGCTGCCGATCGAGCGCCTGAAAACGATTGCCGACCAGACGATCGCGGGCACAGATCTATATCTGAGCAAAGCCTCTACTACCGACCGGAGCGGCATTAAGTCGCCCGATCTGGTAAGCGAACTGGAAGCCTACCGAAGGTTTGCGGAGCACTTGAGAACTTGCATGGCCCAAGTTCGCAAGGCCCTGGTAGACACGGATCGATTTGCCACTCAAGAAACGTTCAAGGCCCACTTTGAGGCGGAAGAGCGCGAGGAACTGCTCGAGTTCGATGACGCTAGCAAAAAGATCATCAATGAAATCAGCAAGTGCCGCCGGGACCGTTTGCTGCTCGAGGATGGGAAGCCCCCTTGCTGCCCTGGGATCCAGAGCGGGGTGGGGGGATTGCTGGGGCGGGCGATCAAGCCGGAGGTGGATTTCAGCCTGGAGTTGGTTGAGGTCTGGCGCGGGTACTCAGACGGATTGGGCGGGTCGGTCATTGCCGAGACGGAGAGGGTGCTGGCTCGGTTTGATAGGAAGCTGATTGGTGGGTTTCCGGGGATGCCGTGGGAGTACGTGTTCAACATCATGGGGGACATCAACGGGCCTTCGCCGCACCAGATTATTTGGGCGCACTTCAATTTGGGGTTTGAGGACGGTGTGCAGGTGGCCTCGGGGGACAATCGGATTCAGCCGGTGCTGACGCTGCAGGGGCTGGGCTACAACCGTTACTTCCTGAGTAAGGACAAGGGAGTGTGGCGCAAGCTCAACTACTTGGGCGTGGCGGGGATCATTACGTTGAATGGGCGTAAAGGGGTAACGGCGGTTCGCTACGGCGGCGTGGTGCATTTTGGGAATTATATTTCGGTGGGTTCGACCTACGGGGACGGTGCGTGGCGGGTGTATGCGTCCAGCAACAAGGTCGTGGATCAGATTTTGAGGATTTGGAACTAGCCGCGGGACTTGGGAGGATGAGGAAGATGGTCAAGGTGCTGGCGATAGATGGGGGCGGGATACGGGGGATTATTCCGGCGCTGGTGAGTTGATTATCGGACGTAACAGCGTAGGGGAGAGTGATGGCACGATTTGAGGGGGCAATCGGAACCGTGCTGAAGCATGAGGGCGGGTACGTGAACGATCCGGCCGACCCGGGGGCGAGACCAAATACGGGATCAGCAAGAGGTCCTACCCACGCCTGAACATCAAGGCGCTGACCGTGGAGCAGGCAAAGGCCATCTACCGCAGGGACTTCTGGCGGTACGACCGGATCGAAAACCAGCGAGTCGCGACCAAGGTGTTCGACATGGGAGTGAACATGGGGTCGTCAAGAGCCCACCGGATACTCCAGCAGGCCGTGAGGAATCTGGGACAGAGGATCACCGTGGACGGCAAGGTGGGGCCGAGAACCCTGGCGGCTACCAACCGAGCGGACCCGCAGCGGTTACTGTTAGAGTTGCGAGCGCTGCAGGCAGAGCGGTATGTGAATATCGTGCTGGGACGCCCGCAATCGAAGAAGTTCTTGCGCGGGTGGTTGCGCCGCGCCGTCTCCTGAGAAAGAGGAAAACCCTACCGGCCTCAGAAAAGAGGGGAGGTGAGTATGATCAAGATATTGGCGATAGATGGGGGCGGGATACGGGGGATTATTCCGGCGCTGGTGCTGGCGGAGATTGAGCGGCGGACGGGCAAGGGGACGGCGGAGTTGTTCGATTTGATTGTGGGGACGTCGGCGGGCGGGATTATCGCGCTGGGGCTGACGAGGCCGAGCACCGCGGGGGGAGGAAAGCCGGAACACACGGCTAAGGCGTTGTGCCGGTTCTTCAAGGAGGAAAGGCATCGGATCTTTAAGCGCTCGATTTGGCACCGGATTGGGTCGGCGGGAGGTTGGCTGGAGGAAAAGTACTCCTCGAAGGGGATTGAGGAGGTGTTGAAGGAATACGGCGGCGGCGCCCGGTTGAGCGAAGCGTTGACGGAGGTTCTGGTCACCAGCTACAACATTGAAGCGCGGCGGCCGTATTACTTCAAGAGGAAGAAGGCGCGCGAGGAAGGCGAAGATTTTCCGATTTGGGAGGTGGGGCGAGCGACGTCGGCGGCACCCACCTACTTTGAGCCGATCAAGCTGCGGCCGAGAAATTTTGCGCTGATTGATGGCGGGGTATTTGTAAACAACCCGGCTCTGTGCGCGCTGGTGGAAGCGAGAAAGATTCATGGCGAGAGTGCGGACTTCTTGGTCGTGTCGCTGGGAACGTGGATTCATGCCCATCCGATTCCTTTTCGGAAGGCGCGGCGTTGGGGAAAGGTGGGATGGCTACGGGAAGGCCGCATCCTGGAGGTTGTCTTTGATGGGGTTAGTGATGCGGTCGACTACCATTTGGGAAAGTTGCTGCCCGCCGATCGGTACTATCGTTTTCAGTTTGTGCTGCACGGGCCGGACCAGCACGAGGACTTGCCGACTGACTCCCTGGACGACGTAAGCTTGGAGAACATCCAGGCACTGGAACGCCGCGCATGGAACTTGATCCAGGACCGGAGTGAGGATTTAGAGACCATGTCTCAGCAGTTGGTGGCTTAGGTGAGCGAATGGAGGCACGAATCGTGCGGACGAGTACAAGCGCTTGACTTTGGGGGGAGGGAGAGTTCGTGGTTGAATGGTTGAACAGTTGATTGGTTGATTGGGGGAGGTGGTGTGGGGCGGCCCTCCTACGCCCTTTGGGCTACGGACGGCAGGTGGCCCTTCGCATGCGCTTCCTTCGCATGAGCTCAGGATAAACAGGATAAACCCTTCGGCTGTGTTTCCTTCGCTGCGCTCAGGATAAACAGGGCAAGCCCCTCGACTGGGCTCGGGGTAAACAGGGAAAGCGGGATGACCCGCCTTCGCTAAAGCTTCCCCCTACGCCCTCGGGTTTTGGGGGACAGGACGGCGGGCAGGCCCGCCTACGCCAAGGCCTGCCTGCGGTAGGCAGGTCTGCCCCACTTTTCCTTTTTCTTCCTTCTTGATGGCGCGGACATTCTTGTCTGCGGGTTTCCGGGAAAAGCCGACGATGACGCGCCGGGGGCGCATTCATCGCCGCTACCTGAAGTCAAGGCGGGTACCGAGCCTGCCTGCGGTAGGCAGGGCAGGCAAGCTCGGGATGACAAGAATGGCAAGGGCCTTTCGCTGCGCTTCCTTCGACAGGCTCAGGACAGGCAGGATAAACAGGGCAGGCCCGCGACTGGTGGGGAGCTTCACAGCGCCGGGCTTGACTTGATTTTGCCTACTTGACCCGTTCGACTCCGCTTCCTTCGGCAAGCTCAGGACAAGCAGGGACTTCGGGGACCGGCGAATGCAGTTCGTGACCCCCTTGACTTTTGGGGGGAGAGTGGTAGTATTTGACGGTGCGAGGCCCCGTTGGGGGGCCTTGCATGGTCTTGGGCCGAGAGGGGCCCGAGATCGAGGGGTTCGCGGGCCCGCCTGGGCCGGCGGACACGGCTTCTGATCCTTGGGGGTTGGAGGACGAACCGCTCTTTGACCCATACGGGTCGCAGAGCTAGCGCTCTTTGACAAGCTGAGAAGCCCGCTCTAAAGCTTGGCCTTTGGGAGTAGTGAGGTCGAGCGACCCGTTCGGTTCCATCCGGAACCGGACAACCCGAATATCCTGGTAGCCCCGGTGGTGGGGGATGGTCGCTGCAATACTTTGTATTGCGGTGGATTGTCGTCTATTGCAAGGGCTGCGGGGAAGACGGGACCAAACTGATTCAAAAGAGAGTTTGATCCCGGCTCAGAGCGAACGCTGGCGGCGTGCCTAACACATGCAAGTCGAACGCTGAACTCCTGAATCTTCGGATTTGGGAGCTAGGCGTGGCGCACGGGTGAGTAACGCGTGGATAACCTGCCCACGAGTGGGGAATAACCCCGGGAAACTGGGGCTAATACCGCATAATCTTTTCCTGACACCGGTCGGGAAATGCAAAGCCCGCAAGGGCGCTGGTGGAGGGATCCGCGTCTGATCAGCTAGTTGGTGAGGTAACGGCTCACCAAGGCGGAGACCGGTAGCCGGTCTGAGAGGACGATCGGCCACACTGGAACTGAGACACGGTCCAGACTCCTACGGGAGGCAGCAGTGAGGAATATTGCGCAATGGGGGAAACCCTGACGCAGCGACGCCGCGTGGAGGACGACGCCCTTCGGGGTGTAAACTCCTTTCGACGGGGACGAATGCCCGCAAGGGTTTGACGGTACCCGTATAAGAAGCCCCGGCTAACTACGTGCCAGCAGCCGCGGTAATACGTAGGGGGCAAGCGTTGCTCGGAATTACTGGGCGTAAAGGGTCCGTAGGCGGCGGGGCGTGTCGGTTGTGAAATCTCCCGGCTTAACTGGGAGGGTGCGACCGAAACTGCTCTGCTTGAGGGCCGGAGAGGCGAGTGGAATTGCTGGTGTAGCGGTGAAATGCGTAGAGATCAGCAGGAACACCGGAGGCGAAGGCGGCTCGCTGGACGGCACCTGACGCTGAGGGACGAAAGCTAGGGGAGCAAACAGGATTAGATACCCTGGTAGTCCTAGCCCTAAACGATGGTCACTTGCTGTGCCGGACGTACGTTCGGCGTGGCGGAGCTAACGCGTTAAGTGACCCGCCTGGGGAGTACGGTCGCAAGGCTGAAACTCAAAGGAATTGACGGGGGCCCGCACAAGCGGTGGAGCATGTGGTTCAATTCGACGCAACGCGAAGAACCTTACCCGGGCTTGAAGTGCGCAGGACCATCCTGAGAAATCTGGATTTCCCGCAAGGGACTTGCGTAGAGGTG
This sequence comes from Candidatus Acidiferrales bacterium, assembly GCA_965247455.1. Classification (GTDB taxonomy): domain Bacteria; phylum Acidobacteriota; class Terriglobia; order Acidiferrales; family 2-02-FULL-67-57; genus JACZYA01. The sequence goes on from CBDFHE010000015.1 coordinate 159,207, forward strand.
CTGCATGGCTGTCGTCAGCTCGTGTCGTGAGATGTTGGGTTAAGTCCCGCAACGAGCGCAACCCTTGTCCTTAGTTGCCAGCGGTTACGCCGGGCACTCTAAGGAGACCGCCCGCGACAAGCGGGAGGAAGGTGGGGATGACGTCAAGTCAGCATGGCCTTTATGTCCGGGGCTACACACGTGCTACAATGCGCGCCACAGAGGGTTGCCAACCCGCGAGGGGGAGCTAATCCTAGAAAAGCGCGCTCAGTTCGGATTGGAGTCTGCAACCCGACTCCATGAAGCTGGAATCGCTAGTAATGGCGCATCAGATCGGTGCCGTGAATACGTTCTCGGGCCTTGTACACACCGCCCGTCACATCACGAAAGGGGGCTGTACTAGACGTCGCCTTGCTAACCTTCGGGAGGCAGGCGCCCACGGTATGGTTTCTGATTGGGGTGAAGTCGTAACAAGGTAGCCGTAGGAGAACCTGCGGCTGGATCACCTCCTTTCTAACGAGGACACGTGGCTGGTTCTGCCTTGTGCAGAGCGCAAGCCACAGGTCGCTCGACCTTTACCCAGAGACGCTTCGGCGTCGAAGGGTCTTTCCAACCCAGGCTTGGCTGATTTTCGATTTTGTACTTTCGATCTTCGGTCCTTGGGAGTGGGCTTCTTAGTTTGCCAAAGAGCTAAGGGCCGAGGTTTTCCTCGGCCCTTTTCTTTTGGGTGGGGCAGACATTCCTGTCTGCCAAAAGGCACCCCATTCCGGAACGCCCTTTTGTTTTATTGATAATGTCAGTTTGGAAGAGGTGCTTCGCACCCGCTTTCTTCAAGGGGCTTGGCAACGAGTTTAACGCCCGGGGCATTTCGCCCCGGGCGTTTTTTGTTGCACCTGTGGGCTTTTTACCCTCCGAAGCCTTGGCGAAGGAGGGTCATTCTGAGCCTGCCGAAGAATCTGCTTTTTCCTTCGGTGGCGCAGGCATTCCTGCTTGCCTGCCTCTGGCAGGGACCTGCTTTTCTCTTGGTAGCGGCGATGAATCCGCCGTGGCGGATTCATCGTCGGCCTTTTCCCTTTATCAACAGCCCTGTCCGGAAGAGGTGCCTGCCTGCCGCAGGCAGGGGGCGTTTATCCCGAGTGCTGTCGAGGGACACCCGCTCCGGACGCCTTTTTTGTTTGGGTAGCTTGCCCGCCCTGCTTGCTGCAGGCAGGCCTCGGCGAAGGCGGAAGCCTGCTTGCCCCAGGTAGGCCTTGGCGTAGGCGGAGACCGCAGGGTGGGTTCACGCTCCGCGTCGCCTCGTGTGATTTGACAAAATGCGGGCAGTGGGTTTACGGTCGCTGAGGGAAACTCTTCGGAGGAAGCAGCTAGTGGCCATTCTCAAGGAAATTGCTGAGCGGGACAGATATCTACATGACCGTTACCAATCCCGTTTGTCAGTCAATCCGGCCCTGGACCGCTCTCTTGTGAGTTTCCAGGCCAACAAGCAGCGCGCATCCTTTCGGTGGTTCAAGTATAAGGAAGGTTTTTCCGCACCCCTTGTACATTATCTCCTCGATCAGACGCTTGTGAAATCTGGAACGGTCTTAGCCCGGATTTCCGATTTGGCTGTGGTACCGTATCGCCAGGACCAGTCGCTGCGCCTTGAGTTTTGGGGCTCCGACGTAAGGAACCACACTACGGAGGGTGACACCCGGTGGGTGAATTACAACACGAGCCATTCCAGTTCGCGTTCAACGGCTTCTTGAAAGTCGCGTTCCAGGGATCGCGCGTCACTTCTGACGCTGGCCTCATTCTGGTGCGCGAGTTGGATGAACGTCTGGGGCTGGAGACACTCATCGCCGAGCACCTGAGCGATTCCCGACAGGGGATGAACACCCAGTTCAGCGTGGTGGATCTCCTGCGGCAGTCGGTCTACAGTCGCCTCGCGGGCTACGAAGATCTCAACGACGCGGGGCGCGTGTCGGCAGACCCAACATTTCGTCTCATCGGGTCGCCAAAGCGCTGGGACCGGGGTGCGGCGCTGACATCGACGCTGCATTGGTTCGAGACAGAGCTGCTGACCCACGAGGAGAATCTCGTCGGGTTGAGGGCCGTGAACCGGGAGGTGCTTGCACAGGCCGAGATGGCGACGCGCGCCGACCGGATCGTGCTCGACATGGATTCGAGCGAGAGCCCGGTGCATGGGGCGCAGGAAGGGAGCGCCTATAACGGGCACTTCGAGTCCGTCTGCTACCACCCGCTGTTTCTGTTCACCGAGCATGGGGACTGCCTCGCCGCCACGCTGCGGCCAGGCAACGTGCATAGCGCCGACGACTGGGACGACCTGCTCGTACCGGAGATTGACCGGCAGCAGGTGGAGGGCAAGCGCGTAGCGTTCCGCGCAGACGCCGCGTTCGCGAAGCCCGAGATCTACGACGCGCTCGAGCAGCGCGACGTGGACTATGCCATTCGCATGCCGGCGAACAAGAGCTTGGAGCTGGAAATCGAAGACATCCTCTTTCGTCCGCCGGGACGGCCGAGCTGCAAGCCCTTGGTGCGCTACCAGAGTTTCCGCTATCAGGCCAAGAGCTGGACCACGCCCAGACGGATCGTCGCCAAGGTGGAGCACCACCAAGGTGAGCTGTTCCCTCGCGTCGGCTTCATCGTGACCAACATGGCCCTCCCGAGCCGCTCGGTCGTGCGGTTTTACAACAAGCGCGGTACGGCGGAGCAATGGATCAAGGAAGGCAAGCAGGCCACCCACTGGACGCGGCTGTCGTGCCATCGTTTCCGGGCGAACGAGGTGCGCCTGCAACTGAGCGTCCTGGCCTACAATCTGGGCAACTTGTGGCGCAGACTGGTCCTTCCGCTGCGGGTCAAGCGCTGGTCGCTCACGAGTCTCCAGCAGCGACTGGTGAAAACTGGGGGCCGGCTGGTGAAGCATGCGCGGTACTACTGGCTTCTGCTGGCGGAAGGGCATCTCACGCGGCGGCTGTTCGGCGACATGCTGCGGAGGATCTGGGCGCTACCCGTGCCGGCAGGCTGACGCGCGGCCTGAAGTGCAACGAAGCCCGCCCGGCGATGACACGGGGCACACGTGTGGAGCGGTGTCTGAGAAATGCCCGAAAAGCAGGGGTTCCAGTCGGTCGCACGTCGGCGCGGGCTCAGATGAAGGCCTTTGAAGCTGAACGATTGTGCGACGATCGAAGTTTTTGTGCGATCGGCGGCGATCGGGTGTATAAACGTGCCATCAGGGGCAGGCAAAACGGAAATCCCGGCTTATGGCAATAAAGCGCAGGCGGGATTCTTCGTCACCTTCGGCTTGCCTGCCCGCCTGTCATTCCGAGTCCGCCTAGGGCGGACGAGGAATCTGCTTTGGTTGGAATCAGCTGCCAAACAGATTCCTCGTCGTCCGCCCCTGGCGGACACCTCGGAATGACAAGGGTTTTTTCCCGCATCCCACCAGCTTGCCCGGCCGCTGGTTCTGGCCAACCGGAAGTGATGACGATGGCTGGGGGATCCGAGAACGCTGGCGGTTCAGCTTTTGGGCTTCTGCGATGAGACTCCTCAGTGGATCATGTTTGGAGTTGCTGCCCACTTTGCACGACAAGTCCATCGATGCGATTGTGACATCTCCGCCTTATTGCAACAGATACGATTACACGAGAACGTACGCACTGGAGTTGGCGTTTCTACATATCGATGAACAGGAAATCAAGAAGCTTCGGCAGGCAATGCTCTCGTGCACTGTAGAAAATCAGACAAAGAGTTACCTAGGTCCGCTATTTGGAGAATCACTTTTCGCAAAAGTATCGTCAGCGTTTAGAAGCCAAGCCTTGTCGCGGCTGATTATCTCATATCTTGACCGCCAAAAGGCTAACGGCGTACTTAACAACAATGGGATACCGAGGATGGTTCGTAATTATTTCTTCGAGATGGCATTTACAATATTTGAGTGCGCTCGCTTACTCAAGCCTGGTGCACCCTTTGTCATGGTAAATGACAACGTTAGGTACGAAGGTGTTCACATCCCGGTTGATTTGATCTTGTCCGATATTGCCCGCGAAGCTGGGCTTGAAGTCCAGCAAATATGGTCTTTACCTGTTGGGAAAGGCAACAGCAGCCAGCAGATGGGTCGACACGGACGACAAGAATTACGCAAAGGGGTCTACCTGTGGCGGAAACCTAAAGTGCGGCAAGCCAGGCCACGAGATCATCAAGCTGGTTCTGATAATTTAGGTTTGCGGCGTGCTGCAAGCGTCCGTTCTCAAGATCGCGGAATATCTCAGTAGCCATTCTTTGTTCAATTGCTGCACCCACGAAAAACAGTTTGGGGCAATGGGGCGAAAGCTTCTCTCGGATTCTCTCGAGGGCAGCGGTGGCAGTTTTCCAATGTTCGTCCGCCCCTCCTGGGTCTATCCCACCTTTTAACTCCCCGCAAGCAATATAGTTTTCCGCGTCGTTCAAGGCTTGTCGCCAATCGTCGTGCTCGCGCATGTCAATCAACATTACATCGATGCCTGTTTCAACTAGAAGAGATTTCTTGTCAAACAGAAAGATTCGATCTTGGAAGCGAATCTCTTGGATCTTGTCATTTTGGGGGGCTTTTATGATCTCCGCCTCAACCCCAGACGGGAACGCCTTTATTATGGCATCGGTTAGCTTCTGTTGCGCAAGCGCTCCCGTTAGGTTTCTCATTGCGCCACCTAAGGAGTCGCCCCTCGTTAAATAGGTACCGGTACAGAATCGCTTCACGCCAGCTTTCACTCGCCTCGTTGAAAATCCTGTCCAAAGTGGCCCGTAGAACGGTGTCCGCAACATCTACGGGGACGTTGTTGAGAGCCTCGTCAGAAAAACCAACTGCCGCGAGCAGATCATTTCTAATTCCTGCATTGCCAAGAATATCCGTCAGGTGAGTTGCATTCCGAAGGGCTCCCCAAAGGCGCGTCGCATCAGCGACAAATGGCCGTGCTTTTGCAATCTTCGCGCGAGCTTGCAGAATGAAACCATCCTTTGTTGCATCCAAGGATGTAACGAGATCTTTCGCCGCCTTTATGTGAACAGAGAAAGCCAACCTAGTCGACTCCCTTGAGAAGCGAGCCGAGCGATACACCAAGGCCCGGTGCAATCTTTCCGATTACTTCAAGCGTTGGATTTCGAACTCCGCGTTCGATACCGCTGACATATGTGCGATCCAAACCGATTGAATCAGCGAATTCCTCTTGGGTGAGCCCTGCTTTGTCTCTCAGAAATCTCACCCTGCGGCCAAACGCTTTTGATCTAGGTCTATTCATAGGATGAACTGTGCAGAAAGGTGGTCTAAGAGTCCACGGAATATGAGTCACACCACCGCACGATTAGAAAGTTGTGTTCTTGTGATAGGTTTTGTTCCTCAGGGGAGAAAGCAAGATAAATAAATCGCGCGGCGCCGTACACAGCGTGCGAGCCCTAACCCCACCCCTTAACCTGACTTGCTGACACTGCTATAGTGGTCCCATGAAGATGGAAGCCAACGAAATCCCCCCTAAGGAGAAGTCACCTGAAGCCCTCCGCGAAGACCTGATAGACCTTCAGGCCGTCCGCGAGCGGCGCAACGAACCCGGTCGCCCCTTCGAACAGTTTGTGGCCGACTTAAAGCGCGACGGTCTCATCTAGCCAACTCTAGGACTCGCACGCTTTTTCCACGTACCGCGGACCGAGTACCCCGCACCGCCGTTCTGCCTTCACCGAGTTTCGATTTTCGAGTTTCGTTTCGGTCTTGCCAATGAACCAATCAACGAGTCAGCCGCTGTCCGGCCTTGAGTCTCTAGCTTTCAGCATCAAGACCTTCCGCCGAAAACACGGCGTCAGTCTAAACCAACTCTCGAAGCTCAGCGGCATCTCCCGCCGCACGTTGACCCGTGTCGAAGCCGGCTTCTACTCCTCCCACGGGCCTGCCCTGCCTGTCCCGAGCGTAGCCGAGGGAAACGTAGTCGAAGGGCCACGAGTCACGGGTCACGAGCCACGGCACCTTTCCCCCCGCGTCGCCTACCGTCTCGCCCAACTCCTCCTCCCCCCTGACCGCTTTCAACAAATGCTCCAGCGTGGAACCGAACCACCCTTCCCTTTCAATCTCCTCCCCGACCCCTACCCGCTCTTCCTCTTCCACCATTCCCCGCCTGCCATCCGCCGCCAATTCGAGCAAGAATTCGCCCCCGACTACTCCGGCGCCTTCTTCCGCCTCATTCTCATGCCGGAACGCAACCTCGCCCAACGCCTCCGCGCCTTCCGCCTCCAGCACGGTCTCACTCTCAAGGACACCGCCTACCTCCTCGACCTCTCCCTCTCTCACCTCCACGCCCTCGAAACCGCCCAGCGCCAACCTTCCCCCCGCACTCGCTTCAAACTCCTCCGCCTTCTCACCCTTCCAATCAACGCGAAAACACCCCGCCCTGCGGGGCCGCTCTCCACGTCAGGGCACGGCTTTACCTGTCCCGAGTGGAATCGAGGGAGCCCTGCCGAACAGCAATACCCTCTTCCTCAGGGGAAGGCGATGGCAACATCGTCGCCTGGGCGGGTGGGAAAACACAACGCCTCGCCGAGAACTCACCACCCACAGCCACGGCCGTCACCCACCCATAGGGCACGACCAACACCGCGGGTCGCTGGTCGCAGGGCACGGGTCGCAGATCAGCCCCGTCTCAACGCCCTCAAAGCCCTGCTCTCCATCCCTCCTCCCGAACCCATCGAACTCACCGACGACTCCGACCGACTCCACCGCCTCCGTTATCTCTGGCTCACCTCGACCGACTCCACCCGCCACCTCGCCGCCCGCCTCGGCATCTCTCAGCCCCATCTCATTCGCTTGCTGCGCGGCGACCGCCGCCCCAGTCGTAGTCTGCGCCGGCGGCTCGAACTGCTGACCGCCCCGCTCCCATGAACACATTGACTTTCGCTGGGCCAGGGGCTATTCTGCCGGACGAGGCCGAGCCCGCAGACCTCTGGGGCTGGCTGGGGGGATCCCTGGGGTCGATTTCTCGAAGGAGACAACTGGACATGCATAGCCGACGCTACCTGCCAATTATCGCCACTCTGGCCGTTTTGGTTCTCGTACTAGGCACCGCGCCTGCCCTCGCGCAGGACGGCACGCTCAAGATCAAGGTCAAGCCCAAGAGCGGCTACACTCTGGTTGACGGTCGCCCCATGGGCCAGGGCAACCGCAAGCTCAGCCTCACGCCCGGCGAGCACGAGGTCGGCGTCTATCGCTACGGCCGCAAGCCTCACGTCGAAACCGTCACCATCACCGCCGGCCAGACCACCAACCTCAACGTCACCCTCGAATCCGTCCCCGGCACCGTCTCCGGCCCCTGGGCGCGCATCCGCTTGCTGGTCAAACCCAACCAGACCGCCGTTTTCCTCAACGGGCGCACGCCCGACTTCCTGATCGGCTGCACCGGATCCACCGACGGGCATCTGTTCGTCGGCCAGGAGCTGCTGGTGCCCCCCGGCACCCACTCCATCGCCCTGGCGCTCGACGGCTATACCACCTACACCACCGAAGTCACCGTCCAGGCCAACCAGCAGGCTGAAATCCGCCACACCATGCAGCGCGGCTCCGGCGAGCAGGCCCTCACCGCCGCCTCCTTGACCATCAAGCAGAACAACAAGCTCGCCAACGTCGGCGACCGGCCCCGCGACCAGGGCGAAGGCAACAGCATGAAGGCCGCGGTCTCTTCCCTCAGCGCCCGGCTTTCCGCCGACCCAACCCAGATTTCCTGCGGCGACTCCAGCCGCCTCTCCTGGTCGTCCACCGAGGCCGCCCGCGCTGAAATCAGCGGTGTGGGCGAAGTGGACGCCTCCGGCGAGCAGTTGGTCAACCCCACCGGCACTACTACCTATGAGTTGACCGCCACCGGCCCCGGCGGCCTCCAGAGCGCCAGCGCCACCGTCAACGTGGACTCAAGCATCGAGGCTTCGCTCAGCGCCAGCCCGGGTGAGATCCGCTACCGCAAGATCGGCGACCGCGTCGTCGAGCACGGCACCTCCGAGATTTCCTGGACCACCTCCAACGCCGACTCGGTTTCCATCGACCCGCTCGGCTCGGTCAGCGCCGGTGGCACCCGCAGCGTCCAACCCGCCCCCGAGCAAACCGAGACCGGCCCGGTCAGCGAAACCATCAACTACGCCCTCACCGCCGCCAACAACTGCGGCAGCTCGGAATCCCGCACCGCCGCCCTGCGCATCACCGGCTCCATCGAGCCGCTGCCGGAGGTCGTCCTCGCCAGCGTCTTCTTCCCCACCGACTACCCCGACCAGCGCAACCCCAACCTGGGCCTGCTGCGCAGCCAGCGGCAGACACTCTCTTCGCTCGCCGACGGCTTTAAGAGCTATCTCGAGTACGACCCCGACGCGCGGCTGGTGCTGGAAGCCCACGCCGACCAGCGCCACTCCCGCAGCTACAACCAGACGCTCTCGGAGCGCCGCGCCGCCCGCGTCAAGCAGTTCCTGGTGGACCAGGGCATCGCCTCCGCCAGCATCGAGACCACCGGCTTGGGCGAGGGCCAGAACCTGGAGCGCTCCACCGTCCGCGCGCTGGAGGAGCAGAACCCCAACAGCCCGCCCCGCCGCCGCGTCCGCGCCCGCTACACCGACTGGCTGGCCCACAACCGCCGCGTGGACGTCGTGCTGCGCCCCGCCGGCGAAACCTCCACCCGCTACTACCCCCACAACGCCGACGACTCCCGCATCCTCTGGCAGCAGCCCAAGCCCTCACGCCGCCGCATCGAAGAGGCCCAGTAACAACTAACAACGCAATTACACGCCGAGCCCGGTGGCACCCGCCACCGGGTTCTTTTTTTAGGGGAGCGCCACCCGGCACTCCCTTCATTTTGTCTAACGGGGGGTTCTGTCGCTAGGATTCGAGGCTTTTAACTTCGTAGGTGGTTTCGACGGATAGAACCTGCGCGACAGCATCCAGCTTGGCCTTGATTTCTCTATGCGGTGTTTTCAAGAGTTCGCGCATAGTTCCATCAAATCTCTCGTATTGGCTTTGTTTTTTCACATAGCCCCGGCGAATTTCTTATATTTTGATTTTGACGTCTTCCTCGAAGACTTGCTCCATGATTTCATCAAGCTTGAAAGGCTCGCTCGGTTTATGGGTTTCTACAATTCTGAGGAGCTGTTCCTTCTTCGTATGCTGCACTATAAACATAGTCAACCTTTTGAATTGTGGTCGTAATTCTCCTTTCCATTGCCCCAGTGCTAAATTCAGCGCCCTCCGAATCTCAAAGACTACCGCATCTGCGGCCTGCATGATCCCAGACTTCTTGTCGTCCTTGGTGGAATAGGTACCGATATATGCCTCCGCATTCGGATTATTGTTCTTTAGGTTGCGATAGGCTTCACCTGCTAGATGGCTGTACTGTTCACATTCGTCGCACACAAAAGAAACGTATTCCCTCTCATGTAGTGATTTTTCCAATTCTTTCATTACCCAAGCACACTGGACCATGGCTAGATCGTAAGCCAGCCGGTGCGGACTACTTCCCAAGACCTGGCGGGCTCTGTCGTCCTTAATGACTTGGTAGAAGTCCTTTTGTATTATGCCTATTCCATGCCCAACCACATACTCTTTTGAAATTAAGCCGATAAATTCATGGCTTATTGAATCAAGACGGCCACGTTCACCTAGGGTCATGTTTTGTGAGTCCTTAACAAACTTGGAAAACTGGCCGACTCCCCGTTCGCATTCAAATGCCTTGAAGTATTCGATGTCAATATCGGGACGTTTGAGAAGTGAATCCCATTTTCGATCAAGCTCGAAAAGGGATATTCCCCGGCCCAGGAATCCACCAACAGCGAAGACTCCAGACTTTGACGGGTCAAAACTCTCATCCATATAGGAAGCAATCAAGGCGTAGCAACTATCTCTTTAATCCCTGAGTCTGATGGTCTGCGCAAATTGGTCAAATTTAACTTTTTCCTTGCGTGGCCCAAGAGTCACGAAGCACCCCCGCTGGGCACATCTTCACTCTCATCATCCCTTCCACCTTTTCCTGAGTAAAGTATATTGTTGCCCTGCCGAAGGGTTCATCCCTTGCCGGTGGCGCAGGCTTGCCTATCGCTTGCCCGCCGGGCAGGTGGCGGGCAGGCAGGCTAGCCGAGGTTTACCTGCCTCTGGCAGGGATCTGCTTTTCAAGCCCGGTAGCCACCGCACCAGAGCGAAAATCCAAGAGAGCGCACTTCGCTCCCTTCATTTTGTCTAACGGGGGGTTCGGCCGCTAGGATTCGAGGTTTTTAACTTCGTAGGTGGTTTCGACGGATAGAACCTGCGCGACAGCAACCAGCTCTTCGGTTTCCTCCAGGTTCGGGACGTCGCTTTGCCGCATCTTGCGCCAGGAGTCCGGGCTGTCCCAGCGCGCCACGCCGATGTAGTGCGAGGGATCGTCCACTCCCCGCAGCAGCACGCTCCCGTGCGCGCCCGGGCACTTGGCGCGGATGGTATTGCTGACCGTCTCCCACAATTGCTCGAACTTCTGCTCCTGTCCCGCCTTGGCTTTGAACTGATAGAGAACGCGAATCACTTTTTCTCCTCCTTCTTAATTCATGCGCGCCCCCATTGGGCCGCCGCCTTACTCACCTATCTCCATCGACCAATCGGTACTCCGTTTACACCGGAGACTTGCCCTTCAACACAACTCGGTAGGGCAGACCTGCCTGCGGTAGGCAAGCCCCTGAAGCTTCTTCTTTTCCTCTCTCTGCGTCCTCTGCGTCTCCGCGGTGAGTTGTGTTCTCAATCATCCTCCCGGCATTCTCATCCGTAGGATGAAGATGGCTGTCACCATCACGCCTGCCTGAACCACGGCGGCCAGAACCACCAGACCCAGATCACGCATCACGCTGCGTCCTCTTCGCCGGTCCGCCAACAGCGCCGCGCCCGCAAACGCCACCGCCGTCGGCAGGTAGAAGGGGCCGATCGACCAAGCCCCCAGCACCGCAAATCCCAGCACGGCTCCGGCAACCGACCAGGTCACTCCTCCCCAGCGCGGAGAGTGCGGCGCTTTGTTGAAAGCGACGCTTGCCAATCCGACAATTCCCAAGACGATCATCTCAACCAGGTAACCGCCGGGAAAAGGCCAGATTTCCTGCCGAGCATAGGGAGTGGCGGAGTTGAATGCGTGCAGGTACTGCCACACAACGATGGTCCCCGCGACACAAAGAGCCGCCCCCAGCATACCCAAACCCACTCCAATGCTCGCGTCATGCTCTCTCCCCCCGTGCAGCAGCTCCCCTTTCCTCGGGGAGCAACGGCGTCACTGCGGGCAGCCTCGCGGGTCGCGCAACTTAAGCGGCGCGGCGGCAGGGGGAGCACAGGCCCAGGAACTGCACGTGGTGGGCGGTGATGCGCAGGCCGGTGCGGCGGCGCACCTGCTCCAGCGTCTTTTTGGGCAGTGTCACGCTGACGTCAATCAGCCGGCCGCAGCGGGTGCAGATGGCGTGGTCGTGGCGGTCGGAGTTGCGGTCGTAGCGGGCGGCGGCATCGCCGAAGGTAAATTCGCGCAGCTCACCCCGCTCCACCCACCAGCGCAGGGCGTTGTAGATGGTGGCGTAGGCGATGCCGGGATAGCGGCGTCGCACGCGCTGATACACCTGCGCGGCGGTGGGGTGGTCCTCGGAATTCCTCACCGCCTCCAGCACCAGTTGGCGCTGCTTGGTGCGGCGGCTCGGCAGGCGTTCGTCGGGACGGACTTGAGTGCGGCGCACGCGCCCTCCCTCACTATTCCAGCAGTCCGGCCAAATCGTTCTCGTCCTTGACTTCGTCTTCCAGCGTCTCGCGGATCAAGTGGTTGGTCACCGGGTCGTCGTGCACCACCTTCATCAGCTTGCGATAGAACTCAATCGCGTCCCGCTCGCCCTGCAAGCTGTCCTTCACCATCTTTTTCCAGTCGGTCGGGTTCTTGGGCGGTGGCAGAGTGCGGCTGAAGCTGAGCTTCTCGACCTCGCTCAGTTTTTGGAACGGGGTGCCGCCCAACTGCACGATGCGTTCCATGAAGCTGCTGGTGTGCTCCCACTCTTCCTTCGCCATCGCGGCGAACTTCTCCGCCACCTGTTGGCCGTGGAAGCCGGTGGCGTAGTGGGAGAGGAACAGGTAGCGGAAGGCCGCCTGCAACTCGGCCGCCGCCGCCTGGTTCAACGCTTGGATGGTCTCTCTGCGGTTCCTGACGATCTCTTGTCCTTTCAGCATTCATTTCCTCCTTGGCAAACTCACCTGCGGTCGGCGTTCGCGCCGCCCCACCACGGAACAGGACTCGCTGCCCCGCGCGCCTACCGTATTTATAGTAATTCTAAAATAGTACCCGTGTCAAGCTTTCTCCGCGCCGGGTAGTGGGTCACTTTGACTCTAATCTTCTCTAGCTGGGGGTGGCAGGCGAACGCGAATATGCCTTTATGGGTGCCTGCAAAAGCGGTCAAGCAAGCAGGGCCAAGTCCTAAACTAGCTCGCGGCCTCAATTGTTCGGATGGCAACCAAAGAAGGAAAGAATCCTGCCGCAGTCCTCTTAGGTCGGTTAGGCGGACTGAAGGGCGGGAAAGCTAGGGTTAAGAAGTTGTCAGCAAGAAAGCGGTCTGAGATTGCACGGAAAGCAGCAAAATCACGATGGGCTAAGCAGCACGGCGACGACTACGCTTAGTTCCCAATTCCAGTTCCTCAAGGTCATAAGTGAAATCAAAAACACCCTGAATCTTCGCACTCTTGTTGAAGTTCTCATTGTAGCTGTCGATGTCCGTCTTGAGCTGTCGGCAGTCCATTACGACCAACTGTCTCTTGTACGCAAACGCCATTTGCATGTGGTTATGGGTGGCCGTGCGCATATCGTCCCACCTGAATGACCTCTGGCCCTTCTCGGGGTATGGAGCAACATGCTTTGCCCGTACTCTGCGCCCCTGCGGGTCGGTAATATAGGGGATTATATACGATAGTGACGAAAAACACTTGACGCACTACGTCACTATCATGTAATATTGTCTTGTAAGTAGGAGATACGCAATGGCTAAAAAGGCACCGGACAAGCACTTCCGACAGGGACTTTCAACCAAGGAATTCTACCGCCTGTTCCCCGACAACGCATCCGCTGAAGAATGGTTCATCCAGAACCGTTGGTTTGACGGTATCACCTGCCCGCGTTGCGGATCGGATAACGTGCAGACTGGAACGGCCCACAAGACCATGCCATTCCGTTGCCGCAAGAGCACGAAGTGGGGTAGCTGCGGGAAACCGTTCAGTGTCAAGACCGGCACGTTCATGGAAGCATCGAACCTTGGTTATCAGGATTGGCTCTATGCCATGTACCTTGTTGTCACGAACCTCAAGAGCGTGGCATCGATGAAGATGCACCGCGAGTTGGGGATCACCCAGAAATCGGCATGGCATCTTGTTCACAGAATCCGCAAGGTCTGGACCGTATCTGACCATGAGTTGTTCAATGGTCCTGTTGAGGCGGATGAGGTCTACATCGGCGGGTTGGAAAAGAACAAGCACGAATCAAAGAAACTGAAAGCTGGACGTGGATCGGTTGGAAAAACCGCTGTTGTGGGTGTCAAGGATCGTGAGACCAACGAGGTCCGAGCCACAGTGGTTGAGCACACGGACGCCAAGACCCTTCAGGGTTTCGTTCATTCGAACACCGATCCCGAAGCGACGGTGTACACGGATGATGCAAAGGCATACACCTGTGTTGCAAAGTCACACGAATCGGTGGGTCATTCGGTCGGTGAATACGTTCGCGGACAGGCACACACGAACGGGATTGAATCCTTCTGGTCCATGCTGAAACGAGCCCACAAGGGAACGTTCCATAAACTCTCCGCGAAGCACCTGCACCGTTACATCGATGAATTCGCAGGACGCCACAACATCCGCAGCATGGGGACGCTCGATCAAATGCGTTTCGTTGTTCTAAGCATGGATGGTGCTCAACTTCGTTACAAGGACTTGGTGAGATGAGTCCTAAAGATAGCGAATTTCGGGCCTACCCCTATATCGAAGAAGTTCTCGGCAAGCTCGGATGGGACACCCGCAACCCCCGATATGGTGGGCAAGTGTACACCCAGGGTGAGTTCCGGAAGCACGACAATTTGTTGGAAGATGCCTTGGGCAAACAAGCCCCGGAGAACGTCATTGTAATCCCTTGGGAAGGGGGTCATCGGTACTGGGTAGTGGAAGCGAAGTCAACCCACCGAAATCTGACTACAGCACTTTCAGAGGCCAAAGATTACGCGGACAGCATTAACAAGCGGGGGGATGGTCTCGCGCGATTCGCTACCGGGGTAGCGGGAACCCACGAGGATTCGTTCTACGTAATCACTGTCTATTGGGATGGGCAGGAGTGGAACGAAGTAGCAATCAACAAGTATGAGGCTACGGGGTTTCTCACGCTTGAACAGTGCCGGAGCATTCTGGACCTGAACAGTCCCAACATCCTCGATTATCACGTCGATCTAAACCGGGATTTCCGTTTTGCCTGCCCCTGATGGCACGTTTATACACCCGATCGCCGCCGATCGCACAAAAACTTCGATCGTCGCACAATCGCTCAGCTTCAAAGGCCTTCATCTGAGCCCGCGCCGACGTGCGACCGACTGGAACCCCTGCTTTTCGGGCATTTCTCAGACACCGCTCCACACGTGTGCCCCGTGTCATCGCCGGGCGGGCTTCGTTGCACTTCAGGCCGCGCGTCAGCCTGCCGGCACGGGTAGCGCCCAGATCCTCCGCAGCATGTCGCCGAACAGCCGCCGCGTGAGATGCCCTTCCGCCAGCAGAAGCCAGTAGTACCGCGCATGCTTCACCAGCCGGCCCCCAGTTTTCACCAGTCGCTGCTGGAGACTCGTGAGCGACCAGCGCTTGACCCGCAGCGGAAGGACCAGTCTGCGCCACAAGTTGCCCAGATTGTAGGCCAGGACGCTCAGTTGCAGGCGCACCTCGTTCGCCCGGAAACGATGGCACGACAGCCGCGTCCAGTGGGTGGCCTGCTTGCCTTCCTTGATCCATTGCTCCGCCGTACCGCGCTTGTTGTAAAACCGCACGACCGAGCGGCTCGGGAGGGCCATGTTGGTCACGATGAAGCCGACGCGAGGGAACAGCTCACCTTGGTGGTGCTCCACCTTGGCGACGATCCGTCTGGGCGTGGTCCAGCTCTTGGCCTGATAGCGGAAACTCTGGTAGCGCACCAAGGGCTTGCAGCTCGGCCGTCCCGGCGGACGAAAGAGGATGTCTTCGATTTCCAGCTCCAAGCTCTTGTTCGCCGGCATGCGAATGGCATAGTCCACGTCGCGCTGCTCGAGCGCGTCGTAGATCTCGGGCTTCGCGAACGCGGCGTCTGCGCGGAACGCTACGCGCTTGCCCTCCACCTGCTGCCGGTCAATCTCCGGTACGAGCAGGTCGTCCCAGTCGTCGGCGCTATGCACGTTGCCTGGCCGCAGCGTGGCGGCGAGGCAGTCCCCATGCTCGGTGAACAGAAACAGCGGGTGGTAGCAGACGGACTCGAAGTGCCCGTTATAGGCGCTCCCTTCCTGCGCCCCATGCACCGGGCTCTCGCTCGAATCCATGTCGAGCACGATCCGGTCGGCGCGCGTCGCCATCTCGGCCTGTGCAAGCACCTCCCGGTTCACGGCCCTCAACCCGACGAGATTCTCCTCGTGGGTCAGCAGCTCTGTCTCGAACCAATGCAGCGTCGATGTCAGCGCCGCACCCCGGTCCCAGCGCTTTGGCGACCCGATGAGACGAAATGTTGGGTCTGCCGACACGCGCCCCGCGTCGTTGAGATCTTCGTAGCCCGCGAGGCGACTGTAGACCGACTGCCGCAGGAGATCCACCACGCTGAACTGGGTGTTCATCCCCTGTCGGGAATCGCTCAGGTGCTCGGCGATGAGTGTCTCCAGCCCCAGACGTTCATCCAACTCGCGCACCAGAATGAGGCCAGCGTCAGAAGTGACGCGCGATCCCTGGAACGCGACTTTCAAGAAGCCGTTGAACGCGAACTGGAATGGCTCGTGTTGTAATTCACCCACCGGGTGTCACCCTCCGTAGTGTGGTTCCTTACGTCGGAGCCCCAAAACTCAAGGCGCAGCGACTGGTCCTGGCGATACGGTACCACAGCCAAATCGGAAATCCGGGCTAAAGGTGTTTCTGGAGAAGGCTAATGACATCAACACGACACTTCACCACAACGGAGTAGCGGCACGAGATCGAGCGAAGTTGGTAGCAGGCTTACTTCTTGCTTTAGCCGAAGACAGTACGCTTAGAATCAGCAGGACTCCACGAACTCTCGTCGGGGATGTCAACTCACGAATTGCGGCCCTGTTGGATCAACACGGCAAAGGTGACTTCCTCTCCGAAGTCCAGTTAAAGCTCCCGGCCAACAACGAAAATCACCGGAAGTACTGGTCGGCGATTGTAGAGACCATGCAGCATCTCCGTGAGATGAACATTCGCTCTGCGATCAACAGCGGCACTGATGCCCTAGGTCAGTTCTATGAGACGTTTCTCAAGTACGCTAACGATGCCAGCGAAATGGGCATCGTCTTGACCCCTCGGCATGTCACCACATTCGCCGTTGATGTTCTCAATATTGAGCACGAACACGCCATCTACGATCCGACGTGTGGAACTGGGGGTTTTCTGGTGGCAGCCCTCGACCAGATCAGGGCGAGACACAGCGTCACCCACCGAGACGTTTATGACAGGTTCCGAAACGACTATTTACACGGTGTAGAACAGGCGGATGATGTGTTCGGCTTGGCGCTTGTCAATATGATCTTTCGTGGAGATGGCAAGAGCCGAATTTACAACGGCAACTGCTTTGACAGCATTTTCGTGCGGCACAACGGGAGAATCATCAGGATCAAGAAAGGCGAGGAATTCCCCCCACAATGGGAGCGTCCCTTCTCTAGGGTATTGATGAATCCACCCTTCGCGTTGAAGGAACCAGAATACGAGTTCGTGAACCATGCGCTCGACCAAACCGTCGCCGGTGGATTGCTGTTCGCGGTTCTCCCGAATGCACTTCTCACAGGGCTACAAGCTGAGGTCAAGAACTGGCGCGAGGAACTGGTCAAACGCCATACAGTCCGAGCGGTCGTCAAGATGCCTCGCAGCCTATTCCACCCGGCGGCGGACAAGATCACATACGCCCTTGTCGTTGAAGCGTGGCGAAGCCATGAACCGTCCGACCCTGTTTTCATGGCAATCTTTCACGACGATGACAGCGCAAGCAGATTATCCAAGTTCAGGAATCTTCAGTACACTAAAGAGAATGTGGACAGACTCTCGATGGAATTGCGATCGTTTATGGTTGGCGCTGTCGAATCTGTTTCGGACATACCACAAGAAAGCGGAGTAAGGAATCTCAGTTTGCGAGACTCCTACGACTTCGCACCCGAAGCATACCTAGGCAACGAGCCGGATACTGGCCCCAGTCCTCCCGAAGGACTGTTCGTGGCGTTGATGAGAGGGACTTTCAGGCAACCGCGTGAATCATCGGAACCAATTCCTGAGAACATCCGGGAATACCGCCTTGACGAATTATTCGAGATCACAAAGGGTAGGGCCCCCTCGCTCAAACACTTGGTGCATGGTGAGATTCCTATAATCACGACAACCGAAAAGAACAACGGCATCGCTGACTATTATGATGTGGACCATGCGTTCACGTACCAAGATGCCGTTACCATTACCGCTAACGGTTCCGGGGGTAAGGCTTTCTGGCACCCATATAGATTCGCGGCATCAGCGGACGTTCTTGTCTGCCAGTTCAGGAATGATTTCAATGGAGATGCGGCGTTCAAGTTATACGTATGCGATGCCATCAACCAAAATGCTTGGCGGTTCACTTGGAGCCGCAAAAGCAGTGCCAGCAGGTTGTTGACCGATGTTCGCATCGTATTGCCGATGACGGATAACAAGATCGATTTTAATCACATCCGCGAGACAATGCAGAGTACGCCCGGATATTCTGCGCTGACCACGCTACTCCCGGAGTCCTAGTGAGCCTGAGAACGATGGAGGTGGGAATGACAGACAAACCCAAGCCCAAAACGGTAGAGATTGTCCGATCCGAATACCAACCCACAAAAGCCGAGTTGGAAGAGGAATTCGACCTGGCCATACCGGGCAAGACCGTGGACCAACGTATGAGGAATTTTTCAAGGGGACTGTTACAGCCGGTCAAGATTCGCCGGATCAACAAACCACGTAAACGGTCCTGAATGGGATTACGTCACTATCGTATATAATTCCCGTAATATACTCTTGGCGCATTGCCTCGGCAATCTGGTCCGCGCATTGCCGGGCGATCTTTGAAGGATGAATTTCCCAGAGCTTCTTTCTTATCGCCCAGCGGGCAATATCAACGGCAGTAGCAGGCCAAGGCTGGTGGGACCCACGGTACTTCCCAACGATTTTATGCATCTGTTCCATGTAGCTCATTGCCTTCTTTTCCCTCCAATCAGGATGTCGCTGGAAGTGTTTGTCCCCATCCGTCAGTAAGTGCCGATGGAATTAGAATGTCCCGAACTTTAACAAGCATTTCTCGGCTATGTGACCAGCTAATCTCTTGGCGATGTTGTAGTTGTCCTAGAACGATTGCTGGATGAACCCCAATTCGCGCAGAAACATTCTTGATCTTCTGCTTTGAATACAGGGGCCTTACCCTAGCAATAAAATTATCCATCTGTTGCTGTTCCACCAAGAAGCTCTCCGCAAAGCGGTCTGCCTGCTTGTCCATCTCCGACTTGTCCTCGAATGGAATGGCCTGGTCCCCAACGAGATTAACATCCAAGACAGGCTGACCACCTAGCGCATCACGCTTGTCAACATGACCGCATTCGTGCATGGCGATGTACCAGAAATGGTCGAGACGGTCATACCTCATGGAAATCGCGATAACTGGAGAGTACTCGTCCAACCAGAAACAAGCTCCGTCAATCTTTCCTTTCGGAAGACTCTCTATGAGGAGGAATCGTACTCCGCCTTCTGCCAGAACCCGGGGAACGTACCGAACATCCTCGGGATTAGCGCGGAGTTCCTTGAGTCTTGCCAGCGCTTCTGCGAAAGACTTACGGGAAAATCTAGCTGCCTGAATACCTTTAGCGATTTTCTTCGCCCGGCAAGCCCACGCAATTTGTGAGGGATTCGCGGTCAAAGTTGATTTCTTGGCTGCGTAAGACAGCTTCGGCTCTTCATCAAGAGAAGAGATTTCCAGAAACTTCAAAATGCTGTCCTCTAAGACATCTAGGCTCTTGGACGATTCAATCCACCCCCGCTTGATCATTTCCTTGACAGGGGCCTTAGCATAGAGGCGCGCCTTCCGCTTCACGGTTTCATCTGCGCGACTTTCTATGAACAATTGATACGCCGTCTCTAGATTCATCCAAAACTGTGCAGTGGTCCCAAATGTCGCCGCCAAATCAGAGGCGATTTCTGGGGATACGGCCCGCTTTGCATTGACTAGACCACTGATGATTGAGGGCTGGCGACCCATGATTTCTGCAAGGTCTTCCTGTGTCCACCCGCGAGCCTCAAGTTCCTCCCTGATAAACTCCCCAGGAGGGAAGGCTTCGGCCACATTTCTCATGTCCAAGTTCATTTATCCCCTCCTTTTAGTGGTAGTCTTCAATTCCGCAAATCAGTATCTTCTTGTTAGGTCCTTCACCTTTAAGCTCCAAGACCAACCTCCACTGGTTATTGAGTCTCATTGAGTGTTGGTGCTTCCTTTTCCCTTTCAGTTTCTCGAAATTCAAGGAGCGTAAAGCATAGAAATCACGTTCATCTGTTGCAGAGCGAATCATCTGCATTCGCTTGCGGAACGCTTTAACAATGGCGATGTCATATCCACCAGTATATTTGGCGTCCAATTCAAGCTTTTCGAGGGATTCATTTTTAAACCTTACCTCGAATGCCATGGCCGAGGTTGAATTATGCCCCTTTACAAGCAATCTTGTCAAGTGTTAAATTCATATTTTCATGAAAGAGCAAATATATAACTTGACAAAACATGAGCGCTCAAGCATAATGAGGCATCATGAATCGCTTGAGCAACCAGACGCGGGCACAGATCGTAGCGGCGCTAGTAGAGGGGAACTCCTCCGGGCTACCTGTCGCATGACCGGGGCAGCCAAAAGAACCGCCCTGGTGAGCCCATCCCCTTCTCGTTCTCCCGGTTTCCCCTCACTAACAAACAGTAAGCCGGAAAGATCACCCCGCCAACCACCAAGACGGCTTGGAAGAGGTGCGAGGTTTACCCGTACGGGCACCCGCGCCTGCGTAATCAAAGGAAGCAAAGCCGAGCCGAAGGAAGCGCAGTCGCCGTATTTGGTGGGGCAGACATTCTTGTCTGCCTCGCCGGAGCCCGTAGGGCGTAGGCGCGGGTCTGCCTCCTGGTCGGGGGTTGCCTCTCCTGCGTTACGCAGACAGGAATGCCTGCCTACCGCAGGCAGGTCTGCGCTACCAGATTGGAGTGAAGGGGTAGCGGCGAAGAAGCCCGTTTATCCCGCCTGCCCTGAGCGCAGTCGAAGGGAGCGAAAGCGAGGGACAGGGCTTCTTCGTCGGTTTGTCTTTACCCACGAGGGGTGGAGCATTACCGGGCAGCGGTGGCAGCGCCTTCCAGGCTCGCACAAGCAATCTCTCTCACCGTCCCGGTGCGCCGGATGACACCGCAGTCAAAGGCCTGCCCCTGCTCATTGATGGCGCGGAAGCGCAACTCCTCCGCTGTGGCATCCCACAGCATGAAAACCCGCTGCCGGTCTTCGACCGCCGCCACCAGCGGACCGGGCCGCGCATTCCCTCGGCGCAGCTTGCCGCTCGACCCGCAGACGAAATAAACAACGCCCCCTGCGGGTGGAAGCGTTGGTAGATGTGGTCGTGCCCCGCCAGCACCACCTGCACGCCTTCGCCCGTCAATAGGGATTCCAGTTTCTGGCGCAGCCCGGCGTCGCCGCCGTGGCGTTTGCCGGTGGAGTAGAGCGGGTGGTGGCCATAGACGATGCGCCAGCGCGCCCGCGAGCGGGACAACGCCTGCTCCAGCCAGGCGAGCTGCTCCGGGTCCTGTTTGTTCTTCTCCAGCCGCAGGGTATTGAGTACGAAGAACTCCACCAGCGGCGCCACTCCGCTCTGGCCCGATTTTTTCTTTCCCTGAGTTCGGAAGGGGTGCTCCGCACCCGCTTCTGCTCCGCGAGGCCGCCACTCTCCAGCGGTAAAACTGTAATACCCCTGTGGTCCCTCGATGTGGAAGCGGTCGTAGGCTGCGATCAAATCCTGGCCGCCGGCTTCGCGCGCGTCGTGGTTGCCGAGCGCGGCGCGGAAGGTGACGCCGCGGGCCAGCAGCTCCGCATAGGGCCGGTCGAACTTGGCCTCAAAGTATTTCTTGTTGCCGCCGCCCCACCAGGCGCCGTAGATGTTGTCGCCCAGCATCAGCACCAGGTGGTAGGGCCGCCGCTCATGCCACGCCACCATCTGCTCGGCGATCCGGTATTGGTGCTGGCCGCCGGTGCCGCTGTCGCCGATGACCGCAAAGCGAACCAGTGCCGGTTGTTGAGCCGACAGCGCCGAGATGCAGAGAAGGCAGAGGAAGCAGACAAAGCCAGCGAAGCCACCGGTGCGTGGCCTGGCTGGACGCCTGCCTGTGGACAACCCGCGCATGCAAGGATGCTAGCGCGTCCCGCCACTCGCTTCAACACCGGAAGCGCGGGTAAAGCAGGCCTCAAGCCTTGCCACCGCCGGTGGACGGGCCGTCATCCCGGCGCTATAATCAGGCAACGCGGTGGGCGTGTAGCTCAGTTGGTTAGAGCGCACCCCTGATAAGGGTGAGGTCGGTGGTTCGAATCCACCCACGCCCACCACTTCAGTTTCAGTGCCCGGCGACCCGTAGTAGAGGGCTCAGTTGGTCAGAGCGCCCGTACGGGAGGTCGGTGCCTGCCTACCGCAGGCAGGGTTCGAATCCACCCACGCCCACCATTTTTTCTGTTTTCTCGCATTCCTCCTGACGAGATTGCTCCCCGCAGAACTCGCCGCCGGTAGGGTTGTAGCTTTACGCCGGGGCGTGGCAACCGCCGGCGGGGGCGCGCGCATCTGGGAAAGAAAGGGGGATTATGTGAGGGCAGCTCACCGGGACGATTTTTCTCCTTGCGCTACTCCTCTGCCCCGCCCTGCGCGCCTCCGACGGCGCCTTCATCCAAGCCTTGCAGATTCGCGGCTCCGGGCGGCCGGTCGAAATCGAAACGCACGCCGGGCAAACGCTCGACCGCGCCCGCATCGCGCGCGACGTCCGCCGCCTGTGGGCCACCGGCTGGTTCGAGGACATCCGGGTCGAAACCTCTGAAACCCCGGAGGGAATCCAAGTTGTCTTTACGCTGGTCGAAAAGCCCCGGCTCTACCTGCGCCGGGTCGTGTTCGAACCCGAGAGCCGGAAGCGTCCGCTGGGATTGGAACAAGACGCGCCGGTGGACGCGGCCTGGACCCGGCAGGTGGCGGCGGCGCTGCGGCGGCAACTGATCGAAGAGGGCTATGCCGACGCGGCGGTGGAAAGCGAGTTGATTTCCGTAGGCTTCCAGCAGGCCGACCTGCTGCTGCGCGTGGAGCCGGGCCGGCGGGTGCGCGTGGGCGAGGTGCGCTTTGCCGGCTCGCCGGGTTTGCCGCCGGAGGAATTGCGGCGGGCGCTGCGCTCCATACGCGCGCGGCGCCTGCTGCCCGGCGTGCCGGGACTGTGGCGCGGCTGGCGCTTGTTCCCGCCGTTCAGCGACGCCCGCCTGCGAGCCGACCTGGAGCGGCTGCGGTCGCTCTACGTTTCACGGGGCTACTTCGACGCGCGCATGGGGGTGGCGGCGGTGGAGGTGGCCGAGGGCAAAGCCGCGGTCACGGTGGGAGTGAATGCGGGTCGGCGCTACCGGGTGCGCCGCCTGGAGGTTGTGGGAGGCGAGCCCAGCGAAGAGATCGCGCCGCACCTGGATGGCAGCTTTCCCGTCCGGAAGCTGTGCCACTGTTTGCTGGAAGCGCGGCGCACCTCGGAGCGGCAGGGCGAGGTGCCTTTTGCGGTTCGGCTGGAGGTGCAGGCCGCGCCGGAGCCTGACTGGGCCTGGTGGGAGAGTGCATCGGGGCAGCAACGGCGCGGGGAGAAGCCCTCGGCGGCCGATTCCTGGGTGGCGCTGACGGCTACTATTGCCGCCGGCCCGGCCTACCGCGTGGGGCGGATCGAATTTCGCGGCCACCATGCCCTGAGCGATTCGACTTTGCGGCGCGCCCTGCTGCTCGAAGAAGGAGAGTTGTTCGACCAAGGCCGGCTGCGGCGCAGCCTGGCGCGCTTGAACCGGCTGGGGTTCCTGGAACCGGTGACGCTCTCCGACGTGCGCGCGGAGCGCGACCCGGACGGCCGCCGCGTGCACTTGATCATCCCGGTGAAGGAAAGCAAGCGGGGACGCTGGTCGCTCGCGGGCCCGCTGGGACCGGTGAGCGCGTTCGGGCCGTTGCAGTTTACGATCAAGTCGCGGCTGCCGGCCTGGGGACGCGGGGCGGCGGCGCTCTCCACCTACAACCTGGTGTTCTCGCTGCTGGCGCTGCCGGCGGTGGGGCTGAGTCCTTTGTCGCTCACCACCCGGACGCGCTGGCAGGCGCTGGTTGGGTTGGAGCGGCCTTATCTGCCGGGCGAGCGCTGGCGCTCGGGCTTTCTTCTTTCGCCGCAACTGGGTTGGCGAGGAGCGCTGGCCAGCTACGGGTTCACGCAGGCTCGACAGGCTGCCGGCGCTGCGCTGCGAGGCGGCTCCGCCTTCGATGCCGACCTCTACGTTGCCGCCCAGTGGCGGGCTGGTGAGAGAGCAGGCGGCGTGGCGGAAACAACCGCTGCTGGCCCCGCCGTCGGCGTCCTGCGCTGCCAAGCGCGGAAGCCGTCCTGGAAGTGGCTGCGGGTCGCCGGAGCGGTGGCTTCCAACCTGTTGTTGACAGCGACGCCGCTGTAAGCTCGCGCTCTCTCTTCTCGCGTCCAACCCGGTGGCCCCTGCCGCCGGGAGGGAACCCTTTTCCCAGCGGCAGGGGCCGCTGGGCTGGACCAGATTGAGCCGTTACCCGCCTGGGGTGAACTTGCACCGGGGGAGTTTTTGCCTTACCCTCAATGGGAAGTGGGCGTGTAGCTCAGCTGGGAGAGCGCCGCACTTGCACTGCGGAGGTCAGGGGTTCGACTCCCCTCACGTCCACCACTTTTTCAATCACTTAGAGTCGAGGCTAACAGCACTTTTCGCCTAGCTGTAGTAGGAATTGTAGTAGGCGAGTGTCGAAAGTACGCCTTTCAGATCGCTGGGCCCGAGCCAGGAAAGCGAACAGGTCCTTCCTCGCAAGATGCATGGGCAATCTGTGTGAAGGGGAGTGGGTCGAAACAATTAGGGGTGGTACGAGCACTTTCTAGGAGAATTTCAGAACTTTCCCCAGGGTTTCGCTTAGCCTGACACTCCGCTGACTTTCGTAACCGCCTCTCTCCCTCCGCGTTGACTTGCCTGCGGGTGTGGCCTAGGATGGCGGGCAAAATAGTACTGGGAGTAGAAGCAATGATGCAAACGCTTGTTCCAATCCTTCTCGGCTTTCTTCTCGCGGCAATAGTAGGAGCGATGATATTCAGCACAAAATTCCGAAAAGACCTACTCGGTGGAGAGGGGGAAGCGCGGACACTGGGGATACTAAGCATAAAAGGAGCTGCCGTAGTCGTGCTTTGTGGGTTGTTTGTTGGAGGACTCCTTTATTCCGTACCCAAGGCCCAGGAGGCTCCATCTGGGTTCGTCAGTGAAGACTTACTTAACCGGGATTTCCGTTTTGCCTGCCCCTGATGGCACGTTTATACACCCGATCGCCGCCGATCGCACAAAAACTTCGATCGTCGCACAATCGTTCAGCTTCAAAGGCCTTCATCTGAGCCCGCGCCGACGTGCGACCGACTGGAACCCCTGCTTTTCGGGCATTTCTCAGACACCGCTCCACACGTGTGCCCCGTGTCATCGCCGGGCGGGCTTCGTTGCACTTCAGGCCGCGCGTCAGCCTGCCGGCACGGGTAGCGCCCAGATCCTCCGCAGCATGTCGCCGAACAGCCGCCGCGTGAGATGCCCTTCCGCCAGCAGAAGCCAGTAGTACCGCGCATGCTTCACCAGCCGGCCCCCAGTTTTCACCAGTCGCTGCTGGAGACTCGTGAGCGACCAGCGCTTGACCCGCAGCGGAAGGACCAGTCTGCGCCACAAGTTGCCCAGATTGTAGGCCAGGACGCTCAGTTGCAGGCGCACCTCGTTCGCCCGGAAACGATGGCACGACAGCCGCGTCCAGTGGGTGGCCTGCTTGCCTTCCTTGATCCATTGCTCCGCCGTACCGCGCTTGTTGTAAAACCGCACGACCGAGCGGCTCGGGAGGGCCGTGTTGGTCACGATGAAGCCGACGCGAGGGAACAGCTCACCTTGGTGGTGCTCCACCTTGGCGACGATCCGTCTGGGCGTGGTCCAGCTCTTGGCCTGATAGCGGAAACTCTGGTAGCGCACCAAGGGCTTGCAGCTCGGCCGTCCCGGCGGACGAAAGAGGATGTCTTCGATTTCCAGCTCCAAGCTCTTGTTCGCCGGCATGCGAATGGCATAGTCCACGTCGCGCTGCTCGAGCGCGTCGTAGATCTCGGGCTTCGCGAACGCGGCGTCTGCGCGGAACGCTACGCGCTTGCCCTCCACCTGCTGCCGGTCAATCTCCGGTACGAGCAGGTCGTCCCAGTCGTCGGCGCTATGCACGTTGCCTGGCCGCAGCGTGGCGGCGAGGCAGTCCCCATGCTCGGTGAACAGAAACAGCGGGTGGTAGCAGACGGACTCGAAGTGCCCGTTATAGGCGCTCCCTTCCTGCGCCCCATGCACCGGGCTCTCGCTCGAATCCATGTCGAGCACGATCCGGTCGGCGCGCGTCGCCATCTCGGCCTGTGCAAGCACCTCCCGGTTCACGGCCCTCAACCCGACGAGATTCTCCTCGTGGGTCAGCAGCTCTGTCTCGAACCAATGCAGCGTCGATGTCAGCGCCGCACCCCGGTCCCAGCGCTTTGGCGACCCGATGAGACGAAATGTTGGGTCTGCCGACACGCGCCCCGCGTCGTTGAGATCTTCGTAGCCCGCGAGGCGACTGTAGACCGACTGCCGCAGGAGATCCACCACGCTGAACTGGGTGTTCATCCCCTGTCGGGAATCGCTCAGGTGCTCGGCGATGAGTGTCTCCAGCCCCAGACGTTCATCCAACTCGCGCACCAGAATGAGGCCAGCGTCAGAAGTGACGCGCGATCCCTGGAACGCGACTTTCAAGAAGCCGTTGAACGCGAACTGGAATGGCTCGTGTTGTAATTCACCCACCGGGTGTCACCCTCCGTAGTGTGGTTCCTTACGTCGGAGCCCCAAAACTCAAGGCGCAGCGACTGGTCCTGGCGATACGGTACCACAGCCAAATCGGAAATCCGGGCTTAATCTGCTCGCAGCCAATCAGGGTTCAGCTCTTAGAGAAGCTGACCAAAATGCCGCTTCCCTCCGTGACGAATATCGCACCTTCGTGAATGAGAGGTGGATGCCGTTATTTATGGCTAACTTTGTGCGAAGAGCTGACTTAAAGAGAGATATACGAGACACCCTGAACAAGCCGGATGAGTTGGACGAACGTATTACAGAATTTACTAAATTTGCGGTCGAGGAAGTCTTGAGGAGAGAGGATGAGCTGCTCGGACTAGTAGATTCCGTGCATAAGAAGTCCACATCTCGACTACGTGAGTGGTACAACGAAACGTTAATCGCAGTTGCCGGTCGTAACGTTGAGGAATATCGTGAGCTCCTAAAGGCTCGTCCTCCAGAACTCGATAGAGCGAACGAAATGTATCGCTTGATAGACTCAGACCTGAGAAATCTGCCGCCCAACGAGGCGATAATATCTTCTCTCAGGCGACTGAGGGAATACCTAGCACAAGAGTTTGATGACAGGACTTCATCCGGGCCACAGGGAGAAAATCTTAGGTAAGTGGAGCCGATGTTCCACGCACGCTGACCGCCCAACTCCCGCTTCCAATCCCTTCTCCGCCGCCCGCCTGCGGCAGGCAGGCCTGAACTTCCCCCCGTAAAGGACACGGGGCAGGCGGAGTAGGGCCTGCGCGTTGACTTGGGTGGGGGTGCGGAATAGGATGGCGGGCAGCGTGCACCCGCAAGTTGCCTGACACGCTGGACCATCACCCTTCGAGAGGAAGAAACCACGTCTCCGGTGTCTGGCTCAAGATACCGCCAAAGAACTGGTCATCCAGACTTTTCATATCCCATGAACGCCACGTTTTGGGTGTGATCTTGATGGTTATATCGTTTCCAGCCTCAAAAACGGGTCCGACTCTGGAGTCCTCGAGACCCGCTTTGGTCACATATCGCTGACGAATCTTTGCATTGATCGACTTTGATTCCTCACCTTTAATGGTCTCCGCCGTCCCAGACGCATAAACCCATTTTTCGGACCCTAGCTTGCGGACGTCGACCATTAACGAGACTTCGGGGCGAGACGTGACATTCTTGACCTTGCGACTCATAGAAGACGACGAGACAAAGAGGCAGTTGTCCTCAAACAGATACCACACCGGGGTCATATGAATCGAGCCACCATCATTGAGTGTCGCCAACATGGCGTAGTATCGCCCCTCAAGGACACCTCGCATTGGATCACTCAACTTCGACATCGGTCACCCCCTATTGGTTATGTAAAAATCCGTAACCTGCCTCCGGGGATTGTACCACCTGCGGCGGCAGGGGATGGATCTGACGGTGTCCGACCTGAACGAAGGGCGCGCGCGGCAGGCTGAGTTGGAACTGGGCGTGCGCGTGGTGGCGCCGGAGGAAATTCTCTTTGTCGAGTGCGACGTGCTGGCGGCGTGTGCGCTGGGCGGAACAAAGGCGGCAGGCCACCTCAGGAGCTAAAGTCCATCTTCATTATTTTCTATAATAATCTTTCCAAATCATCTCAAGCCCCCTGGCAAGCCTGAATTCGGGTTGAGTTAGGGCCTTCTCTTGTGCGGTAAGCTCGTCTTCATCGAGGGCCGGACAACAAGCCATCATCGTATAGCCGGGTTCGAGCAACAGCCTGTCCACCCTACAGGCTCTCATATTGTTTCTCGACCCCTCAAAAAGCTTAACTAAATCGTCTCCACTTTTCCCAGCAAGCCGAGCACTCAAGATGTCAACTGTTGCCCGGTTCATACAGCGCAGAAGGTTTTCTGCAAAATGTCTG
Organism: Candidatus Acidiferrales bacterium; assembly: GCA_965247455.1. Classification (GTDB taxonomy): domain Bacteria; phylum Acidobacteriota; class Terriglobia; order Acidiferrales; family 2-02-FULL-67-57; genus JACZYA01. Next base: position 187,435 of record CBDFHE010000015.1, read on the forward strand.
TATGCATCCAGCTGGTGGCGCAATTCTTGCCGCAGACCACTCACATCGCCAGGTTGGATCCCACCAAGATACTGCTCTAGCTGCCCCGTCGTTCTTCTGACGACCTCTTCCGTTTCAGAAACTTGAGTTACGTTACTACGCACAGTGTCTAGCTCGTTTTTCAACTTCTCGTGTTGCGCAGCAAGCCTTTCCGATTCTTGAACATGATCCTTCAATTGTTGCAAAGTATCAGCATACTGGTTTGACACCTCCTCCAATTGGGAATTTCCTGCCTGTAAACGCTTCAGCTCCTTCTGGGCCTCCGAAGCGTGCACTTCAAGCACAGCTCGCCTGCGCGATAGGTCTCCTAGGTCTTTATTCAATTCGTCGCGCAAAAATTCGACCTTTGAAAGGGCTGATTTTTCTACCTCCTCCCTCACGTCTTCGGCAATAATCTCCACAAACGAGTGGAAGCCGAGGACACCAAGTAATGTCAAGCCAATACTAACAATGGTTCCAATCAGCCTAGTGCGTTCCCACAAGCGCTTCTCGATCCTCTCTCTTAACTGGTAGTCAGCAAGAGCAAGCGTCTCTTCCGAAAGTTGTTTTTCCTGCTTTTCTTCCGTCATGATGAATCTCCTGCGAACTGTCGAAGCTGTCGATGGGAAGCGGCGAGGCGGCTCCAACGCCCCACTCGACGTTCATATCCAACGGCCGAACTGCACTCTTTTCCGCGGCTTGTTTGCTTTGTCTGCGACCCAGAAAGTCCGTGGGATGTCATAAGAGAGAACCCGCCCGTTGGACGCCATCTTAGGCCCCGCCCGCAGGCAAGTCAACGGGGAGGGTGGTAGTGGGTCAGTTTCACGATGTTGATTTGGCGCTGAGCCCGGCGGCACCTGCCGCCGGGCGGAAAAGCGGTACGAGCGCCCCGTGGCAGGTGCCACGGGGCTCGGCGTGAGCTTCCCATTTTCAAAAAGACCCACTACGCGGAGGGCCTGCTGTAGGTACTTCGGGGGTTGGAGCAAGGCTCAAATCGCTCTTGCCCTGTTCTTTCTCCATTCTCTTTCTTAGTCGGTCGAGCAATTCCTGCGGAAACAACTGGCGGGTTGGCTTCTTGCGCGCTGCTCTGCGCTTTCGTTTCTGCTTTTTCTTTCTCCGAGCCATGACGAATTGCACCCATCCTAGTCCCCACCCCCACCCAAGTCAACGCGGACCTACTCCGAGAACTTCATGCGGCGGTGGGATTGGAAGCGGGTGTTAGCGTGGAATTTAGCTAGTCATTGCCGACGGGCACAATGCAGAGGTTGCCCCCAAAGCGGGGAAACAGCTCTCTCTATCCGCGACGAGCTGACTCAACCACCTTGCGAATGGCCTCCGCCACCAGTTGGGGCTGGTCGAGCTGAATCCAATGGCCACTGTGGGGCGCAATGATGTGTTCGCCCTTGGTAGAAAGCCGCGCCGCCTCTTCCTGTCGCTGAATCCGGGTTGCATCCGGGTTGCTGGCTGACAAGACGACTAACGGCATCTCTCCGAACCCACCGGCCGCCGCCACCTGCTCCGCGCTTTCCGGGAGGGATTCTATTTGGCCGGCCATGGCCTCGTAGGCCTTGGGCTGCAGCCAGAATGACCTGACGACGGGTCGCCACTGGGCGGGGAGCTTGCCGCCCGGCGCGACCATCTGTTCCTGCCGCCGGATGGCCCCGACCGTCATTATCCGCACAACCCCGCGCGCCAATCTTGCCGCGCCCACACTACCCAGAAAGGCGACCAGCCGCGCGATGCCCAGCCGCGCGAGCAAAGCGCCGTAGCGGGACATCCTCGCTCCACCCACCAGTTTTCTTCTTGTTTCTTCGGCCAGCGGCAACCACTCCTGTGGGTGGATGGGATCGACTAACACCATCCCGACAACTTCCTCCGGGTACTGACTGGCAAAGAGGCGGGCGGTAAACCCGCTGAACGAATGCCCCACCAGCACATACGGTCCTTCGATGCCGGCGTGGTTTAGCAGGGTGCGAAGTTCTGCGACGATTTGACGGCTGGTGCGGGGCCTCGGACCGGCCTCACTCCAACCCAGTCCGGCTCGTTCGTAGCTGCACACGCGCGTGAAGCTGGCGACTTCCGGTTGCACCCACCGCCAACTGAGTGAAGTCCCGGGAAGCCCGGAATCCATCACCACGGTGGGATTGCCTTCGCCCGTGCAGTAGAGATGTAAGCGATGGCCTCCCACGTCCACCATCCGCCCGGGCGGTGGATAGCGCCGAGCGTCTCGGACGCTGCCGATCGCCTGGTAGGCCAGGCCCGCAAGTAGCAGCAGCAGAAACAGAGCGACCAAACCCAGCAGCAGTGTAGTGACACCCATTTGCGTGCCCTTCTGAAGGCCTAGTTTACACAGTTTCTGATCATCCTCCTCTCGCTCTTGTCAGGCAAGTGCGCCTCGATTACTGGTTCAGACTGGCTCCCATCGCAGCCCGGCTCGCAGGCAAGTCAACGCGTCACGCGTTTCGGGTCGTTCTGGGATATGATGAAGGGGGGGCCGGATGCGGCGTTGCGTCGGGGGTGAACGACAAGCAAACGGACCCAGGCTGTGTAATACGAGGCACTGCCTTGGAAGCACGTCCTTCTCCAACACCAGCTTTTTCCTTATCGAGTGAAAAACAAACAGGTTGCATGTGCTGGCTTGCGGTATTTGATGGCGGCTTGCCACTTCTTGGCACAGGGACAGTGCCGTTTTTTGCCTATCTAGGCGTGGCTCATTGAGCAACCGGCAGGAAATCCCAGCCGTGGCACCGGGCGACCGTTGGAGGCAGGGGAAGAAGGGAGCGGCTATCTTTCAGTGTGACATGCGGCGGAGGAAGGATTGGAAGCGGGCGACAGACCTCAACCAACTGAGCTACGCGCCTATGGTTATGGTATTGATGTGTGGCCCACACGGACAGTTTTGGCAAGGTTGCTCCCTCGGCTGCATTATCCCGTTGGTCCCGCAAAGGCCGACGCGGGAGCGGTCTGGGTCGCGACGCTACTCTTTTATCGTTCTAGCAAAGAACGGTAGCGGCTTGTTGCTTGAAGATGGCTTCCGCTGCGGTGAGTTGACCTCTGGACAGCACGCGTTCGCACCCAACAAGTGTCTATCTTTTTCCTTCTGGGAACCATAAACTGTAGAGTATCCAGCTTGGCGCTGCAATGATGACACCGGCAATCCGGCGCTGGCGACCGGATGCGGAGATGCGCCGGCACGCCCGCTACGTTATATTTGAACCGCCCGAATGGACAAACCAAAGCGAAAGCTCTCGACAGGAGGATACGCGATGAAGTGGTCGTTGATGCGGCACAGCTCGACTGTTCTATTGGCAGCACTGTTGCTAATGGGTTCCGCTACCGCCGAAGAAACCTCTAAGCAATCCCTGCGTCTTACGCCCGAACAGTTGCAGCAACAGTTCGAGCACCAGCAGGAACGCCTGCTAAAGCTGGAGCGCCTGGTACGGGAGCAGGGTCTATTGCTGAAGGAACTGCGGAAGCAACTGGTTGCCCAGGGAAGCGAGTTTGTTGCTGTGCCCAGCTCCGCTGCGGTGGCGGCATCGGCCGTACGCGGCGTGACGGCCACGCAAGAAGTCCGGCAACTGTCGGGAGAAGTGGAGACCCTGGCCACCACGGTGGAGGAGACGCGGAGCGAGGTGGCGAAGCTGGCTGAAGTCCGAGAGAAACAAAGCGAGAAAGCAACCCTGACGGCGGGCTGGACCGGCAGCCACGCCTACATCAAGAGCAGCGACGGGAACTTCCGCATGCAGTTCGGAGGACGCCTGCAACTGGACTGGCGCAGTTACACCGGCACGGTCACGCCGCCGGGATCGTTCTTCATCCGCCGGGCGCGGGTGGAGGCGCAGGGAGAACTCTTCCGGCACTATGAGTACAAGGTGCAGGGAGACTTCGCCGATACTACAAGCGCTCTGCTGCGGGATGCATACATCAACGTCAACTACCTCCAGGGCGTCCAAGTCAAGTTCGGGCAGTTCAAGCCGCCTTTCAGCCAGGAGGAGCTGCGGTCGTCGAAGTACATTGATTTTGTCGAGCGCTCCAGTGTCAACAACCTGGCGCTGACTTACACACCGGGAGTGATGGTGCACGGCAAGCTGGCGGATGGGACGGTGGAGTACGCCCTTGCCGGTGTCAACGGGCAGGGCCCCTTGAAGTCGAATACGGCCACCACGCCGGAGACCTTCCTGCGCCTGCGCTTCACGCCCTACAAGAGCGGCGGCCCGGCGGTCTTGCGGGGCTTCAGCTTTGGGGGCGCGGTGGGACATGGGCGTAAGAACAACGGCGTCAGTGTGCGCGGGCGGACCGCCAGCCGCAGCGTAACCTTCTTCGACCCGGTGCCGGTGAATGGAAAAATCGTTCGGGCCAACGCCGAGTTCCGCTGGCTCTACAAAAACTTCTCGCTCGCGGGCGAATACGACCAGACCAACCAGTTCCGCCAGGGCTTGGCAGCCGGCGGGGGCGACCTGCCGGGCGTGGTCGGCAAAGGCTATCTGCTGCAAGCGACCTACTTGTTGACGGGTGAAAAGAAAGGCGAGGGGGGTATCGCGCCGGCCTCAGCTTTCTTGGAAGAGCAGCGCGGCCGGGGCGCCTGGGAGCTAGCCTTCCGTTACGAGAATCTGCAAGTGGACGACAGGGTCAACCCCAACCGGGCCGAGGCTTTTACCTTCGGGGTGAACTGGTGGCTGACCAAGTTCGTGCGCTACCAGTCGAACTTTATCTTCGAGCAGTTCAAAGACCCGGCCCGCACGCCCGATCCCGGCGACACCAGCCACTTCTCCTACCTGAGCCGGATGCAGGTGATCTTCTAGAAGCATCTCATAGAGGTAAGGCGCTCTCTGCGGCACGGATCCTTCGACTTCACTCCGGACAGGTAAAAACTTGCCCTTCAGAGTCGAGCATCAGGGTGAATTCTGACGGGCAAGTGATTGTTAAATGTAGTGTGCAATGGGGGAGCGGGTGCGGAGCACCTCTTCCAAACTGGAAATACTTTTTTGGGGGGAACCAAAGCCACGATACGCATTCGGCTGAGCGCTAGAAGTGGGAGCGCAGCCGGCCGGAAAGAGGCCACGGGGAATGAGGTGGCCGCCGATTGCGGCGCACGGACTTGCTGCAGGTTATCCCGTGCGGGGCGTGTGAGTTCCCCGGAGTTCTCGTCCCGACTGCAAGTGGTAAAGGACGAAGTGGAGCAGGAACATCAGCACCAGGGCGCCGCCAAAGGTACAAACAATGGTAGCCCCGGTGGGCAAATCCAGCACGAGTGAGAGATAGACGCCCAGCCCGGACACCACCGTGCCCATCGTCCAGCCGATTGCCAGCCGGGGTCCGATCCGGTCCGCAAACAGCATGGCGCCCACCGAAGGCACGATCAGGTAGCAGAAGACCAGCAGCACCCCGGCGATGGCCACCGCCGTGGTGACCACGAATCCGAACGAAGCATAGAAAAGAAAATCCCACAGGCGAATGGAAACACCTTTGGCTTCTGCGGCGGCAGGATTTATCGAGATGAGTAGGAAGTTTTTCCGAAAAATGTAGTGGAACAGCCCGACGGCACCGTAGAGAAGCGCGGTGTGCCCGACCTCGGGCCAGGAGACCGCCAGAATGTTGCCGACCAGCATGTGCTTGAGGTGCTCGGTTTCGCCGATCGTTTTACTGGTGACCAGGATGGCGGCAGCGGAGGCCACGGCGTAGGCGATGCCGATGAAGGCTTCTTGAGGGATGTGTGCGCGCCGCATTCGCACCAGAGCAAAGATGGCCGCCCCCAGGAAGGTGAAGCCCAGGCTGACCCAGTAGGCGCCGCTGCCGTGGGGGTTCATTTCGATAAGGATGGCAACGGTGGCACCGAGCGCGGCAATCTGGGCCAGGGCGAGGTCAACGAAGATGACGCCGCGCTCGACCACGTGCACGCCCAGGTAGGCGTGGATGCCGGTCAGGACGAGGCTGATGACGAAGGGGGCGAGAAGAAACTCAAAGGTGCTCATCTATTTTGTCCTATCCAGGGCAGCGGTAAGCAGCCCGATGTCGTAGTCAAAAAGCTTGAAGTAGTCGGTCACTTCTTTTTCCCCGCCCACGGAGGGCAACAGAACCAGGACTTCCGCCCCAGTCGCGCGGGCAATGGATTGGGGGGTTTTTAGGTCGAAGTAGGGTTCGACCAGGATGAGTTTGATGTTGTCGCGGCGCATCTGGTTGATCAGCGCCAGGGTGTGTTGCGGGGTGGGGGGAATGCTCGGCTTGGGTTCCACGTAACCCACCACCTCTAGCCCAAAACGCTTGATGAAGTTCGGCCAGGAGCGGTGATAGCTAACCACCTGGGTGCCGCGGTAGGGAGCCATCTGCTGGTCCCAGCGCTTTTCCGCCTCAGCCAGGCGCCGGCTGAAATCTTCGAAGCGCTGTTGAAAATAGGCGGCGTCTTCTGGCCGCAGTTGGGCCAGTCGGGCTTGAATGGCGCGGGCGCTGCGGCGGCCGTTTTCGGGGTCGAGCCAGTAGTGGGGATTTCCCAGCGGGTGGACGTCGCCCATGGCCCGCGTAATTATCCCCGTGGGGATATCGAGAATCTGGTTGTACTGCGAGACATCCATGTAGCCCGGTGCGCCGACTTGCACCCGGCGGTTGCGGCTCTGAGTAATCAGGGGCGGCAGCCAGCCGACCTCGAGTTGCAGGCCGACGAAAATCAGCAGGTCGGCACGGCTCAGCTTGAGGATAAAACTGGGCTTGGGATCGACAAAGTGGGGGTCTTGATAGCCGCGAGCAATGGCGTCCACCTGCACTCGATCGCCACCCACTTCGCGCGCCAGGGCCGCCAGGTCTTCGGTGGTGGCGACAATCCTGAGCTTGGAGGCGGCCGCCGCCGGCGCAGGCGCCAGAGCCCACAGGCAGACGCCCGCCGTGAGCCACCGGAACCAAGTTCGCGCGGAGAGTTTTTTCATCGTGCCTCCTTAGAAGGGGTGCGCGCCGTGGGCGCCCAACGTGAACAGGAATTGGAGCAGGAACTCATTGGCGGTGGTGTTTTCTGCGTAGCGGGTGCGGCGGAATTGCGAGCGGATGGCGCTGAACTCGCTGGGCCAGTAGGTGAGTATGAGGGAGCCGCCGCTGTCGTGCTGGGCGGCGTTCTGTGCGCGTTCCGACCAGTCGTAGCGCCCGCCTGCGAACCAGCGGCGCGTCAACTGGTAGTCGAGGGAGGCAAAGTAGCCGAAGGTTCGCTGGGGGTCGGCCGGGTCGTCGCGGCGGCTCCAGACCAGCTCGGTGCGGGCGACGAAGCTGTGGTAGATGGCCCGCCGCAGCGGCTTCCAGCGCAAGGTGGCGTCCAACCCGAACAGGCGGGTGATGAAGTCGCTGCCAAAGTCATTGTGGCCGCGCGCGTAGGAGCCGCTCAGTTCCAGGTTGGTCTGTTCGGTCAGATCGTAGGAGCTCTTCAGGTGGCCGACCACGGCCGCGTCGCTGCGCTGGCTGGACTGGAAGAGCGTGCCGGAATCCCCGCGATAGACCTGGGCTGTAGCTTCCAGGAAGATGCCACCGGGGGCCGGCAGGATGCGGCTGACGGAGAAACCAGCGTCCTTGATGCCTGTGTCCGGTTCATCGATGCCACCACCCATCAAGTTGAAGGCCACCAGCGGCCGGTCAATCCAGGGCAGGGAGTGGTTGTGCAGTTCGTTGGACTTGCCGAAAGCCGCGCGCATCTTTCCCACTTTCACCAAGAAGCCGCCCGGCACCGCCGGAAAGGTGAGGTAGCCCTCTTCCACCTCTACGCCCTCTTCTCCGAAGGCCAGGAAGAAGTCGGCGCGCGCAAAGGGGTCCACAATGGCCTGCAAAGACACCTCGCTTTCCTGTAAAGAGAGGAAGGGTATCGGGTTCACGCGGTTGCGCCCCACCGCGCCGGTGAAATTGCCGATGACGCCGATGTCGGGATTGAACACTTTCGAACGGGCGCCGACTCCGGCATAGACGGGTAGCTGGCCCGAGGGAGTGCCCGGCGCCCCCGCCGGCGCCGGCGCGGTCGCGACCGAAGGTGCTGAAGCGGGTGCGGGTGTCACCTGTGTTTTGGTTGGGGTGGCCTTGAGCGTCTCGAGTTCTGCTTCGAGTGCTCGCACGCGCTCTTCCAGCGCCTTGAAGCGGGTCAGCAAGTCCTCGCTGATTGCCTGTGCGCGGAGGCCGGTCGGAGCGAGCATCAGCACCCACACAGTCGCGAGGGTCAGCCAGCCGGTACTCTTCCAGAAAGAAACTCCTGATCGCATCAACATGTTCCCATCCTCCAATTCAAATTTGGGACGCTCAGGGCCGTCGCCTGAGCCCAGGCGGGCCGGCTGGCCAGAAAAAAGATTACAACAGCAGAACAAACGATGAAAATGGGTTTGGGTTGCATCTGTTTTGTACCTCCAGAAAAATTAACGCTAGTTGGGCAGGAGCCTGGAACTAAGCGAGCGGAGGTGCGCGGCTGGAGACAGCGGGGTTAAAATCTTGGGAATGGTAAGAGACCGGCTGGACGGGAACCGACTCCTGGGACGGGGAAACTCCGGGGAACTCGATTGTGAGCGGCGCGGCTACCAAGCTGCCGGCGGTGCGGCACCCCAGGCAGGTCCCCGGATTTTCCAGTCGTGCTTGGGGGTTGCCTTGCTCCGGCAGTTGGTGCACTTGCGGCGCTGACGGGCCGGCGGAAAGCGGCGCGTGCGCGACAGGGTGCACCAGCGCCTGAACCAGCAGCAAAACTGCGATCAGGGTCCCTGTCTTCAACTCGGCCTCCTCGCCGGGGGAGAACTCTAGAGTTTGTTGTGATGGTCACTCCCTGTCAAGAGTTGTTTCGGGCTTGCACGGTCACTCGATGAGGCGCCGGGGACCGAGAAATGTGAGCCGCTGAGTCTTATCGGGGCGGGGCAAGAGCGTGGAGGGATCAGAAAGGGGTTAGGAGCGTTCTTCTTCCTTCACGGTTCCAACGGGCTTTCGCCCGGTCGCAGGAAGCGGTAGCGATCGATGCGAGCGGCCACGCCCTGGCGCTGGGGTTCATCCTGGTCCGGTTCAACGCGGAGGATGCTCCCAACGCAGTGCAAAAGGACACCGCCCTTTTCTGCGCCTTCCATTTGGAGCTGGACGTAGAACTCGATCTTGCTTTCGGGGTGGACTTCACGGTCAACCGTGAAGTAAACGCCGCTGGCGCTAATATCTCGGATGCTCGCGAGTTTCTGGATTGCTTCCGCTTCTTCCTGCCACTTGACCTCCATCGGGAGGTCGAGCGGGAAGCGCTGTGCCCGGCGACGTTCGTCGGTGTCAACCATGTGCCTGACTCACCTCACAAGAGATGTCGTTAGAGCCCCGCCCAATATATGCCATCTTCTTCTGAAAGGCATGGGCGAGTCAATGTGAACAATGGTTAGTTTCCCGCGGGGGCAGACAGACAGGCTCTAGCCCCCCAGTCCTGCCCTTCGGTTGCACCCCCTGTCCTAATTTTAGTATGTTGATAAACATATACTTGCTTTCGCGGGCTGAGGAGGACAGGTGCAACTCTGTCCCCGCGAGAAAGAAACAGGGTCCTACCGCAAGCAATTCAGCCCGTGCCCCAGACGGAACAAGCTGATTCTCCATCCGGTATTGAGGTCGAATGCTAGTCGGCTTCGGCAGCAGCTTTGGGTGGACGGAGGAGGCGATGTTGGTAGAGGAGCATCAACCAAAAGATGTTGGCGCCCAGCGTGACCCAGCCCAGCAGCAGAACGCGCAGGTCGAGCAAACAGAAGAGGAAAATGAAGTAGGGCAATACGGCTCGCCTGGTCAGAAATACCGCGTGCAGTGAGAGCCAGTGGAAGAAATTTCCACTGTTCTCTTCGAGTTTCTTGCAGACGCGGTTGGCATAGTCGGCCGGGTTGTCCTTGCTGGCGACCTTGCGCTGGTGACTCTGCACAATGAAGCTCAAAAGTGCGCCGAACAGGAAGAGGGCGCCGACGATCAGGTGGTGTGCGACGCCGGTCTCGCGGTAGAGCCCGACTGCCAAGCCCGAGAAGATGGCCAGGTAGCTGGCGTAGTCCACCGCGGATTCGAACCAGGTTCCGAACTCCGACTCCTGGAATTTCAGCCGGGCCACCATCCCGTCGCAATGGTCCATGATGGCCGAGCTGTAGCTCAACAGGGCTCCAAAGAGACTCCACCAATAGCTGCCCTGCGCGAACGTCACCCCGGCGGCCAGCCCCAGCAGCATTCCCAAGCTGGTAATGAAGTTGGGCGTCGCGGGCGTGCGCAAGAAGAAGCGAATCAACGGCTCGGCCACCACCAGCTTGTTGAACTTGGCGAACATGCCGTCGGAGGGCTTCAGGTGGAAGTGGGAGAGTGCGCGCCCAATCTCGCGCAGGCGGTCGGCGTCGGTCACTCGCCCCCACACCTGCCCGTCGATTTCCACCTCGCTCAGGCGCTCGCGGGCGCGCAGGGCGCTGGCGAAAGAGCCAACTCCATCCGTGGCGCCGTTGGGCGAGTGGTGGTGGTCGAGCAACTGAAGGAACTCCGGGCGGCAGAGGTAGAGGGCGCCGTCGGCCCCGGTGCCGTCTTTCTCCGGTTTTGCCACGCGCACCGTCTTGCCGTCCAGCGACGCCGAGCGGAGCGACTGGAGCGCGGCCGCATCGAAGACTGAATCAGCAAACAGCAGCACGAAGTCTTCCTTCACCTCCTGTTGGAGGCGGCGCAGGATGTTGATTTCGCCAGCGGAGCGGGCGCCGTGGTTCTCCCCGCTGGCCTGGGGCGAATCAAGCGGCACCCAGCGCCACTTGATGGTGACACGCGGGTGGCGGCGCAACAGCGGAGCCGGGTCGGGGCCACCGCCGATAATCACTTCCTCCAGGCCCACTCGCTGTGCCGTCAGGACGGCCCGGAGCAGCAACGGCAGGCCGGCCAGTCGGGGCGCCCCGGCCGCAGTGGAATGTGGCAGGTTAATTAAGACCGCTGTGCGAACCATGAGTGCTGGAATCGAAACTGTATTGATGAGTTCAGCCCGCCGGGGCCGACTCTCTACTCCGTGTCTGAGGCTCAAGCGCGCCCGCCATCATACTCGAATCAGCCCATGGGGAGGGAAGGAAAATCTCCCGCCTTCTTTTCGGTGCCCGCTCCTGTTGTTGGCCGCTCGGGCAAGGCAGCCGGGCTCACGCCGTGCAAAATCATTACCAGGTTGCCAATGCCAACCCACACCAGCGCCCGCGCGCGCCGCGCCAGCACCAGGGTGACAGCCAGGGCGGCGCTCATCTCAAAGAGCTGGAAGATCAGCGCCATGCCACCTTCGCGCACGCCCACATTGCCCGGTACAACAAAAGCAAAAAGTCCCAGTGTCTTACCCATTCCTTCAGCCAGGAAGGCGGTTACCAGGCTCACTTCCACTCCCAGCCCACGCAAGATGAGATACACCTCCAGCACGCCCGCGAATGTGGCCAGGAAGTTCAGCCCAGCCAGCCGGGCAAAGTTCCTCTTGCTGTGCAGGAAGGCGGCGGCCAAGTCGTGCTCCAGGGCGCTGACAAAAATCTGCAACCGCCGCAAGAATGAGGAGCGGCTGTGACGCGCGAGAAAGGAGCTGAAACGATTCAGTAATCGGGTGACGGTCGGCCTGCCTGTGAGGGGGAGGACCGAGATCGCCAGCAGAGGCACACTGGCCGCCGCCAGTAGCGGACCGACCACCACGTGGGGCGGCAAAAGAAAGAAGCCCAGCATAAAGCTGGCGGTCATCAAAACGATGGTCGAATAAAAATAGACGATCCGGGAGGCCAACAGCGCGGAGAGCCCGCGCTCCACCGGTATGGTTTGGCTGCTGGCGGCCGCTCGGAAAGCGTCACCCGACCACCCGAAAGACAAATGGGCCACCGCCTCCCCGGCCAGCCACAGGCTGAGCGCCCGGCGGAAAGGAAGTTGTCTTCGGTCTTCCTGCAGGCAGAGACGCCAGGAAATCGTCCGCAGCAGATGCACGCCCCCGAACAGGGTCACAGTGGCCAGGAACGTCCAACCCAGTTGCCGTGCGTGGGCCACCAGCGTCTGGAGCCCCACCTGACGCAGCAGCAGGACAAGCAGGGTCAAGCCGAGAAAAAGAGAGAGCAGGCGCAAGGGTTGCCACCCGCGCCATCGGCGGGGCGGGCGAGTACCTTGCAGCGAGGGCTGTGCGCCGGTTGCGGGAGCGTTCACGCCAACTCCGCGTAGAGTTCCACGTAGCGCTGGACGCAGCGGGAGAGGGTGAACTGCTCTTCCACTTTGGCGCGGTTGTAGGCTCCCATCTGCGCGCGCAGGTCGGGGTCGCGCGCCAGCCGCCGGATGCCCTCGGCAAACGCATCCACGTCATCGCGCGGGCAGAGCGTGCCGCCGCGCCCGTCCTCAACCAGTTCAGGCAGGGAGGAATAGTTTGTGCACACCACCGGCTTGCCGCAAGCCATGGCCTCAGCGACGGGATAGCCGAAGCCCTCCAACCGCGAGGGAAACAGGAAAATATCCGAGCGCTGGTAGGCTTGCACCAGTTCTGCGCCTCTCAACTGTCCCAGGCAGCGCATGGCCGGGTGGGGCGGACGGCCGGCGCGGGTGCGCAGGCCGCTGGTGTATTCCAGAATAAAGCCCTTCCCCAGGCGGTCGAGGATGCGGGGCAGCAGATCAAACCCTTTCCGAGCGGTGCAGTTGCCCACGAACAGCAGTCGGTGGGGCGGGTCGCGGCGCGGAGTGTTGTCAGTGGGCGGACGGAAGAGGCTCTCGTCCACTCCGTTGTGGATCACGCGGATGTCGTCACTTCCGAAGTACTCCGCGATGCGGCGGGCGGAGAAATGGCTGACGGTGACGATGCGGTCGGCGCGGGCAAAGGAGCGGGCGATATTGCCTTTGAGTTTCAAGTCGTAGTAGAGGCGCTTCCCGAGGCCTTTGCTACCTGCATAGGCAGGGTCGAACACTGAGTGCGCCAGGGTAACCACCAAGGGTCGTTGCGGCACCGCGAACAGCCAGCCGTATTCCGCTTTGGTGTGAACCAGGGTGCACTCCCGGTTGGGCCGGAGAAACGGCTGGAGCGCGGTGTAGGGGAGGAATTCCATGACGTGGGGGTAGCGCCGCAGATCGGGTTGCCAGCCCTGGTCTGCCAGCCCTGCGGCCAGCCGCTCGAAATAGATATCCGCTCCGGAGAAGTTGGTGATAATCGGGAAAAAAACTTTCACGGCCCGCCTTTCCTGCCGGCAGGCTTGCAGGCTCGCACCAGGGCCACGCCTTCAGTCTGATGCACGGAGCTGATATTGCGCATGGCCGCCTCATCCACCCGCATCCAGCAGCAGCCGTCGTCTTCGCGCCGATAATAGTTTACCTCCTGGAGCTCGAAGCGTTCCAGGAGCTTTCCTAGCCCGGCGTGGTCATAGACGCGTTGATGGGAAGTCTGGGCGGCTTCGCCATAGGGGACGGTCAGCAGGAAACAACCGCCCGGCTTGAGCAGGCGCCAAATCTCCTGCACGGCGAGCAAGTCCCCCTCCGCGACCGAAGGGCCGCCATAGTAGGGGATGCCCATGTGCTCCAGCGTGGAGATGGCAAGCACCGCGTCCACACTCTCCGCCGGCAGCGAGTTCTGGAGGAAGTCGCCTCCCCGAAACTCCAGCTTGGGGTGGGTAAAGGGATAGGGGCGGACATCCGCCGCAATCACCCGGTAGCCGAAGTTGGCCAATTGCAGCGCCAGGGCGCTGCCGGTCGCGCCCAAGTCGAGGATGGTGCTTCCCAGTGGCAGGTTCAAGTGGCGGAGTACAAACGGGTACTCAACCCGGGATTTCCGTTTTGCCTGCCCCTGATGGCACGTTTATACACCCGATCGCCGCCGATCGCACAAAAACTTCGATCGTCGCACAATCGTTCAGCTTCAAAGGCCTTCATCTGAGCCCGCGCCGACGTGCGACCGACTGGAACCCCTGCTTTTCGGGCATTTCTCAGACACCGCTCCACACGTGTGCCCCGTGTCATCGCCGGGCGGGCTTCGTTGCACTTCAGGCCGCGCGTCAGCCTGCCGGCACGGGTAGCGCCCAGATCCTCCGCAGCATGTCGCCGAACAGCCGCCGCGTGAGATGCCCTTCCGCCAGCAGAAGCCAGTAGTACCGCGCATGCTTCACCAGCCGGCCCCCAGTTTTCACCAGTCGCTGCTGGAGACTCGTGAGCGACCAGCGCTTGACCCGCAGCGGAAGGACCAGTCTGCGCCACAAGTTGCCCAGATTGTAGGCCAGGACGCTCAGTTGCAGGCGCACCTCGTTCGCCCGGAAACGATGGCACGACAGCCGCGTCCAGTGGGTGGCCTGCTTGCCTTCCTTGATCCATTGCTCCGCCGTACCGCGCTTGTTGTAAAACCGCACGACCGAGCGGCTCGGGAGGGCCATGTTGGTCACGATGAAGCCGACGCGAGGGAACAGCTCACCTTGGTGGTGCTCCACCTTGGCGACGATCCGTCTGGGCGTGGTCCAGCTCTTGGCCTGATAGCGGAAACTCTGGTAGCGCACCAAGGGCTTGCAGCTCGGCCGTCCCGGCGGACGAAAGAGGATGTCTTCGATTTCCAGCTCCAAGCTCTTGTTCGCCGGCATGCGAATGGCATAGTCCACGTCGCGCTGCTCGAGCGCGTCGTAGATCTCGGGCTTCGCGAACGCGGCGTCTGCGCGGAACGCTACGCGCTTGCCCTCCACCTGCTGCCGGTCAATCTCCGGTACGAGCAGGTCGTCCCAGTCGTCGGCGCTATGCACGTTGCCTGGCCGCAGCGTGGCGGCGAGGCAGTCCCCATGCTCGGTGAACAGAAACAGCGGGTGGTAGCAGACGGACTCGAAGTGCCCGTTATAGGCGCTCCCTTCCTGCGCCCCATGCACCGGGCTCTCGCTCGAATCCATGTCGAGCACGATCCGGTCGGCGCGCGTCGCCATCTCGGCCTGTGCAAGCACCTCCCGGTTCACGGCCCTCAACCCGACGAGATTCTCCTCGTGGGTCAGCAGCTCTGTCTCGAACCAATGCAGCGTCGATGTCAGCGCCGCACCCCGGTCCCAGCGCTTTGGCGACCCGATGAGACGAAATGTTGGGTCTGCCGACACGCGCCCCGCGTCGTTGAGATCTTCGTAGCCCGCGAGGCGACTGTAGACCGACTGCCGCAGGAGATCCACCACGCTGAACTGGGTGTTCATCCCCTGTCGGGAATCGCTCAGGTGCTCGGCGATGAGTGTCTCCAGCCCCAGACGTTCATCCAACTCGCGCACCAGAATGAGGCCAGCGTCAGAAGTGACGCGCGATCCCTGGAACGCGACTTTCAAGAAGCCGTTGAACGCGAACTGGAATGGCTCGTGTTGTAATTCACCCACCGGGTGTCACCCTCCGTAGTGTGGTTCCTTACGTCGGAGCCCCAAAACTCAAGGCGCAGCGACTGGTCCTGGCGATACGGTACCACAGCCAAATCGGAAATCCGGGTTAAGTGGTAGATGGGATTGAAAAGCGGATTCCTCGTCGCCCGCCAGAGGCGGGCTCCTCGGAATGACCAGTTGTGAGCGTTTTGGCTACCTGCTAGTTGGGCGAGCCGTTCCAAGTGTCCCAGCCGTACTTGCCGGTCAGCGGGACGA
Organism: Candidatus Acidiferrales bacterium; assembly: GCA_965247455.1. Taxonomy (GTDB): domain Bacteria; phylum Acidobacteriota; class Terriglobia; order Acidiferrales; family 2-02-FULL-67-57; genus JACZYA01. The sequence continues at coordinate 202,989 of CBDFHE010000015.1, forward strand.
AGCGGCAGTAGTTGACCCTGGATTGATTGACCTTTCCGTCTAGTTTCTGAACCAGCAGGAGTTCCTGCGAGGAAATCTCGCCGACGGGGATAACCAACCGGCCACCTTCTGCCAATTGATCGGTGAGAGTGTGGGGGATAGCGGGAGCGGCGGCGGTGACCACGATGGCGCGGAAAGGGGCGACGGGGGGATAGCCCTGGCTGCCGTCGCCTATCAGACAGGTGACGTTGGCGCAGCCGAGCCGCTGGAGGCGCTCCTGGGCGCGGGCGGAGAGTTCCGCGACCTGCTCGATGGTGTACACATGGCGGGCGAGGCGAGAAAGGATGGCGGCCTGGTAGCCCGAGCCGGTGCCCACTTCGAAGACGGTTTCGTCCCCGGACAATTCCAGCGCCTGGGTCATGACCGCCACCATGTAAGGCTGCGAGATGGTCTGCCCGGCGCCGATGGGCAGGGGTTGATCCTCGTAGGCCTCAGCCATGTGTTGGGGGAGCACGAATTCTTCCCGTGGGACTTCCCGGAAGGCGTCGAGTACGCGGGGATTGCGGATGTCGCGGCGGCGTAACTGCCACTCGACCATCTGGGCGCGCTGGGCGGACAGCTCGGTCTGCGTCGGGCTCATCAGTTCGGATTATAGCACTCGAAAAGAGCGCGGGCTCGGTGCGCAGCGCACGCGCAGCCGCTATAATCGTTGGGTAGCTATGACTTCCCCCGAGGAATTCCGCCGGTACTCGCGCCAGATTTTGTTTGCAGAAATCGGAGCAGAGGGCCAGCGGCGATTGTCGCAGGCGCGGGTAGCGCTGGTGGGTTGCGGCGCGCTGGGGTCGGCGCAGGCGAACGCGCTGGCGCGGGCCGGGGTGGGCTTCCTGCGCGTCATTGACCGCGACTTTGTGGAAGAGAGCAACTTGCAGCGGCAGATGCTGTTCGACGAGGCCGACGCGCAGGAGGCGTTGCCGAAAGCGGTGGCGGCAGAGCGGAAGCTGGCGCGGATCAATTCATCCATTCGAGTGGAAGGTGTGGTCGCCGATCTGGTGCCGCAGAACGCCGAAGCGCTGCTGGGCGACTGCGAGCTGATTCTGGACGGCACCGACAACTTCGAGACCCGCGGGCTGGTGAACGACGTGGCGGTGAAGCTGGGCAAACCGTGGGTGTACGGCGGGGTGGTGGCCAGCAGCGGGGTACTGATGCCGATTGTGCCGGGGCAGACCGCCTGCTTCGATTGCCTGCTGGAGGGGGCGGGCGCGACGGGGGCGGAGGAAACCTGCGACACGGTGGGCGTGATCAACCCGGCAGTGAATTGGGTGGCGGCGTTGCAGGTGAGCGAAGCCCTGCGGCTGCTGCTGGGGAAATGGAAATTCGAGGAGGCGCGGATGCATCGCGGCGACCTGTGGCGGAACCACTTTCAATCCTCACCGGTTCCGAAGCCGCGGCCTGATTGCCGCACGTGCGGGGCGCGGGAGTTCCGCTATTTGTCCGGGGAGGCGCAGCCGCACATTACACTGTGCGGGCGCAATTCGGTGCAGATTCACGAGCGCGGACGCGTGCTGGACTTGGCGCAGCTTCGGGAGCGGTTGGCGGCGCACGGCACCGTGCGCGGGAATCCTTTTCTGCTGCGCTTGTGGGTTTCGCCCTATGAACTGACCGTGTTCGCCGACGGGCGCGCCATCATCGGGGGAACCAAAGACCCGGCGGTCGCCCGCAGCCTCTACGCCCGCTACATCGGTTCTTGAAGATCAACGCCCCAGAGGCGCAGAGCCACAGAGCAAGAGCGGCAGGTAGTGTCTTAATTTGAGCGATTCGGAACTCGGCCCAAATCACACCGAGCCCTGCGGCCCCCGCCGCAGGGATTTTCACTTCCCCCAGGCAGGGCAGCTTTACCGCGATTGGGAGCTGTGCTAAGCTAGAAAACTTCCAGTTCTTCTGCGAGAAGGTGTTCCAATGTCTGGTCATTCCAAGTGGTCAACCATCAAACACAAGAAGGCGGCCACGGACGCCAAGCGCGGCCAGGCTTTCTCGCGCCTGGCCAAGGAAGTAACCATTTCAGCGCGCCTGGGCGGCGGCGATCCCGACCAGAACTCCCGTCTGCGCAAAGCCATCGAAGCCTGCAAGGGCGTGAACATGCCCAACGACAACATCACGCGCGCCATCAAGCGCGGCACGGGTGAGCTCGAAGGGATCACGCTGGAAGAGGTCACCTTCGAGGGCTATGGCGCCGGGGGCGTGGCGGTGCTGGTGGAAATCACCACCGACAATCGTACCCGGACGGTGAACGAGCTGCGGCACATGTTCTCGAAGTGGGGCGGCAACCTGGGGGAAGCCGGCTGCGTGGCCTGGATGTTCGACAAGAAGGGCTACATCACGCTCCCAAAGGAAAAAGTGGACGAGGACACGTTGATGAGCATTGTGCTGGAAGCGGGGGCGGAGGATTTGCGCGACGACGGCACCAACTGGGAAGTCATCACGCCACCCGCGGAGTTGGAGGCCGTCAAGGACGCGCTGGCAGCCAAGTCGTTGCTGCCGGCCACCGCGGAAGTCACCATGCTGCCGCAGAGCACGGTTCGCCTGGAGGGCGGCGGAGCGCAGCAACTGCTTCGCTTGCTGGAAGCATTGGAAGAGCACGACGACGTCCAACACGTGTATGCGAACTTCGACATTGCCGAGAAGGAAATCGAAAAAGCCGTCACTGCCTCTGGCCAATAGGCGCGCCGCCCGCATGCGAGTTCTGGGCGTGGATTGCGGCAGCCGTTCGACCGGCTTCGGCGTGATCGAGAGCGACGGCCGCAACTACCAGGTGCTGGGCTACGGCGCCATTCGCCCCGCCCGCTCGCAAAACTTCGCCGAGCGCTTGCTCCACATCCAAGTCGAGCTGGACAAGCTGGTGGAGCGCTACCAGCCCAACAGCATCGCGGTGGAGCAGGTGTTCCAAGCCTTCAACGTGAAAAGCGCCATGCACTTGAGCCAGGTGCGTGGAATCGTTTTGTTGACGGCAGCCCGCGCCCACTTGCCGGTGCGGGAGTACTCAGCCCTGGCGGTGAAGAGCAGTGTGGTGGGTTACGGGCGCGCGGAGAAGCATCAGGTGCAGGGCATGGTGCAACGCCTGCTCGCACTTCCGGCACTCCCGGAGCCTGACGATGCCGCCGATGCCCTGGCCGTGGCGCTCTGCCACATTCACTGCGAGAAAACCCGCCACCTGACCCAGGCACCCTAAATGCTGTTCGCGCGCCGCTGGCAGGTTGCCGCTCTTCTTGGCGTCTTGGCCTCCGCCGGCGGCAGCGCTACCCACCTCCGCGCCGGCGAAGAGTCCGCCGGGGCGCGGTTAACCTTCATCAAACTCTTTCCCGGTAGCTCGCCTGAATACTTACGTGTGGCGGTGGAGGAAAACGGCCAGGCCCTTTATGCCGGCGGGTCCGCCGACCAAGCCGGCGAGCTCGAGCCGGAATCGTTCCGCCTTTCCTCCGATTTCACACAGGAGTTGTTTCGACGCGCGGCTGAGCTCGATTATTTTCGCGGCCTCAAGCTCAAGGGCCCGTCCAACGTAGCCTCAATGGGCGCAAAAACTTTTAGCTATGAGAAGGGGCCGGAGCGGTGGGAGGTGAAGTACAACTACACTTCGGACCGGCGCGTGCAAGAATTGCAAAGCACATTCGAGCACATCGGGCGGGGGCGGTTTCTGATCCAGCAGCTCAGGTTTCGCATGCGCTTCGACCGCTTGGGCGTGCTGGAGACCCTGCGCCAGTTTGAGCGCGAGTTCAATTCCGACCGGCTGGTGGACGTGCAGCAATTTGTTCCGGTCTTGGAGCAGCTTGCAAGCAACAGCCGGCTGATGAATGCGGTGCGACGCCGGGCGCAGCGGCTGTTGACGCGCGCCCGGGGTGCGCCCGCCCGCCTGGAATTGGAACACATCAACCAGGAGGCGGGCCGACTGTTCCGGGTTGTACTCGAGGAAGGCGGCGACGCCACGTACGACAGCCGGCGGTTCGCCCAGCCCCCACGGCCGCAGCCGCTCGAGTTGCCGACGAAAGTGGTCTCCCGTTTGTGGGAGCTGACCCGGATGGCCAACAACTTGCGTGGTGTGGCTCCGGCCACGGCGGGACTTCCCTCCGTGGGCTTCCGCCTCACCTATGAAGCAGGCTCCGAGAAGAACGAGGCGATTTTTCTCACTCCGCCTACCGCTCCGGTGGCGGAGATGGTGCACATTCTCCAGCAACTCATGCGACAGGATGAGATGCGCAACCGCCTCCGCCACGTGCTGGAGAATGATCCCTTCATGTTGCAGGTGGTCCTGCAGGAGTTGGAGGCCGCCATTCGCACCAATGCCGTGCTGGAACCGGCGGCGTTCGTTCCGTTACTGGAAGGGATTGCAAACGGAAGCGAGCACCACCAGCTTGACCGGGAAAAGGCCCGCCGCCTGCTGGAACAGATTCGCACGGGCAGCTAGAGACGACGCAGCCGACTCTAGCGGATGATCAACCCGGCGTACCCCACCACCGCGCTGCGATCTCCGGTCACATCGCCCGAGTTGGCGTAGCGCACCAGTTCGGCTGCGCGCGCCCCCAGCTCGCACACGGCTGTCAGCATGGCCGTGGCAGGACCATAGCCGCACATGGAAATTCTCTGCTGCTGCACGGTGTCGAACAGGCCGCGCGCATCCAATGCCAGGATGCGGTCGATGGCTTTGCGATCCTTGATCCGGTTGATTTGGTCGGGTTCGTAGTGGTTCAAGTCAGAGGAAGCCACGATCAGCGGCCGCGCCGAATGGTCAGCCAGTACACGGGCGATGGCGCGCCCCAACTCTTGTAACGGTTCGCAGCTGTCCACCCCGAGGGCAATAGGGACAAAGCGAAACGTCCCTTGCAAGTGCTGTAGGAAGGGCAACTGCACTTCCAGGGAGTGCTCGGAGCGGTGGGCTTGGTCGTCTTCTTCCAACAGAGGGCAGGCTTGCTTCAGCGCCCGCGCCAGCGGTGCGTCAATGCTGACCGCGCCCAGCGGTGTCTCCCACTCCCCCTCTGACATGATTGCCAGCGGTCGTCCATGCCCGGTGTGGTTCGGGCAGAGCAGGATGTAGGAAGCCGGAAGTTGCAACCGGCCGTACACGGCGCCGGCGACGTGGCCCGAGTACATGATTCCGGCGTGCGGCACCACGCAGCCCAGCGCCGCCTGCGGTGGAGTGACCCGCTCGATGTAGCTTTCCAGGTCCCGCTTGAGCGTTTCCGGATGGGCGGGGTAGAACCGGCCGGCGACCGCAGGGGGACAACGCATAACGTTCTTCTGGAGGCATCGTAGGCTCGAACGATGGAAGCGTCAAGCAGGAGGGCGGCGCACGCTTACGGCGAGGGGCGGGAGCCGGGCTTGCCTTTGATCTTGACGGCCAGGTTGCTGCCGGGCAGGAAGTGGATCACTACGCGATCGCCGTACCGAAAGGGTTTGTCTTCGTCGATCAGGCGGGCGATTTTGCGCGCCAGTTTCTGGTCGTAGGTGAAGGTGCGAACCAAGTTGGTGTTGGCGCGGCTGCGAACGGTGATCGCCAGCCGGGTCATTACCAGAACTTCTCCCCGAAACTTTACGGGCTTGGCCTTGCGTTGCTCGACCTTGACGGGAGTCAGTTGCGTCGGCTGGGCCGGCGCCGGAAAAACCCCCAGCAGGGAAACAACTAAGAGGCCAAGCTGAGGGAGTCTACTTAAGGTCGTCAATGTTGATCCGAAGCGATTTGAGGAATTTTCTGTCTTGCGGGGTAATGGTCAAGGAGGAGCCGGATCGCGTTTTGCGTTCCCGTTTTTCTCCGTCCAGCCGAATTTTCAATGATTTGAGAAAGCGCTGATCGTCGGAGGCGATTTCCGCCGCTTCCTCGGCCGGCTCGACCGCCGTGCGTTTGTTGAGCGCAACCACGGCGTCTAGCATTAAGAAGACGTCGTACCCGTGGGCTTTGATGCGCGCAATGGTGTCGGAGATGCGATCCGAATCCGATACCGCTTCGTTGATGGCGCGCCCCAACTCGCGCAACAACTGCTTCATGCGATTTTCCAATTGCACGCTTTGTCCTTCCGCCCTGCCTTGGATCGCTCTCATTTGAATTCTATGCCCGTCCCCAAAAAAGTGTCAAGCGAAAGGGTTGATGGGCACCGCGTTGCCAGTTCACAACTATTTGTCACCGTTTGCCAGCGTCGGGCCTCCTTGGCTGACCACCAAAAGGGGATGTTTATAGACAATGGCCCGCTTGAATCGTTGGGCAGGTTTCTTGATACCAAATGTGTGCGTGCGCCCGCCTCGGCCCTCGCGCGCCCTGCTGCCTTCGTATTTCCAGTCGCCTTTTCGCAGGAAGCAGACATCCACCCGCCAGATAACAACATGCTTGCCGCGCTTCATCTTTGTGGGGTCAATTGCATACCGCCAGACGATGTACCAACCCGAGTGGTCAAAGTGGGACTGAAGGGCCCAAGGTCGCGTGGTTCCTTTGGATTCGAGCGCTTCTTTAGGGGGCGGATTGAGTATCCCACGAAGGGACAGGTCAGGAAAGCGCTGCTGTGCTACGTCAGGATGCTTATGCCTTTTGTACGGACTGAGAGAGTGGAGCGCGCGAACGCCGAAGATGCCCACAAGCGCGCTGAAAATGTTGGCCTGCTCGTAATAGACATCTATGAACTCCGCTGTTTGTTCCTCGATGTAGTCGATGGCATTGCGGATGTGAGAAATCTTTAGCTGTGGTGGCAGGGCTACCGAGCGGTTAAAACCTTCCGAGTCAGCAGCCATCAGGTTTCTCTTCTTCGCTGAGGGTCATCGAACTGTCAATGCAGCCGAAGTCTTCTGCCGCAAGGACTCGAAGAGGTTACGCGGAGCCGATCCGTTGTCCTTGCCATTGGCAGGTATCTTGGTGAGCCGCGGGATGGCGTGCTTTGCCATGTTGAAAAACACTGGATCGATTTCCACCCCAATGCTCTCATACCCGACTGCAGTGGCGGCCGCAATGGTTGATCCGCCGCCCATGAACGGATCAAGGATGACGCCGGCGCCAAGTGGCAGGGATGCGCGGACGATCTGGCGCATGAAAGCTTGGGGTTTTAGGGAAGGGTGAGGTGCGATGGCTCGCTCCTCTGGACGGGTGGGAGCAGAGGGAATGGCATCGGCGAAGGGCGCTTGGTCCGACACGCGTCGAAGTCCACCCGCTTTCCATTTGCGGAGATTGTCTTGGACGCGGCCCTCTAGCGGCTTGCGAAACAAGCCCCACGGCTCCCAACACGATTTGGGCATGACCGCAACCTCAGGAAACTCCAGGTGAGCATTCTTGGGCCGGTCACCGCCTCGAAGTGTCTGTACCAGCCGGATAATCTCACCCCGCTTCTCAAAGCCCGCCTCTATTAGAGGCAGATAAACGAGATGCGACAGCAGCGGGTTGGTAGCGATGAAGATGTGTCCACCGGGAACGAGTACGCGGAGAGCTTGCGAAGCGAACTTGGAAAAGAAGTGGCGCAACTGGTTGCGCTCGGCCTGCGTCAGAACAGTGAATCGCGGGAGGGGGCTCCGTTCGCAGCCATCGAAGGAGGGAGGAATACGCCAGACACCGCCGCGTCCATTGCGCAACTTTTCTTTTTCACCTTGGGTGTATTCCTTCAATCCGTATGGCGGATCGGTCACGATGGCATGGATTGAGTTCGAGTCATGTGCCGCCATCCATGCTAGGCAATCGCCAAGATGAAGCGTGTACCTGATCCCGTTCAACTTTCGTTTGATCGTTCGCCGTCCGTTGCTCGTCATGGCACGTTTCCTCGGAGCGTTTCTATGAGTATGCCTTTTGTTGCCTTCCCTCGCGATCGGGTGACCCCAAACTACTGCTGAACGTGAGCGGATTATACCACGCGAGCTACAAGCAGTGCCGGTCTATCAAATTCAGGACAAGGACGCTACCCGGCGGCGTGCTCTTGCAGGAACAGGAGCGGCTTGAGTACCATAACGGTTCGTCGATTCCATGTCCAAGCGAACGCCTACAACCGCTAAGCGCCCCGAACGCCGGGATAAATTCACCACCAGCTCACATATTGAGATCAAAACCTGCTACGGGAAAGTCGACACCGCCGGCTATGATCCGGACCACGACCTCGGACAGCCGGGCGAGCTTCCTTACACCCGGGGTGTGTACCCCACCATGTACCGCAGCCGGTTGTGGACCATGCGGCAGTACGCCGGCTACGCCACTGCCGCCGAGTCCAACCGCCGCTTTCGTTACCTGCTCGAGCAAGGCCAGACCGGCCTGTCGGTTGCCTTCGACCTGCCTACCCAGATTGGTTACGACTCCGACGCTCCCGAAGCGCTCGGCGAAGTGGGGAAGGTGGGCGTGGCCATCGATTCGCTGGAGGATATGGAGGCGCTCTTCGAGGGCATCCCGCTGGAGAAAGTTTCCACCTCGATGACCATCAATGCCACTGCCGCCATCTTGCTGGCTCTCTACGTGGCGGTGGCCAAGCGGCAGGGCGCCGATCCCCGCCGTCTCTCCGGCACGGTACAGAACGACATCCTCAAGGAGTACGTCGCCCGAGGAGCTTACATCTATCCGCCGCGGCCCGCGCTGCGGTTGGTGACGGACGTCTTTGCCTACTGCAGGGACCACCTGCCGGAGTGGAATACCATTTCGATCAGCGGCTACCACATCCGCGAGGCCGGCTCGACCGCCGTGCAGGAAGTGGCCTTTACCCTGGCCAACGCCCTTACCTACGTGCAAGCGGCCGTCGAGCACGGCTTGGACGTGGACGAGTTCGCTCCCCGCCTCTCGTTTTTTTTCAACGCGCACAGCAACTTTTTCGAGGAAGTAGCCAAGTTTCGCGCCGCCCGCCGCCTGTGGGCGCGCTTGCTGCGGGAGCGGTACCAGCCCAAGGACCCGCGCTCGCTCATGCTACGCTTCCATGCTCAAACCGCCGGCTCTACCCTGGCTGCGCAGCAGCCAGAGGTCAATGTGGTGCGGACTGCGTTGGAGGCGCTGGCGGCGGTTTTGGGAGGGTGCCAATCTCTGCACTGCAATGCCCTGGACGAGGCCTTGGGCCTTCCCACCCAGGAAGCGGCGTTGTTGGCGCTGCGCACCCAGCAGGTCATCGCCCACGAGAGCGGCGTCGCCGCTACCATCGACCCGCTGGGAGGTTCTTATTTCGTCGAAACCCTCACTGAGCAGATCGAGCAAGAGGCGCGGGAGTATTTGGAACGGATTGAGGCGATGGGCGGCGTGTTGGGAGCGATCGAGAAAGGCTACCTGCAGCGGGAAATTGAGCAGGCGGCCTACGAGTTCCAGCAAAAGGTGGAGAGCAAGCAGCAGGTGGTCGTCGGCGTCAACCAGTTCGTGCAGCCGACGGCGAATCCGATTCCGGTTCTCCGTATTGACCCCGAGATCGAAAAGGCTCAGGTGGACCGGCTGCGGCGCTTGCGGCAGAAGCGCAACGCTGCGCGCGTCGAGACCGCGTTGCATTGTGTGGAGGATGCGGCCGGCAGCAGCGACAACCTGCTGCCGCTCATCCTGGAGGCCGTCGAAGCCTATGCGACCGTCGGCGAAATTTCTCACGCCCTGCGCCGAGTTTTCGGGGAGTACAAAGGAGTCGCAGCGGCTTAGGGTTGCGGCTTGCCGGGATGGTTGCCCGCTAACCCTAACTGGTCAGCGATTCCGTGCATCGCTTCCAGGCAGAAGGCGATGTGCTCCTCCAAGTCCACCCCCAACTCAGACGTCCCGCCGTAGATGTCTTCGCGCTTGACCGTGCGGGCGAAGGCCTTGTCTTTGAACTTCTTTTTGACCGACTTTACCGCCACGTCTGCCAGGCTCTTGCTCGGTCGCACCAGCGTTACCGCCGTGATGAATCCCGCCAGCTCGTCGCAGGCAAAGAGAGCTTTCTGCAAGGGCGTCTCGCGCGGGACGTTCATGTAGTCGGCGTGCGAAAGAATGGCTTGGATGAGCTCCTCGGGATAGCCGCGCGCCCGAAGTATTTTTGATCCTTCCAACGGGTGATCGGGCGCGTTGGGGAACTTTTCGTAGTCAAAGTCGTGCAGGAGGGCGGTAACACCCCACAGCGCCTCGTCGCCGCCGAACTTGCGGGCATAGGCGCGGACGCAGGCTTCGACCGCCAGAGCGTGCTTGCGTAGGTTCTCGCTCTGCGTGTATTCGCAGAGGAGCTTCCAGGCTTCTTCCCGGTTCGGCATAGATGGTAATTCCTATCGTATCGAGCCTTGTAATAGCAAGAGCGAAGCTACGGCGAAAAAGATCTTACGGTGAATTTCTCGCAGGTCATGGGAATAGGAAAAAAGTCACAAAGTTGGCGCGAGAGTGAGTTTCTCGGGTGTAGTGCAAGTATAGGTAGAACTAGTTCGGAAAGCGGGTCCAGCGATAGCAGGGAAAATCACATAAGCGGTAGATACGAAGATGGTTACGAGCATTCCCCTGGTAGAAGTTTAGGTCATGCTCCATAGGTGGAACCGCCCATTGACCAATAGGACGGGGGCGGGAAAATCGGCGCAGTAGTCGCGAAGCAAGAAACTTTTTGAGGAGGGCTCCAGAAAATGAGGCGTATAATTGCGTTTTTGATGTTTGCGCTGTTGTTGCTGTGTTCGGTCGTCGGGCTGAAGAACATCGCAACGCAGAGTGCCCCGGGCAGTGCGCCGGTGGTGTTGGCAAGCGGTGGTTCGCCGCCACCGCCGATTCCCCGCGATGGGGGCGGGAACTAGCCTCGGAACGTAGCTAGCCGGGTCTAGTTTTCGGGATGCGTGTGGGGTAGAATCTGCGAGCTAGACCATGGTTGGTACCTATGAGTTGAGCATTGAGGTGCTCAGCGTGTTGCTCGCGCTGGGCAGCGTAGTTTTGTGTCTGCGGCAGGGTTTCTTTAGCCGCTATCTTATCCTCAATCTTTAATCTTTACTTGTTAGCGAACGTTGCCTTTACCTTGGGCTGCTATTATGTCCGATCTCTTTACGGCTACAGGTCAGTGGAGTATTTCAATTTTTACTATACCGGCGATGCCATTCCCAACATCGTAGGGTATTTGGTTATTGGCAGCTTTTTTGACCGCCTGCTACGGCACTCCACATTCCACAGATATGTCGATTCGTCCCACTCTGGCGATTTTCTTCTTGCTCATCGCAGGAATTTCTGCCCTTTTCATCGCCGGCAGTGTGGATCGGTTGTATCCCCGCTTTGTGATTGAATTCCAGCAGAATCTGTATTTCGTCGGGGTGTTGCTTACCTTCCTCTTGTGGATGTCGGTCAATTACCTTGCCGTCCAAAGTCGAAGGTTTATCCTTCTCGTCTCCGGGCTCGGCATTTACTTCGCCGCTCACGCGGCGAACTATGCCGTTCGTTTTCTTTTTCCCAGCTTGAGCGCCCTGACACTGATAGTCCCTCCGTTAGCCTATAACTTCATAGTGGGTCTGTGGCTGTATACCTTCCTTTGGGTTCCCGAGGAAGAAGTGGCGGTGCAGCCCGTGCGACAAGTATTTCAGCGGCTCGCTCTGGTGGGAGCGCATTCTTTGCGAAAGTGAGGTCCGATGTTTGCCACCTTCATTAGCGTATTCATCCTGCTTAGCTCGTTAGCCTTCCTTTTTTCCTGGTTGCGGGCGGCTTCCCGCGCCGCTTTGCGGCAGACTTTCGAGCGTGACTATTCGGCCGATGTCGCCGAGGCCAGCCAACTGGAGTTCTTGGCCATCCGCCGCGCCCTGCAGGAATATCCAGAGGAGATCGCCGACTACAGCGGCGTCTTGACTACTCTCGAACGCGACTACGAAGCCCTGACCTACCTGCTCCGCAACGCCGGCACTGTCCATGTGGGGAAGTATTCGCGTGTGGAACGCCTCTTGATGTTGGATTTCCAGTTGCTCCGTTTCTGGGTGCGTGTGAAGCGCATCTTGGGACTGCAAAGCTGGCACTCGGCGTTGCTGGAGATGACCTCCATCCTCCAGTATTTTGGCAATGTCATGGGCCAGCGCTTGGCCACCTTCCCTCTTCCCTAGCAGAGTTGGTTTTGCCCACGCCACTGCGGGTCTTTGTCCCTAGCCTTTTCTCAAAGTACGATTTGGTTTTCTCGGGGCGCGGTTAAGCGTGGCAAGTTCACGCCGACCCCTGCGTCTGTGCCGGTGGAGAAAGGCGGTGGTGGGCGTCACTGCGCGATCAAGAGAGTCTGCGCGAAGGGCCATTCCTCATCCATCCACTGGGCCTCGCACCGAAAGCCGCCTCGCTTCCCCAGTTGAATTACTTCCTGCGGGTTGAACTTGTGGGAGCTCTCTGTCCAGATAGTCTCCTCCCGGCGTAACGGCACGGTAAGGTCAGCTTTGCTAATTATGACCGTTTGCTGGACGCTCGAGCGGAGATGCATCTCGATCCGGCGCTCGCGGGCATGGTAGCGAGCCAGATGTTGGAATTGTGAAAGATCAAAATCGGCGTCGAGCTCGCGATTGATGCGGGCCAGCAAGTTCAAATTGAAAGCGGCGGTGACGCCCAGGGGGTCATCGTAGGCAAGCATGAGTTGCCGGGTGGATTTTTCCAGGTCGGTGCTCAGCAGGAAGCCGTCGCCGGGGCGGAGGGTTCCGCGCACCTCTCGGATAAATTCCTGGGCGGCGGGGCGCTCGAAGTTTCCGATCGTGCTTCCCAGGAACAACACCAGCAGGCGTGTATCGGGCGGGCGGCCCGCAACCACCTCGCGCAATCCTGGCAGATAGGAGCGTTGCAGCGCTACTACGGAGACTGATTTCAAGTGTTCCAGTTCCTGCTGGCAGCGGCGCAGCGCGGCCGCCGAGACGTCAATCGGATGGTAGAGGATGAGCTGCTGGCAAGAGAGCGATTCCAAAATCAATCGGGTTTTTCGCCCGTTGCCGCTGCCCAACTCCGCCACCATCAAGGGCGGCGCCATCCGCTCCGCCAGCTCGCCGGCGTGGCGGCGAACCAAGCGCTCGTCGGCGCGCGTCAGTCCGTACTCGGGCAGCGCGCAAATCGCTTCAAACAGCGCTGAGCCCACATCGTCGTACAGATACTTCGAGGGCAGCTCCTTCAGGCCCTTCTTGTTCAGGCCGGCCCGCACGTCGCGGGCAAACTCGTTCACGAGATGGGTGGCCACGGCGCGTGTGGACCTCCGGTCTCCTTTGCGTGCGGAATCAATTCTCTACGCAGCGGAAGGCGGCGTAGGCGTAGGGATAATGCGGTTGAAACCAGTTGCGGAACGACCGCCGCAGCATGCAAGCCGCGGTGCGCGCTGAGCCCCCCTTGATGACGTAGTGCTTCCCGTCGAAGAAGTTGGCGGAATATCCGGGGTAGAGAGGAAACGGCTGGAAACCCGGGAAAGGTTCAAACAGCGTGGAGGTCCATTCCCAGCCATTGCCGATCAGGTCGGCGACACCGAAGGCGCTGTTGCCGGCCGGATGGGCGCCGACCGGGGTGGGGTCCCAACGATGAAAGTCACAGTTTCCGCGGCTCGCATCCGGCGGCTCGTTCCCCCAAGGGTAGCTTCGTTCGTGTCCCGCCGGCGTGCCGTAGGCAGCCCGGTGAAGTTGCTCCTCCGTCGGCAGCGCTTTTCCCGCCCAGCGAGCGTAGGCGGCGGCTTCAGCGTGACTGACGTAGACCGGCCAGTCGAGCGGGAGTGGGATTTCCTCGAACATAGTTCGGTAGTGCCAGCGATCGCCGCCCCTTCGCCAGAAATTCGGATAGCTGACGTTCATGCGCGTTTTCCAGTTCCAGTCACTTTCGCTCCATAGGTTCCGGTCTTGGTAGCCGCCGGCGCGGAGGAATTCCAGGTATTGACTGTTGGTGACATTGTAGGCGTCTAGGGCAAAGCCGGGCACGCCAACCGCGTGCGCTTCAAATTCATTGTCCCAGCCAAACAAGCCCTTTTCCGATCGTGCCAGTCCCAGCGTCGCCCTGCCGGATGGGATCTCCACCGTGTGTGGCTGCGCAGGTGATGCAGGTAGTTCTGGTACAATCGGCTGCACAACTTTTTTCTCCGGGGGCAACTGGTGCAGCAGGTAAAGGAGGGTCTCGGCGTGCATCAAGCGGTGCTCGATGGCAATGTGAAAAATCGCTCCGTCTTGTGCCTCTGGTCGGGGAGAGTCCGTGGAAAAGGTTTCGCTCACAAGCCGGTCCACTGTCTGACGGACGCGTTGATTGTATCGGCAAATCTCGGCCACCGAGGGCCAGTCCGAGGGTGTGTCGGTCGGCAAGTTCCCCTCCACTGGATCAATGCCAAAGGCAAACAGTTGGTCGAACTCTTCCTGGAACGGTTCAAGGTTGAAGGCGCCGCGACACACCGTGTTCCAATCGAAGGCCTCCATGTGACCCAGGTAGAAGATGATGCGGTGCCGTTCTGGGAGGGGGCGTTCGTAGAAGGCTCCAGGGCGCAGCAGCCCGAAAAGTTCATCGCTGCGGGCGCGGGCCTCCGCCAACTGCCTTCGGAGCGTAGTGCATTCCTCGAGGTGCATAGAAGCCATGCTTATTTATCGGGATGCGGCCGGAATGTCAACCCACGCGCAAGCGGTTTCGTGCCCGGGTTTGCACGGCCAGCTTTGACGGCGCAGGCAGAGTGATGGACAACGGCGTCATTCAGTGCCACCGGGTTTCCTATCGCCTTAGCGACGGCCGCGCGCTTGTCTCCGATCTCAGCTTTACTGTCGGACGGGGGGAAACTCTGGTTTTGCTGGGACGCAGCGGCTCGGGCAAGACCACCACGCTCAAGTTGATCAATCGCCTGCTCGAACCCACCGCTGGCGAGGTTTGGGTCGAGGGACGCGCAACCACAGCCTGGGACCCGATTCGCCTGCGGCGCCGCATCGGTTACGTCATTCAAGAGGTCGGGTTGATGCCGCACCTGACGGTGGAGGAGAACGTCGGCCTGGTGCCGCGCCTGGAAGGGTGGGAGCCGGAGCGCGTGAGCACCCGCGTGCGCGAGCTGCTCAACCTGGTGGGCCTGGACCCGAGCGAGTTTGCCCGGCGCCGGCCGCACCAGCTCTCCGGCGGACAGCGGCAACGCGTGGGCGTGGCTCGGGCGCTGGCGGCCGACCCGCCCGTGTTGCTGCTGGACGAGCCCTTCGGCGCCCTCGACCCGGTAACCCGCGCAGAGTTGCAGCGCGAGTTCCGCCGCTTGCAGGAGCAACTGCAGAAGACGGCTGTATTCGTCACCCACGACGTGCGTGAGGCGCTGCTGCTGGGGACGCGCATTGCGCTGGTGGCTGACGGCCGGCTGGTGGCCGTTCATCCCCCGGCGGAGTTTCTCCGCGCGCAAGAGCCGGAGGTGGCGGCTTTTGTTTCCGTGCTGCGCGGGTGGCAGGAAAAAATAACCTTGTGATGCGAGGTGGCGGGTGAACGTCTTCGATTTTCTGTTCCACAATCGGGCTGAAGTATTGGCGTTGACGCTCGAGCACCTGGCGCTGGTGGCGGTCGCTATGCTGATCGCCGTTGCGCTCGGCATCCCGCTGGGGATTCTGGTGACGCGGCAGCAAGCGCTTCGCCGGTGGGTTCTGGGCACGGCGAACATTTTCCAGACCGTGCCCAGCCTGGCGCTCTTCGGTTTCCTGATTCCTGTGCCGCTCCTGGGCGGCATCGGCGGCCGCACGGCCATCGTGGCGCTGGTGCTGTACGCTTTGCTGCCCATCATTCGCAATACCTACGTGGGCATTTCCGGCGTCGATCCCGCCGTGGTGGAAGCCGCCCGCGGCATGGGCATGACCGACCGCCAACTCCTCTGGCAAGTCGAGATTCCCCTCGCGCTCGGAGTGATTCTGGCCGGGATTCGCGTCGCCACGGTGATGTCGGTGGGTGTGGCCACGATTGCGGCCGCCATCGGCGCGGGCGGATTGGGGACTTATATCTTTCGCGGCTTGTCCATGGTGGACAATCAAATCATCCTGGCCGGCGCCATCCCGGCGGCGCTGCTGGCTTTGCTGGCCGACTTTTCTCTCGGCTGGGCCGAACGCCGCCTGCGAGTGCCCCGCTAGCATGCGACGCCTGGCCGTCATTCTCTTTGCCTGTCTGTTGGTAATCCTTTTGGGCTGCCGGTCGGGACGCGAGAACCGCATCGTCATCGCCTCGAAGAACTTCACCGAGCAGATCATCCTGGCCGAGCTCTTGGCGCAGCACATCCAAGCCCGCACCGGGCTTGCGGTGGAGCAGCGCGTCAACCTAGGCGGCACCTTGATCTGCCACCAGGCCCTGCGCGCGGGTGAGGTTGACCTCTACGTCGAGTACACCGGCACGGCGCTCACCGCCATCCTGGGCGAGGAAACCATCGGCGATCCCGCAGCGGTGTACCGGCAGGTCAAGGCTGAATACATTCAACGTTTTGACGTGGAGTGGATGGAGCCCCTGGGCTTTGAAAACACCTTCGCCATCGTGGTGCGCGGCGAGGATGCCCGCCGCCTGAAATTGAAAACCATCTCCGATGTGGCCCGGCACGCGCCCGAGTGGCGCGCCGGCTTCGGCTACGAATTCATGGGGCGGTCTGACGGTTTCGCCGGCTTGGCCGCAACCTATGGACTGCGCTTCAGCCGCTCGCCCCGGACAATGGAGCTGGGCCTGCTCTACCGCGCGCTCAAGGAGAAGCAGGTGGATTTGGTGGCGGGCAATTCCACCGACGGGGTGATTGCCGCGCTCGACCTGGTGGTGCTGGAAGATGATCGCCATTACTTCCCGCCCTACCAGGCGGCTGCGGTGGTTCGCCGGGCGGCGCTCGACCGCCATCCGGGATTGCGTGAGGCGCTGGACGAGCTGGCAGGGTTGTTTTCCGAAGAGGAGATGCGCCGGCTGAACTACGCCGTCGATGGCCGGCACCGCGACGTGAAAAACGTGGTGCGGGACTTTCGCCGCGCCAAAGGGCTCTAGGCCGTTATCTGAGGCAGCGGCCTAGCTTTGGATTTGCACTCCCTTCCAGAAGGCCACGTGGTCTTTGATCTGGTGAGCGGCCTCTTTGGGGTCCGGGTAGTACCAGGCGGCCGCCGGGTTGGTTTTTCCATTCGCTTCAAGGTTGTAGTAGCGCGCCACGCCTTTCCAGGGGCACACGGTGGTTTCCTGGCTGGGCTTGAAGTAGTCCCGTTGGAGGGAATCCGGCGGGAAATACTGGTTGCCTTCCACCACCACGCACTTGTCGCTTTCCGCCAGTACAACGCCTTCCCAGATTGCTTTGGGCATAATGCTTTCCTCCTCCGTGCTTCTCCCTTTACTATAACGGGTTATCTGCCATGAGCGATGCGGAAAATTTCGGTTCGGTTCGCCCCTCGGTGCAAGCCGGCTCTGCGGACTTCCACTCGCCCAGTTTTGTAGCTCCTTGGCTTCTTCGCAACGGCCATCTCATGACTTTCGCCGGAGCGCTATGGCCGCGTCGCTTTCCGGCCCTGCCGGATTCCGAAGCGCGCCTGGTTGAAGTTGCGCCTGAAGTGCGGCTGCGGCTGGACATCCACTGGCAGCCCCAGCGCGCTTCCCGTCCCACGCTCCTGCTGGTGCACGGGCTGGAAGGTTCCAGCCAATCGAACTATGTGCGGGGCACCGCCGAGAAAGCCTGGCGGGCCGGCATCAATGTAGTGCGGATGAACGTGCGCAACTGCGGAGATACGGAGCACCTGACGCCGTCGCTCTACCACTCCGGTCTCTCCGGCGACGTCCACGCGGTGGCGGAACATCTGCGCGCAACCGAGAGTCTCACGGAATTTCACTTGGTGGGGTTTTCCATGGGCGGCAACATGGTGCTCAAGCTGGCGGGCGAATGGGGCGCGCATCCGCCCCGCGAGGTGGCGAGCGTGGTCGCCGTCTGCCCGTCGCTTGACCTCGCCCGCTGCGCCGACGCTCTCGAACTTCCCGCCAACCGGTTCTATCAGTGGCGGTTCGTCGGCAGCCTCAAAGCCAGGCTGCGTCGCAAAGCTCGCCTCTTCCCTCAGCTCTATCAGGCCGATGGCCTGGATCGCGTCCGCACCGTGCGCGAGTTCGACGATCTCTTCACCGCGCCGCATTTCGGCTTCGGCACCGCGGCCAACTACTACCGGCAAGCCAGCGCCCTGCCGTTGGTGGGCAACATCAAGCTGCCCACCCTCACCATCGCCGCTGAGGACGATCCTTTTATCCCTTTCGATTCTTTCCGCCACCCGGCCCTGGTCGAAAATCCGAACATCACCCTGTTGGCTCCCGAACACGGAGGCCACGTGGGATTTTTTGCTTCGCGTGGACCCGGCAGCGCCGGTGATGATGACCGCTACTGGGCGGAGAACCGCATCGTAGAGTTTTGCCGCAGCCACGCCCACAGTCCCCGGGGCTTGCTAGCAGACTAGCTGCGATTTTGCGCTGCTGCGACTGGTTACAGCTCCCGCAGCGCCGTCGCCACCGGCATTCGGGCGGCCCGAATAGCGGGGAAGATGCCGCTGTGTTGCGGTTCAGCGCAAATGGGACAGCTGAGCGGGCCTAGGGAAGCTAACCCTACTTGTTCTAGGAAGATGAAGTGGTAGGTGCGGGCGGACTCGAACCGCCGACCTCTACCGTGTCAAGGTAGGACGAGTCTTCCTACCGAGTTTGACCTATACGCATCCCTCTTTACCTACTCGTACTTAGCCTAACCGGTCAAAACAGGTCAAAGTAGAAATGGTCAGGTACCCGCTACGTTTTCCGCTACACTTTCTTGGGCCAGCTTTACTAGCTGGCGGCTATATAGGGGGCCGCCAACTGGTAATTCTGGCATGGGTAAGGGGGTCACCGTTTTACGCCAGGATCAGGAGTCCCGGGGTAAAAAGGCGGGTTAGCGCCTGTGCAAGTATTTCTGGACACAAAGGAAAGGGCCGGTAGACGGTACCCTCCCATCTTCGCTTTTTCTTGCCTAGCCGAATTATTAAAGTCTAGCTAGTGTACTGTCCCGGAAATAAGCGATATATTAATGGGCAACCTTTGGCCTCTGGAGGTATGCCCATGCCACGCGGTCGCCCCGTTACTCCCCTCACTCTCAGTGAGAGTGAGGAATCGGAACTGGGGAGCCTCGCCCGCTCCCGAACCTTGCCGCATAGTCTGGTGCTGAGGGCCCAGATTGTGCTGGCCTGCGCCGAAGGCGTTCCCGGCTCTACCGTGGCCCGGCGTCTGGGTGTCACCAATACGACCGTGGGCAAGTGGCGAAAGCGCTATCGTGAACATGGAATCCCCGGACTACACGATGAACTGCGTCCCGGACGCCCCCGCACGCATGAGGATGAACGTGTTGCGGAAGTCATCAACACGGCCCTGCAAACCGAACCTCCCGATCGTTCGCACTGGAGCGTGCGTTCCATGGCGGAACACACGGGAGTCTCAAAGAGCACGGTCCAGCGGTGGTTCGATCTGTTCGGCGTCCAGCCGCATCGCCAGCGGCATTTCAAGATTTCCAACGACCCGTTCTTCGTCGAGAAAGTCCGCGACATCGTCGGTCTCTACCTCAATCCCCCGGACCACGCCGTGGTGCTCTCGGTCGATGAGAAGACCCAGGTTCAAGCTCTTCAGCGAACTCAGCCCGTTCTCCCCATGGGCCTCGGCTACGTCGAAGGCGTCACCCATGATTACAAACGTCACGGCACGACCACTCTGTTCGCGGCTCTCGATGTGGCCACCGGGAGAGTCATCACCCGCTGTAAACCGCGACACCGTCATCAGGAGTTCCTCACTTTCCTGCGTCAGATCGACGGCAGTGTGCCGCACAACCTCGACGTCCATCTCATCGTCGATAACTACGCTACTCACAAACATCCCAAAGTCCGCGCTTGGCTCGCTCGGCGTCCCCGCTACCACGTTCATTTCACCCCAACCTATGCGTCCTGGCTCAACCAAGTCGAACGCTGGTTCGGCATCATTACCCAGAAGGCCATTCGCCGAGGTTCCTTCTCCAGCGTCAAGGCTCTCGTCCGTAACATCGAGCGCTTCGTCGAACATTACAACGCCAACACCAGTCCTTTCGTCGGGACCGCCACGGCCGAATCCATCCTCGCTAAGGTCGAACGACTTTGCTCATATATTTCCGGGACAGTACACTAGCCGGCTAGGTTTTTAGTACCTGGACTCCAGGCTAGTTAACACGCCCAGTCTAACCAAAGTACAGTCCGCAGAGTGCTGAGGGAGTTTCCGGCTCAATCTTCGCCGAAAAGGACACCAGTTGATTTTCTCGAGCGGCAAAACTTCTCGTCGCCTGCCACCTAGAGATGATTCCTCGGCGTCTTGTGCCTCGTTGTTTTTCTTTTGCCACGATACTAGTTATTGAGGTAGTTTTCAGGTGGAAGATTTGGTTAATGTAAGATGACATCGTTGTCTTGTCAGTCCTCGATGGGAAATGTCGACCTATGTAATCGGCCAACATAAGGAGCGTACGATGGAAAATTATAAAGCGGCTATTCCGTTACTCTTGCTTTGTGTTATATTTGTCCCAGGCTGTGCTACCGTCAAGGCTACACCAGGCCCGATACAAGATTACTATCATGCATCATGCTCCACGCCAGCTTTCTTTTCTATCGATGTCTGGAAAACCACTGGATTTGGTAGTTTCTCATTCGTGAGGGCGAATCTCATAATTAATGGCAAACGAATCGTGTTAGGTTCACCAAGTGGGACGGAGTGGGGACGTCATGAATATCTTGGTATTGTTCCTTATGATGGTGAGGTGCGTTTCCGATACATGATCGAAAGCAGACGGTCTGACTCCAGCTCATTTACCACTTTTTACAGACCAAGCGACCAGTACCACCACCGTAAAATGGGAACCGTTTTGTGGACTGGATCCACTGCTGCAGGAGTTGGAAACAACTTCATCTCTTTGCCACAATCCAACCGTCCGCAAAGATCACTGTATTTGAATAAAGTGCTCCCTGATCTCAATTTCACCGGTATACTGACGGTCACAGAAACTCTGACAATTCAAAATGTTGGAACTTTCCGCTCGAAATTAGCCAACTAAAAGTATTGGACGGAGGAACTGGAACTCCAGTTCCCGAGATAACCGTTACGCCAGTATCCGCTCCGCCAACGTATCCAATGAGCTTACCAAATGGCGGAACAATTGATTTCTCAGTTACATATTCAGCAAACATTGATGGTTCGAGTGACCGGTACCTGAACAGTGCTGGCATCTACTTTGACTGGAACGATACGGTGCGAACGTGCAAATTTGGACCGATCTGGGTGGAAGGAAACTTCACGATCAATCCGCCCTAAGTCATATTTGAATCCGTGAACATGATTCATCCATTTTCGTTTTTCCCTGATAAAGGAAGCCGCGAAGTGGTGCACCAATATTGGCCTGCCCCCGGGATTGTACCACCTACCGCATGAACTTCCCGGAGTAGGAAGAACGGACTCCATCAATACAGATCAAGACACATACCCGCTACGTTTTCCGCTACATTGCCTGTTGAGTGTGCAAAGCCGTACAGCCGGAAAACAACTTAACCCTAAGTGCTCCAGGAAGATGAAGTGGTAGGCGCGATTGGATTCGAACCAACGACCTCTACCGTGTCAAGGTGGGGGGCGAACAGTATGACAGAGTATGATCTATTCGTATCTATTATGATTTCTTATGGTGTAGCAGAATAGGTCATAAGCCATGGGAATAGATCATAAGAAATAAGGTGCTACAAAAAGCGCTACAGTTGTTTAAGCCCAATCCTAACATTAGAACAGGATCGAATTTAGGGGGTCAGGTCAGCCCTGCGCTACGAATAAGAACGATACCCAGTACCCATAGTCTTCTCAAAACATAAGGTTCAGGCTGGCGCCTTGATTTCGTTCAGTCCACGGGCTTCTGCCCGGGGACGCCCAGCGGCAGAAGCCACTGGGCCGAACAAAACATGTGGTGTGGATTCGCCGCTTCTCCGTAAAAGACAAAAATATGTCATTATGGAGTGTTTGTACTTAGGAGATATTTCTGCATGAAGGACAGCATTCGCAACGTAGCCATTATTGCCCACGTGGACCACGGCAAGACCACGCTGGTGGACGCGCTGCTGTATCAATCGGAGGCTTTCCGCGTCCGGGGCGAGAACACCACGCTCATCATGGACTCGAACGAGCTCGAGCGTGAGCGCGGCATCACAATCTTTTCCAAGAACGCCTCGGTCCGTTACAAGGATCACAAAATCAACATTGTTGACACGCCGGGCCACGCCGACTTCGGCGGCGAAGTCGAGCGCATCATGCGGATGGTCAATGGCGCGCTGCTGCTGGTGGACGCCAAAGACGGCCCCATGCCGCAAACCAAATTTGTGCTCAAGAAAGCCTTGCAGGCCGGCCACCGCATCATCGTGGTTATCAACAAGATTGACGTGCCGGAGGCGCGCCCCAACTGGGTGCTGAACCATACCTTCGACCTCTTCATCGAACTCGGTGCGACGGACGAACAGGCTGAGTTCCCGGTTATCTACACTACTGCCACTCAGGGCAAAGCGGGAATCGATCCTCATCTTGAGAACATGGCGAGCATAGAGCCGCTGTTCGAGATGATTACGCGAGAGATCCCACCGCCCCGAACCTTGGACACCCCCACTCAAATGCTGGTGGTGAACACCCTTTACGACAATTACAAAGGACACATCGCCATCGGCCCCTTGATGAGCGGCTCGATTCGCAAAGCTCAGCCCCTCATGCAGATCAAAACCGACGGCACTCAGGTTCCGGGCAAGGCCCTGGTGGTGATGTCGTTTGACGGGATCAACCGGGTGGAGGTGGACGAAGCGCAGGCGGGTGACATCGTCGCTATCGCGGGCATTGAGAACGTAAAGACAGGCGAAACGCTCGCCGACTTTGAAAACCCGATTGCCCTGCCTCCGATCCACATTGACGACCCCACGGTGAAGATGCTGTTTTCCGTCAACAGCTCGCCTCTGGCAGGGCGCGAGGGCGAATACTCCAGCGCCCGGCTGCTCAAGGCGCGGGTGGAGCGCGAAGCGCTCGCCGATGTGGCGTTGAAAGTAACTTCGGTGGGGAACTCTGATTCCACCTTCACCGTTTCGGGCCGGGGCGAGCTTCACCTTTCCATCTTCATCGAGAAGATGCGGCGCGAAGGCTACGAATTTCAGGTGGGAAGGCCCGAGGTCATCTTCCATGAAATGGACGGGCTCAAACTCGAACCCTTCGAAGACGTTCATATCGAGTGCCCGGAAGAGTTTTCCGGCGCCGTCATAGAAAAGATGGGCCGCCGCAAAGCCGAGATGCACGAAATGAAGGTCGAGCGCGGCATCGCCTACTTGCACTTTCTGGTTTCGACGCGTGGGCTGATTGGCTACCGCTCCGAGTTCCTGACTGACACCAAGGGCGCAGGCATCATGGACACGCTCTTCCATGACTATCTTCCCTGGCAGGGCGAACTGCGGGCCACCCCGCACGGCTCCCTGATTGCTTTTGAATCGGGCATGAGCTCACTCCACGGTTTGCTGGGCGCGCAGGAACGCGGAACTCTGTTTATCCACCCGGGAACGGAAATCTATGAAGGGATGATTGTCGGCCAGAACGCCAAAGCGGAAGACCTGATGGTAAACGTCTGCAAAACCAAAAAACTCACCAACATGCGCTCGAAGGGCGACGGCGTGGCGGAGCACTTCGACACACCGGTAGCGCTCAGCCTAGAAGAAGCGATTGAATACCTCGGCGACGACGAACTGCTCGAGGTCACGCCGAAAAGTTTACGGATCCGCAAAGCCATCCTCAACAAGCACGACCGCAAACGTGCCACGGTTTAATCCGGGATTTCCGTTTTGCCTGCCCCTGATGGCACGTTTATACACCCGATCGCCGCCGATCGCACAAAAACTTCGATCGTCGCACAATCGTTCAGCTTCAAAGGCCTTCATCTGAGCCCGCGCCGACGTGCGACCGACTGGAACCCCTGCTTTTCGGGCATTTCTCAGACACCGCTCCACACGTGTGCCCCGTGTCATCGCCGGGCGGGCTTCGTTGCACTTCAGGCCGCGCGTCAGCCTGCCGGCACGGGTAGCGCCCAGATCCTCCGCAGCATGTCGCCGAACAGCCGCCGCGTGAGATGCCCTTCCGCCAGCAGAAGCCAGTAGTACCGCGCATGCTTCACCAGCCGGCCCCCAGTTTTCACCAGTCGCTGCTGGAGACTCGTGAGCGACCAGCGCTTGACCCGCAGCGGAAGGACCAGTCTGCGCCACAAGTTGCCCAGATTGTAGGCCAGGACGCTCAGTTGCAGGCGCACCTCGTTCGCCCGGAAACGATGGCACGACAGCCGCGTCCAGTGGGTGGCCTGCTTGCCTTCCTTGATCCATTGCTCCGCCGTACCGCGCTTGTTGTAAAACCGCACGACCGAGCGGCTCGGGAGGGCCATGTTGGTCACGATGAAGCCGACGCGAGGGAACAGCTCACCTTGGTGGTGCTCCACCTTGGCGACGATCCGTCTGGGCGTGGTCCAGCTCTTGGCCTGATAGCGGAAACTCTGGTAGCGCACCAAGGGCTTGCAGCTCGGCCGTCCCGGCGGACGAAAGAGGATGTCTTCGATTTCCAGCTCCAAGCTCTTGTTCGCCGGCATGCGAATGGCATAGTCCACGTCGCGCTGCTCGAGCGCGTCGTAGATCTCGGGCTTCGCGAACGCGGCGTCTGCGCGGAACGCTACGCGCTTGCCCTCCACCTGCTGCCGGTCAATCTCCGGTACGAGCAGGTCGTCCCAGTCGTCGGCGCTATGCACGTTGCCTGGCCGCAGCGTGGCGGCGAGGCAGTCCCCATGCTCGGTGAACAGAAACAGCGGGTGGTAGCAGACGGACTCGAAGTGCCCGTTATAGGCGCTCCCTTCCTGCGCCCCATGCACCGGGCTCTCGCTCGAATCCATGTCGAGCACGATCCGGTCGGCGCGCGTCGCCATCTCGGCCTGTGCAAGCACCTCCCGGTTCACGGCCCTCAACCCGACGAGATTCTCCTCGTGGGTCAGCAGCTCTGTCTCGAACCAATGCAGCGTCGATGTCAGCGCCGCACCCCGGTCCCAGCGCTTTGGCGACCCGATGAGACGAAATGTTGGGTCTGCCGACACGCGCCCCGCGTCGTTGAGATCTTCGTAGCCCGCGAGGCGACTGTAGACCGACTGCCGCAGGAGATCCACCACGCTGAACTGGGTGTTCATCCCCTGTCGGGAATCGCTCAGGTGCTCGGCGATGAGTGTCTCCAGCCCCAGACGTTCATCCAACTCGCGCACCAGAATGAGGCCAGCGTCAGAAGTGACGCGCGATCCCTGGAACGCGACTTTCAAGAAGCCGTTGAACGCGAACTGGAATGGCTCGTGTTGTAATTCACCCACCGGGTGTCACCCTCCGTAGTGTGGTTCCTTACGTCGGAGCCCCAAAACTCAAGGCGCAGCGACTGGTCCTGGCGATACGGTACCACAGCCAAATCGGAAATCCGGGTTAATTGCTTGGATAACTCCTGCTTTGTTGCGTCGAGGCTGATGACGGCTTCGTTGCCCAACGCCTCGGCATCGTGGACGGTCCCGGCTTGTATGATTCCCGCTCGCCGTGCGTCGAGAGTGGATCCGATGGTCGCACTCCGTTACGCATAATCCAGACTCGTCAGCCGATCTGTGGTATGCCAGATCGTAAATCGAAGGTGAGTGTGAATGGTAGGCGCGAATGGACTCGAACCATCGACCTCTACCGTGTCAAGGTAGCGCTCTAACCAACTGAGCTACGCGCCTATCTCATGCAATTGTACTCGGTTAGCGGTTTCTGACAAGGCCCCCAAAACGGCCTTGGTGTCCAAATTAGTGTCCATGACTGGACACCTTGGGCCGATCCAGGAGACCCACGGCGGTCACTTTGTTTTCCCTCAGAGAGTGAGCGTAACGGGCGGTCATACGGATGGAGGAGTGTCCCAGTAGCTGTTGGACGGTGATCAGGTCTACACCGGCCTGTACCAGCCGTGTAGCGAACGTGTGGCGCAGATCGTGGAAGCGAATGTGCCGGATGCCCGCCAGCTTCACAGCCCGCCAGTAGCCCATCGTGTGGTCCTTGATGGGTTCTGTCGGGTTGCGAGGATTCGGGAAGACAAAGTGATTCTGCCGCTCTTGCCAAAGCTGCCACAGAGTACGATAGGCAGACTCATTTAGGTAGATGGTCCGCTCGCCGTACTTGCTTTTGGATTTGTCGATCCGCAAGCTGCGCTCGACAAAATCCACCATGTCCCATTCGAGGCTGAGGATTTCACCCTTTCGCATTCCAGTGTGGAGAGCGAGGGTAACGATGTGATGCAGGTGAGTTCCGCTACGAGCCAAACATCCAGTCAGAGATTCGTTTCCCCAACAACATCATTTGCTACCCCGTTGCCTCGAACGAGCAGTCGTTGCTTGGCGAGGGTGTATTCTCTGCTGCCTTCGACGAGATGAACTTCATGCCGATTGTAGAGCACTCCCAACACGCACCTTCCTTCTTCTAGAATCTGTTGCTTTTGTGGCAGAGCTTCTTGGGGGCCTGCAATAAGTTCCTGTTGCGGCTTCGATACTTCTAGTTTTTGTTTTCTCAATTCGCCGGGCAAGAGCAGCACTCCTCGTAAGGTCTGAAAGAACAGCCAAGCTGCTCCCGCTGCGAGGGATGCTGAGCTTATAAACATGCCAACTTCATAGGGTGATTCCTTTTTCACGTATGCTAGTCGAAGTCTCTGATTGTCAGGTACCGGCCTTCCGTAACGTGTATAGAAGTATCCTGCGGTGAGGTCGTAGTCCAGATGCTCCTTGGAGGCTAGCCCCTGGCCAGATCGCCGTTCCGTGTACAGTTTCCTTCTTCGTCTCACCCGCCAGGGTCTGCTGGAGCGGCGTACCCGGAGATAGCGGCCAATCTAACTTGGGCAACTGCCAAAATGTGTGGCACAAAATTGCTGGAGGTCATTTAGCCCTTGAAGGGATTAGCATGCGTGACGAAGATATCCAGCGGTAAGAATGCCGACACTAGCACGTTGGCTGCACCGACGATTGTGCTGATGCGCAAGTCCACCGCCACACTGGCTAGGACATAGGCCTGCTCGCGATTGAAACCATACTCCGCCACCAAGTGTTCGATCATGCTGAGCACAGCGTTTTGGGCGGCACGGGTCACGTTCTCAGACTCATTACGCCCGTCGGGGGTGATAGTGTGAAGGGGATCGGATAACCCGCGGCCGTGTCGATAAACGTCACCCCAGCCTCAACAACCTTATCAAGAAGGGTGAAAGAAACGGCCTAGTCACACTGGACCCCACAGTTCGCGGTGCCGAAACAGATCTCACTAACCTTTAGCCCGGAGCCACCCGAACTCCTGTATTGCATTGTCCTACCTCCGAATGGCCACCCACTTGCCGTAAAGGGGTTGCAAAATGGATCCGCCGCGGGGCGGTGGCATCACCCACTCTTCGCGGGGACAAGCAACGCTCGAGACAACTCTTCTCCCCCGACCGTATTCAATGTGCGTGGGGTGTGTCAGCTTGCCACAAGTTGCCGCCCCGATGCAAGGAATTGTACTCGTCCACATGATTAGTGACACTTTCCGGAAAGAGAGGTCGTTCCGACATCCTAGAAACCCTTGCACGAGAGAGAGGTGGGGCGGGTACTGCTAGCAGAAAGCCAGACAGGCAGTGAGGCGAGAAGCAAGAGCCCTCCGGCTGAGGAAAGAGACTCGTTTCAGCAAGGCCCCGGGTTGCGCCCCGGGCCAGCTTGAGTGTCACGGATCATTCTGAATGAGTACAGCGCAGCGGAACTCCCAAAATAAGAACGGGTTACTCGCGATAGACGCGCGGGACGCGCTTGCCCAGCCCGGATAGGACTTCCGAGGCCACCGAGCCAAGCGCGCGGGCCACCTCGGTGGGAGGGATGGAAGCGACCCCGTTTGAGCCGATCAGCACCAGTTCGTCCCCCGGGCGGGCGGCGGGCACGTCGGTCACGTCCGCCAGGGTCAGATCCATGCCGATGGTCCCGACCAGCGGCACCGACTGGCCGCGTAGCAGCGCTCGGCAGCGTCCCGTGAGGGCGCGCCGCCAGCCGTGCCCGTAGCCAATGGACACCACTGCAATGCGCGAAGGCCGCGCCGTGACGAAGCGCGAGCCGTACCCCAGCGGGGAGTTGGGTCCGAACTCGCGCACCTGGTAGAGGCGCGCCTTGAGCGTCAGCACCGGCTTCACCGGCAGCTTGGCCTGCAGGGCGGCATTGCGGTCGTCGCCGGCACGAAAGTCCATGAAGGAGAGATAGCCGTAGAGAATCGAGCCTGGGCGCACCATCGTCCCCCAGGTTTCCGGCCGCGCCACCACCGCGCCGGTGTTGGCCAGGTGAATCAAGGGTGGGCGGAAACCGCGCTCGGCGAACTGCCGGCGCACGCCTTCAAAGCAGGCCATCTGTCGCTCGGTCTGGTCGGTGGTGAAGTCTTCCGAGGCTGCGAAGTGGGTGTAGAGGCCCTCGAGCTCCAGGTGGCGGCTGGCCGAAAGCGCGTCCAGCAGGCGCGGGACTTCCGCCGGGGGCACGCCCAGCCGGCCCATGCCGGTGTCCACCTTGACGTGGCAGCAGAGCTTGCGCCCGGCGCCCTGCGCGGCTCGCTCCAAGAGCTCCACCTGGCCAACCTCGGTGATGCCCGGCGTGATGTTGTGCGCGAGCAACTCCTGCTCCTCGCCGGGATAGAAGCCGGTCAGAACCAGGATGGGCGCGCGGATGCCCGCTTGGCGGAGTTCAATGGCTTCGCCCAGGCAGGCCACCCCCAGCGCGTCCGTGCCCACCTCCTCCAGGGCGCGCGCCACCGGAACGGCGCCGTGGCCGTAGGCGTCGGCCTTGACCACCGCCAGGATTTTGCGCTCCGGCCCGACGTGGCGCCGAACGATGTTGAAGTTCTCTTTCAGTCGTGGGAGGGAAATCTCCGCCCAGCAAGGGGGCTGTGCCATGGTGTCCTGTGGTTCTCCCTTCCGGCCGACCCGTTACCCTATGCGACGCGCGCAGCAACCAGAAGGATGCCTGCCCGCCGCCCGCACTCACCTATTTGTACCCCGAACCGGTCTGAAGAGCAACCTGGGAAACGCTGAACACTAATTTCGTAAGGTTTGAGTAGCTTCCAAGACTGCCCAATCGGTTTGTCGCACCCCACGGCCCCCTTCTTGTCTAAGGTTTCTATTGATTTCTTTGGTTTTTGAGTATATTTTGCGAAGGCCCTGCAGAAGGCAAAGCAAAGAGAGGAAAAGAGGGGCATGATGACCTTCCATCAAGCAATGCGTGAGCTGGAACGCGATGAGCGCTTCAAGGCTACCGTGTCAGCGATGAACACGCTGTTGGTGCAAAAGGGGGTTTACACCCAAGAAGAGTTTGAAGCGTATTTCTGTCAGTGGGCAGAGGCGCAAGTAAAGCGCCGCAGTACCGAAGAAGTCCCGCAGGCGAGCTAATCAGTTTCCCTACGTTCGGCCTTCCGGGTCCCACCCCACCGAGGGTGCGTGCAGTTACAGACTTTCTTGTCGGCGTACCTCTCGTGGACACCGATTTCGCATTACGGACATAAGTAGTCGCAGCGGTGTATCTGTACTTGTTTCTTTCGACCTCTGCGTCCGCCTTTTCCTCTGCGAGCCATGCTTTAAGAGGCTATTCCTCTTCCGGCTGGCGGAGGAGGTTCTCAAAGCGGGTGAACTGCCGCAAGAAAGCCAGGTGGACCTTGCCGGTGGGGCCGTTGCGCTGTTTAGCGACGATCAGCTCGGCCTTGCCGCGGATGTCGTCGTCCACCATGTCGGGGTCGCGGTACATCTCCGGCCGGAAGATAAAGGCCACCACGTCAGCGTCCTGCTCGATGGAGCCGGAGTCGCGCAGATCGCTTAACTGCGGGCGGTGGTCGCCGGTGCGCTGCTCGGGCGCGCGGCTCAACTGGCTGAGCGCCAGCACCGGCACGCGCAACTCCTTGGCCAGCGCCTTCAACCCCCGGCTGATGCTGGAAACTTCCTGCACGCGGTTTTCAAAGCGCCCCCGCCCGCTCATCAATTGCAGGTAATCCACAATCACCAGCGCGACGCCGTGCTCGGCCTGCAAGCGCCGGCACTTGGCCCGCATCTCCAGCACCGTCAGCGCCGGGGTGTCGTCAATGTAGATGGGCGCCTGCGCCAGCCGCGCCGACGCCGTCACCACCCGGCCCTGTTCCTCGCGGCTGAGGTAGCCGGTACGGAAGCGATGCTGGTCCACCCGCCCTTCGGCGCACAGCAGACGCAGCAGCAGCGATTCCTTGGCCATCTCCAGGCTGAACATGGCCACCGGCTTCTCCAAGTCGAGCGCTACGTGCTGGGCAAAGTTCAGCGCCAGAGCGGTCTTGCCCATCGCGGGCCGCGAGGCCAGCACAATCAAGTCGGAGGGCTGCAAGCCGGAGGTAATGTTGTCAAAGTCGGTGAAGCCGGTCGCCAGCCCGGTGATGTGCTGCCGGCGCTCGAAGTACTCGTCCAGGCGGGGAAAGGTGGCCCGGACGATTTCCTTCAACGACAGCAGCCCGGCCCTTACGCGGTCTTCCGCCAGCGCGAAGATGGACTCTTCGGCGCGGTCCAGCAGCTCATCGGCTTCCTGCTCGGCCTCAAAGCATTCGGTGATGATGTTGTGGGAGGCGTGGATCAGGTTCCGCAGCAGCGCCTTCTGCTTGACGATGCGGGCGTAGTGCTCGACGTGGGAGACGCGCGGCACCCCGTCCACCAGCGAGGAAAGATAGGCCGTGCCGCCGGCGGCTTCCAGTTCCCCCGCCCGCTCCAGGTCTTCGTTCAGGGTGACCAGGTCAATCGCCCGCCGCTCCTCGCTCAGTGCCACCATGCGGGCAAAAATCTTGCGATGGCCGCCCTGATAGAAATCTCCCGGCTCCAGCGTTTCAATCGCCGGGTGGAAGGCCTCGTTGTCCAGCAGGATGGCGCCGAGCACAGAACGCTCGGCCTCCAGGTTGTGGGGGAACTTGCGTTCCAGGGTTACGTCAGGTGCCACTACTCCATCCGCGCACTTCGTCTAACGGCGTTTCTTTCACTGTAGCCTATTTTCGCTTGCTATTCGCTAGAGGTCAAGAGGGACCCGACCACCCGCGCCCACCCCGGTATAAGTGCAGGTGTGCCCGCCGACGGCTCACCGCGGGCGACCGAACAGGGGGCAGTCCCTGGAGTGAATCGCCTCGGCCGCCTTCGGCGGGCACTTTCCTTGCCTTGCCCGCCCCTGCTGTTCGCGCTGCCGGTTCCCCGGCAAACGACAGCCCGAAAACGGGCAACAGCATGGGGGATCTATACAGACAGCGGCGATTCTCTTCTCGCAGGACGAAGCACGCAAGCGAAAAGCGACCTCGACCTGTGACTATCGAGTGGAAAAGGCAAGAAACTTGTTGGTGCCTGTGAAAAAAAGAGCCCCGCCAGTGGCGGGGCGGCTCGACCTGTCTTTCTGCGCGGTTATTCTTTTTCTTCTTGTTCTTTTTGCCCTGCTTGTCCCTCCTGCTCGCCTTCTTCGCGGACGACCAGGAGCTTGACGGCAGCGGCCACTTCGCGGTGGATGCGCACCGGAACGGTGTATTCACCCAGAGTCCGGATAGGCTCAGCCAACTCCACTTTGCGCCGGTCGATGGAGAAGCCCTTGGCGGCCAAGGCCTCGGTGATGTCCATGGAGGTCACCGAACCGAATAGTTGGTCGCTCTCGCCCGCCTTGACCGGAAAGGTCAACTCGACCGCGCTCATCTGCTCGGCCAGGGTTTCGGCGGCGCCCTTTTCGCTGGCATCCTTGCGGGCGGCCGCGGCCTTCATCTCCGCCACTTGCTTGCGGGTGCCCGGCGTGGCCAGCAACGCCAGCTTCTGCGGCAGCAAGTAGTTGCGAGCGTAGCCGTCCTTGACGGTCACGATGTCGCCCTTGCTTCCCAGCTTGTGAATGTCCCCACGCAAGATAACTTCCATGTTGTCCTCTCAACTCCAGCGACCTTCGGCCGGGGGGTTTCTCTTAGTACGAGGCGGCAAACGGAATCAATGCGATGTTGCGCGCCCGCTTGAGAGCTACCTTCAGTTGCCGCTGATGCGGCGGGCACACACCCGTCAGCCGCTTGGGCAGAACCTTGCCGCGCTCGCCGATGAATTGCCCGATTACCTTCACGTCCTTGTAATCAATGTGGTCCATGCGCTCGACGCAGAACCGGCAAACCTTGCGCCGGCGAAAGAACCGCCGTCCGCCGCCGCCGCCGGGACGCCGGCCGACGGGACGGCCTCCACCCGGGCGCCCACCGCGGTCAGGGGGGCGCGACCCGCTCCGCGGGCGCTCCCCACCCGAAGTTCGCGCGGGCGAGCCCGCCGGGGCGTCCGTGCCGCCTGTCTTCTGTGGTGCCTTCTGCTCGTCTGCCATACGTCCTCTCTCCCTCTTACTCTAGGTGCGGGCGGAGGCTTCCGCCGATCCGCTGGCGGAGCCGTGCGGTTTGTGCTGGCGCCGGGCGGCGCGGTGTTCGCGCCGATGCCGAAGCTTGGCCAGCCGCTTGCGCTCCTCGTCCACTCGCACGCTGAGCATCTTGATCACCGGCTCGGTCACCTTCAAGCGGCGCTCCAATTCCCGCAGCGTGTCGCCCGTGCCGTTGACCTCAAAGAACACGTAGATGCCTTCCCGCTGTCCCGCCACGTGGTACGCCAGCGGGCGCTTGCCCCACTTTTCCAGCTTGGCCACCTCGCCGCCGGCGCCGGCAACACCCTGCTGCATCTGCTCCACCAGGGAGTCCACTTCCGCTTCCGGCACGTCGGGCCGGATGATGAAAATCACTTCATAGACTCGCATGCTCACCTCAGTTCGCTTTCACTCCTTGAACTCGCCGGCTGCCGCCCGCCGGTTGAACCGGTTCATGGCCTTCTTGGCCCCTTCTCGCAGGATGGTTCGTACCGCCACCGCGGCTTGCTCGACCATCTCACCGGCCTGCGCGCGTTCCGCCTTCCCCATCGGGGTCAGAACGTACTCGGCCAAATCGTTGACCGGCCCCAGGGGCTGGATTCCCAACCGCACCCGCACAAACTCTTGCGTGCCCAGCTCCTGGATGACCGACTCCAGGCCCTTGTGCCCGCCGCCGCTGCCGCGCTCGCGAATGCGAATCATGCCCCAGGGCAGGTCCACATCGTCAAAGACCACAACCAGCTCGATCGGGGTCAGTTTCTCCCCGCGCACCAGCTTGCTGACCGCAACCCCGCTCAGGTTCATGTAGGTCTGCGGCTGCGCCAGCAGCACCGAACGGGCGTCCAACCGGGCCCGCCACAACCGCGACTGCGCGCGGCGCTCGCGCTTGTGGACGCGGGCAGCCCGCGCCAGGCGCTCGATCACCTCAAAACCCAGGTTGTGGGGGGTGTGAGCGTAGTCGCGGCCCGGGTTGCCCAACCCCACGATCAGCAGCACAATGCCGCGCCCTCGCTACTTCTTCTCCCCTTCCGTGGAAGCCTCTTCCGCCTCCCCCTCGGCTTTCTCGGCCTTGCCCTTGCCGATCACTTCCGGCTCAGCGGCCCCTTCCGCCACGGCTACTTCCTCGGCCGGCTTCTCTTCCTCGACCGCGCGTGGCATAACCACGTGCACCAGTACTTGATTAGCATCGGTCAGGAGGCGCAGCTTGCTTGCGTCAATCGGCAAATCATTGGCGCGGATGCTCTGGTTTATTCCCAGTTCGCTCACGTCCACCACAAACTCTTCCGGGATGTCCGTCGGCAGGCACTCGATTTCCACCTCCCGGTGGATCACTTCCAGGATGCCGCCTTCCTGCTTCACTCCCTTGGCTTCGCCGCGGGCGTGCACCGGCACTTTGACCCGCAGCCGCTCGTCCAGGGCAATCCGCAGGAAATCCACGTGCAGCAGCGAGCCCTTCACCGGCTCCATCTGCCAATCGCGCACCATCGCCGGCGTCTTGCCCTTGCCTTTCACCTGTAGAGTAAAGACAGTGTTGTGGCCGGATTCAGAGTGCATGATGCGCTCCACCGCCCGCGGCTCCACACTGACGGCCAAAGATTCCTGCTTGCCACCGTAAATCACCGCCGGCAAGCGGCCGGCCCGGCGCAACTGCCGGGCAGCGTTCTTCCCCTTGTGCTCGCGGGGCTGCGCTTCGACTACCAATTCTTGCATCGCTTGCTTGCTCCTGACTCAGACAAAAAGTGTGCTGACCGAGGCCTCCTTGTGGATGGAGCGGATGGCCCGCGCCAGCAGCGGCCCCATGCTCAAGACCTTGATCTGCTCGCAGGCCTTGGCCTCTTCGGTCAACGGAATCGAGTTGGTCACCACCATCTCGCGCAACTGGGACTCGCAGATGCGCGGGATGGCCAGCCCGCTCAGTACCGCGTGGGTGCAGGTGGCGTACACATCCTTGGCGCCCTGCTCGTAGAGCGCATCCACGGTCTTCACCAGCGTGCCGGCGGTATCCACGATGTCGTCAATAATGAGCGCGGTCCGGCCCTCCACTTCGCCGATGATGTGGAGCAGCTCGGTCACGTCCACATCCACCCGGCGCTTGTCCACGATGGCCAGGGGCGAGTCCACCTTCTTGGCGAAAAACCGCGCCCGCTCCACTCCCCCGGCATCGGGCGCCACCAGAGTCAAGTTTGGCAAGCCCTTGCGGACGAAGTACTCCAACATGACCGGCGTAGGGTAGAGGTGGTCCACCGGAACGGAGAAGAAACCCTGGATTTGGGGGGCGTGCAGGTCCAGCATCAGCGCCCGGTTGGCGCCCGCTTTCTCCAACAGGTCCGCCACCAGTTTGGCGGAAATGGGGACGCGCGGCTCGCTCTTTTTGTCCTGGCGGGCGTAGCCGTAGTAGGGAATCACGGCCGTGATGCGCGCCGCCGAAGCCCGCTTGAGGGCGTCGATCATCAGCAGCAACTCCATCAGGTGGACGTCCACCGGATGGCAGGTGGGTTGCACCACAAAGACGTCGGCCCCGCGAACGTTCTCGTGGATGCGAACGCGGGTCTCGCCGTCGCTGAACTTGTCCACCGTGGCCTCGCCCAGCGGCACGTCCAAGCACTGGCAAATCTCCTCCGCCAGCGCCGGGTTGGCGCTGCCCGTGAACACTTTGAGCTTGTCGAAGTCCACCCTTACCTCACTGCGCAAAAGCCGCGAAGTCTGCCCCCTGCCAACTCCCTCCGCTTTCCGCCGAGGATTGGCTGGGGAGCTAGGACTCGAACCTAGGTCTTCTGCTCCAAAGGCAGATGTCCTGCCACTGGACGACTCCCCACCATTACTACCGGCGCGCCGTGGCTCCTGCTCACTGTAACCACAACCCCAGAGCGCGGCGGTAAGCCTGGCCCGGGAGCGTCTGCACCAGAAAAATCCTGCCAGCTTCTGCCAACCGCCCGGCGGCTCGCTGGGCAGCCGCCCGCCGGGAAAAGAGCGCGAACACGGTGGAACCGCTTCCTGAGAGTCCGGCTTGCCGGGCACCCTCCGCGAGCAACGCGGCCTTCATTCTAGCAAGTTCCGGGAAGCGGGGAAAGACAACCGCTTCGAAGTCGTTGCCGGTTGCCCACAGCGCGTCCGGCGAGGAGCGCAAACCCGTTATCTTAGCGGCTCCTCCTTTGAGCGTCAACCGCCGAGGGGCTGCAGCCGCCGCCCATGTGTAAGCGCTGCGAGTGGCCAAAGGCCGGGACGGACACACCAGCACGCACCACTGCCGGGGCCGGTCAGCCAGCGGATAGACCTCATCCCCGCGACCCACCCCCAACGCCCGCCCGCCCAGAAAAAAGAAGGACACGTCAGCGCCCACCGAGCCGCCCAACCGCTCCAACTCCTGGCTGGTCAGCCGAGTGCGCGTCAGCCGCAGCAAACCCAACAGAGCGGCGGCGGCATCGCTGGAACCGCCTCCCAGGCCGCGCGCGGCGGGGATGTTCTTTTCCAATTCCACTTCGATCCCGCGCCGCAACCCCAGGAACCTCCGACCGCGGCTCAGAGCACGATAGACCAGGTTGGCCCGGCCGGAGGGCGCGCCTCCGTCGGCAACGTGGACCACAATTTCGCCAGTGCGGGTCAGCCGCAACCGCAGGCGGTCGTGCAGGGCGACGCTCTGGTAAACGGTGCGGATTTCGGTGTAGCCGTCGGAACGGCGGCCCAGCAGTTCCAGAGAAGTATTGATTTTGGCGAAGGCAGGCAGGGCCAGCCAGTCGCGAGGCATGGGGGTCAGGGCTGCGGCGGCGGAGAAAGCTTCTTGGAAGTTTCCCGCGCCAGGCGGACTTTCAACCGCCGCAGCTTGTCGGCCACCTGAGCGTGGACAGCGGAGTCGAACTCCGTTTTCGGCACGCGCTTCCACCCTTCGAGCGCGCGCTCCCACGCCTGCTCGGCCCTGCGCAGCCGCCCGGTGCGGTAGTAGAGGTCGCCCAGGTGCTGGTGGATGGTGGGGTCGCGGCTGACGCGCTCAACCGCCCGCAACAGGTAGTCCTCGGCCAACTCCAACTTCTCCAGCCGGAAGTACACCCAGCCCAGGCTGTCGAGGTAAGCGCCGTTGTAGGGGGCCAGCTCCACCGCCCGCTGAATCATCTTCTCCGCTTCCTCCAGCTTGGTCCCATTGTCGGCCAGCATGTAGCCCAGATAGTTCAAGGTGATGGCGCTGTCAGGGTTGAGCTCGAGCACCCGGCGGAATTCCTCTTCTGCCTGCTCGTATTTCTTCTGCCGCTCGTAGATGGCGCCGCGCAGAAAGTGGGCGTTTTCCTGCTCGCCCGGCGTGCGGGAGAGTCTCTGGGCTTCGTCCACGGCCGCCTCGGCGTCGGCGTACTTCTTGTTGCGCTCATAGATTTGCGCCAGGCTCAGGTACACTGCCCGGTCTTCGGGCCCACCGGTCAGCAGCGCGCGCGCCGACGGCACCGCCTGCTCCAACTCGCCGTGGTCGCCCAGCAAGGAAGCCAGTTGCAACTTAAAGCTGCGCTCTTCGGGGAAGTGCTCCAGCGCTTGCCGCACCGCCGCCAGCGCAGCCTCCAAATCCCGCCCCTGCCGGTGGGTTTCAGTAATCTGCGCCCAGGCGCGCTGCGCTTCCTCCGGCCCCAACGGAAGCATCGTCTGAAAGGTCTCGACTGCCGCCGGGAAGTCTTCGGTTTGGCGGTGGAGCGTACCCAACCGCTCCAGAATGACGGCCCGGGTCCGCTTCTCCTGCTCGCTGTAACTGTCGCCCGGCCGAGTCACCTGAACCAGCAGGTTGCTCAATACCCGGCTGGCCTCGCGGAACTCCCCGCGCGCTTCGTGCAGCAGCGCTTCATTGAAAAAAATCTCCAGGTTGCCGCTGGCGAACTGCTTGGATTGGTCCAGGGCCTGCTGCGCTTCTTCGAAGCGCTTCAGATGGCGGTAAATTTGCGACAGCCGCAGCAGCGACTCCGCGTCCTCCGGGTTGGCGGCCACCAGAGCCTTGTACTCCGCCAGCGCCTCCTCCGCCTGCTCGGCCCGCAGCAGGGCTTCGGCCAGTTGGCGGCGAGTCTCCCGATTTTCCTTGTTCTCCCCCAGGGCCCGCCGGTAGGTCTCCACGGCCTTGTCGTACTGATTCGATTTCTCGTAGGCGCGCGCGAGCGAGTTCAACAACTCCGCGGAGGCGGAGTCTTGCCCGGCTTCTTCCAACAGCGCAATCGCCTTCTGGTAGTCGCCCTGGTCGCTGTAGAGGGTCGCCAGCGCCGCCCGGCCTTGCTGCGAGCGCGGCTCGACCTCCAGCACCTGTTGCAAAATCGCCTCGGCCTTCTCCAACTCATTGTTCAGGCGGTAGAGCCGGGCCAGGGTGAGCAACGAGCGGGTCTCAGTGGGCGCCAGACGAGCGATGTGCTGGTATTGCTCGATCGCCAACCCCAAGGTGCGCTTGGAGCGGGCCTGCTCCTCCAGATCGCCCAGGGTTTGATAGTAGATACGCCCCAACAGGCGCCGCGCCGGCAGGTTGTCGGGGTCGCGCTCGATCACCTCTTGCGTCTCGCGCACCGCTTCGCGGATGCGCCCGCTGCGGCGGTACGCCTCGGCCAGCTCCACCGTCAGCAGCGGAGAGTCGGGATCGTACTGGACCGCCTGCTTGTACTCCTCGATGGCGCGCCGCGTGTACTCGCTGCGGCGGAAAACGCCCGCCATCTCCTCGTACATGTGGCCCATAGTGTAGTGGTAGTAGGCGCGCGCCCGGGCCGCCACCACCGGGTCGGCTTCCGCATTGGCAACGGTGGCCGGCCCCACCTGGGAGGGGGAAACATGGTGATCCGCCCACAGGAAAACAGGACTCAGCACCAACAAAGGTGCGATGAAGAGTAAACAGCGTCTGGTTGTGATTCTCACTCGCCCCATCCCCTGCTCATCACCCACAGCATACATTATTTCATACTCGATTTGATGCGGTAAAGGGCCTCCGCCTGCCTACCGCAGGCAGGCCGCTGGGAAAGGTACGCCTTCCCGGTGGCAGGGGCCCTTCGGCTGTGCTCAGGACAGGCCACCGGGTTGGACGTGAAAGGAAAGAGTGCCTGCATCAAAAAGTGGGGTGAACTTGGCCCACTACTTGCCGCTCAGTGGCGGAAGTGGCGGACGCCGGTCAGAACCATGGCCAGGCCCAGGCGATTGGCGGCGGCGATGACCTCATTGTCGCGCTTGGAACCGCCCGGCTGGATGACGGCGGTGGCGCCCACCCGCGCCGCCTCCTCCACTCCGTCCGGAAAGGGAAAGAACGCATCCGAGGCCAGCACCGTTCCCTGGAGCGGGAGCGCCGCCTTCTGCGCCCCGAACTTGACCGAATCCACCCGGCTCATCTGCCCGGCGCCGATGCCGACCGTCTGGCCCGCACGGGCGAAGACAATCGCGTTCGACTTGACGTGCTTGACCACGCGCCAGGCAAACAGCAGCGCTTCGAGCTCGGCCGCGCTCGGGGCCCGCTCGGTTACGGTGCGGAGCTGGCCCGGGTCGAGGGCCGCCCGGTCGCCCTCCTGCACCAGCAGGCCGCCGGCAATCGAGCGCACCCGCCAGTCTCCCCCGACGGCGGGAGAGGCGCCATCTCCGGCTGGGCGGACCTCCACCAGCCGCAGGCTTTTCTTCTTGGCTAGGATTTCCAGCGCGCCCGGCTCGTAGCCCGGCGCTGCAATCGCTTCCACAAAGTTTTGGCTGATGCGCTCAGCCGCCGCCGCCGTCAGCGGCTGGGCGAAACCCAGCACGGAACCAAATGCCGAAACCGGATCGCAGGCCAGCGCCTTCTGGTAAGCATCCGCCTGGTCGGCGCCCACCGCTACCCCGCACGGGTTGCTGTGTTTGATGATTCCCGCCATCGGCTCCTCAAATTCGCACGCCAATCCCCAGGCGGCATCCAGGTCGAGCAGGTTGTTGTAGGAAAGCTCCTTGCCCTGGAGTTGCCGGGCACCGGCAATCCCCCCGCCGCACTCTCCGTTACGGTAGAGCGCCGCCCGCTGGTGGGGATTTTCTCCGTAGCGCAGATCGGAAATGTTCTGGCCGGTCAGCAGCAAGCTTGAAGGGAAACCCGCGCGGGGCAGCCGGTGCAGGCCCGCCTCTTCGGTTTCGATCTCCGTCAACGTGCCGGCGATGGCGGCGTCGTAGGCGGAGGTAACTTGGAAGGCCTTGCGCGCCAACTCCAGCCGAGTGGCCAATGACAACTCCCCCCGCGCCCGCAACTCCTCGGCCACGCGCGCGTAGTCGTCGGGCGAGACCACCACCGCCACCGAGGCGAAATTCTTGGCGGCGGCGCGAATCAGGGTCGGGCCGCCGATGTCAATCTCTTCCACTAGCTCCGCCGGAGTGGCCTCCGTGCGCGCGGCGGTCTGCACAAACGGGTAGAGGTTCACCACCACCAAGCCGATTGGAACGATCCCCTGCCGCTCCAGCTCCTGCAAGTGCTTGGGG
The DNA here is from genome assembly GCA_965247455.1 of Candidatus Acidiferrales bacterium. Taxonomy (GTDB): domain Bacteria; phylum Acidobacteriota; class Terriglobia; order Acidiferrales; family 2-02-FULL-67-57; genus JACZYA01. The sequence goes on from CBDFHE010000015.1 coordinate 242,684, forward strand.
TCGTCGCGCCGGGCCAGGATGCCGCCGTGGATGGCGGGGTGGAGCGTCTTCACCCGTCCGTCCAGCATCTCCGGCTGGCCGGTGACTTCGCTGACCTCGCGCAGCGGGATGCCGTTCTGGCGCAGCAGGCGAGCAGTGCCGCCGGTGGAAACAATTTCAATTTTCTGCTCCACCAGCACCCGCGCCAACTCAACCACGCCGCGCTTGTCGTGCACGCTCAGCAGCGCTCGCTGCAAGCGGTTCACCGTGTTCTCTCCTTTGCCGGGACAATGTTGGAGACTTTGGGATTGGCGCCCCAGAGCAGAATGAATTGGGCGTGGCGGTAGTCCTCAAAGGCCACGCCCGGCATCTTGCCGTACATGCCGGTGGCCACCTCGGTGGTGGGAGCGGCGCACAGGGTCTTGGCCAGGCGGGAGGCGCCGAGTTTGGCGAAGAAGAAGTCATCCAGAAAGCCGTCGCCCAGCAGGCCGTTGGAGCCGCCGTAGTGGTAAGGCAAAATGGCTTCGCCGCTCCACCGTTGGAGTATCTCCTGGAAGCGGCCGGTGATCTCGGCAATGGCCTCCTGCCAGGAAATGCGGGCGAACGCGCCCGTCCCCTTCGGCCCGCGGCGGCGCAGGGGGAAGAGAATGCGGTCGGGGTGATAGACGCGCTTCGCAAAGCGGGACACTTTGTTGCAAATGAATCCGTTGGTAGGAGAGTGTTCGCGGCTCCCGCTGATGCGCTGAATCCGGCCGTCCTCGACCGCGACCTCCAACGCGCAGGTGTCCGGGCAGTCCAGGGTGCAGGTGGTGGGGACGATGGTGGGGTTCATCGGATGGATTTCCTGTTTGGACGCGGGCATCACTCGGAAGCGTGTGCGGCCTAAAACCCTTTGGCCTTCAACTTCACCTGGCCGTTCTCTACCGAAACAACGTACTCCACCTGCCGGCACTTCATCTGCTTCTTCAATTGCTCGGTCTTCTTCTACACAAACTTGTGGAGCTGCTCGAAGTTCACGTCGGCCTTCTCGCCCAGCTCCTTTTTGGCAGTCACCAGATGGCGGTAGAGCGCCTGCACCTGCTCCGATTCCTTCGACGGGTCGCTCACGCCGATGCGAAACGCGCCCCCTTCCAGGCGAGCGGCGTGTCGTCGTTCTTCTTCGACCAAGCGCCGCTGCTCCAACTCGCGCGCGGTTTTGCTGTAACTGAAGGGTGAGTGCCCGGCCTCCATCCTACGCGACCGCTGCCGCCAGATTTCGCTGAACTTGGCGTAGCGCGCGGCCAGGTTGTTGTAGCGGAAGCGCTGCGCAAACTTCATCTTGCCCTGGTTGTCGGCGAATCGCTTCAGACCCTTTTGCACCCGCCACTCGGTCTCGCTGGGCGCTCGGGACCGGCCCCCGGCGAAATAGGAGTCGTACTCAATCTGCAACCGGCGGATCTCCTTCTCCAATTGCGTCAGTTCTTCCTCTACCGGTCGCACAGAGATGCTCCTGGGCCGACGTTGGGCTCTTGTGTCGTTTTTCTCCCGCCGCTCACTCTAGTCGCGCCCGCCGAGAGCGTCAACTGCGAAGATACTGGCCGGAGAGCAACAGTCAAAGCGCCAATTTGTCTTGGTTATGGATACAGCGAGCAAGCGGGATACAACCACCCAAGTTGACCCCTCCGAGGCGCTGTGGTGAAATGGCGGCATCGATGGCCCTGCGCACACAAACAAGCCTTGCTTCGCGCCTGCGGCGCCTGCCGGCGGTGGACGAGCTTCTGAAGCACGAGCGGCTGCGCACGCTGGCGGAAGAGGTGGGCCGCCCGCTGGTGCTGGGGGCGGCGCGAGAAATGCTGGCTCGCGTGCGCCAGCAGATCCGCGCTGCACTTCCTGAGGCGGAGCTGAACGATCTGCTCTCCCACCTGCCGCAGGAAGTGGCGGCGGAGGTGAGCGAATGGCTGGGCGCATCGTTGCAGCCGGTCATCAACGCCACCGGCGTGGTGCTGCACACCAATCTGGGACGCGCGCCCCTGGGCGTGGCAGCTGCCCGGCAGGTGTTCGACCTAGCCACCCGCTACTCCAACCTGGAATTCGACCTGGGCACGGGCAAGCGCGGGCAGCGCCACGCGCATGCCGCCAAGTTCCTGAACCGGCTGCTGGGCGCCGAGGCCAGCGTGGTGGTGAACAACAACGCCGCCGCGGTGCTGCTGGTGCTGTCGGCGCTGGCGGAAGGCGGGGAAGTGGTGGTCTCGCGCGGCGAGCTGATCGAAATCGGCGGCAGCTTCCGCATCCCCGACATCATGGCCCGCAGCGGCGCGGTGCTGCGCGAAGTCGGCACCACCAACCGCACCCGCCTGGCCGACTACGCCCGCGCCCTCAACAAGCGGACGCGGCTGCTGCTGCGCGTGCACCCCAGCAATTTCAAGATTGTCGGCTTCACCGAGCGCCCGTCGCTGGAAGAGTTGGTGGCGCTAGCGCGCAAGCGTCGCCTGCCGCTGGCGGAAGACCTGGGCAGCGGCCTGCTGGTTGACCTCTCGCCGCAAGGTTTGACGGAGGAACCCCTGGCCGGCGTCAGCCTGCGCGCGGGCGTGGATGTAATCACCTTCAGCGGCGACAAACTCCTAGGCGGGCCGCAAGCGGGCGTGATTGCCGGCAAGAAAAAATGGGTGGAGCGCTGCCGCAAGCATCCCCTGTTCCGCGCGCTGCGGGTGGACAAGATGACCTACGCCGCGTTGGAGGTCACGCTGCGCAGCTACCTGCGCGGCGAAGGGAAGGAAATTCCGGCGCTGCGCTTCCTCCGGTTGACAGCGGAAGAGATCGGCGAGCGCGCCCAGCGCCTGCGAGCACAACTGGCGCCGGGGGTGAGCACGAACGCAACACTCAAGGTGATGGCGGGCCGCTCGGTCATCGGGGGCGGCTCCACGCCCGGCACTTCCCTGCCCACCAATCTGTTGGCGATTTCTCCCCACCGCAGTAGCGCGGCGGAGCTGGCCGCGCGCCTGCGCCGCGCGCACCCGCCCGTGATTGCGCGCGTGGAAGCCGAGCGCGTGCTGCTGGACCTGCGCACCGTTTTTGTGGATCAGGAAGAGGCGCTGGCCGCTGCTCTCCGCGAAGCACTAATCCACTAACAATCCGAAACTCGAAACACGAAAAGTGAAACTTGGACAAGAAAGGCAAGCGATTAAGTTCGTACTGTCTGGCCCTTCTCCCAGCAGCCTGCCTGCGGTAGGCAGGCGGGGACTCGTCCTGAAAGCTTCAGCACGAGGCTTCTGCCCGAGGGCTCGCCCTGAAGGGCCGCTGGGCTGGACAATCGTTGAGCAGGGCAAGCCTTAATCCGGTTCGGTCGGTCGTCTCCGGCCACCCACCCAGTGTCCAACTTGGTGGCCTGTCCTGCTTGCCCTGAGCGCGGCCGAAGGGAGCGCAGCCGAAGGGCCCCCGCCACCGGGACTGCTTAGGTGGCGAACGAATTTCGAGCTTCAATTTTCGAGTTTCGGTATTTACGACTTGGCGCGTTCCAGGTAGGTGCCCTCGGCGGTATCGACGCGGATGACTTCGCCTTCGCCGATAAAGGGCGGGACTTGCACAGTGATGCCGGTTTCCATCCTGGCGGGCTTGGTGACGCTGGAGGCGGTGGCGCTCTTGAGGCCGGGCTCGGTCTCCACCACTTTCATCTCCACCGCCGCCGGCAACTCCACCCCGATGGCCTTGCCTTCAAAGAACTCCACCTTGAGCTGCAAGTTGGGCGTCAGGTAACCCACCGTGTCGCCCAATGCCTCCTGGTTCAGGTGGTACTGCTCGTAGGTAGTGGTGTCCATGAAGACATAGTGCTCGCCTTCTAGGTAGAGGAACTCCACCTCCTTTTCGTCCAGGAAGGCGCGCTCGAGGAAATCTTCCGCGCTGAACTTGTGCTCGACCATTGCGCCGCTCTCCAGGTTGCGCAGCTTGGCCTGCACGAAGCCGCGCTTGTTCCCCGGCGTGCGGTGCGTGACCTTGAAGACGGTAAAGAGCTTGTCGTTATGCCGGATGACCGTTCCCGGGCGCATCTTGGTGGCTTGAATCGTGTCCATCGCTTGCGAGTCTCCCCCAGTGGTTGGTGAAAGAACACCATTATAACCGCGCCCGCCCAACCCGTCAAAAACCGCCCCCGGCGACTCGAAGTCCAACACTGCAAACCTACATTGTGTCCCAATTTCACACCGAGCCCCCAGGCCCCTGCCTGGGGGAATCAGAATCCCTGCGGCCTGCCTGCGGCGGGCAGGCACTTGCCGCCGGGCGGAAAAGCGGTACGAGCGCCCCGTGGCAGGTGCCCTTCGGCTTCGCTCAGGACAGGCCACGGGGCTCGGCGTGAACTTCCCATTTTCAAAAAGACCCACTACCCAAAGCTACATGCGCTCGAACAGCGCCGCCAACTCGCGGCGCATCACTTGTGCGGGGAGCTTTACGCGCCGGCCGTGGCCGGGCAACACCCATTCAAAACCGAACTTTTGCAGCCGCGCCATTGACTTCTTTTGCTCCGGCCAGGAATACCAGCACACCCGCCGGGATGCGTTGAGGTGATTCAACTCCCGGCTCCACCACAGATGGTCCCCCGTGAACAGAAACCGCTTCTTGTACAGCAGCACCGAGTGCCCGCGCGTGTGGCCGGGGGTGGGGATGGCGACGAACTCCGGCGCCAGTTCCACCGTCTCGTTTCCTTCCAGAACAATCTCGGCACCCGGCTGCGCTGCCAGCTCATCGCGATGGATGATGCGGCGGCTGCCGAAGTGCTCGGCGTAGCGGGCGGCGTCGGCCACGTCGTCCCGGTGAGTGAGGAAGATGTAGCTAATCCCGCCCATCTCCTCGAACCGCCGCACCAGATAAGGAAGGTATTTGGGCGAATCCACCAACCAGTTCCCCTCCGGGTGCCGCACCAAGTAGCTATTCCCGCCGAACGACTTGGCAGAGTTGAACCCCGGGTAGTACACCCCGTCTTCCAGGTGGAGCGGGAAGTCTGCCCGCACCTCTTTACTGTTGTTGCGATGCAGCGTCCCGATGGAGCCGGTGGGGCAAGCCAGCAGCGCCCGCGCCGCCTCGCGCTGGGCTGGTCCTGTTTGCGGTTGCGCAAAGACGAAGGAGTACTCCGATCCTTGGGCGAAGGTCGCCGGAGCGAGCTGCCGGCAGGTGTCGCAGTCAATGCAGGTGGAATCGACGAAGAACTCCCCCGCGACGTTCTCCGCCAGCCGTTTCTTCCGGTCAGCCATGCCTGATCGGATGCGCTATGTCATTCCGAGGAGTCCGCCTTGGCCTGCCTGCGGCAGGCAGGCAAGCTCGGAATGACAATCGCATCTGATGATTCCTTTCCAGCAGCCAACTAGAGCTTGCGGTCGAAGCTGAGATTCTGGAGCATCTGGTCGAGCTGCTTCTGGGCGGCGGCGCGCGCGCTTTGCAACTGCGCCCGCTGGGTCCGCAGCGCTGCAAGGCGATTCTCCTGCTGCTCCAGTTGCCGGATGTAGCGCTGGCGCAGGTTGGCCTCCTCGGGCGTGCGCCCCATGCGGCGCAGATTCTCGCGAACACGTTCCTGGTCGCGGAAAATTTCGGTCTGCTCGGCTTCCAGCGCGGCGATTTTCTTATTCAGCTCGTTGATTTCGTTTTTCTTGGCCACGATGCGCGCCAGCGCCTGCTCGATCTCCCGATCAATCGAGCGCTGCCGCACCCAGAGCGCAATCTGCTCCGGGGTGATGTTGGTCAGCGCGTAGGTGGTCTGCTGCGGGTTCTCTTCTTTCACCGCCAACTCGGTCGTGGTCTTCGGTTCGACGGCCAGTTTGAAGCGGTGGTAGCTCGACGACGACTCGGTGGGCTTGGCCGTCTCCACCAATTCCCAGCCGTTGCGCACCGGATGCTCCACCACCACCGTGCGCGCCTTCTGGCTGTTGTTGCGGATGGTGTAGGTTTTCTTCTCCACCACCTTGCGGTGCATCCGCAGCACGCCGCGATGGATTTCCACCCGCTCCACTCGCTGGCGGTCGCTCTTGCGGTTGGTAGTGACTTCCACGCCCAGGTCGAGCGCGTAGCTGAGCAAACGGCTTTCGCCCGGGTTGATGGTTTCCGTCAGGCCTTCGCCCGCAAAGGCGTTGGTGTCAATGACGGTGAAGGAGCCGGCGTCGAGCGTCAGCCCGCTCGAGTTCTTCAGCCACACCGCCAGCCAGGGCCGTTGCCGCCCATTCGCCTCGTTGAAGAGCGACACCTTCTCGCCCTCCACCTCGGTGTGCAGGATGGGCAGCAGCGCCGATTGGTTCCGCCGAATCGTCACCGGTTGCCGGAGCTTATACTCGAACTGCTCCCCCAGCGCCTGCGCTTGCGCTCCCGCTGGCACCGCCTGCCGCAGCGCCTCACCTAGTGCCGGTGGCGCAGCCGCATTTACCGACACATCAGAACTCCGCATCCGCATCTTTCGCGCCGCAAATGCTTCTGGCCTGTCAGCCTCCAGGGCAGCAGACGGTATTCCTCTTAGGACGCCGCCAATCATTCCGCCCGCTTGTCCGCCGGGCACTCCAGCGACAACCTCTCCCCGCCCAACTTCCAAAGTCGCTTCGTGAGTTTGCGGCGTGACCTGCACGCCCTGCGGCAGCGGCACCACCGGCCGCCGGGCATAGACCGGCTGCGAGAGGTTCTGGATGAAACTCACCGGCGCGCCCGCCACCAGCGAGAGCTCCACGTTCTCCCAGTCCATCGGAGTGGTGTTGTCAACGATGGCCCAGCCTTGCAGCAGCGGCTTCTGCTTGGGGTCGAGCACGACGCGGTAAGTGGTCTTCCAAATGGGGGCCTCGGAGGTGTAGCTGACGTAGAGGTCGCGCTGCCCCGAGCCCACTGTGTGGATGGCGAGCCGGCGCACGTCGCGCTGGTGGCCGGAATTGACCAGGTCGAGGTAGCGCCGGACATCGCCAGCCAACGCCGACTCGGTCAGCCGTAGCGCGCCCGCCGACTCCAGATCAACCAGCCGCAGTTCGCCCGCGGCGGTGAAGATGCCCACCTCCACCACCTGCACGGTCGCGCCCGGCCCGGTGGAGCGCGTGCGCAGCTCCGCGCCCATGATCTTGCCGCGCACGGTGCCGCCGGGCGCGCGGATTTCAACTTCGGTGCCGCGAATCTGGTTCAGGAAACCCACCAGCCCGCCGGCCTTGTTGAGATCAATCGGCAACTCGCGCAGGCGCCGGCCAAGCGGCGCGGTCGAATCGTAGGTCACGCCCGTCACCTGCCCGCGGCCGAGATCAATGACGGTCAGCGACTTGAGCACGTCGTTCAGTTGCGCGCTCGGCAGGACGATCTCCACTGTCTGCCGGCCGCGAATCGCGCCCACGTGCTCGAAGTAGCCCATGCCGTTCTTGTAGAGCACCACCTTGCGCACCGGCAGCGGCACCGTCTCCTGCCCCGCCACCGGCGGGGCCAGCGCCACCAAAACCAAATTCAAAATCGCAAACAGATGAATTCCTCGCCGCATGGCTTCCTCCTGGTTCCCCCGCTCCACTATTATCGCCCGTCCCGTCCAAGAATCTCCCCTCTTTGGGTTGCCTGCGGCGGCGCGCTGGTTGCCCGCTAATCATCAACCCGCCCCCCAAAAACCAGCTCGGAAGAGCCTCGTCCCGCGGAGTCACTTCTCCTTGTCGAGCGGGGTAGGCAGGCTTGGAAGAGGTGCTTCGCACCCGCTTTTCATCCCGTCCAGTTGCGGGTGCGAAGCACCTCTTCCGGACTTATCTACAGGGGTTCGGCCCTGTTTGGTAACTACTCCGCAGTTTTGATTTTGCCGCCGAAATAAAAGTAGCAGCGCAGGCGTTCCAGCAGCCGCAGCCAGAACATGCGCTGCGAGAAGAGCTGCCCGCGATTCATCCGCAGCAACCCGGTGTGGTGCACCGACACCAGCGTCCCGTAGGGCGTGGGCTGCGCCTCCAGCACCACCTCCGACACCGGGTGGCTTGACTTCCAAGTGAAAACAATCCGCCGGTTCTTCTCCAGCTCCAGGAACGTTCCGGCGTGGACGTGCACGGCGCGCTTGTGCTGCCAACTGAACCCCTGCCTGACTTTGCCCTTCACGCTCACCTTGCCGGGAAGAATCTTGGCCATCGCCCGGTCGGTGAGCCAAGTGCGATAGACCTGCTGCGGCGTGGCTTCCACCAGCACCCGCGCCAACACTTCCCGCTCCTGCGCTTCCGTCTCCAGATAGGTCTTGAGCTTGAGCAGGAAGTCCGCCCAGCCGTGCTCATAGTCCTCGAGTGATTCGCTGCCTGGCGTCGGCCCTTGCACCACCGTTACCAGCGCCGCGCCGCCCTCGCCCTTCACCGTCAGCGTCACCACCGGCGAAGGCTTCTTTGCATCGGCACGGGGACCAAGCACCAGGGTCGAGCCCGGCACCACGTCCAGCACCGTCCCTGCCCAGGCGAACTTTCCCTTGCCGCCGCCCGGCGCCACCTTCTCCCACACACCCCAGTGCCAACGGAAGTCCGCGCCCGGCTTGGCGGCCATCTCCACCCGCCCCAGCACCAGCAGCCCCAGGTCGCGGCCCGAGGTGAGCGCCTTCCACACCCGCTCCACCGGGGCCTGCACCGCAAACGACTGCACCAGCACGTTTGCCTTCTGCTTTTTCCGTGCCATGATTGCGCTCCCTCCTGTTCGCAGACGCCAGCCCCTGCTCTGTTATATCATTTCCACTCGGAAGATGGCTGACACTGCCGACCGACTCGTTTCATTCCAGTGAGGCCGTCCCCGGGAAGGGACAGCACAAAGGAGTTCTCATGGAGCACGAACTGCTGCGCGACCTCCTCATCCTGTTCGGATTTGCCACCCTCATTGCCGTGGTGTTACACCGGGTGCGCCAATCCACCATCGTCGCCTATCTCCTCACTGGAATGCTAGTGGGGCCCTTCGGCCTGCGTCTTATCACCAACCACGAAGCCATCGAACTCATGGCCGAGATCGGCGTGGTGCTGCTGTTGTTCACCATCGGGGTGGAGATCTCCCTGAAGAAGCTCATCCGGCTGCGTCAGGTCGTCCTGGGAGCCGGCAGCCGCCAAGTGGGGCTCACCATACTGGTCTGCCTCTCCGTCGCCTTGCTGATCGGCTATCCCTGGCGGCAGAGCCTTTTCTGGGGCTTTCTGATCGCTGCCAGCAGCACCGCCCTTGTCCTCAAGCTGCTCTTCGACCGGCAGGAGTTGGAGAGCACACACGGGCGGGCCATTTTAGGCATCCTGCTTTTCCAGGACCTGTGCGTCGTCCCGATGATGGCCGTGATTCCCGCGCTCGTTGCTCCCGCCGCCACCATCGTCCTCGCCATCCTCCTGGCGCTGGGCCGGGCCTTGGTGCTGATGGCTTTGGTCTTGCTCGTCGCCCGCTACGCCTTCCCGCTCCTCTGGCACCATATTGTCTTGCTGCGCAACAAGGAGATTTTCCTCCTCGCCACCATTTTTTTCAGCCTGGGCACCGCCTGGGTTTCCGCTGCGCTGGGACTGTCGGTGGCGCTGGGCGCTTTTCTGGCGGGCTTGGCGCTCTCCGAATCGCGGTATGCCCACCAGATGATCTCCGAGATTCTGCCCTTTCGGGACAGCTTCAGCAGCCTGTTCTTCATCTCGGTCGGTATGCTGCTCAACCTGGAGTTCGCCCGCGCCCAGTGGATGATGGTAGTTCTCTTCGCCGCAGGAATCATCGCACTCAAACTGCTCACGGGTATGAGCGCCTTACTCACCCTGGGCTTTCCCCTGCCCATGTCGCTGCTGGTCGGACTGGGCGTGGCGCAGGTGGGAGAATTTAGCTTCATATTGCTGCGCCAAGGCGCCGGCCTGAACCTAATCTCCGAGAGCGACTACCAAACCTTTCTGGCCGCCGCCGTGGTCACCATGATGCTCACTCCTCTTATGATCCAATTTTCACCCAGCATGGCGGCGTGGCTGCCGGACGCCCGCCGACTGTCCCGCTTTTTCCCGCGGCTGGACCACATCCACCAGACACAAACAATACCGCCCCTCCAGAATCATGTCATCGTCTGCGGTTATGGCCTGAACGGCAGGCTGACCGCCGAAGTGCTTCAGCGGATCGGTATTCCCTACCTAATTCTGGAAATGAACCCGGAAACCGTGCGCAGCGCCGCCAGCCAGGGCCAACCCATTCTTTTCGGCGACGGCAGCCGGCAGGAAATCCTGTTGGAAGCCGGGGTCGGCCAGGCACGGGCGGTTGTCTACGCCATCTCCGACCCGTTTGTTCTGGCGCGCGCGATCTCGAACGCGCGCTTGGTCAACCCCCGCCTTGCCATCATCGCTCGCACCAAGCGCCTGGAAGACGTACCGGCACTGGAACGCGCCGGAGCCTCCCAGGTGGTCGCAGAGGAAATGCGGGCAGCAGAAGAGATCATCATCCACCTGCTGGGACTATTCGACGTGCCGCGGGAGAGGGCTTTCGAAAAAGTCCAGGACGCGCGCGCCCAAATGAAACCGACTCCTGTAAGATAAGTAAGCGCGGACTGCGCCCAGTGTTGACTTGAGCACAACGGCCGACCAACTCGCTCTCCAGCAGGCCGAGCGCGAAAAGAAAAGCGTCGCCCTCACCAGCCTGCTGGCGGCGCTGCTGCTGGTGACGCTCAAAACCGTGGTCGGCCTTTCCACCCACAGCCTGGGCGTGCTCTCCGAAGCCGCGCACTCCGGGCTCGACTTCATCGCCGCCGGCGTCACCTACCTCTCCGTGCGCGTCGCCGACCGGCCCGCTGACGCCGATCATCAGTACGGGCACGGCAAAATCGAAAACTTCTCCGCTTTCGTTGAAACCGGCCTGCTGCTCCTGACCTGCGCCTGGATTGTCTGGGAAGCCACGAGCCGCCTGTTCTTCAAAGACGTCCACGTCCAGCCCAGCCTGTGGGCGTTCGGCGTGATGGCGGTCAGCATCGTGATCGACCACTTCCGCGCCCGCGCGCTCGACCGCGTCGCCCGCAAGCACAACTCGCAGGCGCTCGAAGCCGATGCGCTCCACTTCCGCACCGATGTCTGGTCGAGCTCGGTGGTCATCCTCGGCCTGCTGGGCGTGCTGGCGAGCCAGCGGTTGGGTTGGGAGTCGCTCCGCACCGCCGACCCCATCGCCGCGCTGGTCGTGGCCGGCATTGTGGTCTGGATCAGCCTGCGGCTGGGCAAGCGCACGGTGGACGTGCTGCTGGACGCGGCGCCCGCCGGCCTGCGCGCTGAGGTCGAAGCCGCGGTCGCGGGCGTGGCGGGCGTGGTGGGCGTTGAGCGCGTCCGCACGCGCCGCGCCGGCGCGGGCTACTTCATTGACCTCACCATCGGCGTCCCCCGCACGCTGCCCTTCGAGCGCGTCCACGCCATCTCTGACCAGGTGGAAGAAGCCGTGCGCGCCCGCCTGCCCCAGGCCGACGTGGTGGTCCACATGGAGCCGCGCGCCGCCAGCAGCGAGAGCTTCTTCGACGTCGTCCGCGCCATCGCCCAGCGCCACAACCTGCAGGTGCACGAGCTCTCCGCCCAGCAGGTGCGGGAAGGGGGCGACGACGCCGGCCGCCTCATCCTCGACCTGGACGTGGAGGTGGACGAAACCCTAACCCTGCGCGAGGCCCACACCCTGGCCGACCGGGTGGAAAAGGGAATCTACCGCGAGCTTCCCCAAGTGACCCAGATCAACACCCACATTGAAACCCTGGGGCGCGAAGTTGCGTCGGCGGCGGAGCTGGAAGAGCTGGCGCGGGCGCTGGAAGCCCACCTGCGCGACGCCCGCTACCACTTCCCGGAAATTCTCGACTGCCACGACGGACAGGTGCGGCTGGTGGAAGGCAAGATCGTCGCCTCCGTCCACGCCACCCTCGACGGCGCCCTGCCCATCACCCACGTCCACGACCTGACCCAACGGCTCGAAGCCCGCACCGCCCGCCACTTCCCCCAGCTCTTCCGCCTCACCATCCACACCGAACCCCCCGACGCCCCCTAGCTGGGCAGAACGGCCCCGCATCCAGCCGCGCACTTCAACTAGGACTTTTTTCCTATGGGCGTTGGCTTGCCATCCCGCATCCAACTGGCTTAGAGTGGACGGGCCCAGGCTGGAAGTTTTGCCCGTCAAGGAGTCGGTGCTATGAAGAAAACAGTTTGGATTATTGCCGCCCTCATGACGGTCCTTCTCGCCTTGCCGGCGGCGGCGGCTCAGGGCAGGAGCAAAAACAAAGGCAAAGGGAAAGCGGCTACCACCAGCCAGTCCGCCCGAAAAAGCGGCCTGAGCGACCACGAGCGCGAGCGCCTGGCCGCCAAGGGCCACGCCTTCAGCAAAGCGCACATCCGCATCATCGTCGATTGGTTCCACAATCCATCCAACCTCCAGGGCTTGCCGCCCGGCTTGGCCAAGCGCGAACACCTGCCGCCCGGCCTCGAACGTCACCTGGAGCGCAACGGCACCCTGCCGCCGGGCCTGCAAAAGAAACTCCAGCCCATCCCCGTGGACCTGCGTCACCGCTTGCCGCGCTACCCGGACGGCATCCGCGTGGTCTTCGTGGTCGGCCACGTTATCCTGATAGAAACCAGCACGTCGGCCATCGTTGACATCATCAAGAATGTGGTGAAAGCTTCCTAGGCGGGTGCTGAAAAATTTGCTGAACCTGTCATTCTGAGGAGCCTGCCCGCCCTAGGCGGGCCGAAGGCGACGAAGAATCCCCTCACTCACTGATTCAGCGAGAGGTGGGATTCTTCGCTTCGCTCAGAATGACACCCCAAAAAATCTTCTTAAGCGCCCGATTAGGCTGAACCGGCGGCTCGCAGCACCATAAGGAGGGCTCAGGGGGGATGCATCTGCGACTTGCACTGGCTTGGCTTCTTTTCTTCCTTCCCGCCACTCTGGGGGCGCAGCAGCAGGAGCAAGAACCCGAGGAAAAGCCCCGCCCGGTTCCCGTCCGTCCCGCCCATATTGTGCTGCTGACTCTGGGGGCGCACGCCAAGGTCTGGACGCTGGAGGAAAAGAAAGAGCCGCCGGAAGGGGACGAGGAAGCGCCCGAACCGACGGCGGTGGCCATCCGCGGCAACCGCATCATTCGGGTGGGCACCACTGAAGAAGTCGAAGAGCTCGTCCGCGAAGGCTACACCCGCATCATCCGTCTCGACGGCAAGCTGGTCCTGCCCGGCTTCATTGACAACCACACCCACTTCGACCGCGCCGGCCCCTTGCTGCTGGGCCTGAACCTGCTGGACGTGGACAAGCCGGAAGCCTTCCGCCAGCGCGTAGCCGAAGCCGCCGCCCGGCTGCCCGCCGGGGCTTGGCTGGTGGGCGGCGACTGGGGCGCCTACGCCCAATGGAGCAAAGGCTCGGCCGGACGGACGGGAGAAGCGAGCGCCGACTCTAGCGAGTTCCTTCCCTCCAAAGAGCTGATTGATCCCGTCACCGGCGACCGCCCCGCCCTGATCAGCCGCTTCGACCGCCAGCTCTACCTCGCCAACTCGCTGGCGCTGGAAGCCGCCGACATCACCGCCGCTACGCCCGACCCGGAAGGCGGCGAGATCGTTCGCGACCCCTTCGGCCAGCCTACCGGCCTGCTGCGCGGCAGCGCGGTCGAGCTGGTGCGCGCCGTCATTCCCTCGCCCAGCTACGAGCAGCGCCGCGCCGAGGCCTTGCGCGCGCTGGAGGAGGCGCGCCGCTGGGGCGTCACCTCCATCCACGACAACCTCCCCGACTTCGACCAACTGGAGCTCTTCCGCGACTTGCATAAATCCCAGAAACTCACCGTGCGCGTCTGGGCGCGCATGTGGCTTTCCGAGTGGGAAACCCTGCGGGACTACCTGCGCCTCTACCGCATCCCGCGCTCGCGCTCGGGCGGCTGGGGCGACCAGTACATCCGCCTGGGCGGGCTGAAAGCCTGGGTGGACGGCATCATGGGCAGCTCCTCCGCCCTTTTCCTCGAACCCTACGACCACGAGCCCTGGAACCTGGGCCGCCTGCGCGACGTCATGTTCCCCCGCGGCAACCTCTACCGCCTGATGCAGGGGGCCGACGAAGCCGGCTTCACCATCACCGTGCACGCCATCGGCGACCGCGCCAACCGCATCCTGCTGGACTCCTACCAGCGCGTCCTGGCGGAGAACCCGGAGCGCGACCGCCGCCACCGCGTCGTCCACGCCCAGGTCGTCCAACCCGACGACTTCCAGCGCTTCGGCGAGTTGGGCCTGATTGCCGAAGTGCAGCCCTACCACTGCATTGACGACATGCGCTGGATGGAAGAGCGCATCGGTCGCCAGCGCGCCCGCGGCGCCTACGCCTTCCGCACGCTGCTCGACGGCGGGGCCACGCTCTCCTTCGGCTCCGACTGGCCCGGCACCAACGCCGCCTACTACCCCATCAATCCCCTGCTGGGCATCTACGCCGCCGTCACCCGCCAGACCGTGACCGGCCAGCCCTCCTACGGCTGGTTCCCGGAGCAGCGCCTCACCATCGAAGAGGCGGTGCGCTTCTTCACCCTCAACAACGCCTACGCCAGCTTTGAGGAGAACATCAAAGGGTCGATCAAAGCAGGGAAGCTCGCCGACCTGGTGGTGCTCGACCGCGACATCTTCACTCGCCCGCCCGAGGAACTGCTCGAAACTCAGGTCCTCTACACCTTCTTCGACGGCCGCATCGTCTACGACCGCGCCGCCGAAGCCAAGAAGGCCGCAGAAGGCCAAGGCACCAACTAACTCATCCAACCGAGCGCAGAAAACTCACTGCGCTTGTCATTCCGAAGAGTTTACCTGCCGCAGGCAAGCCGAAGGCGACGAGGAATCTGCTCGTACAAAACCGGGTAAGCCTAGGGTTGCTGGAAATCTTCCTTCTGCGCCAGGGAGTTGTGCATATAAAGCATCCGCCAGCATCCGTCCACCCTGCGGCACATCGCCGTCCCGCGGGCTTTAATCAGCCCTTCAGGCAGCTTCATGGTGTAGTCGTATCCGTACCAGACGGCGTCACCCAACAAGCGGAAGTCGCGGACGCGTAGCTCAAGGCGGGCGGGCGGGTCAAGGCTGAAGTAGCGTCGGCGCAAGTAGTCGAGCATCTCCCGGCGACCACGGACTTCGCCCCAAGGCGTGAGCAGCACAACTTGGGGGTCGATGCAACCCTCGAAGAAGTGAGCATCGACGCGATTGAAAGCAGCGATGCAGGCACGCTGGGAGGTGCGGAACTCCTCGATGCGGGCCTTCTCGGTGGCACTGGCGGTTTCACTCGGCAACAGTGCGACGCGGCGTTTCAGGTCGAGGGTCGCACCCATGCGCTCCAACAGGTCCACTCCCAGGATGCCGTCGATGCGGCCCCCGCAGGCTTCGCCAATCGCGCTCAAGTCGATGGCGGGTAGTTTAAGTTTGTGCAGGCGATAATTCCCCAGCGCCAGCTCACCCAGGGAAATTTCACGAGCGCGGATAGCGGCAGTGCCACTCCAGGAACTCACCGCCCTCCGGGTTTCCTTCGATCCTTTCTGCGAAAAAGACTTCAGGTTGAGCATGGAAGTGGCAGCCGTGTCCACCAGAAAGCGCATCTCCTCGCCATCAATGCGAACCCGAATCACCGGCAGGCGATCGCACCGCTCAATCGGAATTTCCTCCGTCGCAGGAGGCTCCTGCACCGCAGCCGCTGCGCCTACCAGCGACAGCGCCAGAACAAAGAACCCGACTAAACGCAAAACGAGAGAACGCATGGTGCCGGCTCCCCTTCCCCTCCATTTTATGAACGAGAAGAATCAAAGTGTCGAGCCTTTTCGGTCGAACGGCAGCGGGACAACACTGTGCTGCTGCAATGGTGCGTTCGCCTACCAGCCTGCCCGCCAACGGCGGGGCCTGCCCCTCGGCTGCGCCTGCCCCGCTGTAGGCGCGGGAAGTGAAGCCAAAGGGTTTCTGCTCGTGGGCCGAATCCTGCAGGTTCATTCAAGAAATTGGTGGGGCAGACATTCTTGTCTGCCTTCCTAGCGCCGCGCAGACAGGAATGTCTGCGCTACCCTATTTTTGCACACATCAGGTAGCGACGAAGAAGCCGAAGGCTTCTTCGTCGGTTTGTCTCTGGCCGTTGAGAACCCCGACCTTTTGGCGCGTCACCCGACCGAACAACACAGCCTTGGTCCACGACCGGCAGGACAGGTATTTGGTCAGGTCTGAATCTGCACCAACTGGGCTTGCTTGTCCTGCCAGGAGCCGAAAGTCAGGACGTTCACCGGGCAGACGGTGATGCAAATGCCGCACTGGATGCAACTGCTATAGAAAGATTTGAAAAGAGAGGGCTATGAACCTCCTGCCTGGTGGCTGCGCCCGCAGAAGAACTACGCGCTCGGTTGACGGTTGAGCGGCGGCGCGGTGGGCAGGGTGACGAACTGGTGGTGGCCAAAGGTCAACACGTCGGTGGGGCAGACGTGGATGCAAATCCCGCAGCCAATGCAGCTCGAGTTCCACATCCCGAATGCCTCCCCCTTGACCGCGAACTTCATCACGTCCACGCCCACCTCACAATAGCGCGTGCACATGTTGCAAGCGATGCAACGGTGCTTGTCAGCGGAAATGCGGAAGTGGCTGAACTTCTTCCCCACCAGATTCATCACGCCCACCACCGGGCACCAGTAGCGGCACCAGATTTTGCCACCCAGGAAGACATACATCGCCACCGGGATGATGGCGATCAGAAACAAATCCGCCGTGTAGGAATAGAGCTGGCTCAGTCTCACCCCCGCCACAGCGAAATCGTAGCCCGCCGCCACCAGCACCGTAGCCACCGCCGCGAACCCGGTGACGAAATAGAGTTGCCGCTCCTTACGCGTGTTGCCCACCCCTTTGGGGGAGTAGTGCCGCCAGGAATCGCCCAGCGTCTCCGCCAATCCCCCGCAGCCGCACACCCAGGTGCAGAACTTCTTCCCGTGGAAGAGGGTGAACACCGGCACGGCAATGAAAATCAACCCCAGGCTCCACCACCACCAGAAGTCGCTGGCTTGGAAATGCTCCGCCGTGCCCGGATGGAAAACCAACGGCCAGGGATAGAGCAGCCCCCACGCCCGCCAGTCCTTCAGGATATAGAGGGGCACAAGAAAAAAGAAAAACACCTGGAAGAAGATCAGCGAAGCCAGGCGCAGCGTCTGCTGCCCGCCATAGCCCTTCTTTACCCGCCAGCGGTACTTCTTCCAGCGGCGGATGGCGCGCACCCCGAACGCCGCCACCACGACTGTGTAAATCAAGGGGTAGAGCGAACCCAGATCCCAGGTCATCTCGCCGGTACGCAGGGTCACCACCCCGGGCATGAACTTCTTGAGCACGTAGAACGTCCCCACCGCCAGAATGCTCAGCAGAAACAGCAGGTAGCGCTTCACGTTCCAGTCGCGCTCGTACGCGACGTGAATCTTGCGGAAAAACCCCAGCGGCAGTTCGGTCTTCTCCACGCCCAGAAAGGGAAAGATGAGGTCGTTCTTCAAACGCAACGCCGGTGTGGTTGGAGTTTTCACCACCACCGCGCCCGCCTGCACCTGCTGCACGCGTGCGTTCGCCAGCCGGTTCAGCTTGCCGGCGCGAATCTGCTCCTCCACCGTGGCGATCAACTCTGGCTCCGGATCTTTTAATTCGGCGCTCGGGTGCGCCAGCGTCACCCGGTTGTGCGCCGCCAGCGCCACCGCCGTCTCCAGCGCTTCGTTCGTTTCGCCCACCACCAGGATGTCGCGGTCGCGGTGCTTCTCCGGCTCCGGCGGTTCGTAGAAAACCTTGGGTTCGGCTTCCTGACCAACATCGAGCTTGGTCAGGTAAACGAGCTTGCCGATCGAGAGGATCACCCGGTCGCAGATGTAGCTGCGTTTGTCGGTCACCACCCGGAACTTGTCGATCTTTTGAATGTCGGTGACGGTTTCGCCCAGACGCACGGCGAGAGAGTATGCTTCGAGCTGCTGCTCCCACTCTTCCACCAGGTCACAACTGCGGACGGCAGCGCCCTCCCCGGGCTCCGCCCACCACAAGTTTCCCGTTACCTCGCGCTCGCCCGTGGAAGCATAGAAGAGCGGCTTGCACTTGGCGAAGTTGCGGATGGCGGTGAAGAGCCGCTTCTTTTCCAGTAGCAGATAACCTTTCCGGCCGTTCCACTTCTGCGGGCCGGCCTTCTCAAACTCCAGCGCGGCACTCACGCCAGCAGGACCGCCGCCGATGATAATGACATGGGCGTCGCAGGGGGGTCGGCACTCAATTTCTTGCGCCAGCAGGTGCCGCGCCACCTCCGCCCCGGCGTTGATGGCCGCCTTGATGTCGGGCGTGCCGATAACGTCGCCCGCCATGTAGAGCCCGGAGATGGACGACTGGCGGCGCTTGTCGAGCAGGGGGAAGCGCGGCCCCATGTCAAAGATGCTGCCCGGCTTGGTAAACCAGCTCATTGAATAATTGTTCCTCTGTCCCGCACCCCGGAGACACAAGAACTTAGGGCACAGCTCCTTTCTCGTCAAGGGTCGGGTCTGCGAGCGCCCAGCGCTCCACCGTCAGTCCCGGTGGCCGGTCGGCGTGCGAGGGGTGCAACTTCCCGGTCACGCGCAGCCGCTTCCCCAGCAGCTCGGCGCGCCCCTCCAACTCCTCCGCCTTGACCCCGCCGGCCAGCACGAACTTGCGCACCGCACCGGACAGCTCCAACAGCAACAAGTCGTCCTGTCGGCTCAGCGTCCCGACCGCGGTCAGCTCAATTTCTCCCGCGCCGAAACCGGCGTCCTTGATCGCCCGCGGAATCTGTGTCGGGTCGAAGCTCTTTCCCTCAGCCGGCCGCACGACCGCTTGGCCGGTCTTCAACTCCACCTTCACTTGGCCGACGCCTTCCAGGCGTCGCAGGGCCTTTTCGGCCCCGTAGGCTCAAAGCGGTCAAGACATCCCATCAACGCGCACCCGCGCGCTTTCCACTTGCGCCGCGACCGGCGTCGCAGCCACAAGCCCGAAAGCGCTCAAGAGCGCGACGGAAAAAATCGCCCGGCGTACTTGTTTGTTCATTCCTGCCTCCCTGTCACCGCCTCCAATTTATAGACGCGATTGTTGGCGGCATCGCTGACGTACAGCAATCCCTCGGCATCCAGGGCAAGCGCCTGCGGAGACTGGAACTTGGGCCCGGCGCTTTCCGGCACCGCCCACTCCGCCAGGTAGTTCCCCTCCGCGTCCAGCCACTGCACGCGGAAGTTGCCGCTGTCGGCCACGTGCAGGTTTCCGTTCCGGTCCACGACCAAATCGGCCGGGTCCTGGAACTGCCCCTGCCAGGTGCCCGAAGTTCCCCACCTTGCTAGGAACTTCCCTTCGGAATCAAACTTCTGCACGCGGTAGTTGTGCGCGTCGGCCACGTAGATATTTCCGTCGGCGGCCACCATCAACTTCCCCGGGTAATGCAGCTGGCCCTCGGCCCCGCCGTCCCCGCCCCACGCGGTAAGGAACTTTCCTTGCGAAGTAAATTTCTGCACCCGGTGGTTGTAGAAGTCAGTCACATAGACGTTTCCTTCGGAATCCACTGCCACACCAACCGGGGCGGAAAACTCTCCGGTGCGTTTCCCCGAGCGCCCCCACTGGCGCAGGAAATTTCCTTCGCGGTCGGACACCTGCACCCGGTCAAGTATAAAGTCCACCACAAACACTTCGCCGCCGCGACCCACCGCCACGTCCACCGGCTTGAGGAACTCGCCCCGCCGCTCTCCACACTCGCCCCACGTGCGCACAAATTCTCCTGCGCTGGTGAAGACTTGCACGCGGCAGTTCTCCGCGTCGGCGACGTACACTTCTCCCCGCGCATCCACCGCCAACCCCTGCACGCCGTCGAACTGGCCCGGCTCCCGACCGGTCTCCCCCCACACCGCCACCAAATGGTAGTGCGGCCCGTCGGGCTCCGGCGCGGGCGCCGGTTCGCGCGCGCAGGCCGCCAGCAGGACAGCCGACAGACTCATTAAGCTGAGAGTTGTGCGTTCCACTAGAACAACCACCGAATCCCCAAGATGAAGCTGGAAGTCGGCTTCAATTGCGCGCCGTTCAAATCACGCCCCACCGGGATGGGCGAGGAGAATTCTAACACCACACGGTTGGATGCTATGAACTCGATTCCGGGCGACAAGAAAACCAAATTGCCGCCGGTGTCGGGCAGCTTAGCCCCGCCCAACCGCGCCCGGCGGACGTGCTGGCCGTTCATCTCCAGCACCAAGTAAAGGCTGGGAATGCCCAGCCCGCCGCGCGGCAGCACGCGATAAAGGTAAGCGAGGTCGTAGTTCCAACGGTTGCCCTGCCGCAGGCCGCCGTCGCCGGTGGTGGTGTAGGTGAACTCGGCGTCGACGATGAACCAGTGCGGGTCGCGCACGTGGGAGAAAACGAGCGCAGCGATGGGATCGGTGGAGCCGCTGCCGAAAGCGCCTCCGCTGGGCACCTTCAAACCGATCTCGGGCGAGAGCCGGGTGAATCCGCCGCGGACGTTCTTGCGCAGCAGGTCGTAGCGGGCAAAGATGAACCCCTCGCCGAAGCTGGTGGTGGTGAAGTCGCGCGCGGGCAGGCCGGGCGCGTCGCTCTGCACACTCACCAGCGGGGCTACGAAGGTCAGGTTTAGATGCGGGTAGGCGCCCCAGACCACCGCGTAGGGATTGACCACACGCCGCACGCGCACCCCCGGCACGCCTTCGGCGAAGTTGTCGATGCGCACGAAGCTGCGCACCATCACCGCCCGGTTGAACAGCGTGCGCCCGCCCGGCGCCACAATCTGCGCCCGCGCCGCGTCCGGCAGCCAGAGCAGACCGGATGCCAGAACCAGCACAGCCCATCCTCCGCTCAGGAGTTTCTGCATCACAAGACTCTAAACACAAGACCCAACCATAGAGTCAAGCCTTTTTCTGCAATGGTAGTGTCCTAATCTGAGCGATTCCGTGCTCGGCCCCAATTCACACCGAGCCCCCAGGCCCCAGCCTGGGGGAAGCTAAAAATCCCTGCGGCGGGGGCCGCAGGGCTCGGTGTGAAATTAGGATACTACTTCTGAAATGATCGCGTTGACCCGAACGTATCAATAACGCGACAATGAAGTTGCCTATCATCAGGAAAGAAGGGAGGGCGACGCGGATGCGAGCGGTGGTGCAACGGGTCAACCGGGCGCGGGTCGAAGTGGACGGTCGAACCACCGGCGAAATCGGCCCCGGCATGGTCGTGCTGCTGGGCGTGGCCAAGACCGACGCGGAAGCCGACGCCGCCCAACTGGCGGAAAAAATCGCCGGGCTGCGCCTGTTCAACGATGACAACGGCAAGATGAACCGCTCGGTGGAGGAGGTCGGCGGCGCCCTGCTGGTCGTGAGCCAATTCACCTTGCACGGCGACTGCCGCAAGGGCCGCCGCCCCAGCTTTGACCGCGCCGCCCCCGCCGCCCAGGCGCAGGCGCTCTACGAAAAATTCCTCCACGTGCTCCGGCATCGCGGACTGCAAGTCGAAACCGGCGTCTTCCAGGCGATGATGGAGGTGGAGCTGGTGAACGCGGGGCCGGTGACCCTGCTGGTGGACACCGACCGGAGCTTCTACTAACACCAATGGTCAGTCCGACTGAAGCCGCCCGCCTGGCGCTGGCGTCGCTGGCGATGCACAAGCTGCGCAGCGCGCTCACGCTGCTGGGGCTGATTATCTCCGTCACCTCGCTGATCGTGGTGATGACGCTGGTGCAGGGCGCCAACACCTACGTGCAGGAAAAGATTGCCAACCTGGGCACCAACGTCTTTGAAGTGGCCAAGACGCCTCTGGTCATGACCAATTTTGACGAGATGATCGAGGCGCTCAAGCACAAGGACATCACTCGCCAGCAGTGGCGCGCGGTGGCGGAAGGGTGCCGCACCTGCGTGGAGGTGGGCGCGGTCGGCTCCACCAGCGGACGGGTGCGCTCCTCCACCCAGAGCCTGGCCGATATCCAGATTCGCGGCGAAAGCGCCGAGATGGCCCGCATCACTACCCTCGACCTGGCCGTCGGCCGCTGGTTCACCACCACCGAAGACCAACAGGCCGTGCCGGTGGCGTTGCTGGGCTACGGGGTGCGGGAAGAACTCTTCCCGCAGGTGGACCCGCTGCGGCAGAGCGTGCAGATTGCAGGCGAGGAGTTCCGCATCATCGGCGTGGCGGAAGAAATCGGCTCGGTTCTCGGCCAGGAGCAAGACAACTTTGTCATCATACCGCTAGCGAGTTTTGAGAAACTCTACGGGCGCCGCCACAGCCTGACGCTGAAAGTCCAGGCCCCTTCGCAGGAGGCTCTCCCGGCGGTGATGGAGGACGTGCGGGCACTGCTGCGCCGCCAGCGCAACCTGCGTTACGCCGACGAGAACGATTTCTACCTGGCCACCGCCGAAACCTATCTTGAACTGTGGGAGGACATCAGCTCGGTCTTCTTCGTGGTGTTCGTGCTGGTCAGCTCGATTGCGTCGCTGGTGGGCGGGATCGTAATCATGAACATCATGCTGGTCTCGGTGAGCGAGCGCCGGCAAGAGATCGGCCTGCGACGGTCGTTGGGCGCCACCCGCCGGGACATCCTGCGGCACTTCCTGCTGGAAGCGCTGGCGGTTTGCATCACCGGGGGACTGATGGGAGAGGCGGTGGGGTTCATCCTGGCACTGCTGCTGCGGGAGTTCACTCCCTTCCCGGCCACGATCAGAATCTGGGTGGCGGTGGCGGGCTTGCTGCTGAGCTCGCTGATCGCCCTCATCTTCGGCATCTACCCGGCGGTCCAAGCCGCCCGGCTCGACCCGGCGGTGGCATTGCGAGCGGAATAGATGGGCATTAGCTGGAAGGAAAACCTGCGCACGGCCTTGGCCGCCCTGCGCGCGCACAAGCTGCGGGCGGCGCTGACCATGCTGGGCGTGGTGATCGGGGTGGTGTCGGTGATCAGCGTGGCCGCCATCATCCACGGCCTGAACAAACACATCGCCGACAAAGCACAGGAGATTGGCGCGCGCGTTTTTTTCGTCACGCGCTTCCCCGCCTTCAGCTTCGGCAACTGGCCAGAGCACATCCGCGTGCGCAAGCACTTCACCTACGCCGACGCCGTGGCGCTGCGCGAGCAGTGCCGCTCCTGCACGCTCGCCACGCCGTTCCTGACGCGGATTCCTTTCTTCGGCCAATTCAGCGAAATTCGCTACCGCAACCAGAAAGTCAACAACCCCTTCGTGCGCGGCACCGAAACCGACATGCCCGAGGCCATGCCGGTGTTTTCCATCAAGGAAGGGCGGATGTTCACCCAGGTGGAGAACGACCACAGCGCCCGCGTAGCGGTGGTGGGGCTGGCGATTGCGGATTCGCTCTTCGGCCCGCGCGACCCCATCGGACAGGTGGTGCGGGTGAACGGCACCGAATTCACCGTCATCGGCGTGTGGGAAAAACACCAGGGCCTGCTGGGCGGCCCCGGCATCGACCAGTTCGTGATTATCCCTTACAACACCTTTGGGAAACTCTGGCCGGAAATTGAAGAGCAGATCATCGCCGTGGGAGTGGACGACCCGGCGCAGTTGGCGCGCGCGCAGGATGAAGCCGCCGGCATCCTGCGCCGCCGCCGCGGAGTCCGGCCACACCAGGAAAACGACTTTGAAATCACTTCGCCCGACTTCCTCACCGACCTCTGGAGTCAGCTCACCGGCGCAGTGGTGCTGCTGACTTTTATCATCGCCTCCATCGCGCTGGTGGTGGGCGGCATCGGGGTGATGACCATCATGCTGGTTTCGGTCACCGAGCGCACGGGAGAAATCGGCTTGCGCAAAGCGATGGGGGCGCGCCGGCGCGACATCCGCCAGCAGTTCCTCACCGAGGCCATCACCATCACCAGCTTGGGGGGAATCGCGGGCATCCTGCTGGGCGCCGCCCTCAGCACAGCGATTCGCCTAGCCGTGCCCGGCTTGCCCGCCGAGCTCTCGCTCTTCTGGGTGGTGACAGCTCTCCTGATGTCGGTTGGGGTCGGGCTTTTCTTTGGCATCTACCCAGCGGTCCGCGCCGCCGCGCTCGACCCGGTGGCCTGCCTGCGCTACGAGTAGCTACTGCTGTTGCTGTTGCTGCTGTTGCCGCCGCCGTTCCTGCGCCGCTCGGGTGGCGGGTGGCACTAGCCCGTTGACGCGGTAGTACACCACCAACTTGCCGTAGTGCTCACCGGCGTGTTCGAGAAAGCCGATCAAACGAAGGTTGTCTTCCCCTTCCACCACGGCGGAAATATCCTCCACCGACTTATTCAGCTTGGCGACGGTGTCGGCTTTGGAGGTGTATTGGAAGTTTTTGGCGACATCGCCAAATTTAGCCTCCGGATTCTGGGCGCGCTCGGCGATGAAAGCACAGACGGTGGCGACATGCATGAGCTCTTCGCCGAAGCTGCGCACGTCGGCATGAGCCTTGTAGTCGTACTTAATCTTCGGGGAAATCCTCGGCCATACCGATCATTTTCTTGTGGACGTTGTTCCAGGACCGTGAAAACCGCTCCTGCGGAGTCGGCGGCGTTTGGTCCTGAGCCTGAGCCAGCCCGGCTCCAAGGGCGAGAACTGCTAACAGCACGGAAAAGGTCACTAACCTGCGCATAAAGCCCTCCTTCAAAGTTGTGTGGTCGGATTCAACCGCAACCGTTCGTTCAGAAGCTTGGACGGAATATCGGCCCACAAGGTTGCCAGAAAATCTCGGCTTGAACGCGTCCCGGCGGCCGTCCTCCGTTCAGAACACTTAACTCAGTTGCCGCGCGAGGCCGGAGGCACGAGACCGTTCAAGCGATAGTAGATCACCAAGTTGCCGTAGTGCTCGGCGGCGTGCTCGACCGCCTGCATCCAAAAAGCGAAGCGGCTGTTGGTGTAGTCGCCGTAGGGATTCTTGACCGCCTCCACTATCTGCGCGTCGCCGGCCTGCTCGATCAGCGCCGCTCCCTCGTCATACGAGCGCTTGATGAGCGCAGCCAGGTCAGCCTTGCCCTTGAAGTTCTCGGGCGCGAATTCCGCCGGGTCGTACTCTTGCCCCTGCTCCATGCGAACGTAGCGGAAGTTGACGGCGGCGATGTGGCGGATGAATTCTCCGAAGGCGCGGATTTCCTCGCTGGCCTTGTAGCCGTACTTGTCTTCCGGGAAGTCCTCCGCCATCTCGATCAACTTCTTGCCGTTGTTGGTCCAGCTATCCAGCAACTCCTTGGCCTGCCCGGACTGCAAAGCGGGAGCTTCCACCTGGCAACCCGCCAAGCCGAAGCCCACAACCAAGGCAACCACCAACACCCTCAAGAAAGATTCCCTCCTCATGTTTAGCTCCTTAAATAGTATTCGAGGAAAAAGTCTATCACAGCAATCCCCAACGCAAGCGAGCCAAAGACAAACCGACGAAGAAGCCTTTGGCTTCTTCACCGCTACTAGCTCTACTCCCAGCGGCGGGGGCCGCTGGGCTGGACAGTCGTTGTGAAGGGCAAGTCTCGATCCGCTTCGGTCGTTCGTCTCCGGCCCTCTACCCAATGTCCAACCCGGTGGCCCCCGCCACCGGGACTCCGGAACTTCCCCGGCAAGACTACCACCGTGCATGCTCAGCTGCCTGCTGCGGCCTGTACGAGCCCCCGTTGAAAGACGCCCTTCAACTTCGCTCAGGACAGGCGGGGCAAGTTGACATACATCGTTGCAGCAACACAGGCTTGACACAGCACCGGCAAGGGTTGCTCTTGGCAGCGCGAATAGTTGCAGCCTAACCGTGCAGCAGGCTGCGTAGGATGAAGAAGAGATTGGCGGGGCGTTCGGCCAGCCGTCGCAGGAAATAGGGCAGCCAGTAGGTGCCGAACGGAATGTACACCCGCATGCGGTAGCCTTCGCGGGCCAACTGCACCTGCAAGTCGCGCTGTACGCCCAGAATCATCTGGAACTCCCAACGGTCAGGGTCGATGCCCCGCTGACGGACAACCTGCTTGGCCTCCTCAATCAAGGCGGGGTCATGGGTGGCGATGGCGGGAATGAAACCGTTGTCGCTGAAAAGGAGTTTCATCAGCTTGCGGAAGTTCTCATCCACCTGGCGCTTGTGGGGGAAAGCGATGCTGGGCGGCTCCAGGTAAGCCCCTTTGACAAGCCGTATCTTGGGATGCAGCGGTTGCAGCCGCTGCAAATCTTTTTCCGTCCGGTAGAGGTAGGTTTGGACCGCCAGCCCAACGTTGGAATGCTTGCGCCGCACCGCTTCGAACAGCGCCACCGTAGCTTCGGTGTAGGCGGAGCCTTCCATATCAATCTCGACGAAGTTGTTGAGCGCGGCAGCTTCGCACACGATGCGCTCGGTGAACTCCTGGCAGAGCGCGGGCGAGAAATCGAGCCCGAGTTGGGTGGGCTTGATGGAGGTGCTGCCCTGGATTTTTCGGGCGGCGAGTTGCCGGAGGATTTCGAGGTAACTCTCGCAGGACGCCTCTGCCTCGCGCCGGTCGCTGACGTTCTCGCCCAGTTGGTTCATGTTCACCAGCAAGCCCTTGGCGTTCAGCTCGGCGGCCACCCGCAGGCCGTCCTCCAGGGTTTCACCGGCCACGAAGCGCCGGGCAAAGCCCAGGCGCATGCCGGTGCGAGCAATGGGATCGGTGAAGACCTTCTTGGTGGAAAGCCAGAAGATGAATTTACGTAGTGCCATTTGGTTTACGAGATTCGCTGGCCGGGGCTCGGGGCACACTCCGGTGCTCGAACGCCATTATACCTAAGAGCGGCGTTTTCGAGACGGCTTGCGCCGGGACCGCTGGTAGCGCGCCTCGATGGTGCTGCGCAGGCCGCCGCGAGGAGTGAACTCACCCCGCACCACCGCCCGCACCGGCTGGCAGGCCGCCACCAAGTCGCGCAGGATGCGGTTGACCGCATTCTCATAGAAGATGCCCAGATTGCGGTAGGCGGTGATGTACTGCTTGAGCGACTTCAACTCCAGGCACTTCCGGTCAGGCTCATACTGGATGACTACAGTGCCGAAGTCCGGCAGGCCGGTGAGCGGGCAGACGGAAGTGTATTCCGGGATGGTGATGGTGATTTCGTAGCCGGGATACTGGTTGGCCCAGGTTTCGATTTGGGGCAGCCGCGCGGCCAAGCCCGCGCGCGCCTGCTTGTCGGTGTACCGCGCCATTTCCCTCTCGGAAAGTTCATCATAGCACATGGCCTTGATTCCCTCTCGGCGGCAGTGGTGTTGCGGAGCGCGTTCGGTGGCAAGTGTAGCCGCGTTCAGTGGCAGGAAGTGCGCGCTCTGTGGCAAGTTTCTCTAATAATCCCAAAAGGGTCCCCTTTTTTGTTCGCCCCAGGTTCGCCTGGGAACTACTCAGAAGTTGCGGATGAGGAGCTCGTGTGTTCGCCAGCCGGCACCAGATTTGTTGCCCAGGCTGTAAGTGACGGGCAGGCGCTCGGTCTTGAGGCCGCGGCCACGGTAGAGGCGGCAGATTCTGGGGTGGTCCTGGTAGCTGAGCAGAAACTTCCCTTGCACTAGTTTCAGCGCCCCAGCCAACGCCTCGTGCTGATCCCAGCTCATGCGTGAGCAGTAGTCGTCCTTCCTAGTGGAGGGGTAGGGCGGGTCGAGATAGAAGAAGGTATGAGGGCGGTCATAAACAGAAAGACACTTCTGCCACGGCAGGTTCTCGATGACCACACGTTCCAGCCGGGAGGAAAATTGCTGAGCCTGGAAGTAAATCCGAGATAGTGGCAACCCAGGCGGCTTCGTTGCTGAAGTGCCAAAAGAGCGCTCCTCGCGCCGCCCACCAAAGCACAGGCGTAGGACGTAGTAGAACCGCATGGCGCGCTCGAGTTCTGTCTTTCCCTCCTCAAAGCGGCGGTACTCGTTGAAAAGCTGGCGCCTGACTAGCTCCAGGTGGAACTGCTCGGCAAACTCAGCCGGTCGGTGCTTTAAGACACGGTAGAAGTTGATGAGCTCGCCGTCGAGATCGTTGAGAACTTCTGACTTTGATGTGGCAGGGTCTTTGCCGAAGAGGACCCAGCCGGCGCCGCAGAAGACCTCGACGTAGCAGGTGTGTGATGGAAAGCGTTTGAGAATCTCGGCGCGCAGACGGCTCTTGCCGCCTACCCACCGCAACGGTGAACGAAGCATAACGCACAACCTCCGGGGTAGTGTTCGACCCGTCAGTTGGCTTACCATCCCCGCCAGTTGTCGTCAGGCGTCAGCCCGCCTAGGCGGGCAGGCCCTGGCGGGGAGAGGGCAGCCCTCCTTCGGGCTTTGCCCTACGGAGGGCGGGCCCGAATCGGGTCATTTGGAGCTTGTGCTCCAGGTGGTTCCGGCGCGCGAACGCCGGGATTGCTCTCCTCCTCTCAACTGCTGTCATAATTTAGCTTTTATCTTTGCGATAAATTTGGTTTTGGTGATGGCAGCCTGTTTGTGCTGCTGCCTGAGCAGATTGATCTCTGCCAGCAGCGCCGCGATCATAGCTTTCAAGACGCGCACAAGTTCGCCCTGGAGCAGTTCATCTTCCGTCGCTCGATGGTCAAAGCGGCTCATGCGGCCTCCACCAGAACTGGATTCGACCAATGAAGTGCATCTGCCATCTGGATCTCAAAGACCTGGGGCACGTCGGAGGTTAGAATAATTTGAGGGTCTGCAACCGTGACGGTGCGAAGCAGTCCTAGGCCGAAGGAAACCGTGGCGTCGGCTACCAAGCCCACGAAGTCCAGCGTGGCTTCGTCAACCCCATCGGCGGTAATGGCAGTCTTATTCGGAGTAATCACGCCTGTCGCTTTCTGAACCAAGGCGCCCGCCTGTATCCGCCAGCGTGCTTGCTCGGTGACAACTGAATGAGTTATAGGAACCACAATGGCTCCCTCAGTGGCCGGCTGCGCGGGGAAGACGCTTACATGGGCGTCGTTGCTTACTTGGTGAACGGAGAGGAGCTCTTTCGTCGCCAAATCGTATATGACTACGCCTTTCGCCATCTTACCTCTTGATGTTGAACCCAAGCAGTTTCCTGCCGCTAACCTGGACAGAACCAGCACCAGTTATCCGCTGGGCAGTCAGTACATAGGTTTGTGTCCCAGAAGGTGAAGAATCTTTAGCGATAAAAGACACTGGTGGACGAAAACCAGTTTGCCCAAACGTAGCCGTTTGACTCAACAG
The DNA here is from genome assembly GCA_965247455.1 of Candidatus Acidiferrales bacterium. Classification (GTDB taxonomy): domain Bacteria; phylum Acidobacteriota; class Terriglobia; order Acidiferrales; family 2-02-FULL-67-57; genus JACZYA01. The sequence goes on from CBDFHE010000015.1 coordinate 271,645, forward strand.
GGTTCCGGTCAGGCTGTCCTTTCTGATACGCATCCGCAGGCTACTACCGCTGGCTATGATGTATTCGAAACTTGTCCAGATGGCACAAAAACCGCCATCCGTGACTACGTTCACGGTTTGAACCACTACCTCTGCGGTGACGGTTACGGCTCCGCCTGTGCTGGCAAAATCCTCGGCGGTGGTCGCATCTGCGTTGATTGAATCTGTTATTGCTTTGTCGGTCTTGACGATGCCCGCATCGGTCAGCCCGGCTTCCACACGCTCCCTGGTCTCAACATGTGCAATCAACTCCTCGCCTATGAAGCGGGTGGGTTTTCCTGCCCAGCCCAATCCGCTGCGTTGAACCTCAAAGATGCAAATGTCCGTGTCCAGCGGCGTGAAAGACACCCACGCAGTGTTGCTGTTGTACTGCATAGACCCGCCATTCCAACGCACAACCAGGATGTGAGAGTCACGGAAGGCAGCCAGGCTACGCTCCGAGTTGACTTTCTGTTTGGAGAAGATGACGTAGACGCGGCCGGTATAAGTGTCTTGCACCGCCTGAGAGACGAACTGGCTGCCGGCGGGAAAGGTGAACGCGGTGCCGTCGGGCAGACGCCAGAGGGTGTGGTCGCGGTCGGGCAACGGGTTGAAGTCGATCTCGCCCACATTGCTGGTGCCGCTGTACTGGTCGGGGGCGAAAACCGCGCCCATCTGGAAACCGCCAGCAACGCCGGCGCGTGGCCGGGGCGGCAACGCGGTCTCCCCCGTTGGCGGGGCCGAAGCAGCGTCAGAGAAAATGTTCTGGTATTCCTGCCCTGCAACTTCGGCCGAGCCGTCGGGTTGCACAATCACTTCCAGCGCCTCGAAGTCGCGGGTGTTGGCGGGGTCGAAGCTGACGTCATCCGGGCTGGTGAGCACGTCGCCGGGCAGGTGGTCGAGCGCGCTGGCCTGCCCCAGCCACAGGCGATAGCCGGTCTGGCGGATGAGCTTGGTGGTGCGGTCGAGCAGGAAGGTTGCGATGCGCTCGGCGCGCTCGGGGGTGGAGTTGCCCAGGTCGAAGGTGGCGGTGATGACGCGGCCGACCTGGCTTTGCAGGGTGGTGTCCTCTTCGATGTGGGTTTTGACATCAAAATCTTGAGCAGGATTGCCGTAGGCGGCACCGCTTTGGTTGACAGAGAAGGCGGTCTCCAAAACCATCGACGTAGCGCTGGCGACAGATTTGACCGCGCGCACCTCGCCGGCTTGCGCTCCGTCGCGCAGGTCGCAGGGCTCGCCCGGCCGGTAGAGTTTGGTGAAGTCGGTGCCGGTGCCGGTGACGGTGACGCCGGTGGTGGAGATGGTGCCCGCGCCTTTGCCGCTATCGAGGTCGCGGTATTTGACCTCAATGCGGTTGGCGGCATCACGCAGGCTGCGCCGGCCGAGATTGAAGGAACCCTCTGCGATGTGGGCGGCCGTGACGGTGGAGACAGGGGAGCGGGCCTTGTCCATGAAAGGCGCGATCTTGCCTTTTTTCTCCAGGGTGTAGGCACGGCCGAGCAAGTGCGAGAGCTCGAGCGCGCGCATCAGGTCGGTCTCTTGGGTCAGCGCGTAGTGGGCTTCCCAGCGCTTGGTGCCTTGCGGGGTAACGAAGTCGCAATCGACTTCCCAATCCTTGAAGGCCTGGAAGTCGATCTCATCTTTCTCGGCCGTGCTGAGCGTCTCGCCGTTGGTCTTCGCCGTTGCAATCCAAGAGCGGATGTGCTGGTCGAGCGCGATCCAGGCGGGGTTGGAAGAGTAGGCGTAGCTGGTCTGGTTGCCGACGTTGTCGAAGATGCGCACCAGCAGTGTTTCATAGATGCCCACCACCTGGAAGCCGGGGCCGGGCGCCTCGATGTCGGGGTCGAGCTTCATGCTGAGGTAGGCGATGCCGGAGAAGTTGGGTTGCTGGGTGAAGTTCGAGGGCCAGAAGGAGCAGGTCTTCTGGTTGGGGGTGGCCGGGTCGGTTTCAGCGCCGGCCTGCCCCGCCTTGCCAGGGTGAAAGTGAAATTTGCTGGTGTCGGTGTGGTCAACAAGTTTGCCGTTGACGAACAACGCCCGCATCTTGTTCCACTCGCCTACGCCCAGAGCGATGGAGACAAGCGTCTTGCCCTTGTCGGCGCCGGTTTGAACCTCGTGTTGGAAAAAGACCTTGCCGCCTACCAGGTGTAGCCCGTAGACCAGCGGGATGGGGCGGCCGATGTCGGCGGGCGAGAGCAGCTCGATCTCTTCGTTGCCGGTGAAGACCGGGCGGGGAGGGACCGGCGAGGGAAGCGGGGTGGGGCCTGGCGGTTGCGGGCCTGGCCGCGGCCCGGAAGGATCGTTCCAATCAGGGAAGTAAATATCGAAGGCAGACATTATGGCTCAGAACGGAACGAAAGGGGGTATGCCACCGGGAAAAGCCTCCTGGATGAGATCACGAACCTGGGGCGGAACGCCGGGTGTCTCTCGCAGTCGGCGCGCGGCCTGCGGCGAAACAATCGGGAAGTCGGTGGTGGTGAACTTGCGCGAGGTGACGCTGAGCAGCGAAGGGTCGAGCCGGCTGGTGACTTGAAACCGGGCCAAGCGCTGGTCTTGTGCTTCCTCGCGCAGCACCCCGCGCGGAAGGATCTCGACTTCCTCGTTGATGCCCAGCAGTAGCAATTTGACAGTGCATTGGGCCCCGTCGAAGGCTTTGGTGCGGAGCAGGTCGCCGATGGTGAGGTCCACGTTGAGCAGCTCGATCTCGGTCGAGTCAGCTTCCAGCGTGCGCGTCAAGCGGACGGGAGCGACGCTGCCCAGGTAAGGCTGGTAGGTGGTGCCCAGAAAAGTCAGCGCCTCCTGGGCATAGTTCTTGGTGGTGGAGTCGAGCAAAGTGAGATTGACAGCCCAGCGGATGGGCCCGATGTAGGCCTTGGCGGCGGCGCTCAGTCCACGCGGCATTTACGGCATCACCTCAATCGCATCAGCAACCACGATGAAATCAGTGGAGGCTGCATTTTTCGTATTTGTAGGTTGCAGCTTCACGCGGTGCAGCCCCAGCGGAACGTCAAGCTTGGTGAACAAGGCCGCGCTCGCCAAGGTAGTGGCGTTGTAGAGATCCACGGTACCAAGAGAAACTTCATCTAGAAAAACCTGTACGATTCCCCAACTCGCCGCTTTGGGAAACCACAGGCGAAACCCGTAGCCCCCATAGAGCCACTGAAAAGCCTCGGTAGTGACCGTACCGGCATTGAACTTCCAGGTTCCCCCGTGGGCGTTGCCATTGGTTTGCTCCGTCCAAGTGCCGGCGATAACCACGCCTTCGGTCTCTTCAATGAAAAAGGACGGGTGGCCCAAGTTGGGATCGGGATAGTTGCTAACTTCAAGCAGAGAAATGTTGTCGAATTTTGAGAATCGTGCTGCCGGAGAACCTTCCCGCAGCTTCAAATAGAATGTGCCGGTTGATGGCGCCACAAAAGCCGCCGACTGTTTTTCAATCCGAGTGCCGTCCCAAGGGACCGAAACCACATCAGGGATTCCAACTGTGGCTTCGCTGGTCGTGGCCACGCCTGCATAGGCTCTCCCTCCAGATGAGACTCCCGCCCGTTCAGCGACAAATTGGTAAGTTCGTCCTTGAACCAGACTGACCGCTTGCGCCGCCAACATCCAGACAGAGTTGGTCCCTTGCAAAAACTTGAACGTTCCGGCGTCCCAGGTAAAAGTTCCTCCGGCGCTGCCATTGAGATTCGTATTCCAATTGGCAATGTCGGTGTCGAAGGTACCGTTGACCGCCAATTCTGTTGTCGGGAGCGCCTTGCCCACCGCTTCAATCAGCGTCACGCTGATGGGCCAGGTGTCGTTGTGCGCCAGGCCGATTTGGGGTGGGCCGGCGAACATGACGGGGAAGCTGCGGGGGCGCAAGGTGCCGCCGTCGTTCACCCAAACCTTGTGGTCGAAGCGGAAGAAGTCGGCTTGCAAACGCCGGTGGAAGGCCTCGATCTGCTCGCGCTGGTCGGTGGTGGCCGAGCGTCGGACGAGCTCGAACAGGCGCAGGTCGGGCCGCTGAATGCGGCTCTGCACGCTGCCGTCGCCAGCCTTCTGCCGCAGGGTGCCGGGATCGACTGGTATGTCGAGCGGATAGTCCCAGCCGATGTCAGGAAAAAGGTCGGTCTCGGCCATGATTCAGTTTCCAGTCTCCAGTGATCGGTGGTCAGTGCAGCCGGGCACCTGTTTGACGGTGGCCATCCAGGGGAGGACCAGGTTGTAGTAGCCGTCCACGTCGTCCCAGCGAAAGCCGACTCGGAAATGCCAGCATTTCTCAGAGGTCAATGCGTAGTAGGGGCGCCGGTGCCCGTCCTGATCCACCAGGTGGTGGGTTTCCCGGCCGGGCGGCGGAATGGGTTGATGTGCGGAACCTTCGCCCCACACCGGCTCATCACCGCAGAAAGCGTTGGCCCAGCGCGGCACCTGGTTGAGCGGCGGCGGCCAGTCGTCGTGCTTGCGATCGCGCAGGTGCTCGGGCAGGCAGTGGCGGCCCCAGGAGTTGTCGGCCCCGAAGACGACCGCAATCTCCGCCAACTCCGTCATGACCCGCAGGACCTCCTCGGCCCTCGAGGGTGGCGCCGGGGGACCGGCCGGCGCACCGCGCACCCGGACGCGAGCAAGCACAGCAGCGCAATGGTGAAGGTTCTTTTCATCGGCTATCCTCCGAATTGCAGGCCGCGATTGCGGAATCGGCGCGAGATAGCGCGCGCTGCCATCTCGCCCACTGCGCGCTCGTCCATGCCGGGCGACGGGTTGATGGTGATGTTGATGTTCACGTTTCCCATCGGCGCTTGACCGGCGTTGACCCGCTCCAGGTTCTGCACGCCCACTTGTTGCACCGCCTCGCGCCGGATGACGAACTCGCCCGGGTGCAACAGCGACGGCACCAGGCCGCCGTGGGAGAACTCCGGGATCAGACTGGAAGCCGAGAGCAGCAACCGCGCGTCGCGCGCAGCCTGGATTTCAGTCAGGCCGCTCTTGACCCGAAACACTAGCGGCGACATAAACCTGACCGCGTTCCGCCCGGCCTTCCCCAGCGGGTTCACCTCGCCCTGAAAGGCAATGAAGAGCTGGTCGATGGTAGCCAAAGCCCCTTCTAAGTCAGTCTGAAAGCCTTTGAAGTCGGCAATCACATCGCCCAACTGCGCTGTCAGGACCTCCTGGGACGCCGCCGCCCGGCGCTTCTTCTTCCCGCGACTAAGTATTCCGCTGACCAGTCCGATCGCACCCAAGACCAGGCCGGGGACAATGCCGGCTGCCAGACTGATTCCCAGCGGTGCTCCCAACAAACTTCCAATGCCCAGCGCCGTGCCGAAACCGATGCCCGCGCCGCCCAACCCACCTAACAGAGGGTTCCCGCCGCTACCTAACAAACCGGCAAGGATTCCGCCGCCTGCTAGTGTACTGTCCCGGAAATATATGAGCAAAGTCGTTCGACCTTAGCGATGGATTCGGCCGTGGCGGTCGAAAGGACTGGTGTTGGCGTTGTAATGTTCGACGAAGCGCTCGATGTTACGGACGAGAGCCTTGACGCTGGAGAAGGAACCTCGGCGAATGGCCTTCTGGGTAATGATGCCGCAGCGTTCGACTTGGTTGACCATAGGTTGGGGTGAAATGAACGTGGTAGCGGGGACGCCGAGCGAGCCAAGCGCGGACCGTAGTTATCGACGATGAGATGGACGTCGAGGTTGTGCGGCACACTGCCGTCGATCTGGCAGGAGTGAGGAACTCCTGATGCCGCGGCAGCGGGTGATGCCGGTGGCCACATCGAGAGCCGCGAACAGAGTGGTCGTGCCGTGACGTTTGTAATCATGGGTGACGCCTTCCGTAGCCGAGGCCCATGGGGAGAACGGGCTGAGTTCGCTGAAGAGCTTGAACCTGGGTCTTCTCATCGACCGAGAGCACCACGGCGTGGTCCGGGGGATTGAGGTAGAGACCGACGATGTCGCGGACTTTCTCGACGAAGAACGGGTCGTTGGAAATCGCCGCTGGCGAACGCCGAACAGATCGAACCACCGCTGGACCGTGCCGACTCCCGTGTGTTCCGCCATGGAACGCACGCTCCCGAACGATCGGGAGGTTCGGTTTGCAGGGCCGTGTTGATGACTTCCGCAACACGTTCATCCTCCGTGCGGGGGCGTCCGGGACGCAGTTCATCGTGTAGTCCGGGGATTCCATGTTCACGATAGCGCTTTCGCCACTTGCCCACGGTCGGGTGACACCCAGACGCCGGGCCACGGTAGAGCCGGGAACGCCTTCGGCGCAGGCCAGCACAATCTGGGCCCTCAGCACCAGACTATGCGGCGGTCGGGAGCGGGCGAGGCTCCCCAGTTCCGATTCCTCACTCACTGAGAGTGAGGGGAGTAACGGGGCGACCGCGTGGCATGGGCCTCCAGAGGCCAAAGGTTGCCCATTAATATATCCTTATTTCCGGGACAGTACACTAGCAGCGCGAGTGGATTCAGACGCAGCGCCGCCAGGGCACCGCCCTGCGCCTCAATTCCGCTGGCGGAGCCCGCTGCCGGTATAGGCAGACTGAGTTGCGCGCCGGAAAACCTTGCCACTCCCACGCCGCCGCCAGCAGAGATCAACCGGCTGCTGATAGGTTCGCCGCTGAAGGTGCCGGTTCCGCCCGGCGCGGTCGTACTTCCGAAACCTCCAAACCCGCCAAACACCCTGCTCAGGATCGAACCGATGCCGCCACCGCCCAGCGAGCGCCCGGCTGCGCCAGTCCGCCCCCCCGCACTCACCGCCTGCATCTGACGCATTCCCAACAGCCATCCGGCAACCATCTTTGCCACCGTCGAAAGAAAAACTCGAAGCATCTGCTGGGTGAGGGAATTCCAGACATCTCTGAGAGAACGCGCCCCCAGAAAAGTTTGAGTAAAAAATGAATCGACCGCCGCCTCCATCTGGCGGAAAGCCTGCTCGTGCGCCTGCTGCATCACTTCCGCCTGCTCGGTGAGAAGCCGCTCTGCTTCCTTGGCCTGTTCCAGTCCTTCTTTGGCCCTAGTGAGGTCGGCTTGTTCTCCAGGTCTCAAAAGAGACGGCCTTCTGCCTGTTGCCTGGATCAACGCGTCAAGGTTGTTGGTGATTTTTGCGACGAAGACTCCTTCTTCCTCCAACGCCTTTCCGTGCTTTCCGGCCGCTTTGGCAGCTTCCTCCTGTGCCTTGGCCAATTTCTCGATCTCCGCGGCCGCCGCCTTGGCCTCGGCCACAATCGCTGCTGCCTCTGCCTGGGCCAGTCCCAGGGGACTGGCGGCGGCGATCGCGGCTGTGGCTTCGGCGAGCTCCTTCTCGGCCAGCGCGGCTGCCTTGGCATCTTCGACTCTCTTCTTGCTGATCGCGCTTAGCCCTTGAAATAGCGCAAGTTCTTTCTCGGTCAATCCTGGTCCCAACTTTTTGATCTGCGCAGCAACGTCTATTTCGAATAGTCCGCCTTCTCTTCTTACTTCTTTGCCCATCGCGGTATAGGCCTGTAGAAGGCCAGCCAGGCCTCGGGTGGCAGTTTCCAGACCTTTTGTTTTTGCCAACTCAATTTGCAGACCTTCCCATGCGCTGCTCAGCTCAACTACCGCCCCCTTCAGTCCTTTCATCTTGGTCTTGGCGATGTCCTCGGCCGTATCACCGCTCTCTTTCAATTCAATCGTCAATCTTTCCAGCGCCTTCTCGCCCTGGCTGAGCAGAGCAGCAAAAGCGGGCCCGGCGCGCTGGCCCAGCAACTCGAACATCTCGGTGTCTCTCAGGCCAGCCGTCCGCAGGCGATTCATAATCTCGACCAGGGGCAGCAGCTTTCCGCGCGCGTCAAAGACGTCAACCCCGAACTTCTTGGCGCTGGCGGCAAGACGAATGAGCGCACCTCGGAGCGCTGTGCCTGCGAGGGTCGATTGGAAACCGGCGTTGCCCATCAGAGCGATGGCGGCGGTGGTCTCCTCGAAAGTCAGGCCGAACTGCTTCGCCACAGGGCCGGCCAGCTTCATGGCCTGGCCGAGTTGCAGCAGGTCGGTGTTGGCGCTGATGGAGGCTTTGGCCAGAACGTCAACTGCTGAGCCCAGGTCTTCGACCCGGATTCCAAAGCCCGACATGACGTTCGAAACAATATCGGCTGCGGTGCCGAGGTCGAGTCCGGCCGCGGCAGCCAAGTTCAGAGTGTCGCGCATGGAGCCGACAATTTCATTGACGCTAAAACCTGCCTGCGCCAGGAATCCCATGGCGTCAGTAACCTGGCGAGCGCTGAAAACGGTAGTGCTGCCCAGAGTCTTGGCCTTCTCTTCCAGCAAGGCAAACTCTGCCCGCGTAGCCTGCGTCAGAGCTTTCACCCGGTTCATCCCTGCTTCAAATTCAGCTGCTACTCGTAAAGAGTTGCCAAGGATTCGCGCCACCTGCCAGGCCCCGAAGGTAACGCCGACGCCGAGAGCGATCGAGCGCAGGCTGCCGAGGGTGGTAGTCATGGTGGCGGCGGCGCGGTTGGCGCGGCGCAGTGAGGCGGAATTGGTATTGAGGCGGCGGGTCAGGAGCGCCCGGGCGCGGTTGAGACGCTCAGTGCTTCGGCGGAGCTGCTCCGAGGTGATGGCTCCGCGTTTAAACTGAATATTAAGCTTCCTTTCCGCCTGGGAGATCTGTGCCAGCCGGCGCTGGGCATTCGCGCGATCTAAAACTTCAATATCGATGCGGGCGGTGGCCACAGGTCAGTTCTTCCTTCCAGCCTGAATTGGTCTCTTACACTCAGAGCAGTGGGTGAAGGTCTTTGAAGGCAGGTGGCAGTGCGGGCATTTCATCCGGCCCTTCAGCTCTTCCAAGACCTGGTTGAGCAGCACCAACCCCCGGGACTCGACCGCTTGCAGCTCGCCGGGCCGCAACAGATCGGTGTCGATGCACTGGCGCAGATAGAGCAAGTGGTTGATCCATTTGGCATCGGGCGGCGGTACGGCTGCCGCCTGGTCCTGGCCACGGTATTGGGTCAACACCATCTGCTCGATGGAGCTGCGCAGTCGCTCGGTGTTTTCTCCAATCGGACTAAGCAATGGCTTCCTTCTCTTTCTCCGTCTCCAACTTGATCGGTTTGGGCCGGAACAGCAGCGCCACTGCAGTGATCTTGTGGATGGAATCCATGTGGCGGGCGGGCTCAGTGAGTGGTTGGCCCGCCACGGCGTAGCCTTCTGCGCGCACGATCAGTTTGTTGTAGAGCTCGACCAGCGGCTCAAACACAGAAGGAATGAACCAGGAGATTCCCCGCGATCCTTTGATTTCAAACGACTGCGCGTCCAGCCGCCGAAAGCGCATCTCCTCGTCGTGACCGGGTGCGCGGAAAAGATGGAGCAGAGGCTGGTACACAAGCCCATTCCAGTTGGCGCTCAGCACCACCGGCAGCCTTTCTGCCCCCAGGTCGAAGTCGTCGGGCCAGTCGTCGGCCTGCACCACCTCTTGCAGCAGCTCGACCGTGGCGACTTTGTGGCTGACGGGAACGAGGCCGCGCCACGATTCGATCGGCTGCTCTTGGGAAGGTAGGCCGGCGACGCGGTAGCCTTCGATGCGGAGGACCCGGCAATCCCAGAGCTCGCAGGCGGCTTCATCAAAGCGGCTCTCGACGCTGAACCGGCCCTCGTGCAGGTGGCGCTTGGCGTGCAGTTGGGCGAAGAACTTCTGCCAGTCGCTCTCGTTGATGGGAGAAAAGATGTGGCGGCGGATTTTGGGCTTTTCACCCAGCAGCTCCCGAATCCGCACCGTGCGCTCGGGACTGTCGAGGGGAAGAAGCCCGCTTGCCACAGCCTCGGCGTAGGCGGGTTGATCGGTTGACTGTTTGGTCTGTTCGTCGGTCATGGCAGAAAAACCTCCGCTTGAAATTTGGTTTCTCTGCCAGGGCCCGCCCCGCCTTCGATCCGGCGGAGGAACGGGCGTTTGCCAGGCTGGCCCGTGCTTCTCGAAACTCTTACGCCGCCACCAGGTGGGTGGGCTCCTCGTTGATGACGGTGATCTGCAACGGCTCGGTCAGGGTCGAGCCTTTGAAAATACCCTCCGACCCGATCTCAATCCGCCAGAGCAGGAAGTTGTTCTCGTTGCCTTCCTCCAGCGCAGTGATGCGCGTAGCCGGCAGGCGAATGTCGAGCGTGTGCTTGACGGCGACGCCGCCGGTGGTGATGGGCCCTTCCACCTTGAGCTGCACTTCTTTGGAGGCGGTGCCGTCAAAAAGCGTTTTGATGTCGTCCACGTCTTTGGCGTGGGCACCCAGGGAAAGAGTGACGCGGCGGTCGCCGTGGAAGATGGCGCCCGCGAACAGGCCGGAGCCGGGCTGGTACTGGACAATCAGGTTCTGGGTGACGTTCAGACTCCACTCCACAATCCGTTCTTTGATGGAAACGGGAGAGCCTTCCGTCCCGAGCAATATGTCGAGGTCGCGGTTGTGGAGCTGCTGGACGGCGGTCACGGCCGGCATGGAAGCGATGCCGGCGGCTTCCTTGCCGGAGCCCAGCCAGTTGGCGGCCAGGCTGAGCGGGCCGGCGTCGGCACCGCTGCGCCCGCTGATGGTCAAGTCAGCCAACGCCATATCCACCAGCTTGGTGCTGAGGTCGGCGGTGCTGTCTTGGGCGATGGTGGTGACCGGAACAACCTTGGAGACCGAAGGGGTGGAGAAGGTGAAGACGTGCTGGTAGGCATTGGGATCGTTAGTGGCGTCGGGCTGGGTGGTGACCACCTTGCCCATTCCGAAGCCGGCAATGATCGCGGCCGTGAGCGTGTCCAGGTCGAAAGAAGTGGCGAGAGAGAGTTGTCTGGACTTCTCTTCCAACTTGCTGGCGAATTCGCTCCCCCGGTTGAAGTCGTCAATGTCGGAGTGAAAAGTCCGTCCGATCCGCGCCAGCTCGGCGCTCAGCCGCGGCGGGCGTTTGAGGATGGCACCGTCGGCCAGCGCAGTGAGGAAGGTGGTCTGCTTGTTGACCGAAAACGCCAGCGCAATGTCTCGGAGTCTCTGTGGTTCGTAGGCCATGACTTATCTCTCCCTCTTTCTGCTTTTACTCTCTTCACTTGCTCCACCTGACCCGCCGACGGCAGGGCCGCGCTGAACGCGCCCAGCCCGGCCTGCCTGCTCAGACAGGTCTGGCACAACTACCGGGTCCTCCACCACGTCAAAGAGCGCGCGGTCGGCGTCGCTGAAGACGGCCGCCCAGACCGGGCGCTCCAGCTCGTGCGGTTCGTGGGCGCGCTCCAGGGTCAGGTCAACCGGCCCGGTGATGATGCGGACCTTGTCGGGCGCCGCGGCGCGGTGGCGGATTTTGATTTTGTCTTGCCTGACTTTCATGGTTCGATCACCTCACAAGTTCTGGTATTCCGTTTCCACTGCCACCCGCAGCGAGGCCAGCAATCCCTGGTCGCTCATTTCCTCCAACCGCTCCCCCAGGAGTTTGACCTCGGGCTTGGAGCTGACCCCGGAAATGTCGAGCCGCGCGCCGGCCAGCACTCGCTTGAGATCTTTGAGCATCTGGTAGATCCCGATCTCGCCGGGTAATCCGCCGAACTTCTCCGCCTCCGGCCCGCGCAGGTTCTTTTGCAGGCAAAGAATGGTGAAAACCATCGGGTAGTTGTAGGTGTTGGGCGTCCGAGCCGCCAACCGCGTCTCCTCCATGTAGAACAAGAAAGCCGGGTGCCGGGCAATGACGCGGTCGTCTTTGAGGTTGCGTGCGCTCAGGGTGGCGACGGTATTCTTGTAGGCTCGGATGGTGGGGTCGTTTTCCACCAGCTCCATCATGGCTTTCTCGATGTCGGCGATGCTGGGTGTTTCCATAGTTCATGGGCTCAGGGCCGGGCTTCACCAATCGCGCGCTGGAAGAACTCCTCAACGGTGGTCACGGCAATCTTCTCGGCTGTTGCCTCCGAAGGGAGAAACGGCCGGGCCGGGATGGCCGTGCGGCGGCCGCGCCCGGCAAAGCCTCCGAGCTGGTGGATGCGGGCGTAGGGCAATTCAATGGTGGAGACGAAGGCCAGGCCGCGGGCCTCATCCACCCCGCGGTGGATCCCCCGCAGAAGCGTTCCGCCGGCGACCAGTATCCTTTTGGCCCCGAAGCGCCTGAGTTTGCGCCGAGCGTAGCGCTGATTGAGCGCACGCCAGGGCACGCCCTCGGGGCTGCGCTCCTGTTGGAAGGCCTGGCGCGTGCGCCGGAACATTCCCTCCGCAATGCTTTGCAGCACCGGAAGTAGGTTGCCCAGCCGCTTGCCGATCCGGTCCAGCATCTGCTGTACCTGCCTGCCCTTGTAGGTTCTGCGAATACTCGGCATTACGAGTCCTTCAAGTTCTCTTTGCCGAAACGAAACTTGTCTTCCTGAGCCGTCCGGTCAGGCGTCTTGACCTCAGCCACGCCGACCTGTTCCTTGGCGTCCTGGTTGAGCGAGGCCTTCCCGGCCGAGACCGACTTGAGCAGGCTGATGGCATGGTCGCGCCCATCCTTCACTACTTCTGGAACAACGCCGCGCCGGCTGTACAGTTGGTAAAGAGCCAGATCGACCGAGAGCTTCTCCACGATCTCGTTGACCACCAGCGGCAGTTGATTCCGCCCGGCAGCGTAGGAGTCGATGATGCCGTCGGCGGCCGCGATGGCGGCCGTCACCTTGGCGGAGTCAATCTGGCCCAGGTTGTTGTCGTCGGTAAGCTGGATCAGGTCCTGCTCAGTGATCCGCTCCAGCAGGTTGCTCTCGGTCGAGTAGGCCATCCTTCGACTCCCTTCGGTCGCTCAGGACAAGTTTCTCAGCGCGCAGTGCTCAGTTTTCAGTTGCCGGCCGAATCCGTTCTGCTCCAAGCTCCAGGGCTGTCGCAGAGTCAAAGGTATAGGTCTCGCCTTCCCTGAACCGCTCACCCTGATACTGGAAGTTCTTGAGCGCCACAAATTGAGCGTCGCCACTTCCTACTTGCTCTGCCTGGACCGGCTCCAGTGCGTGCGGCATGGCTGCGGCCTGCTCATCGGTCAGTTTGATCTTCTCGCCGGGCTGGTAGAGTTTGCCGTCGTGCTTGATGGGTGACTTCACGATGAACTTTGACATTGGTTCCTCCGTTCCTTCAGCCGCCCGGCCCCCGTGGGGGGGGCCGGGGCAAAGTCAGGCTCTTTCAGGCCGCCGCGACTACGCGACCGCGTTCTTGATCAAGTAAGCGGTCTCAGTCGCCGTGATCTTCTGGTCGTAATAGAAGTGCACGGCGATTTCGTCCGACTTGCGGCTGACGGGTGCGGCGCGCCCTATCTCTACCTGGAAGCCCTGCGAGGTGCCAGGGGCGTTCCAGACGAAGGTCTTGCCGAAGCTGACATCGTCGGGAGAGGGCGAATCCTGGACAAAAGCCAGGAAGGCGTGCTTGCCGAAGATGAAGCCGGTGGTGCCGCCACCAAACGGCTGGAAATGCGCCTGGCTCACAATCACCTCGGGGATGGCAAACAGCGCCGCCAAGTCTTCCACCGTGACGATGCCCAGCTTGACGTTCTGGATACGCTCGGTGATCTTGGGGTGAACGCGCAGCTTGGAGAAGACCTCGAAGCCGATCGCCAAACGGTTGGGCCGGACGCCGGAGTTCTGCACGATAGTCTCGATCCCGGTCTGGACGTCATCGATCGGGTTGGAGGTTCCACTAGTGTCACTCCACTGTGTTGACGCCCGCGAGGGTGACGTTCTGAGTGATCTTGGCGGTGTCGGTGACGTCGTCTGCAAAGAGCTTCTCCTTGGAGAGCAGTAGCCGCTCGGTCAAGTGCTTGGTGGCCCACTGCTCGACGTTGCCGGGATCGAAGTTGCCGCGCTCCTCGTCGGTGATGAAGCGTTCCAACGATTGGTCTTCCGCGTTGTAGTTGTCGGTCGAGATGGTCTGGTCGATGCGTTGAGCGGCCGCGCCCGGGGCACGCAGCGTGCTGGGCGGGAGTTGCACGTTTTCGCTCCCCCACTTCCAGTATTTGTCGCTCTGCTTGTTCACCGGGACGCGCGGGAAGAACCGCCCTCCCACCAATTCGGGATTCCGGAACGCCTGCGAATACTGCGAGAGCGGGACATCAATGTGTCCCTGTTTTGTGCTCACAAACATGGTTCAATCCTCCTGTGTTTTTACTCCCCCGCCTGCGGCGGGGCCGAAGCCTTAGCCTTGCATCACCGACGGCACGACCAGCAGATCGAACGTGTCGCCGTCAGCCGCAGCCGAGGTGAGTGCGATCCCGACGATGTTGGCGTTGACGCCCGCGGCCGGCGCCGCTTTCCTGAGCTTGCCGCTGGCGGCGGCAACTTCCAGAGGATCACCGGGCGCAATGGCAGCCGACGCCGTGCCAACTGCCGGCCCGAAGATGATGACCGGCATGGATTTGCCGGCAGCGTCCGCAGCCAGCGCCGTGATTCCGGTCGCGCGATCGCCGGCCGCTGCCGGCAGTTTGGCGTCGTTGTCGGTGGCGCCTTTCACCACCGCCAGGTCAGCGCCAATCGCACCACCTTCAGACTTCTGGGTCAGAACAGTTTCTCCACCAATGGGTGACATGCTTTTCCTCCTTGCTTTTCAGTACCGGCTCAGACCTTGCCGGCGGAAATTGAGCTCGCCGCGCCTTGCTGGATAACCCGCTGGCGAGCGATGGCCAACAGCTCGTGCTCCGGCTTGGCTTCGCCGAACTCCTTGCGGAGTTCAGGCAGCAAAGCCTGAATCCGCTCAGCTTCGTCGAACGTCCCCTCGGCATACTGCGCCTTGGGGTCCTCGCGGAAATTGATCACCTTGCCGCGTCCAGGCTGGCCGGCCAGCTCGCCGGAAGGAACCAACTCCGGCAGCGATTCGAGAAAGGTGGTCAGGGCGGCGGCAGCCTCAGCGCGGCCGAAGCTCACCTGCTGCTCGACGTCCTTCGCGTCTTTCTCCGCGAAAGTGAAGGTTTCGCCGGTCTCTAGGTACTGCAGCGTCTGCGGCAGCCGGGCGTTATGGAACGACGGCACCCAGCGGTGGGCGGCGCGCATCCTCTCGATGAAGGCTGCCACCTTCAGCTTGGCCTTCTCGTCGTCGTCGGTGCTGGAGCGCTCCTTGAACTCTTTGTCGAGACCGTCAAGCTTCTCCTGGAAAGCGGCCTCCAGCTTCTGGACGGCCGCATCAATTCGCTCCTTCACCTGTGCCTCGGTAAAGGTGGCGCCGGCCGGCTCGGATTTCTTCCCGAACATTTCGGCGAAGAATTCCTTCATCACCTCTCGGATAGTCCGCTTGGTGTCTTCGGGGTTTTGGTTGCTCACTTCGTCCTCCTTGAATCCCGCCGAGGGCGGGGGAAGTTCGATGGAGACGTGCTCGCCACGTTCGCCATCGTTGAATTGAATCGGTTGCAAACCTTTCACCTCCGGCGGCTGCGCGCCCAGAAACGCCAGGTGCCGGAGATAGGGGCCGCTGGTCTGCGGCATGTTTCGATAGAGGGCGACCGAGCGCTGGGTGAAGCGGCCTTGCTCGACCAGGTCGCTGAACCCCGGATCCACTTTGCTGAGCTGTGCCCAGAGGGAATTCCCTGCGCGCCGGAGCGTCTTGACCAAGCCGTAGGCTGGTTGGTCGTGCGCGGGGTGTCCAATCACCACCGGGGCCTCGTGCAGCTTGGGGTCGTAACTTTCGGCGATCTTGTCGAGGTCGGCGGTGGTGAACTTTCCCTTGTCGCCGTAGTCGCCGACTTTGAAAACCTCAATCCACTTTCCGCTCAGGTCAGTCATGCTTTCCTCCTCGCCCTCAGATCGGGAACTTGGTGAAGCCGGCATCCGGGCCGGCGCCGGCCGGGATGCTCACGGTCAAATCAAAGCCTTGGCCGCTATCAATCATCCGTTGCGCGCGCACAGCCAGAATGGCGCTGCGGGCGCAGCGGCAGTTGTGGCCGAGCGGATCGCCGTACCTGGCCCAGCCTGACCACTCCAGCGGAGCAATGCCGCCATCCATTGCCAGGTGGTTGTCGCGGGTATCGGCATCGTTGTAGGAGTCGAAGAGCCAGTGCGAGAGTACCCGGCGGATCTCCGGGCGTTGCAGCTCCTGGTAGCGGCCGGCGCGCAGCGAGTTGCTGACGGTGTTATTCCAGACCGTTCCCAGCCGGCCGGGACGAGCCTGGAACTGCCGCAGCATGTCGCGTGCCAGGCTGCTGAACTGCGACGGCGTGAGTCCTGACTGCAACGACTCCGCCGCCAGGTCGCGCACCGCTTCGATGACCACCGTCCGGCTTTCCCCTGCGATCGAGAAGGCTGCCCGTTGGTGTTTGCTGACAAAGGCTTCCCACTCGGAGCTGGGGACCGCGGGCAGGCTGCGAATCCATCTGACGGCATCGCGCACCGCCACCGACCGCGGGACGGTTTCAGCAAAAGCGCTGACTTGGTCACTCAGGTCGTCCACCTCTTCTTTGGCTTGGCGGCGGGTGCGCAGGCGGCCGGCGACTTCGGCTGCTGCCAGGATCTCCGCCACCCGGCGGGTGTGGAATGCCTGGGCACGCTCGAGCGGAATGAAGGCGCCTCTGCCGCTCAACCAGAGCTGGCCGGCCGCCAATAAGTCATCCGCCACGGCGGACACAAACCGAACATGGGAGAGAAACGATGCCTGGAAGAGGACCTCCGCATCACGGGTGGCTTCGCGGTTTTCTTTGCGCGCGCGGCTGCTGATGCGGAACTTCGGCAGCGGCGGCTGTCCCCGCCGCTGGCGGGGTTGGGCAGCAAACAGAATCGCGCCAGGTAGGGCGGGCTGAGTCTGGAGCGCGGGAATCATTCCGACTCCTCCGGCGGTGGCACCGGGCCCACCGATGCGCCGCCGCCAAACGGGTCCACCGGCGGCGGCAGGACCGCCTCACCTTCTTCGGGCCGGCGGATTTGGCCTTTCTCGTGAACCTCGGCAAGGGGAATCGGAACACCGAGGCTGTGGGCCTTGGTGATGATGTCGAGCTGGCGCGAGGCGTCCTTGGGCGGTTCTTTCTCAATCGTCCACTTGGGTCGGAACGCACGCTCCAGGAACTGCGGCCCGAAAGTCCAGTGACCCCACCAACCCAGCAGCTGGTTGATCCCTGTTTCCAACAGTAGCGCGTCGCTGCGGATGATTTCGTTCTCGGTCTCTTTGTGGACGTCGCCCAGGGCGCGCGAGCCTGCCCCGGCCTCGGCCCCGGAGGTTGTGAGCGTCTGACCGAGAATGCGACGCTTGATTCTCGCCTCCAGCCGGTCGATGTAGTCGCCGTAGTCTTTGCCCTCGCGGGTGCGGCTGGTGGCCAGCAACTCCTGCGCGATCTCGAAACCTTGGGGGATGGCGACCGCTACCTCTTCGAAGATGGCTACGGCTGCTGCGAGTGCCTTCTTCTGCTCCTCGTCGCTGGCGCCCTGGGAGTAGCGGACGGCAATGGTCCCGGAGGGTTTCTCCAGATAGGCCAGGTCAAGCCGCAGAGCGTTGCGGTCGAACCAGGAGGGCCAGAATACCTTGCGCAGGACCGGCGAGCCTTTGCGGTTGCCGTTTTCCATTCCGTAGGTGAGCACCAGGAACTTACGCGCCGGCAGTGGCTGGCTGGTACCGCCGGGGAAGCTAGAGAAGAGCAGTTCGCCCACCTGCGGTTGCCCCGGAGGCCCGAAACTGAAGAGCTCCTGCGGACGCCCGACAATCTTCTCCACCCCGATGCTGCCGTCGAGCTCGATGCGCCAAACCACTTCCGCCACCACGAAACCCATCGCGGGAGTGCGCAACAACTCTTCCAGCAACGCACGCCAGTTGGGGATGGTGTCGAGAAAGGCGGCGGCTTCATCGGCAAACAATTTCGCCTGGTCATTCTTCTCATCGGCTGACTGCACCTCGGCGTCGCGGGCCAGCACCCGCAAGCGCCGAACCTCGAAAGCCGAACCGACAACGTCGTCCTTTTCCAACAACTCGCGGTAGTAGGGAAAGGCGGCATGGCTGTCGGCCACCATCTGCGTCCAAATGGTGGAGGGGTTCAGATTGCCGCTGAAGGCGGTGGCGTTCAGCCCGGTCGAGCGCAGGACCTCGGGCGTGACAATCTCGCCCGGGGGCGGCTTGGGGACGGCTTGTGGTGCGCTGCTCATCTATCTGTTAAAGCCCCTGCGAAGCCAGGGAGGCGCTGTGGCCGCCGCCGAAGTCGCGGCCAAGCTGCGCCGCCATCCCGCGCCCCGACGCCAAAAAGTCAGTGGAGATTGACGGGCCGGAGGCGGCGGCCAAACCGAGCGCGCCAGCCCAGAACTCATCGGCGTGGCCCTGGTCGGTGCGGTCGGCATCGAAACGGAATCGGCCGGTCACGCTGGTGTAGCGCTTGACGGCGTTGAACGACCGGCGGATGAAAGCTGCCGACGGGATGCGCGCATTCCGGTCTTCAAAGGTTCGTTTTGTCAACGTAGCCATCGACTCTTTATTGGCCATGTTGAAGTCGACCGGCTCGACCTTTGTTCCGTGCTTGCGCTGGGCCTCTTCAGCCAGCATGGCGCCGATGCCGGTAGCGTCCAGAGAGGCGCGGGTAACCATCGGCAGGATTGCATCCAAATATGCTGCCTGGGCATGGAAGGGCGTGCGGTGGAACACCTTCACCATCCGAGTCCAGAGGACGTCGCCGATTTTCTCCCACAGCCAGAAGACGGTGCGGTCTTGCTTGCGGCCGATGTCGCCGCCGAGATAGAGCGGACCTTGCGGCTGGAAATTCGGCGGCAGCTCCAGCGTTGCGCCTTCGTTCTCACAGGCGACAATCAGCTCCATCGGGATATAGTTCTCAGCGTCGGCCAAGAAGGTGCAGCAGTATTCCTGCAGCCAAGTGTCCTCGTCGTCGGCGGCTTCGCGCATGGTTTTCGGGTCAATCGGACACCCCTGCTTGACGGCGGTGTAGATGTCGCACCAATGGACGGACCACTGGCCCGACTTCCAATGCGTTTTCTGCATGCCGCCCAGGAGATCCACGCCGCATGCCTTGGCGAGGTCGTGGAACTTTCCGCTTTGCCCGTTGGGTGTGGAGATGACATCGAGGGTGAAGCCGCGGCTCATAATTCCGAGCACGGCCCGCCAGATTGCAACCGGCTCGCGATGGAAACCGTACTCGTCCAGCACCACGTCGCCCTTGAATCCGCGAACCGTGGCGGGATTCGAGGGCATAGCCATGATGCGGGCGCGGTTGTGGTTCAGTGTGACCTGCAGAGCTTTGTCCTGCGTGCCGGGAAACTCGATCTCATCGTAGTCAAACTTCTTGTCCGCCACCTCGGCGTGTGTCTTTACGACCTGGATGGCTTCCTTCGACTGGCGCTCGGAGGCGGAGAGCCAGACCGTGAGGCCGGGGAACTCAATGCGCCGTTCGACATGGGCGAGAGTATCGGCAAAGCTGGCGCCTATATCTCGTGATTTCACCCAGAGCTTGAAGCGAGACTCGTCTTCGACCCACGCTCTTTGATAGGGATAGAGCGGGATGGGCGGAGCGTCAGCTTTCTTGTTGCGTTGTGAGCCCATAGATTTCACGGAAGCGCCGCCGCATTTCTTTCGGCGAGAGCTTCTTCTTGGTGATGTCTTTCTCCAAACCTTTGACTTTTGAGGCGATGCGGTTCTGTAGGTCCAACTGCTGGCGGTCGACCTCTACTTTTTGCTGGGCGATGCGATTGCGCTCGAACTTGACTAGCAGGTTGCCGAGATCGACCAGGCGCGCTTGGAATTCTCCTTGGTCGCCTTTGCGCGCCGCTCGGTTGAGCTGAAAGACTTGATCGGCCAAGGCGGTGCGCACCGATTCGGGCAGGTTCTTGTAGCCGCCTCTGAGGAGGCTGTTGGCAAAGTCGATGGAGAACTGGCGCTCGATGGCGTTCTCGCGCTGCACCTGAACGCAGGCGACGTCGTACCAGCGCAGCATGTTCGAGGCTGGGAGGCGGCGCCGGGGAAACAGCCGCAGCGTCTCTTGCGGCAGCTCTTTCCAGGGCAGCGCAGTCGTAGAGCGCTCTTCGATCTGTTCCCAGGGCGTGACGCTGGGGATGGCGCGCTGCTGCTTGATCCATTCTTGCCAGGCGATCGGAAGTTTCTCGATGCTGAAAGGTTGGCGCTTGTGCCGCCGCTCGCCGGCGCGCGGATGCCGCCGCCGTTTTGATTTCTGCGCCATTCATCCCACCACTTCCACCGCCGGGTCTTGTTCAACGCCTTCAACCAGGTCAACGCCGCGCGGCTCAATCCGAATCTTCCGGTAAGACACCTCACCCCTGTAGTCGTCGCGCAGCTCGTCGTAGGAGATGCACTTCCGATCATGGAGATCATTCAAGACGGTGCGGACTTCGTTGATGCTGATCTTATGCTTCAAGTCGCTCAGCACACCCCAGATAGTGATGTCGTCCAGGCGAGGCTTGCGGTCTTTTTGGTTCAGGCGGATGAGCTTCAGGACAACGCCCCTCAGCCGGCGCATCCGCGCCCGGTCAAGCCCGTTCATGTTGGCCCGCCCGAGGCTGGCCCGCCTTGGGCGGGCAACCTCTTTTTGACCTCACGGATTTCTTTGAGTACGGCGTCGCTGTTGGCCGCCAAGTAAGATAAGCGAAGGTCCTGCTCGCGGGCGCGTTGGTCGTCTTTGGAGGCGATGACTTGGGTGGCGGCGGCCATCTTGCCCATGTTTTCGGAAATCTTCCACTGCGTCTGGACGAACTGCGACGCGAGCGGGACAGCTTTGTTGATGACCAGGACCGCGATGGCGAGAAGGCCGAGGGTGATGACGAAGTAAGGCCCGAACTCCCGCGCTAATTGCGCGTCCTGCATCAGGAGCATCAGCATGCCGCCCACGCTGACCGCGCCCACTCCGAATGTGGCGCCGCTCTTGAGCTGGCTGCTGAGCTTCGCTTTGGTCTCGCCGTTCATTAGCTAGGCCGCCAAGCGTTTTCTGCGATCTTCGATTCGTTTGCGGAGCGCCGGCAGCGCCAGGTCAATGTCTTCATTGGTAGCCTGCTTGTGCACCTTCAGCACGGCCGCAATCACGTTGACGGAAGCGGCGGTGATGAGGCCCTTTTTGCCTCGCTCCAGGGCGCCCGCCAATTGACCGAAGAGGGTCAGCAACATCATCATGGCGCTGGGAATAGCTGCCTGGTTCACAGATAAGATCAGGGCCGCTTGGCCGTCCCCTTGCCTCAACGTAGCGACCACAGCTTGCACGGACGCCACTGCAGCTCTTACATCTTCAATTAGCCGCAGCAGGTCTTGCTGGGTAGCCTTTACGTCCTGCTCGGTGGCTTTTCCTTCCCAGAAGCGTTCCTTGGTAGTCCGGTAGGTGGTGAAGCTACGCTCCGCTGCGCTCAGTGATTCGTTGGCTGCATCCAGGCCCCTGCGAATGTTCTCCAGCTCGCCGGCGCTGAAGACCGGCGGGTTGGCCGCCTTCCAGCCTTCCCACTCTGTCGTCACTTGCTCGAGGGCGGCATCTGCGTCGCGGATGGTAACCCAGCTCTGCCGCTCGAACTCGGTGCAGGCCGAAAGCGTGAGCATCAAGGCAACCATCAGTGCGACGGCTGCGGCTGCTCGATAGAGTTTCCTCATCATGTTCCTCCTCACAAAAGAATCAGGCGCTGGGCGGTGAAGGCCACCCAGGCCAACTGATAGTTTCCATTCGTGTCGGGCCGGGCGAGCTGCAACTCGGCCGTGTGCTGGTCTTTCTTGAAACGCATCTTCACCATCACGCCGCGCTCGGCCACCAGGTGCTGGCGCTGCTCGCGCGGGAGACGGCAGCGCATCTCCCAACGGATGTTGTGCCGATAGTCTTTGGCCTCCAGCAGGCCGGTCGCGCGGTCGAAGCTGCGTATCTGGACCCAGCAGTTATTCTTGCCCAGGCGGAAGTGCCCCGCCGCGCCGGCGGAGCCCGCCAGCAGCAGGACCAGCAGCAGTGCGAGACCAAGTTTCATGCCGCTTGCTCCAGTTGCTGATAGAGCTTCAGGCGGCGCAAGCCGTTGGCGACGTAGTTGGGGTCGAAGGTCCGGCGACCGCGAGGGACTCCGGTGTTCCAGCAGCGGAAGAGTTGGTGGAAGTCGCGGTCGGCTCGGAGCTCGTACTTCTGGGAAAAGTACAAAATCAGGGCGCGCGCGTGCTGGAAGTGTGTCTCGCGCCGGCTGAACTCCACCAGCGGAACGCCCCACTCGCGCGCGTGCCATCCCA
Organism: Candidatus Acidiferrales bacterium; assembly: GCA_965247455.1. GTDB lineage: Bacteria > Acidobacteriota > Terriglobia > Acidiferrales > 2-02-FULL-67-57 > JACZYA01. The sequence goes on from CBDFHE010000015.1 coordinate 293,714, forward strand.
TCAGTTGCATCGGCCCCCAACTGGTGGACAGCTCCTTGAAGTTCTGCAAGCCGGCCAGCATGAAAGAGGTGCTGGGCGGATGGCGGGTGTCGATGGCGTAGTCGGCTTCCAGCAGCCACTCGTCCTGGCCAATCGGCCGCGAGAGCGAGGGGTCGGAGAAGGCTTCGTCTCCGAGGGCGGCCAGGACAATCTTTTTCAGCACGCCCTTCTCGAAACGGTTTGCCGCCAGGCGCTCCTCGACGCTGCCGGCGCTTTCGTTTGCCACCAGCGCAGCCATGAAAGCGGCCGAGACGCTGGTGCCGGTCCGGGCAGTGGCGATGGTTTGCCCGAAGTCGCGGCGGATCAGATCTATTGTTTCGCGTTCACTCATCTATTAGTCCGGCCCCGGCCGGGGGGGAGGATCCAACCGGGGCAGGCAGCGCCGATTGCCCTTTCTCCTCTGCATCGGGCTCCATCCCGGAACCGGAAACCGGATGGAGCCCGAGTTGTCTGGGGGGAGTGTGGCACAGAGTCAAGGGGAGCCGTGATAGGGCATGTATAGGGGTTATAGCGCCATGTGAACAAAATATTAGGTGGGATGGAGCATGGAACCGTTGCGCTGCTCGATTTGCGAGACGTAGTCCTGGAGAGACTCGGCGGTAATCCGAGCGCTGCGGGTGCTGGTGCCGTGGAAGACCCGCACCAGCTTGCCCCCCTCCACCAGCTTTCGGATGGTGCCGGTGGAGCAAGAGAGCAAGTTGGCCGCTTCCGAGTAGCGGTAGAGGAGCTTGGTCAGCTTCATTTCGTCTCCACCGCCAGCGCGGGGCAGGCTTGTGGCTGGCCCGGGCGAAGGCACAAGATGTTGTGCTCGCGGGCGGGGTGGCCTTGGGACGCGAACGCCGATGAGATCGCCGCTCTACGGGCCTGCACCACGCGTGGTGCGGGGGTTACAGGAGCGACCGCGGAAGAAACCTTCGGGGTATCCATGCTCTCCCGTTTTTACTTGAACCTTTGGGTCGGATGATGCATTCCACCGAACGCCGACGGCGAAAGGCCCGTGCCACCTCTTTGCATTTGTTACTGCAATAGGTGCGCCGGTCAGGGACCGGGAAGCCGCACACGGGACAGTGCAGGTGGTCGCAGTTGGGCGTCTGGCGATGGGTGCGCGGGGGAGTCTTCGGCATGGGCTATTGAATCACTATCAGGTCGTCGTCAGCCGCTGCTGCAGCGTCTTTCAATACGCCTACTGACTGAGAGCAGGCCCCAGATGAGGTCCATGTTGCTTGAATGTCGGCTGAACCTGCTGAGGCAATGGCTTCGTCACCACCATTGGAAGATATTAGGCTGGGATTACCGTTGGCGCGCTCCCACCGCTCAGTTCCAGGTGACGTGATAGCCATAGCTTCGTTTCCGCCACGTTGGCCCGTAACGGCTACCAGCCAGGCGTTGTCTGTCAGAGTAGTTACGCTGGTAGTAAGGCTGGTTGCTCCATTACTCCCGCTTCCGTTTTCAGCTTCAACTGGAGTGGTTTGGTTAACACCCTGATAGTTAGCGGCACCAGCAGCAATCCTTCCGCTCATGGAATTGACGACGATGGTTATGTCGGCGGTCTTCGCGGTTGGAGCTGCACGATACCACCACTCAGTTCTCAGTTGCCCATTGGGGCTGGCATCGTTGCGGAGTTTTGTAAAGGCTTCATTAACTCCAGCCGTATCCCAAGTCACACTTGAAACAGTGTTGGAGCCTGGGGTCAGGGCGAACGCTGATACGAAACGGTGCATGCGAGTCGTCATTTGGAGCCTCCAAGAGACGGCTCGCACTCTGCGGTGGGCTCGCGGCGAAGGATGGCCTTGAGCCCGCCAATAATAGCACGGGCCTGGCCGTGGGTCTGAGGCCAATCCAGTTTCCAGCGGTGGAGCTGCCGGCGCAGGAACTGCTCGGCCTGAGCCTGGGTCCAGTCGCGCTCGGTCAGGCAGCGGCCCAGTAGTTCGAGAATCAGCTGCTGCTCTTCTTGGGTGACAGGGTCGGAGTCAAGCAGATCTCTCGACCCGCCGCGGCGGGCTCGGGATGACCTGTGGGCGCGGGGGATGGCGATGCCGCGCTCGTCCATCTGCTTTCGCAGGGCGCCGCAGATGGCAGCGAGCTGCACCGCGCTCAGTTCACTCCGACTCTGGACCGGCCAGCCCAGGTTGACTGCGGTTTCGAGGATCAACGCCTTCTGAAACTCCCCCAGCGTTTTGGTTGAATAAGAGAGGACAGCACCCTGAGAGTCGTGCGCGCGCTCGCGGATATAGTGGCGGTAGACCACGCCCGCCAGGAAGTGCGCGTGGCGCAGCTTGGCCACCCGCGCCGCCTCCGGCGCGCTCGCCCGAATCGGGCCCGCAGTTTTGGTTGTCGTCGCCGTGGTCATAGCATGCGTTCTTGTTCTGCCTCGCTTGGTCCGACGTAGGGTTGAGAGAGCACCTTGCAGGTGAGGCAAAGGTAGAACCCGGCAATAAGTGGGCCGCGGTGCAAGCGGTCAGCTTTACAAACCGGGCAACAATGTCGATTCATTTGTCTCTCCGGGTCATAGTCGATTCTGGCCGCCGTCGTCATGGGAATAGGACTTCCGCAGCGCGGACTTGGCTGCCCTGCTCTTCGATAAGGCAAGCACGGCGCAGGGCCCCGAGATATTCGGAAAATGTTCCGCCCTTGTATGTCCTCTCGCTCAGTTCTTCGCGTGACATCCAGTTAGGGTTGTTCTCCACTAGGACGTCTAACATGCGGCCCACGCCGGCTTTGAACTTTGATTTCCAAAGCGAGATCAACTCTGCGGAAGAATCGGGGCGAGGCGAAACTTTGCCAGCGTAGGCAATCCCTTCCTCCGTTATCTCGATTTGTTCTCCGCGTTGTTGGATAAACTCCGGCTTCCGAATTGAGCCCAAGTACTCGGCGAAAGTACCGCCGCTGGGTGCAAACCCAGCCAGCGCACCGAGCTGGTCGCGGGTTAATGGGTCCGGGTGCCACTGTGCCAGAGTTTGGAGCATCCGAAAAGCGCCGGTCTTCAACTTCACGTTGCCGTCATTCGTCGGAAGAGAGCGGGGTGGCGGGCTCGAACCGCCTGCCAGGGAGGGCGACACCGGCTGCACCGCTGCGCCCCCGCGCGGAATCTTGGGCGAAGGCGCAAAATCAATCACAGGCATTTTGAGTGCTTCCGCTTTTGCCGCCTCCTTTGAGATCGAAATAACGGAAGTGCTCAGATGAGCAATGTAGCTAACGAGCTTCCTGATTTGACCCTGCCAATGGTGGTTGTTTTGTTTGATGGCGCGCTGGACGGTCTTCTCTGTCTCTGCCTGGTCCACAACGCGCTCGACAACTCTCTTGGTTGGAGCCGCTGGCTGCGCGCGCAGTTGTGCCTTGAGCGAGCGGATCTCCTTGCGAAACGCGGCAACGGTCTGAGCCTTCTCTTTAGCCTCTTTGGGAAGGTCGGCCAACTTCGGCAGCAGCGCCTTGACCTTGCTGGGTGGGGGCGGCGGTTTGAGCGCCACCTTTGAACGGCCGATGTCGGGATGCGTGGTTGATACTGGTCCAACTTCGAACAGAACTCGGACCTTACTGATTGCCCGGCCGAAGGCGTAGAAAGAACCAGGTTCCATCGTACGAATGTCGTGGGAAAATTCTTTCTTGTCGCGGGCAGAGATACTGAGCAGATCAATAGAGCGTTCGATATCGACGTCTTCAAAGGTTGGCCCGATCAGTCTGTTGTGTAGATGGCGGCTGGTCTTCTTGTCCAAAGTGGCAAGTGATTGGGTCGCCAGTACGGGGCAAAAGCCCCGCTTGCGCCCCTTGCGGCTGAAACCCATGACGGCCTTCGATGCTTCTGAGTCGCCCGCTTTCCCCTCCGGGCAGAAGTCGCTGGCCTCGTCCAGAATCAGCACCATCGGATGCCAGAGTTTTTTGGGCGCATTTGTCAACGCATCAAGAAACAGTTTTAGCCACGTATGCCGCTCGGAATCCGGCATCTCGTAGAGGTCGCAGACGGCAGAAGCGCGCAGCTCGAGCAGCCGGCGGGCGACTATCTCCGCCGAGCGCACATCTGCCGGCGTCTCGCCGCCCGGCCCCACCAGAACGAAGCCGAACTTTTCTCGCAGTGTAGCGAACTCGCCCTCGGGGTCGATGATGATGACCTGGACTTTACCGAAGAGCTGCTCGGCCAACCGGCGTAATAGCCAAGATTTACCTCCGCCCGAGTTCGCCTGGACCAGCAGCCGCGTCCGCAGCAGGACGTTCAAGTCGATCCCGACGTTGCGCCCACCCGCTTTTCCGAGAACAATCCGGCTCATCTAGTTGGTGCCTCCGAGGGTGAGTTGGACCGGTTCGTCCGCTGCGGCGGACTCAGGGCCAGGCGGGGCCGGAGGGCGCTCTGGCTGCGCGCGGCGGGCCCTCGATTGCTCTCGGGATAAACCGTCGCGCGGGTAGTCTTCCAGGATGGCCTGGTGGCCCATGAAGGTGCGGCCGCAGTGGCGGTTGGCGCAGACGTTCTCGCCCGGGTCCAGCAGCAACTCGCCGCCCGGCCCGCGCGGCTGCACCGAGATGCAGTGCGGGCAGCGCACCGGTTGTTGACCGGCAAGGCTCACAGCGGGATCCTCGCGTCCAGCGTTTTGCGGTATGAATACAGGTCGAAATAGCGGAAACCCTGGAAGCCGGAGAAGTAGAGCTGTTCTTCGATCAGGTGAAAAGGCGGCGGGCAGAGCACCAGCCAGACGCCCAGCTTCGGCGCCCAGATGTCTCCCTCTTGGTCTTTGTAGACGTTTGCGACGCGCTGGCGGCCGGTGGCTTGGTCCATCGTATTAAAGCCGCTGATAAAGTCGTTCCACTTGCCGTCATTGGCGACGATGTCTTCAACGTCGAACCAGCCGATCACCTTTCCCTGGAAGGTGAAGTAGAGGCGCTCGACCGGCTGCTTCGGCCGGCCGCGGCCGAGCGTGAAGTAGTAGAGGTAGCGGTCCTGGTTGGGCGTGGGGTTGCGCCGCGTGAGCCAAGCCAGCACGCGCTCGCGGTCGCGCCAGCTCTCAATCGTCTTGATGATGTAGGCCATCGGCTAGTGGATGCTCCGCTCTACTTCTGTCAGCTCGCAATCGCAGGGCTCCGGGTGTTCGACCAACCGGCCGTCCAGGCCGGGAGTCCCCAGGTAGCCGCCGCAGTCCACGCACCAGTGGGAGTTGTCACGCCGCTTCACCGTCTCAAATTCCGGGCAGTGGCAGACCACCGGCACGGAGCGCGGCTGGATGAGTTGGCCTTTGTCTTTTTCAGCCATCGGCGCTATGCTCCGACAAATCCAAGTTTTTCGGGGGCGCGACAATGGAAATTGCAAGTTTGATTCGCGATTGGGCCATAGCAGGATTTGTGCTCTATATCGGTATTCGCTACGGAATTCTTCGCGACCAGGAGCGAGCTGCCTACAAAGCCCACGTCAGCCAACTTGAAGGGATGCGGGGAGACTTTCTTAACCGAGCTATCGGTGCTCTCAAAGGCGAGACGCCTGACCTTACGCAATTGGCTGCTCTTGTTAAAGAACTTAGGGAATAGTTCCATTACGATTTCGCTCCGAAGTTGAGCTCGCCCTGGACGGCGCCGCGGGCGCGAGCGATGAGCTGCTGGAGCCCGTAGCGGCCGTCGGTCATGGCGTCGCAGACTTCCAGCCGGCTTAGGGCTTCGTGCAAACCGGTGGTGTAGGTGATCAGGCGCTCGCGGTCGGTCAGGCACAGGAAGCAGCCCGCCAACTGCGAGGACTGCGGCGCACCGATCTTTCGACGGTAACCACGCAGGCTCCCGACTTTGATGCGGTGGAGCACCCGCAGGTCGTGCACGAGTTGCTTGATGTAGCGGTCCGGGCGGTTGTCGAGAACGCGCGCGATCTGCTCCAGGCGGATGGCCTGCTGCTGGCCCAGGTGGCCACCCAGCAAGCGGAGCAGCCGCGCCTGGTCAGCGGTGAACGGCACGCCCGAGGGTCCACGATTGTCGGCCAGCCAGGCCTGCACTTGCCGTCGCAGTTCTCGCACTGAAATCGGCGTTCGGTGCCAGCGCACCAGTTCCGGCGCTGCTTTCTCACCGTGGACACAGCGCACCACGCCCTTGCCGTGCGGCGCCGGGCGGAAGCCGGTGTCGCCACAGGCGGAGCAGCGTGGGCGGGCTTGGGGCGCGGTACTCAACTGAACGAACCTCTAAAGGGCTGCAGAGCTTCTTTGGCGGTCGCGAGAACAGCCGCCGCTTTATCAGCTTTTTGGGTTTCTTTGTGAATCAATTGCAAAACTTTCTCGGCTACACGCATTACATCGGCCGGGCTCTCAACGGTTTCGTCTGAGCCAGCCAGCCTGTCTTTGTCGTCGCGCTTCTTCATGCGATGGCTGCCACCTTGAAGGTCCAGAGTTTGAGTTTCTCGATCCAGACGAGCGGGCGGCGCAGATGGCGCAGCGGCAAGCCGTACTCGCGGAAGAACTCCCGGCACTGGATGGTCGCGCACGATCCCTGGCGCTTCCCGTTGCGGACGTAGTGGGTGATCCGCCGGGTGACGCCGGGCTCGCCCGGAGCGGGCAGGAACTTCAGCCCGACCATGCGCTTCTCCACGTCGAAATAGAGCTCGGCGAAACGCGCATCGCGCACGCAGCTCAGCACGGCGTCGCGGTTGAGCAGAATGGTGCCCTCGGCCGAGAGAGTCGCCACCGGCTGGTGGGCTGGCGCGTGCAGGCTCTTGAATCGAGTGAAGCTCATATCTCAGTGCTCAGTGGCCGGTGCTCGGTGGTCAATAGAATGTAGGGCGGAGCGCAGCCGGGATCCCACGCTAGAGTCGCGGGCATGGGGGTTTAGTCATGGTGTGTACCGCGCTCCGCCCACGTTCCTCTGTGCTACACTTGGCTGTGGTGGGGGAGGCGTCGGCCTTTCGCTGAGAAAACTGCATCGCCAAGCGTTTCTCACCCACCACGCTTCCTCCGCCCCTCACATTCGTTCCCCTCGACTGCGCTCGGGGCAGGCGGGATAAACCCCTCGAATCCTCTCGGGGTAAATCCCACAGCTCAGAAACCTCGCGCCACTGCTGCGCCAGCCGCGGCCGGGCGACGCGGCTCCACCAGTCCACCGCGGCGGACAAGTCGAACCAGCCCAGCACCCACGCCGCCCAGAGGGCAGCCGACAGGCAGAGCCACAACACCGCCACCGCCGCCAGGAACACCGCCAGCGCCGTGAAGGGATAGGCGAGGATGAGGTCAAAAGTCGTCATCCGTGACTCGTGGCTCGTGACCCGCGTGCCGTGCGCCACTTGGCGCTTACCCAAGCACGGATACGTTGCAGTAACGGCATCTCCTGCCCGAAATTTTCCCACCTTGAATCTTCTGGCCGAACGATCGGCTCTCGGATGAGACGACTCTCTGCAAACTTTGGGAACACGACCGGCTCGGCGATGGCGCGGGCGGCCTGCAGTACGCGAGCTTCCTCGGCGCTCTCAGCCGAAAGGATGATGTTTGAACCGCTGAACTTGACCTTCATAGTCTCCTCCTCTAGCGAGCTCGCGCGCCGCCGTTCGGTTTGGGTGCGGCCGGCAGCTGCCGGTCGGGTTCAATCGGAGAGAGGAAATCGCTCTTCGATTGCTGGCCCGTCAGCTCCAAGAATTGCAGCTCGACCTTGGCCGAGTTGATGAGGGTCTGTGCCACGCCCGAGATCGCCTCCGCCCGCTCAATCTCCATAGGCTTGTCTTCGTCTTTCAGCGCCTCGATGGTCTCGAAGAGATGGTCCCGGAGGTCCCTCAGCTTGTTCTTTGCCATCAGCCTTTCTCCTTAGAGTTCGCCGCAGCTTGCCGGCGAGGCGGATCGTTTTCTTGAGTTCCGGCGGGTAGCGGTGGATGGTGTTTCGCCGCATGTTTTCGCCTCGCGAGACAAGCTCAAGATTCTCCAGCCGGATGTTCCGTTTGTTTCCGTCCTTGAAGCGCAGGCAATGGCCCGGCGGGACCTGCCCGTGCGCCTCCTGCCAGAGCAGGACGTGAACGCCAACCCAATCGCGCGGAGGGTAGCCGGTCTCCGTCATCTTCTTTCGCAGATACCCGTCCGCGTCAGGGAGGACTGTCCCGATGGGTTTCCAGGTATGCGGGCGCTGGCCCTTCTTGAACCGGGTTGCGACCGACCGCCCGCCGGCGCTCCAGCCCTTCAACCTCTTGTTGAAGGGGACGTGCCCGGGCATGAAGCGGTACGCTGCCCCTAGGTTGTCGCCGCGCCGCAGGCGGTTGGCCGCCGGACTCGCCAGGTAGGCCGCACTCTTTTTCAACCCTAGCGTCCAGGCGCAGTTGTAGACGCTGGACAAAGAACGCCGCAGAATCCTCGCGGCCTCTTTGGTTGAGACGTCCGGATAAAGAGCACGGAGGCGCTCATCCTCCCCTGCGCGCCATGCGCGGCCGTTCATCGTCGCCCCCCAACGCGGGCGTCGCGGCATAGCGCCGGGGCATCCCAATTCCAGATCTGCCAGGATCCGAGCGCCTCTATGGGTTGCTCGAAAACGTTGAACAACCGCAGGCGGAAGCCGTAGCGGCCGGGGTAGAAGTCGCCCCAGCGCAGCTCCTCTTCTGAGAAGTCGCGGGTGTTTTCAAACGTGAACCGGAAGACGTCATAGAGTTCCACCACTCCAAGAACGGCCCGGCGGGGAATGGTATCCGGGTCGTAGCCTGCTTCCTGGCAGGCTTCTGTATCGCAGATGCGGCCGGCGTGGATGGCGAGCAGCCCACGATAGTTGGTCTTCCAAGAACGCGTCTCGATGGTCTTCCGCCCATCCATGATTAGCGAAGCCCAAGGTTGGTAGAGGGTGATTGCTTTCATCAACGCTGCCCTCCGACGCGGGATTCGCGGCTGGCCTGCGCCAGGGCTCGCAGGAGTGGCGTGATGTAGTTGCAAGTGAAGAGTGGCTTGCCGGATTCTTTCGCCTGGTCGATGGCTTGGGCGATCAGGTTGAGCGGGAATTGGTCGTTCAGCCAGTTGGAAATGGTGGTGATGTCCCAAATAGTCAGCCGGCTGCGGCCCGACTGTTGCAGCCAGTAGTCCGCCACCTGCAGGAACTGGCCCTCTTTGATTCCGCGCAGCAGCCGCGCAACTTCCGTCTGCACCACCTTGCCGGGCGGGCGGCCGCCGCGAGGCGTGAGTTGTGCCAGCGCGAAGCCGTAGGCTTTAGCGTCAATGCCGGGGGGCGGGAGCTTGCTTCCACTTTCCAGCCCGCCTGCCGGACGGGCAGGTTTCGAGTTCTCAGGCACTCCTACCTCCACCACCAGGCGGCGGTCCAAATGGCGAGCGCCAAGCCGCCGAGCTTGGCCGCGCTGTCGATGATCTGTTTCCCCAGGGTCTGGTTGCCGCGCCAGGTGGAACGCGGCTCGCGATAGCCCACCCAGACGGCCGCGGCCGCGCAGCTCCACCACAGCCAAGCGCCGTAGCCGATGCCGGCATCGGAGAGCAGGTAGAAGACGGTCGAGGGGACGCCGAACCAGGTGCCCAGGTGGAGCGGGAAGCGCCGCCAACCGTCGCGTGCGGTCATCATCTATTTCGAACTCCTCACGTCGAGGCGGGCGACGCGCCAGTGGCGCTTGACCTTGACCGCCTTCTTGAGAAAGGTGCGCATCTCGCGCTCCGGCTTGCCAACGCTGTTCTTGGCCAACAGGCGGAGCTGCGGGGAGGGGCTGAACGTCACCGCCAGAAAGATGCGCCGCAGCCGGCGCGGCAGCTTGGCCGCCAGCTCCTGGCTGGTGAGCACGACCTCGAAGTCGCGAATCACTAACGCCTCGTTGTGCGCGCCCTTGAGCAGCAGCGCCCGACGCCTTTTGAATCCGTAGAGCCGCGCCAGCGGGATCAAGACTTTGGTGCGCAGCTTTTCCAGGGCGGCAGCGTCGGCCTCCAGCTTCTTCTTCTTGGCGTAGAAGAGAGCGATGGTGCGGTCAATCTTTTGGTTGCGGTTCATGTGCCGCTCTCCTTTTTCTGTTCGTTTTGAGCCACACTTCGCACGCCTTTGGCCTGCTCACCGCAGGCACGCAGCATCTCGACGTGCGTCATCAGTTCACCCTCCTACTACCGGGTGCCAGCCGGGAGCGTGCCCGCCGCAGAGTCGCTGGGTCGGAGAAGATCTGCTGGTCGTACTTGCCCCGCTTGGTTTCTGCCAGGTGTAGGTCAAGCCCACGCAGGCATTCCTCCTGCGCCTTGCGCGCCCGACACAGCGCCCGCTCGGTTCGACAGCCCTCGAACCAGAGCCATGCCTCCACCAGCCCTGCACCCAGCGCGAACAGAAAGCCCAGCAGCGGCGAAACCGCCAGGAAGACCAGCCAGCCCAGCACCGACAACGCCACCTTGCCCTCCGCCTTCATCCCTCTAATGGGATTCGCTTCGCTCACAACGCTCTCCCCGCCGGCGCCACCAGTTGCTTGAGCGCGCCCCGCGCCAGCTTGTCCACCGATGCGCCCCGGTTTTGCTCGATGGCGCGCAGCTCATCGATGCGCTCGAAGAACTTCCGTACGCGGCGAATAGAGAGATACTTGAATGCAACCTGCGCCCCGCGCTTGCCCACCAGGGCGGCCCGCAGCCCGGCGTTGCGGTCGCGCGCGTGAGCAAAGGAAACCAGTACCTTTCTGAGCCCAGGCGAAAGCGGCGCGCCCAGGTACTCGCGCGCGATCATGTCCACCTCGCCATCTTGCAAGCCCTTCAGGTGTTCCCGAATGTCGATGCGCGAGAGCCACTGCTCCAGCTCGCGGCCGAGACCGTTGGACAGATGCCGAACGAAATTGAAGTGGCCGACCAGCACGCAGCCGCAGCCCGCCATGTCAATCACATCACGGAGCTGCTCGAACGCTTGCGCGCGGTCTGCCAGCAGGTTCTGCGCTTCGTCCACCAGCAGCACGCTGGGCTTGCGCGCGCGCAGCTTGCGGACCAAGTTCCGCAAGACTCGTTCCCGCCGCTGGGCAGCGTAGGCGCCCACTCGTACCGCCAACTCTTTCAGCAGACCGTGCCCCGTGATTTGGGTGAAGGCGCGGACGTAGAAGGCGTCGGTGCGCTGGCGGCGGTTCCGCTCCGCTTCGTACCAGCGCAGGGTGGTTGTCTTGCACGTTCCCGGGGGGCCTTCGATTACGACGATGCGGTGCTTGGAGTGGGCTTCCTGGATGCGTTCCAGGATCAGCTTGGTGTCGTGAGTCGGCAGGAGTTTGGTCGGGATCTCCTCATCGTCCTGTACTGGTTGGCGACTGATGAACTCCCACACAGCGTGCCGCATGTAGAGTTGGTCGCGGCACAGCTTGCCGTAGCTGCCTCGCAAGAAGTGGTCAACGCTCGACCGTTTGTATCCGATGTCGGGCGCGACGTCGGCCGCCACCAGGCCGCTCTGGTCGAGATAGGCGCGGAGCGCTGCCCGAACGGTTGCCGTCGAAGGCGGCGGGTTCTTTTTTATGATTCGCGGGTCGAATTTCGCGGCTGACATTTCTCTGCCTCCGTTCGTGAAGTAAAGACTTCGCCCAGGCCCGTGTCATAGTCGGGCAATCTGATGCCTGCATCTTCGGGGTTCTCTTTGGTTGCCTGACCCGCCTCTACTTCGGCCAGCATGTCGGCGGCTTCGTCGATGCGCAGATCCTCGCTGGGTCCTGCCGTTTCCCGCAGCTTGGTTCTGGGGTCAATTTCGGCTGGCAGGAGACCGGCCACGGCAACCTGGCGGCGTTCGCCCGCAGAAACTACGCTTGCGCGCCGATGGATTTCGAGGATGTAGGATTCCACCGCTTTTTTCAGCCGGCGCCGTTCTTTCAGCCGCGTCTGCAACTCATCGTAGTTTTCCGGCTGGCCGAGATAGCGACAGCGGAAGACCTGCCCGCAACAGTGAACAAAGACTTCTTGCAGGTCGGGCAACACATGGCCGTGCGGGTCGTAGGCGACCTCGGCCTGGTGTTCGTTGTGGGCGAAGAGGCCCTGCTGTGGGTGCTCGTAGCGATGTCCGAAGAGTTCCACCGCCCCGCGGTTAATCTTGCGGGTGGCATACTTGAGCATCAACATGTTGGCTGTGGCTTCGTCGATGCGTTGGTCGGAGGGCTGATGGACTTCCTGCGGGCTGCGCTTAGACATACCGCGGCCGGAATGAGACGCCGCGTGATACTCGGCCTGGAGAAACAAGCGCAATCCCAGGCCTACCTCTTGTATCTTCGGCAGGGGTGAGTGGTCGGGGTCGGCTTTGTGCTGGTCCAGCAGCGGCTGGCAAGTCTCTGGGCGGTTCGCAGGTTTGTTGCCGCAATAACTGTTGAAGCTCGAATCAAACTGGCGGTGAAGAGTGCCGAACCAACGCTCGATTGACTTGGCCTGCGGGTGGAACGGTGTAGCGTAGATCACCCGGACGCCTAGTTGGGAGAGGATCCCACGCGCGCGGGTGCCGAAGTCAATCCGGCCCAGCTTCTGCCGTTGCCGCAAGAGGCCGGAGTACCCTTTGCCGCTCACGTACTTCGAGCGGAAATCCTTACCATTGTCGAGGTAGACGGCCTGCGGGACTCCCCAATCTACCAGCGCCATGCGTAAAGCTGAGGCAATCGTCATCGAATCCGGCTGCAGGCAAAGGCACCAGCCCACGATGTAGCGCGCCTTCATGTCCATAATCGCCGTCAGCCAGGGCCGGACTGCCCTGCCCCAGGCGTTCACAAACAAGTCGAGCTGGGTGTGGTCGAAGACCCAGATGTCATTCGGCTCCAGGTTGTCGTAGTTGCGCTGGATGTAGGGGAGCTGCGTGTCGTTGAAGTATTTGGCGCCGCGCCGGCGAGCCGCCACCGGCCGAGGCAGGCTGTTGATGAACCGCCGCACCACCGCGTATGTGATCGGGCGCCCGGTCTGTTGGACGAACTCTCGCTGCGCTGCCCTCGCGCTGCCTGCATCGAGGTATAGCCTGGTCAAGTCGATGCGATCTTGGGGCGAGAGCGTGCGCTGCACTCCTTTATCTTTCCTCTGTCGGTCGATGAGGCCGGGCAGACCGTCTACGCAGAACGTGGCCAGCCAGCGCGCCAGCGTGCGCGCGCCGATCTTGTTCTGCCGGGCGATCCATACGATGGCGTCTTGCTTGGTCTGCAACAGCCCAATCCCCGGCACGAACTGGTCGCGCAGTCTTTTCCAGTCACCGTTGGCCGTGAAGGGCTCGATCACGCGGAACGGCTCAGCGCCTGCTGTTGCTTCTCTGGCTCTGGAATCATGCCGAGCTGCTTCTCTATCTCTTCCGGCAACGCGACGTTGAACAGCGAAAGGGCGGTGGAGGGAGCTTGTCCTGACGAAGGAAGGGCTTGTCCCGAGCGCAGTCGAGGGGCCATGGCGCCAACCTTATTAGGCGGTGATGGGGCCGAGCTGCCCTGTCCGCCGAAGCCTTGGCGTAGGCGGGCGCCCTGGTGTGCACGAGAAGAGCCTGCCTCGGGCGTAGAGGCTGGCTCTCCCGTATCAGCATGTTCGGAAGAGGGGTGGAGTTTATCCCGAGCGGAGTCGAGGGACGCCCGCTTCCATGTGAAGAACCTTTCTCTTTCCTCTGACGTCAGCAACGACTCGTGATAGTGTTTCTCCAGCCCGCCCCGGATTGCCACCTCATGCACCAGTGGTTCGGAAGAGCCGTGGAGTTTATCCTGAGCGCAGTCGAGGGACGCCCACCTCCCCTCTGCCTCTTCTCTCCGCCGCGCCAATCTCTTCTGTGCCGGTCTCCCGATGCTGAACCACGGCTCGGCCAATCTCCACGTAGGTCGCCTCGGTCCCATTCACTAGCCGATACCCCAAAGGCTCAACCACCAGCCGCAACAGGTCGAAGTTGCCGGTCACAAAGCAGAACGCGCGGGTAAAAGCCAGCGGGAAGCGATGCTTGTCCTTCGTCTCCGCTGTCCAGTTGTCCAGCATGGTCAGGCTTACATGCACGCCCAGCAGCTCCGCCATCTCCTCTGCAATCTCCTGCCGGCTCTTCCGGCAGTCCCGGATGGCGCGTGCCGCGCTCGCTTTCACTGCCAAGTGGTCGTTGAAGCTCGCCGTCGGGCTGACTGACGCGAATAGACTTGGTTGAGGTTTGTGACTGAATTTCTGCCTCCGCTCAGTCATTGACGCCCATCAACAAAAAGCCGCATAGTCCAACCCGTCATGGGGAGCTATGCGACGTGATTCTTCCTCAATCTTTCGACCAAATCTCTCACTTCCGGCTCGAATTTCTCCAATGCTTCCAGCAACGCGATCTCGATACGCCGGTACCGTCCCACATGCTTTCCGCTCGCCGCCCGGGAGACGGCCGCCTGGCTTACACCGAGCCGCTTACTAACCCCGAGCTTGAGACCCCAGTATTTCCCGGTCCGGCGAAGAGTCTGGCGCACCTCGTCTGTCGTGGTAGAGTTTTGGTGGGTAAGAGACTTAACCATAACTACCCACTATATATCCTGCGGTTATTGACCTGTCAAGGGGAAAAAGTGGCTTTCAAAGACTGGCAGCGAGAAGTCAAGGGCTTGCGGAAAACTCTCCATCTGAGCCAAGCTGAATTTGCTCGCACGCTGGGCGTTACGCAGGTGGTCGTCAGCCACTGGGAAAAAGGTAAGCAGGAGCCGTCGAACGAGCGGTATGTTCAGATGGCGAAGGTGGCGCTCCCGCCGGACTGCTGGTTCTTTTTCGAGAAGGCAGGGCTGAACCGCTCGGACATCTACCGCCTCATGCCTGAGATCCAGGCTGCTGTCCTCGACCGCGTCGAGAAACAAGGAATCCCGGAGATCAAGATTCTGCCGGCGCCGAAGCTAAAAGGCGGAGGCCCTCACAAGCCTGGAAAGGCTGGCTACTTCGCGCTGCCCGTCTTGAAGGATCCGGCAGCAGCCGGCGCTCCACGGTTGGTGGATGAACGCGAGGTCGAAAGCTACATAATTGTTCCGGCATCTCAGGCTCGCCCGGGCCCCGACTGGATGACCTGCATCCGAGTCCACGGCGACTCAATGGAACCAATACTCAAGGAAGGT
>CBDFHE010000016.1:0-347786 GCA_965247455.1 Candidatus Acidiferrales bacterium
GTCCGCCGGGACGGCCGAGCTGCAAGCCCTTGGTGCGCTACCAGAGTTTCCGCTATCAGGCCAAGAGCTGGACCACGCCCAGACGGATCGTCGCCAAGGTGGAGCACCACCAAGGTGAGCTGTTCCCTCGCGTCGGCTTCATCGTGACCAACATGGCCCTCCCGAGCCGCTCGGTCGTGCGGTTTTACAACAAGCGCGGTACGGCGGAGCAATGGATCAAGGAAGGCAAGCAGGCCACCCACTGGACGCGGCTGTCGTGCCATCGTTTCCGGGCGAACGAGGTGCGCCTGCAACTGAGCGTCCTGGCCTACAATCTGGGCAACTTGTGGCGCAGACTGGTCCTTCCGCTGCGGGTCAAGCGCTGGTCGCTCACGAGTCTCCAGCAGCGACTGGTGAAAACTGGGGGCCGGCTGGTGAAGCATGCGCGGTACTACTGGCTTCTGCTGGCGGAAGGGCATCTCACGCGGCGGCTGTTCGGCGACATGCTGCGGAGGATCTGGGCGCTACCCGTGCCGGCAGGCTGACGCGCGGCCTGAAGTGCAACGAAGCCCGCCCGGCGATGACACGGGGCACACGTGTGGAGCGGTGTCTGAGAAATGCCCGAAAAGCAGGGGTTCCAGTCGGTCGCACGTCGGCGCGGGCTCAGATGAAGGCCTTTGAAGCTGAACGATTGTGCGACGATCGAAGCGTCGAACAACTGGCCGGAGAAAGACATGAACTGGACCTCACCCAGAAATCCCACAATGAGGGAAAGCACCAGCCAATGTTCAAAATAGTCTGATTTCCAATGGCCCTTGCACCAACACGCGACGAGCGCTAGAAGAAAAATGAGCCCTGGCAATAAATCCTCTGGACGGTGAAAGAAGAGTTCTGGATAATATGCCCGCGGGAGAGGAACGAAAGCGAAGAAGAGAAAGCTTGCCACGGTCAAGGCGCCGGCCATCAGGTAGACTGTGCGTTCGTCGGTTCTGCTGGGCTCCCCCTGGATGGATTCTCTTTTCCAACTCAGCCAGCTCAAGCACAAGAATGCGGAAAAGAAGACACGCGAGGCTGTCCAGCTCCAGGGGATCAGGGAAGAAAGAGTCGAAGGGAAATTTTCGGCAAAGAACGAAGAGGTAACCACTGCGTGATAGCCGTCAAGCAGACCCGTGCCCAAGAAGCCGGCGCCAATAAACAAGAAAATGTTGGTCTTCTTGGAATAGAAACGGACCAGGGCCATCACGCCCACTAACAAGGCCAGGAAAGTGGCCACTGCTTCCATCACGGTGTGGAGCTGGGCGCTGCTCCGCCAGGTGGAATCCCGCAAAACCAGGTAGCTTAGGAAAAGAGCCGCAAAGAGTCCCAGGTAGGTGAATCTTCTGGCGTTTTCTACGACCATGGTTCGTTACCGTCCGGGATTCGTCCCCTGGGAAAAATTATTGCAGTCAGGGGCGCCGATGTCCGAGACCAGAGTAATGGCACGTCCGCCCTTGACAGCGAAATCGTAATAGTCTCGCCGAGAAAGTGGCATACCCGGTAGGATCCGTTGAATGGGAATCTCTCGATTTCGGAAAGCGCGCTAGGAAGCAGGATTCGCTCCACCACACTGTCATCTCCAGCGCTTATACCAGATAATTGTGGCGTTCGGCAAGTTCGTTGTACTCCTGCAGGAACCGGTCCACCTCAAGGTGAATATTAAGGAGTCTGACAAGATCTAAACGCAACGCATTAGACTGGGAAAGACGCCCATTGTAGCGCAACCTTCCCCACCCGTCAGCGACCAAGAAGCCCTAGGCTTCTTCTTGTCATCGGAAAGTTTCCTTCATGGTAGGCTGCCGGCATGAGTCCGCGACCCACGGGCTTGAAAGACATCCGGGCGATTACGTTTGATTGCTACGGGACGCTGATTGATTGGGAGGGCGGCGCCAAGCAGAGCTTGCGGACACTGCTGAAGAAAAGGCGGCCCCGCGATGCGGGGCTCTTCCGGACCGAGTGTTTGGATGAGCTTTTCGGGGCCTGGGAGTGGGCGCGCATCCAGCAGAGCTATGCCCCCTACCGCCAAATCGCCGCCGAGAGCCTGGAGCAGGTGGCGCATGCCGCCTTCGGGTTCGAATACGACATCACCACCGCCAGTACGCTCGGCTTCCGAACCATCCTGGTGCGGCGGCACCGGAGGGAGTTCCCGCCCACCCCGGTGCCGGATTTAACCGGGATTTCCGTTTTGCCTGCCCCTGATGGCACGTTTATACACCCGATCGCCGCCGATCGCACAAAAACTTCGATCGTCGCACAATCGCTCAGCTTCAAAGGCCTTCATCTGAGCCCGCGCCGACGTGCGACCGACTGGAACCCCTGCTTTTCGGGCATTTCTCAGACACCGCTCCACACGTGTGCCCCGTGTCATCGCCGGGCGGGCTTCGTTGCACTTCAGGCCGCGCGTCAGCCTGCCGGCACGGGTAGCGCCCAGATCCTCCGCAGCATGTCGCCGAACAGCCGCCGCGTGAGATGCCCTTCCGCCAGCAGAAGCCAGTAGTACCGCGCATGCTTCACCAGCCGGCCCCCAGTTTTCACCAGTCGCTGCTGGAGACTCGTGAGCGACCAGCGCTTGACCCGCAGCGGAAGGACCAGTCTGCGCCACAAGTTGCCCAGATTGTAGGCCAGGACGCTCAGTTGCAGGCGCACCTCGTTCGCCCGGAAACGATGGCACGACAGCCGCGTCCAGTGGGTGGCCTGCTTGCCTTCCTTGATCCATTGCTCCGCCGTACCGCGCTTGTTGTAAAACCGCACGACCGAGCGGCTCGGGAGGGCCATGTTGGTCACGATGAAGCCGACGCGAGGGAACAGCTCACCTTGGTGGTGCTCCACCTTGGCGACGATCCGTCTGGGCGTGGTCCAGCTCTTGGCCTGATAGCGGAAACTCTGGTAGCGCACCAAGGGCTTGCAGCTCGGCCGTCCCGGCGGACGAAAGAGGATGTCTTCGATTTCCAGCTCCAAGCTCTTGTTCGCCGGCATGCGAATGGCATAGTCCACGTCGCGCTGCTCGAGCGCGTCGTAGATCTCGGGCTTCGCGAACGCGGCGTCTGCGCGGAACGCTACGCGCTTGCCCTCCACCTGCTGCCGGTCAATCTCCGGTACGAGCAGGTCGTCCCAGTCGTCGGCGCTATGCACGTTGCCTGGCCGCAGCGTGGCGGCGAGGCAGTCCCCATGCTCGGTGAACAGAAACAGCGGGTGGTAGCAGACGGACTCGAAGTGCCCGTTATAGGCGCTCCCTTCCTGCGCCCCATGCACCGGGCTCTCGCTCGAATCCATGTCGAGCACGATCCGGTCGGCGCGCGTCGCCATCTCGGCCTGTGCAAGCACCTCCCGGTTCACGGCCCTCAACCCGACGAGATTCTCCTCGTGGGTCAGCAGCTCTGTCTCGAACCAATGCAGCGTCGATGTCAGCGCCGCACCCCGGTCCCAGCGCTTTGGCGACCCGATGAGACGAAATGTTGGGTCTGCCGACACGCGCCCCGCGTCGTTGAGATCTTCGTAGCCCGCGAGGCGACTGTAGACCGACTGCCGCAGGAGATCCACCACGCTGAACTGGGTGTTCATCCCCTGTCGGGAATCGCTCAGGTGCTCGGCGATGAGTGTCTCCAGCCCCAGACGTTCATCCAACTCGCGCACCAGAATGAGGCCAGCGTCAGAAGTGACGCGCGATCCCTGGAACGCGACTTTCAAGAAGCCGTTGAACGCGAACTGGAATGGCTCGTGTTGTAATTCACCCACCGGGTGTCACCCTCCGTAGTGTGGTTCCTTACGTCGGAGCCCCAAAACTCAAGGCGCAGCGACTGGTCCTGGCGATACGGTACCACAGCCAAATCGGAAATCCGGGTTAGATTATGTGACATAAGCGTTTGATTTTGTGCACGGACCATCTTCGAGAGGTATCGCGGATGGCGCTCCAAGTTGGGGGTGCACTTCGCGTCTCGTGCCAACAACTCTTTGGCTTGCTGTTTCAGCAAGGCCCGCCATCGAGCGAGAGCCGGTTTGGGTAGGGGTTGCCATTAGGCTGCCACCTTCCAGACCGAGTGTGCCCACAGTGTGCCCACAAACCTGCCATCCCTGACATGTCTGACACTATTGACACTTTGGCCTATGGCACTCTCTATGTGTTTGCAGTAACTTACTTACGGTCCTCGGCATGGCGCAGCCTGCATTATGATTTCCGTCATCATTCCTACCTTCAACGAAGAAGCTTCCCTCGAAGGACTCCTCCAACAACTGGCTGCGTGCGCCACACCGCACGAGGTGTTGGTGGCCGACGGGGCCAGCACCGACGGGACCGTGCCGTTGGCGCAGCGCTACGCGCGCGTGCTGGCGTGCCAGCGCAATCGTGGCGGGCAGTTCAACTGCGCCGCGCGGGAAGCCCGCGGGGAAGTGCTGCTTTTCCTGCACGCCGACGTGCATTTACCCCTGGGAGCCTTGGCGGCGGTAGAGCGCGGGTTGGCCGACCCTGTGGTGGTCGGGGGGAACTTCGGGCTGGAGTTCGCGGGGGGCGACTTTTCCGACCGTGCCTTCACTGTCATCAGTCGCTGGCGGCGCTGGTTCGGCATCTTCTACGGCGACTCGGGAATTTTTGTCCGCCGCGCCGTGTTCGACCGCCTGGGCGGGTTCCGGGAGTGGCCCTTGATGGAAGACTACGAATTTGCCCGCCGCCTGGTGAAGGCCGGGAAAACGGTCTGCCTGCCCGAGCGCCTGCGGGTGTCTTCGCGGCGCTGGCAGCGGCGGCGGTTGTGGCGGACGATGACCTCCTGGTTCTTCATCCATACGCTGTACTACCTCGGGGTGTCGCCGCACTGGTTGGTGCGCTGGTACGCGCCCGTGCGCCCAAAAAGAGCAGAAAGGAAAGAGTGAAATATTAACCTTTCTTTCTTCGGAGCCGATTAGAATTAAGTGGTGCAGACTGCCCCGACGCTGTGAGCCATAGGCGACGGGTAAGGGGTCAATTTTGTGTTGCTGTTGTGGCGCCCGGCTTCGTCAGGTCCGTACGGACAGAAGGTGCCCCCTCCTCTCTTTTCCCAGCGGCAGGGGCTCGTCCTGAAGGGCCGCTGGGCTGGACAGGATTTATGAACGGTGAACATATCAACCCGCTCCGGCATTTCAATTCAGGCACTCTGCCCCGCGTCCAACCCGGTGGCTTGTCCTGAGCACAGCCGAAGGGCCCCTGCCACCGGGGCTCCGGACTCTCCGTGGCATGGCTGGAAGCTGTGCCCCCGTCCACCGGCAGCAAGGGTTGCGTTCAGGGGGAGGGATGCCCTATGATGAATAACTCTGCGTTTTTCGCGCCGGCTGCACGAGGAAGACATAGTCTTGGAACTGCTTGATCGCACCAGCTGGGCTCTTCTGGAGGGGAATCAGTCCGTGCGACGGGGGCAGGAAGAGTTGGCACCCTCCTGCTTTTCCGGCGGTGCTTGCTTTGGGCGGACGGGCGAAACGTATCGGGACAAAACCTGAGTTGACGGGAGAACGACGAGGATGCCTCAGAAAAGTTTTTCGTGGATGATTGGTGGGCCGCAAGGGAGCGGCATCAATACCAGCGCCGAGCTGCTGGCCAAGGTGTTGTCCCGGGGCGGCTACCAGGTGTTCGGCAACATCGAGTACAACTCCAACATCAAGGGCAAGCACAGCTATTACCGCCTGCGCATCGCGGTTGAGCCCGTCCGCTCGCACCTGGAAGAAATCCACCTGCTGGTCGCGCTGGAAGACGAGACGCTTTTCGGCGACCTCTACCACGAATGGCCCGCCCACCGCGGCCACATCCACGAAGTGGCCGAGGGCGGCGGCATCCTCTTTCAGGAAGGCACGCAAGGCATCGAGGAGCGCTTGAACGGGCGCCGCGTCCACCTGTTTCCCATTCCCTACAACAAGTTTGTCGAAGCAGCGCTCACGGCGGTGGGCAAGGGCAGCCAGGCGCACGAGTACCGCATCATGAACAACACCGCCGCGCTGGGGGCGGCGATTGGCGCCATGGGCTACGATTTTGACCGGGTGGCTGCAGTGATCCTGGAGGGTTTCAAGGGCAAGGCGCGCAAGGTGGGCGAGATGAACGTCAACTGCGCCCACCTGGCCTACGACTACGCGCGCAAGCACTTTGCCGGCAAGTTGGAGTTTTCGCTGCCACCGGCTCCGGCAAAGCCCCGCAAGCAGATTATGACCAAGGGCACGCAGGCGGTGGGCATTGCCAAGCTCAAGGCCGGTTGCGGCATCCAGACCTACTACCCCATCAGCCCGGCCACCGACGAGAGCGTGTACCTGGAAGGGCAGCAGAGCGCCTACAAGCTGGTGGTGTTGCAGACCGAAGATGAGGTGTCGGCCATTGACGCTGCGGTCATGGCGGCGCACGGGGGCGTCCGCGCCTCCACCTCCACCTCCGGCCCCGGCTTTGCGCTGATGCCGGAAGGACTGGGCTTTGCCGCCATCACCGAGGCGCCCGGCCCGGTCATCCATCTCTACCAGCGCGGCGGCCCCTCCACCGGCTTGCCCACCCGGCAGGAGCAGGGTGATCTCCGCTTTGCCCTCCACGCCGGGCAGGGAGATATCCCGCGCATCGTCATGGCGCCGGGCGACTTGAACGAGTGTTTCTATGACACCTTCGACGCCTTCAACTACGGCGACCGCTACCAGGTGCCGGTGATCGTGCTGGTGGACAAGTTCCTGTCCAGCTTGTACACGAGCCTGCCGCCATTCGACATGAGCGGGCTCACCATTGACCGCGGAGCCCTCTTCGACCCCAAGGCCAACGGCAACGGGCGCTACCTGCGCTACCGCTTCACCGAGTCCGGCATCAGCCCGCGCAGCATCCCCGGCCAGGAAGGCGGCATGTTCTGGAGCACGACCGATGAGCACGACCAGGTGGGCCACATCACTGAAGCCATCGGCAACCGCTTGGCGATGATGCGGAAGCGGATGGGCAAGATGGAGCTGGCCGCGCGCGAAATCCCAGACGAGAAAAAGTTCACTTTTTCCGGGGACCCCAAGGCGCCGGTGAGCGTGGTGGCCTGGGGCTCGACCAAGGGCGCCATCCTCGATGCGCTGGCCCGGCTCGACCCCGAGCAGCAGAACTACAACTTCCTCCAACTCCGCATCTTCCAGCCGTTCCCGGTGGAAGCGGTGCAGCGGCTGCTGGGGTCGGCGGGCAAGATCATCACCCTGGAGTGCAACTACTCGGCACAGTTAGCGGGAGTATTGCGCGAGCAGACGGGCATCGAGGTGCACCACCGCGTGGTCAAGTACGAAGGGCGGCCTTTCTCGGAAGATGAGGTGGTGGCCGCGCTGGGAAAAGCCACCGCCGATGGCGGAGAAGAAATCGTGATTGCGGAAGGCCGGGTGGTCGGTCCCGATTACGGTCGCCAGCAAGTGGACGAGATGGTGGAATTGCGGAAGAAGAGCACCAAGATGAATGTGCCCATAGTGCCGCTGCCCCCAGGATACAACCGCTGAGCCGGGCGAAGGAGAGAGACAATGGCTACGACCCCAACCAAAGTGGAATTCAAAATCAAGGATTATAAGGCTGACATCCACAACGACTGGTGCCCGGGCTGCGGCGACTTCGGTATTCTGACCGCGTTGCAGATGGCCTTGGTAAAGCTGCAAATCCCCTCCCATCGGGTGGCGGTGGTGGGCGGCATCGGCTGCTCCGGCAAGACGCCGCACTACATGCAAACCTACGCCTTCCACACCTTGCACGGGCGAGTAATGCCCTCGGTGACCGGCCTCAAGCTGGCCAATCCCAGCCTGACCGTGATCGGCGTGGGCGGCGACGGCGACGCCTACGGCATTGGCGCCGGCCACTTTGTCAACGGCGGCCGCCGCAACCTGGACATCACCTACATCGTCTTCAACAACGACGTCTATGCCCTGACCAAAGGCCAGGGCTCGCCCACCATCGCACAGGGTACAAAGACCAAGTCCATGCAGGAAGAATCCATCATGCAAGCTCTCAATCCGGTGGCGCTGGCGCTGGCTTGCGGGTACACCTTCGTCGCGCGCGGCTACGCCCTCGGCGTCAAAACCCTGGCCGACTTGATTGCCCAGGGTATCCGCCACCGGGGCAGCACTTTGATTGACGTTCTGCAAACCTGCCCCACCTACAACGACCTGCACACCAAGCCCTGGTACGAGGGCAAGAAGCCGGGCCAGAACGGCACCTCGCCGCTCTACCGGCTGGACCAAACCGACTACGACCCGCGGGTGCAGGACCCCGCCAACCGCCTCGAGGTGTCGCAGAAGAAAACCCGGGCGATCCTGAAGTCGGAAGAAGACGAACGGTTGCCGCTGGGGATTTTCTACCAGTGCGAGATTCCCACCTACGAGGACTACCTCGAAAGAAAGGGGCGTATTGACCGCGCGCATCCGCTGGCGGAACGCGAGGACATTTTCCGCCGCGACGTCACTCCTCTGCTGGACGCCCTCGCCTGAGTTTCCGGTTCGCGTCGAACGTGTTGGGGTTGGCGGCGCAGTGGGTCTTTGAGTACGGTGGGTGAGAGGCTGCCCGAAGGGCAACTGGTTTTCTGCCGTCCGTCGTCCATCAGGGCGAGCCGCTGGCGCGGCCCCGCCTGCTGCGCGCAAGGGAGAAAAGGTGGGAGATGGTCCTTTCCGGTCCTACGAGCGGCTGGTTCGCATTAAGGTGCTGGGCAAAACCGTCGAGGTGCCGGAGAAGAATATGCTGCTCCGGTGCTTCCAGTACATCAGCCCCGAAACCATCCCCTACGGTCGCTTCTGCTGGAACCAGGAATGCCAGACCTGCCGTATCTCCTACCGTCTTCCCGGCAAGAGGGAAGAGACTCGGGAGATTCTTTCCTGCAAGGTCCTAGTCGCCGAGGGGATGGAGATCACAGAACTGTCTCCCGAGCTCGCCTGGAACCTCAAGAAAGCGCTGCGTCGTAGCAGCCGGACGGTGGAAGCGGAAAAGTGAGCCAGCCCGCACAGCCAAACTTCAATTAAAACTCGGTAGGGGCGTAGCCTGGGGATTCCGGGAAACGGTGAGATTCAGAGGGGTTCGCAGGAAAGCGCGTCAGCGTAACGCCAGGAAGATCAAGCCGCCGATGACTAACACCGCCGCCAGGATCACAGCTCCTTCGATCCACCACAGACGGCGTTCGCCTTCGGTGGGGTGCCGCCAGCCAATTCGTTGAAACATGGAGAGGCCCTCCGGGAGTTGATGAGACTAGGGGGTGGGTGGAAAAGCGCCGGGTCTCTCGCCCGGGTTTCCTTCTGATTCGGTATCCATCACGATTCTGCCAGCCAGATTGTTTCGCGAGCCCGCCCAAAAGTCAATAGCCTCCCCCTGAATGTGAGCAGTATCCTACGTTATCAGCAAATCCATAGGTGATCCTGCGCTTCTCGGGAGGGCCAAGTGTATGGAAAACTAACTCAGTATATGAGTCTCAAACAGTAAGATATAATGATATTGACAAAGGCATATCGCTGTGCTACTGTACCTCTCGCTAAGGAGAAGAAGGAGAAGCAGGTGGAAAATCAAAAGAAACTAGCCAAACTCGGTGACGAACTCCCTATTCTTCCTATCAGGGACCTCGTCCTCTTTCCGCAGGCAGTTTCGCCGTTGACGGTGGGTCGGGAGGGTTCTCTGCGCTTGGTCAAGTCGCTGGGCGAAGGGGAAAATCTGATCGGCTTGGTGACGCAGCGGGACGCGCGCGTGGACAAGCCCGAACCGGCTGACTTGCATCAGGTGGGAACGGTGGCGGTGGTCCACAAAGTCGTCACCATGCCCAACCAGACCCTGTTCGTGTTGGTGGAAGGCCTGCAGCGCATGCGGCTGCAGGAGGTGGTCCAGCACGAGCCCTTCCTGCGGGCCCGGATCGAGCCTCTGTCGGATGTTTTCCCCTCGGAGCAGGGGGCGGAGTTCCAAGCCCTGGTGCGCAACGTGCGCGAGCTTTTCCAAGAAATTGTCGCCGCGGTGCCGCAGCTCTCTGAGGAGTTGCAGAACGTGGCGTTGGATTTCGGCGATGCCGCCCAACTGTCAGACTTCGTGTCGGCGTCGCTGCCGTTATTCTCCACTCGCACTCGGCAAGAGTTGTTGGAAACGCTGGACGTGAGCGCGCGCCTCCGCCGGCTCAGCGAAGAGTTGCTGAAGGAGCGCGAAATCATCCGTCTGCGCTCGAAGATTCAATCCGATGTGCAGGAGCAATTCAGCCAAACCCAGCGCGAGTACCTGCTGCGCGAACAAATGAAAGCGATTCAGAAGGAGCTCGGCGAAGCTGACGACAGCGAGCGCGAGATCGAAGAGTTACAGAAGAAAATTGACGATGCCGGCCTGCCCGATGACGTGAAGAAGGAGGCGCTGCGCGAGTTGAAGCGCTTGCGACGCATTCCCGTTGCCGCCGCTGAGCACACCGTCGCCCGCACCTACCTAGAATGGCTGGCGGCCTTGCCGTGGGCGAAGTCGAGCGCGCAGGAGGTGGACGTCAAGCGCGCCGAGCAAATCCTGAATGAAGACCACTACGACCTGGAAAAAGTCAAGCAGCGCATGCTCGAATACCTGGCCGTCTTTCAATTGAAGCGCGACCTTAAGGGACCCATCCTCTGTTTCGTCGGACCGCCGGGAGTGGGCAAGACCTCTTTGGGCAAATCCATCGCCCGCGCCCTGGGCCGCAAGTTCGTTCGCATTTCCCTGGGCGGCATGCACGACGAAGCCGAAATCCGCGGCCACCGCCGCACCTACATCGGCGCCTTGCCCGGCCAGATCATCCAGGGCATCCGCCGCGCCGAGACCAACGACCCCGTCTTCATGCTCGATGAAGTGGACAAGCTCGGCCGCGATTTCCGCGGCGACCCCGCCGCCGCCCTGCTGGAAGTGCTCGACCCCGAGCAGAACCACAGCTTCCGCGACCACTACCTCGACGTGCCTTTCGATCTCTCCAAAGTCCTTTTCATCACTACCGCCAACATCCTCGACCCCGTCCCTCCGGCCCTGCACGACCGCATGGAAGTCCTGGAGCTGCCCGGTTACACCGAAGAGGAAAAAGTTCACATCGCCCGGCAATACCTGGTCCCCAAGCAGGTGCGCGAGCACGGCCTGGAGCTGGGCAAGGACTTGAGCTTCACCGACCAGACCTTGCACGAAATCGTCCGCAGCTACACCCACGAGGCCGGCGTGCGCAACCTGGAACGCGAAAGTGCCACCGTCTGCCGCAAGCGCGCCCGGCAAATTGCCGAAAAGAGCAACGGGCTCCTGAACGTCACGCCCGAGGTGGTGCGCGAGTTCCTGGGTGCGCCCCGTTATCGGGTCGAGACCGAATTGGAAGAACGCACCAAGCGCCCCGGCGTAGCCGTGGCGGTGGCCTGGACTCCGGCGGGCGGCGACATCCTCTTCGTGGAAGCCGCGCGCATGCCGGGGACCAGCGGTTCGCGCGGCGAATTCATCATCACCGGTCAGGTCGGCCAGGTGATGCAGGAATCCATGAAGGCGGCGCTGACCTGGGTGCGCGGCAGCGCCGAGCGCTATGGCATTGACCCCACTAGTTTCCAGAAGCACGACGTCCATCTGCACGTGCCCTCCGGCGCCATTCCCAAAGACGGGCCTTCGGCCGGCGTTGTGATGGCGACCGCGTTGGTGTCACTGTTCGCCGACCGGGCGGTGAAGCCCTACGTCGCTTTGAGCGGTGAGATCACCCTCAGCGGGCAGGTGCTCACCGTGGGCGGCATCAAGGAGAAGGTGCTGGCCGCCAAGCGCAGCGGCGTGCGCATAATGGTGATGCCGAAGGACAACGAAGCCAACGTCCAGGAAGACATCCCCGCGCACCTGCGCGAGGGCATGACCTTCCACTTCGTCAAGACCATTGACGAAGCGCTGGGCTACGCCTTCGAACCCAGCTTGGTCGCGCCCGTCCACACCGGCCCGACACGAGCAGGCCGCCGGGGCACCGCTTCCGAGCAGCCGCCCGCCTTCGGCGCCCGTCCTCACTAAACTAACAGGTTGCTGAAAAAATCCTTTTCGCAGTCATTCTGAGCGCAGCGAAGAATCTCTGGCTGGGGATACTTCGCTTCGCCCGGTATGACAGGAGGGAGGCAGGAATATCTGCTCTGCCAACACAGAGGAAAAGGGAGCAGCGCATTTCCCCCGGGGCAGACGAGAATGCCCATCCTAATTGAGGTCTTTGGTGGCGCAGACATTCTTGTCTGCGGCGGCTGGAATTGGACAAAAGAAGAATGTCTGTCCTACTGAGGTGCTTGGAATCCCTGAGATTCTACGTCGTCTGTGGCCTGCCTGCGGCGGGCAGGCTCCTCAGATTGACGGAGTTGCGGACTGTTTCAGCATCCCGTTAAGCTGCTAACACACTCGGCTGGATTTCTCATTGCCGAAGTGTCTCCTGCGGGCTAGAGTGTGCACGCGAGCCGGAGTTTTTCTTTCCGCCTCGCACTAGCATTCTCGATGATTCTCGGCAGTTCTTCCACCCGATGAACCAGACCGGCGAATTGGAACGGGTTTCCCCGGCGGAAGAGAAATTTGAGCGCCGGCGCCGGCGCATTGGTTTGCTGGCCGGGCCGGTGGCGGCGCTGGCGGTCTATTTCCTTTCTGCGAGTCTTCCCCCCGAGCAGCGCAGCCTGGCGGCCGTGCTGGTGCTGGTCATCGCCTTCTGGGTCACCGAAGCCATTCCCATCCCCGCCACCGCGCTGCTGGGGCCGGCCCTCTGCATCTTGTTGGGGGTGGGCGAGGCGCGCGACGTCTTTCGGGGTTTCGCCAACCCGGTGATTTTTGTTTTCCTGGGCAGCTTCCTGCTGGCGCGCGCCATGACGGTGAACCATCTCGACCGCCGCGTCGCCCTGGGCATACTGCGTTCGCGCTTGATTGGGTCCTCGCCCGCGCGCATTCGCTTGGCGGTAGGGGCAGCGGCAGCCTTGCTGTCAATGTGGATCAGCAACACCGCCTCGGTTGCCATCCTGTTTCCGATTGTGGTCGGCCTCAGCGACGCGCTTGAGCGTCTGTTCGCCCGCAGCGGCCCGGCGCTGGCGCGCGCCGGCCGCAGCTACGCCACCGGCTTGATGTTGATGACGGCCTACGCCGCTACGGTGGGCGGCTTGGCTACGCCCGTCGGCAGCCCGCCCAACCTGATCGGGTTGGGCATGATGGATACGATGGCCGGGCGGCGCATTCCTTTTTTCGAGTGGATGCTGCTGGGCTTGCCGGTATCACTGGTGCTGTTCGCGCTGCTGGCTCTGCTGATGCGTTACTTGCACCCGGCGCCTTCGCAGCGCCTGCAAGGGCTGGACACCGCCCTGGCGCAGGCCGAGCGCGGCATCGCCCCCTGGGGCCGCGCGCAGACCTATACGATGCTGGCCTTCTTTTGCGCGGTGGGGTTGTGGGTCTTGCCCGGGGTGGTGGCGTTGTTGAAGGGCACTGAGGACCCGCTCTACCAGCTTCTCAGCCAGCGTCTGCACGAAGGCGTGGTCGCGCTGCTGGCGGCTTCGTTGTTGTTTCTCCTGCCGGTGAGTTGGACTCCGCCGCGCGGCGCGCTCGCCTGGCGGGAAGCGGTGCAAATTGACTGGGGAACCATCCTGCTCTTCGGCGGAGGATTGAGCCTGGGCGGCCTGATGTACTCCACCGGACTGGCCGAGCGGCTGGCGCGCGGGCTGCTGGGCACGGGAGGCTCAATCAACTTATGGGCATTCACCGCAGCGGTGACGCTGTTTGCGTCCTTGATTACCGAAACCACTTCCAACACCGCCTCCGCCAGCATGATCATCCCGGTGGTCATCGCGGTGGCGCGGGCCGCGGGCATCTCACCGCTGCCACCGGCGCTGGGGGCGACGTTGGGCGCGAGCTTGGCCTTCATGCTGCCGGTTGCGACTCCGCCCAACGCCATCGTGTACGGCTCCGGCCGCATCCGCATTCTGCAAATGATTCGCGTCGGAGTGCTCTACGACCTGCTGGGTGTGGGTGTGGTGCTCCTGTTGCTGCGAATCCTCTGTCCGTTGCTCGGCTTGGTGTGAGGAAACAGAAAAGACAAACCGGCGAAGAAGCCGGCTTGTCCCGAGCGCAACCGAGGGATGGCTTCTTCGCTGCTACCTGAAGGTGTGCAAAGATCCGGCAGCGCGGACATTTCTGTTTGCACGGCGCGGGAGAGGCAGACAAGAATGCCTGCTCACCGCAGGCAGGTCTGCCCCAGCGAGTTTTGAGCGAACCGGCAAGGTTCAGCCCAGCGGCTTCCGCCGCTGGGTCCCATGAGCAGAAGCCTGATTACGGCAAGTAGGCCCGCGGGCTGAACGGTAGTCATTTAGTTTGCTCCAGAGAGCGGTGAATGAAGAGCTAGCCCGGCGGGGCGGGGAGGTCGCGGAAGGAAAAGCGGGTTTCGACACCGGTGAATTTCTTGCCATCCACTTCCGCGTAGGGGTAGATGAAGTAATTCAACGGCTCGCCTTGTTGCGGGGGGGCGAGGCGAATGTCGCGCCCGGTGGTGAACAGCACCCGGTGCTGGTCGTGCGCGCCAAAGAAATAATCGCGCTGGGCGGGGTTTTTCCACGCCTCGGAAGCGTCCACCGGAATCCAGCCCACTTGGTCAAGATAGAACTGGGCCCAGCAGTGATAGCCCGGAATCTCTCCCGCAGTTTGTTTGCCGGGGAGAGGAAAGCCGATCTCAAACCGCGCCGGAATGCCCGCCGCGCGCATCATGCCGATGAAGAGGGAGTGGAAGTCGGTGCAGTTGCCGCGCTTGGCGTTGCAGGCAAAGACGGCGTCGCCCCGCCCCCAGCCGTCGCCTGATTTGTCGTAGCGCATGGTGGAGACCACGTAATTGTAAATGGCGCGCGCTTTGGCCAGTGGGTCCTGCAAGCCGCGCGTTTCCTGCTCGGAGAGCGCGCCGATCATTCCGTCCAGCGGCACCAGGCGATTCGGTTGCAGAAAGTGCGCGAACTCCCTGGTCGTGCTGGCCTGCGCGCTCAGAACCGAGAGCGCCGGCCGGACCGAGACGCGATGCTCGCGGCGGGTGACGCGAAACCGCAGCCGGACTTCCACCGGGCCGTTGTGATGCTCCGGCGGCGCCTGGACAAAAATGTATTGGTTGCCGAATTCCGGCTCCCGCTCGCGCATGAAGGGAAGCGGCGACTCGATGGTCAGGTTGCTGATGGTCTGGTGCTCATCTGAAGGAGGCAGGGGGATCCAGAGGCGCAAGCCCTCGCTCCCCGCAGGAAGCTCGGGAATGCGAGCGAGGTAAGTGAACTCGAATGTTCTAACAGCAGCCGCATCTTCGCGCGGCCAGGAAGTCAGGGCCGCAGCGACAATAACGAGTGCTATCAAGATGAAGATACTTTTGCGCGCATTCACGGTTGTCTCTCTCTCAACGCTTGCTCCTTTAGAAGCACGGTCCGCATCTCAGGGTTCAAAAATGTGGTCCGAGGGCCCCCGGTTCACAGGTGCTCAAATGAAGCCGCAGACCCGAGAAATCAAGGGAGGCAGTCTAGCATAGAGGAAATTCGCAGCAGGAGAATTTTTTCCGTGGCCCGTGGCATTCAGGGGGCATATTGTCAACCGACGCAGGCTGCGGTTAGACTCGCCGCGCGATGGAGTTGACGGTATTTTTCATTCTGGCCGGACTGTTGGCTGTGCAGAGCTTGATTGCCTTGCAGGATGGCGCCCGCTTCCTGCGCTTCGTGCGCCGCCGGCTCCAGCAACCCTTGCCTGCTTTTGCTCCTCCCACCACGGTTGTCTGTCCCTGCAAAGGCCTCGACGCCGAGCTGGAGGTCAACCTGCGCGCTGTACTGGAGCAGGACTATCCCAACTACGAAGTCCTCTTCGTCGTCGCTGACCCTGCTGACCCGGCGCGTGCCGTCTGCGAGCAGCTGGCCCGTACAAGCAGCGTGCCCGTCCGCGTCCTTGTGGCGGGAGCGCCGAGCGGCCGCGCCGAAAAGGTCAACAACCTGGAAGCGGGAGTCCGAGCCGCGCGAGCCGAGAGCGAGGCGTTTGTGTTTGTGGACTCCGACGGCCGCCCGCCCCGCGACTGGCTGCGCACGCTGGTCGCCCATTTGGCCGAACCGCAGGTGGGTGCCGCCAGCACTTTCCGCTGGTACATCCCCGACGGCGATTTCCTTTCCGGCTTGCAGTCGGCTTGGAACGCCCCCGGGATGACCTACATGGGCGAATGGAGACGAAACTTCTGCTGGGGCGGGGGAACGGCTGTTCGGCGGGAGACTTTTTATGAGATTGATGTGCCGCGCTACTGGGCCGGTTGCGTCAGCGACGACTTGATGCTCACCCGCGCCCTGCGCGATGCCGGTAAGTCAATCATCTTTGTGCCGCAGTGTTTGGTCGCCACCCACCACCCCACCACCTGGACCAAGTTGCTGGAGTGGACCACGCGGCAGATTCTGCTCACACGAGTGTACGAGCCGCTCCTGTGGTGGCCGGCCGTGGGGGTGCACCTGTTTTTCTGCGGAGTGTTCCTCTGCGGATTTTTCCTGGCGGCTCGCTTCCTGCCGACTGCCTGGCAGACCAGCGCCACCGTTTTGTTGACTCTCGCCGCCATCGCCGCGCTAGCGGTGGCCAAAGGCATCTATCGGCAGGCGTCGGTGTTGTTGTTGTTGCCCCAGCACCGCGAGGAGCTGCGCCGCACTTGGTGGAGCCCGACCTTGCAGGCGGCACTGGTGCCGTGGCTGATGGCGGCGAACTTCATCCTCTCGGCGCTCACCCGGCGGATGACCTGGCGCGGCATTACCTACGAGTTGCGCTCCCCCTGGAAAACGGTGATTGTGGAACCGTCAAGCCGCTGACGGATTCATGCAGACGGGCTTTTGCTCTTGGTTGTCCAACCCAGCGGCCCTTCGGGGTGAGCCCTGGGGCAGAAGCTTTGGGCTGAAGTCTTCAGGACGATCC
Organism: Candidatus Acidiferrales bacterium; assembly: GCA_965247455.1. Classification (GTDB taxonomy): domain Bacteria; phylum Acidobacteriota; class Terriglobia; order Acidiferrales; family 2-02-FULL-67-57; genus JACZYA01. The sequence continues at coordinate 16,850 of CBDFHE010000016.1, forward strand.
CCTGCCGCCCCAAGAAACAACTTTGGTCGCCAAGAAAAGGCCGGCGATGCCCGTACGGGCATCGCCGCTACCAAATCGGATGGAAGGGGTAGCGGCGAAGAAGCCGCAAGGATTCTTCGTCGGTATTCTCCGCGCAGTTCTACTTTCGGCGTTGGAGGCGCTTGAGGAGTTGGATTTGGCCGGCGTGATAGAGGTCGTGGGCGGCGATACCGTAGATGTGGTCCATATTGCTCCAAATTGATTTCGCAGAGCGCGCGTGCAATCTGGACGCCAAGAAGTCCCCCACGATTTTCCGGAGCAAGTCGTGCTGTTCCTGCAATAGTCGGACGTCCTTCGCCCAGGTTTTCGAGTCAGTCTTTTTCGGCAGCCTCGGGAAGTTACTGCCGGGACGGGGGAACTTCAGCTCGGAGTCCCCGCTCAGCTTTCGTAGCACAATGTATTTCCAATAGGCCGCGTGCAGGACAATTTCCCAGATGTTGTGCCGCGCGGGCGCCGGTCTCCACCGCGCTTCTTTCACCGTGAGACCGCGCAGCGAGCCGCGCAGAGTGGTGCCGTGCCAGGCCTTTTTGTCGTAGGTTTGGTCCAGCTCTCGCAAGAGCAGTTGAATTTGGGGATTGGTCGCTTTGCGACGCATGGCTTCCCCACAAAAAAACAGCGGCGGCCAACCCTTTCAAGCTGGCCGCCGCGGGTGAGAACGTGTACTGAGCGTGAGTTCAGCCCCCGAAGAGCGGATAGTGGCTGGCGGCGGCCATAAAGAACAGCATGGGGACGGAAAGCCAGGTGTTGGCGCGCGAAGCCAGGAAGGCACGCCGGGCCAGCGTGGCCGACTCGGCCGGGATGGCCGTGCCGTCAGCGGCATTGGCAGCCGTCCAGGCGATGATGCGTTTCTGCGCCGGCCAGATGATGCCCCAGACGTTCAGCAGCATGATGACGCCGATGCCGCCGCCGACTGCAATGGAAAGGGCGCGGTTGCTGGCGTCCTCGTAGGTGATGATTTCCAGGATGACCCATGCCATCAGCACAACCAGGATGGCGATCAGAACGCCCAGGACAAGCCCGTTCTTGCTGAAGGTGCGAATGAGGAAGAACTCAATCGCAAACGCCGCCAGCGCCAGCCCAGCCCAGATGCCTGACGTCCGCATGGTCATCGAGCCCGGCGCGCCCACCGGCTCCGTGCCCAGGATGATCATCCAGTAGATAACTCCCGCCAGCACCGTGACCAACGCGCCCCAGCGGAACCACCACAGCGCCGACGGCATCAAGGCCGGGATGACTTTGCCCTTGGTGGGCCCGTCCAGTTTTTTCATGAAGTTCACGTTGACCAAGTTAAAGAAGTACAGCAGGCCGATCCAGGTGATGCCGGCCAAGAGGTGAATCCAGCGCAGCAGGATCTGCACGATGCTGCCCGGATCACTCGGCGGCATAATTTTGGCCTGCAGGAAAAGCAAGAACGCTTGTAGCTCCGTCATAGCACCCTCCAACCACAAAAGTAGGGGAAACCCCCGCTTCCAAACCCAAACGATGGCTCACGGTATACAAATCGGGGCTTGCTTGTCAATCGTGGCGTGCTAGAGCGCGGGGGCGCAACGGCGCTGGGTGGGCTCGCCGCCTTCGATGCGAGGGAAGCGGAGGACCTGGCTTACTTGGCTTTCGGTATTGATCTTTGATGGCGGCAGCCGCGCCCGGAGCCGAAGGCCGACGTACCGCAGCGCCGACCACGATTTATTGGCCTTACGGCTCCGACTCGCGGCTCAAACAAAAGGTGAAGCTGAATCCGTAGGTCGTAGCGAGGTAGGGGACCGGGTGGTTGGCCCCAACGTCCGCGCTCGACGGCAGGTCGTGCAGAATCAAATTCGCCCCGTGGGTTCGGTTGAACCAGCCCACTTCCAGCCGTTGATCCCAGAAGAGTGCTATTGGAACATGGTTTCGGTGCAAAAGGGTCGCCGGCTCCTGGTAGATTGCCACCGCTTCGGCAGGATCGGCGGGGTTAAGGTGCGGTACTGCGGGTGGTACATCGGGGTGGTGCGTCTCCACGGAAATCGCGGAGGGCGCAGCTTGTACCCGGGGGGAGGGGGTCTGCGCCCTCGCGATCGTTTCGCTGCTTCCAATCACCAACAATGTCATCAGGCACGCTGCTAACTGTCTGTGCATCGGGTCTCACTCATGCCGGCGATTGAGCATTATGAGTGGCACCATAAGGCGGCGGCGGAGGGAATGCTACTGGTGAGAAGGACAATTTTAGGACAGGGGGGAAAACCTGTCCCTGCGGGCAGCTAAAGGGCAGACGCGCGCGTTTGCAGGTGTTGCAGGATTAGGTCGTTCCGTCGTTGGACTCCGAACTTGGCCAGCAAGTTCGAGACGTGGAATTTCACCGTGCGCTCGGAGATGTTGAGCTTGTTCGCAATCTCTTTGTTGGCCAGGTTTTCCAGCAGCGGATCCAGCACTTCTCGCTCGCGCCGGCTGAGTTCGGTGGGGGCGCTCAGCAGGCGGCGCCCGCGCGTGCTCTTCAGCATCGAGTCCACAAAGCGCGACAGCAAAGAGCGCGGCACCCAGAAGCCGCCCCCGGCAATTGCTTGCAGAGTCCGGGGCAGGTTCTCCCGTGCTTGGGCGTAGTTGAGCAGGCCCTTCACCCCCAGCCGTAGCAGGGGGAAGCCGTTGGTCTCGGAGAACTTCTCGGCCACCACCAGTAGGCGGGCGGCGGGGAAGCGTTCCAGGATGCCGGCTGAGAGCGCCTCGGTGGCCGTGCGCGGCATTTGAGCATCCACCACATAGACGGGGGCGCGCGGCACGGGCGCCCGCCGCATGTCCGGCGCCAGCGTTGACTCCAGCCGCCGCGGCTTAATGTCAAAGCCGGGAAGGGAGAGTTGGCGCTGGAATTCTCCCAGCACCAGAGGATGCGGCGAGAGCAAGCAAACCTCCAACTGGCGTGTGCGCTTGTTCTTCTTGTTCTTTGTGTTCTTTTTGCTCTTTGGCACAGGCTGCAAGCTACCTGATTTGCCGCCCGCGGGCAAGTCCTGCTTGCATTATCCAGTCAATTGCTGGCGAGGTTCAGTCAATGCGGGCGATCTGATTGTTGTCAATCCCGCGCGGGCCGCTCACCGCCAGCCAGAGGGTTCCTTTGGAGTCGCGCACCATGTGGCGCACAACGCTGCGGGGGGAGGGCAGGGGGAAGGTTTTGAATTCTTCTGTTCGCGGGTCGAACCGAACCATCTTGTTGGCGCCCGCCTCGTTGTACCAGATGGCGCCGTCGGCGCTCAGGGCGATCCCGTAGGGACGCGAGCGCGGCCCCGAGGGCGAGTCCCACTCTTTCCATTCGCTGCTGTGGTAGTGGTAGCGGCCCAGCTTCCCGGCCCGGTTTTCAGTAAACCAGACGTATTGGGAGTCAACCGCCAGGCGGCGCGGGCCGGAGTTGGGCGTGGGCGTGGTGAACTCCGTGATGGTGCCGGTGTCGGGCTCGATGCGGCCGAGCTTGTTGCCGTTCAACTCGCAGAACCAGACCGTGCCGTCCGGCGCAGTCACAATTCCGTAGGGGCGGGCGTTTTCCGTGGGGACGCTGTACTCGGTCATGTCCTCGGTTTTGGGGTCGAAACGCACCACTAGGTTCGATCGCTGGGCCGTGAACCAGAGCCGCCCCTGCTGATCGAAGATGGGAGTGTGCGGGTCCTTGGCGGTCGGGGCAGGGAACTCGCGAAACTTCCCCGTGGTTGGGTTGAGCACGCCAATCTTGCCCTTCCAGTTCTCCGTGAACCAGATGTTGCCGTCGGCGTCGGCGACCAGCCCGTGCGGACCGGAGTCGGGCGTGGGGATGGAAAACTCGGTGAACTTTTCCTGTCCCGGGTCAAACATGCCCAGGGTGTTGGCCCGCTGGCCGGTGTACCAGACGCGGCCCTGGGGGTCCACCGCCGGATCATGCGGCAGCGATTCCGGGGTGGGAATCACATACTCGGTAATTCGGCCCGCCAGCCCCGCCTGCGTTCCCTCGTCGATGGTCGGCGGGGCCAGCCCCGCCGGTGGCGGGACTAGCCGCCCTGAGGCGCTCAGCGCCAGCAGAAGCGCCAGCAGCAAGACCCTAAAGAGTATGTTCGCACTGCTTCGCATCGCTCCTCCTTTCACTTCCGCATGCTGGTTTATCATCTTCGGCCTGCACGTTTCAATGCCTGCTCGCCGGCGCGGCCCTCGATGGCGCTGAAAGCGTACAAGGGAAAAAGCTCCCGAAAAATCTTGGCGACTTCTTGGGTGAAACCAGCCGACCGCAACTGTCGCCGCTCGGAGGGAAACTGTTTGCGCACAACCCAGGCCCGGCAGCGTTTCCAGTCTTTCTCGCTGCGGGGTGCGCCGGGGTGCTGCGTCCACGCGCCTCGCTCGGTGGCGTACCAGTACATCTCATACTTGCGGGAGAGTCGCCGGACGAACCGTTCCAGTGGCTGCGGATTGCTTGCCCGACGTGGTTTGAGCAACTGCGCGAGGGCACTGTGCTGCCCATTGTAGGTGGCAAAGCCGCACGTGACCCCGTCAGCCGCGAGGCCGACGTAGAGGCGGGTGTCGAGCCCGGTATTCCCGTGCGGGCCAAAGTACAAGTAAAGATTGTGCCGGTAGGGGGACTTGTCGCGCGCGAAACGAATGTCGCGGTTGATGCGGGAGAAGTTGCGGCCGGTCTTTCCGCTGATTTCAAAGTCGGGGTCGAGCGCCAGCACAACCGGCACCAGCTCTTCAAACAAGCCTTTCAGCGCGCCGGCGACGTGTTCGTGGTAAATGGTCCGGTTGCGGTCCATCCAGGGCTTGTGGTTGTTGCGCGCCAGGCGGCGAAAGAATCGAAAGGCTTCGGGACGAAACCCGCGAAACTGCGCTCGTTGCTTCATGAGTGCTGTGCTTTCTCCATCCGCGCCAGTGCCCACCGTGCATGCTCGGCCAGCAAAGTATCATCCGAAGTGGCGAATGTTTCCAGCAGCAGGCGGAAGCGTGCGTTGCCGGAGTTGCCCATGGCGACAATCGTGTTCCGCAACAAGCCGCGCCAGCGCGCCCGCTTGACCGGGCTGCGGCGAAAGACCTCCCTGAATTCCTCTTCCGTCAGCGAGGCCAGCCATTCCAGGCGGGGATGGAGGAAGGAGTCCTTCTCGGTCATGGAATCTCTCCGGACCGTAGCTGCAAGCGTCTCGGCGGCCGGTGCTGCTGGTGAAAGGCGCCCTTCGACTTCGCTCAGGGCAAGTGGGGCTGGCACGGGCTTGGGCGCGGAAGCGTGGTTGGGTAGTGCGCGGGGCTGAAACGGGGGCAGGTTGGTGACCAGGCTTTTCTGATTATACGGGCAGACGTCCTGGCAGATGTCGCAGCCGAAGACGTGCCGGCCCATGGGCTGGCGCAGCTCCACGGGAATGGCGTCGCGCAGCTCAATGGTCAAGTAGCTGATGCAGCGCCGCGCGTCGAGCACGTAGGGCTCCACCAGCGCGCCGGTGGGGCAGGCTTCGATGCACAGGGTACAGGCGCCGCAGCCGTCGGGCAGCGGGTCGCCCGGCGACAACTCCAGATTGGTCACCAGGACGCCGAGAAAAAAATAGTAGCCCAGCTCGGGGTCGATCAGGCAGGTGTTCTTGGCCTGCCAGCCCAAGCCGGCGTGTTTGCCATAGACGCGCTCCAGCACCGGCCCGGTGTCCACGTAGAGCTTGGCCTGGAAACCTGGGCCGGCTCGCTCGGCCATGCGCGCCCGGAGTGTTTCCAGTTTCGCTTCGAGGATGGTGTGGTAGTCGTCGCCCCAGGCATAGCGGGAAATCCAGCCGTGTTCGGGGTCGGGCGGGACCTCGGTCGAGCGGGGGTGGTCGGTGTCGTAGGCCAGCGCGCAGGAGATCACCGAGCGGGCGTCAGGCAGCAGGCGGCGCGCATCGCGGCGCTTGGGGTTGCGCAAGTAGTCGAGCGCGCCGGCATAGCCGCGTTCGAGCCAAGCGGGGAAGAGCGCGAGTTCTTCCAGGTCAGCCGCCGGCGCCACGCCCACCTTGTCAAAGCCGAGGGCGCGGCCTTGCTCGACCACCCAGGCGCTTGTTACCATCGCGCCCATTCTACTCTCGCTTGTTGCGGGCTGCACGCGGGGGCACGGGCACCAACTCAGGCAGTGGAAGCATCGTATTGTTTGAAGGGGCAGTGGTCTGATTGGTTTGGAGGCTGCTGATGATAGCGCTGGGAGTGTCTGGATGAGAAAGCAGGTAGTTCCGCTGCTTTGCTTGTTCTTTTTGCTCACGTTGTCTTCGGCGGCGGCAGCGCAGTCGGCAGCGCAGGACCCCATCCCAGCCGGCTACAAACTCCTCTACCAGGGTAATTTCGGCGGCGCCTACGACCACTTCCACGCGCTGCTGGAGCGCGAGCCGGGCAGCCTGGCGGCCACCTACGGGGTTCTTTCGGCGCTGTACCACCACGACTTGCGGGATGCCGCGGTGCAAAAAGAATTTGAGCAGCGGGCCGAGGCGCTGATCCAGAAAGCCGACAAGCGCTACAGCCGCAACAAGTGCGACGCCGAAGCGCATTTCTACCTGGCCCAAATGCACGGCGTGCGAGCGGCGTACCGGTACCAGTATCGCAACAGTCTGTGGGGCGCGGCCCGCGACGGCATCAAGTCTAAGAAATACAGCGATGAATTTGTCAAGCTGCACCCGGACCGGGCCGACGCCTACATCGCCCTCGGACTTTACAACTACTACGTTGACCTGGCCCCGAGTTTCGTCAAAGTTCTACGCATCCTGCTTTTCCTGCCCGGCGGCAGCCGCAGTGAAGGACTGGAGCAACTGGAGCATGCCGCGCACGCGGGCGAACTCTGGGCGCCGCAGGCGCAGTTGGAGCTGATCCAAATCTACGGTTGGTTGGAAGGCCGGGTGGAGGATGCGCTCCGCCTGGCGGAGGAACTGCAAGGGAAATATCCGGAGAACCCGGAACTTCGCTTCCGTTTGGCGCGGCTCTACACCAGCCCCATGCTGGAAGCCTACCGCCTGGCCGCCGGCCAGTACGCCACCATTCTTGAGCGCCACCAGCAGGGGCACCCGCACTACAAAGTAGAAGACCGCTACAAAGCGCTGCTGGGGTTGGCGCGAGTCCGCAACCGGCAGGGACGCCTGGAGGAGGCGGTGACTGCGCTCACGCCCATCGTGGACGCCGCAGTCCAGAAGCCGCAGTGGGTGTTGCCTCGGTTTCTTCTGTGTCGCGCCGACTACCGCGCTTTGCTCAACGACCCGCGGGCGGGCGACGATGCGCGGCGCATCCTGGCCGAGAAGCAATGGAAAAGCTGGCATGATGATGCCAAGCAACTGCTGCGACGAATCGAAAAGCGTCGAGCGTTCGGCGAGGCCGCCCGCTATGCTGAGTTGCTGCCCGGCCATCGCCTGGTGGTTGAGCAGCGCTGGGAGGAAGCGGCGCAGTTCTACCAGCGCAGGCTCCAGCAGCACCCGGGCGACTGGCAGGTGCGCTATCGGCTGGCTTGGCTCGCCCTTGCTCGCGGTCGGTTGGAGCAAGCGGCGGCGGCGTTCAACCGCATCCTGCGCGGCAAGTCGGGGGAAGTGCCCGAGTGGGTCAGGGCCGGTTCCTTGCTTCACCTGGCTCGCGTTCACGACCTGCAAGGTGAGCGGGAGCAGGCCGTCAAGCTCTACGAGAAAATTGTGGACGACTACGAAGATTTGAGCGCGAACCAGTCGGCCCGGCTGGGCTTGGTCACGCCCTACCGGCGGGTGAAGCTCGACGCGCGCTGAGGGCCGGGGGGCGCAGTGCGGGGAACTCCCTTTGTGGCCAATGAGATAGCTTCCATTCGGCGGGGAAAACCGCCCGTCTGACCCCACATTCTCGCTATTCAGCAAAAAGGCTTTCCGCACCCGGCACCACCCTGGGTAATATCCGCGCGACGAACGGCTTAGGTGGGTTGTGTCAGGGATTAGCAAGAACCCGGAAATGCCTAAGTTTGTGAGAGGCGTTTTCCTACTTTCGTTGTTCGCAGGTAGGACGCTATTTTTTACGAGGAGTGAGGTGTACTGATGATGACGATCGGCAAGCAGATCATGAAATGCTTTGACACTGTCATAACTTTCTCCGCCGGTGCTGCTTTCAACTCCATTCAGTTCTTCAATAAGTACCGCTCCAGCCCTTCTTTCATTCCCAGGTGGTCAGAGAAACCTCTGCAGAAATCCTGGGAAAAGACCAAGCCGGTCTTGGGTTTCCCCCGCAGCACGGATTCCCTCTGCCCCGAGTGTGTACGAGAGGCGCGCGACAAGATCATCAACGGGGAAGAGGACTACCGGATTTTGATTAATGAGCACGTGGGCGAGATCAAAGCTCAAATCATCGAGCGCGACGGCCAGGTGTGGATGATCAAAGATTGCCCCAAGCACGGCCGCATTGAAGACATCATGGCCATCGACTCCAAGTTCCTGGCGTGGATTGAGAAGAACTTCCACGGCCGCGACATCGCCGCCCACAACGACAAAGACCTGCACAATCACGGCACCAGCACCATCCAGCATGGTCGCGGCTCGGTGCTGACCGTGGACCTCACCAACCGCTGCAACATGATGTGCGACCCGTGCTTCATGGATGCCAACCAGGTGGGCTTCGTCCACGAGCTGACCTGGCAGGACATCACCGAAGTTCTGGACAATGCCATGAAAATCAAGCCCCGCCGGCAGATGTCGGTGCAGTTTTCCGGCGGCGAGCCCACTATGTCTCCGTACTTCCTCGATGCCGTCCGTTATTCCCGCAAGCTGGGCTTCAATAGCGTTCAGGCGGCGACCAACGGCATCGAGTTCGCCAAGAGCAAGGAGTACTGCCGCCGGGCCTTTGAGGTGGGACTCCGCTACGCCTACTTGCAGTTTGACGGCATCGGCAACGACGCCAACAGCCATCGCCAGGTGGGCAACCTGTTCGACGTCAAGATTCAGGCCATCGAGAACATGCACGAGGCCGGAATTGAGATCATTCTGGTGACCACGCTGGTCAATGACGTGAACAACGACCAAGTGGGCCCCATCATCAACTTTGCCCGTGAGAACCCCAAGAAGATCTCTTTCATCGCCTTCCAGCCCGTCTCCTTCACCGGGCGCGATGAGGAAATCACACCGGAGCGGCGTCTCCGTCAGCGCTACACGCTCTCGCACTTGGCCCAGGATGTGAAGAAGCAGGTGGGAATCACCGAGCCCACCCGGGACTGGTTCCCGCTTTCGCTCATGGGACCCTTTTCGGACTTCGCCGATATGGTGCACGGGCCGCAGGCCGACTGGGGGCAGGTCAGTTGCAGTTGCCACCCCAACTGCGGCGTGGGGACCGCTCTGATGATTAACAAGGAAAGTGGTGAGTGGGCGGCGGTGCCGGAATTTCTGCATATCCCCGACTTGGTCAGAGACCTCCAGAAAATCACCGACGCCGGCCGCGGGCGCTCTTTCTCCACCTACATGATGGGCTTGGCGTTGCTGAAGAACTACAAGCCGTTCAAGGCCCCGCCCAGCTTGACTCTGGCTGCCCTGCTCAAGAAATTCGATAAGTCGTTCGGGGTACGGAAAGACACGGCTGTCAAGTACGGGACCGCCGGCCCCCAGCGCACTATCCAGGACGCGATGAAGCGCCGTGAGGACCCCTGGAATTTCCTCTTCATCGCCGGCATGTGGTTCCAGGACCTGTTCAACTACGACTTCCGCCGCACCGAGATGTGCATTATTCCCTACGCTACCCAGGAAGGGGAGATCTCCTTCTGTGCCTACAACACCGGCATCGGCTGGCGCAAGATCATTGAGAACATGCACAAGAATGCCACCGTGGCGAAGTGGTACAAGGAGCACGGACGGCACGAAATCTACGCCCGCGGTAAGCAAGTCAAGCTGGAGAGCTACGAATCTTCCCTCCGCTTGAGAGAGGAGGACGTGAACAGGGTCCGCGACCGTGGTGACGCTGTGCAGACAGCCGCCGAAGAGGAGCGCATGCGCCGCAAGGCGGCGTGGGAAGCTCAGGAAGTCCGGCGCGTCTATGAGGAGATGGTTCTCAAGAAGCCCAAGACCGAATTGGTTCAGATTGGGAGCGACGGCCACCAGTAAGAAGAGCTGGAGCGGCCAAGTATAGTTTGTTTGCTGAGGCGGGGTGGGCTGAAGGCCCGGCCCCGCCCCCCGCCCCTCCTTTTTTCTTTTGTCCTCTACCGACGCCCCTCTTTTCCGGGGGGAAGAGGGGAAACTGCGTGGACAGCCCCTGTCAGCTTGTCTATAATCACGCCTTACGTTTGGTTGGGCTCTAAGAGTCCGGTGGCGGGGTTCCCCCGGCAACCGTAAAGCTTACCAGGAGAGTAGTAACACGCAATGAGCGAACAGACGCTGACGACCGGCAAGAGCAGTGTGGGCGGACATGCGGGCGCCTTCCAGGTACACGCAGAGACGCTGACTATCTCCACCCAGGAGCGCGTGCAGTTGATTGACATCACTCCCCGGCTGGCCGCGCAGGTGCGCCAAGCCGGAATCCACCATGGAATCGCTCTGGTGAGTTCTCTGCATACGACCCTGGCCCTTTTCATCAATGAATTCCAGGAGGCGCTGCTCGACGACATTCGGACTTTTCTCGAGCAGGTAGTCGTCCGGGATGGAGATTGGAAACACAACGACCCCAAGTGCAGCGACTGCGACCGCTTCAATGCTGACGCGCACCTGCGAGCCATGCTCTTGGGCCACAATCTGGCTCTCCCGGTGCAAAACGGCGAGCTAGTCCTCGGAACCTTCCAGACTGTCATTCTGGCTGAGCTTGACGGCCCCCGCGAGCGCGCCCTGCAAGTGCAAATCCTCGGCATAGCCTGATTTTTATTTTCCCCCAGCCGGTTCGAACACCACCGCCGTCATACACTATCGTCGTCTGGGTAGTGGGTCAGTTTCACGATGTTGATTTGGCGCTGAGCCCGGTGGCCTGCCTGCGGTAGGCAGGCACCTGCCGCCGGACGGAAAAGCGGTACGAGCTCCCCGTGGCAGGTGCCACGGGCTCGGCGTGAGCTTCCCATTTTCAAAAAGACCCACTATCGCTGTCTGCTTTCGCTTGCCAATGTTTGGCCAGAAGGCTATCATGGAGTAGTTCTCCGACCCCGGTGGCCTACCGGAGAGATGACCTACGGCGCCGGGGCGTTACCGTGCCTCTCGAAAGGGGGGTGCGACCCGTGTCCCGCTATTGTCGGGAGGCCGCGATGGCCTTGGAAAGGAGAACGGCGCAGCCTATGCCCGGTTGCAAGCTTCCAACGCGGGTATAGGCTGTACGGCTTTTGGGGCACTGGAAACGCCGGGGGTACTGACCCGGTTGCAGAGAGGCGGACGTTGCGAGACACATACGGGCGGCAGATTACCGACCTGCGGGTTTCCGTCACCGACCGCTGCAACTTCCGCTGCATCTACTGCCGTTCGGCTGAGCCGGAAAACTACCAACCGCCCGAGCACCTGCTCACTTGGACGGAGCTGCTTCGCCTGTGCCGCATCCTGGGCGCGCTGGGGATTCGCAAGGTTCGCGTCACTGGCGGCGAGCCGTTGGTGCGCCCGGGAGTAGAGGACTTCATCGCCCGGCTTTCCTCCCAAGGCACCTTCGAAGACATCTCCATCACCACCAACGGTCTCACCCTGGGAGAACGAGCGCAAGCGTTGAAGGCAGCCGGAGCCCGCCGCGTCAACGTCAGCGTGGACTCTCTCCAAGCGGAGCGCTTTGACCGCATAACCCGCACCAAAGGTACTCTTCGTCGAGTTCTGGAGGGCATCGAGGCCGCCCAGGCGGCCGGTCTCAACCCAGTGAAGGTAAATGCGGTTGTGGTGCGCGGCTTCAACGACGATGAGATCGTGGACTTTGCTAAATTTGCCATTCAACGCGGGTTGGTGATGCGTTTCATTGAGTTTATGCCGCTGGATGCCGATCACATTTGGGATCGGACGCGCGTGGTGACAGCCGAAGAAATCCGGCGCGTCCTGGAGGCGGCGGGCCTGCCGCTCGAAGAGGTCCCCCGCCACTACGGCAGCGAAACCGCGCTCCGCTACCGCTTTGCTGGCGGGCTGCCGGGCGAGATCGGGCTGGTGGCCCCGGTGTCAGAGCCGTTTTGCGGCAAGTGTAGTCGCATCCGGCTGACAGCCGATGGTAAGATTAGGACGTGCTTGTTCTCGCGGCTCGACCATGACTTGCGCGGCTTGCTGCGAGGAGGCGCGACCGACGGCGACCTTGCAGACGAAATTGAGCACATCATTGCGGCGAAAGAAGACGGCCATCATATCAACGACCCAGACTTCCAGCCCGCCAATCGAACCATGGTGTTCATTGGCGGCTAGAGCATGTCCAGCGGGTGAGCGAGTTTAAATGGGCCCGACCATCAGCATAGTCAAGCCGCCGGAAACCATTCGGGTTCCGGAAGTCGAAAAGGGCGTCGGATGCAACTTCGACAGCTACCTGTTGATGCCCGACACCTCGCTCGATGAGCGCAATGCCCGTGCCAAAGCCGCTTTGGGCAACCGGGTAGTGATCCTCGGTCACCACTACCAGCGCGACGAAGTCGTCCGCTTCGCTGACTTCTGTGGCGACTCCTTGAAGCTTAGCCAGCAGGCTGGCCAGTCCCGGGCGGAATTCATCGTCTTCTGTGGCGTGCACTTCATGGCCGAGAGTGCCGACATTCTCCGCCAGCCCCACCAGAAGGTCATCCTGCCCGACCTCAACGCCGGCTGCTCCATGGCGGACATGGCTGACATTGACCAGGTGGAAACCTGCTGGGAGCAGCTCCAAGAAGTAGGCGAGCTGAAAGTCGTCCCGGTCACTTACATGAATTCCACCGCCGCCATCAAGGCCTTCACCGGGCGCCAGGGCGGAGCGGTCTGCACCAGCTCAAATGCCGCTGCCGTCATGCGCTGGTCTTTCGAGCGCGGCGAAAAAGTGTTGTTCCTGCCCGACGAGCACCTGGGCCGGAACACTGCCTATCGGATGGGCATCCCGCTGGAAGAGATGGCTGTCTGGGACCCGCGCAAAGATTTGGGCGGCCTGCCGGAAGACAAGCTGCGACAGGCGCGCGTGCTTCTCTGGAAAGGATATTGCTCCGTGCACCAGCGCTTCCTGCCCGAGCACGTCGAGCGGGTGCGGCGCGAGCACCCCGGCATCCGCGTCATCGCCCACCCGGAGTGCCGCTGGGACGTGTGCGAGCGGGCCGACGAAATCGGTTCCACTGAAGGAATCCTGAAAACCATCACCGCCAGCCCACCGGGAACGAAGTGGGCGGTTGCGACAGAAATCCACCTGGTGAACCGCCTGGCCCATCAGCACCCGGATAAGCTGGTTATCTCCTTGGACCCCAATGTCTGCGTGTGCACCACCATGTTTCGCATCTCGCCCCAGCACCTTTGCTGGGTGCTGGAAAATTTAGTGGCGGGGCGGATGGTGAATCAAATCACGGTGGACAGAGAAACCCGGCGGTGGGCCCAGCTGGCGCTGGAGCGCATGCTGAACCTCAGCTAGGTAGAGCAAGCAAACCATGGCCGATTACGAGCACGAAGAATCCCAAGAGCAGCCCGAGCGCCTCTTTGAGCTCTCGGAGGCGGAGGAGCTGCTCCCGCAGCTTCGCAGCCTGCTGACCGGTGTGCGGGAGAAGAAGCAGCGTACCGATACCATCGAGCGCGAGTTCTCGCAAGTGCGGAACCGCATCTTGGTGTACGGAGGAATTTTGCCTCCCTATGCCTATCTGGCGGAGTTGAAGGCAGAGAGGGACGGCGGCCTCAACGCCATTCGCCAGGCACTGGCCGAAATTGAACAGACTGGTTGCGTGGTGAAGGACTTGGATCAGGGGCTGGTGGATTTCCCCGCTATGGTCAACAACGAGCAGGTTTATCTCTGCTGGAAGCTGGGAGAAAAGCGCATCGGTTTCTGGCACCGGGTGGACGAAGGTTTTGCGGGGCGCAAGCCGCTCGATCCATCGACTCGGGGCCTGGGCCGGGGGCGCAAACCCAACTAGCTCTTTGTTCATTTCCTTTGTCGGGGGGAGTACCACAGGAGTCAGGGTGTATCGTGGCTGAGCACAATCCGAATCGGCTCCACGGCCAGCCCAGCGCTTATCTGAAGAGCGCTGCGCACCAGCCGGTCGCCTGGCATCCCTGGGGGCCCGAGGCGCTGGAGCGGGCGCAGAAAGAAAACAAACCTATCCTGCTCGACATCGGCGCGGTCTGGTGCCACTGGTGCCATGTGATGGATCGGGAAAGCTACGAGAACCAAGAAGTCGCCCAGCTCATCAATCAGCACTTTGTCCCCATCAAAGTGGATCGCGACGAGCGCCCCGACATCGACGCCCGCTACCAAGCCGCCGTCAGCGCCATCAGCGGCCAGGGCGGCTGGCCCCTGACCGCGTTCCTCACTCCACAGGGCAAGCCTTTTTTTGGCGGCACCTACTTTCCCCCGGACGATCTCTACGGTCGGCCCGGTTTTAAGCGTGTCCTGGCCAGCATCGCCGCCAATTTCCATACGCGCCGGCAGGAGATTGAAGAGAATGCCCAGAAGTTGACGGATGCTCTCAGCCGGGCGGAGCTGTTTGCGGGTGCCCGCCGCGATTGCACCTCCACGGTGGTGGACGCGATTGTCGAATCGGCCTCCAAGCTCTTTGACGTCCGCTATGGCGGCTTCGGCAGTGCGCCCAAGTTCCCCCACCCTACGACCCTGGAGTTGTTGCTGGAGCAGTACCAAGCCAGCCGCGAGCCTTACCTGCTCACCATCGTCAGCACCACGCTCGATCGCATGGCCGGCGGCGGCGTGTACGACCAACTGGCGGGCGGCTTCCACCGCTATTCGGTGGATGAGCGCTGGCACGTGCCCCACTTCGAGAAGATGGCCTACGACAACTCCGAGTTGCTGAAAAGTTACCTGCACGGCTATCAGGTAACCGGGAACGATTTCTATCGCGAGGTCGCCGAGGGCATCATCGCCTGGGTCAACGCCACCCTCAGCGACCGGGAGCGCGGAGGCTTCTACGCCAGTCAGGATGCCGACTACAGTCTGGAAGACGACGGCGACTACTTCACCTGGACGCTGGAGGAAGTCCGCGCTTGCTTGTCCGCTGACCAAGCCGAGTTGCTGGCCCGGCACTACGACGTCCGCCAGCCGGGCGACATGCACCACAATCCAGCCAAGAATGTACTTTTCCTGGCTTGCTCGACGGAGGAATTGGCCCGCGACCGCGGCGTGCCGGTCGAGGAGGTTGCCGAGCGGCTGGCAGCGGCCAAGCGGACAATGCTCGCCGCGCGGCAGCAACGTCCCACACCCTACGTTGACTCCACGCTCTACGTGTCCTGGAACGCCATGTTCGTGTCGGCCTACCTGGAAGCCGCGCAAGTGCTGGGTCGCGACGATTTCCGGCAACAGGCCCTGCGGACGCTGGACCGTCTGCTGGAGAGCGCCTGGAGCGACCGCTGGGGCTTCGCCCATCGCTGCCCCGAACAGAGCAGGATCACCGGAGACGAATGGGCGGGCGGCATGCTGGATGACCAAGTCTTTATGGTGCACGCGCTGCTCGGTGCCTTCGAGCTCACTGCCGACAAGCGTTACCTCCAGCAGGCCGAGCAGACCATGAAGCTCTGCCTGCAGCACTGCTGGGACGACGAGAACGGAGGGTTCTTCGACCGCCCGCGGGGCGCGCCTCCCCTGATTGTCGGCGCTGACCTGCCGCGCAAACCTTTCCAGGATTCGCCCACGCCCGGCGCCAACTCCGTCGCGGCCATGGCGCTCGATCGTCTCTACGGATACACCTTGGACGAGACGTATCGCGACAAAGCCCGCCGTACGTTGGACGCCTTCGCCGGGGTGGCGGAAAACTTCGGGCTGTCGGCCTCCACTTACGGATTGGCGGTCCTGCTCCACACCCGCCACCCAGTGGAAGTCGTCATCGTGGGCGCGCGCGACGATGCCCGTACTCGGGCCCTGGCCCGCGCGGCGCACCAGAAGTTTCGCTTCGGCAAAGCCGTGTTGCAGTACGAGCCGCAGGAGGTTTCGGCTCAGCAGTTGCCCGCCGGCCTGGCGGCGACACTGCCGCATGTGGGCGGTGGTGCCCCGGTCGCGCTGGTCTGCGGGAACGGCGCCTGCCAGCCGCCGGTGAGCGAGCCGGAAGAGTTGGCAGCGGCCCTCGCGGGCGTTCCCAGGTAGCAGGACTCTATGTTTCCTACTTGGCTCTTTCGGGTGCTGTTCTTCTCCATTCTGATTTCGTTTGCCGCCTCGCAACTGTTTTGGACTTGGCAAGCGCGCCGCTTGGTGCGCGCTCGGCGCACGCCTCTCCAGCGCTGGTTGCTTGGACTGGTGCTTTATGGAGCACTGGGCACCGTCTGGGGGGTGTGCATTGTGGTGCCACTTCGGTGGGCGCTGCTCCGCGACGCGCCGGTACTGTGGTCGCTGTTTGCTTGGGTGCGAAGGCCGGAAGTGATGGTTCCAGTCGGGTTGTGGATGATCGCTTCCGCGGGCTCGTTTTTCTTGATGGTGTTGGTGCAGGCGCCGGGGTTGGTGCGCCGCGCGCTGCGGCGCAGAAACTCTGAGGCGTTGCCGCAGCCGGAACGGCGGCATTTCCTGCAAACCGCCACCTACGTGGCCGGCGCCTTTCCGTTTGTGATGGTCGGCTACGGCTTCCTCATCGGCCGGCAGAACTATCGGGTGCAGGAAGTGACGGTGCATCTCTCGAATCTGCCCCGGGAGCTCGACGGGTTGCGGCTCCTGCAACTGACCGACGTTCACGCCGGCGCCTACATGCGGTGAAGGAAATCCGCCGTGTGGTGGAGTTGGCGCGGGAACTGGAACCCGACTTGGTCTTTCACACCGGCGACTTCCTCACCGGCCGCAGCGACCCGCTCTCCCAGGCGGTGGCCGAGCTTGCCCGGGCAGAAGGGCGCTACGGCAGCTTTGGCTGCCTGGGCAACCATGAGATTTACGCTCGGGCGCAGGATAAGGCGACCGAACTCTTCGCCCGGCAAGGTGTCCGCATTCTGCGCGGGCAGAACGTCGAAGTCGAAATCCAGGGGGCGAGGCTGAACTTGATCGGGGTGGACTACCAGCGCCAGCCGCGCGGGCGCGATCCGGAGCGATGGAGGTCATTCTTTCTGCGCGGGGTGGAGAAACTGGTGCACGCAGACGCGGCCAACATCTTGCTCAGTCACAATCCCAATTCGTTTGTCCGGGCGGCGGAGCTCGGCATCCAGCTAACTTTGGCGGGGCACACTCATGGCGGGCAGGTGCAGGTGGAGATTCTGGACTCGCGCTGGAGCCCGGCGCGGTTTATGACGCCATTTGTCAGTGGGCTGTTCTAGCGCCCCTCGGGAGTCTCTCCCGGCCAGCAGAGTTTCTTGTATGTCAGCCGTGGAATTGGCACGGTGGGTGTTCCGGTGCGGCTGAACGCGCCGCCGGAAATAACCTTGCTGACTCTTCGTCGAGGCTGAAGGGCTTGCGCCGTCACGGGTGATGCAAGTTGCGGAGTGTGCTGCCAAGATGCAATAATTGATACCGGGGTGAGAAAACGTCATGACACACAATAGAAAAGAATGGATTGAAAACCGCTTGCGCCAAACGAATGGGAATGGGACGGGGCGCAACGTCACGCAGATGCACTACGCTCGCCAGGGTGTCGTCACGGAAGAGATGCTCTCTGTGGCACAGCGGGAGAAGTGCGCCCCAGAGTTCGTGCGCGCGGAGGTGGCGCGCGGCCGGGCCATCATCCCCGCCAACATCAACCACCTGAGCCTGGAGCCGATGATCATCGGCACCAACTTCACGTGCAAGATCAACGCCAACATCGGCAACTCCACCGTCAGCTCGAATATCGAGGAGGAGTTGAAGAAGCTCCAGTTCTCTACCAAGTACGGCGCCGACACGGTGATGGACCTCTCCACCGGCGGCGATATTCCCCGCATCCGCCAGACCATCATCGAGGCCAGCCCGGTTCCCGTGGGCACGGTCCCGATCTACGAAGCGCTAACGCGGGTGAAGCGGATTGAAGACCTGACCATTGCAGTGCTGCTGGAAGTGATCGAAGAGCAGGCCGAGCAGGGCGTGGACTACATGACCATCCACGCCGGAGTGTTGCGGGAGTTTCTGCCGATGACCCAGCACCGCATTACCGGCATCGTCAGCCGCGGCGGCTCCATTCTAGGCCAGTGGATGGCCCACCACAAAAAACAAAACCCGCTCTACGAGCACTTCGAGGAGATGTGCAAAATTTTCAAGAAGCACGACGTCTCCTTCTCGCTCGGTGACGGTTTGCGTCCGGGGTGTCTGGCCGATGCCTCCGACGAGGCACAGTTT
Organism: Candidatus Acidiferrales bacterium; assembly: GCA_965247455.1. GTDB lineage: Bacteria > Acidobacteriota > Terriglobia > Acidiferrales > 2-02-FULL-67-57 > JACZYA01. Next base: position 35,111 of record CBDFHE010000016.1, read on the forward strand.
GCCGAATTGAAGGTGCTGGGCGAGTTGACTTCGAAGGCCTGGGAGTACGACGTGCAGGTGATGATCGAAGGGCCCGGCCACATCCCCTTGGACCAGATTGAGATGCAGGTGAAGAAGGAAATGGAGCTCTGCCACCAGGCGCCGTTTTACACCCTGGGGCCGCTGGTCACCGACATCGCGCCCGGCTACGACCACATCACCTCCGCCATCGGCGCGGCCATGATCGGCTGGCACGGGGCCTCGCTGCTCTGCTACGTCACGCCCAAAGAGCACCTGGGTCTCCCCGGTCCGGACGACGTGCGGCAAGGAGTCATCGCGTACAAAATTGCAGCTCACGCCGCCGACATCGCCCGGCGCCGGCCCGGTGCGCGCGACCGCGATGATGCCCTCAGCTACGCCCGCTTCCTCTTCGATTGGAACAAACAGTTCGAGCTGTCGCTTGATCCGGAGACCGCACGGAGCATGCACGATGAGACTCTGGCCGACAACTACTACAAAGACGCTGCCTTCTGCTCTATGTGTGGGCCGAAGTTTTGCTCCATGAACATTACGCAACAGATGGACCAACACTTGGGGCTGAATCAATCCGAGCGCCAGGCCAAGTACGCCAACCTGTTGGTCAAGGTTGCTGGGAAGTAACTCGAAGGTCGGTGCTCGGATAAACTCCTGAACCAGCCAGCAATGAGAAGTGCCGTGAGCGATCTGGGTTTGACTGCAAATGAGGAAGTGATTCGCCAGGAATTTAACCGCTGGGCCCAGGCCGGTCGCGGGGAGGAAATGGCGGAGGAGCACGCTGCCATCGTCGCCGGAATGTTGGCACAGATGGAATTTCAGGCCAACGACAAGATTCTGGACCTGGGCTGCGGTTCGGGCTGGCTGTGCGGTATTTTGGCCGACAAGGTGCCGCAGGGGCAGGTGATCGGGATTGACGTGGCCGACGAAATGGTTCGGCGCGCGCGCAAGCGCTTCGCCGACCGCGAGAAGATGATGTTCGTCATCGGCCCGGCGGAAGACATTCCCTGGGACGATGGCTTCTTCAACCATGTCGTTTCGGTCGAATCGGCCTACTACTGGCCGCAACCGGCGCAGAGCTTGCGAGAGATTTTTCGGGTCACGCGGCCGGGCGGGGAAGTGCGCCTTCTGATTAACTTGTACAAGGAGAACACATACGCGCACCAATGGAGGGAGAAGCTGGCGGTCGAAACCCATCTGCTCTCGGGGGACGAGTGGTGCGAGCTGCTGCGGCAGACGGGTTTCGCGGAAACCAGGCACGGTCGCATTGTTGATCCTCGCCCGGTTTCAGATTCTCATCAGTCGAAGTGGTTTCGCAGCGCCGATGAGTTGCATAAGTTTCGCCGGGAAGGTGCTTTGCTCATTTATGGCCGAGCGCCCGAATGGGCCAGCCGAATGAGGTAGACATCGGAGCAAGTACCATAAGATGTGTATAATCTATGAGTCACGTGGCTAGTTGGCAGATGGCCTGCCCAGCTTTTCTTGACTTTGCGCACAGGGTACGCTAATATTGTAGGGGTACCGGTAAATGGGATACATAGAGAATCGTTTCGAAAAGAATTTTGTTCTTTCCTCGGTTGACTACGTCTTCAACTGGGCGCGTAAGTCTGCGCTCTGGCCGCTGACTTTTGGGTTGGCGTGCTGCGCGATTGAGATGATTGCCTCCACTACCTCGCGGTTTGACATTGCCCGCTTCGGCGCCGAGGTTTTCCGCCCCAGCCCGCGCCAGTCGGACCTGATGATCGTGGCCGGCACCGTGACCTTGAAGATGGCGGCGGTGATCCAGCGGATTTGGGATCAGATGCCGGAGCCGAAGTGGTGCATTTCCATGGGCGCATGTTCGAGTGTCGGCGGGCCGTTCAACGTCTATTCGGTTTTGCAGGGCGTGGACAAGATTATTCCGGTGGACGTGTACGTGGTGGGCTGTCCCCCGCGCCCGGAGAATTTGTTCTACGCGTTGCTCAAGTTGCAGGACAAGATCGATCAGATGAGTTTGGCCAAGCGTCCCACCGAAGTTCGCCTGCGCGAAGCTATGTTGACAGACTTCAAGCAGAGCGTAATGGTCGCTCAGACGCCCCACCCGCGCTGATGGTTTGGTTTGTCGTCGCCGCAGAAGTGCCTTCGGAGCGAAACACTGATGCCTAGATACGTCAAAGTCGCTAAGGTGAACGAAATGCCGTCAGGAACTGCGCGCGAGTTCCAGGCCGACGGCAAGTTGATCGCGTTGTTCAACGTGGGAGGAAAGTTCTTTGCGGTGGACAACACCTGCCTGCACCGTGGCGGCCCGCTGGGCCAGGGAGCGCTGGACGGTGAGGTGGTCACCTGTCCGTGGCACGGCTGGCAATTCAACGTTGCCACCGGCGAAGCCGTGTTCAACGAGCAGATTAAGGTCCAGACCTACGAAGTGAAAGTTGAGGGAGAGGACATCACGGTTGGGCTTGAAAGCTAGATCCGTTTCCGGGCTGCGCCGGCCTGTTTTTGCAGAGAGGAATACTCATCGCAGGGACACCAAGATGAGCCGCTATTGGTTGTTTGCCTCTGACCCGGCTGTGTACCACTGGGATACTCTGTTTGTGAAGGGGAAGGAGCTGTGGAGCAACATTCGCAGCGCCAAGGCGCAACGCTACCTTAAGCAGGTCCGCAAGGGTGACCATGCGATCTGCTACCACGGTCCCCCGGCTCGCGTGCTGTACGCCCTGGCCCAGGTAGCCTCCGATCCCTATCCCAATCCCCATGCCCCGGCGGGAAATCTCTTGGTCGTGGATCTCAAGGCCGACCAGGTTCTGCCTCGCCCGGTACCGTACAAGGAGCTCAAGCTCAATCGCGCGTTGCGAAAGATGAAGTTGCTGGCCGAGCCCCGCTTGCCGCTCTCCCCGGTGAGCGAAGAGATCTACAATGAGATTCTGCGCATGGCGGGACTGCCGATCGTCCCGATGCTGCGCTAATCGGGTGAACTCGGACCCACCTGGTGGGAGGCGCATCGCATGATTTTTTCTCCCCGCTCTGCCTGTTTCCTCTTGGCGGTTTGCGGTTTGCTAGCCGCTCCTTTTCCCGGCAAGGCGGATAACTTGGTTGAGGCGCTCCAGGGCGGCAAGCACAAGGTCGTCGATCTCAGCTATGCTCTCAGCAATAAACTACCTGCCTGGCCCGGCGATCAGCGCACGTTCGAAGCTCAGGTCAACGTCCGCGCTGACCAGGCGGGCTACTTCAGCCGCAGCTTTTGGATGTTGGAACACTACGGCACCCACCTCGATGCGCCCATCCACTTTTCCCCAGGTTCCGTGGCAGTTGACGAGATCCCGCCCCAGCGGTTGATCGGTCCGGCGGTGGTGCTGGATGTGCGGCAGACGGTCGTGGCTAACCCAGACTACCGCATCACACCGCGCGATGTGCTCGCTTGGGAGGAGCGCCACGGCCGCATCCCACCGGGTGCGATTGCGTTGGCCCGCACCGGATGGGCCGAGCGCTGGCCTGACCAGGCAAGCTACCGCAATATGGACGACGAGGGCGCGATGCGCTTTCCGGGTTTTTCCGTGGAGGCCGTCCGGGTTCTGATTGAGCGTGGCGTGAGCGGCCTGGGGATTGACACCCTGGGCGTGGATTATGGGCGGTCGAAGGAATTCGAAGTCCACCGGCTGTCTCACGGTGCTGGCCTGTATCACCTGGAAAACCTGGCCGACCTCAGCGCACTTCCTGAAAGCGGCGCGTTGCTGATTGTAGCCCCCATCAAGTTGGAGGGTGGCTCGGGCGGGCCTGTGCGTGTCTTCGCGGTTCTACCCTAAATGAGTTGGACCTACCCGCTGTTGTTCTTTGGCTTGGGTTTGGCCGCTCTCTCCTTTGGCGCCGAGTGGCTGGTGCGCGGGGCTTCCCGCATCGCTGTTGCCCTCCGCGTCAGCCCTCTCGTCATCGGATTGACCATCGTTGCCTATGGAACTTCCACGCCGGAGATGATGGCCAGCGTGGTCGCTGCCGTCCACGGCCGCGCTGATATCACCCTGGGCAATGTGCTGGGAAGCAACATCGCCAACATCGGGCTGATTCTGGGCCTGGTCGCACTGATTGCGCCGCTGCGCGTGTCTATGCGGTTGATGCGGCGGGAGTTACCCATCATGGTGGGCGTGACATTGCTGTTTTATTTCCTGGCGTGGAGGCTCTACTTTGGCCGCTTCACGGGGGTGGGGTTCCTGCTGGGGTTGGTGGTGTTTACCGTCCTGGTATTGCGCTGGGCGCGGCGCGAGCCGGAGACAATCCAGGCCGAGTACGAATCTTACGACCGGGCAGGGCGCCGGAGCGAGCAGCCGGTTCTGAGAACCAGCATCCTGTTGGCCGTGGTGGGAATGCTGGTGCTGTTTGCCGGGGGTGACTTAGTCGTACGAGGCGCTGTGCCCCTGGCTCGTTTGATGGGTATCAGCGATGTCGTCATCGGAGCCTCGCTGGTGGCGGTGGGGACTTCTTTGCCGGAGCTGGCCACTGCCCTCGTCGCTGCTCGCCGCCGGCAGGCAGACATCATCATAGGAAACTTGGTTGGCAGCAACCTGTTTAACATCTTAGGGGCGTTGGGATTGAGCGCTTTGATTCGACCGGTTCAGGTCGCGCCCTCGCTGTTGCGTTTTGAGTTCCTCGCGCTATTGCTATTTACCGGAGCCATGGCGGTGGTTTTGCACACCGGTCAGCGAGTCAGCCGGGCGGAAGGGGGTGTGCTGCTGGCTTTGTATGTTGTCTTTATAACGTGGCTGTTTTGGCCCTAAGCAGAAATTAATTATTGGGGCAGCCATTTTGCTCACTAAGTGCATCTAAACCCTGTGAGTACAATTGCCGAAGGGCACTGTAGGATGAAGAGACTGCTCAAACTCGGAATCGAGCTCGCGGTGGTGCTGGCTTTGGGCTGGCAGGTATTCGGCCGGGGTCAGTCCCGCGTCCGTGTTTTTGTTGAGCCCTCCTATGAGCGGGCTCGCCTCCAGCGTTTGCTTGCGCTTCAGCCCGGCCTCAAGGTGCTTTCTCAGTCCGGCACGGAGGATGTGACCCTGCTGGTCGAGGCGGCTCCAGCAGAGAAAGGGGAGCGCCTGCCACGCGCAGCCATTCGTGCCCGTTCGCCCCTCACCGGCTATGAAGTGCATGCGTTGGCGCAGTTCCTTCCCGTGCGCAATACGCGCGGTGGACGTGCCCGTTGGATGTCCAGCTACGAGAACGGATTGCGGGAAGACGATATTGCCGAGATTTTGCACCGGGTCGTGCTGGAAGCCGCCCGGCAGGAACACCGCGACGTCTGGCGCACGCCGGCGGAAATCCAGCGCGCCATGCGCAGCGTCCCACCCTCCTCTTAGTCCGCCTACTGGCTGTTTGGGTTTCCCGCCCGGCCGGCTTACTTGTCTGCTATCAGCAATGCCGCCAGGGGCGCAGTCCGCAGATTGACCCGGGCAATTTTCCCAAAGCCCGCCGCTCGCGTCCATTCGGCTACCTGTCCAAACCGGTAAGTCCGCTGGCGGCTGGTAAGGCCGAAAAAGAGTGCCAGCAAGCTGCCAAACTGGTCCGGGCGTCTCTGCTGGTGTTCTTGGCGGAATGTTTCCAGCACCGCCAACCGCCCGCCGGGACGAAGGGCGGAGTAGATTCTCTCCAGGGTCGCGCGGTTGGCCGCCTCATCCAGGTGGTGCATTACGCTGAAGAGGAAAACCGCATCGTAGTTTTCCCCGAAGGGTGTGTCCCGCAGGTTGCCGGGACGAAAAGTAAACCGATCGGTCAAACCGGTCGCTGCTACCTCTTCGCGTCCGATTTGCGCAGCGGGTTCAAGATCCACCACCGTGACGTGTAGGCCGGGATGTGCCCGGCACATGATGATGGAGTAGTGGCAGTGGCCCGCGCCGATGTCCAGCAAGCGGCGAGGCGGGGAAACGAAGCCAATCCGGGCGACCGCTTCCTCAGCGGTGAGCCGGGCGAGATCGCGCATCCCCAGCATGTAGTTGCGCCACGCCTGCGGCCCGCCTAAGTTTTCATGGATCTCGCGCGCCTTCCCCGACTCAATGTACTCCTCCAGGTGGTTCACCCACTCCCACTGGTCGTAGTTGTAGCGAACAAAATTGGCGGCGGTCTGGTCGGAATCGGAGAGGAGCCAGCGCCGGGCCAGACGGGTATTGCGGTAGCGGTTGTCCCGCTGCTCCAGGTAGCGACAGGCGGCCAGAGCGTTGAGCAGAAGTTCCATCCCCTGGACGTCGCAGCGCGCTTCTGCGGCCAACTCGGCTGCGGTTTTGGACCCGTGGCGGAGGCGGTCAAACACGCGGAAATGCACGCCCGCCATCACCGCACGGCTCAACAGCATGGCGCCCATGACGTCGAACATGGGCCGGGGAAAGCGCTGGCTACGCAGCGTGATCCAATCCCGCAACCCTTCAGCGATCACCCCGATGCGCATCGGCAGCCTCCTTTAGGATGTGATTGGAGGTGGCGATCATACTCCGGGCAAGCCCCGCCGGGCATACGGAAAAAGCAGACAACCTGGTTCCGGTTTAGCTAGAGCGGACGGGTGCGGCAGGTAGCCCCGCGGCCTTTCAGGCAGTAGTCGTAGCAGTTTTTGTGGGCGACGTACACGCGGCGGAACGATTCTCCCAGCGTTCGCCCCAGCTCGAAGCGCGCGTCGTCATAGATGACCGGGCAGGGGTAGTAGCGCAGCGCGCCCTCCAGTTTTTGCAGGCAGCGGCTATAGTGGCACATCATCGACTCAGCCGGTTTGTTCAGGAGGGAGAAGCAGTTGGTGGTGATAAAGACTTCGGTCGTGGGCGGCTTTCCCTGTTTTCCCAATTGCACCAACTGATGCCCCATTTCGAGCACGTTTTCAATCAGGTTGACTTCAACTTGAATTTCCTTTGCGTCAAAGAGTTCCCGGTAAGCGGCCCGGATGTCTTCGTCGCTCTGCTGGGTGAGGAAGGGCCGCTCGGCCGTAATTACCGGCACAAAACCCATCGCGCTGAGTTGCGCGATAGTTTCCATCGTCTGTGCAAACGTGCCCTTGCCGCGGATGGCGTCGTGCTCCTCAGCCTGCGGACTTTCCAGAGTGATGCGCAGCCGCAGCCGATCACCGTGCCGCTGGCGCAGTTCGCGCAACGTGTCAAAATGGTTGCGAATGTGGCGCCGGGCATTGGTGAGGATTTCCACCGGCGCGATTTCCAGCGCGTAGCGAAGGCTCTGGACGAACTCCTCATTGCGTTGCGCCCGCCCGCGCAGCACATCTTCGTTTACGAACACTTCGCCGCCGGTGAAATAGATTTTCTGCACCCCAAAGCGTGCGGCCTCGTCCAGGTGCGGGCGCAGCTCGGCAAAGGTGATCTGCTCTAGGCGATTATTGGTGGGGGAAGAAGCAGTATAGCAGTGCGTGCACTTCAGGTCGCAGAGGGAGCCCTGCATGACCCACAGGTCTTCCAGCACCGGCTGGCCGTTGGCGCGCTTGGGCTCGACGTAGCCGCGCTTTTCGCCCCGCGTATTGACCATCTCGATCCCGTCCGGGTGCTGGCCGATCAGGGTTGGAGTTTGGGTCGCCATCAGCAGCAGCCCTCGGGACCGCAAACAGTGCCCGCCGCCGGGACAGTCTTGCGGTAACGCTTGCCCTTGGTCTCGCGCGCATCGCGCACCGCGGCTCCGTTGCATCGGAAGCCCTTGGCTTTCCGCAAGGGAACCTCTTTCCGAGGCGGAACAGGAATGATGTTGTCCGCATATGGCACTTGCGTCAGAACCTTGTAGGTTTTGTCGCAGACGGCCATGCGCTCGCCGCGGCGAAGCACGTGGCCGTCGTCGTCGCGGACTTCCTTCCACGGGCCTTTGTAGATGACGGCTTGGTGGCGCTCCAGGCAGGGTTCTTCCTTGCCCTTGTGGGCGGTGACGGTGACGGAGCGGAATTCTATGCCGCGCACCGTCTGCCACGGCTTTTCGTCGTGGCGGGCGATCTGGAGGCCGTAGAAACCGGCGCGTTCGAAAGTTTCAAGGAACCGGTCTTCGCGAAAGGCGCCGGCCAGGCAGCCGCTCCAGAGCTTGGCGTTGCGCTTCATCGCGGGCGGCGCATCTTCGTCCGAGACAATGTCGCTGATGGCCACGCGCCCGCCGCGCTTTAACACGCGGTACATCTCAGAAAACAGCTTCTCCTTTTCTGCATCGCTCACCAAATTGAGCACGCAGTTGGAGATAATGACGTCCACCGACTCGTCCGGGATCAGTGGAGCCGAAGCGCGCAGCCGCTCGCTGAAGGCTTCGAACTCGCCCAGTTGCTCCGGCGTGCGCACTGGCCGCGTTTCCAGATAGGCCTCGACTTCGTCGAGTGAAAGGGCCAAGTCCTGGATGCGCGTGTGGTGGAAGACCACGTTGTCGTAGCCCAGCCGCTCAGCGATCTCCGCCTGGTGTCTGCGCGCCAGCGCCAGCATTTCAGGATTGAAGTCCACCCCGATCACCTTGCCGGTGGGCCCGGCAATCTGGGCTGCAATGTAGCAGGTCTTGCCGGCGCCGGACCCGAGGTCGAGCACCGTGTCGCCCGGACGGACAAATTGGGAGGGGTCGCCGCAGCCGTAGTCTCGTTCCAAGATTTCTTTCGGAATCACTTCCAGGTATTGTGGGTCATAGTTCACCGGACAGCAGAGCGCGGCTTCCGGGGCGCGGGCTGCCTGGCGGTAGCGCCTCCGCACCGCTTTTTCGGTGTCCAGCGTGGCTGCACGTGGCATGGCTGCAAGTCCTCCCTCAAGCAAGAGTTTTCAATAAGAACCAAAATCCCAAAGCAAAGGCGGCGCCCAGAGGAAAGGTGACCCCCCAAGCTAGCACAATTTGGCGCACCAGTGTCCAATTGGCTCGCTCACGCCGGTGAGCTGCCACGCCGAAGATCGAGCCCAGGGTCACGTGGGTAGTGGACACCGGCAGTCCCCAGCGGGAGGCGAAGCCAACCAGCAGTGCCGAGACCAGGTTGGCGCTCATCCCGGGGACGGGCTCGATGGCCGTGATGCGCCGCGACATCGTCCGCGCCACCCGCGCCGCCGCCACCCATCCGCCCAGTGCCATCGCTGCCGCCACCAGACCGTAGTTCGCCATCGGCAGCAGTAAATTGGCGGAAAGCAACAGGGCGGCAATCTTGGGCGTGTCATTCAGCCCGCGAGAAAAACTGATCAGCCCGGCTGAACTCCAGTGGACTAGCTCCTCGGTGTTCCAGCGGGTCAACTCATCTCCGCGGGCGCAATCGGAGCGATGGGCAATGCGGAGCGCGGGCAGTAGTCCCTGTACTGCTTCGGTGGTGTTTCCGGTCGCTAGAAGCACAGGCGCTGGCTCGGTGAGGCAAATGCAGCTCCGCGAGCGCAGCCAGCGGGCCAGCGGAGGAAATGCGACCGCTGTCAGCCCCAGAGCCAGCAGAGGCGAGAGCAGCAGGGGCAGGGCAATGGAGCTGAGAACCGCAGCCCATTGCACCTGTGCTGCGCCGACAGCCATGAGCCCGGCGCCGATCAAGCCGCCGGCCAGCGCGTGGGTGGTCGAAACCGGCGCTCCCATTCGGCTGGCCAGCACGATGGTGGCCCCGGCACCCAGAGCGACGGCCGCCAGGAAAACCGGGTCGAGGCTGGTGGCTTTTCCCAAGAAGCGGCTGCCATTGAATAGCTCAATCAAGCGTTGTGCCAGGGTCATAGCCAGCAGCGACCCGGCAAACGTGCACAGCGTCCCCCAGAGCAGGACAGCCCGATACCGATAGCGGCCCGTTCCCCAGAGCGTGGCTACGCCTTTGAAGTTGTCGTTCGCGCCGTTCGCGAACGCAAGCAAAAGGACTCCTGTAAGTAGCGCGTATGACATCCGACCTGTCCCGCAGCCGACGAGTGCGGTCCACCCAAACAAATTGTACCAGCAATTGGATGGCGTTGCTGGCTCAAGCGTTGCAGCGAATCTCCCCTGTTTAGCCGCGAACGGCAGCCGCTGCCTAGAATGGACTGTGATAATCTTCACAATCGGAGAGGATGGCCGTGCCTGAACTTCCAGAAGTTGAAACAGTAGTTCGTGGATTGCGCCCGCGGGCGCAAGGGAAGCTCATCCAACGAGTAGAAATCCGCCAAGCCCCTACCTACGGCGTTATTCGCGGCAGCCTGCGGAGCTTTCGACGCGCTTTAAGCGGCGCCCGCATCAGTCGCATTGGCCGCCGGGCAAAATACATCCTGCTGGATTTGGAGCATCCTCGCCGGGCGGGCAAGTCGCTTACGTGGGTTGTCCATTTGGGCATGACCGGCCAGTTCTACGTCTGCAAGCCATCGGCTCCCCGCTTGAAACACACCCATCTGGTGGCCACGCTCTCGAGCGGCGAGCAACTCCGCTACTGCGACCCCCGCCGCTTCGGGAAAATGCGGGTCGTTTCCCGGACCGGCCTGCCCGACTATTTTGCCCGGCTGGGCCGGGAACCGTTTGGACTTTCTCTCCAGCGCTTTTGTCGTTTGTTTGCCGAGCGGCGAGCGCCGGTGAAGAATGTGCTGTTGAATCAGAACCTGTTGAGCGGGTTGGGGAACATCTATGCCAACGAGGCTTTGTTCGTAGCCGGCATCCATCCCGCCACACCGGCCGGCCGCCTCAAGCGGACTCAGCTAAGTCATCTGTTCCGCGCTGTGCAGACGGTGCTGCGCGAGGCCATCAAAGGTCAGGGTTCCACTGTCTCTGACTACCGCAACGCCGAGGGCGCGCCGGGCAGTTACCAGAACCACCTGCGGGTGTATGACCGGGAGGGCGAACCCTGTCCGCGCTGCGGTGCGCGAATCAAGCGCATGGTGTTGGTCGGGCGCAGCGCCCATTTCTGCCCGCGTTGCCAACGCGCGATGCGAGGCCTACACAAAGGGAAAGAGCGGAGGCCGACCGGTCCAGGTTAGGGCGTGGCGCTGCGAACTGCAGGTTTCATGGCGTCACGACGAATCCCGGCCAGAACGGTTTCAGCCCACTGCGCTTGCTGGATGCCGTCCAGCCACAGTACCGGCTCACCAAAGCGGTCGAAGGGCGGTTCGGTGAGCAGTTCTTTCAGCAGCGCGTCAATGCGTTGCTGGAAGGCGCGGTCGCTGGCGCGGAAGCTGTCGGTGTCGGGCAAGGAAGGTTGGCGGAAGCCCTCGGCGTAGATGGATTCGCGCACCAACGGTACGCCGACCAGCAGGTCGTAGCTCTCCAGCCACTTCACCAGCCAGTGCTCCAGCGCCGGCTGCCGTCCGCAGCGGTTGACCAGGTAGCAGTAGTTGTCCAGTACGGCGCGGTCGCACAGCACCCAGGTGGCGCGGTGGGCGGCTTCAAGTTCGGCCGCAATCTGCGCGTGCAGAATCCATAGTTGGGCTTCCAGGGTGGTGGCCTCATTGACGGGAAAAGGGCAATGGCGGGCGACTTCCGTGACCAGCTCAACGTTCCGCCCAGACTTTTTCAGCAGAGCGCAGATGTCGTAGGCGAGGGTAGTCTTGCCGACGCCATGCGTGCCGATGAGAGCCAGTTTCATGCCACCCCTATGGGATGTGACGAGCTAGGGAAAAACGCAACCGCGCACCCGACAGGCCCTCTACGCCCTCGGGCAGACATCGCTTCTCGCCACTTTGCGCAGGAACCATAAACCCGGCCCGATTCTAGCACGCCGGCGTCACTCGCAAAAGCCCAAGAAGAACCGGATTCGTTGTAAAGTAGTACGGCCCACGAGGCAACCAGTTATATGAGTGGAGAAAAACGGAATTCGACCAAGACGAAGCAGACTTGGCGGCTGTTACGAATCATCAGCGGCTTCGGACTGCTCGGACTGGGGATCGTGGGACTGTTTCTGCCGATCTTGCAGGGAATCGCTTTCATCATTGCCGGTCTGCTCCTGCTCGCCCGGGAGTATCATTGGGCGCGGAACCTGCTGAATTGGGTTCGGCGCAAACGAGGCGGACCGCAGAAACATCCCGCCCGCACTGAGGACTAGGGCTTGCCCCGGCCAAACTCTGGACTCGTCACCTGCAAGCCTAGATGGTTGGCTTCTTTTTCTTGGGCTTGAACAACTGGCATTCTATGCCCGAGTTTTCAAACACAACGTTGGAAGGGTATTGCTTGGACTTGAATTTCATGGCTTTGCAGCCATAAGGGAATTTCTTTTCCCAGGTGATGTAAAAGTACGCGCACCCGATGCATAAATTGCGCTGGGGCTTCTTGGGTGGCTGGTTCATGTTTCCTGTTGCCCGTTCAAGTTCCGCGCTGCCTTCCGGTTGGCATGAGGTTGCTGCGCGCGGATGCTCTTTTGGGTCGCGTCGCTATTCGGTACAATTAAGTATAGCAACCTGCAATCCATGATTGAAATACGCAACCAGTTAGCTTAGGCTATGGGCTCCGCCGCCCGCTTCTAATGTTATTCAAGACGCAGAGCGCCGCGCTGTATGGCATTGATGCCTATGTTGTGCAGGTCGAGGTGGACCTGGCGCAGGGTGGGCTGGGCAGTTTCACCACAGTCGGTTTGCCTGACGCGGCGGTAAAGGGGAGCCGCGAGCGAATCAAAGCTGCCATCAAGTACTGCGGGTTTACTTTCCCCACCTACCAGAGCATCACTGTCAACCTGGCTCCGGCCGATAGAAAGAAAGAAGGTTCCGGGTTTGACCTGCCGATGGCCCTCGGCATTCTGGGCGCCGGCGGCGCTTTCTTCGGGCGTACGCTGGACGACTTCGTTTTTCTCGGCGAGTTGGCACTGGATGGAACCGTGCGGCCGGTCAAAGGCGCGTTGCCCATGGCGGTGGAGGTCAAGCGGAAAGGTATAGCCAAGCTGGTGGTGCCGGAAGCGAACACGCGCGAAGCCGCGGTGGTGCAGGGAATTGATGTGTACCCGGCGCGTGCGTTGCCCCAGGTGGTGGACTTGATCAACGCTCCGGAATCCTTCCAGCCCGTGCGCGTGCAACCGGAGCAACTGGTCGCCGCTACAGGCCAATACGGCGCGGATTTTCGTGATGTCCGAGGGCAGCAGCACGCCAAGCGAGCGCTGGAAGTGGCGTGCGCCGGCGGACACAACATCATCCTGATCGGCCCGCCCGGCTCGGGCAAAACGATGTTGGCCAAGCGGGTGCCCGCGATTATGCCGCCCCTGACCCTGGAGGAAGCTATTCAGACGACCAAGATTCACAGCGTCAACGGCCTGCTCGAGGACGGGCGCGGGCTGGTGGGGGTGCGGCCGTTCCGATCTCCACACCACACCATCTCCGACGCGGGCTTGATTGGGGGCGGAACGTTCCCCCGGCCCGGCGAGGTGTCGTTGGCGCACAACGGAGTGCTGTTCTTGGACGAGCTGCCGGAATTCCAGCGCAGCGCGCTGGAGGTGCTCCGCCAACCCCTGGAAGATGGAGTAGTCACCATCTCGCGCCCGTCCACTTCGTTGACTTTTCCGGCGCAGTTCATGCTGGCGGCTGCGATGAATCCTTGTCCCTGCGGTTATTTCAACGACCCCACGCGCGATTGCCGCTGCTCGCCCACCCAGATTCAGCGCTACGTCTCCAAGATCAGTGGGCCGCTGCTGGACCGGATTGATATTCACATTGACGTGCCCGCGGTCAGGTACAAAGAGTTGCGGGGAGCAGCCGCGGGAGAAAGCTCGTCTGAGATTTGCGCGCGCATCGTCGCTGCGCGGCAGCGTCAACTGAATCGCTTCCGCGGAAAGAAAATCTACGGCAACGCGCAACTGCCTCCACGGCTCATCCGCAAATACTGCACGATCGACGCCGAGTCGGAAAAGCTGTTGGAAGATGCCATCGGCCGGCTGGGATTGAGCGCGCGCGCCCACGACCGAATCCTGAAGGTAGCCCGCACGATTGCTGACCTGGGCGGTTCGGAACGGATCACCGCCAAGCACCTCTCGGAAGCTATTCAGTACCGCACTCTTGACCGCACCTATTGGATCTAATGGAGAACTTGCTCGTAGCACAGGAGTTGGAAGGGAGCGCCGGCTCAGTTGGTGTGGGAGGTTCACCCGGTAAACCTGTAGTCTCGTAAGCTACGCCGCACGTGTGCTAGACTAGACCTTGCCATGACCATGGAGCGAATCACCAGTGTGGTTTTGTTGGTGGGGCTCGGCGCCGCCGTCCTGTGGGGCGGACACCGCGCAGAGAACAGCGCGCGGCAGGCTCCCCCGGATGTACTATGGCTGGAGCAGAACGAAACCCAATTGCGGCGCATTTTCAACATGCCTGCGCATCTGGGCCTGGCGTTCAAAGAACGACGCGAGAGCCCCATACCTGATTTCGATGTGGTGGTGCTGGAGATCCTGCGGGCCGACAGCCGGCAGCCGTTTGAAGTGTACGTCAGCAGTGATGGGCAGCGTATCATCTACGACCGCCTGTACGATTTGCGCGACCCCTTTAAGGAAATCCGTGAGCAGATTAGCCTGAGCGGCGTCCCCGTGCGGGGCCCCGCCGATGCTCCTGTCACCGTCGTCGAGTATTCCGATTTCACCTGTGGTTTCTGCCGCCGGTTCGTCCAAACCGTGGGGAATGGTTTGATCGACCGCTACGGTGGCAAAGTGCGGCACGTGTTCAAACATTTCCCCCTCATCGGCTTGCGTCGCCATGCGCAGGGCAGCGCAGTGGCGGCCGCATGCGCCTTCCGCCAAGGGAACGACGCTTTCTGGGCCATGCACGCAGAGTTGTTCGGGAACACTGAGATACTCGCAGAAGGCAAGCCGGCGTTGCTCCGACTGGCGGAGCAAGCGAAACTGGACCTGGTAGCCTTTGGTCGCTGCCTGGAAAGTCAGGACAGCTTGCCAGACGTTACTCGTGACCAGGAAGAGGGTGTGCAAGTAAAGGTAGAGGGCACCCCCACCTTTTTCATCAATGGCCGGCCCGTGCCCGGCTTGCCCTCGCCCGAGTACTTCGATCAGATTATTGCAGAGGAGCTGTCGTTCGCCGAAAGGCGATAGGCCGGCTCTGTCCTTTCGTTTTACTTGTTCCCTCGCCCGTAGCTTTTCAGGATGTGTTTAGCCTCTTCGGAGGGCAGGGCTTAGCTAAAGTTCCCCGTGCGGTTGGCGGTTCTTTCGGGAATGGGGATAGGGACAGCAGCTTGTGCGTCAGGGGCGCAAGCGAGCCTGCATAAACTCAAAGATAGCCGGTTCCAGCGGTTCTTTGAGGTCGAAGTGAAAGACTTTGTCCCGGCCGAATAGCAGGATCTGATCTTCGTAGGTATGAAGGCTGAGTTGGTACGCCCCTTTTCGTCGGATCCGTTTGATGTCCAAGTATTTCCAGAGTCGGGCGTCCTTGGTGCGGGGGGAGACGTACTCAATGAAGACAGGCGTAATTTTGAGGGTTCCTTCACAGCCTCCGAATGTGTGCACGTGCTTGGCCAGGAGCTCGTAGCGCCCGCCGGGTGGCACGGCGAGCGGGCCGGGCGGGCTTTGACGTCCAATCCGTGTGACCATGAAGTTGAACACTTCGTCGCTCACGTCCCCGTCGAGGAGTACGAAATCAAAAGGACGATCGCGGCCCAGCTGCAGGCGCTGGTCTTCGTAGGTGGAGAGTGAGAGGCGGCGCCGCTTCGGTCGCTTTACGTTCTTGAGTTGGATGTAGGTCCAGATGCGTGCGTCTTTGCGGAAGTCGGTCTCGTAGCGCACGTCGTTCTCGCCCACGATCAAACGCCCCTGGCAACTCCCTACTGTGTGCAGATGACGCACCCGGTAGGTAAAGGTTTTGGCGTTGACGGCCGGCGCTAAGAGCAACAAGGCGGCAAGGGCGGGGACTTGCAGGAACCGTATTGCCGGACGAATCATAACCTGCTGTTCCTTTCCCAGTGTTTTCGCGGGCATTCTCGCACCGTGTCTGGAATGCGTCAAGGCGGTGCGGTGTCAACGCAAAGTAGAAATGTCCGGTTTTTTGCCAGATAGAAATGTCCTCCTCCAAGGGTGATCGGGAGGGGGAATGTACTTTCGTTTGCCTTTCCTTGGGCCCGCAAGCCCCGTAGGCCGTAGGCCGAAGGGGGTTGCGGGCGCGGGCGGCGGGCTCGGGCAGGGCCGCAGGCTGAGATAAGAGCCGCGGAAGCGGACCCAGCGGCTGCCGTCGAGCCGCCGTTCGACCTCCACCCGCGCCCCCCGCAACCCCGCTCGCACCTGGGCGCGCGGGATCGCCCAGCGCTGGCCCTGCCAGCGCACGGTGTAGTCGCCTGCCACCCGGCGCGGTTCGCGCACGCTCAGGATTGACTCCAGCCGCTGGGTGCCTCCCAGCGGGCGGTGGGCATCGTGCGGCTGGCGCGGAGCGACGGTGAAGCGCTGCTCCCAGAAAGGCAGGAAGACTGCTGCCAGGAAGCGGTTGGCCTGCTCCACCGTGTGCACCCCGGCCAGGCGCATCTCCTTGACCAGGCGGTCCTGCAAGGTGCCGAATAGTCTCTCGATGCGCCCCTTGGCCTGGGGGCTGTGGGCGGGAATCCACTCGATCCCCAACTCCTGCAGGGCCCGCCCGATCTGGGTGCGGGCCGGCTGACCGCCGAGCTGCTCGTCGAGCCGGGCCGAGCGGGTGGTGCGGAACAGGCTGCTTTTGTCGGTATAGAGTGCCCGCGGCCGTCCCCAGCGCCGGAGCCAGCCTGCCAGGGTGCGCAGGTTTTCCTCGGTCGAGTCCTGGGCGGCGAAGCGGCCCCAGACCCGGCTGGTAGCGTCGTCGATCAGCGCGATCAACTGCACGGGAGGTCCGCGCCGCTCCAACCAGCGATAGGGCGAGCTGTCCATCATCACCAACTCGCCGAAGGCGGCCCGCCGCTCTCGCCAGACGTGCACCGCCGGCCTCCGCTGCCGGCGCGACCGCCACAGCCCGGCGGCGGTCATCCACTGCCGCAGCGTCTCCCGGCTGACCTGCCACCCATCTCGCGCCAGGTGCTCGCTGGCCAGCGTGGGCCCAAAGTCGGCGTAGCGCCGCCGCACCTGGGCCAGGATGCGCCCCTGGAGGGCCGCTGGAATCTTCCGGTTCGAGGGCCGCCCCCGCAGCCGATGCACTACGCCCCTGTCCCCCTCCGCCCGCACCCGTCTCAGCAGACGCCGCAGGTGGCGTACGCTCACCTGCACCCGCCGGCCCGCTTCCACCTGGGTCAGATAGCCCTGCTCGACTTGGTGGAGTACCTTCAACCGATCCTGCTCCCGTTGGCTCAATTCGATTCGCTCCTCTCTCATCGTCCCTCCTGGCCCTGATGAAAGAGGACATTCCTACTTTGCGCAAATAGGACATTCTCACTTTGCAGCTACACGTCAAGGCGGTGCGGTTGACAACACTGGTAACCCTGTGTAGGCTCCTGAGTTGGTAATCAGAAATTCCCTTGCGGACAGAGGGGGTATGGGCAGCAAGCCGCGGCGGGTCTGTGTAACTCTGGAAAACCGCTTGGAGAGCATGGATCTCAGCGAGGAGATCGCCCGCTGCGTGGCCGGGACGGCGGCCTTCGACGAAGACGAACAACACCGAATTTCCATGGCCGTGCGCGAATGCGTGATTAACGCCTTCAAGCACGGAAACTGCTCTGATGTAAGAAAAAAGATTGAGGTTCATTTTACGTTGCTGGCCGATCGCTTGGTGGTGGCGGTCCGTGACGAAGGGAAGGGATTTTCCCTCAGCCAACTACCAGACCCGCTGGCGGATGAGCGCTTGCTGGCTACTTCGGGACGCGGCATCTTCTTGATGCGGTGTTTCATGGATGACTTGCGTGTAGTTTCGGGGCCCGATGGCGGTACGGTCGTGACTATGACCAAGCGTTTACCATCCAATCACAAGCCGACGGCAGAAGCGGAGGTGACAAAGGAGAGGCAACCGTGAGTCTAAAAATCAGCAAGCGAGATGTAGGAGAGGTGACAGTCTTGGATTTGAACGGGCGGCTGACGCTGGGAGACGCAAGTGCGCAACTGCGGGAGATACTACGCGGCCTGGCAACTCAGGGTGGCCCGAAGATCATTCTGAACATGGGCCAAGTTGTCTATATTGACAGCTCCGGATTGGGTGAGCTCGTTTCGGGTTTTACGACTGTCAAGAATCAAGGGGGACAGCTCAAGCTGGCCAACCTCACACAAAAAGTCACTGACCTGTTGACCATAACCAAGCTGTACACCGTATTCGAGATCCACAACGACGAAGGAGCAGCGGTTCAGAGTTTTAGCTAGACCCCTAATCCTCACTACGAAAACCCTGTGGGGAGTTCTTTTCCTGGGAGAGGAAACTTCTTGGTGACAATTGAGGCACTGTGATGGCGATTGTGACTCAGTTTCTGGTGGAGTTGAAGAACCGCCCCGGCTCGCTGGCGGAAACGTGCAGCCAGTTGGCGGCCAAGGCAGTAAACATCCAGGCGATTTCCGTTCCGCGAGCGGGCGACTATAGCACCGTGCGGTTGGTCGTGAACCAAACGGCGAACGCGCGGAAGGTTTTCGACTCCATGGGCATCAAGTATTCTGAAGAAGATGTTCTGTCGGTGCGGGTTTCGGATCGGCCCGGCTCGCTGGGGCGAGTGACGCGCAAGCTGGCGGAAAACAAAATCAATATCGAGTACGTCTACGGAACCATTGAGAAAGGCGCCTCGGATGCTTTGGTCATCGTGAGTGTTTCCAACCTCAAGAAGGCAGCCCAGTTGCTGAAGTAAGCCTGTTCTGATTCCCTTCAGTCTTCTTTTCTGTTTCGGACTGTGCGGCAATCGGCGCAGGGACAGATCTCGCGGAAATACTCAAAGCTGTAAATGCCGGTGGTGTGGCCGTCGCTGAAAGCGAATTGGACGGCGTAGTGACCTACGGGTTGGGCCTGCACCGCTCGTGCGCGTTCCTGGTACATCGGCAGCAGGGTTTTATCGGTGGTCTGAGCTTTGTGTTCCCGGCAGGTGGCGCAGGGGCATTTCTTTCGCAGGTAGTCGAAGGTGTATTTGCTGCGGTGCCCGTCCTTCCAGTCGATGCGGACGCCTTCACCAGAGGTCAGCAACACCTGGACGTTGGCAGGTTCTGTGCTTCGTACGACACTTGCCTGATCTTGGTCGCTCATGCTTCAGTCTTCAGCTTGTTGATTTCCTTGAAGGTAAAAGTTTAACAGCTTTTGACTCCACCGCCAAACTCGGCAGCTTCTGCGTCTCTTCTTTGCCAATCAAACTGCACAGCAGTTCGGCTTGTGATACATTGTTGAGCGATGCCTGATTCCGAACCGCGTTTTCTTGCTGCCTGTGCTTGCCGGCCTGTGGACAGAACGCCGGTGTGGTTCATGCGTCAAGCCGGGCGGTACATGTCTGAATACCGCGCGATTCGGCAGCACCACAGTATTCTCGAAATCTGCAAGACGCCGGAGCTTGCCGCGGAAGTTACGATTACGGCGGCCGAAAAACTTCGCGTCGATGCGGCTATCATTTTCGCCGACCTGCTCCTGCCGGTCGAGCCCATGGGAATGAGTCTTCGTTTTGCCGAAGGCGAAGGGCCGCAGATCGAACCGCCGCTGCGCGACGCCTCTGGCATCGCTCGTCTGCGTACTGAGGGCGCCGAGGAACTTGGCTTCGTGGCTGAATCCATTCGACGCGTGGTACGCCATTTCGCTGGGCGTGTGCCGGTGATCGGTTTCGCCGGGGGTCCGTTTACGATAGCCAGTTACATGATCGAAGGCGGCGGCTCGCGCAATTACCTGTACACAAAGGCGCTTTTCTATCAGGACCCGACGGCCTGGACGGCATTGATGGAGAAGCTGTGCGCGGTACTGGAACCCTATTTGCTTAGCCAAGTGGAGGCCGGCGCAACCGCGATCCAGCTTTTTGACAGTTGGGTGGGTTGCCTGAGCGAGGCGGACTATCGAAGGTTCGTTCTGCCCTATTCCCAACGCTTGATTCAAGCTGTGCAAGCCCGAGGCGTTCCCGCGATTTATTTTTCCACCGGGACCTCCGGGATGCTGCCTGCGGTGCAGGAGGTCGGGGCGCAGATTCTGAGCGTCGATTGGCGGATTCCGTTGGGCCGCGCGTGGGCAGCGGTGCGTTACCAGCCGGCCATTCAGGGCAACCTCGATCCCGCCGCGCTATTTGCTCCCTGGACGGAATTGCGCCGGCAGGTGGAAGCCGTGCTCGACCAAGCCAACCGGCGTCCGGGACACATTTTCAATTTAGGGCACGGAATTTTGCCTGGGACTCCGGTCGAAAACGTCCTTGCGGTGGTCGAACATGTGCGCGAGTATTCCGCCAACCGTGTGACGGTGAAGCAGGACGATGCCTAAGCCGCAGGAGACAAGCGCGAGCCGCTGGGGTGTTTTACTGCTCGCTCATGGCGCACCCGACCGCTTGGAGGACGTTCCGGAGTTTCTTCTGCACGTGCGCAGTGGCCGCAAGCTGCCCGATCATGTGGTGCAAGAAATCACCCATCGCTATGCTCTCATCGGCGGAGGATCTCCGTTGTTGAAATGGACGCGCAAGCAGGCGGAAGCGTTGGCTGCGCGGCTGAGCTGCCCGGTCTATGTGGGCATGCGCAACTGGAAACCGTTTATTGCTGAGGTTGTTGCTCAAGCGGTGCAGGACGGCGTGCTGAATTCGGTGGTAATTTGCCTGGCGCCGCAGAATTCACGCACCAGCGTGGGTTTGTACCGCCGCGCGCTGGAAGAAAGCATCGCTCAAACAGGAGTAGACCTGCAGGTGGAATTTATCGAGAGCTGGCACGACCAGCCGCTTCTGGTTCAAGCCTTCGCCGAAAAGCTGCGCGCGGGTTTAGTGCGGGTGGAGGAAACGGCTGGCGGACGCGTTCCGGTGATCCTGACCGCCCACAGCGTTCCTGAGAAGACCATTGCCGCTGGCGATCCCTACGACCGTCAGGTAAAGGAAACAGCGGCCGCGGTGGCGACGGCTGCGCGGGTTGAGCTATGGCGATTCGCCTACCAAAGCCAGGGCATGACCGCCGACCCGTGGTTGGGTCCGAAGGTGGAATCGGAAATAGACGCCCTTGCGGAAGAAGGCCACCACTACGTTTTTGTCGCACCGATTGGGTTCTTGTGCGACCACGTGGAAATTCTCTACGACGTGGATATTCTTTGCCGCAACCACGCCCGCGAGCGCGGCGTGACCCTGTGGCGCTCGGAGTCTCTCAATGACAGTCCGCAACTGATCGAAGCGCTGGCTTCCATCGCTAGCCAGCACAGACGCTTGTGTTCTCCGGCGTGATGCCCAAGCAGGTAGCCCGCACTCTACATCGAATCGCCGTTGTTGGCGGCGGCATCTCAGGATTGGCAACCGCGTTTTATCTGGCGCGAGCCCGAAAGGGCGGGGCAGCGGTGGAAGAGTTCTTGTTCGAAGGCTCCTCGCGCCTGGGTGGAGTTCTGCGCACCGAGCAGCTTGCAGGCTGTTTGGTTGAAGCAGGAGCCGATTCCTTCCTCAGCGAAAAGAAGGAAGCACTGGAATTGTGCCGGGAGCTGGGCTTGGAAGGGCAGGTGATCGGCTCAGAGGACCATCAGCGCCGCACTTGGATTCTGCACCGGGGCGAGCTGGTTCCTCTGCCCGACGGGTTCGAATTCTTTGTTCCGGTTCGGCCCTGGGCGGTTGCGCGGACCCGACTGCTCTCCTGGAAAGATAAACTGCGCATGTTGAGGGAACCCTGGGTGCGCGCTCTGAACCCGTCACAGGACGAATCGGTGGCCTCTTTTGTCGAACGCCACTTCGGGCGCGGCTTGGTGGAGACGATCGTCGATCCCTTGCTCAATGGCGTTTATGGGGGCGACGCCGGGCAGTTGAGTATGCGCTCGGTGTTGCCGCGCATGGCGGAGATGGAGTCGCGCTGGGGGAGCCTGCTGCGAGGCATGCGGGCAGCCCGGAAACAACGCGCCGGGAGCGCCAAGCAGAATCCGCGCCCGCCGCTTTTCTCAGCTTTGCAGCAGGGATTCAATCAGCTTACCGCCGCCCTCGGCGAGCGGCTACCGAGCGAGCGAATTACTTGCCAGCAGGCTGTGGCGGCAGTGGAGCGCACGGGGACCGGTTATCGGCTTCACTGTTCCCAGAAAAGCCCCGTGGATGTAGATGCGCTCGTCCTGGCGCTTCCTGCGTGGGGAGCAGCGCGTTTGCTGCGTGGTTTGGACACCGAGCTGGCCGGGCAGTTGGAAAGCATTCCCTACGCTCCTTCGATGATTGTGGCGCTGGTGTACGACAAAGACGCGACGGCTCACTTGCCGGCTGGCTTCGGCTTTCTGGTGCCGAAGCGGGAGGGTCGGCGTTTGCGCGCGTGTACCTTTGTGGGACAGAAGTTTTGCCACCGAGTGCCACCTGTCCGGGCGCTGCTGCGCTGTTTTCTCGGCGGCGTGCGGGACGAAGCGGTGCTGGACTTGAGTGACGAGGAGGCGTTGGCGTTGGTGCAGCGCGAGTTACAGAGCATCTTGGGTTTGTCAGCGGTTCCCCGGGCAGCCAAGGTGTTCCGGTGGCGCAAGGCAATGGCGCAGTACACGGTCGGTCATGGCGGCCGCCTGCGCGCCATCGAAGAGAGGCTGCGGAGGCATCCCGGCTTGTTCCTGGCGGGGAATGGCTACCGGGGGATCGGGGTGCCGGATTGCATCCGCTCAGGCCGCGAGGCGGCGGAGGCTTGCGTGCAGTTTCTTCAGGCAGGCGGCGGATAGCAGAAACGCGATGCGAGTAACGACCGGAGTGAATTGACAACTTCCGCTATGTGTGTGAAAATGATTGTGTTATGAACACGGCAGCCGAAAGCGAAAAGACATACGTTGCTCAGCCGGTCGAGAAGAGCGAACCCCTGTCCAAGGGCTTGAGCACGCCGCGGAAAAAAGTACCCAAGATTCTGGCGGTCATCAACGAGTGCTGCACCGGCTGCGCCGGCTCACCGGCCTGCGTGGACTACTGCCCCGTGAGCGATTGCATGTACTGGATTCCGGACCCGGACCACCCGCCTTTTGGAATCATTGATGTGGACCCGATGCTGTGCATCGGCTGCAAGCTTTGCGTCAGCAAAGGGCCGGATGGTTCTTTCCTGGAAGGTTGTCCGTGGGATGCCATTGACATGGTTCCCACTGCGGAATGGGAAGCCGTGCACGGCAAACTGCCGAGTTAACCTAACCTTTCTCCTTAGTTCTCTTGCTGGCTTTGAGCCCGGCGGCGAATAGCCTGCGCGGTCGCAGCTGCTTGTCGTCGAATCCTGGCCGACTCAGCATCCCCGCCCCGGGCGAACCGCTCCACCAGGGGCAAATCTTCCAGGTCGCCCAGCAGATAGAGCGCGCGCAAGGCCTCCCAGGTTTGTTCCTCCGCCGGAGAGATCAGCAGCAGAGGCTGGCCCGCTTCGACCTGCGCGCCGTCGGCAACCAGGAATTGTTGCACCCGGCCGGACAGAGGTGATCGCAGTTCCGCCGGTTCGTCCTCGCCTACCTCCAGTCGGGCCAGTAGGGTCCCGGGGTTCACCGGCTCCCCCGCTTCCAACCGCAGCTTGATCGTTCCCGGGCGAGCCGCCGAGAAAGTGTAGGGCTGGAGCATGGCGCGCAGCGTGGGCTTGCTGCGCGGGTCTGCGAACCGAACCAGCGAAAGCGCCGCGTTGCGCTCGACCAGCGGGTCGGGGTCTTCAAGCAACTCCAGCAGCGCTTGGTGGAACCCGTCGGCTTGGTTGTCCTGCCCCATCATCCATGCCACCGTGGCGCGCAACTCTTTGTTTTCGTGGGTGGTTAACGCTTGCACCTGCGGATACCAGCGCTTGACGCTCTGGTCACCGCGGGTGATTCGCTCAGCAATCCGCACCAGAGCGTGCTGGGTTTTGCGGGGGCGTTTGGTGTCGAGCAGATATTTCTCCACCTCGCGGTCGCTCAGCGAGCGGCCAAACCAGGTGCTGCGCCAAAAGAGGAACGGCAAGAGAACAACCAGGAGCACTACAAGCATCATGAGAAACACGCCGCGGGTGGGACGAGCGGCAGGTGTATTAGGAGGAGTGCTCATCAGTATGCTCGCCCTATGTCGTACGCGCTTGAGCGAACGTGTGCAGGGGATGATTGCGCTCGGAAATCACCCCTGCCGTCCACTTGTTTTTCTTATAGCGGAGCATCCCGACGGTGTCAATTGCGCCGCCATTCATTGCACGGGGAAAATGTGGTAGAGCATCCAATAGATCACCACACCGGTGAAGGAAACGTAAATCCAGATGGGCAGGGTCCAGCGCGCAATGCGCACGTGACGGTCAAAGCGCCCCGTGACTGCACGGTAGAGAGTGGTCAACGCCAGCGGGACAATCAGGGCAGCCAAAACCGTGTGGGAGATCAGGAGAGTGAAGTAGAAAGGCCGGACCCAGCCTTGGCCCGGGAAGCGAGTGGTGCCCACGTGGTAGTGGTAGTAGAGGTAAGAAAGCAGAAAGAGCGTGGAGACGCCGAAGGCAGCGACCATGCAAGCCTTGTGGGCTGTCACCCGCTTGCGGCGGATGAAGAAGTAACCCACCAAGAGCAACACCCCGCTGGCAGCGTTCAAGCTGGCATTGAGTGCCGGCAAGCTGGAGAGAGGAATCATAGCTTCCGCTCTTTCATTGGGTGGGGAGCCGCTCAACCCAGATTACCGCGCAGGGGACGATTGGCGACAGCAAAAGCCGCCAGCACGACTGCTAGTGAGAAGCCAGCGGTGACGGTCAGAGAGAAGGCCAGGGAAGAAACATCGGCGCCTCCGGACGAAGAGCCGAGGTAGAGGCTTTGGCGCAAGGCGTCGGTGGCGTAGGTGAGCGGGTTCAGCTTCATCAGCCAGCGGACCCAGGGAGAAGCTCCGGCGGAGGGGAAGAGAGCGCCGGATAGCAGCCACAAAGGAATCAGGAACAGATTGGCGACGGCGTGAAAGCCCTGGACAGAATCGAGCAGCCACGCAAACATGAATCCCAGGCCAGTCAAGACAATTGCCACCAGCAGCAGGACGCCCAGCAGCAAAGGAATATTTCCGGGATGAAGAGAAATGCCGACCGTCGGGGCCAGCAATACGAAGAAGACGCCTTGCAAGACGGCTACAGCCGATCCCCCCAAGATTTTGCCCAGCACAAGCGCGCGGCGCGAAATGGGCGCCACCAGGACGGAAAGCAGGAACCCTTCGTGCCGGTCTTCAATGACAGATATCATGCAAAAAATGGAAGTGAACAGCAAGATGAGCATGAGAGTTCCGGGGAAAAAGTATTCCAGATAAGTCATGCCATTGGGCGCACCCTGGCTCTGGAATGATGTTCCGATGCCGGAGCCGATCAGCAGCCAGAAGATGAGGGGAGTTCCCAGGGCGCCGACCACGCGGCTGCGATAGCGGTAGAAGCGAATCAGCTCGCGCCAGCAGAGGCTGGCTGCGGGGAGCCAGGTAGTATGGTAGAGGCTTTGCGTTTCCATGAATTCTCAGTTACGTGAAGAATCTCCTGTGGCCAACACGCTTAGCGGCGCTTGCCGGTGGGCAGAAAACCGGCCTCGTAGAGCAGCAAGAGAAAATTCAGCCCGAAGATGGAGGCGACCAGCAGACAGATGCTGATGATCAGGAGAGTGTCCATCGTCACGCCCATCCCGGAAAGCAGGCTCCAGGCAACTGTGGCCAATGAAGCTAAGACGACAACCAGGCAAAGGCCTGCCATGAGAAGCTTTTCACGCATCGTTTAGTTCCTTCGGTTTCGTAGTTCTCTTTTTCACGTTTATTTGCTTTCCTGGGTACCGTGCCAAAATTGATGTCCGGTTCGCTGGATGAAGACATCTTCCAGTGTGGGTTTGGACAGCGTGACCGAGTCAATCTGTCCGGGAAACGCTTCGACCAAGTCGGTGACAAAAACATGAGCCTGCGGCCGTTCCAAGCGCACCATGCCCCCCACAATTTTCGGATTGCCCCCGAAGCGTTCCTGGATGCGACGCGAGAGGGTTTCCGGTTCGCGGGTTCCCAGAACCAGCACGTCGCCGCCGATGGTTTCTTTTAGTGCCGCGGGCGAGTCCAGTGCGACCAAGTGGCCGCGGTCCAAGATACCCAAGCAGTCGCAGGCCTCGGCTTCATTCATGAAGTGGGTGGTCAGCAGAATGGTCACGCCGAATTCGTCCCGCAGTTGGCTCAGATAGAGGCGCAAGTCCCGCCGGGCGCTGGCATCCAATCCGGTGCTGGGTTCGTCCAGCAGGAGAATCTCCGGTTGATGCAGCAACCCTTTCGCCAACTCCAAGCGTCGGCGCAGGCCGCCGGAGAGAGTTTCTGCGCGGTCGTTTTTTCGGTCGGCCAAGCCTAGCCGGGCCAGCATGGCCTCTGCCCGTTTCCGCAAGGTTTTTCCCTGAAAACCGTACAGGTGCCCCTGATGACGAAGATTTTCGAGCAGGGTGAGTTGCCGGTCCACGCTCTGGGCTTGGAAGACGACTCCAATGCGGCGGCGAATCTGGTGGGGGGAGCTGGCTACATCGTCGCCCAGGATTTGGACGGTTCCGGTCTGAGGCGGGAGCAGGGTGGAGAGAATGCGAAACAGGGTGGTCTTGCCGCCGCCGTTCGGGCCCAGGAGCCCAAAGATGGTTCCGCGGGCGACCTGAAAGGAGACGTCTTGGAGAGCTGTACGCGTGCCGTAGGAATGGGAGAGGCCCCGGATTTCGATGGCAACTTGATTGGTCATGCCCAAGCTAACGGTAACACTTTCTCAAGTGTGGAGCCGGTTTTAGGTATGGTCGGAACCTAGTGAACTTGCTTGTCAAACATCAATAGTCCGAACAGGGCCGGCAAGTAGAGAACTGAGGCGTGCAAGAGATAGCGTGCCCTGCGGGTAGTGCGGGACAGCGCGCCCCAGACATTCACGGCCAGAAAAGACAAACCGAGCAGCACGGCGCTCCACAAGTAAAGAGTCCCCGCCAGCCCCAGCAGGGAAGGGAGCACGCTCATCGGAAGCAGCAGCGCGGAATAGGCGACGATCTGCTGAAAGGTGGCTCGGCCGGAAGGATCGACCGCCGGCAGCATGATGATCCCTCCCCGGGCATAATCGTCGCGGTAGAGCCAGGCAATCGCGAAGAAATGCGGAAACTGCCAGAGAAAGAGAATGCCGTAGAGGACCCATGCCTCCAGGGTAAGCTGATTCTGGGCCGCCGCCCAACCAATCAGCGGTGGCATCGCGCCCGGAAAAGCTCCGACCAGTGTGCAAAAGTGAGTGCGGCTCTTGAGCGGCGTGTAGAGCAGAAGGTAGCTGGCCAGAGTCAGCATAGCAAGCAGGCTGGCGAGAGGATTCACCAGCACGAGCAGATAGACAGCGCCGACCGCCGCCAGTCCCGACCCATAAGCCAAGCCCATCACAGGATGCATCCGGCCTGCCGGCAGCGGGCGTTGCGCTGTGCGGCGCATTCGAGCGTCGGTGCTGCGTTCGACGAATTGGTTCAGAGCGCCTGTGCCGCCGGCCACCAAGGCGGTTCCCAGCAGCGTGTGGAGGAGGAGGGAAAAGTCAAGTTGACCGCGCGTGCCCAGATAAAACCCCGCCAGGGTGGACAATACGATCAGGGAGGTGACTTCGGGCTTGGCCAATTCCAAGAAGTCGCGCAGGCGGGAACCGAACCGCCCCGTGCTCTTGACAGTGACGGAAGCGGCCTTCACGGGTGCACCTTCTGGGTGGCTGAGAACAGGCGTGATTCTACTGCACTGCACTGGTCGAAGAGGCGATGGGTCTGCAAGGCAAAGACTACGCTGGTAGCCAGCAACAACGCGCCCGCAGCCACGTGGGCCACCGTCAGAGCTACCGTTAGGGATTGCGGCTGAGGCGCGTCGGAGGTGGCCAAGCGAGCCAGATAGGACCCCGTGCCGAGCGCAAGTTGCAGGGCCGTGAGTAGTGCGAGGGCCCTAGCCGGTTGTTGGAGCGCCGTCTGTTTGTGATGGAGCAAGACACGGCGAACCGTCCAGGCCACCAGCACCACGACTAAGCCGGCTCCCAGCAGGTGGGGAACAATGCCCAGAACCTGGTGCCGCACGGTGGCGCCCAGTACGAGTTGGACGAAAACAGCCATCGCAGTTGCAATTGAAAGGCGCGGCAAGGACGGCACTCGTTCCTCCGCCAGTGGCGGCGCCTCTTCCTGCCAACCTTTGCTGGTGAAGAGGGCCAGGCTGACCATCAGGCAGAAAAAAAGCTGCGCCAGGGAAGCGTGACCCACCGAAACAGGCCAAGGAAGCAGATAGAGGACTGTGATGCCGCCCAGAATCCCTTGCAGCACGACCGCCGCCACTCCGGCGAACGCGAGGCGCCGCAGCCAGCTACGGTGCTCAGCCCGCCATAGCCAGAGCGCCAGGATGATGGTGAGCAGGCCAACCGATGCGCCAATCATCCGGTGCCCGTGTTCATAGAAGATGCCGCCGACCATGGGCGGCATCCAGGTTCCGTAGGAGAGCGGCCAGTCGGGGACGGCCAAGCCGGCCTGGTTGCTGGTTACCAGAGCCCCGGCCACGATGAGAAGCAAGGTGGCGCCGGCGGTGGAGACAGCAAAGCGGTGCAGCCACGGGTGGTGGTTTGTCGCTGACTTGTGCCGTTCGGTCAACGCTTCCCAGTCCGCCAGAGTTCCTCAGCCAGCCTTTTCCAGGACGAAGTCCACGGTCTTGGATTCCTGAGCGGCGACGCTTACTTGCATCTCGGTGGAGCCCAGGGATTCGTGCCAGACCCCTAGAGTGTAGTCGCCCGGCGGGAGATTGCCGATCTCAAAGGTGCCGTCCGCGCCGGTGACCGCGAAGTAGGGGTGCTTGAGCACGCCGATGTAGCTCTTCATCCAGGGGTGGACGTTGCACTTCACCGGAACCATGATTTCGTCCCGGGCGAAGGTGACTTCAATGGCATTGGCGCCGGGGGCCTGCGACCGGTTCCACTCGCGGTTGTTCTTCGGCACCGGGTGAACGTTGTGGGTGGTTTGATCGCTGTTGAGGATTCTGACCGTTTGTCCTGCCATGGTTCCGACCACGTGGGGCGTGTACATGCAGCCCTTCTGGTCAAGCACCACGGCGTCCGGCGGGGCGGGGAAGGAGCGTCCTTCCAGCCCGCTCTTGACGTAGATGAAGGCGTTGCGGAGGGTGCTATTGTCATTCAACACGAAGGCTTCGGAATAGACCGGGCCGGAGTGCATCTGGGCGCAGGCTACTTCCGCGTCCATCCGGATGCGTCTCCGCCGGGGGGCGGTGCCTTCGAAGGAAACTTTTCCGTTGATGGTGGCCGCAGTCGCGGGGTCAATCGGCTCAGCCGCGGGAGCGGCTTCGGTGGCGGCAGTCTCTTCCGCGGGTTGCTCGGCGCCGCCGCATCCGGCAACCAGCAGCAGGAGGAACAAACTGGCAAAAGCTGCAATGTTCCTAAGATTCATCTTATGGTCCTTTCCTGTCGAGAGATGGAGTTTGCCAACTCGATTTTCGAGTCAGTGGGATTTTAACAGATTTGCCGCCAGGCCGACAGTCGGGGGAGAGCTTGCCCTGGCCATGCGGCTCAGGAGCAAGCGCTGCTCCGCCGGGGTGATCTGGAACATGTAGCGCACCAGCAGGTCGGCATGGTCGCCCGAGTAGTTTCGGAAGGCGGGCGGGAGCGGGCCGGCGAAGACCCAGCGTTCGCCTTCTTGCCGGAACAGGCCGGACGGCATGGCAGTGCCGGGGCTGATGCGGGCCGGGTCGAGCAGCCAACGACGCGTCCAGTCCGGCTTCAAGCGTTCCGGCGCGGTCAGGAAGTTGGGCGCGTTGGCGGTGCGGTCGTGCGCGGCATCGCCGGTGGCGTGGCAGCGCAGGCATGGGGCAGCCGGGTGGGTGAATAACTGGCGCGCCAGGGTGCGCTCCCGGTCGCTGAGAGGCTCAATCTTCGGAGGAACGTAGGGCAACGGCTGGGACGACGACGCCTGGAAGAAGCGCACTAGTTTGCGGATTTCTCCCGGCGAGAAATTGAAGGTGGGCATGCGCGCGCGCAGGTAGGTGCGCACACCGTTGCGGTTCAGATTGCTCTCGCTCAGCGCAGGGTTGGCCAGGAATTGCGCCAGCCAGTCCGGATTGAGGCGGGCGCCAGCTCCGACCAGGATGGGCGGCAGTTGCTCTTTCCAATCGGGGTCCTGGTAGCGGGGCAGAGTCATCAGCACAGAGGGTTTTCCAATCCGAATCTGGTGGCAGCCCATGCAGTTGTACTTGGTGACGACCCACCACCCGTCCTGAATGTCTTTGCGCCGGTCGTCGGGGTTGTAGCGGAACTGCTCCGGCACGGTCGGGTTGACGCTGCCGAGCAGGAAGGTGGTGAGTGCGTCAATGTCGTCCGGCGCCAAGTTGGGCTTGGGCATGCGCAGCCGCTCTTCCGGCTCTCTGACTTTGCCCTGGTCAAAAACGGCCGGGTCGGCCAGCTTATACTCGAAGAAGCCCTTGTGGTTGTACCAATCATCGCGTTCGGCCTCGTGGGTGAGCAGGGCAAAATCCAGTCGCTCGATGGGCTTGCTGCCTTCCAGGGTGAGCTCGGTGCCGATTCGGCCTTCTTGCTCGAAGCCGGCGATTTCGTGGCAGCCGGCGCAGCCGTAGTGACGAACGAGCGACTTGCCGGTCTCGAAGAGCGAGTTGTCCTCCAGAAAGTCGGCCGCGGCGTAGTCGTTCGGGCCTTGCCGGCGCTGGGTTATCAAGTAGGTGGCGATGTCGCGTGTGTCCTGCCAGGTGAGGCGCAGGCTGGGCATGACGGTCATCTGTTGCACCTGGAGTTGGTGGCCGTCGTTGGGGCAGGTGGCGTGGTCGAGGTCGAACTCGAACGGCAATCCGTGCCGGGCGTAGTCGGCCGGGGTAAGGTCGCGCTTCTCGAACGGGCAGTAGGGCTGGGTGCGCTCGCGCGGGTTGTGAATCCAGCGCACCAGGTAATCGTAGTTGGCCTTCTCGCCCACGCGGCTCAGGTTGGCGGCGAAGGTTCCGCCCACCTGGTTTTCACCTTCGCCCATCGAATGGCAGGCCATGCAGCCCCGGGTTTCAAACAGCTCCTTGCCCCGGGCAGCGTTTCCGCGCGGCTGGCGGGGCAGCCGCGCCTGGATGGCGTTCTGCCAGAGGAAGGCGGAGATGGCCTGGACTTCGTCGTCCTGCAAGCGGAAGCGAGGCATCTTGGTGGTGGGCCGCCAGGCGTGAGGGTCTTGGAGCCAGACGGGAATCCACCGGGGTTGCAGCTTTACGCGAATTTCTTTGAGGTTGGGGCCGACTTTCTTGATTTCCCGGAGCAGGTCGCCGGAGCGGCGCTGGAGCTGGTCGGTCTGGGCGTCGAGGTTGCTGGCCCGGACGCGGAGGTTTTCAGCGCGTTGGTAGAGCCGCTGGGCTTCCTGGTTGGTTTCGGCGCGGTCACCGGTCTGGATGCTGCGTTCGGTTTCGAGCTCTGACTCGTTGCGTCGGTCGGCCAGTTGCTGCAACTCCTTTTGGACGTTGACGAGCAGCTCGTTCTGGTTGTCAAACCCTTCGTAGCGGTGGCAGCCGATGCAGCCGCGCAGACGAAAGAGTTCTTTGCCGCGGTTGAGCGTCTCAGCATGGTCGAGCACAAAGTCGCTGACGTGGCACTGCTGGCAGCCGGCCTCAGTGTTCTCCGGATGATAGAGAGGCCAGAGCCAGTACTTGTGCCGGCCGTGACCTTTCACCACGCTGGCTGTGGCCCGGCCGTTGCCGTTGTGGCAGGGTGAGCAGCCAAAACGCTCCGGGTCGTGGAGCGCCAGCAACTCCCCGTTGGGGTGGCTGGCAAAAACGCGCTCGCCGCCCATGTCGGCAGCGGTGATGAGCAGCGGCTCGCGGGTGCCCAGGTGGCAGGACTCGCACCGCTCCACCAAGTCGGCTTCCTTGACGTGGATTTGCTTGATCTCGACGGGAAAATCGTTCAACCGGCGCAGAATGCCTTCCAGCGCTTGCGGGCTGAGGCCGACGAGATTGTCCTCTAGATAGGTGTCGCGCTGGGCGCGCAACTCGTTGGCAGGTTTGAGCAGATGCACGCGTTGGGCGATCAACTCGGCCTTACGCTCTTTCAGGCGGTCGTACTCGCTTTCCAGCTCGTCGTAGGTGAAGCTACGATTCTCGGTGGTGCCGTCGGGTACCGGCAGCTCGACCTCTACCGGGTGTTGCTTTACTTCCTCAACCTCCGCAGAGAGTTTTTCCTTTGCTTGCTCACTCGACGCGACTTCCACTTGGTAGATCAGAGCCGTAACTTCGCCCCGCGCTATTTGGAAAGCATCGCGCAGGACGGCAATGCGGCGGTCAATATCGCGGACCTCCCGGTCGATTTCGGAAACCTGGGGGGCGGCAGCCTCTTCAGCCTCGCGCACCTGCTGCTCGAGTTTCTGGAAGGCAGCGGAATTCCGGACGTCCTCTTCTGTTTTTTTCTGCTCACCGAGTTTCTCTTGCAACAGGCGGCTGTACTTGCCGGCAAAGCGGGCTTGGTAGGCCTTCCAGGGGCGCATGCCGAAGAACTCATCGTAGAGGGCCCAGAAGGTTGAAAGCACGAGCAGGGCAGTGACCAGCAGGATGAGCCCGCTCATCGAGCGGCCGGTGATGGGGTCGTGGTTGGGTTTCGGCGGCACGGTTACTTTCTCAAACGTTGAACCAGGGGGTGACCCAAACGTACTTGATGCGGAAAACCAACCGCAACAGCATTTTGGCGGGCAAGCCCAGCATAGTGATGAAGAAAATTTGAATGGTGACGTACTGCACCAAACTCATGCGGCGAAGAATCCTGCGTGTGAATTCGTTGATGGTCATCAGCTTGTGGACGGCATACCCGGCGCCCAAGTAGAAGAGTCCGACCACCAAGCCTCCGAACATTGACTTGGCCCACATGCTGGTAATCGGAAGTCCGAGGGCCTCGTGCAGGTCGCGATTGACTTCAAACACCAAACGGTTGTGGTCCCAGGTCTGGCCGGGCCAGAACCACATCCAGCCGGGGCCGCGGATGAAGGTACCGATGATAACCATGGAAATCCACAGCACGATGAAGCCGAAGCCAAAGGAGAGGATAGCAATCCGGCGCTGCTTGAAAGTGTAGTAGCCGTTGCCCAGCGGGTTGGCGTCCACGTAGGGAATGGCCATCAGCCCGATGATGATGAGCGTGGGCATCACGACGCCGGCGATCCAGGGGTCGAAATAGACCAGCATTTCCTGCAGGCCCAGGAAGTACCAGGGGGCCTTGGCCGGGTTCATGGTCAGGTTGGGGTTGGCCGGTTCTTCCAGCGGGGCGTTCAAGGTGATGGACCAAACCATGAGGATGACGGTAACGATCAAGGCGACCAGAAACTCCATCCGCATCAGATAGGGCCAGACGTGGACTTCCTTTTCCCAGCCCGGCTTCCACGGCTGGGTTTTACGGTGGTGGGTCTTGGCCTTCTGCGGATCGGATTCCAATTCTGCGATCAAGCGGTCGTTGGCGATCGCCTGCCGCAGGCCGTACCAGGTATAGAAGGGAATCAGGAACAGGATGGCCACAATCGGGATGTTGTCGGGAGTAGAAGTAATTTCCCAGAGTTGGTGCCAGTCCATCTGACTTATCTCCTGTTCCGAGCGGTGGCGGCGCGCTTCATGGTCGCGGGGGCGATCCGCTGGGAGTCATGACCACGGGGCGCGGCCCCTTTCTTGGGTCCTTCATTTCCGTTTCCAGCATCACCGGAGCGGGGCCGGAGATGCCTCCGTCCTTTCGCACGCGCCAGAAGTGGACGACCATGAAAATGAAAGCCACCAGAGGAATAGCGATGCAATGCCAAATATAGGATCGCAAGAGCGCGTTCGAGTCCACGATGGAGCCGCCCAGGAGTGCAAAGCGCACGTCGTTGAAGGGAGTCATTCCCAGCTCAGCCCCGAGAGGTCCTTCGTGGCCCAGCAGGGGAGTGGCGCGGGCCATGTTGGTGCCCACGGTGACGGCCCAGAAACCAAGCTGATCGTCGGGCAGGAGATAACCGGTGAACGAGAGCAGCAGGGTCAAAACCAATAGCAATACCCCGACGCACCAGTTGAACTCCCGTGGCCGCTTGTAGGAACCGGTCAGGAAGACGCGGAACATGTGCAGCCAGACGGTGATGATCATCAGGTGGGCACCCCAGCGATGCATGTTGCGCAGGAGTTTCCCGAAGGGGACGTCGTGCTCCAGGTAGAGAATGTCACGGAAAGCCTGCGCCTTGGTGGGGTGGTAGTAGAACATCAGCAGGATGCCGGTAAAGCTCAGCACCAGAAAAAGGTAGAAGGTGATGCCGCCCATGCCCCAGGTGTAGTTGTAGCGGACGGCGTCGCGGTTGATCTTAGCCGGGTGGAGGTGGAAGAAAACGTTGGTCAGCACACTGAGAGAGCGGTTGCGGGGCTGGTCGTCGTGCTTGACGCGGAAGATGGAGCGGAAGAGCTGAGTTTTCTCCGGTTCCTTCAGCGCCGCGGCTTCTTCCTGGACTTTTTCCTTCAGGGCGCGAGCGCCTTCTTTGGCTTCGCCCAGAACAGCGCCCAGGCCTTTCTTGGGGGCTTGCGGCTGGTTTTCGTCGTCCATCCGACCTCCACAGTTGGGGGTGTTTCGCTGCCCTACAGGGTCAGAAAGGCGCTCGAATCATCAAATTCATCGCGCCCCTCTTTTGGTTTTTCATAGAGTACGCTGGTGTCCACGATAATTCGCCCGGTGGCATCCAATTCCACCTTGGCGCGGTCCATCGGACGGGGCGCCGGGCCTTCGAAATTGACACCTTCGCTGTCGTAGCCGCTGCCGTGGCAGGGGCATTTGAATTTGTTCTCGCTTTCCTTCCAGTCAGGAGTGCAGCCCAAGTGGGTGCAGCGGGCATAGATTACGAAGAGGCGCTCGGCGTTGCGCACCATCCAGATACGGAAGTCTTGTTGGAAGCGGGTGTCCACTCCAATGCCGAAATCGCTGGGGTAGCCGACGGAAAACTTGGTCCTGGGTTCGACCAAAGTCCGGGGGAAGAAAAAGCGGAGGAACATCAGGAAGTTGATGCCGATCCAGCCCCAGAACAAGCTCCAGACCATACGGCGACGCGTCTTCAGCGGCTTGCCGTTGGAAGAAGCCTTGGTCCCCTTGGCTGCTACTTGGGCGGGTGCCCTTGCGGCGGGGGCGGCCGGCGGCGGTGAGCCAGCCGGAGTGGTCTGATTCTTGGCGTCGGAGTCCGTCATTAACTCTTGAATCTTAGGAACTGCTAATGTGTGTCTTACGCCCGACCGTCTAAACGTTAATTTTATAGTACGTCGCCCAGCTGGTGTCAAGAGAAGTTGAAGTCGCCCTCAAGTTTTCAGTTGACCGTTCGCAGCACCAAATCTGCCAGAGCGCCGATGAGCCGGGGGGAGTCGTTGAGCGCCGGCATGACTTCGAACTGAGTGAATCCCAGTTCTTTCGCCTGCTCGCGCGCCTCGACGTCAATTTCATACACGGTCTCGATGTGGTCGGTCATGAAGGCGACCGGGACGACCAGAACCGACCGAGCGCCGGCGGCGCGCAGCGACGCCAACGTCGTATGCAGCATGGGTTCCAGCCAGCGCCCCGGGCCCACCTTGCTCTGGTAGCAGAGCGTGTGGGGATGCGGCCAGCCGCCGTGCCGCATGGTCAGGCGGACGGTCTCCTCGATGTGATGCTGGTAGGGGTCGCCTTCCTGGATGATGCCGGCGGGGACGCTGTGGGCGCTGAAGACCAGATGCACGCTCTCGCCCGCCGGGAAGCGTGCCAGCGCCTGGTTGATGTTGTGCGTGAGCGCTTCCAGATAGAGAGGGTGGTCGTAGTAGTGCCGAATGGTCTTTACGGGGATGTGATTCCGGGCCGCCATCTGATAGCGCCGGTTCCACTCGTTCAAGCTGCTGCCGGTGGTGACGCGGGAATACTGCGGGTAGAGGGGAAGCAGGACGAGTTGGTCGAAGTCGCTGCGCTTGATCTCGGCCACCACCTCTTCGGTCAGTGGATGCCAGTAGCGCATGGCCACGAATACACGCGCGGGCAGGGTTTTCTGCAACTCCTGCTCCAGGGCGGCGGCTTGGCGCTGCGTCAACTCGATGATGGGGGAACGCCCACCGATTTGGGCGTATCGCTCCCGCACTTTGGCGGCGCGATTGCGCGCCACCAAACGCGCCAGGGTGCGGCGCGCCAGCCGGGCCAGCGGGAAGTCGATGATGTCGGGGTCGGAGAACAGGTTGTAGAGGAAGGGTTCCACGGCGTCGAGGGAGTCGGGGCCGCCGAGTTGAAAAAGCACCACGCCGATTCTTTGGCCGCGAGTATGCTTGTCGGGCGGGAGAGATTGGTTGGGCATCAGACGGGAGCCGAACCGCGTGTGCGCGTGGATTCCAGGGCTGCGATGACGGCGTCGGCGAATTCGCTGGTGGAAGCGGTGCCGCCCAAGTCGCGCGTCAGGTGGCGGCCTTCCTGGTGGACCAACCTCACCGCGGTGCGGAGTGCCTCGGCTTCTGCTTCTTGTCCTAGGTGGTCAAGCATGAGGCTGGCAGACAAGGTAAGGGCGGTGGGGTTGGCCAGATTCTTGCCGGCGATGTCGGGGGCAGAGCCGTGGACGGCTTCGAACACGGCATAGTCGTCGCCGATGTTGGCGCTCGGCACCACGCCCAGGCCGCCCACCAGTCCGGCGCACAAGTCGGAGACAATGTCGCCGTAGAGATTTTCCATCAGCAGCACCTGGTATTTTTCCGGGTTGAGGACAAGCTGCATGCAGGCGTTATCCACGATCAGTTCCGTGTACTTGATTTCGGGAAACTCCTTGGCGATGCGCCGGGCGCAGTCGAGAAAGAGCCCGTCGGAGAGTTTCAGGATGTTGGCTTTGTGCACGGCGCACACCTGGTCGAAGTGGTGGCGGCGCGCGTAGTCAAAGGCATAGCGGGCGATGCGGAGCGAGGCATGCTCGGTGACCACCTTCAAGCTTTCCACCACGCCCGGAATAATGGTGTGTTCCAAGCCGGAGTAGAGGCCCTCGGCCACTGGAGTGGTCATGGGGCCTTTCAGCGCCACGCGGTTGCGGCGGATGGAGTCGAGCCAGTCGGGATGCAGGTGGCGGTCCTGGCGGCGGTCGGTCAGCGGTGGGGCCGGGATTTCCTCCCAGTCAAGGCCGACGCCGGTGGCGTCGAGGATGCGCCGGGTCGCAGCCGCGACCTCGGGGCCGATACCGTCTCCTGGAATGAGAGTTACGCGATGCAAGTGACCTTTTCCCGACCCGTTGCATCTTAGATTCTAGTGCATTGAGCCAAACCCTGAAAGAGGGACCTTCACGTCGTGCCCTGGGCTTGGTGCTAAACTGGAAAACGCATGCGAGCAGACCTTCATCTGCACACCTACTACTCCGACGGTGCAGAAGCGCCGGCGGCGGTGGTAGAGCGAGCGGCAGCGTCCGGGCTTGACCTGGTTGCGATTGCCGACCACGACTCGATGGGAGCGTGGGTGGAGGCTGAGGTGGCCAGCCAGAGAACCGGTGTGCGGCTGTTGCCGGCGGCAGAATTCACCGCCTACGAGGGAGGCACAGAAATCCACTTGCTCGGGTATTTTCCCGCTCCTCCGGGCCCGGCGGTGCAGGAGCACTTGCGGCGCGTGCAGGCGCTCCGCCGGCAGCGGCTGGAGACGGCCATCGCGCGATTGCAGAAGCGCGGGGTGCAGGTCGAATTCAGCCGGTTGCCCTGCGCGCCCGCGTGCGAAAGTGTCACCGCTTCCCATCTGGCTTTGTTGCTGGTTCAGAATGGGTATGCCCGCTCGATGCGCGCCGTCTGGGGGCGCTACTTGAACAATGGGGTAGTACCGGCGTTCCCGGTGATGCCGAAAGAGGTGATCGCCGTAATCCACGCCGGGGACGGGCTGGCGGTCTGGGCGCATCCGAGCCGGCGGGGATTCCTGCGCCGCTTGGAGGAGTTGGTGGCGCTGGGATTGGATGGGGTTGAGGTCGCCAATGGGCGTCGCGGGCAGCAACGGGTGCGGGAATGGCAAGCCGAAGCCCTCAAACATAATTTGGTCATGACGGGCGGGTCGGATTGGCATGGGGAAGGGAAGTTGGGCGAGTTTGCCGTGGGCGAGGAGTTGGTGGGGGAGCTTCTTCGGCGGTTGGGTTGGTAGCCCCGTTCAGCGTCCCGCAGTCGCCATTCGCCATCTAATTAAGCAGGTGGGACAGTGAGAGAATTGACAAGTAATCAAGTTGGCTGGTATAGTCGATAATGAAGACAGAGCCGGTAGGGCATTGTTAGGCCGGCCACTGAAGCTCAGGCGAGGAAAGAAACAATGGGACTTCAACTGACCGAAACGGCAATCACTAAAGTAAGAGAGATCATTGCACAACAGGACCCGCATCCGGCGGGTTTGCGCATCGGCGTGGTGGGAGGCGGCTGCTCCGGCTTCTCCTACCAGATGCAGTTTGAGGAAAAGACTACGCCGATGGACAAGGTGATAGAGTTCGACGGGGTGAAAGTGTTTGTGGACCGAATGAGTTTGATGTATCTCGATGGTACCGAGGTGGACTACGTCGAATCGTTGGAAGGTGCGGGGTTCAAGTTTGGCAACCCCAACGTCAAGAGCACCTGCGGGTGCGGCAGTTCCTTCAGGGTGTAGGCCGAAGCGGCCGGCAGACAGAATTCGAGTCAAGCGAAGAGCTTTTGGGGCGGCAGGCCCCAAAAGCTCTTTTTGTTTGCAGCGTAGGCAATCATGAAATCCCGTCGGCAACCCAATTGGGAGGAACGCTACGCGCAACCCGGCTGCTGCTGCGGCCGTGAGCCGGTGGATTTTCTCCGCGAGCACCTTGACGAACTGCCCCGGGGCGCGGCGCTCGACCTGGCCATGGGCGAAGGCTGCAATGCGCTCTTCCTGGCGCAGCACGGCTTCAGCGTGACCGGCATTGACAGCTCGCCCACCGGGGTCGCCAAAGCCGAGGCGCGCGCTCGTGAACAGGGGCTGCGGCTGAAAACCATTGTTGCCGACCTGGAGAGTTACGCGCTTCCTGGAGAAGAATTTGACGTCGTGCTGTGCTGCTACTATTTGCAGCGCAGCCTGTTCCCGCAGATGGAACGGGCGCTCAAGCAGGGCGGGGCACTACTGGTGCAGACTTTGATGGTGGAGCAGTTGCAGTTCAGCACCGGTCCGCGCAATCGCGAGCACCTGCTGGAGCCGAATGAACTCTACCGGACGTTTCGTCATCTGAGGGTGACCTACTACCGAGAGGTTGTCCGCGGCGAACGGGCCGTCGCCAGCTTGTTAGCTTACCGAGCGGCGTAATAAGCGGAATGTTCGTAGCGTCCCGTGAAACTGTACGTCCTACTGAGGAAGGTGTAAGCTTCGGGCGGAGGGGCAGCCGCCGATGAAAGTTGCGCTGGCGCAAATCAATCCCACCGTGGGCGACTTTGTCGGCAACGCGGCCAAGATTCGCCAGCAGGCCGAAGAGGCACGTCGGCGCGGGGCTGGCTTGGTGGTCCTGACCGAGTTGTGCCTGTGTGGCTATCCGCCGCGCGACTTGGTAGAGAAGCCCAGCTTCCTGGCACACAACCGGCGGGCGCTGGAGCAGTTAGCCGGTGAAC
Source organism: Candidatus Acidiferrales bacterium (assembly GCA_965247455.1). Lineage (GTDB taxonomy): Bacteria > Acidobacteriota > Terriglobia > Acidiferrales > 2-02-FULL-67-57 > JACZYA01. Next base: position 74,441 of record CBDFHE010000016.1, read on the forward strand.
TCCCGCCCATCCCGACCATCGTCGGGTTCGTAGGGGAGGCCAGCGGGAAAACGGGCAAGCGGGCCGCCAACACTGCCGCGCTGCTGGCGGATGGGCAGGTGAAGTTCGAGCAGCGGAAGATGTTGCTGCCCACCTACGACGTATTTGATGAGGCGCGCCACTTTGCGCCCGCTTCCATGCAACAGGTGTTCGCTTTCTGCGGTTCGCGCCTGGCGCTCACCATCTGCGAGGACTGTTGGAACGACAATACCTTCTGGACGCACCGCCTCTACGCGCGAGATCCCATTGAAGAACTGATGGGGCAGGGAAGCGACCTGCTGATCAACATCTCGGCCTCGCCTTTCAGCATGGGCAAGCGGACGCAGCGGCGGGAGATGATGCAGGCGCTGGCCAAGCGCCACCGCGTGCCGGTGGTGATGGTGAACCAGGTGGGCGGCAACGACAGCCTGATCTTCGACGGCTCCAGCCTGGCAGTGGACGCCAGCGGGTGCGTGTGCGCGCAGGCGCGCTCGTTCGCGGAGGACATGGTGCTGTTCGACACCGCCACCGGCGAAGGGGAAGTGCGCGCACAGCCGGCTGAGGGCGTGGAAGAAGTTTATGAAGCACTGCTGCTGGGCACCCGCGACTACGTGCGCAAGTGCGGTTTCCATCAGGTGATGGTGGGGCTGAGCGGCGGGATAGATTCGTCGGTGGTGGCGGCGCTGGCGGTGGCGGCGTTGGGGGCAGAGAACGTGACGGGGGTGGCGATGCCGGGGCCGTACTCGTCGCCCGGGAGCCTCGCCGACGCACGCAAGCTGGCGGAGAACCTGGGCATCCGCTTCCTGACGCTTCCCATTGCCAAAGTCTTCGACGCTTACCGGGCTGAGTTGGCGCAGCCTTTCGCCGGGCGCAGCGAGGATGTGACTGAGGAGAATCTGCAAGCGCGCGTGCGCGGAAATTTACTGATGGCGCTCTCGAACAAGTTCGGCGCGCTGGTGCTGAGCACGGGGAACAAGTCAGAGCTGGCGGTGGGTTACTGCACGCTCTACGGTGACCTGGCGGGCGGATTGGCGGTGATCTCCGACGTGCCGAAAATGATGGTGTACGAGTTGGCGCGGCACATCAACCGCGAAAGGGAATTGATCCCCAAGGCGTGCCTGGAGAAGGCGCCTTCGGCGGAGCTCAGGCCGGGGCAAACCGACCAGGATTCGCTGCCGCCTTACGAGGTGTTGGACAAGGTCTTGAAGGGCTACATCGAAGAGGGGCGGACAGCGGTGGAGATTGCGCGCGAGCATGGCCTGCCAACGGGACTGGTGCGTGAGTTGATCGAGCGCGTGGACCACAGCGAATACAAGCGCCACCAAGCCCCGGCGGGACTGAAGGTCACCAGCAAAGCCTTCGGCTTGGGCCGCCGTTTTCCCATCGCCCAGAACTACACCGACCCCGACGGCTTAAAGTCCAAATAACCCCCTGGCGCTGAGCAGGGAAGTCCACCTACCCGTTGTACCAACCCGTAACAGACGAGTGAGGAAGGATAGAAGAGGGAACTTCTATCTTACATAATGTCTGTTATCGGAATATTACGATTGTACGCCCGCGCATTGGTTTCACTTTGATTTCCTTGGATTAAAGGTTTTTAGAGAGAGTGCTTCCCTGCTGTAGCAAGGCTGTGAGGGCTAGCCCCAGCGGCGGAAGAAGAGAGCCTGGCGGTGGATGGGCTCGGTGCGATCAACCAGGGAGGCCAGTTGCTGCTCGTTCAGAGGGTTGAATTCGCGGGCGAGCTGGACGTTTTGTTCGAGCTGCGCGATAGAGTCGCAGCCGATGATGATGGTGCTGACGGGCTGGGAGAGGACGTAGAAGACGGCCTCGCGCATGTTGATGGTGCCGGAGCCGGAATCCTTGTGCCAGCGGCTGAGGCGTCCGGTGGGGGCGGGGGGCGCGAAGCTGGAGAGGATGCGCCCGCGGGCCGGGACTTTCATGCCGATGATGCCCATCTGCTTTTCGACCGCCAGCGGGAGCAGGTGGTCAACGAAGCTGAGGTGGTGCTTGTCGGCGGCGTTGATGGCCATCAGGATGGTGTCGAAGGGGAATCGGCGGATGGCTTCGGCCAGCACGTGGGGGTCGGCATGGCCGGTGACGCCGAGGTAGCGGACAATTCCCTGCTCGCGGGCTTCGAGCAAGGCTTGCACGGCGCCGTCGGGGGCGAAGATCTGCTCGACCTGCTCCATGCGAGAGAGGTTGTGGATTTGCCACAGGTCGAGGTGGTCGGTTTGCAAGAGGCGCAGAGATTCCTCCAGCAGGCGGAGGGAACCGTCGCGGGTGCGGTTGTGGGTCTTGGTGGCGAGGAAAGTTTCGGAGCGGCGGCGCTTCATCACCTGGCCGATGTAGCCTTGGCTGAGGCCCCGTCCATACGCAGCGGCGGTGTCGATGTAGTTGATGCTCAGGTCAAGCGCGCGCTCGACGATGGGCACGGCAACGTCTTCGTTGTTCGGCTGCTCGATCGCGGCCTGCCCGCCCAGGCTGAAGGCGCCCACGCGGTAGCCGGTACGGCCCAGGTTGCGGGTGGGCATGGCCTCGGGGGTGGCAGCGTTGGAAGGCAGCGGCGGCAGGGCGTGGGCGGTCTGCGGCAGTACGCCGCGCGCCAGGAACCCGACGGTGGCGGCGGTGCCGACCTTCAGAAAGTCGCGCCGCTCAAAAGCGGATGGGGTTTGCTTTTTCTGGTTGTCCATGGCTTTCTCCTGACGCATTCGCCCGAACGACCGACTTCAAAGTGGTTAGCCATGGGACAGGGTATGTCCGGCAATGGGTCGTGTCAATTCCCTGCCCTGGTTTGCTAGCGTCGGCGCTTGGCCTTGCGTTTGGGTTTTGGCTTGGGCTTGCTCCGCGATTTCTTGGTGGCGGCCGTTTTGGTGCGGCGGGCGCGGGTAGGTTTGGTTTTCGGTTTCGCTCTTCCCTTCCCTTTTGTTTTGGGCTTCGCTCTTGACTTGGGTTTGGCTGCTGCTCTTGTCTTCACCGGCGCTTTGACTTTTGCTTTCTTCCCGGTCGGTGGCGCAGCGGGTTTTTCTGCGCGGGCAGCGCGGGCTTCTTCGACCGGCGGGGCGGGCTCGGTCATGCGGCGCGGGTCGAGAATCTTTTTGAGCTGTCGGGCGTCGAGCAGTTTCTTTTCCAGCGCGAGCTCGGTGATGGTGCGGCCGGTCTTGACGGCCAGCTTGGCAAGCTCGGCGGCCTTGGCGTAGCCGATGTAGGGGTTCAGCGCCGTGGCGAGGGCGACGGTGGCTTCGGCGTTGCGCTGGCAACGGTCTTTATTGGCGGTGATGCCCTCGACGCAAGCGTCGGTGAACTTGCGGGTGGTGTTCCTGAGGATTTCGCAGGAGTGGAGAACGTTCCACGTCATGGCCGGCATCATCACGTTCAGTTCTAGTTGCCCGGCCTGCACAGCCAGCGCGGTGGCGGTGTCGTTGCCCACGGCCTGGAAGCCGACCATGGCGACTAGCTCGGGAATGACGGGGTTGATCTTGCCCGGCATGATGGAGCTGCCCGGCTGGAGGGCGGGCAGGTTGATCTCGCCCAGGCCGGTGTTGGGCCCGCTGGCGAGCAGGCGCAGGTCATTGGAGATGCGGATCAACTCCAGGGCGTAGTTGCGCAGGGCGCTGGAGGCGACGGCCATCGGCAGGTTCGACTGCATAGTCCAGCGCATATCCTTGCTGGGCTCCAGGCGCTGGCCGGAGACCTCGCTGAGTTTTTTCACCACGGTGGCTTGGTAGCGGGGGTGGGTGTTGACGCCGGTGCCGACGGCGGTGCCGCCCAAGCCGAGTTCGCGCAGGCCATCCTGAGCGTGGCGGAGTTGCTCGTAGGCGCGCAGCAGGGCCACGGCGTAGGCGGCGAACTCCTGGCCGAGCCGGATGGGAGTGGCGTCCTGCATGTGGGTGCGGCCGGACTTGAGGATGCCGTCGAACTCCTGGCCTTTGCGGGCGAAGGCGCGGCTCAGGCGCTCGACTTCCGGCAGCAACTCCTCGATGAGCAGGAGGGCCGCCAAGCGCATGGCGGTGGGAAAGACGTCGTTGGTGGACTGGCCGAAGTTGACGTGGTCGTTGGGGTGGAGGACGGAGTAGTCGCCGCGGCTGCCGCCCAAGATTTCAATGGCGCGGTTCGCGACGACTTCATTGGTGTTCATGTGGAAGCTGACGCCGGCGCCGGCCTGGTACACGTCCACCACGAACTGGTCGTTGAGGGCGCCGCGGATCACTTCCTCAGCAGCCTCGACGATGGCGCCGGCGCGGCGCTGGTCCAGCAGGCTCAGCTCCCGGTTGGCCAGGGCGGCCGCCTTCTTGATCATTCCCATCGCTTGGATGAGGCGCGGGTGCGCGTGCAGACCGCTGATGGGGTAGTTCTCGACCGCGCGCTGCGTCTGGATGCCGTAGTAAGCATCAGCAGGCACTTGTTTTTCTCCCAGAGAATCTTTCTCAATGCGGTAGCTCACTGTCGTCTCCTTCCGATCTCACCAGCAGGATAGCGCAGCGTGCAATCGTCCCACAAGGGTTTCGCCAAATCAGATGTCTGAGGGCGACAGCTATGCGACGGCCCTGCTACACTTGGGCCTCACCGAAAGCGCCCAAGAGAATTGCTAGAAGAGGGGATCATGGCCAAAGCAAAGCACTACGACGCGATTGTGATTGGCTCCGGCCAGGCCGGCGGACCACTCTCCACCACGCTGGCGCGCGCCGGGTGGAAAGCTGCGCTGGTGGAGCGCAAGCACGTGGGCGGGAGCTGCGTCAACGAGGGCTGCACGCCCACCAAGACCATGGTGGCAAGTGCTCGGGCGGCCTACTTGGCCCGGCGGGGAGCGGACTACGGCGTGCGGACAGGTCCCGTGTCAGTGGACATGGTGAAAGTGCGGCAGCGCAAGCGGGCCATCGTGGAGATGTTTCGCGGCGGCAGCCAGCGCGGCATTGAGAAGACCGATGGCGTGGACCTGCTGTTCGGCGAAGCCAGCTTTACGGGGCCGAAGGCGTTGGGGGTTCGCTTGAGCGACGGCGGCACGCTGGCGCTGACGGCCGACAAGTTTTTTATCAACACCGGCACGCGGACGTCGCAGCCGCCGATTGAAGGGTTGGAGACAGTCCCCCGGCTCGACAACAGCTCGATCATGGAACTCGATACGGTGCCGGAGCACCTGCTGGTGCTGGGCGGCGGCTACATCGGGCTGGAGTTCGGGCAGATGTTCCGCCGCTTCGGCGGCCGGGTGACCATCGTGCAGACGGGGAAACAATTGCTGGTGCGAGAGGACACGGACGTGGCCGAGGAGGTGGCCAAGATTCTGCGCGAGGACGGCATCGAGGTGTTGCTGGAGACAACCACGTTGCGCGCCAACCAGCCGGCCGACGGCGGCATTGAGTTGCGGGTGCGGACTGCCGAGGGCGAGCGCACACTGGCCGGCTCGCACCTGCTGGTAGCGACCGGGCGTGTGCCGAATTCCGATATGCTCAACCTGAGCGCTGCCGGAGTAGAAACAGACAGCCGCGGCTTCATCAAGACGAACGGGCGATTGGAGACGAATGTGGAAGGCATCTATGCCCTGGGCGACGTGAAGGGCGGGCCGGCCTTTACTCACATTTCCTACGATGACTTCCGCTTGATCCGCACCAATCTTCTTCAGAATGGAAACGCGACGGTGGACGGGCGGCTGGTGCCCTACGCCGTGTTCATGGATCCGCAGCTGGGGCGCGTGGGGTTGAGCGAACAAGAGGCGCGGGCGCAGGGGCGAAAGATTCGCGTGGCCAAGCTGAAGATGACCTCGGTGGCGCGGGCGCTGGAAACCGACGAGACGCGCGGCTTCATGAAGGCGGTGGTAGACGCGGAGACGAATCAGATTCTGGGCGCGGCGGTGCTGGGGATCGAAGGCGGCGAGGTGATGAGCGTGCTACAAATGGCGATGATGGGGAAAGTTTCCTACACCGCAATTCGTGACGGCGTCTTTGCCCACCCGACGATGGCCGAGTCGTTGAACAACCTCTTCATGGCCATGGACAGGAAATAGAGTCGAGTATTCCGCCGGTCGAAAGAGGGGGGACATGCCAGCGATGTTGATTTCGGTGAATGTGGGGCTTCCACGCACGGTGGAATGGAAAGGCCGCAAGGTCACGACCGGCATCTTCAAGGAACCGGTGGCGGGCCGAGTCAAGTTGCGCACGCTGAACCTCGACGGAGATGGGCAGGCGGACCTGTCAGTCCATGGCGGGCCGGACATGGCGATCTATGCTTACCCGGCTGAGCACTATGCCTATTGGCGGAAGGAATTGCTCGGAATGGACTTGCCTTGGGGAATGTTTGGTGAAAACTTCACCACCGAGGGGATACTGGAAGATTCGGTCAACATTGGAGATTGTTTTCGGATCGGAGCGGCCGAACTAATGGTAACGCAAATACGGGTGCCCTGCTACAAACTGGGAATGAAATTCGGGAGAGACGACATGGTCAAACGGTTCCTGGCCAGCCGCCACACCGGTTTCTATTTCCGGGTATTAAAGGAGGGTGAGGTTGGAGCCGGCGATGCCATAGAACGAATTGGCCGAGACGAAAATAATGTCACCGTTGCTGACATCACACGGCTGTACGTGCGCGATGGCGTCGGTCCCGAGCTGCTGCGTCGAGCGATTCAAGTCGAAGCCTTGCCGGAAGGCTGGCGAGGCTATTTCCGCAAACAAATGCAGAGAGCTGGATCGTAAAGAGCACCTTATTTTTCACGCGAGTGCTCCGACAGAGGGAGTGGGTTATTTTGCAAATGGGAAACTCGCGCCGAGCCCCGTGGCACCTGCCACGGGGCGGTCGTACCGCTTTTCCGCCCGGCGGCAGGTGCCTGCCTACCGCAGGCAGGCTTCGCTCGGAATGACAATGGTGTGTCCCGCGCAAGTGACGTTGGCATATCACTTAGAATGACAGGGGTATAGGTTGGTGCGGGCGTGGGTGTACAAGGTGAATTCGCGGCGTCCGGGCCGCGAGCACGATTGGCACTTCGATCAGTATTTTCGTTACCGCGGCCGGCAACACTTCCAGATGGGAGGCGCGGAACGGATTCGCAGTCCTTCGAGTTGGGCGTGTCTTCGGCGGGTGCGCGCGGGTGACCTCTTCCTTTGCTATCAGTCGGACGAGCGCAAGATTTACGGGTTGGCGCGCGCCGCTAGTCCGGGCTATGAGAGCCTGCCGGGATTGGGGCGACATGATTCGATTGACTTCCGACCGGGTGGATTGCGGCTGAGGAATCCCGTCGGTGTCAGCCATCCGCAGGCGCGCGAAGTCTTCCGGCACGTACGCGCGTTCACGGTGCCGTCGCGCGGGACGATTCACGCTGTGGCGACGGATGAATTGCGGGCAGTGCTTCGGCAATTGGTGGCGTTCAATCCCGACCAGCGGCAGGGAATTCTACGGTTTGCCAAATCGCGGCCTTGAGAGGCGGGTGCCAAGCACCTCTTCCAAACTGACTTTTGGTTGAAAGGGGAGGAACCTTTTACCGCGGAGGACGCAGAGATCGCGGAGGCGTTAGGTGCGGGGGGGTTTGAGGGGCTGGGCGAGCAGGTCTTCCTTGCGATAGACCATGTCGGCAATGTTGTAGGTGGCGAGCTCGAAGCCGTGGCCGTGGGTGATGGCGTCGGTGGGGCAGGCCTCGACGCAGTAGCCGCAGAAGATGCAGCGCGAATAGTCGATGTTGTACACGCTGGCGTAGCGCTCGCTGGCGCTGATGCGGGTTTCGGCGGTGTTGTCGGCGGCCTCGATGTAGATGCACTGCACCGGGCAGGCGGCGGCGCAGAGGAAGCAGGCGACACACTTTTCCAATCCGTTCTCGTCGCGGTGCAGGACGTGGATGCCGCGGTAGCGGGCCTCGAAGCGCACCGGCTCGTCGGGGTAGTTTTCGGTGACGGTGGGGCGGAAGAGCGTGCGCAGGGTGACGGAGAAACCCTTGGCGAGGGTGAAGGCGGTTTCGGCGGCTTCTTTGAGTATGGATGGCATAGGGATCGCCTGCTCCGTCCTGCGAGAAGCTCCAGTATAGCGGCAGGATCAGTTTTCCAGCAAGGGTCGCGGGTTAAGAAGGACGAACCGCAGAGGACGCAAAGGTCGCAGAGGAAGAAAAGAAAATGAATACCTAGCGGGAAGTTGAATTTGGCGAGGCGGATGCCCCCCGTGCTTGGGTGGCGCGGACATTCCTGTCTGCGCAGTGCTGGAGTGGCAGACCCGGGCCAGAGGCGGATGGCAGGCAAGAATGTCTGCCTCACTGAGTTGAGAACTTCCTTGGGGGTATCCGTAGGGGCAAATCTTGTACTTCTTCCGGGAGGCGCGTCACAAAAATAGATTCCTCGCTTGCCTACCGCAGGCAGGCTGCGCTCGGAATGACGCTGCGCAAGGTTACTCTTCCAGTACGCGGCGGAGTTCTTCTTCGAAGCGGCGGAGTTGCTGCTGCCGTTCGGAGGTGGCGGGGAGGCGGTGGGACTTCCAGACGAACCACTCTTCCCCGCCCTGCTGGACTTTCACCGCGATGTTGCCTTCCACCAAGTAGCCGGGCTGGGCGGCAATTTCCAGCCGGTCGTTCGACACCGGTCTGAGCAGAGCCGCGCAGCTATACTTCTTGACGGCGATGTGCCCCTCGAACAACGGATAGGTTCCGAACTCGAACCCTTGCTCGAGCAGTGTCTTGAGTCGTCGCGCGTGTGCTTCGCTCGCGTCCATTGAAAGAATGGTACCAGAGAGCGGCCACATGGCTCGCAAGGTTTGTCTTTGCCGCGTGATTCCGGTAGAGTGCCGGTAGTTTTGGGAATACGCGGGCAGAGATAAACCAACCGCGCTCAGGAGGAAGCGGTGTCACGCCAGCAGTCATCCACCGACGCTGACTGGCAAAACGTGCAGCGGCGAAGAGGAGTACGAATCGTCCTGTCCCTACCTGTGAAGGTGGCCTGGGTCACCAAGGAGGGCAAGCGCGTTTCCCGACATGCTGAAACCGAGGTTGTCAGCGCGTACGGTGCCACGCTCTGGATGAAGACCCCGCCACCGACCTCCACCGAGGTTGAGTTGACGCACGGGCGCACGCGCAAGTCGGTACGCGCGCGGGTGCTGAGGGCCCATCCACCCGAGAAGAATCAAACGCCGCAAATTGCGGTGGAACTCAAGGCTCCCAGCGAATCTTTTTGGGGGCCGAACTACCAGCTCCAGAAAGCCGGCTTGGAATTGCGCCAACTGGAGCTCGCCATTCCAGCAGAGGATATTGATGCGCGGGTGCTGGATGAATTCCGCCGGGCGGTGGACTACGTCCGGCAAGCGTCTTGGGCGATGCACCAGTGGATAGAGTTGCAGGCAAAAGGGCACGACCCCTACGGCATACTTTCTGTGCTGGCGACTGAGCGCGTGAAACGGCTCACTCAGCTCACCGGCAACTTGTCATTAGACCTGGATGCCGCCGAAGTGAGCTTTGAGACCGCAGGGCTGATGGAGCTGGCTCAGGCGGTCGCCGGATTGCACAGACGTTTGACCCGCCTATTGAAGAAATAAAGAATCAACCGCAGTGAGCAGCGGTCAGGACTGTTGTTCCAGGGCGTCGAGGATGGCGCGGAGGGTTTCCAGGATTTCGCGCCGGGGGACGACCGACTTGCGGAAACGCAGGCGCAGCTCGAAGTTGCTATCGGGCGCGCGATAGGTATAGACGAAGGGTTTGAGCCGGGTGACGTTCGAGGGCTTGCGCTGTGCGCGGGCCTCGCTGCGGGACATGCCGCTGGCGAGTTTTTCCGCCAGGTCGGTCATCTTGCGCTCGTTGGGCTGGCGGGCGACTTGCAACAGCAGCGACTTCGAGAGCAGTCCCAATTGATCGCACTTCTTCCGCACCTGCGCCGGGATGGCGCGCAAGGCCAGCGTCTCGGTGACGGTGGCGCGCGACTTGCCAATGCGGCGGGCGATTTCTTCGTGGGTGTAGTCGAACTGCTCGGCCAGGGTGTAGAGGCCCTCGGCTTCCTCGAACGGATGCAGGTCCTTGCGCTGCAAGTTTTCGATCAGCGCCAGCTCCAGCATCTCGGCGCTGTCGGCGACGCGCTCGATGCAGGGGACCTCGCTCAGGCCGGCGGAGCAGGCGGCGTGGAAACGGCGCTCGCCGGAGATGATGGTGTACATGTCGTCGTCGGCGTCATGGCGCACCAGGAGCGGCTCGAGCACGCCTTTCTCGCGGATGGAGTGGGTGAGGTCGCGCAGGTCGCCCAACTCCTTGCGGGGCTGGTTGGGATTGGGGCGCAGCCGGTCAACGGGAATCATCTTCCCGATGGCGGCGCCGGTAAGCGCCGTGATGCTCTCCACGTAGTGATAGTCGTGGCGCATCCTAACGGTGGGGGGCAAGCCGGTTCGTTTCGACACGGTCGAGTACCTCGCGAGAGAGTTTCATGAACTCCTGCGCCCCCGGCGACTTGGGAGCGAAGGTCAAGATACTTTCTTTGTACGCGGGACTTTCTTCAATCCTCACGCTGCGGCTGATTTGCGTCCGCATCAGTTTCTTCCCGAAGACGGCCTTGATTTGGTTGAAGCTGTCGCGGGCGATGTTGGTGCGCGGGTCGTACATGGTGATGAGCACGCCCAGCAATTGCAGGTCCGGGTTGGGCCGGCTGCGGACACGTTCCAGGGTCTCCAGCAAGTCGTCGGTTCCTTCCAGAGCAAAATAGCTGGCCTGGATGGGCACCAGCAGGTGGGTGGCCGCTACGAAAGCGTTGACGGTCAGAATCCCCAGCGCCGGCGGGGTGTCGATGATAATGAAGTCGAAGTTGGAGCGCACCGAGGACAGGGAGTCTTTCAAGCGGAAGGGGGCGTCGAACTGCCCCACCAGCACCTGCTCCAGCTTGGCCAAAGAGATGCGCGAGGGGGCGAGCGAAAGATTGGGCGCGCTGGTGGGCCGCACCAGCGCCTCCAGCGGCACACGGTGGTCGGAGAGAACGTCGTAGAGCGACTCGTGGATACCGGCCGGGTTCAGGAAGGAGATGGTGCAGTTCGCCTGCGGATCGATGTCAATCAGCAGCGTCCGCTTCTTGCTGTGAGCCAGCGCGGCCGCCAGATTGATGGCGGTAGTAGTTTTTCCCACGCCGCCCTTTTGATTCGCGACGGCGATGATGGTCGCCAAAGCTTCTCTCTTTCTTGAGTCGGTTTGTACCCCCGCCAAAAGAGGCGCCTACATCTTATACTTGCCCAGGTCTTCGTCTCCCAGGTTTTCCAGCCAGCGTCGCAACTCGTCGCTGCCAACCTTGTCGGAAACAGCGCTGGCAACCTTGGACGACTTCAGGACACTGTCATCCACATAAATCGGAGCATCGGTGCGCAAGGCCAGCGCCAGGGCGTCGCTGGGCCGCGAGTCGATGGAGATGGTGGTTCCGTTTCGCTCCAACCAAATCAGGGCGTAGAAGGTGTCATCCTTGAGTTCGGTGACCACCACTTTTTTTACCGTGGCATTCACGCCCAGCAGGACATTGCGAACCAAGTCATGGGTCATGGGCCGGGGTGTCTGAACTTTTTCGATTTCGAGCGCAATCGCATTGGCTTCGTAGATGCCCACCCAAATGGGAAGGATGGCGCTGTCGGCCACGCCCTTCAAGATCACGATGGGCATGTTGGTGACAGGATCCATCATCAGGCCTCGAATTTTCATTTCGACTTCCATCATCCGCCCCTTTCAGTCCCCTGACTTCGTGGACTCGCGGCGCTCATGGCAGGCGCTCGCCCACCAAACTGTGGGGGCCCGCCCCGGTGACCCGAATGGGCACGTAGCTGCCCAGCCTTTCCCCCGCGCTGGCGAAGTTGACCACTCGGTTGTTGGTCGTCCGGCCGACGTACTGCCCGCGCTTGCGGTTTTCGCTTTCCACCAACAACTCAAACTGTTTGCCGACCAGTTTTTGGTTGCGGGCCAGTTGAATTTCCCGTTGCCGCGCTTGCAGCGCGATGATTCGCCGCTTTTTTTCTTCCTCCGGCACTTGATCGTCCAGCCGGAGCGCAGGCGTGTTGGGCCGGGGCGAGTACATGAAGCTGAACATGCCGTCGTACTGCGTGGTGTCGAGCAACGTCAGCGTTTCCTCAAACTCGGCTTCGGTCTCGCCGGGGAAGCCGACGATGATATCGGTCGTTATGCTAATAGCACGCCGGGCGTTGTGAATCAACGCGATTTTCTCCAGGTACTCTTCGCGCGTGTACTCGCGCGCCATGCGGGCGAGTACCTGGTTGGAGCCCGACTGCACCGGCAGGTGGACGTGGTTGCAGAGGGTGGAATGGGCATCAATGGCGTCCACGATTTCGCGGGTGAAGTCGCGCGGGTGCGAGGTGGTGAAGCGCACCCGGCGGAGGCCCGGGATTTCTGCCACGGCTACCAGCAACTCCGCAAAGCTCATTCCATGCGGCGAGGGGTCGCGGTAGGAGTTGACGTTCTGCCCCAACAATTGGATCTCCGTGTAGCCTTCGGCCACCAAGCGCCGTGCTTCCGCGAGGATGGAGGCGCTGGTGCGGCTGCGCTCCGGTCCGCGCGTGAACGGCACCACGCAGTAGGCGCAGGCCTTGTCGCAGCCCTCGATGATGGTGAGGTAGGCGCGGAAGGGATTGTTGCGGCGGGTGAATTCGGTTTCAAAGGCTTGGTCGTCGTATGCGAGCCCGGTCACGCGCTGGTTGCCGGTTTCGAGTTGGACCAGCAGGCCGGGCAGCTTGCGGTAGCTGGCCGAGCCCGCCACCAGGCGGACGTAGGGAGCCTGCGCGAAGATTTTCTCGCCTTCAAGTTGCGCCATGCAGCCCAGCACCGCCACGGTCTTCTTCCCCGCCAGCGCGTCGGCTTTGAAGTGACCCAGGCGGGAGAAAACTTTTTGCTCGGCTTTGTCGCGGATGGCGCAGGTGTTCAACACCACCAAGTCGGCTTCTTCGGAAGACGCCGCCGCGTTGTAGCCTTGTGCCAGCAACAGGCCTGCGACTTTTTCCGAGTCGTGGACATTCATCTGGCAGCCGAAGGTTTCAATGTAGAACGTCCGGGTTCGATTGTCGCATGTGTCCATTGCGCGGAATAGTAACATGACCTCCTGGCCGCGACAAGCCATCACTCTTTCACAAGTCGTAGGTCTGCCACAAGTTAAGCTTTTCTAACTTTCTCTCTCCCGTTCAACTACGCCGCGTGAAGTGAGAGGCAGACCGACGCAGTCGGAGTGGAAGTGGGCGAAGCCGGAGACGTCGCGTAAGCTGTCTAGCCCTGGCGTACGTTGCCTAACGGTTGGGGCCGGGGAACTCTACCTGCGGGGCTTCGCGGGCGGCCTGGGCGGCTTCGAAGTAATCCTCGTTGCGCGTGAAGCCGGAGAAGCCTGCCACCAGGTTGTTGGGGAAGAGGCCGATGTAGGTGTTGTAGCCCCGCAGAGATTCGTTGTAGCGGCGGCGCTCGATCGCGATGCGGTTTTCGGTGCCCGCCAACTCGTCTTGCAGGCGTAGGAAGTTTTCGTTGGACCGGAGCTGCGGATAGTTTTCCACGATGACGAACAGCCGGCCCAGCGCGCCGTCAAGCTGATTGTTGGCCGCGATGCGTTCGCGCGGGGTGCGCGCCCCCATCATCGCTGCGCGCGCGTTGGCGATGTCGCCAAACACGGTTTGCTCCTGCGCCGCAATTCCTTTCACTGTTGCCACCAGGTTGGGAATCAAGTCGGCCCGGCGTTGCAACACTACATCCACTTGCGCCCAGGTGGCGTTGATGGACTCGCTCTTGCGCACCATTTCATTGCGCCGGCTGACAAGCGATCCGCCCACCATCAAGACCAGCACCGCCACTACGATTAGGACGATCCAGATTTTCTTCATTGTTTCTCCTCTCCCGGTTTGCGCGCCGGGGGACTCCCTCTCTTAAGGCGTTACGACGACCGCCTCGGCTTCGTTCCCGATTCCTTCTCCTTAGGGGTGGAAGCGACGGTCCACTTCCTCGACAACCCGAACCACGCCTTCTAGGTAGGCGCGGAAGGTGGGCGCGACATCCACTTCTTTCTCGCGCTTCTTACCCTCGCGCACGTCGAGCACGGTGTGGAAAGCAGCCGCATCGAATCCCAGCACTGACGCCAGCCGGTCCACCACCGCACGCTTGGGCTGGGGCGGCTGCTCGCCCAGCGTTATCAGGGCGTGGCGAAACAGCGTGGCGAAGGTGGAGACCGAGGCGGTCATCAACCTCAGCAACTTCTTGGCATCGCGCGGCGCCGCCAGGTAGTGCTCGCGCAGGCGGACGAGCTGGGTGCGCAGCTCGCGCTCCACCTGCACCCGGTGCAGCTTCATGGGGATTTCCATCCCGGTGAAGACATCCTCGCCGTAGAGCACGCGATGGCTGGCCTGAATGTCGAGCAGCTCGATGGCGAACACGTCGGCCGAGCGGCGCAGCTCCTCCAGCGTGAAGACCATCGGCGGCGGCTGCCGCCGGCGCACCCACCACGTCACCGCCGGGTTCAGCTTTTCCATCTCCGCCGCACCCAGACGTTCCACCACGCAGAGCACGTTGAGGTCGGAGTATTTCCGCTGGAACTCGCCCGCCGCCGCCGACCCGTAGAGCACCACCGCCTTCAAGTTGGCCCCGGCTGCCGCCTTGAGCTTCTCAACCAGTTGGTTCAGTTCTTTTTCTTTTTCCATCCCGTTTACACTCCCGCGCTACCAGCCTCCGCCGGCGCCGCCGCCGCCGGAGAGCCCGCCGCCAAATCCACCGAAGCCCCCGCCGCCGCCAAAGCCTCCACCGCCCCAGCCTCCACCCATGTACCAGAGTCCTGGCCCGTAGCGCCGGCGGCGACGGCCGCCCCCCAGGCCGAGCAACAGCAGCATCACGACCATTACGATAAGCCGGACCAGCCCGCTCGACCCTCCCCGGCTTCGGGCTCGTGAGCGCTGCGACAACTGCGGCTGTCCGCTCAGGGTTACGCCACGGTCGGTGGCAATCACTTCCGCGATGCGCCCGGTCATTTGGAGCAGCGCCCCGCCGTAGTTCCCCTGCCGCAGCAGCGGCAGCATCTCGCGGCCAAAGCCGCCCACCTTGCCGTCCGGCAGGATAGGCTCCAGGCCGTAGCCGACTTCGGTCCAGTAGCGCTGGTCGTCAACGGCGAGCAGAATCAGCGCGCCGCGGTCTTCGCCTTTGTACCCGATGCCCCAGCGCTCGTAGAGCCGGTTGGCAAAATCCTGCTCCGGCACATCCTCCAGCGAGCGGACGGTGACGACGGCGATTTGCGCGTGGGCTTTCTGGTCCACTTCGGCGCACAGGTTGGTGAGGGCTCCCGCCATGCGTGGGTCGAGAACGCCCGCGAAGTCGTTGACGTAGCCGCGCGCTTCGAGCTGCTCGACTTTTTCCGCGCGAACAAGTAGAGGGATCAGCAGAACCAGGAGCGCGCTCAGGACGGCCGCGCGTCGAAACTCCTTCCCGATGGCACCACCATCAGAGTGCGCTCGGTTTGTTTTTCGCCTTTTCATTCTGCGCTTGCCGAATCCCTCCAGACCTGGATGGCGGTTCCTCAATAGGCCAAACTATATTTATACGGAGAAACCCCCGAAAGTCTTGCTGAACAATGCAAGAACCCCCCCACCCCGCTATCGTCTGCACCATCCGGTTGTGAGCAGTCATCTTAGCCGGGATTTCCGTTTTGCCTGCCCCTGATGGCACGTTTATACACCCGATCGCCGCCGATCGCACAAAAACTTCGATCGTCGCACAATCGCTCAGCTTCAAAGGCCTTCATCTGAGCCCGCGCCGACGTGCGACCGACTGGAACCCCTGCTTTTCGGGCATTTCTCAGACACCGCTCCACACGTGTGCCCCGTGTCATCGCCGGGCGGGCTTCGTTGCACTTCAGGCCGCGCGTCAGCCTGCCGGCACGGGTAGCGCCCAGATCCTCCGCAGCATGTCGCCGAACAGCCGCCGCGTGAGATGCCCTTCCGCCAGCAGAAGCCAGTAGTACCGCGCATGCTTCACCAGCCGGCCCCCAGTTTTCACCAGTCGCTGCTGGAGACTCGTGAGCGACCAGCGCTTGACCCGCAGCGGAAGGACCAGTCTGCGCCACAAGTTGCCCAGATTGTAGGCCAGGACGCTCAGTTGCAGGCGCACCTCGTTCGCCCGGAAACGATGGCACGACAGCCGCGTCCAGTGGGTGGCCTGCTTGCCTTCCTTGATCCATTGCTCCGCCGTACCGCGCTTGTTGTAAAACCGCACGACCGAGCGGCTCGGGAGGGCCATGTTGGTCACGATGAAGCCGACGCGAGGGAACAGCTCACCTTGGTGGTGCTCCACCTTGGCGACGATCCGTCTGGGCGTGGTCCAGCTCTTGGCCTGATAGCGGAAACTCTGGTAGCGCACCAAGGGCTTGCAGCTCGGCCGTCCCGGCGGACGAAAGAGGATGTCTTCGATTTCCAGCTCCAAGCTCTTGTTCGCCGGCATGCGAATGGCATAGTCCACGTCGCGCTGCTCGAGCGCGTCGTAGATCTCGGGCTTCGCGAACGCGGCGTCTGCGCGGAACGCTACGCGCTTGCCCTCCACCTGCTGCCGGTCAATCTCCGGTACGAGCAGGTCGTCCCAGTCGTCGGCGCTATGCACGTTGCCTGGCCGCAGCGTGGCGGCGAGGCAGTCCCCATGCTCGGTGAACAGAAACAGCGGGTGGTAGCAGACGGACTCGAAGTGCCCGTTATAGGCGCTCCCTTCCTGCGCCCCATGCACCGGGCTCTCGCTCGAATCCATGTCGAGCACGATCCGGTCGGCGCGCGTCGCCATCTCGGCCTGTGCAAGCACCTCCCGGTTCACGGCCCTCAACCCGACGAGATTCTCCTCGTGGGTCAGCAGCTCTGTCTCGAACCAATGCAGCGTCGATGTCAGCGCCGCACCCCGGTCCCAGCGCTTTGGCGACCCGATGAGACGAAATGTTGGGTCTGCCGACACGCGCCCCGCGTCGTTGAGATCTTCGTAGCCCGCGAGGCGACTGTAGACCGACTGCCGCAGGAGATCCACCACGCTGAACTGGGTGTTCATCCCCTGTCGGGAATCGCTCAGGTGCTCGGCGATGAGTGTCTCCAGCCCCAGACGTTCATCCAACTCGCGCACCAGAATGAGGCCAGCGTCAGAAGTGACGCGCGATCCCTGGAACGCGACTTTCAAGAAGCCGTTGAACGCGAACTGGAATGGCTCGTGTTGTAATTCACCCACCGGGTGTCACCCTCCGTAGTGTGGTTCCTTACGTCGGAGCCCCAAAACTCAAGGCGCAGCGACTGGTCCTGGCGATACGGTACCACAGCCAAATCGGAAATCCGGGCTTAGGTTGTGATCCCACGCAAGTCAACGCGGAGCTATTCGGGGAAGTTCAGGCGGCGGAGGAGGGATTGGAAGCGGGGGTCGGAGCGCAGGCTGTCCCAATCCAAATCCACATTAAGCCAAACCAAGAAGGGGTAGCGCTCCTCGTAGCCCTTCTCCAACCACTCCAGGGCCAGGTCCTTCTGCTCGGCGTGAGCATACAGGCGTGCGATATGAGTCGGCTGAACATACCTTACCTTTGCTTGTGCCACCAACGTTTCCGCCCCCAGGCTCATCGCACCCCGGTAGCCTGACTCGGCGTAGCCGCGTTCCATGGCCGCCGCGGCTTCACTACTGCCAAGCAATGCAAAGAACCGCTTAGCTTCCGCCAAGGCGTCCTCGGTCACCCGCTTTTGGTGGAAGGCGCTCCAGAGGCCCCAATGCGACCAAAGGAAGTTTGGTTCCGTTACGAGCGCTTTGCGAAACTGCTCGATGGCGTCGTCATACCGGCGCCCGTCCAGCAACTGCCAACCCAGAAGCGTCTGGAAGAAGAAACTGAACGGGTCCAATTCCAGGGCGCGCTCGACCTGCGCCATGGCCTCAGCGGGACGCTTCATTACCCGCAAAAAAGACCAGTAACCGAGACGCAGATAGGGATTGTTGGGGCTGAGCGCGATGGCCCGCTGAAACTGCCTCTCGCCCGCCGCCCAGTCCCACGCATAGAAGAATCTGTATCTACCCAAAATCTCATGACCTTCGGCGAGGGTGTCATCCAACTCAACCGCTTTCAAGGCGGCCGGCTTCCCCTTGGAAACGGACTCACGGGGCGGGACCAAACCGAAGCCTCCCGCGGCACCCCAGACGTCGCCGATGCCTGTATAGGCCAGCGCGTAATCCGGATCTTTTTCCAGTGCTAGATTGAAGTAGTCCAGTGCTCTTTCGGAATCCTCCGGAGACGTTCTGTACTCGTGGAAGCGGCCCTTGAGATAAGCCTCGTAAGCCTCGGGGTTGACCCGTCGGGCGCTGGCCAAGCGCCTTGTCTCCTCCGGCGTCACCGCAACCTGGATCTCTCGCGCAATGGCCCGTGCTACCTCACTCTGCAAGAGCAGCACGTCTTGCAAGTCGCGCTCGTAGCTCTCCGCCCACAGGTGACTGTCCGTAGCGGCGTGGATTAGCTGCGCCGTAATTCGCACTCGTTGGCCCACTCGTAACACCGAACCTTCCACCACACCGTCCACATTCAGTTCCTCAGCAATCTCCGGTAGGGACTTATCGGTCCCCTTGTAGCGCATGGCCGAGGTGCGCGAGATTATTTTCAAGGCCCGAAGCTTGGCCAGATTGGCAATCAAGGTCTCGGTCATCCCGTCAGCAAAGTACTCCTGCTCGGGATCGCGGGAGAGGTTCACAAGCGGCAGCACCGCCAAAGACTGGATGCGTCTCCGACGAGTTCGGCGCTTTCGTCGGGGCTTCGAGTCCGTTGA
The DNA here is from genome assembly GCA_965247455.1 of Candidatus Acidiferrales bacterium. GTDB lineage: Bacteria > Acidobacteriota > Terriglobia > Acidiferrales > 2-02-FULL-67-57 > JACZYA01. Next base: position 93,167 of record CBDFHE010000016.1, read on the forward strand.
CACCCGACCGGCATCAATCCCTGCGCCTGCCGCTAGCCGGCGAAGGTCCACCGCCAGTTCTTTGACCGACTGGTAGCGGTTCTCCGGCTCCTTCTCCAGGGCTTTGAGGATGATGTTCTCCAGCACCGGCGACACCCGGCGATTGAGCCCGCTGGGCGGCTGCGGTGCCCGGTTCAGGATGGCGTCAATCAGCCGCGGACCTTGCGTCTCAGGAAAGGGGCGCTGGCCCGTCGCCATTTCATAGAGCACGGCACCAGCGGCGTAGATATCACTGCGGGCATCGACCTGCTCGCCCCGTAACTGCTCCGGGGCCATGTAGGGCAACGTCCCGGCAGCGGCTTGCGTCTCGGTGAAGCTCTCGGTGGTGGCTGTGGCCGAAGCTACCTCCGGCCGCACCAGCTTGGCCAGTCCGAAGTCCAGCACCTTGACCTGGCCCTTCGCCGTCACCATCACGTTGCCGGGCTTGAGGTCGCGGTGCACTACCCCCTGCTCGTGCGCCTCCTCCAGTGCCTCCGCCACCTGTCCCCCCAGCCGGGTAATCTCCTTCTCCCCAAGCGGCCCCACCGCCAACTTGTCGCTGAGCGTTACCCCCTCGACCAGCTCCATCACCAGGAAATCCACCCCGTCCTGGGTGTCGAAGTCATGCACGGTAGCGATGTTAGGATGGTTGAGCTTGGAGAGTGCCAACGCCTCTTTGCGGAAGCGCTTGCGGGCAGCCTCGTCGGACAAGGTTCCGGCGGGCAATACTTTCAGAGCGACATCGCGCTCCAGCCGCTTATCGCGAGCGCGATAGACCTCACCCATCCCGCCCGCGCCGATCTTCTCGCCCACTCGGTAGTGTGAGAGCGTTTTGCCAATCACAAGAAAGACACCCCCTCCAGTTGCCCGCCATCTTAGGCCCCGCCCTCAGCCAAGTCAACGCGCGGGGCGTGGCGCGCATCCTAACCGGCAGGCGAAATTGACGGTGCGGCGGGCTTGTGCTAGCGTAGCTTCGATGGCCGCGCGCGCCGGAAACGTTCCGCTTGGAGGGCCATGCCGGAACTAAACTTGGGGCTGTTGCAAGCCGACCTAACCCAGTTGCTGCTGCAAACGGGTTGGGTGGCGCGCTTCGTTCTTCTGGTTCTGCTCGGTTTCTCGGTTTTTTCTTGGGCCGTCATTTACCGGAAGTACATCATCTTCCGCCATGCTCGCGCGCAGACCGCGCGCTTTCTGGAGGTCTTCCGCACCGCGCAGAGTTTCCCGGAAGCGCGTCCCCTGGTAGCCACCTTCCCCGCCACCCCGCTGGCATCCGTCTATGCGGCCGGGATGCAGGAGTTGAACAGCCTGCGCGTGGGCAACAACCCGCAGGGCAAGGGACTCAAGAGCACGGACGCGGTCAACGTGGCCATGCACCTGGCGTCGGCAACGGAAGTCTCGCAGTTGGAGGAACGGATGAGTTTCCTGGCCACCACCGGCGCGGTGACGCCGTTCATCGGCCTGTTCGGAACCGTTTGGGGCATCATGGGCGCCTTCATGGGTCTGGGCCAAGCCGGTGCCACCACGCTGAGCGCGGTTGCGCCCGGCATTGCCGAAGCGCTCATCGCCACCGCTGCGGGTCTATTCGCTGCCATCCCGGCGGTGATTGCGTACAATTACTTCCTCCACCAGGTCCGCGAGTTCGCCACCCGCATGAACAATTTTTCCCTAGAGTTTTTGACTCGAGCAGAAAAGATCTATTCGTAATTCGGAGGACCTATCATGGCTGCTCCTATTCGCCAGCCACGCACCGCCAGTTCCATGGCCGACATCAACATCACGCCTTTCGTAGATGTGGTCTTGGTGTTGCTCGTCATTTTTATGATCACCGCGCCCATCTTGCAGTCCGGCATCGAAGTCCAACTGCCCAAGACCAAGACCGTCAAGGCCATCGTCGAGGAACGCTTGGTGCTGACCATCGACCGCGGCCAGCGGCTCTACCTGGGCAACGACCTGGTCAACATCAACGCCCTGGGCGAGCTGCTGCGCGCCAAGGGACCCGCTGACCAGCGGTCGGTCTATATCCGCTGCGACGAATCGGTGCCCTTCGGCACGGTTGCGACGGTGATGGACGCCGTCCGCCAGGCAGGCATCGAGAACGTGAGCATGGTGACGGAGCCGATTCGGAAGCGCCGCCGCTCCTAAGGTTTTCCGATGGCGCACGCAAATCAAATCGCATCGCCCGACGGCTTGAAGCGGCCGCTGCTGGTGTCGGTGACGGCGCATGCCGGTCTGGTCGCCTTGATGTTGTTGGGTTTGCCGGCTCACCAGCGCGGCGAATCCTGGGGCGGCCCCGGCGGCGGAGCGGTGCAAGTTTCGCTTGTGCGCCGTCTGCCGGGGATTTCCCTGCCGCGTCCTCCGATTGTGACCCAGAGCCGCCGCGCCACCGAGTCGCGGGGACTCCACCGGGAGCAACCCAAACCCGAACCGCCCCGGCAAGAGCAGGCCCAGGCGCTACCCCGCTTTGGCGAGGAGCCAAAGCCCGCGCCACAGCGACGCCGGCGGCGGGAGGTGCCTCTGGTGGTCAACCCGCCCGGCGCCATCCCCCAGGGCGAAGGCGGCCCCCCGGCGCTGCCCTACACTTCCTTCCAAGCGGCTGGAGCCGAGGGCGGCATGAGCTTCGGGTCGGGCGGCGCGTTCGGCGGCCGCTATCCCTGGTACGTGGACAGCGTGCGCCGCCGCATCAGCAGCAACTGGCTGCTCTCCAGCATTGATCCCTACGTGCAGTGGGCGCCGCGCGTGGTGGTGAGCTTTGAGATTCTGCGCAACGGCACAGTGGTGAACCTGCAAGTGCTGCGGGCGAGTGGAGTGGCCTCGGTGGACCGCTCGGCGGTGCGCGCCGTGCGCGCCTCCTCGCCGCTCGACCGCCTGCCGTCGGGCCACGTCGGCGACAAGGTCAGGGTCGAGTTCTGGTTCGATTTCCGCCGCCCGTGAAGGTTCCCGGAGTAACCAAGAACGTGCGTTTGCGCCCAACTGAAATGGAGTTGAAGCGACTGGCTCTCGGCGCTGCTGTCCTGCTGGCGGTGGCACTGTTACCGCTGCGGGTCGAGCCTCAGCAAGACTGGTTCCGCACCGGTACCGGCTTGGGGGTGGAGAAGGTGCGCGTGGCGCTGCCGTCCTTCGCCGCCTTCGCGACCGAGGCGGAAACCCTGGCGGGAATTTTCAACGCCACCCTGTGGAACGACTTGGCGATGAGCGGTGTGGTGGAACTGGTCAGCTCCAGCTTCTATCTCTTGGAGGGGCCCACCCGCCCCAGCGACCTCAACCACGAAGCCTGGGTTGCGAGTCCCACCGAGGCTCACATGGTGGCCTACGGCAACCTGGAGTTTCTCAGCGCCGACCTGGCGGTCAACGCCTGGCTTTCGGACGTGCGCAATCCGGGCGCACCGGCGGTGATCGCCAAGCGCTACCGCGGCGACCGCACCGAAGACCAGGCCCGGCAGTTGGCGCACCAATTCGCCGACGAGATTGTCGAACGCTTGAGCGGCGGCCAGCCCGGCATTGCCCGCACGCAAGTGGCTTTCGTCAGCAACCGCTCGCGCAAAAAGGAAATCTGGGTGATGGACTACGACGGCCACAACCAGCACCGCGTGGGCCGCTGCGGCATCCGGTGCCTGACGCCGCGCTGGTCGTTCGACCGCACTCGCCTGGCCTACACCGCCTATTCCACCCCGGCGGGGAAATCGGTTCCCCGGGTGGACATTCATCTCCATTCCCTGCTGACCAAACGCCCGCTGGCCTTCCCGTCCTTGGGCGGAACCACCACCACGCCCGCCTGGTCGCCCGACGGCAGGCGGCTGGCGCTTTCTTCCAGCCGCACCCGCGACCACGAAATCTATGTGTGCAACCCCGACGGCAGCAATCTCCGCCGGCTGACTTTTTCCCAAGGAGTGGACATCTCCCCGGCCTGGAACCCGCGTACCGGCGAGCAGATTGCCTTTGTCAGCGACCGCGGGGGCTCGCCGCAAATTTATCTAATGGACGCCGATGGCTCCAACGTCGAGCGGCTGACCAGCGGCGAAGGCTACGCTGTCTCGCCCGCCTGGTCGCCCAATGGGCAGATTATTGCCTTCGCCTGGCAGCACGACGACGCCCCCCTCGACATCTATGTAATGGACGTGGCCACCCGCCAGACCGTCCAGTTGACCCGCGACGCCGGCCGCAACGAGCAGCCCAGTTGGGCTCCCGACGGCCGCCACCTGGTTTTCCAGTCCACCCGCAGCGGCCGCAACCAGGTCTGGATGATGCTGGCCGACGGCACCGGGCTGCGGCAGTTGACTTTCGAGGGGGCCAATACCGCCCCCCATTGGACTCCGCGGTGAGAGGCGAATTTTTGATTGAATCCCGCGGCAGCCGCGGCTATGATGAGCGGGGCTGGTGGAAAATGACCGAATCTGACTACCGGAGGTGAACAGATGGACTTGCGGCGTGACATTCGCTGGATAGGACTTTTGACGTTGTTGGCACTGGTATTGTTGGCCGGGGGTTGCGCCAAGAAGGCGCCCTTGCCGCCGCCACCCACTCCATTACCGCCGCCGGCTCCGGCCGCTCCCACGGCCACGCTGCGAGCGATGCCGAGCGTGATCGAGAAAGGACAGTCCACCAACTTGTCGTGGAATTCGACCAACGCTACCGACCTGCGCTTGGAACCCGGACTGGGTTCGGTGGGCCCGCAGGGATCGAGCAGCGTTTCACCCGACCGCTCCACCACCTACACGCTGGTGGCCACCGGTCCGGGCGGCCGCGCCGAAGCCACCGCTCGCATCACGGTCAACATACCACCGCCGCCACCGCCACCGGTAACACGCCCCTCGGCCGAGGAGGCCTTCGCGCAAAGGGTCCGCGATGCCTTCTTTGACTTTGACAAGGCTGACGTACGCCCCGATGCGCGCGTGGCGCTGACGCAGTCGGCTGAGTTCCTGCGCGAGTACCCCGAGGCGCGGGTGTTGCTGGAGGGACACTGCGACGAGCGCGGCACCACCGAATACAACCTAGGGCTGGGCGACCGCCGGGCCAACTCGGCCAAGGAATTTTTGGTCTCGCTCGGGGTTGGCCCCGACCGCATCGAGACCATCAGCTACGGCAAGGAGCGCCCGTTCTGCTCTGAGTCGAACGAAGAGTGCTGGCAGTTGAACCGGCGCTCGCATTTCGTTCTCTTGCGTTGAGGGGTGTCGCGGGAGTCGGGTCGGCAAGGAGGGATGACCCGTGAAGAAAGTTTTGTTTCTGGCTGCCGTGGCGGCTTTGGTGGGCGTGCTGCTGTGGCCGTCACCGGCCGTCGCGCAAAAGCAGAGAGACATCCTCATCCAAGTGCAGCGCGATGTAACCACGCTGCAACAACAACTCCGCGACCTGCAACAGAGCGTTGACCGCAACAACGCCGTCCTCAAGACTTTGATCGAGCAGGCCGTGGACGCCGTCAACCACATGGGCACCGTCATCGACGGGTTGGAACAGTCGGTCCAGCAGGCACAGGCCCGTACCAACACGCGCGTGAATTCCCTGGTGGTGCAGGTGCAGTCGCTGCGGGATACGGTGGACGAGGTGGGCGCGCGCCTGGGCCGCATCTCCCAGCAACTGGCGGAAACGCAGGGGGTGATGCGGAGTGTGGATGCGCGACTGGCTACTACTCCCCCGCCCGCTCCGGTGGAAGGCTCGGAAGGAGAGCCGGGCGCAGCGGCCGCCCCGCCCACAGGGACACCCGCGCAAACCAGAGTTCCCTCGGCCCAGTCGCTTTATGACACCGCCTTGCGCGACTTCATTGCCGGCAACTACGACCTCTCGCAGCAACAGTTCAACGACTACCTGCGCTACTACGGACGGACCGAGTTGGCCGGCAACGCCCAGTTCTATCTGGGCGAGGTCCAGTACCGCCAGCACAACTACCAGTCCGCCATCGAGAACTACAACCGAGTGCTCACGCAGTATTCCAACAGCAACAAGATTCCGGCGGCGCTGCTGAAGAAAGGCTACGCGCTGCTGGAGTTGAAGCAGCAGGCTGAGGGTGTGCGGGTTCTGCGCCGGTTGCTGGAAAAGTATCCACGCTCCGACCAGGCGCCCATGGCGCGCGCGCGGCTGCGGCGGCTGGGAGCGATCGCTTCGCGCTGAAACCAGAGGCGCCAGCGGCCATTTACACGGTGAGGGGTTCACTGCGAGTGGAGGGGCTACTGCATGGTCAATAAGGCCATCCTGATCGGCCGGCTGGGCCGCGACCCGGAAATGCGCTACACCGGCGGCGGCACACCGGTCTGCAACTTCAGCCTGGCCACCGACGAGAGTTATACCGACAAGGCGGGCCAGCGACAAAAGAAAACGGAGTGGCACAACATCGTTGCCTGGGGGAAGCTGGCCGAGCAGTGCACCAACTTGCTCGGCAAGGGCAAGCTGGCCTACGTGGAAGGGCGGCTCCAAACCCGCGAGTGGAATGACCGCGACGGCAACAAGCGCCGCACCACCGAAATTGTCATCAACCGCATGCGCATCCTCACGCCGCGCGGCGGCCCCGCCCTCGACATGGACGCGGGCGCCGGCGTCGAGCCCCCGGAAGAAACCGCTCCCCACATCACCGACGACGACGTCCCCTTCTAGGCTGGAGAAAGCGCCAGGAAAACCTCGGGGGCCTGTCTGCCGCAGGCAGGCTAAAGCCCTGTTGTTCTTGCCGGGCGGATTGGCTGGTACGGCTCTTGACGCGAACCAGCTTCGCCAAGATCAGTGTCAACTGGAGGTTCAGCCCAGCGGCTTCCGCCGCTGGGTCCCACGGGCCGAAGCCTGCCTGCGGCAAGCAGGCCCGTGGGCTGAACATCGGCCCAGGATGGGCTACTACTCAAAGGCTGTGGGTTTCCCTACTCGTAGCGGAGGGCTTCGATGGGGTCGAGGCGCGCGGCCTTGTGAGCGGGATAGTAGCCGAAGAAGATTCCTATGGTGGCTGAGAACAGCACCGCCACCACCACGGCTCGCGTGGAGATCAGCACTGGCCAGCCCAGAAAGCCTGAAATCAGGCCGGAGGCGCCCGCGCCCAGCATGATGCCCAGCGTACCTCCCAACAGCGCCAACGTCACGGCTTCCACCAGGAACTGTCGGCGGATGTCCATTTCGGTGGCGCCGACCGCCATGCGGACGCCGATCTCGCGCGTGCGCTCGGTCACCGACACCAGCATGATGTTCATGATGCCGATGCCGCCTACCAGCAAGGAAATCGAGGCGATGCTGCCCAGCAGCATGGTCATCACCTGGCTGGTCTGCTCGGCTAGCTCGGCGAACTCAAACTGGGTGCGCACCTGGAAATCGTCTTCGGCGCCGGGCCCAATGCGGTGCCGCTCGCGCAACACCGCTTCGATCTGGGCCTGCGCCGCCAGCGAGGCTTCCCGGCTGACCGCGGTGCAGGAGAGAAACTGCACCCAGTCCTGCCCGGAGATTTTCTTTTGCAAGGTGGTGTAGGGCATGAAGACGCGGTCGTCCTGATCGTTGCCCCAAGAGGTCTGTCCCTTGGGCGCCATCACTCCAATGACTTGAAAGGGCTGTTCCTTGATGCGGATGGTCTGGCCGAGTGGGTCCTCGTCGGGGAACAAGATGTTGGCCACGGTCGTGCCCAGCACCGCCACGTTCTGGGCCGAGCGCACCTCCTCGTCGCCGAACGGGGTGCCGGCCAGCAAAGGCCAGTCGCGCACAGTGAAATAGTTCTCGGTGGTTCCCATCAGGCGGGTGAACCAGTTCTGGTTGCGGAAGATGACTTGGCCGCTGCTATTGGTTCCGGGGGCGCATTTGGTGATCAGCGGGACTTCCCGCTCGATGGCCCTCATGTCGGCGATCTTTAGAGTCTTGACCGAGCCGAAGCCGTGCCGAACGCCTCTCCGGCGCCGCGAGGGGCTGCCGGCGGAGACGAAGACGGTGTTGGTGCCGAAGCTCTTGATCTGCTCCTGCACCTGATTTTCCGCGCCCTGCCCCACCGCCACCATGGCGATCACAGCCGAGACACCGATGACGATGCCCAGCATGGTCAGCGTGGAGCGCATCTTGTTGCGGGCCAGCGCCCGCAAAGCAATACGAAACACCATCCCTAAGTCCATGGCTGGCTACTCCCTCGCCTCGGCGACTTCTACTTCGGCCGCTTCGGTCATGATTTGATGGACAGCTTCCAGAGCCTGGTGGCGGTCGCGCACCGGGTAGTCGTGCAGGATGAGGCCGTCACGCATGAACACAATCCGCCGGGCATAGGCTGCGATGTTGGGTTCGTGCGTCACCAGCACCACCAGCAACTCCCGCTCGCGGTTGAGCCGCTCCAGCAGGTTCATAATCTCCACGCTGGTGCGGCTGTCGAGGTTGCCGGTGGGCTCATCGGCCAGCAGGATGGACGGGTTGTTGATGAGGGCGCGCGCGATGGCCACCCGCTGCTGCTGCCCGCCGGAGAGTTGGCTGGGCTGGTGATGTTCGCGCCCATCCAGCCCCACCAAGCGCAGCACCGCCTGCGCCCGCTGGTGGCGTTCTTCGGCCGGCAGAGCGGCGTAGAGTGTGGGCAGCTCAACGTTTTCCAGCGCCGAAGTGCGGGCCAGCAGGTTGAACTGCTGAAAGACAAATCCGATTTTGCGGTTGCGGATGTGGGCGCGCTCCACCGAGGAAAGAGCAGCCACGTCGCGGCCTTCCAGCAGATAGCGGCCGGCAGTGGGGTGGTCAAGGCAGCCCAGCAAATTCATCAGGGTGGATTTGCCAGAGCCCGAGGCGCCCATGATGGCGATCATCTCGCCGGGTTGGACGCTGAACGAGACTCCTTGCAGAGCGGGAATCTCCACCTCGCCCATGTGGTACACCTTGTGGACTTCTTCCAGTTGGATGACGGGGCCGTTCTGCACGGGGTTTCCCTTCCCTAGAAGCGTCGCATCGAGCGCCGCAGCCGGCGCGCTGATTCTTGTTTCCGGTCTAAGGTTTGTCCGATCACTAGCGGGTCGTCCGGTTTCAACTCCCCCTCCAGCATGGCGGTGAAGGTGAAATCGGTCAGGCCGGTCTTGATGCGAACCGGTTGCAGGGTATTGTCCGGGTTGAGCTTCCAAACGATTTGCCACGCACCCTCCGCGCCCGGCCCTTGCTTGGGCGGTTCCTGGAATCCACTTCCGCCCCCGTGGCCGTGTTGCTGCTGGCGCCGCGCCATGGATGGGGCCCGCCTCCGCGCGCGTTCGTCGCCCCGGGGACGTTGCCGTTGGCCGGAGGCGTCCGCTTGGTCGGATTCGTCTTCTTTTTCCTGAGCCTGGACAGTTCCCTTCTCTTCCTTGCCGCCACGTTTACCCGGAGGGCCCGCCAAGCCGTACTTCTGCAGCAGGGCCAGACGCTCCCGCTCCGTGATTTCCGGCTTGTAGCGCAGAGCGCCGTTGGGAATCTTGACGACGTCGCTGGCGTGCGCCACTGGAATGGTGACGTAGGCGGTCATGCCGGGCAGCAGCTTCATGCCGGGATTCTCAAACTCGATAATGGTGTCGTAGGTGACGACGTTTTGGATTTCGGTGGCGTTCATGCGCACTTGCTTGACCCGCCCGCGGAAGGTGTCGCGGGGGAAGGAGTCCACCTTGAAGGTGGCCAGCGCGCCCACACGAATCTTGCCCACGTCGGACTCGTCGGTCTTGGCATAGACCAGCATTTGGGTGAGGTCCTGCGCGATGGTGAACAAGGTGGGCGCTTGCAGGCTGGCCGCGACGGTCTGGCCCACGTCCACGTTGCGTGCGATCACGGTGCCGTTGATGGGGGCGCGGATGGTGGCGCGTTGCAGGTCGAATCGGGTCTGCTCCAGTTGAGCCCGGCGCTGCGTCACCTGCGCCCGCTGCTGCTCAATGCGCGCGTGGGTCTGGTTGACCTGCGCTTCGGCTGCCCGCAAATTGGCCACCGCCGTTTCCTGGGCCACCTGCACACTGTCGCGCTGCTCGACCGAGGCGATCCCTTGCTCGAACAACTCCAGCATGCGGCGAAGCTTCAGTTCGCTTTCGCGCAGGGCGGCCCGGTTTTTTTCCACGTTGGCTTGGGCGACCTGCAAATCCGCTTTCTGGCTTTTGACTCCGGCCAAGGCGCTGGCCAGGTCAGCTTGGGCCTGCACCACGCGGGCGCGGAAGGGAGCGGGGTCAATCTGTGCGACGATTTGGCCTTTCTTGACTTCGGAGTTGAAGTCGGCGTGGAGGGCCTCGATCATGCCGCTGACCTGCGAACCTACTTCGACCGTAGTGACCGCGTCGATGGTTCCGGTGGCGTTGACCACCGTCAGGATCTCCCCTTGTTCCACGGGGGCGGTGAAATACTGCACACCATCGCTGCGGCCCAGCCGGAAGGCGGTGAACACCAGCACGGCTGCCAGGGCCAGGCTTACCAGCGTCGCCGACCGGCGGTGATTGCGAAACAGCGACTTCACAGAAGCCAGATTCATCTTCCCCCCTACCTTTCCGTTTGAGTTTCAGGCGCGAGCATTCTTGCCATCAGTTCTTTTTTCTTTTTTCCCGCCGGTGGCGGTGCTTTTCATCAATGTGCCGCACAAGTTCTTCGAACTTGGGGCGCTGCTCTTCGGTCAGGAGTGCGCGGATTTTCTCCCGGCCCGCCTGTCGGACTTTCTCATACTCGGGGCGTACCCGTTCCCGGATGGTTCGGTAGCCGGTGCCGGTTTCGTCCAGGATGACCTCCAGTTCTTTCTGTTGCTCGGGGGTAAGGCCGAGCTCTCGGGTCAGCCACTCAACCCGACTGTGTCTGGCCTTCCGGGTTCGGTTAGAGGCTGCTTTGACCCAGCCGGACGTATGGGCCCAGTAGGTTGCTAGACTTCCGAGCACGCCCCCCAGCAGGAAAACCAGCACAAGATAGACGACGGCGCGGCGGCTGCTTGTCATCTGGATGCCTCCGAATAAGAAACCAGCGTGAGGACTACTTGGTCGCGGTTGGGTTCGCCATTGCCCGGGCTGTCTGCCCCGGCCACTTCTTCCCAATAGGGCTGGGGCTCGCCGACTACCACAGTGGCAGGTTCGGCACTCTGCGGCAGGACCCACACGGTCAGCAACAACAGCAGCAACGCCAAGCTCAGCGCAGCCGTGGCTGGCCGCGCCACCGCCGCCAGCGCGGCCCAGAAGTCAGCTTGCGTCTCGCTCTCCCGCAACCACAGCCGGGGCCAGAAGGAGGGAGAAAGTTCCGGCGGTTCCTGCTCCAGCAAGGCCAGCCAGGCAGAAGTTTTCTGGAACGCCTGGGCTTGCTCCCGGCAGCGGGGACACTCGGCCAGGTGGCGCTCCAGCTCCGGCGGGGCGCTGCCGCTGAGCCAATCTTCCCAGAGTCTTTCGGTCTTACCACATTTCATTTCACTATGCTCCTCTCCCCCCCGCTCTCTTCCTCAGCCGGCGGTGAATCTCCAGCAGGCGCTTGCGCGCGCGAAACAACCGCACCTTCACGGTGTTCTCCTTGAGCTTGAGCAGGTCGGCGATTTCTCGCGTCGAAAAACCTTCCATCTCTTTCAGCGTCAGCAGCACGCGGTCCTCGGGCGAGAGGCGCCGCAACAACTGCTCCACTGCCTGGCGCAGTTCGAGGCGCCGGAGCGGGTCGTCCGGTGGCCGACTTGGGCGCGCTGCCAGCCGGTCCAGCTCAGCCAGCTCGCCCACGGCAATTTCACTCCCGCCGGGCGACTTCTGCGCGCGCTGCCGCCGCAGGTGGTCGTAACATTCGTTGACCACCACGCGGTAGAGCCAGGTAGAGAAGGCGGCCCGAAAATCAAAACGGGGTAGCGCCAGGTAAACCTTAAGAAAAACCTGCTGCGCGACATCTTCCACCTCGGTCGGTCGGGACAGCAAGCGCGCGATCAAGGAGAGCACCCGCCGCTGGTAGCGCCGCAGCAGGACTTCGAACGCCTGATGATCACCTTGCTGTGCCCGTTCGATCAGTTCCCGTTCGGGTCGCTGCGGCTGCTTGGGCTCTCTCTCCGCGTGCTCGCCCTCGTCTTCGCTATGTGCCCCGACTTTGCCTCTCGTTCCGTTTGGACGCAAATCCGCCATGATGGGTTACCAAAATTTTCTCCTGATCCCAGCCCCGTTTGGCCCGGCAGCCTGTCCCGCGTTTTTCAGCGGAGCGTCCGCTCTTGCCAGCTAAAGTCGGTTTGGAAGAGGTGCCTGTCTGCCCTGCCTACCGCAGGCAGGCTCTGCACCCGCCTAGTGTACTGTCCCGGAAATATATGAGCAAAGTCGTTCGACCTTAGCGAGGATGGATTCGGCCGTGGCGGTCCAGACGAAAGGACTGGTGTTGGCGTTGTAATGTTCGACGAAGCGCTCGATGTTACGGACGAGAGCCTTGACGCTGGAGAAGGAACCTCGGCGAATGGCCTTCTGGGTAATGATGCCGAACCAGCGTTCGACTTGGTTGAGCCAGGACGCATAGGTTGGGGTGAAATGAACGTGGTAGCGGGGACGCCGAGCGAGCCAAGCGCGGACTTTGGGATGTTTGTGAGCAGCGTAGTTATCGACGATGAGATGGACGTCGAGGTTGTGCGGCACACTGCCGTCGATCTGACGCAGGAAAGTGAGGAACTCCTGATGACGGTGTCGCGGTTTACAGCGGGTGATGACTCTCCCGGTGGCCACATCGAGAGCCGCGAACAGAGTGGTCGTGCCGTGACGTTTGTAATCATGGGTGACGCCTTCGACGTAGCCGAGGCCCATGGGGAGAACGGGCTGAGTTCGCTGAAGAGCTTGAACCTGGGTCTTCTCATCGACCGAGAGCACCACGGCGTGGTCCGGGGGATTGAGGTAGAGACCGACGATGTCGCGGACTTTCTCGACGAAGAACGGGTCGTTGGAAATCTTGAAATGCCGCTGGCGATGCGGCTGGACGCCGAACAGATCGAACCACCGCTGGACCGTGCTCTTTGAGACTCCCGTGTGTTCCGCCATGGAACGCACGCTCCAGTGCGAACGATCGGGAGGTTCGGTTTGCAGGGCCGTGTTGATGACTTCCGCAACACGTTCATCCTCATGCGTGCGGGGGCGTCCGGGACGCAGTTCATCGTGTAGTCCGGGGATTCCATGTTCACGATAGCGCTTTCGCCACTTGCCCACGGTCGTATTGGTGACACCCAGACGCCGGGCCACGGTAGAGCCGGGAACGCCTTCGGCGCAGGCCAGCACAATCTGGGCCCTCAGCACCAGACTATGCGGCAAGGTTCGGGAGCGGGCGAGGCTCCCCAGTTCCGATTCCTCACTCTCACTGAGAGTGAGGGGAGTAACGGGGCGACCGCGTGGCATGGGCATACCTCCAGAGGCCAAAGGTTGCCCATTAATATATCGCTTATTTCCGGGACAGTACACTAGGTCGCAGACAAGAATGTCTGCGCTACCAAGTTCACATCAAACCCAGTGGGGCGGACATTCCTGTCCGCCGGCGGCTATTCCCACTCGATGGTCCCGGGCGGCTTGGAGCTAATGTCGTACACCACCCGGTTCACGCCCGGCACTTCATTGACGATGCGGGCCGAGAGCCGCTCCAGCAGCTCGGTCGGCAGACGGGCCCAGTCGGCGGTCATGCCGTCTTCCGAGGCCACCGCGCGCAGCGCCACCGCGTAACCGTAGCTGCGCTGGTCGCCCATGACGCCCACCGAGCGCACCGGCAGCAGCACAGCAAACGCTTGCCACAGTTTCTCGTAGAGCCCCGCTCGGCGGATTTCCTCCTCTACGATGGCGTCCGCCCCCCGCACCATCTCCAGCCGCTCCGGGGTGATCTCGCCCACCACTCGCACCGCCAGGCCGGGGCCGGGGAAGGGCTGCCGCAGGAGGATTTCCTCCGGCAGGCCGAGTTCCCGCCCGATCACCCGCACCTCGTCCTTGAACAACTCCCGCAGGGGTTCGATCAGTTTGAGTTTCATCTCCGCCGGCAGGCCGCCGACGTTATGGTGGGTCTTGATGGTGGCCGAGGGGCCGCGCACCGAGACCGATTCAATCACGTCGGGGTAGAGCGTGCCCTGCACCAGGAACTCCACTTGGCCCAGCTTGCGGGCCTCGTCCTCAAAGATACGGATGAAGAGGTTGCCGATGCGCCGGCGCTTTTCTTCCGGGTCCTCAATGCCGCGCAACTGTTCCAGGAAGCGGGCGGAGGCATCCACGCCCACGACCGTCAGACGCAGCCGTTTGTGCATCAGCGCGAGCGTGGTGGAAAACTCATCGCGGCGCAGCAGGCCGTTGTCCACAAAGACGCAGGTCAGGCGTTTCCCCAGCGCGCGGTGGACCAGCGTGGCCGCCACGGTGGAGTCCACCCCGCCGCTCAGGGCGCAGACGGCGTGGCCTTGCTCGCCTACGCGGGTGCGGATGTCTTCCATCGTGCGCTCGATGAAGGAGCGCGGGTTCCAGTTGGTTTGTGCCCGGCAGATGCGCAGGACAAAGTTGCGCAGCATATCGGCGCCGTGCTCGGTGTGGCGGACTTCGGGGTGGAACTGCACTGCGTAGATGTTGCGGCGAGGGTCTTCAGCGGCGGCGATGGCGTTCCGAGTGGTGCCCACGGTGCGGAAACCGGGCGGCAGCTCGACGATGTGGTCGCCGTGGCTGGCCCAGATTTTCAGGCGCGGCGGCAGCCCGGCGAGCAATTGCGAGCCGTCTTTGACCTCCAGCTCGGCGGGGCCGTACTCGCGGCGCTGGGCGGGGTCAACTTTGCCTTTCAGTTGGTGGGCGAGCCACTGCATGCCGTAGCAGATGCCGAGGATGGGCTTGCCGAGTTGCAAAACTTGGGGGTCACAGGCGGGGGCGTCGGGGGCATAGACGGAGGACGGGCCGCCGGAGAGCACCAGGCCGGCGGGCTCCAGGGCTTTGATGTCCGTGAGCGGGGTGGAGCACGGCAGAATGGCGGAATAGACGTTCATCTCGCGGACGCGCCGGGCGATCAACTGCGTGTACTGCCCGCCGAAGTCGAGCACTACGATGCCGCCGGCGTGGGCCGGGCGAGCCGCCGTTTGTGTTTGCCGGGCTGTGCTCATACCACTCGATTCAACTCCTCGCCGCGTTGCCAGGCCAGGACATTGGCGACGGTGGTCTCCAGGATGCGCAACATGGCCTCGCGGCTGTTGAAGGCATTATGGGGAGTGAAGACGACGTTGTCCATCTTGAGCAACTCGCTGCGGCGCACCAGGGCCTGCAAGGCTTCGGCGGCGCGAGGCGAGTGCAGCAGCTCGTGCTCTTCGCGAATCAACTCTTCGCCTTCCAGCACGTCTAGGCCGGCGCCGCCCAACTGACCCGACTGCAAGGCTTCCAGTAAGGCGTCGGTATCCACCAAGCCGCCGCGGGCGGTGTTCACCAACAAGGCGCCGCGCTTGGCCAGCCGCAGGCGCTCGCGGTTGAGCAGGTGATGCGTTTCGGGCAAGTAGGGCGTGTGCAGGGTGATGATGTCGCTCTCGGCCAGCACCTGCTCCAGGGGCGCGTAGGTGAAGTTTAGCAGCTCGGCCAGGAAGCTATCTTGCCGGACGTCGTAGGCCAGCACCCGCATGCCGAAGCCGCGGGCGATTTTGACCACATGCATCCCGATGCGCCCGACGCCCACCACGCCCAGGGTTTTGTCCTTGAGGTCGAAGCCGGTCAGGGCCGCCATCTCCATCCGGCCCTCGACCGCGTGGCGGTAAGATTTGTGCACGTTGCGGGAGAGAGAAAGGATGAGGGCGAAGGTGTGCTCGGCGACTGTGTTTTCGCCGTAGTGGGGGACGTTGGCGACGGCGATGTCGCACTGGCGGCAGGCGGCGGTGTCGAGGTGGTCGGTGCCGGTGGAGCGGGTGACGATGAGCTTGAGCCGGGGCAGGCGGTCGAGGTCAGCGGCAGTGATGCGTGAGTAGATGAAGACCGAGAGGCACTCGCAATCGGCGGCCGCTTCTAGGTTGGAGCTGTCCAGGCGTTCGGGGTGAAAAGTGAGCGCGCAGCCGGGGAACTGCGGAGCGAGGAATTCGCGCTCCCAGTCCTTGACTTCAAAGAAGCCGATCTTCATGCCGCTACCTGGCTTCTGAAAGCAGTGTCCTTCCCAAGGGAAACGGCATGGTTCATCCCAGTGGCTGGGGCCACTGGGTTGGACAGCCGTTGAGGGAGCAAAGCTCACTCCACTTTTGGACTTCGGTTGTGACTTTTTCCTCCACGTCCAGCTCGGTGGCCCCCGCCACCGGGGTCGGTCCTACGTCTTTTTGAGAGGAAATTGGGGTTTTCACACAGCCTCTTCAAGCTGCCAGAACAATGTTAATCAACTTCTTCGGCACCACTACGGTTTTGGCGATGCGCTGGCTCGCCACCAGACTGGCGATGCGAGGGTCGGTCAGGGCCTGCTTGAGCAACTCCTCTTTATCCAGTTCTTCCCGGATGCGGATGTGGCCGCGCACGCGCCCGTTGACCTGAATGACGATCTCGTATTCCTCCTCCTGCGCCAACTGGGCGTCGTAAGAGGGCCAGGGGGTTTCGACGACGCATACTTCGTGCCCCAGTTGCTGCCAGAGTTCCTCGGCCAGGTGAGGCGCGAAAGGCGAGATGAGCAGCACCGCCTTCTCCAGCGCTTCTTGCAGCACCGCGGGCGATACCGTCTGCTCCAAAGGCTCCAGGGCATAGAGTTCGTTGACCAGCTCCATGGTGGCGGCGATGGAGGTGTTGAAGTGCCAGCGGCGCTCGAAGTCGCTGGTTACGCGGCGGACGGTCTGGTGGGTGCGGCGGAGCAGGTGCCGCTCCTGCGGGTTGGCCCCACCAGTGCTAGGGTTGGCGCCCACAGCAGCGGCGGCTTGAGCTTCGCGCAGGCGCGGGGCGTGCTTGTTGACGATGCGGACGAGGCGCAGCAGAAAGCGATGGCAGCCCTCGACGCCGGCCTGCGACCACTCCATGTCCTTGCTTGGCGGGCCGGCGAACAGAGTGAAGAGGCGCGCGGTATCGGCGCCGTACTTTTCAATCATCTCGTCGGGGGCGACAACATTGCCGCGCGCCTTGGACATCTTGGCCCCGTCCTTGAGCACCATGCCCTGGTTGAAGAGGCGAGTGGCGGGCTCGTCATGCGCGACTAGGCCGAGGTCGCGCATGAACTTGGTCCAGAAGCGGCAGTAGATCAGGTGCAGGGTGGCGTGCTCGGCGCCGCCGATGTACTGGTCGATGGGAAAGAAGCGCCGGACAACTTCGCGGTCGAAGGGAGCGCCCGCTTCGTGGGTGGAGGTGTAGCGGTAGTAGTACCAGGAGGAGTCCACGAAGGTGTCCATGGTGTCGGTTTCGCGCCGGCCCGGCTTGCTGCACTGTGGGCATTTGGTGTTGACGAAATCAGGGACGTTGAGCAGCGGGGAGAGCCCGGTGCCGGTGATTTCCACGTCCAGCGGCAGCAGCACCGGCAACTGGTCTTCGGGCACGGGGATGGTGCCGCAGGCGTCGCAATAGACGACCGGGATGGGAGTGCCCCAGTAGCGTTGGCGGGAGATGCCCCAGTCCTTGATGCGATAGAGCGTGACGCCCTCGGCCTTGCCCTGCTGGGCCAGGTCTGCGGTAATTTTCTTCATGGCTTCTTCGGACGGCATGCCACTGTAGGGGTCGGAGTCCACCAGGCGGCCGTAGCCGGTGAAGGCTTCCTGCAGGTAGCTGGCCGGCAGGGGCTTGCCGTGCAGCGGCTGGACAACCACCCGGATGGGCAGGCGGTATTTCTTGGCAAACTCGAAGTCGCGCTGGTCGTGGGCGGGGACGGCCTGCACCGCTCCGGTGCCGTACTCCATCAGCACCAGGTTGCTGACCCAGATGGGAACCTGCTCGCCGTTGAGGGGATTGAGGGCGAAGCAGCCCGTGAAGATGCCTTCCTTTTCCACCTCGCCGGTGACTTGCGCGTGTTGGCTCTGCCGGCGCAACTCTTCTATCTTGCGGGCGATGCTGGCGCCGCCGGGCACGCCCGTCACCAACTGGTCCACCAGCGGGTGCTTGGGGGCCAGCAGCAGGGCCACGGCGCCGTAGATGGTGTCAATGCGGGTGGTGAAGGTTTCGATGGTTTTGTCGCTGCCGCTCACCGCCCAGTGTATGCGCGCGCCTTCGGATTTTCCGATCCAGTGGCGCTGCATGGCCCGGATGCGTTCCGGCCAACC
Organism: Candidatus Acidiferrales bacterium; assembly: GCA_965247455.1. Taxonomy (GTDB): domain Bacteria; phylum Acidobacteriota; class Terriglobia; order Acidiferrales; family 2-02-FULL-67-57; genus JACZYA01. The sequence goes on from CBDFHE010000016.1 coordinate 111,228, forward strand.
CTCGCCCAGCGTGTCGAGGCCGGCCAGCAACTCGTCGGCGTAGTCGGTGATCTTCAGGAACCATTGCTGGAGCTCGCGCTGCTCCACCGGGGTGTCTTCGTGTCGCCAGCAGCAACCTTCGACCACCTGCTCGTTGGCCAGCACGGTCTGGCACCGGGGGCACCAGTTGAGGAGGCTTTTTTTGCGGTAGGCCAGACCGCGCTTGAACATTTGCAGGAAGAACCACTGGTTCCAGCGGTAGTACTGCGGCTCGCAGGTAGAGGTTTCGCTCGACCAATCGTAGCTGTAGCCGAAGCGCTGAAGCTGCTCCTTCATGCGGGCGATGTTGTTGAGGGTCCAGGTGCGGGGGTGAATCTTGCGGTCGATGGCGGCGTTTTCCGCCGGCAGGCCGAAGGCGTCCCAGCCGATGGGATGGAAAACGTTGCGGCCGCGCATGCGCTCGAAGCGCGCGACGGCGTCGCCCATGGTGTAGTTGCGCATGTGGCCCATGTGCAGGTCGCCGGAGGGATAGGGGAGCATCTCCAGCAGGTAGTACTTGGGGCGGGGGTCGTCGGGGCGGAGTTGGAAGAGCTTGCGCTCGTCCCAGAAGCGTTGCCACTTGGGCTCGATGGTTTTGTGGTCGTAGTCGGCCACGGTGCCGAGTTGCTTACCTCCTATTTCCGAGCCTGGGCCAGCCGGCGCACGGTTTGGAGGTTGCGCCGGTCGTCGCCCTTCTTTTCGATCGGTGTTTCCAGGATGAAAGTCTTTCCCGCCAGGGTGGGGTGGTGCAGCAGGCGGCGGAAGGCCTCGCGGCCGATCTTGCCCCGGCCGATGTGCTGGTGGCGGTCCACCCGCGAGCCGCAGTCCGCCTTGGAGTCGTTGATGTGGATAACCTTTACGCGCGAGAGCCGGAGGCCGGTGTGGATTTTGGCGAGCGTGTCTTCCAGGCCGTCGCGCTGGCGGATGTCGTAGCCGGCGGCGAAGAGGTGGGCGGTGTCGATGCACACACCCAGGTTCAGCTCCGGCAGGGCGTGCACCAGCTCGGCCAGCTCGTCCAGGTCGGCGCAGAGGGCGCTTCCCTGCCCGGCGGTGTTTTCCACCAGTAGTTGCAGGCCGTTGAGGCGCCGGCCGGCAGTTGCCTGGCGCAGGCCATCGGCCACATTGGCGAGGGCTTGGCGGCGGGTCATGCCGGTGGCGCTGCCGGGATGCAGAACCAGGAAGTCGGCGCCCAGCACCAGCGCTCGCTCGATTTCTCCCCGGAAGGCGTGGATGGAGCGGATACGCAGCAGGCGCTGGCTGGAAGCCAGGTTGATGAGGTAGTTGTCGTGGACCACCAGCGGGTCGAGCCCCAGGGTGTGGCGGCGCTGGCGGAAGGCCTCCGCGTCAAACGGGTTCAGGGAGGGGCCGGCCCAGTTGCGGGGGCTGGCGGAAAAAATCTGGAAGGCGTCGCAGCCCAACTGCTTGGCGCGTTCAGCGGCCAGCTCCAGCTTGCCCGCAATGGACGTATGGATGCCGATGCGGACTGGGGCGCTTCTGCTGGCTGTCTTTTTCTTCTTCCGCTTCACAGAGCCTTTCGACACGAGCAAGTAAATATGTGATGTTAACAAAGGCTCTGCCGAAGAGCAAGCAATGCTTGCGCGTACACGCGATAGGTCGGACCGTGTCACCGCCGTGGCGCATGGCGTCTCGGCGCTAAACAACCGATGTTCAGCCCACGGGCTTCCGCCCGTGGGACCCAGCGGCGGAAGCCGCTGGGCTGAACCTGAGTTGTTAGAAGGATGCGGCTTGGCTTTGCTCCTGGCCTCTGCTCTTTTCGGTCATGCTTAGGGCAGGCGGGATAAGCAGGCTTCTTCGCCGCTGCTGAAGGCGTTCAAGAATTACAGTGGCGCAGACATTCTTGTCTGCGCGGGGTTGGCGAGGCGGACCCGCCCGTGCCCTGCGGGCTACGGCAGGCAGGAATGCCTGCCCCACCCAATTCTTGAGAGAACCTCCCCTGGCGTAGTGTCCTAATTTCGCGTCGAGCCCCCAGGCCCCTGCCTGGGGGGATAGTGTCTGCGCAGCTGAATTAGGACACTACCTCCACTGGCGGGGGGTGGAGGTTGATTCTGTGCGGGGGTTCCACTAGACTGCTGAGTTGGCGCTTTTTGTGGGCTGTTTTCGGGTTCGGGAGAAAGTTTGATGCTGGTTATCATGCAGGCGCGCGCGACCCAGGAGCAAGTCGGCGCCGTCTGCCGCAAGATTGAAGAGCTGGGCTTCCGCGCCCATCCCATGCTCGGCCCCACCCGCACCGCTATCGGCATCACCGGCAACACCGTGCCGGTTGACCCGGCGGCGCTGGAAGGCATGGCGGGCGTGGCCGAGTGCATCGCTGTCTCCAAGCCCTACAAATTGGTTGCGCGCGAACTCAAAGAGGACAACACCGTGGTTGACTTGGGCGAGGGTGTGCGCGTGGGCGGTGCGGAGCTGGCCATCATCGCCGGGCCCTGCGCGGTGGAGAGCCGCGAGCAGGCCTTCGCCATCGCCGCCAAGGTGAAAGCGGCGGGCGCGGCCCTGTTCCGCGGCGGCGCCTACAAGCCGCGCAGTTCGCCCTACAGCTTCCAGGGGCTGGGCGAGGAAGGCCTGAAAATCCTGGCCGAGGTGCGGGCCGAATTCGGGTTGAAGATTGTAACTGAGGCGGTGGATACCGAGAGTCTAGAACTGGTTGAGCACTACGCCGACGTGATCCAAATCGGCGCGCGCAACATGCAGAACTTCTCGCTGCTCAAGCGGGCGGGGCGCGCCGCCAAGCCCGTGTTGCTGAAGCGGGGTCTTTCGGCCACGTTGGACGAGTTCCTGATGGCAGCTGAATACATCCTGGCGGAGGGCAACTACAACGTCATCCTGTGCGAGCGCGGGGTGCGCACCTTTGCCGACCACACCCGCAACACGCTCGACCTGAGCGTTATCCCGGCGGTCAAACGCCTGAGCCATCTCCCCATCATCGTTGACCCCAGCCACGGCACCGGGCGGCGGGAGAAAGTGATCCCGCTTTCGCGGGCGGCGGTGGCGGTGGGCGCCGACGGCTTGTTGGTGGAGGTGCACCACCAGCCCGAGCAGGCGCTCTCCGACGGCTACCAGTCCCTCCTCCCCGACCAGTTCCAGCAACTGATGGAGGAGATCAGCCAGATCGGTTCCGTGCTGCGCCGGAGCGTGGCGCGCGCTGCCGGCACGTCGCAGTCCCTCCGCGCCGTCTAGCGTGCACGTCTTAGCTCGTCCCAATTCGTTTCGCTTCCCCACCCTGGCTCTGGTTGTGGTTCTGCTTGCGACCGGATTGCTGGCCGGCTGTGGAGCGGACGCCCCCCGCCGCCTCGCTCCGCAGGTCTATGCCTTCGTAAGCAATGGCGGCAGCCACACGGTTACGGTGGTGGACCTGGCCACACTGGAGACGGTGGCGACCGTGCCGGTGGATTACGGTCCCAGCCGAATTCGCGCCCACCCGACGCGCCCGGAAATCTACGTGGTGGCCGCCGAGGCGGATCGCGTGGACGTGCTCGACGCCCGCACGCATCAAGTGGCGACCCGCATCGAGGTGGGTGAGCGGCCCTACAGTCTCGATTTCTCGCCCGACGGGCGGCGGGCCTACGTGGCCAATTGGGACTCGAACACGGTGAGCGCAATCGACTGCGCGCGCCGGCAAGTGGTCGGCACCGTGCGCGTGGGCCGCCGGCCGGCGATGGCGCGGGTGACGCCCGACGGAGCCCTACTGGTGGTGTCCAACCGCGCCGACTCCACGGTTTCCCTGGTGGCTACCGAAACCCTGGAGGTGGTGGCAACCCTTGCGGTGGCGCGCCATCCCGAGGCTCTCACCATCCTGCCCGACGGCTCCAAAGTCTTCGTCGCCGCCACCGGCAGCGCGCAGGTGTCGGTGGTGGACTTGCAGCGCCGGGTTCTGCTGACCAATCTCGCGGTGGGAGAAGCTCCCATTGACCTGGTGCTGAAACGCGACGGCGGCGAGCTGTTCGTGGCCAACTTCGACTCCCACACCATCACCGTCATCAATACCTGGAGAAACGAAGTCACGGAAACCTTGCCCGCCGGGCGCAACCCGGTGCGCTTGCTGGTGAGCGCCGACGGCGAGCAGCTCTACGGCATCCACTACGGCTCCGGCGCCGTGTTCGTGGTGGAGGTTGCAACCCGGGAGGTGGTGGCCAACATTCGCGTCGGCTTGCAACCCGGTGCCGGCGCGATGACCCCGGATGAGTCGCTGCTGCTGGTGGTCCATGCGGGCTCCAACGATATGGCTGTCATACGCCCGGCGGCACGGGCGCTTTCCACTTTGCTCCCGGTGGGTCTCCGGCCGCAGGGAGTGGCCGTCAAGGTTCTGCCCCCGGATTCAGCTGCCGGCTCAGGCGGGACATCTGCTGGGGGCGTGCTAGAATCCCACTCAGACGCCAAATAGGAGCGAGCCGGAGCCACCCTACATGAAGCTCCTCGACCGATACATCTTCCGTGAAATTCTGGGCTATACCCTGGTAGGGGTTGGGGTGTTTGGGTTTGTGCTGATGACCCCGGAGCTGCTTCGTTTGAGCGAGTTGCTGGCGCGCGAGAGTATGGGGCCGGTTCAGACGGCCAAGCTCTTCCTGAGCGTGCTCCCACCGAAGCTGGTGTGGGCGCTTCCGCTGGGCGTTCTGGTGGGTTTGCTTATGGGTGTCAGCCGACTGGCGGCCGACCGCGAGCTGATGGCTTTGCAGGTGTCCGGAGTGGGGTTGGTGCGACTGCTCCGGCCTGCGCTCGTTTTTGCCTTGCTGGGTACACTTGCGACCTTGGCGATCACGGTTGGATGGGGGCCGGCTGCTGCCCGCATCCTGCGGCAATTGCAGGCGGAATTGGGCGCCCGCCAACTGTTTTTCGAGGTTCGCCCCCGAGTTTTTGAAGAGCGCCTTCCCGACCGCATCCTCTATGTGCAGGAGACCGAAAGTGGCGGAACCGAATGGAAAGGGGTCTTCCTGGCAGACCTGAGCGATCCGGAGATATCCAAGCTGACGCTGGCGCAAACCGGCTTGGCGATTCCCGGTTCCGAAAAACAAAACATGCGGCTGCATTTGAGCAAGGGTGCTACGCATGAATACATCTTGGGCGAACCCGACCGCTATTCGCTATCCACCTTCGAAGAGAGTTCGTTGGCTATGGCGGTGCCTACGCGCGGGGTCAAGTTGGAGGTTCGCCGCAATGCTGAAATGAGTGTGGGGGGACTCTGGGCTGCCAGCCAGCAAGGCCCGCGCTGGCGCAGCGCGCGCGCCGATCTTTACCGGCGCTTCGTTCTGCCGACTTCCTGCTTGGTGTTTGGTCTGTTGGCGTTTCCGTTGGGACTGCTTGCTCAAACGTCGGGACGCGCGGTGGGGTTCGTGTTGGCGGTAGGGTTTGCCATCGGCTACTACTTTCTGTTCCTCATCGGCGACCGCTTAGCCCGCGAGGGAGCCATTGCGCCGGCGGTGGGAGTTTGGATGCCCAACCTGGTCTTCTTGCTGCTTGCGATTGTCCTCTTGCGTTGGCTTGGGCGTCCCCGCGGAGGTGGGTCCCTCGCCGTCATTGTCCGCGACTGGCTGGGGCGAGTGGGCGAGAAGAAAAGGAAATCGCTTGCCATTCAGCTTGACGGTGCTTCGCCCGCGCGGAGAGGGGGGGCGATAAGATCCCGCTTGCCCCGTACCCTTGATCTCTACGTCGTGCGCGGGGTCCTCTTCCATTTTCTGTTGGCTGGAACTTCCCTGCTCATCTTATTTAACCTGTTTAGTATCTTAGAGATAGTGGACGACATCGCCGCGCGCCAAATTCCCTGGTCGGTCGTGGGTCGGTTGATTTGGTATCAAGCGCCGCAGGTAGTCTACTGGATGACGCCGCTGGCGCTGCTGCTGGCCGTGCTGGTGGAGTTGGCTCTGTTGAGCAAGCGCAATGAAGTGGTGGCGATCAAGGGCGCAGGCATCAGCCTCTACCGCATTGCCGTGCCAGTGCTGGTGCTGGCGTTGGCGCTGGGCGGCTTGCTGTTCTGGCTGGACTCGACCTATCTTCCCACCGCCAACCAACAGCGGGAGGCGCTGCGCAACTACATCAAAGGGCGGCCGCCCCAAACCTTCTTCCAAGCTGAGCGCCGGTGGATCTTTGGCGAAGCGCCGCGCATCTACCACTATTCCTTTTTCGATCCCGGTCGCAACTTGCTGGCTCGCCTGCATGTATTCGAGTTGGACCCGGTAGATTTCTCTTTGCGCCGGCGCCTGTTCGCCGAGCGCGCCCATTGGGCGCCGCATCTACGATGCTGGGTGTTGGAGCGTGGTTGGGAGCGCGTCTTTGACGGGAACCAGACGGTTTCCTATGTCCCCTTCGAGGTAGCCGGTTTCCCGGAACTCGCAGAGCCCCCAGACTATTTTAAGAAGGAAGTGCGGGAATCGGATCAGATGAACTGGGCTGAGTTGGGGGACTACATCACGGAGCTGCAGCAGAGCGGGCTGGATGCAACCCGCCTGGTTGTGCAGTGGCACAAGAAATTTGCTTTTCCCTCGATTGCGTTGGTGATGGTGCTTTTGGCTTTTCCCTTCGGTCTCGCAGCCGGCCAACGCGGCGGGGCGGTGGGCGGGATTGCCCTGGGCATTGGGTTGGGTCTTCTTTACTGGGTCTTGACCGGTTTTTTTGAGGCCCTGGGAAACTTTGAGTTGTTACCGCCGCTCCTGGCCGGCTGGGGCCCCAACATGCTGTTCGCGGCCGCCGGGGTTTATTTGATTCTCCAGGTCGAAACCTAGGAAAGCAATTCTTAAAGTATCACTTTATACCCTAGGCGGTGCTTGGAACCTCTTCGGAGAAGCCTCGCTTCTCTTTAATGGCGGCCTGCGCCGCGGCCAGCCGGGCCACCGGTACGCGGTACGGTGAACAGCTTACGTAATCAAGGCCCGCCCGATGGCAGAATTCCACTGAGGCCGGGTCGCCTCCGTGTTCACCGCAAATGCCTACCTTGAGTTTGGGGCGTGTCTGCCGGCCCCGTTCGGTTCCCATACGCACCAGCTCTCCGACCCCGTGTGGGTCCATGACTTGAAAGGGGTCCTCTTTGAAAATACCCAGACGGGTGTATTCCTGGATCATAGGCCCGGTATCATCGCGCGACAGCCCATAAGTTGTCTGCGTCAGGTCGTTGGTGCCGAACGAAAAGAACTCGGCCTCAGCGGCGATTTCGGCTGCGGTCAGCGCGGCGCGGGGCAGCTCGATCATCGTTCCCACCGAGTAGTTGACCTTGCGCTTTTTTTCCGCAAAGACCTCCGCCGCCACTTTCTCCACCACTTCCCGTTGCAGGGCTAGCTCGCGAACATGGCTCACCAGCGGGATCATGATCTCAGGTATTACTTGAATGCCTTCAGCCGTCGCCTCGCAGGCGGCTTCAAAAATGGCGCGCGCCTGCATGGCAGAAATCTCCGGCGAGGTGATTCCCAAGCGGCATCCTCGATGGCCGAGCATGGGGTTGAGCTCGTGCAATTGCTCCACCCGCTCCAGCAGGGCCTGCTTCTCCTCCATCTCAGCAGTCTTGCCTTCACTGCGAAGCCTTTCGACTTCTACCAGCAGCGTCTCTCGTTGGGGGAGGAACTCATGCAGCGGCGGATCAAGTAGGCGAATCGTGACCGGGAGTCCTGCCATGGCCTTGAACAATCCCTTGAAGTCCTCGCGTTGCATGGGAAGGAGCTTGGTCAAGGCGGCGCAGCGCTTCTCGTCCGTGTCGGCCAGGATCATGGCGCGAACGTGGGTGAGGCGATCCTCGGCCAGGAACATATGCTCGGTGCGGCAGAGGCCGATGCCCTCGGCGCCGAACCGGCGGGCCACCTGAGCGTCGCGGGGAATGTCGGCATTGGCCCGCACGCGCAGGCTCCGCGCCCGGTCGGCCCACTGCAGGAGCTTGGCGAAGTCGCCGCTTTCGGGGTTGGGGGCGATGGTTTTTGCTTGTCCCAGAATGACGCGCCCGGTGCTGCCGTCGAGGGAAAGCCAGTCGCCCTCCCGCACCGTTTTCCCGCTTGCAGAGAACTCGTGTTTTTCGTGATTGATCTGGATGGCTTCACACCCCGCCACGCAGCACTTCCCCATTCCCCGGGCTACGACCGCCGCGTGGCTGGTCATGCCTCCCCTTGAGGTAAGGATACCAAACGCAGCATCCATCCCGTGAATGTCGTCGGGAGTGGTTTCCTTGCGGACCAGGATGACCGGACCGGAGGCAGCCTGGGCCACGGCCTCGTCAGCGGTGAATACCACGCGGCCGACGGCCGCTCCCGGCGAAGCCGGCAACCCCTTGGCAACCACCTCAAGCGGCTGAGATTCGTCGATGATGGGGTGCAGGAGCTGTTCGAGTTGGCTGGGCTCAACGCGCAGCAAGGCCTCTTCCGAGGAGATCAGCTTTTCGCGCGCCATGTTACAGGCGATTTTCACCGCCGCGCGGCCTGTCCGCTTGCCGGTGCGCGTCTGCAACATGAAGAGCTTGCCGTCCTGAATGGTGAACTCGAAGTCCTGCATGTCATGGTAGTGGCGTTCAAGCCGCTGGGCGATTCGTACCAGTTTCTGGTGGACTTTGGGCATCAAGCGGGCCAACTTGCTCAGGGGCAGCGGCGTGCGGATGCCCGCCACTACGTCCTCCCCCTGGGCATTGAGCAGGAACTCGCCGTAGAACTCCTTGTCGCCGGTGGCTGGGTTGCGCGTGAAAGCGACTCCCGTGGCCGAGTTCTCCCCCAGGTTGCCGAAGACCATGAGCTGCACATTGACTGCTGTGCCCAGGTCGTCCGGGATCTTGTGCATCCGGCGGTAGGTGCGGGCGCGGGCAGTGTTCCAGGAGCGAAAGACGGCGTCGCGGGCCATACCTAACTGTTTGTGGGGGTTTTGCGGGAACGGCTTTTCAGTGCGCCGTTGGACTAGGGTTTTATACTCGCCTACCACTTGGCGGAGGGCGGCGACGTCGAGGTCTGTGTCCGCTCGGGCCTCGTGGCTGCGCTTGGCATCTTCAAATATCTGGTCGAACTCTTCCTTGGGGATTTCCAGCACGACGTTGCCGAACATTTGAATAAAGCGGCGGTAGCAGTCCCAGGCAAAGCGTGGGCTCTGGCTGCGATGGGATAGCACGTCCACGGTCTGGTCGTTCAGGCCCAGGTTCAGGATGGTGTCCATCATGCCCGGCATGGAGAACTTGGCGCCCGAACGCACAGAGACCAGCAGCGGTGCGTCCGTAGAGCCGAGGTGTTGGCCGGATATTTTCTCCAGGCGCACAACTGCGCGGGCAATTTCCTGGATCATGGTGGGGGAAAGGCGGTTGCCGTTGTTGAAGTAATGTCGGCACGCCGACGTGGCAATGGTGAAGCCGGGCGGCACCGGCAGTCCGGCGTTGGTCATTTCCGCCAAACCGGCTCCCTTGCCGCCCAGTAACTCCTTCATGTGGCCGCGGCCGGCTGCTTTGCCGCCGCCGAAGAAATAAACGAACTTGCTACGAGCCGGGCCTTTCTTAGCTTTGAGCTTTCTTTTTGCCTTGGGCCTGCTTTTTCTTTTTGCTGGTGCCATTTGTACGTCTCCTTGTTCTTGGTACAGCAACAATCTCGGAAAAGTCCGCAATGGTAGAAAACTCTTGCAGGAGTTGTGCCAGAAGAGTGAGGCGGTTCTGGCGCACGGCAAGGTCGGGAGCGTTGACAAGCACGATATCGAAGTAGTGGTCCACCACCGGACGCAGCGAGGCGATGCGCCGCAGGGCTTCTGCGTAGTTGTGGGCTTGGCGAAGGGCGGCTACTTGGGAGCGGAGCGTGCGGAAGGCGTCATAGAGGCTGCGCTCGGCGCCGGCTTCCAGCAAGCTTTCTCGGCTCTGCCCGCGGGAAAACTGGACGGGCCCGCCGGCCTTCTCCAAAATGTTCCGGATGCGCTTGAAGGAAGATGCCAGGGGCTCGAAGTCGGGCGTAGGGCGAATCCGGTGCAGCGCTTCCAGGCGCTGCTTCAGTTGGGTGAGGTCGTTCCAGCCGGCCGCAAAGACGGCGTTGACTTCGTCGTAGGGATAGCCGGCGACTTCGCGGAAGAAGTACCGGGCGCGCTCTTCGATGAAGCTCGCGATGGTAGGGGAAGGGTCGTTGCTGCCGGCGTCCGGGAATTTCTCCTGGACGGTGGTGGTCGCTTGGCGGACAGCCTCTGCGATGTCCAACCGAAGCTCTTGTTCGACGATGATTCGAACCACCCCGGCAGCGGCCCGGCGAAGCGCGAAGGGGTCCTTCGACCCGGTCGGGATGGCGCCGGCGCTGAAGCAGGCGGCGAGGCTGTCGATTTTGTCGGCGAGTGCTAGAAGGGCGCCCTCGAGAGTTTGTGGAATTTTGTCGTCCGGCCCGAGCGGTCGGTAGTGCTCGGCGATGGCGGTGGCGATTGTTTGCGGCTCGCCCTGTGCGCGTGCGTAGAGTCCGCCGACGATTCCCTGCAACTCAGGAAACTCACTTACCAGTAGTGTAGTCAGGTCGGCTTTGCACAGCGAAGCGGCGCGTTCGACAGTTTGAATGTCGGCGCGCCGACCGGAAATGTCGGCATGCCGACCGTCAGTCTGCTTCGCTTGTTCCGCCAGCCAGCGCACGAGCCGAACGATTCTTTCCACTTTGTGGGCGTAGCTGCCCAGGCGAATCTGGAACACTATGTCCTTTAAGAGATCGGCTCTCTTCGCCAGGGGCCGGCGTTGGTCGGTTTCCCAAAAGAAGCGAGCGTCGCGGAAGCGCGCTTCGAGCACCGATTCGTGTCCGCGGCGAATCTCGCCGCCCCGATCGCGATCGAGGTCGATGACGGTTAGGAAGTGCGGCGCCATCTCCTCCTTCTCTGTCTTCACCGAGAAATACTTCTGATGGTGGCGCATGACGGTAACCAGCACTTCGCTCGGGAGGGAGAGGAATTCCTCCCGAAACTCGCCCCGCAACACGGTTGGGCATTCGATTTGGTTGACAACCAGGTCGAGCAGTTCCTTGTCCTCTCGAACTTGGAGGGGCGAGCGCCTGAGCCCACGGGAGATTTTTTGCACGATCTTTTTGCGTCGCTCCTCCGGGTCCACCAGCACGAACGCGCGGCGCAACTGCGCCTGATAGTCAGCGGCGCGCCGGACGGCGATGCGCCGGTTTGCCAGTAGCCTGTGTCCCCGGCTGAAACGCCCGCTCTTTATTCCGCCCAGCTTAAAGTTGATCACCTGACCCGCGTAGAGAGTCAGCAGCCAGCGGATGGGGCGAATGAATCGTAGCTCCTGCGGAGAAGTCCAATACATTGAGCGTGGGAAGGAAATGCGCCCGATTACAGACGGAAGCACCTCGGCCAGCACCTTGGGCGTGGAGCGGCCGCGATAGTGCCGAACCACAGCCACATAGCGGCCCTTAGCGGTTTCCACCGTCGTCAGCTTGGAAAGCGGCACATTGTGCTTTCGGGCAAAGCTCTGGGCTGCCCGGGTGGGATTTCCGCCGCTGTCGTACGCCACCGAACACGGTGGGCCGATTTCCTGTTCGGTTCGGTCGGCCTCAGCCGGCAATACTTCCTTGCAGTAAGCTACCAGCCGGCGCGGCGTGGCCCAGGTCTGTACCCCTGCCCCGCTGAGCAAACCTCTGGTATGGAGTTCCCCCTGAAGCAACTCTTTAAGGCTGGATTGCGCGCCCGGCAACATCCGGGCGGGAATGTCCTCGCACCCGATTTCCAGTAGAAAGTCGCGGCTCATGAGCGTTGTTCTCTCGTTTGCTTCTGGTCGAGATAGATCTCGGCTGTGCGGCAGGCGAGAGCGCGCACTCGCCCAATCAAGGCTGCACGCTCGGTGGTGGAGATGGCGCCGCGCGCGTCCAGCAGGTTAAAGAGGTGGGAGCATTTCAAGCACAGGTCGTAGGCGGCCAAGATGGGATGGCGCTGCTTCTGGTCCGGTTGGCCTTCGCGCGGGTAGCTCTCCAGGATGCGATGGGCCTCTTGCTCCTGCAACTCCAGTAACTTGCGGTAGGTGTCGATGCTAGCCCAGTCGAAACTATAGGCTGAAAATTGCACCTCCTCTTCCCAGCGCACCTGCCCGTAGCTAACTTTTTGATTCCAGGCAAGTTCATAGGCGCTGGGGGAGTGTTGCAGAAGGGCGGCGATTCGCTCCAGGCCGTAGGTCAACTCCACCGGCACCACTCCCAGGTCCAATCCGCCACACTGCTGAAAGTAAGTGAACTGAGTAATCTCCAGCCCGTCCAGCAGGACCTGCCACCCCACGCCCCAGGCACCCAGGGTGGGAGCCTCCCAATTGTCCTCCTCGAAGCGGATGTCGTGCCGGCGGAGCTTGATTCCAATCGCTTCCAGGCTGGCGAGATAGAGGTCCTGCACTGCATCGGGGGCGGGCTTGAGGACAACCTGGAACTGGGTATGTTTGTAGAGGCGGTTAGGGTTCTCGCCGTAGCGGCCGTCAGCCGGGCGGCGGCTGGGCTGGACGTAGGCGACGGAGTACGGCTCGGGGCCGAGCACGCGCAGGAAGGTTTCCGGGTGCATGGTTCCGGCGCCGACCTCCAGGTCGTAGGGCTGCTGGATGATGCAGCCTTGCTCGGCCCAAAACCGGCTAAGCATAAATACTAGTTCCTGAAAAGTCAGGCCGGGGCGGGACGAAGCCATGAGCCGCCTGCGCTTCTTCTTAAGCTGTTTCATGGAGTGGTTCCCGAGTCGCTAGTTTGTGCTCGGCGTGGTGTTCGATCAAGTCCAGTAGGTAGCGTTGCAACTCCAGCAGCGGACCCTTGTGCGGGTCGTGGGCTACAAGACGGGTCAAGGGTTGGGCCAACATCTGGGCGGCAACCCGGCGGCTCTCTGCGCTGAGTGTGCGCGTTGCTGCCAGGGTGCAGGTGGAACAAAACAGTTGGTCGAGGGAAGAGCTCACCCCCCCGGACTCTGCCTCGGCCAGGCGGCGGTTGCAGCGGCTGCACCGGTCGAGGTCAGGCAGCCAACCAGCCAAGCGCAAGCTCCAGAGCTGGAAGTAGGGCAAGGCCAGCCAACTGGGTTGTCCTTGCCGGATTGCTTGCAGGGTCATGAGGGTGAGACGAAAGGTGCGCTCGGAGGGTTCGCGTTCGGGCAGGAGAAGTTCGCAGAGTTCCGCGATGTGACTGAACGCGACGCTCGATTCGTACTGCGTCGCCCCCTCCCAGAACGGCTGAATCAATTCGCACTCTTGCAAGCGGACCAACTCTCGATGCTCCCTGTCAAAAAACCACAGCCGCACATGCGTCAGCGGTTCCAGCGCGGGGCCGAAGCGCCGTCGAGATTTGCGCGCCGCTGGCGCCACCCCGCGCAGCCGCCCGCAGCGGCGACTGAGGAAGCTGACCAGTTTGTCGGCCTCCGAAAAAGGAGTGGATCGAAGTATGATCGCTTCTGATTCGACCAGCGGCATGGACGCCTGCGGTCGGCATGCCGACATCCACAGCGGAGGTCGCCCCGGCCGCCCGAATCGCTGAGCCTAGCACAGGCTGCCGCGCGAGACAAACGATGCGCGTGTTTTGGGGAGTATTTTTATTTAGAATTATTATAAATAGTGGAAAGGGCTTTTTTCTTTTCTTCAACTCAGGTAGAGTGAATTACCATTGACGATGACGAACTCAACCTTTGACGTAGTGGGACTGGGCTTGAACGCCACCGACGTGGCCATCGAGTCTCCCGTCTATCCGGGCTTCAACAGCAAGGTGGAGTTTACCTCCTCCAGTTGGCAGGCAGGCGGGCAGGTGGCGACGGCGATGGTGGTGTGCCAGCGGTTGGGGCTGCGGGCCAAGTATGTGGGCCGGCTGGGATCAGACCCGATGGGGGAGTTCCAACGCGAGAGCTTGGCGCGCGAAGGCCTCGACATCAGCGACACCCAGGTGGTAGAGGGCTGTCCCAATCAGATGGCCTACATCGTGATTGACAAGAGCACCGGTGAGCGCACGATTCTGTGGCGTCGTGACCCGCGCCTGACCATCCGCCCGGAGGAGTTGCGCCCGGAGATGTTCACGCGGGCGCGGGCGCTGCACCTCGACGGTCACGACACGGCCGCCGCCGTTCAAGCGGCTCGCTGGGCTCGTGCCGCCGGCGTTCCGGTGGCGCTGGATGTAGATAACATCTACCCGGGGGTGGACGACCTGCTGGCGAATATCGACTACCTGATCGGTTCCTCCCGCTTCCCCTCGGCCTACATCGGTGAGCACGACATCTTCCGCGCGTTGGAAGAAATCCAGCGCCGGCATCCAATGAAATTGGTGGCAGCCACCTTGGGGCGGGATGGCATCGTGGCGCTGGAAAACGGTCGTTTCATTTACCAGCCGGGCTACGAGGTCGCCTGCCGGGATACCACTGGCGCAGGCGACGTCTTCCACGGCGCCTTTATCTACGCTTTGCTGCAAGGCTGGTCCACTGAGCGCATCCTGGACTTCAGCAATGCCATGGCAGGCTTGAGTTGCCAGAGCACCGGCGCGCGCGGCGGCATTGCCACCCGGGAAGAAGCGGAAAAGCTGATGGCCAACAGCCGCCGCAATCCGCTGCGTTGGACCAGCCTGCCAACGCCCTCCCGCGACGGGGTCCCGCGATGATTCCCCTGCGGGACGCTAACCCCTCCGCGACCCGCCCATTTGTAACTATCGCTCTTATCGTGTTGAATTCATTAGCTTTTCTTTATGAAATCGCTCTCAGCGAGCGGGGCTTGCAGCAGTTGTTCTTCACCCTGGGGATGGTGCCCGCGCGGGTGGGCCTCTTCCCTGCCCATCCCGACGTCACGTTCGGCGATGCCGTCTTCCCCTTGTTCACCAGCATGTTTCTGCACGGTGGCTGGATGCATCTGATCGGCAACATGTGGTTCCTCTGGATTTTCGGCGACAACATTGAGGACTACCTGGGCCACTTGCGTTATCTTTTCTTTTATCTGCTGTGTGGCCTCGGCGCCGGCATCACCCACACCCTCTTCAATTGGAATTCGCTCATTCCCTCCATTGGTGCCAGCGGTGCGGTGGCGGGGGTGCTGGGCGCCTACCTGCTTCTCTACCCCAAGGCTCGCGTGCTTACGCTCATTCCCGTCTTCTTTCTGTTCACGGTCGAGCTGCCGGCGGTGGTGATCTTGCTCTACTGGTTCGCCATCCAGTTCTTTAGCGGGGCGGCCTCGATTGGAGCCGAAGGCGGCGGCGTGGCCTGGTGGGCGCACGTGGGCGGTTTTGTGCTGGGCTTTGCCTTGGTGAAGAGGTTCGGGGGGCGCCCCCGCCGCCCCGCCGTCCACTACCGCATCGTGGACTAGTGCCGTTTCAACTGGTTGGAACGGTATTAGCTGCGGGCAGCTTTGGCAGGGTACTGCGCGGTGATGTAGTCGGCCATCCAGTCTCCGACTTCGGAGGTCTTCAGGCTGCCGCCCAGGTCGCGCGCCGTGTTTCCGGTTTCCATCGAAGCGCGCGCGGCCTGCTCCACCCATTCGGCTTCTTACTGCAGGCCGAGGTGGTCCAGCAGCATCCCGGCGGTCAGGATGGCGGCCATGGGGTTGGCCACATTCTTGCCGGCATATTTGGGTGCTGAGCCGTGTACCGGCTCAAACATGGAGAGCCCGTCGGGATTGACGTTGCCGGAGGCCGCCAGCCCCAGTCCGCCCACCAGCGCCGCGCCCAGGTCGCTGATGATGTCGCGCGATGACGAACATGTTGCAAGTAACGATCACGTCGAATTGGGTGGGGTTCTTGATCAGTTGGAAGGTCAGGTTGTCCACGTAGAGGTGGCGCGATTCGATCTCCGGGTACTGCGGCTGCAATTCGGCGAACACGCGCTGCCAGAGGTCGTGTCCGTAGGTGAGGGCGTTGGACTTGTCGCTCATCAGCAGCCGCTTACGCCCGTGGGCGCGCGCGTACTCGAAGGCGAAGCGGATGATGCGCTCCACCCCCTTGTAGGTGTTCACGTCCTCTTGGATGGCCACTTCATCCTGGGTATTTTTCTTGAAGTTTCCGCCCATGTTGACGTAGAGGCCCTCGGTGTTCTCGCTGACGACAACAAAGTCGAGGTCGCCCACGCCGCGGTCGCGCAGCGGCGTAAGCGGCGGGGCCAGCAGTTTGACCGGGCGGATGTTGGCGTAGAGTTCCAGGCCAAAGCGCAGGCCGAAGAGGATGTCGGCGGCGTGCTTCATATCGGGCACGCGCGGGTCGCCCAGCGCGCCCAGGAACACCACGTCGTAGTTCCGGCGCAGGTCGTCGAGCGCGCCTTCGGGCAGCGAGACGCCGGTGGCTAGGTAGCGCTCCACCCCCCAGTCGAATTCCGTGGAGACGAATTCGTGCCCGCCGGTTTCGGCCACGGCCCGCAGCACTTTGATCGCCTCCGGGGTCACATCCAGGCCAATCCCGTCGCCGGGAATCACCGCAATCCGTTTCTTCATCGGTTCTCTCTCGTGGGGCTGCCAACAGACAAGAAAGACAGAATATACCACGCCGGGAGAGGTTTCATCTATCCCTTGCCCCGCTCGGCCAGGTACACGCCGGTCAAGACCAACGCGCCACCGCCCAGCAGGTAGGGGGTCACGCGCTCGCCCAGCAGCAGAATCCCCAGAGCGATTGCCAGCACAGGTTGCATGTAGTTAAAGACAATCACGCGCGTGGCGGCGATCTTGGTCAGGGCGTAGTAGAAAATCATGTGGGCCAGCACGGAGGCCACCGCGGCCATGTACACCACTCCCAGCCAGCCCTTCCAGCTCACCGCCTCCCAATTGACCCGGAAGAGCTGCCAGCCGCCCACCGGCAACACGATCAGGGCTCCGGCCAGGTACGCAAAAGTGTTAAGAGTGAGCGTGTCGTAGCGCGCGCTGACCCGCTTGCCGTGCACGACATAGAAGGCAAAGGCGGTCGCGCCGCCCAGCGAAATCATGTCGCCCAGCAGGGTGGGACTGTTGGAACTGAAGCCATGCTCGCCGGTCAGTATCACCACCCCCGTGAACGAGAGTCCCATCCCCAGCGCCTTGAGAAAGCTGAGCGACTCCAGCTTCATGCGCGTCGCCAAGATCAACACAAAAACCGGACTGAGCGCAATCATCAGCGAGGAGTGGCCGACGGTGGTGTAGTGGATGCCTACGGTGAAGCCAGTCTGGTTTATCGCTACTCCCAGCAACCCCAGCAGCGCAAAGTTGCGCCAATCCCCCGGCTGCAACTGCCTGCGCCGGTTCTTCCCCCGGCTGAAGTACACCGCTAACAGGATCGCCGCCGACAGCCACACCCGCAGCACCAGCAGCGCAAAGGGCGGCACTTCCTGCAAGGTAAATTTCGCCACCACGAAGTTCGCCGACCAGGCGAGCACCATGATGATCAGCAGAACGTAGAGCATCGTCAAATCTGTTCGGGCGGGCCGGCGCCTCAGCGGGCTCCGCACAGCTGAGAAAACTTCTGCTGCTAAAAACAGCGATAATGAACTACTTTGACGGAGAGCGAAAGGGCCAAATTGGCAGCGGGTGAATCAGCGGCGCACAAACTCTACGCAGCTCCTTTTGACAGTTTGGAAGAGGTGCGGAGTTTATCCCCGTACGGGGGCACCCGCTCCGCTCGCATCTTTCACGGAGAGCCGAGATTAGGCCCACTACGGTCGCTCATGCTGGGGGTAGCAACTGTTACTGCGCGCGCCAGGTTTCCTGCCGGACGGTGAGTTGCTCCACCCGCTGCCGCCGAACCGCGTAGCCCAACCCGGGCGCAGTCGACACCCGGATGGTGCCCGCTGGGGTGACCTCAACTTCCGGCGCAATGATGTCCTCCTCCCAATAACGCTGGCTGGCGGAGACATCCCCCGGCAGCACGAAGCCCGCCAGCGTGGACATGGCGATGTTGTGCGCCCGCCCCACGCCTGACTCCAGCATCCCCCCGCACCACACCGGAATGGAACGCGCCCGGCAAACCTCCTCGACCCGCCGGGCTTCCGTGTGCCCGCCCACGCGCCCCAGCTTGACATTGATGATCTGGCAGGCCCGCGACTCAATCGCCGCCTGCGCGTGCCGGGCGTGGTGGATGGATTCATCCAGGCAGATAGGGGTTTGCAGTTGCGCCTGGAGCTGGGCGTGCTCGTGGATATCGTCCCAGGGCAGCGGCTGCTCGATCATCATCAGGTAGTAGTCGTCCAGCTTCTTTAGGTGTTCGGCGTCCGCCAGCCGGTAGGCCGAGTTGGCGTCCACCATCAGCTTCAACTGCGGGAACTTCTCCCGCACCGCCCGCACCAGTTGCAGGTCTTTCCCCGGCTTGACCTTAATCTTGATGCGCTGGTAGCCCGCTTTTAGTTCCGTGTCAATCTTGCTCAGCAGGGCTTCGGTCGTGGCCTGGAGGCCGATGGAAACTCCGCAGGCAATCTCCTCATATGTTCCGCCCAGCAGCTTCGCCAGCGGCAAGCCTTTCTGCTGCGCTTCCACGTCCCACAGGGCATTTTCCACTCCCGCCTTGGCCATTTGGTGGCCGCGGATGGCCGCCAGCACGGCGGGCATCTCGCAAGCTGAAGCGAGCTTTCGGCCCAACAGCAGCGGCGCGATGAAGTCCCGCACGATGTGCCAGGCGGTGTCGATGGTTTCGTAGTTGTAGAAGGGGCCTTCGGGGGCGGTGATTTCTCCCCAACCGCTGAGCCCGTCGGCGTGGACCTCGACCAACGGAATGCGCCGCTCGCGCGTGACTCCGAAGCTGGTCTCAAAGGGCGCGCGCAGCTCCATCCGCAGTTCGCGCAGGGTGATGGCTTCAACCCGCATAGGGCTCCAGCAGGTAGGTGCCGGCTTGGTCGGTCAGCTCAAAGCCGGTGACGGCGTAGCCCTGTCCCAACCAGTGTTCAAACTGCCGGCGCGCTTCCGCCTGAATTCTTTCCGCTGCCGCCGCGTCGGTCCCCTTCAGCTCGCTGATGGCGCGCGGCACCGCCACTCGTTGCCGATCGGCGGCGGGCGTCGGCGGCTCGCCGCGCAGGATGGCCTCGACGCGCGCGCTCTTCAGCCACCACTCGGCCACCAGCCGGTCGGTGGGCAAGTTGCTGTGCAGCGGGCTGGTGGTGCGGCCGTACTTGTTGCGGACGAATTTCCGCACCAGCGCCCCCAGGCGCACGATGTTGAAGTAGGCGTTTTTCAACTCCAGCGGGTCGAAGGTCCACTCCACCAGCTCAATCCCCCGCGCCAGCGCGTCTTCCCGTTGCTGCAACTTCAGCCGCCGACCGACGCCTTTGTCGCGATAGTCCGCCAGCACCGCCGTCATGTGGGAGTGGAGATAGTTTCGCCCCCCGCGAATGCCCGGCACTGAAACCAGAAACCCGATCTGCTCGGCTCCGTCGAAGGCGCCGAAGACTTGGCCGCCTATGCCAGCCGCGACCACGAAGATTTCCTTAGGCACCAGCTCCAAATCAGTAAAACCCCAGACCTCTCGCTGCAACTCGACGCAGCGGTTGAACTCTTCCAGCGTGGCTAAGGGGCGAATCTGAATGCCCTCCGCTCTGGCCTGTTTTGGGTTCATCTGCTGCGACTTACCCCCGCTTTCTTCTCCTTCAGGTTGGAGCGTTGCGCAAAACCCGACGAAATCAAAGAGAGAGATTGTACCTGATTTGAGGGTGGGTGCGCACAGTCGGGCCGCCCTTCGCCTGCCCCACCAATTAGGGCGAGGGCGCCACTCACATCAGCCTTTTTGTTTACTGCGCTCCCACAGGGCGTCCAGTTCCGCTAGGCTGGCGTCCTCCAGCCGCTTGCCCTGCCGGGCCAATTCCCATTCGATTTCCTGGAAGCGGTCGACAAACTTTCGGTTGGTGCGCCGCAGCGCCACTTCGGGATCGAAGCCCAGGAACCGCGCCACGTTGGTAGCTACGAACAGCAGGTCACCGACTTCGTCTTCGATCCGCTGTTGGTCCTTGGTGGAAAGCGCCTGGCGAAGTTCGCTCACCTCTTCGCTGAGCTTCGCCAGCACGTCCTCCAGCCGCTCCCAGTCAAAGCCTACCTGCGCCGCCTTGCGCGTTAGTTGGTAAGCTTCCACCAGCGACGGCAGGTTCCTCCCTACCCCGCTCAGGTGGGAGCGGTTGCCCTGGGATTCGCGCTCGGCGGACTTCAGCGCTTCCCAATTCACCTTGACCTGCTCGGGGGTATTGGCGCGCGCCGTGCCGAAGACGTGCGGGTGGCGGCGCACAAGTTTCTCGTGCAAGCTGTTGAGAACGTCATCAATGGCGAAGCGCCCCTGCTCGCGGGCGATTTGCGCGTGGAAGATGATTTGCAGCAGCAGGTCGCCCAGCTCGTCCTGGAGTGCGCGCGGGTCGTCTCGCTCGATGGCGTCCAGCACCTCGTAGGTTTCCTCCAGCAGGTAGGTGCGCAGGCTGCGGGCGTCCTGCTCTCGGTCCCAGGGGCAGCCGTCGGGTGCGCGCAGCCGCGCCATCAGCGCTACCAGGTCTTCAAAGCTGCGTTTCGGTTTTGTCATGCTTTGGCCGTGACCAACCGGCGAAACCGAAACTTTACGCGCAACCCCCTGCGCGGGCAACCCCCGCTGTGGGTGCGGGCAAGAGAGTTCCCCTCAGGGCGATCCCTTGGGCAGAAGCCTCGGGCTGAAGCCTTCAGGACGAGGCCCCGCCACTCTGTCATCCCGAGCGAAGTCGAGGGATCTGCTTTTCGCTCCACCGGTCCCCGCCCGCGCAGCTTGAGGTGCGCAGTGCGCAGATGGTACACTGCTTCGGTTGCAAACATACCTATGAGTGATAAAGAGAAAGAACCGGAGACCGTCCGCGTAGTTGACCGGCGCCGCTTTACCGACCAGGGTGAGCGCCGCAAGGACATGGAGGAAAGCGACCACGCCCAGGAGTCGCCGCGCGTGTTGGGCTCTCCGCCGCCCCCGCGTTCTGAGCCTGCCGCCAGCGCGACCTCCCAGCCCAACTCTCGCGCTGCTCGCGAGACGCGCCGGACGGCTGAGCCTGCGCTTCCCGGGGGCGAGCGCCAGATGGACTTCGAAACCCTGGTGCTCTCGCTCTCCACCACCGCCATGTACCAGTTGGGTTTGGTGGAGGGTCCAGACCGGGCTCCCATCCCCGCCGACCTGCAGGCCGCCCGCCAGACGCTCGATATGCTGGCCGTGATTGAGGAGAAAACGCGCGGCAACCTGAGCACGCGCGAACAGCAGTTGCTGGAGCAGGCGCTCTACGAGTTGCGGCTTACCTACGTCCAGCTTGCCGGCCAGAAGACACCTGCCCCGTCCAGCGCCAGTCCCTAATTCCTCATGGCCCCTTTGCGGTTGACCTTCCTCGGCACCGGCACTTCCATGGGCGTTCCCACGCTGGGTTGCCCCTGCGCCGTCTGCCGCTCCGACGACCTGCGCGACCAGCGCACCCGCCCCAGCCTGCTGCTCCAATACGACGGCCGGGCGGTAGTGATTGACACCTCTCCCGACTTCCGCCAGCAGGCGCTGCGCGCGGGCCTCAGCCGGGTGGACGCCGTTCTCTACACCCACGCGCACGCCGACCACATCCTGGGGCTGGACGACCTGCGCCCCTTCAACCTCCGGCAAGGCCAAATTCCGCTCTATGCCAATCGCGCCACCCGCGAGACTATCCAGCGCATCTTCTCCTATGTGTTCGGCGGCGGCACGCTCAACAGCACCATCCCCGAGGTGAGGTTCGCAGATATTGACGGGCCCTTTGACCTCTTCGGCCTGCGCTTCGTGCCCTTTCCGCTCGAACACGGCGACATGGGCGTGCTCGGGTTCCGCTTCGGGCGGGCCGCCTACGCCACCGACTTCAGTACCATCCCGCCCGCGGCGCTGGCCGAGTTGCAGGGCCTGGACGTGCTCATCTTGGACGCCCTCCGCGACCGCCCGCATCCCAACCATTCCACCGTGGAGCAGTCGGTGGAGCTGGTGCGGCAACTGCAACCCCGCCGGGCCTACTTCACCCACATCGCCCACGACCTCGCCCACGCGGAGACCAATGCGCGCCTGCCCGCCGGGGTCGAGCTGGCCTACGACGGCCTGGCGCTGGAGGTGGAGAGTTGACCATGCCCTTCCGCGTCTGCCGTTCTTTGGACGAATTGCCCGCCCCGCTGCCGCACTTGGTGTTGGGCATCGGCAACTTTGACGGCATACACCGCGGCCACCAGCGCATTTTCCGGCATGTGGTACGCGAGGCCCGGGCACGGAACGGCACGGCGGCGGCTCTGACCTTCGACCCGCATCCCAGCCGGGTGCTGGCTCCGGCCTCCGCTCCGCCCTTGCTGATAACGCTGGCGCAGAAGCTCAGCCTGCTGGAAGCGGCGGGGATTGAATTGGTATTGGTCCTCCCGTTTACTCGCGCGTTGGCGCAGCTTTCGCCGCCGGAGTTTGTGCGCGAGATTGTCCATCGGCGGCTGGCGGCCGAGGTTGTCTTGGTGGGATCGAACTTCCGCTTTGGGCGCGGCCGCGCCGGGAACGTGCAGGTGCTGGGCAAGCTGGCGCGTGAGTTCGGCTTTGCGCAAAAAATCGTTCTTCCGGTGAAGGTGGGTGGGCAGACGGTTTCCAGCAGCTTGATTCGTCGCCTGGTGGCCGATGGGCGCATCGACCGCGCCGCCCGCTTGCTGGGGCGTCCCTTTGCCGTCACCGGCGCCGTTCAGCCGGGAGCGCGGCGGGGCGCGCCCCTGGGTTTCCCAACCTTGAACCTGCTCCCGGAGCAGGAGTGCCTGCCGGCGCGCGGGGTGTACATCACCGAGACCTTGCTGGAAGGGGAAGCCTATCCCTCCGCCACCAACGTGGGCGTTCGCCCCACCTTCGGCGATCAGCGCCTGGTGGTGGAGTCGCACCTGTTGGATTTCAACCGCACCGTCGCCGAGGGCCGGCTGGAAGTGCGCTTCCATCACCGCCTGCGCAAGGAGAAGAAGTTTCGCTCGCCCCAGGCCCTGCGGGCACAGATTGCGCGCGACGTGGAACGGACCCACCGTTATTTCCAGCAGCGCACCCGCCCGCTGCGCAGGCAGGAATGCCTGCGCCACTGAATTGCTCTTTCCCGGTGGGGCAGACATTCTTGTCTGCCGCACTCAAGGGAGAGCGGATATAATCCGGTTGTACTTTACGCAGAACTCGAGTGGATTTGACGGCTGATGGTCGGCGAAGAGAGCAACATTGACCGGCTGCTGAAAACACAGCCTACAATCAGCCCAGAGCCGCGCTCTCACAAGACCCCCGTAACCATACTCTTCACCGATGTGGTGGGCTCGACCGCCTACTTCGACCGCTACGGCGACACCGCCGGCGTAGTCATGCTGGAGCGCCACACGGAGCTGGCCACCGGCGCGGTGGCCGAGTTCCAGGGCAACCTCATCAAGACCATCGGCGATTCGGTGATGGCCGATTTTCCTGACCCTGTCCACGGCGTGCGGGCGGCGGTCGAAGGCCAGCGCCGTTTGCTGCAGCTCAACCAAACCCTGCCGGAGCGCGACCGGGTGCAGCTTCGGATTGGGATCAATTCCGGCCACGGCATTCGCCGCGGCAACGACGTCTTTGGCGACGCCGTCAACGTCGCCGCCCGCATCACCAAGAAGACCGGCCCGGCGCAAATCCTGATCTCGCGCTCGGTGCGCGA
Organism: Candidatus Acidiferrales bacterium; assembly: GCA_965247455.1. GTDB lineage: Bacteria > Acidobacteriota > Terriglobia > Acidiferrales > 2-02-FULL-67-57 > JACZYA01. Next base: position 134,709 of record CBDFHE010000016.1, read on the forward strand.
CGCCATCCTGCCGGAGTCCGACCTGCGCTGCACTTGGCTGGGGAAGTTCGCCTTCGCGGGCAAAGCGGAGAAGGAGGACCTCTTCGAAGTGGTCTGGACCGAAACGGCCGCCTACACCGAGCTGCGCGCCCACATGACCGCGGCGCTGGCGCGGGGCGAGTTGGTCTCTCCCGGCCTGCGCGTGGACGACTTGGTGCAGCCGACCCACTCGCCCACGCCCGCTCCCGGTGACGAGCTCACGCTGGAACTGTCCACCACACCCGTACAGGTGGTTCTGGGGGCGCGCTACGACTTGCTAGGTGAAGTTGGCAGCGGCGGCATGGGTATCGTGCACAAGGCGCGCGACCGCGAGACCGGCGAGTTGGTGGCGCTGAAAATCCTCAAGCCGGAAATCGCCGCCGACCAGCGCGCGATGGAGCGCTTCAAGAACGAGCTTCGCCTGTCCCGCAAGATCACCCACAAGAACGTCTGCCGCGTGTACGAGTTCAACCGCGCCGGCGGTGTGGCCTACATCTCGATGGAATTCGTGGAAGGCGAAAGCCTGCGCGCCGTCCTGAAACGCTTTGGCACTCTGCCGGTCCGCAAAGGGATTCAGATTGCCCGGCAGATCTGCGCTGCCTTGCGCGAGGCGCACGCGCAGCAAGTCGTCCACCGTGACCTCAAGCCGGAAAACGTGATGATGGATCAGAATGGCAACGTCAAGGTGATGGACTTTGGCATTGCACGCTCGGTGGAAGCCGGCACCACCTCCACCGGCGCGTTTATCGGTACGCCCGCCTACATGGCCCCCGAACAAGCTGAAGGCAAGCCGGTGGACCGCCGCGCCGACATCTACTCCTTCGGCCTGCTCCTCTATGAGATGTTCACCGGCGTACCCGCCTTCAGCGGCGACACCCCGTTGAGCGTCGCCCTCAAGCACATTCGGGAAACCCCGCCGCCGCCCAGCCAGCACGACCCCACCGTGCCGGCCCCGGTGGAGCGGGTCATCCTCCGGTGCCTGGAGAAAGACCCTGCCAAGCGTTTCCAGTCGGTGGACGAGTTGGAAGCTGCCCTGGTGCGTCAGGCCGCGCCCACGCCCCCTCCGCTCGTGCCGGTGCCGGCCAGGGCGCCCGACCTGCTGGGCGCCGCCGCCGAGCCCAGACGGAGCCGGGCGTGGGTGGCGGTGGTCGGCCTCGCGCTGGCAGGCGCTCTGATGTTCTACTTCCTTTCCGGTCGAGGATGGTTCGCGCCGGCGGAACAAGAAAGCCAACCTGCGGCAGAAACGATGGCGCAGGAAGCGTCGGCAGTGGGGCAGTCGCCGCCGGTGGAGGGTTCTGCTTCCGGGCAGGTCTCGCCTCCCACTCCCGTGCTTCCGCCTGCAAGCGCGCCGCCTGCTCCTACGACTCCCCCAGACGAAGTTCTTTTCAATTCAGCTTTGCGAGCTCTCAGCGGCGGCAACTACGATCTTGCCCGGCAGCAATTTGACGCTTTTCAGCGCCTCTATCCGAAGAGCGAATTGGCCGACCAGGCGCAGTACTACCTGGCCGACTCCTACCACCACCAGCACAACCTGCGCCAGGCCATCGCCGGCTACGAAAAGTTGCTGCGCGACTTCCCCACCAGCGACAAGGCTCCGCGCGCCCAACTGAGGAAGGCGGAAGCTCTGATACAATCGGGCGAAAGAGTTGCTGGCGTGCGCGAGCTGCGCTCACTGATTGCCCGGTATCCGAACTCAGACGAAGCACGGCACGCCCAGCAGCTATTGCAACGGTTCGAGCGGTTCCAGCAAGCCGATTCCAACCTGGGCCTGCAGGTGCGCGAGTTGAATCCGCAGATGGCCCGCCGCCTCGGACTTTCCTCCACGGAAGGCGGCTTGCTGGTGCGCCAAGTGGAGCCCGGGAGTTTTGCGCAAAAACTCGGGCTGCGGCGCGGGGATATAATTACGGCAGTCAACGGCCGCTCGGTGGGCAGCCAGCGAGCGTTGATGGACATGCAGCGGTCGCTGACGCCCGGCCGCGAGGTGGTGGTTCGCATCAAGCGACGCCAGCGCGGCCGCGGCATGCGCGACCTTACCCTCCGCGCCACCCCCTAGGCAATGCTCAGCTTCGTGTTCCGCAAAGGCCGCGAAGCCTGGCGTGGTGACCCCTGCTAAAGGATCCCCATGGCCTGTTTGCGCGGGTGCTGAGCACCTCTTCCGGACTAACGGAATTGTTTGCTGCGAATGGGGTCCTTCGGCTGCGCTCTGCAACTTATGGGCGCGCCGAACCGGCCTAGAAGCGGATGTGGTAGGTGATTTGGGTGTTGAAGCCGGGGGCGTCCACGCCCGAGCCGTGGTAGCGGTAGTTTCGGTCGAGCAGGTTTTCGAGCACAAAGACTAGGTCAGTTTGCTCGCTGACCTGATAGCCGCCGCGCAGATTGAAGGTGACGAAGCCGGGCGTCTTGGTGAAGAAGAGCGCGCTCTCGACACCCGCGCCCAGCACGCGGTCGAGCACTTGGTCGAGCGTCTCGCCCGTCGCCAGCAGCACGCCACCGCTCACCAGCCCGCGGGCGACGGCGCCGTTGTTGAAGAAGCGCGCAATGCTCGTCCGCGAGCGCAGCGCTCCGATGCGCTGGTCGGCCAGCTCCAGTGAGGACAAGCGGTCTTGCTTGCTCACCAGGTTGCTGTAGCCCTCCAGCCAGTAGCGCTTGCCCGGTGCCTGCCAGCGCAAGCTGAGGAACCCGTTGGCGGGCGGCAGGCCGCCTTCGATGTCGGGCGCGCCGCCGTTCACTTTGTCCCGCCCGCGCAGGTAGGTGAAGTTGGCGTGGGCCGACCAGGAGTTGCTCAACTGCCCCTGCCACGCGCTTTCGATCCCCCAGATGCGCACGGCTCCCACGTTGGCGCGCACCAGCACCGGCCGGGAATCCACCGCCGTCAGCACCGCGCCCAAGGGCAATTGCTCCACGATGGTCTGCCCGCCGATGTTCTGTCCCACCGCCCCCAGCGGCAGCAGCAGCGCGCGTTTGGTGATGAAGTCGCTGATCTCGTTGCTGAAGCCGGTGAGCGAGGCGGTCATGCGCCCGGTGCGGAAGCGCAGGCCCAACTCGTAGTTGTAGAGCACTTCCGGTTCGAGCGTCGTCACCGGCTGGCCGCTAGCGGTAGCGTTCGTGCCAGCCGTGCTGCCTACTTCCCCGCCGGCGGCGCTGCCGTCGTCGGGAGAAACCTCAAAGCCGTTTGAGGTCAGCCCCACGGAGCTGAAGTCGGTGACGTTGGGCGCGCGAAAGCCGCGCCGCACCGTGCCGACCAACTGAACCTGCTGGGTCAGGCGCACCACCGTGCCCAGGTTGAATGTCACATCGTGCAGCGTGGTGGAAAAATCGGGCACCAGTGGCTGGCCGTTGGCGTCGCGCAGGTTGGCGTCGGCAAAGGTGCGGAAGTTGAAGGCGCTGTAGCGCAGCCCGCCTTGCAGTCGCACCCGGTTGGGGAACAAGTCCAAACCGTGCTGGTAGAAGAGGCCGTAGGTGGTGTAGCGGGACTCGTCCGGGAAGCGCCCGCGCACATCTGTCCGGCTGCTGGTCAGCGGGTCGAAGCGGGTGCGGGTGGAGTCAATGTACTCGTCGTAGATTTCCCCGCCGAAGACCAGCGATTGGCGCGCGCCGATATGCGTAGTGGCCTGCACCTGATAGCCGAGGGCGGCGGTCTGGTTGGACTCGTCGGTGATGGCCGCCAGTGGGTTGCCCGCGCCGCCTTGCGTCCGGCGGTCGTCGCGCTGGCGGTTGTAAGAGAAGGTGGCGCTCAGGTTGTCCAGCCCGCCCGCCGGCTGCTTTTCGTAGCGCAGGTAGAAGAAGTCCAGAATCTGCGGGTCGAAAGCGTGGATCAGGTCGCCGTTGCCGCCGTTCAGCTTGTCGTAGCGGCGTCCGCCGCGTTGTTCGCTGCGCATGTAGCTGGCGCTGAGGTTGTGCCCCGGTGCCGGCTTCCAGAAGAAGCGCGTGAAGCTGGCAAACTGGGTAAAGGCGGTGTCTTGCAGCCGGGCGCCCAGCACGTCCGAGGGCAAGCCCAGGAAGCGGGTGACGGCGGCGTGTGAGTCGCCGCCCCGGCCCGCCCGCAAGTCCTGCACGCGGCTCCCGGAGGCGCCCCCGAACAAATTCCAGTTGCGGCTGCCATAGGAGAGGCGCAGTTTGCCGCCGGTGGAGAAGTCGGCGCTGCGGACGAAGGGCGTGAACTCGCCCCGGAAGTGCCGGTCGGTCGTGTCCACCTGCGGGCGCATCGGCAGCACATTGACGGTTCCGCCCAGGCTGTCGCTGCCGTACTGCGCCGACGCGGGCCCGCGCGCCACTTCCAGCCGCTCGACAAAATTGGGGTCCACCAGCGCTAAATATTGGTTGGGGCCGGGGCGGAAGGTGGAATTATTCAACCGAATCCCATCAATCAGGTGCAGCACTTGCTGCCCGGTCAGCCCGCGAACCACCACCGCTCCCTGATGGGCGGTGGTCTGCTGCACCATCACGCCTACCTCTTCCCGCAGCGCCTGCGGTAGGATGACGCCCGGGCGGATCAGCAGTTTGTCTCCACCTACGACGTTCACCTGTCCGGGAAGGTTGAAGGCGTTTTCCACTTCGCCGCGCCCCGGGGTGACGGTCACCAGCGTCGCCAGGGGCGCAATCTGCAAGACAAACCGAAGCGGCTTCGCTTCCGCGCGCGGCACGCTGACCGCCGCGCTGCTGGCCGCCATACCAGGTGCATGCACCACCACTTCGTAGCTGCCGGCAGTAAGGTCGCTCAGGAGAAATTCGCCTCCCGCGCTGGTTACAGCCGTTCCAGCCGGTGTTTGTCCTTGCCGGTAGGCGGTCACCTGAGCGCCCGCAATCATCGCCCCGGAAGGGTCCAGTACCTGACCGTGAATTTCATAGGCGGGGGTGGAGGCAGCAGCGGACGCGGAGAAAGCAAGCAGCAGAAGGGTCAAAGGAAGAAACAGCCCAAGTGGGGAGCGCAGATAAGGTTTGGGTAGCTTCATTGCTCTCATTTGTTCGGCTGCCCGCCGCTAGTTGCAATTGGATTGCAACTAGAACATTAACTCTATCGTCTGCCACGTGAATCAGTCAAGAGTGGAGAGAATTTTCTGTTGCAGGCTGGTTGCAACTAGTTGCAACTGTAGCTGCAAAGTGAGAATGTCCTATTTGCGCAAAGTAGGAATGTCCTCTTTCATCAGGGCCAGGAGGGACGATGAGAGAGGAGCGAATCGAATTGAGCCAACGGGAGCAGGATTGGTTGAAGGTACTCCACCAAGTCGAGCAGGGCTATCTGACCCAGGTGGAAGCGGGCCGGCGGGTGCAGGTGAGCGTACGCCACCTGCGGCGTCTGCTGAGACGGGTGCGGGCGGAGGGGGACAGGGGCGTAGTGCATCGGCTGCGGGGGCGGCCCTCGAACCGGAAGATTCCAGCGGCCCTCCAGGGGCGCATCCTGGCCCAGGTGCGGCGGCGCTACGCCGACTTTGGGCCCACGCTGGCCAGCGAGCACCTGGCGCGAGATGGGTGGCAGGTCAGCCGGGAGACGCTGCGGCAGTGGATGACCGCCGCCGGGCTGTGGCGGTCGCGCCGGCAGCGGAGGCCGGCGGTGCACGTCTGGCGAGAGCGGCGGGCCGCCTTCGGCGAGTTGGTGATGATGGACAGCTCGCCCTATCGCTGGTTGGAGCGGCGCGGACCTCCCGTGCAGTTGATCGCGCTGATCGACGACGCTACCAGCCGGGTCTGGGGCCGCTTCGCCGCCCAGGACTCGACCGAGGAAAACCTGCGCACCCTGGCAGGCTGGCTCCGGCGCTGGGGACGGCCGCGGGCACTCTATACCGACAAAAGCAGCCTGTTCCGCACCACCCGCTCGGCCCGGCTCGACGAGCAGCTCGGCGGTCAGCCGGCCCGCACCCAGATCGGGCGGGCCCTGCAGGAGTTGGGGATCGAGTGGATTCCCGCCCACAGCCCCCAGGCCAAGGGGCGCATCGAGAGACTATTCGGCACCTTGCAGGACCGCCTGGTCAAGGAGATGCGCCTGACCGGGGTGCACACGGTGGAGCAGGCCAACCGCTTCCTGGCAGCAGTCTTCCTGCCTTTCTGGGAGCAGCGCTTCACCGTCGCTCCGCGCCAGCCGCACGATGCCCACCGCCCGCTGGGAGGCACCCAGCGGCTGGAGTCAATCCTGAGCGTGCGCGAACCGCGCCGGGTGGCAGGCGACTACACCGTGCGCTGGCAGGGCCAGCGCTGGGCGATCCCGCGCGCCCAGGTGCGAGCGGGGTTGCGGGGGGCGCGGGTGGAGGTCGAACGGCGGCTCGACGGCAGCCGCTGGGTCCGCTTCCGCGGCTCTTATCTCAGCCTGCGGCCCTGCCCGAGCCCGCCGCCCGCGCCCGCAACCCCCTTCGGCCTACGGCCTACGGGGCTTGCGGGCCCAAGGAAAGGCAAACGAAAGTACATTCTCCCTCCCGATCACCCTTGGAGGAGGACATTTCTATCTGGCAAAAAACCGGACATTTCTACTTTGCGTTGACAGAGTGGAGAGAATTTTATGTTGCAAGCTGGTTGCAACTAGTTGCAACACGACCCGCGTTTTGCTCTTAGGAGAGCCTGCTCAGGTCCGGCAGTGGGTGCAGTAGCCGCCCATCTCCACCCGCGTCAGGATGATGTGGAAGTGGCATTCCCGCTCCACTTCCCCCTTCAGGCGCTCGAACAGGTGGCTTTCGAACTCCACCACCTTGCCGCAGCGCAAGCAGGCCATGTGCAGGTGGTCACGTTGCGGGCGACGCTCGTAGTAGTGCCCGTCGCCGCGCAGGTGGAGCAAGTCCAGCTCGTCCACCAGCCCGTGGCGCTTCAGCAGCTTGAGTGTGCGATAGACGGTGACGCGGTCGATGCTGGGGTCGAGCCGTTGGGCCTTGCGCAGGATTTGGCTGGCGTCCAGATGTTGCTTGGCGGTCTCAATCACACCCAGGATGGTGCGCCGCTGCCGCGTCATGCGCACCCCGCGCACCATCAACTCCGCTTGCAAGCGCCCCGGCGCTTCCGTCTTCGGCATCGGCATCGCAACGCCTCCTGAAACCCGGTTGCAATAAGCTTACTCCCCTTCCCCCGCCCCGGTCAAGTCCAGCTGATAGCAACTTTTGGCATTTGAAAATGATGAACACTCGTAGATGATATTGCGACCATGGGGGATGAGAGACGTTAGGCAGAAGGAAGCAAGAGAAATGGCTAAGCCCAAAAAGAGAAGGAAAAAGAAACCGTACTCTGAACGAACAGACCGCGAAAAAATCTCTAACAATTGGCGGAAAACTCTAGCTTTATTTCAAAAAGGTGAGTATTCAGTTTCTATCATTCGTGCTGCGACGACCGCAGAGCTCGCGACGAATCTAGTTATTCGAGCAGAATTGGCGCAAGGCAGGAATCTGCCGCCTTCGTTTGTAGACAGGTTGATGAAATGGGCAAATGGCCTTCAGGGGAAGATGAACATGCTCATATTGCCAATTGTGAAAGATGATTCTCGCCACAAGTCCATCAAGAAGTTGGCGAAAGTAATTCAAGAAGTCAACGAAGAAAGGAACGGGGTAGTGCACAGAGGTGAATTCAGAGGGAGGAAGATAGCGCGGCGGACACTCGAAAAGGTTCGTCAAATTGTGCTTGCACTCGTAACTCCTTATGAACCTAGGTTCGACTTGTCGGAACTACCTGACAGTTAGTCGGTGGGTTCGCCGGCGGGGACGGGGACGTGCTGCTTCTCGGCCAGGTAGGATTCGATCTCTTGCACCAGCGCGGGGACAATCTCTTCTTCCGTCACGCGCTTCACTGCGACGCCATCGCGGTAGATCATTCCGTTGCCGCGCCCGGCAGCCACGCCCAGGTGTGCGGTGCGCGCCTCGCCCGGCCCGTTCACCGCGCAGCCCATCACCGCCACGTTCAGCGGTTCCTGAATGTGGGCCACCCGCTGCTCAATTTCGCCCACGATCTTGAACAGGTCCACCTCCAGCCGCCCGCAGGTGGGGCAGGCAATGACGTTCACGCCGCGCGAGCGGATGTCGAGCGATTTCAAAATCTCGTACGCTACCCGCACTTCCTCCGCCGGCTCGGTGGCCAGCGAGACGCGAATGGTGTCGCCGATGCCCTCCGCCAGCAGCATCCCCAGCCCGACCGACGACTTGATGGTCCCCGCAAAGGCCGAGCCGGCCTCGGTGATGCCGAGGTGGAAGGGATAGTCCACCTGGGGCGCCAGCAAACGGTAGGCATCCACGGTGAGCTGCACGTGCGACGCCTTGAGCGAGATGATGATCTCGCGGAAGTCCAGCTCTTCCAGAATCCGAACGTGGTCGAGCGCGCTTTCTACCATCGCCTCGGCGGTCGGGTAGCCGTACTTTTCCAGCAGCCGCCGTTCCAGCGAACCGGCGTTCACTCCGATGCGGATGGGCACCCCGCACTCCTGCGCTTTGCGGACAACTTCGCGCACGCGCTCGGGCTCGCCGATGTTGCCGGGATTCAGCCGCAGCTTGGCGATGCCGGCGTCCAGCGCCATCAGCGCCAGCCGATACTGGAAGTGAATGTCAGCCACCAGCGGCACCTTCGGTACGCGCCGCGCAATCTCCGCCAGCGCGTCCGCCGCTTGCATGTCCGGCACCGCCAGCCGAACCAGCTCGCAGCCCGCCGCCACCATCTGCTCAATCTGCGCCACCGTCGCGCCCACCTCGCGGGTGTCGGTCTTGGTCATGGACTGCACCACCACCGGCGCGTCGCCGCCGATGGTGAGCGGCCCCACACGCACGGGCCGCGTCCGGCGCCGGTCTCGCGTAGTTTCCAGCATCCTTTCCTTACCTTATTGCGGCTTGTCTCCGTGTTTTCTTTGCGTCCTCTGCGCCTCTGTGGTTAGACACTCGGCGTAGCGGCGCGCGTACCCAACTGCACTGTCCTTGATCGCCTACGTCAGGTTACCGGAAAAAGTAGCGCATTACATCGTTGTACATGACCACCACGAACAGCAGCATCAGCAGCACGAATCCCAGTTGCAGGAAGCGCTCTTTGACCCGCAGGCTCAGGTCGCGCCGCAGCGTGCCTTCCACTCCCAGCAGGGCGATGTGCCCGCCGTCGAGAATCGGAATCGGCAGCAGATTCAAAATCCCCAGGTTGACGCTGATGATCGCCATCAGGTGCATCAGCGGCCCCCAGCCCAACTGCGCTGCCTGCCCCGACAGGTTGACAATTCCGATCGGACCCTGCACCGCTTGCAAACTGGCCCGCCCAGCGAACAGCCGATGAATTAATTCGTAGAGCAGCCCCGCCATGCGCGCGTTTTCCGCCACCGAAGTTTTCAGCGCATCCAGGAGGTTTAACTCCACCGAGGTCACGCGCGGGCCAATTTGAATCCCGAGGAAATACGCCGTCCGGCCGCGCCACTCGCGTTCTTGCGCGCGCACTTCGATTTCGAATTCTTCGCCCGCACGTCTGACGGTGAGCCGCAGCGGCGCGCCCTGGCTGCTCTGAATTCGTTCCACAAAACTGCTAGCGCCCAACTGCGTCGTGCTTTCTTCTTCCAGTGCCGCAATCTCATCGCCTACTTTGAGGCCCGCTGCATCGGCGGGCATGCCCGGCTCCACCTCAGTAATCACTAACGGCAGGTAAGGCATCCATCCGACCACGGGCATGTCCTGCCCCTCGCCCAATTCCGGTTGGACCACCAGCTCGAACTCTTCGCCCTCCCGCGAGATTCTCGCCGCCAGCGGTTCCTCGCCACCCAGGGCGATCTCCACTTGTACATCTTCCCAGGTCGGATTCCTCTTCTTTCCAATCTGTACGATCACATCACCCGGCAGGATGCCTGCTTGAGCCGCGGCTGAATCCGGAAGCACGGAGTGCACCTGCGCGGGCTCGTCCACATACGCAGCCCGTTGGTAAGAGAATGAGAAGAGAATCCACAGCAGCAGCACCGCCATCAGAATGTTGACGGTCGGCCCCGCAAAATAAACCACCGCCCGCTGCCAGCGCGGGCGGGAGAGAAACTCGTCCGGCGCGCCGGTGCGTTCCAACAGCGGGTTCTCGCCCGCCAGGCTGACGTAGCCCCCCAGTGGGATCGCGCTCAGGCGGTAGTCTGTCTGGCCGCGTTTCCAACCCAGCAGGCGCGGCCCGAAGCCGATGGAGAAAGTCTGGACGTGGATGCCGAACAGCCGGGCCACCACAAAGTGACCCCACTCGTGCACCAGCACCATCAGCCCCAGCACCAGAATCCCGACCAAAATCCAAAACACATTCATCGGCGTTTCCTCTTCTTTTTTCGCACGGTCTCGACCACGTGCGCGGCATAGCTGCGCGCCTGCCGGTCGCAGCTCAACACATCTTCGATGCTTCCCAGCGGCATCGGGGTGGACGCTTCCAGCACGCGCTCGATCACCTCGGGAATCTCTGAGAACCGCACCCGCCGGTTGAGGAACGCGCCCACCGCCACTTCATCAGCGGCATTCAGCACGCACGGCAGCGAACCGCCCGCCGCCAGCGCCTGCCGAGCCAGTGACAGGCAGCGAAATTTCTTCTCGTCCGGCGGACGAAACTCTAGCTTGCCCAGCCCGCTCACGCTCAGGCGGTGGTTGGTGGAGGGCACCCGGTCGGGATAAGTGAGCGCGTATTGTAGCGGCAGCCGCATGTCAGGCCGTGCAAGTTGCGCCAGGGTCGAGCCGTCCACGAATTCGATCAGCGAGTGGATAATCGCCTGCGGGTGAATGACCACCTCAATCTGTTCCGGCCGCAGACCGAAGAGCCAATGCGCTTCGATCACCTCAAACCCTTTGTTCATCAGCGTGGCCGAGTCCACCGTAATGCGGTTACCCATTTTCCATTGCGGGTGTTGCAACGCCTGCCGCGGAGTGGCCCGCGCCAGCCGCGCCCGCGGCCACTTCAGGAACGGCCCGCCCGACCCCGTCAAGGTCAGCCGCTCGACTTCCCGGCGGCGTCCGGCCCGCAGGCATTGGTGGATGGCGTTGTGCTCGCTGTCCACCGGCAGAATGTCAACGTCCGACCGCGCCGCCGCGTCCATCACCAGCGCACCCGCCGCCACTAGAACTTCTTTGTTGGCCAGCGCCAGCGTTTTGCCCGCCGCCACTGCTTTGTAGGTCGCCTCCAGTCCCACCACGCCGACGGCGGCGGAAACCACCAGCTCGGCTCCCGGATGCGTGGCGACGGCGTTCAAGCCTTCGCGGCCCCAGAGAATCTCCGGCTGCCGGGCAACACCCAACTCGCCCAGCCGCTCGCGCAGCGGCGCCACTTTCTCCGCCGACGCCAGCGCCACCAGCTCGGGCTGGAAGCGCGCCGCCTGCCCGGCCAGTTCCTCGACGTTGTCCCCCGCCGCCAGGGCCACGACCCGAAAGCGGTCGCGCAGTTCTTCCACCACTTGCAGGCATTGTCTTCCGACGGAACCGGTGGAGCCCAGGATTGCTAGCGTGCGCATGAAACTTCTTTATCCGCCGCCCAAAAGCAGCCAACTCCAATAGTACCACACGCCCGGAAGCGCGAATAGCAAGCTGTCGATGCGGTCCAGTATGCCGCCGTGGCCGGGAAGCACGGTGGAAGAATCTTTTACGCCCGCGCCGCGCTTAAGCGCGGACTCCGCCAGGTCTCCCATTTGCGCCAGCAGGTTCACGCTCAGCGGCAGCAGGATTGCATGGACCACAGCCAGGGAGGGAAACCAGAGCCGAAATAACCAGAACCCAATCCCCAGCGTCGCTACCAGGCTGGCGACGCTTCCTTCCACCGTTTTGCCGGGGCTGATCTTGGGGGCCAGTTTGTGACGGCCCACCGCCCGGCCCGCAAAATAGGCCGCGGTGTCGCCGACCCAAATCAGTAGCAAGGCATACAAAATGATGCGCGGGCCTTGCCGACTCTCCCGCAGCGCAATCATCAACGCAAAGGGAACAGCCGTGTAGAACAGGCCAAATAGCCCTGCCGAAGCGGCTGGCAGCAACTCAACCAGGGCGGGTCGGCGAAACAGCTCTACTGCCAGCACCACAAGAACTGCGCCCACCAAAACCGCCAGGAGTTGGCTAGGCGTCAACCACGCAGCGAGCAACAGGCCCAGGCTCAAGAGATAGACCGTCCAACGGGTGGGCACAGGCCCGGTGCGGCCCGCCAGTTCGAGATATTCCCACAGCGCAAGCCAGACAAACGGCAGCACCGCCAGCAGAAACAGCCAACGCGGCGCCCACAGCACCAGCGCCACCACCAGCGGGATCAACACCGCCGCCGTCAGGATGCGTTTGAGGGTGGAGCCCATCGCGCGGCGAAATTCTAGCAATAAGCCGGGCTTCTGCGAAGATTTTTTCAGTTTCGGACCAAGTCCCTGCTACGGGACGCCGGCGGGCGACGACGCCGTTGAGCCGCTTCCGGCGAGAGCCCGCCATAGCGGCGCTCCCGTTGCTGGAAGTCCAGGATGGCTTGCAGCAGATGCTTGGGGGCAAAGTCAGGCCACAGCGTTTCCGTCACCCAGATTTCCGTGTAGGCGAGTTGCCAGAGGAAGAAGTTGCTGACGCGCATCTCCCCGCTGGTGCGGATGAGCAGGTCGGGGTCGGGCAAATCGCTGGCGTAGAGATGTTGAGCCAGCACGTCCTCGTCCACTGCTTTGGCGCCGTTGCTCTGCGCGTGGGCCACCAGCGCGCGGACCGCATCCACCAACTCCGCCCGGCCGGTGTAGTTGAGCGCGACCACCAACTGTAGGCCGGTGTTGCTCCGCGTCTCTTCTAGGGACTGGGCAATGTCTTCCTGCACCGCTCGCGGCAACTCGCGCCAGCGCCCGATTACCCGCAGGCGGACGTTGTTGCGCTTCATGTAAGCGAGCTCGTGCCGCACATAGCGCCGCAGCAGGTTCATCAGGAAATCGGTCTCTTTCTGCGGGCGCTTCCAGTTGTCCAGCGAAAAGGCGTAGAGGGTCAGCACCGGAAGGCCGATGCGAGCGCAGGCTTCCACGATCACGCGCGTGGCCTCCACCCCGGCGCGATGGCCGGCGATGCGGGGCCGGTGTCGCCGCCGGGCCCAGCGCCCATTGCCGTCCATGATGATGGCGATGTGTTGCGGCAACGCGTTGCGATCTACCCGTTGCCACAGCGCAGCTTCCGCACTGCCAGCTTTGAATGGCCCTTTGCCTTTCACGATTCTCACCCTAGCACACGCATACCCAACAGGCAATCTGCGGCGCCGCTCTAGGGAGAAGCAGGGTTCAGGCTTACCGGCGCGCCGGTGACGCCCAGGTAAACAAGCAGGAGAGTCAGCAAGCTCACGCCAATGACGGTGGCCCATGCCACGCCGTTCCAGGCCGGCGAGTTCCGCCACTTGCCTACCAAGTCGCTCCGGTTCACCAGCAGCAGAATGAACACCAGCACCACCGGCAACAGAAACGCATTAACCGCCTGCGAGAGCACCATGATCCGCACCAGCGGTGTGTCGGGCAGCAGGATCAATCCCGCTCCCACCAGAATCAGCGCGGTATAAAGCCAGTAGAAAATGGGTGCTTCGCGGAAACGCTTGTCCACGCCTGCTTCCACCCCCAGACCTTCGCAAATCACAAAAGCGGTCGAGAGCGGTACAATGGAAGCGGCGAAGAGCGAAGCGTTCAGCAACCCGAACGCGAACAGCGCCGACGCGTACGGCCCGGCCAGGGGACGCAGGGCCGCGGCCGCCTCAGCGGCGTCGCGAATCTGCGTCTGTCCGTTGGCGTGCAGGGTGGCGGCGCAACAAACAATGATGAAGAACACAATCGCCATGCAACTGATGCTTCCCACCAGCACATCCACGCGCGTCTCCCAATAGCGTTCCCGCGGTATGCCTTTTTCCACCACCGCCGACTGCAAATAGAAGTGCTGCCAGGGTGCGATGGTCGAACCGATCATCGCCAGCAGCAACAGCAGGTAGCTGGAGCTCCATTCCACTGTTGGTCGGATGGTTTGGTAAGCCGCCGCCGTCCAGTCCGGTTTAGCCATAAAGGCCGAAAACACGTAGGCCAGGTAGAAAACGCAAATCGCCAGAAAAACCTTTTCCACACCTTTGTAGGTGCCCTTGACCACCAGCAGCCACACCAGCGCGGCAGCCGCCGGTACCGAGAGGTAGCGGCTGACGCCAAACAGTTCCAAACTGGCCGCCACTCCGGCGAACTCGGCCAGGATGTTCCCCAGCGCCACCGCCAACACTCCCAGCATCAGGAAGACCGTGGTGCGAAAGCCGAATTCCTCCCGGATCAGATCCGACAACCCTTTGCCGGTCATCACGCCCAAGCGCGCTGTCATCTCCTGGGTCACATACAAGATGACGGTCATGGGAATCAGCGTCCACAGCAGCAGATAGCCGAACTGCGCCCCCGCCAGCGAGTAGGTATAGATTCCCCCGGCGTCGTTGTCCACGTTGGAGGTAATCAGCCCGGGGCCCACCACCGCAAAGAAAATCACCAGTTGCTTCCGCCACAGCCGCAGCCGCCTTCGCTGGCGGAGGACCGGCCGCACCCAGGCTTTTACTTTTGTGGTTGCCATATCCGGCTCACAATGTCATCGACGGTAATCATCCCCACCAGCTTCTGTTCGGCGTCCACCACCGGGAGCGAGCGCAAGTTGTATTTGTCGAACAGCTCCACCACTTCTTTTTCCTGCGCGCCGGTTTCTACGAAGATGAGCTGCTCGTTACGCAAATTCTGTAGCCGGGTTTCGGTCCCCGCCAGCAGCATATGGCCCAGCGGCACCGCCCCGGTCAAAGCGTTGTCGGCGCCGGTCAGGTACACCGTATCCAGCGATTCAATCGGAACCTCGCTGCGCCGCAGCGCGGCGATGGCTTGTCCCACGGTATTGCTCTCCGCGGTGGCGAATACTTCCGGCGTCATCAGGCCTCCGGCCGTGTCTTCTTCGAACTGCATCAGCTCGACCAGCTCCTGCGCTTCCTTGCCGTCCATGTCCTGCAAGACCTGGGCGGCGGTATCGGCCGGCAGGTCGGCCAGCACGTCGGCGGCTTCGTCTGGCGCCATCTGTTCCAGGATGTCGGCTGCGCGCTCCTTGTCCAACTCCTTCACAATTTTCACCTGCACCGAATCTTTCACTTCTTCCAGTGCTTCGGCGGCGGTGGAATCGTCCAGGGTTTCGATTACCGCATCGCGCTCCGCCGGGGCCAGCTCTTCGATGATGTCGGCGATGTCGGCCGGGTGGAGTTCCGCCAGCTTTGAGTGCGGCAACTTCAGCTTCACCCGCCGCATCGGATCGGTTTCGATTACGTCCACGAACTCCCAGGGGATGTTGCGTGTGGGCAGGCGTTTTTCAAGCGCCCGCATCCATGCCAACGGCAGCACGCCTTTCAGCAGCCGCCGCACTGCACCCGCCAGCCCCACGTCCACCTGCGCCACCCGCAATTCGGTGTAGTTGTTCGCCGCCTGATCCACCAGGGCAATGTCGTTCACCCGCACCACCTTGCGCCCGTGGATGTCAATAATTTGCTGGTCCAGCAGGTCTTTGCGCATCGTCAACCAGCTTTCGTCCGGGACGTAGGTTTCCAGTTGCAGCTCGCCAGTGTTCAGGCGCACGCTTCCGGGCGCGGCGCTGGCCACTTGGTCGAAGCGCGCCACCAGCGGCTGGTATTTCCCGCGCGCAATCACCACCCGGGCGATGCGGTTGGGCTGCTCGGCGGGCACCAGGCAGAGTTCCCGCACGCGTCCCAGGTAGTTCTCCTGAGCGTCGTACACGCTTGCGTTCAGCAACTCAGTGGCGTGAATCATGTCGGCACCTCATCCACCCTCCGCCGGGCACAAAAAAACCCGTGGGGCGCAGCCGCCGGCCACGGGGCGCTCGCAGGCGATGGTTCCAGACCCCTGGGGTCTCCCTAGAGGAGAGTCGGCATCAGCCAACCTCGCTCCGGGTCCGGGACGTCTTCACTAGGCAAACCCCGCGTCTCCTCTACCCTGTTCACCCTTCTGCCTTCGTCCGTCATCGTGGGCGGTCGCACTGCTTGCCGGAAGCGCTCGCTTGCCACGAGCAACATCCCGGCGGCTTCCGGCGCAGTGTACCAGATACGAGCGCGCTTTTTCTCTTATCATGCTCTTGTCAAGGTGAGACTCGTCTCCGCCGGAAGACCATGTCGCCCGGCGGCTGCCGCCTGCGCCGGCACCAGGCTAGGTAAAGCTCGCCGTAGGTTTTGGTAATAAAATTCTTGGGCGCATAGCCGAGCTGCCGAGCCACGCGCCCAATCCACGCCTGCGCGCCCTCCAGCTCCAAGAAGGTCCCGATGGGCGTTTCGTCCAGCAGCGCTTCCCCGCCCCGCCGGCCCCGCTGGGCATAGGTAGTCCGGAACTTCTCGTAGCGAAACACCGGCTGGTAGCCCAGCGCTTGCAGGATTTTCTCCGCGCTCGCTGCCGGGGCCACTTCAGCTTCCCACTCCGTGCGGACTTTGAAGCTCTGCTGCCTTTGCCGCGGCCCCTTGAAGGTGATCCAGCCCCGCCTGCCCACCGTGCGGAGGCGTAACAAGCACCCACGCTTTTTGAGCAGACGCTTGGGCGTGTCCCAGATCGTGTTGCGTTCCCGCTGTCGCGGACCGAGTGGGTGAAAACCGAGCGCCCGCAGCCGACGACGCAGGGCGGGCGCGCTCGCAACCGCGAGCTTGATCTCGGTTTCCTTTCCTGCGCGGCGCATGAGGCTGCTTAGTATATATCGCGCCGGTGAGAATTTTGCTCTGGAAGGCAGCGGCTTGCGCGGAGGCAAGGTTAGTGGTCGCGGTTGAGGATAAACTGCGGCAGAGCCTCCAGCGCTCGCTTGTAGGTGGAGTCGGGGAAAGGTTCCAGTGCCCGGTCGGCTTCGGCGACGAACCGCGCGGCGCGCTCCCGTGCTCGCTCCACGGCGCCGGACTCGCGCACCAGCGCGACAATCTCTTCGGGCGCGACCGACTGGAAGCCTTTTTCCTCCAGCACGGTTTCGACCTTGCGCCGTCCGGTTCTGTCGCAGCCCTCTAACGCATACACCAGCGGTAGCGTGACCTTTCCTTCCCGCAGGTCGCTCACCACTGGCTTGCCCAGCCGCTCGGCGGGAGCGGTGAAGTCCAGCAAGTCGTCAATGATCTGGAAGGCCAACCCGGCGTTGAGGCCGTAGCACGCCAGCCGCTCCTCGTCCTGCGCGTTCTTTTCTCCCAGTAGTGCACCCAATTGCAGGCAGGCTTCAAACAGGCAGGCAGTTTTGCGGCGGGAAATCTCCAGCGCGTCCTCTTCACCGATGTCAATCCGCCCCAGCCAGGTGAGTTGAATCAGTTCGCCTTCGACCATTCTTTGGGTGAGCCGGGTCAGGATGTCCAAGATGCGCAGGTTCCCTTCTGCCAGCGCAAGGCGGAACGCCTGCATGTAGAGCCAGTCGCCGGCCAGCACCGTCATAGAGTTACCCCAGCGCTGGTTGGACGACGTTCGGCCGCGGCGCGTATCGGCCCCGTCGATGATGTCGTCGTGGATCAGAGTGGCGTTGTGGATGAGTTCCAGCACCACGCCCAACTGAATCGCCGAGGGGCCTTTGTAGCCGCAGAACTTGGCCGCCAGCAGGTGCAAGGCCGGACGCAGGCGCTTTCCGCCCGCGCTCAGCAGGTAGTCCGCGATTTCTGCCACCGGCGCAATCCCGGAACGACTCTCGCGGGCCAGCCCTTCCTCCACGCGCGCCAAGTCGGCCCGGACCAGCTCAAAGGCTTCCGCCACCTCAAGCACGGGCTTGTTGTTTATCAGTGGTGCGATGGTCGCCCTCCGGTTGTCTGCGGGGCGGTTTGCGGGAAGAGACGCAGGAAATTTTCACTGGTGCGTCTTCCCAACTCTTCGCGCTCCAGGCGGTGCAAACGGGCCAACTCCGCGGCCACGTCCACCACGTAGGCAGGCTCGTTGCGCTTCCCCCGGTGCGGTTGCGGCGCCAGGTACGGACAGTCGGTTTCGATCAACAGGTGCTCAATAGGAATCGCTTGCGCCGCCTGGCGAAGACTTTCCGCCCGCGCAAAAGTAACGTTTCCGGCGAAGGAAATCAAGAAGCCCCACTCGATCGCTTGCCGGGCCGTCTTCGGCGTGTCGCTGAAGCAGTGCAGGATGCCGCCCAGCCCCGCAGCAGCCCACTCCTGGCGGAGAATCGCGAGGCAGTCCTCCCAGGCTTCGCGGCAATGAATGATGATCGGCAGCTTCCGTGCGCGGGCGCGTTGGAGTTGCTGCCGAAACACTTCCTGCTGGGTCGCGCGCGGGGAGTGGTGGTAGTGGTAGTCGAGCCCGATTTCCCCCCACGCCAGCACGCGCGGGTGTTCGGCCAGGGAGTCCAGCGTGGCGAGCAGTTCCTCGCTGGCATGGCGAGCCTCGTGGGGATGCAGTCCGACGACGGCCCACACAAAGTCGTGTTGCTCAGCTAAAGTCAAAGTGCGCTGGAGTTCCTCGCGCCGGGTGCCGCCGGCGATGCTCAGGATTCGCTCCACCCCTGCCGCTCGGGCGCGCTCGATTACTTGAATACGGTCGGCGTCGAAGCGCGCGTCGTCGAGATGGGCGTGCGAATCAGTGAAAGCCACTGGCGTCAC
Source organism: Candidatus Acidiferrales bacterium (assembly GCA_965247455.1). Taxonomy (GTDB): domain Bacteria; phylum Acidobacteriota; class Terriglobia; order Acidiferrales; family 2-02-FULL-67-57; genus JACZYA01. Next base: position 153,210 of record CBDFHE010000016.1, read on the forward strand.
TTCAAGCGGGCGCCTACTTCCACCTCTTCCGCAAAGGTGGCCAGCACCGGGCGGCCTTCAGCACCCACCGAAGCGGCCACAATCATTCCGTTTGACTCCACGCCCCGAATTTTGCGCGGCTGCAAATTGACCACCACGACGATTTTTCTTCCCAGCAACTGCTCCGGCGCATAGGTTTCGGCGATGCCGGCCACGAGTTGCCGCGTCTCGCTGCCGATGTCCACCAGCAGCTTCAGCAGCTTGTTCGCGCCTGCTACGCGCTCGGCCGATTTAACTTCTCCGACTCGCATCTCGACCTTGGCGAAGTCTTCGATGCTGATTCGTGTTTGTTCTGCTTCTGCCACAGAGCCTCCTTTGCGTGCTGTTGGTTGAGCCGCTGCTGCCTGCACAGCGAATTCCTCCGCTTCCAGTTGCTGGATTTGTTTGATGGCTTGCTTCTTGTCCAACCGCGGAAACACCGGCTCGATTTTTCCAATCCGCCTAGTTTTCGGGAATTGGCCCCAGGCTAGTTCGTCCAGTTTTGTCACTGCCGGGTCTCCCGTCAGCCCCAGTCGCTTCCACACTTGCGCTGTCGCCGCGGGCATCACCGGCGCCAGCAGTGCAGTGACGATGCGCAATCCCTCCGCTGCCGTCCACAGTACGGTTTCCAGGTGAGACCTCTGCTTCTCGTCTTCCGCCAAAACCCAGGGCTGAGTCAGCACTATGTACTTGTTTGTTTCAGCCACCAACTCCCAAATCTTCTGGAGAGAACTCGAAAAATTGTATTCGTCATAGTAGTCAAGAGCCTCGGCAATAGTAGCTATGGCTACGTGCTCGATAGTTGACTCTCTCTGAGTACGCCCAGCCAAACTGGAAGGCGATGGAATCTCGCCCCTTAAGTACCGCCCGATCATGGTCAGCGTGCGCGAAGCCAAGTTGCCGTAGTCGTTGGCCAGGTCGCTGTTGTAGCGCGTGAGCAGCACATCGTAGCTGAAGCTGGAGTCCTGTCCGAAGACCATTTCCCGCAGCAGGAAGTAGCGCAGCGCATCGGTTCCCAGCACCTTGTGGATAGGTTGCGGACGTACGATGTTCCCGCGCGACTTCGACATCTTTTGCTGCTCGAACACCCACCAGCCGTGCGCGAAAATCATTTTCGGCAGTAGGAGCCCGGCGGCCATCAGGAAAGCCGGCCAATAGACGGCGTGGAAGCGCACGATCTCCTTGCCCACCAAGTGCAAGTCGGCGGGCCAGAGCCGCCGGTACTCCTCTGCCGCCGCACCTTCGGCGCCGTAGCCGATCCCGCTCATGTAACTGGTTAGGGCGTCGAACCAGACGTAGAAAACGTGCCCTTCCCGCCCGGGCAGCGGGATCCCCCAGCGCAAGCGGCTGCGAGAGATGGAGAGGTCGCGCAAGCCGCCGCGCACAAAGCTCATCACTTCGTTGCGGCGGCTCTCGGGACGGACGAACTCTGGGTGTTTTTCGTAATGGGCCAGCAATTTGTCCTGAAAAGCCGAGAGCTGAAAGAAATAGTTCTCTTCTTCCACTCGCTGCGTGGGCCGCCCGCACTCGGGACAATTCCCTTCAGGTGTGGCGTCGGTGACGTAGAGCTCGTCGAAAACGCAGTACTGGCCTTCGTACTTCCCTTTGCGGATGTAGCCGGCCTTTTCCACCGCCTGAAAGATTGTCTGGACGGCTTTGGCGTGGCGCGGCTCGGTGGTGCGAAGGAAGCGGTCGTAGTCGAGGCCGAGCATCTGCCAGAGTTGCCGATAGTCCGCGGCCACCTCGTCCGCAAACTCTTGCGGCCCTTTCCCGGCCGCGTGGGCTGACTGCTCGACCTTCTGTCCGTGTTCATCGGTGCCGGTCAGCAGCACCACCTCGAAGCCGCGCATGCGCTTGTAGCGAGCGATGGTGTCGGCCACGATGGTGGTGTAGGTGTGCCCGATGTGGGGCCGGGCGTTGACGTAGTAGATGGGCGTGGTCAGGTAGAACTTGGGCTTCAGCATCAGGAATCTTTGTGCTGCTGGCGGAAGCAGAACTGCGCGTCGGCCAGCACCTGCTTGAGCGGCACCGACTTCTCCCGCGCCAGCCGCTGGCAGTCGTCGTATTCGGGCGCGGCGTTCAGCACCCGACCGTTGAGCCGCGCCACCTTCATCCGCACCGAGCCGTGCGGCGTTTCGACCGAGACAAACTCGCGCGCCAGCACCCGGCGCCGTGCCTCATAGATTCGCAACCCGATGGTAGTGGTTTGCTGGAAAACCAGTTCGCTCAGCGCATCCACGCGGTCCGACGGGCAGATCACCGTAAGGAGAACACCCGGTCGGTTCTTCTTCATCTGTACCGGGGTGTAGAAAACGTCCAGTGCCCCGGCGGCCAGCGCTTGCTCCATGAAGTAACCGCCCAACTGCGGGCTCATGTCGTCCAGGTTGGCTTCAATAATACTGACGGTGGGTTCGTCCGCCGCGCGCGACTCTTCCAACGGCTCTCCCAGGAAAACTCGCAGCACGTTGGCCTGCTCGGTCAAGTCGCGGTTGCCGGCGCCGTAGCCGATGGCGCTTACGGACATGCGCGGCAGCGGGCCATATTCGGCAGCCAGCGTAGCCACCACCGCCGCGCCGGTGGGCGTCACCAGCTCCGCTGCCACTCCGGTGGAATAAACCGGTACGCTTTTGAGCAAGGTAGCGGTCGCAGGCGCTGGAACCGGCAGGGTGCCGTGGGCGGTTTCGACGCTGCCGCTGCCCAGGTTCAGCGGCGACACAACAATTTTCTCGATGCCCAGTTCCTCCATCGCCACGCTGGCGCCGACGATATCTAAGATGGAATCCATCGCACCCACTTCGTGGAAGTGTACTTCGTCTTTGGCAACGCCGTGGACACCGGCTTCGGCCTCCGCCAACCGGTCAAAGATCAGTTCGGCGCGCTGCTGCACCGGCGCTGCCAGCGCACTGGCGCGAATCAACTCGCGGATTTTCTTCCAGGTACGGTGGTGGTGCGTCTCGCTGATTTTGAAGTCGAGCTTGGTGGCGGTCAGCCCTCCTCGCTGGACTCGCTCTGTGCTGAGCGACCAGTCTTTGAGGTTCAGCTTGCGCAGCTCGCTTTCGAGCGCAGCGGGCGAGAGGCCCGCGTCCACCAGCGCGCCCAGCAGCATGTCGCCGCTGATGCCGGAGAAGCAATCGAGGTAGCAGAGCTTCATGGTTTGACGGCGGTTTCGAGTAAGCGAGGCAGCAGTTCCCCCGCCTTGCCCCAAAAACTGGCGTCGGCCTGCGCGGAGAGCGGTGTTTCTTCCAGATTGACCTCCACCAGTTGGGCTCCGTTCTGTTGGGCCAACAGCGGAAGGCTGGCCGCCGGTTGCACCACTGCTGAGGTACCGACCACCAGAAATACCTGCGCGTGCGCGGCTGCTTCCATGGCGTGGCGCAAGACGTCGGCGGGGAGCGCTTCGCCAAACCAGACCACGCCGGGACGAAACAACCCGCCGCAGGAGCAGCGCGGGGGAATTTCCCGCAGCGGAACGTCGTGGTTGGTTTCTTCCAATCCGCACCCCAGGCAGTGTAGCGTCCAAATGTCGCCGTGCAGTTTGAGCACGCACCGCGAGCCGGCGCGTTGGTGCAACCCGTCCACGTTTTGGGTAATCAGGGTGAAGTCGGGGACGCGCCGTTCAAGTTGCGCCAGCGCCAGGTGGCCGCGATTGGGTTCGGCCTGGGCCACGCGGGCGCGGCGCCAGTCGTACCACTCCCACACCAAGCGCGGACCGCGCGCAAACGCTTCCGGGGTAGCCAGGTCTTCCGGTCGGTGCTGCCGCCACAGGCCGCCGGTGCCGCGAAAAGTCGGCACGCCGCTCTCCGCCGATATTCCTGCGCCGGTGAGCACGACGACGCGCTCGGCCTCAGCCAGCCAGCCCTGGATGGTCTCCCACTCCGCCATGATAGTGCGCGAATCCCTTACTATAGCACAGGCCGAGAAGCGCCGTTTTGACGCCCTCCGCACTTCGCTTCTATAATGCCAGTTTGTTCGCAAAGGACTTGCGCGAGTGATTGCTCAACTCTACCGTTCCCTCCAGGATGCTGTCCGCGCGGCGGTCAAGACGGCCTACCAGATTGAGTTAGACACCGTCGTCCTGGAACGGCCGCCGCAGGTCAAGCTGGGCGATTTGGCTACACCCCTTCCGTTTGAACTGGCGCGGCGGTTGCGTCGGTCGCCGCGGCAGATTGCCGCTGAACTCGCCGCGGCTCTGCCCAAAGTCGAGGGCGTAGGGCGGGCCGAGGTGGCCGGGGGCGGCTACGTCAACTTCCGCCTCGATCGAGGCTGGGTGTTCCGGGGAACGGTGTTGGAAGCGCGGACACCGCCCGCTGAGCCGCCCGCCGATGCGCCCAAGGTCATTGTCGAGCACACCAACATCAACCCCAACAAGGCAGCCCACATTGGCCACTTGCGCAACGCGGTGCTGGGCGACACCTTCGTCCGCCTGCTGCGCTTCACCGGCCAGCGGGTCGAGGTGCAGAACTACATTGACAACACCGGCGTGCAGGTGGCCGACGTGGTGGTCGGTTTTCAGCACCTGGAGCGGAAGTCGCTGGCCGAAGTCGAGCGGCTGGTGGAACAATCCAGTCCCCGCATTGACTACATCTGCTGGGATCTCTACGCGCGGGTGACGCGCTTCTACGAAGAAGACCCCAAGCGGCTGGAACTGCGCGCGCAGGCTCTGAAAGAAATCGAAGAAGGTGCGGGCGAAACCGCTCGCTTGGCTGAGCTTCTCTCCACCGCCATTGTTCGCCGCCACTTGGAGACGGCGCAGCGGCTGGAGGTGGCCTACGACCTGCTCCCGCGCGAAAGCGAGATTCTTGCGTTGAAATTCTGGGACGCCGCCTTCGAACAGTTGAAGCAGCGCGGCGCCATCGAGTTCGCCCAGAGCGGCAAGAACAAAGGCTGCTGGGTGATGCGCGCAGGCGAAGAAGGCGAGGGCGCTGGCGACCTGGAAGACGCGAAGATTATCGTCCGCTCCAACGGCACCGTTACCTACGTGGGCAAAGACATTGCCTATCAATTGTGGAAGTTCGGCCTGCTGGGGCGCGACTTCGGCTATCGCGGCTTCCACACCTATCCGAACCAACACATGGTTTGGATGAGCACAACCGATGGGCAAGCAGACGCTCCCGCCTTTGGCCGCGCTGCGCGCGTCTACAACGTCATCGACTCGCGCCAGAGTTATCTTCAAAACATAGTCGCCGCCGGCGTGCGCGCTCTGGGTTACGAAGAACAAGCGCGCAACTCCGTCCACTTTTCCTACGAGATGGTTGCCCTTTCGCCCCGGTGCGCGCGCGAGCTGGGAATCACAATCGCGCCCGAGGACGAGAAGAAACCCTTTGTGGAAGTCTCCGGCCGCAAGGGACAGGGAGTGAAGGCCGACGACTTACTGGACACGCTCGAAGCGCGGGCGCTGGAAGAAGTGGAAAAGCGGCACCCCGACCTCGACGCATCCATGCAGCGGGCCCTGGCCCACAAGATCGCTGTCGCCGCCCTGCGCTTTTTTATGCTGCGCTTTACGCGCAACACCATCATTGTTTTTGATTTCAAAGAGGCGCTCAGCTTCGAGGGTGAAACCGGACCCTACCTGCAATACTCGGTGGTGCGCGCGCAAAACGTCTTCCGCAAGCTGCGCCAGGCTGACCCCGGCTATCCGTTGACCGGGTTGCCGGAACGAATCAACGCAGCGGCGGCGCAGCAGCGGCTGGCAGCGCCGACCGGCGACGATCTCTGGGAGCTGGTCCTGGGAGCTGCCGAGTTGCGCTGGCTGGCGGAGGTGGCCGTGCGCGAGCAGGAGCCGGCACTGGTGGCCAAGTGGGCCTTCGGGTTGGCTCAGCGCTTCAACCTCTTTTATCACACGCACCACATCCTCAGCGAAGCCGACGCCGAGAAGAAAGCCTTTCTCTTGCTGCTGGCCGACCTGGTGCAACGCCAGTTAACGCAGGCGCTGGCGCTGCTGGGCATCGAAGTCCCGGAGAAAATGTAAGGTGAAGCTGCCACCGCTGGAGTTCTTTTCTGCGCAGCACGGCATTGACCCGGCGCTGTTGCAGCGCGTGTTGGCCGAAGCGCTCGAGCGCGGCGGCGACTTCGCCGACATCTACATCGAGTTCCGGCAGAGCACTTCCCTGCTCCTGGAGGAGAGTCTGCTGAAGGGGTCGAGCGAGTCGGTGTCGCTGGGCGCCGGAGTGCGGGTTATCGTCGGCGAACAGACCGGCTACGCCTACACCAATGAGTTGTCGCTGCCGAAACTATTGGAGGCCGCACGCACGGCCGCCGCCATCGCCACCAGTGCAGGTCGCAGCGGGAGCGTGGAATTGGTTGCTCACTCGCTTCCCTCGCGTTATGCAACCGAGCGGCCGGCCACGCAGGCCGAGATTACCGGGAAAATGAATTTCTTGCGGGTAGCCGACCAGGCGGCGCGCGCCGCCGACGCCCGCGTGCGCGAGGTGCGCGGCAGTTGGAGCGACGAACAGCGCCAGGTGTTGATCGCCAACAGCGAAGGCCAATTGGTAGGTGACGTGCAGCCGTTGTTTACCTTCGGGCTGAGCGTCGTCGCTGAAGAGAACGGCAAGCGGCAATCCGGATCGAAAAACCTGGGACTGCGGGCGGGCCTGGAGGCGTTTTCGGTCGAGGATGCGCAGCAGTTGGCGCGGGAAGCAGTAGCGCAGGCGGCGGCGCTGCTGACAGCTGAGGACGCGCCCGCGGGTGAGCTGCCGGTGGTGTTGGCGCCGGGTGCGAGCGGCGTGCTGCTGCACGAGTCGGTCGGTCACCCGCTGGAAGCCGACGCCAATCGCAAGAAGCTGTCGGTCTTCAGCGACCGACTGCGCGAGAAAATTGCGACAGAATTGTGTACGGTGGTGGACGACGCTACCCTGCCGGGTCTGCGCGGGTCGTTGAACGTGGACGGCGAAGGCACTGTCCCACAGGAGCCCACCGTGCTGATCGAGCGCGGGGTGCTGCGCGGGTATTTGCAGGACCGGCTCTCGGCCCGGTTGATGAAGATGAGCCCCACCGGCAACGGCCGCCGAATGGATTACAGCTACATTCCCATTCCGCGCATGACGAATACGTTCCTGGCGGCGGGCACGGCCGACCCGGAGGAGATTGTGCGCTCGGTCGAGCGCGGCATCTACTGCAAGGCGTTCAGCGGCGGTCAAGTGGAGCCTGCCGTGGGCAAGTTCACTTTTTCCGTGCACGAAGCTTCCTTGATCGAGAATGGCCGCATCACGAAACCCATCAAAGGCGCCACCCTGATCGGCAGCGGTACCGAGATTTTGCAGAACATCGTGGCGGTGGGCCACGACCTGACGCTGGACCGTGGTGCTTGGACGTGCGGGAAAAGCGGGCAGGCGGCTGCGGTGGGCGTCGGCACGCCAACAGTCAAGATCGCGAAAATGACCGTCGGCGGCCGGAGTGCAAGCTAACCGCGCGGGGGGAATCAACCGCACATTTTATGTCTAAACAAATAGAAATTATTGCTGACCAAGTCTTGAGATGGGCGCGGGCTGCGGGCGCTGACGACGCCGAAGTTTCGGTGCACGAGTCCACCGAGTTTTCCGCCCGCGTGCGCAAGGGAACGGTGGAAACCTTAACCGAGGCGGCCTCACGCGGACTGCAACTGCGCGTGTTTGTGAGCCAACGCATGGCGCGCGCCGGCACTTCCGACTTGCGCCCGGAAACCCTGGACGGTTTGACCAAGCGCGCGGTGGAGCGGGCGCGCCTGGCCAATGCCGACCCGTTTGCCGGTTTGCCGGAGGAAACGGGTTCGGTGCCGGAGGCTGAAACGCTCAAGCTGTATGATCCGGCGCTGGAAGAATGGAGCGTAGCGGAAAAAATCTCGTTGGCGCAGGAGACGGAACGGATCGGATTGAACCTCGACCCGCGCGTCAACAACTCAGGCGGCGCCAGCTTCCACGTCGGTCGCAGCCGGGTATGGCTGGTGAACACGCGAGGCTTTGCGGCCGGCTACCGCAGCACGGGATGCAGTCTGGCGCTACACCTGCTAGGCCAGGACAGCGACCAGCAAGCGCAGGTATCCGACTACTGGTTCACGGCGGCGCGGCAGCGAGCTGCACTAGAGAGTCCGGAAGAGGTAGCGCAGCGAACGGTGGAGCGGGTCCGGCGGCACCTGGGAGCGCGCAAGATAGAAACGCAAGAAGTTCCGGTGGTGTTTGAGCCGGTGTTGGCGGCGGAGTTGTTGAGCGATCTTTTTGGCGCGGTGACCGGCAACGCCATTTACCTGCGCCGGTCGTTCCTGGTGGATCAACTGGGAAAGAGAATCGCAGCCGAGGGAGTGACGGTGATAGATGACGGGCTGCTACCCGGCCGGTTGGGGACGCGCCCCTTTGACCGCGAAGGGGTGGCCTCGCAGCGCACGGTGGTGATCGAAAACGGAGACTTGCGGAATTACCTCTGCGGTGCGTATTCGGCGCGCAAGCTGAAGCTCCGCAGCACGGGCAACGGCACCGGCAACGGCGAGACGCCGACGAATTTCTACTTGGCGGCGGGGCCGCACGCGCCGAAAGAAATTATTGCTACGGTGAAGCGGGGCCTCTATGTGACGCGGCTGATCGGGCAAGGAGTCAACCTGGTGACGGGCGACTATTCGCGCGGCGCCTTCGGCCTGTGGATCGAAAACGGCGAGCTGACTTACCCCGTGCACGAAATCACCATCAGCGGCAACCTGCGCCGCATGATGGAGGAGATGGAAATGGTGGGCAGCGATCTGGAGTTTCGCGATCAGATTGCTGCGCCGACGGTTAAAGTTTCTTCCATGAGCGTGGCGGGGAAATAAGCGCCGTCGAAATCGCTGGAACACCCGCAGCCGCCCATGCGGCTGCGCCCAAGAGTGTTCAGAAACAGACAAAACTAATCTTTCCCTTCTGTATGCTTCCTCACCATCCCCCTGCCTGCTTTGCTCATCAAGAGAGGCAGAAGGCAGGAGGGAAGTGAAGATGGTTACACTATTAGCAAACCACATGCCCGCGATTGGTTTCTTGATTCTGTTCGGTCTGTTTGCCGCCGTGGTCCTAGTGCTGGAGTACATGGAATACCGAATCGGCCACGGCAAGAAACCCCATCGCGGGTAGTTGCTCTCTCCAGACGGTTTGTGATTTCCCTCTTTGAGGGTGGCGTTGTGCCTCCGCTCCACCACTGATACTTGTCTGCTTTGTGTCAGCGCAACGGTCAGGAGCCGAGCAGGAAAGCGCGCACGGTAGCCTCGGCTGATGTTTTGATCAGAGCCAGCACCGTATCGCCGTTTTGCAAGACGGAGTCGCCGCGCGGAATGATGGCGTCGCCTTTGCGAAGGATGGTGACGATGTTGCAGTCGTCGGGAATGTCGAGCTCGCGCAGGGGCTTACCGGTGACGGGCGATTCCGAGTCCAGGCTGTATTCCATCAACTCCAACCCTCCGGTGTGAAGGTTGAGCACGGTGCGGATGCGGCTGCTGGGCAGCTCCGATTGAATAACTTCGGTGATGATAGAGGTGGAGCTGACGGTGATGTCCACCCCCAGGCGCTGCATCGCAAGTTCGTTGCGGGGATTCTTCACGCGGGCGATGGTCTTGGGAACACCGAAGCGCTGCTTGGCAACCTGGCAGGCAATCAGGTTGTCTTCGTCATGGTTGGTCACGGCCACAAAGACGTTGGCCCGTCGGGTTTCTGCTTGTTCGAGCACGGCACTGGAGGAACCGTTGCCGAAAATCACCGGGCAGTCCACCTGCTGGCTGACCAGGTCGTAGATTTCCCGCTTGTTCTCGATGATGCAGACTTCAATGTTGTTCTCTCGCAGGGCCTTGGTGAGGTAGTAACCCACCCGGGCGCCTCCGACGACAATTACGTAGAAAGGCTGGTCGGGCTCAGGAGTGCGGGCGGGCACGCTGGGCACGGGGACTGCGGCCGCGTGGCCGTGGGCCCGTTCCCAAGCGGTTTGCAGAGAAACATCGCTGTCGGGCCCGGCTTCCATTCGTGCCAGCAGATACTCGGCCCCAGCAACGGTGATGGGAAGGGTTTCAATTCCGGCTGCGCGGTAAATTCCTTCTCGTGTGGGATCGTACACCACCGCAATCACTCGCGGGATGTTGAACATGGTCCGTGCAACTTGAGCAGCCATCAGATTGACGTTTTCGTCGCGGGTGAGAGCGATGAAAACGTCCGCATGCTCGACGCCGGCTTCGCGCAGCACGTGCTCGTCAATCGCATTGCCAAAGAAGAACTTGGCGTGCAGGTCGCGGTCGCGGCGTTCCAGCGCGGCGCGGTTCTTGTCAATGACCACCACGTCATGCTGACGCGTGTCCAACAGCTTGACCAGTTGCGTACCCAGCCGCCCGTAGCCGATGCAGATGATCCGCATGTTCAACGTCCCCTGCTTTATTCTATGCCGATTCCCATCGGACTGCCACGGAAAGGTAATTCCGACTCGCGCGCTCTTCTGGGTCCTACGCGCCGGGCGAGAAATGCTCGGCAAAGTGGATCAGCGTCCGCACCGCCACTCCGGAAGGCCCCTTCGCCATTCCGGGCTTGGCTTCTTCCAGCCAGGCGGTGCCGGCGATATCCAGGTGGATCCAGGGTGTGTCGTCCACAAACTCCTTCAGAAACATGGCGGCGTTGGTGGCGCCCCCGCCCCGGCCTTTGCCGACGTTCTGGATGTCGGCGATGGCGGACTTGATGTTGTCGCGGTAGTCGTCATCCACTGGCAGAACCCAGAATTTTTCCCCTACCGCCCGGCCGCTGACCAGGAACGCATCCAGAAATTCCTGCTTGTTGCCGAACGTGCCGACATTGACGTAGCCCAGGGCAACTACGACCGCGCCCGTCAAAGTAGCAGCATCAATGAGGTGGGTGGCGCCCAGCTGGCGGGCATAGGTAAGCGCGTCGGCTAGAACCAAGCGGCCTTCGGCGTCGGTATTGATCACTTCAATGGACTTGCCGGACATGGCAATTTGCACGTCGCCGGGTTTTTGCGCCCGGCTGCCGGGCATATTTTCAGAGAGCGGGATAACGGCAATGATTTTGTGCGCGGGCTTCAACACCGCCAGCGCGCGCATGGCCCCGGCCATAGTGGCGCCGCCGGCCATGTCATACTTCATCTTCTCCATGCCGTCGCTGGGCTTGATGGAGATGCCGCCGGTGTCGAAGGTAATCCCCTTCCCTACCAGTCCGAGGATGGGCTGGCCTTGCTTCCAGGTGGACGGCGTGTAGGTAAGGACAACCAAGCGGGGTGGTTCTGCGCTGCCCTGGGCGACGGAAAGCAGAGCGCCCATCTTGAGTTCGCGCAGGCGTGCTTCGTCCAAGACGTCCACCTTCAGGCCGGCCTCGCGAGCCATGGCGGCGGCGCGCTCGGCAAACAGGCGTGGGGTGAGGCGGTTCGAGGGTTCGTTCGCCAACTCGCGGGCGAAGTTCTGTGCCTCCGCGTTCACTTGGCCGCGCTGCACAGTGGCAGCAACTTCTTTTTCGTTTTTGGCGTCGAAACCAACCAGTTGCAGACCTGTAACAGGCTTTTCCTTTTTCTCGTTGGTGCGGTAGCTGGCCGGGTCGAAGTTGGCGAGCAGAACTCCCTCGACCACCGCTTGAGCGGCTTCCGGGGTGGCGTGATTTCTTCCGAGCCAGAAAGTAAATTCCGTCACCTTGCGCGCCTTCAGGAAGCGCGTCGCCAGGCCGGCCAATTGCCGGACGTCGATGGCGGGGGAAAACTTGTTGGGTTTGCCCGCACCCAGCAAGAGAAGGCGCCGAGTTTTGAAACCTGCGGGGTGGTGGAGCAGCAGGGTTTCGCCGGCCTTGCCGGTGAGCTCCCCTGCGTCCACCAGTTCTTTCAGACGACCGCCTGCTTTTTGGTCCAGGTTGGCCAGTGGGCCATCGAGAGGATTGCTCTGCTCGAATACCCAGGTGGCCAGAGCAGGAGCTTCAATCCGTTCGGGAGCTTCGAAAGAAAGTTTGACAGTGAACACGCGTAATTCCTCTTTGAAAAGTAGTAAGCGGGGTAGTGTACACGGGAAACCGAAAACGCGAAAGCGGCTGCGAGCGCGGAGTGTCCACTAAGTGCTAACGGCGGCGTTTCAGTTCCTGCGCAATTTCGCGGTCAATGATGCGACGCCGGATCTGTTCGCGGCGGTCAAAAACTTTTTTGCCTTTCACCAGTACCAACTCGCACTTGGCGCGCCCGTTTTTGAAATAGAGCCGCAACGGAACCAGCGCCAAGCCCTTTTCTTCCACCCGGCCCCTGAGCCGCTGAATTTCCCCCTTGTGCAGCAGGAGCTTGCGGGTGCGAAGCGGGTCGTGGGTGGCATAGCCGGTGTGGCTGTAGGAGCTGACGTGGCAGTTGAGCAGCCAGGCCTCGTGCGCCCGAATGAGCGCGTAGGAGTCGCGCAGGTTGGCGCGGCCTTCGCGCAAGGCTTTGACTTCCGTTCCGGTCAGTACCATGCCGGCTTCGAACCGTTCCAGTATATGGTATTTGTAGGGCACGGTTCGGTTCTCGGCCACGATTTTGCGGCCTGGGGTTTCCTTCTTCGGCTTGGGTTTGGCCATGACGAAATGGTAGTGCCTGGAGGGCTTGGCGGCAAGGAGCAAAGGTAGTTGTCTTCTACAACCTGTGGGAAACTGTCAACGCAAAGTAGAAATGTCCGGTTTTTTGCCAGATAGAAATGTCCTCCTCCAAGGGTGATCGGGAGGGGGAATGTACTTTCGTTTGCCTTTCCTTGGGCCCGCAAGCCCCGTAGGCCGTAGGCCGAAGGGGGTTGCGGGCGCGGGCGGCGGGCTCGGGCAGGGCCGCAGGCTGAGATAAGAGCCGCGGAAGCGGACCCAGCGGCTGCCGTCGAGCCGCCGTTCGACCTCCACCCGCGCCCCCCGCAACCCCGCTCGCACCTGGGCGCGCGGGATCGCCCAGCGCTGGCCCTGCCAGCGCACGGTGTAGTCGCCTGCCACCCGGCGCGGTTCGCGCACGCTCAGGATTGACTCCAGCCGCTGGGTGCCTCCCAGCGGGCGGTGGGCATCGTGCGGCTGGCGCGGAGCGACGGTGAAGCGCTGCTCCCAGAAAGGCAGGAAGACTGCTGCCAGGAAGCGGTTGGCCTGCTCCACCGTGTGCACCCCGGCCAGGCGCATCTCCTTGACCAGGCGGTCCTGCAAGGTGCCGAATAGTCTCTCGATGCGCCCCTTGGCCTGGGGGCTGTGGGCGGGAATCCACTCGATCCCCAACTCCTGCAGGGCCCGCCCGATCTGGGTGCGGGCCGGCTGACCGCCGAGCTGCTCGTCGAGCCGGGCCGAGCGGGTGGTGCGGAACAGGCTGCTTTTGTCGGTATAGAGTGCCCGCGGCCGTCCCCAGCGCCGGAGCCAGCCTGCCAGGGTGCGCAGGTTTTCCTCGGTCGAGTCCTGGGCGGCGAAGCGGCCCCAGACCCGGCTGGTAGCGTCGTCGATCAGCGCGATCAACTGCACGGGAGGTCCGCGCCGCTCCAACCAGCGATAGGGCGAGCTGTCCATCATCACCAACTCGCCGAAGGCGGCCCGCCGCTCTCGCCAGACGTGCACCGCCGGCCTCCGCTGCCGGCGCGACCGCCACAGCCCGGCGGCGGTCATCCACTGCCGCAGCGTCTCCCGGCTGGCCTGCCACCCATCTCGCGCCAGGTGCTCGCTGGCCAGCGTGGGCCCAAAGTCGGCGTAGCGCCGCCGCACCTGGGCCAGGATGCGCCCCTGGAGGGCCGCTGGAATCTTCCGGTTCGAGGGCCGCCCCCGCAGCCGATGCACTACGCCCCTGTCCCCCTCCGCCCGCACCCGTCTCAGCAGACGCCGCAGGTGGCGTACGCTCACCTGCACCCGCCGGCCCGCTTCCACCTGGGTCAGATAGCCCTGCTCGACTTGGTGGAGTACCTTCAACCGATCCTGCTCCCGTTGGCTCAATTCGATTCGCTCCTCTCTCATCGTCCCTCCTGGCCCTGATGAAAGAGGACATTCTCACTTTGCAGCTACACAACCTGTGGGAAACTTGCCCCCGCCGCTCAGGAGTGCTAGACTCCGCAGAAGCAATCTTCCAGCGCCGACGGAGAGGGGTAGGATGACACACAGGGGACTGCGGTTACTTGCCATTATCCTCCTTGCCTTGCTGACCGCTGCCTGCCCAAAGGGGCGCAGCGACTTCAAGAAGGGTCAGCAGGCGGAGTTGCAGAAAGATTACGATACCGCCTTGATCCACTACCAGCGCGCGCTCAAAGCTGAACCGGGCAACACCCTCTACGACCTGAGGTCCATGCGGATGCGCTTTGAGGCCGCCCAGATGCATGTGGACCGCGGGCACAAGCTGCGCGATCAAGGTCTGCTGGAACCCGCGGTGGCAGAGTTTGAAAAAGCCTTGGCGATTGACCCCTCCAGCTTCGTCGCTGAACAAGAGCTGCGGAATACGCTGGAGCTGATTGTGGCTCAGCGAAAGGCGAATGTACGCGCGGCCGAACAGCAACGCCCCGGGAGTTTTGGGAGCCGGCTCGAACGAGTTCCTTCCGGGCCGCCGCAACTGAAACCGCTGTCGCAAGCCCCACTCAACCTGCGCATGAACGAAGATGCCAATAAAATCTATGAAACCATCGGGAAACTGGCCGGCATCAACGTTATTTTTGACCCCGACTTCCAGACGCGGCGAGTGCCGGTGGAGCTTTCCAATGCCACCGTCGAACAGGCGCTCGACATCGTGGCTTTGATCACTAAAACATTTTGGAAGGCCGTGACACCCAATACCATCATGGTCATTCCGGACAGCAAGGCCAAGCGCCAAATGTACGAGGAGCAGGTCATCAAGACTTTCTATCTCTCCAACCTGACCCAGGCGACCGAGCTCAACGAATTGGTGCAGGCCTTGCGGACCTTGCTTGAGCTCACGCGCATCACTCCCAGCACTTCGCAGAACGCCATCATCATCCGCGATACCCCTGACAAGGTGGCCGTGGCAGAGAAAATCATCCAGGATATTGATCGCGCTAAGCCGGAGGTGGTTATCCAGGTAGCGGTGCTGCAGGCACGGCGCGACCGTGCCCGGGAGCTGGGCATCCTGCCTTCCACCTCAGTGCCGTTGATTTTCACGCCGCGCTCTTCGGTCGGGCCCGAGACCGGCGGCGACGGCACCACGGGCGCCATCCGGCTCGACGAGTTGGGCCGCCTGTCCAGCGGCGACTACAGCCTGGTCCTGCCCAGCGCCACGGCGATGGCGCTGTTGACTGAGTCCACCACTAAGGTGCTCCAGAACCCGCAAGTGCGTGTGACCGACGGGCAGACGGCTAAACTGCGCATCGGCGACCGCGTGCCATTTGCGGTGGGGAGTTTCCAGCCCGGCATCGGCGGCGTCGGCATCAACCCTCTAGTGAACACCCAGTTCCAGTTCCAGGATGTGGGCGTGAATTTGGACATCACCCCGCGGGTGCATCCCAACCGGGAGATTTCACTCCACGTGATAGTGGAAGTCTCGTCGGTGGCCGGGCGGGTGAACATCGGCGGGGTGGAGCAACCGATCTTTGGCCAGCGCAAGCTTGAGCACGACATTCGGCTGCGCGAAGGCGAGGTGAGCATCCTGGGCGGAATCGTCGAGCGCACGGAGACGGTTTCGCTCGAAGGCTGGCCCGGGCTGGCGAAAGTGCCTTTCTTGCGCTACCTCTTCAGCAGCGAACGGAAGGAATCGCAGGAGAGCGAAATTCTGATTGTATTGACCCCGCGCATTGTCCGCATTCCTGAGCTCAATGCTCTCAATCTCAGGCCTCTGGCGGTGGGAACCGGACAGGCCACTACATTGCGCCGCCAAGCTGCAGCCCCACCGAGTACCCCGCAGCCGGTCGTTCCGCGAGCCCCGGCCGCGCGGCCTGAGCCGGAGCCTCCACAAGCGCTACCGCCGGAACCAGGGATGGCGCAACTCCGCTTCGAGCCGGCGCAAGCGCGCGTAGGCATCGGCCAGCAAGTTGCGGTCAACCTAATCATCGAAAGAGTGCGGGACCTATTCACGGTGCCGTTTGCGCTCAGCTACAACCCCCAGGTAGCGGAGCTGGTGGAGGTGCACCACGGAGGCTTTTTGGGTGGAGACGAGTACCCGGCGGCACTAGTCCATCGCGTGGATGCGGAAAACGGCGCGGCCATCATTTCGTTGAGCCGGCCGCCGGGGACGAGCGGAGCCTCGGGCCAGGGGGTGCTGGTCACGCTGGTCTTCCGCGGTCTAGCCCCGGGCCAGACGGTTCTCAGCATCTCGCGCATCGCCGCCCGCGCCAGCAATCGAGAGCGCCTGGAAGTGGAAACGCGCAGCGGCGCAATCGTGGTGGAGCGAAATACGGGCCAGACCGACCCGAGAGCAGAGTCTCCAACCCCATGAGTGTGCGAGCGGGCGAGAGGTCAACCTCTCGCAAAGCAAAACCCCGTTCCGGCTTTACGCTCCTGGAAGTGGTGGTGGCCAGCGCGATTCTGCTCTTGCTGGCGACCATGGCGCTGCCGCTGGCGCGGGTGAAAATCAAGCGCGAACAGGAACGGCAACTGCGCCGCGCCCTGCGGGAAATGCGCACCGCCATCGACCGCTACAAGGATGCCTCAGACCGCGGCTTGATCGCCGTCCAAGCCGATACCGAAGGTTACCCGCCCGATTTGGAAACGCTGGTGGCAGGTGTGCAGTTGGCCGGCGCTCCCGACCGCCGGGTGCGCTTCCTGCGCCGCATTCCCAGAGACCCGATGACCAACTCGACCGACTGGGGCATGCGCGCGGTTCAGGATTCGCCTGAGTCCCTCAGTTGGAGCGGAAAAAATATTTTTGATGTCTACGCCCGCAGCCAAGGTACTGCCTTGGATGGCACGCGCTACACCGACTGGTAGGATGCGACGAATGCCGGTGCACACCAAGTCGTGCCAAACAAGGACCGGGTTATGCCTGGGACGCAGGCCACGCCCCGGAACCGGGCCGGGGGCCTATCGCTGCCGCCGGAAGAAGAGCGGCTATCTCCACGGGCTTCACAGCGAAGGCTTCACCTTGTTGGAGATTTTCATTGTCATCACCATTATTCTCATTCTGCTTTCCATTGCCATTCCCAGCTATCGCCACTCGGTCGTGCGGGCGCGCGAGACCGTGCTGCGGGAGAACCTGTTTGTTCTCCGGAAAACCATCGAGGAGTTCACCCTGGATAAGAAGCGCCCACCTTTTTCGCTCGGCGAGCTGGTGGCCGAGGACTATTTCCGAACTCTCCCGCCCGACATCACCGGAACAGCCGATAGCTGGCAGGAAGAATATTGCGACCTGCTGCTCTCGCCCGAGCAAAGCAGCACGGGCCTCTGCGATGTCCGCTCCGGTTCCGCCCTCGTTTCCAGCGAAGGGACGTCGTACAACACCTGGTAGTCCGCTGACACCGGAGGTTTACACAAAGTATTGCCGGGCTACTTTCTTGCCTTAGGAATGGTCGGCCGGGTTCCCTGCCCCGCCGGCCAGCTTTCGACCCACGGTGAACCGATAGGCGGGAATGCCCGCTAGTACGGTGAACAGCGCCACCAGTGATGGGCCAGGGGCGGTAAACAGCGCCACCACCAGAATCCACGTCATTGCTGCCAGATAAAAGATCGGCGTCAGCGGATACCCCCACACGCGATACGGGCGTTCCCGCCCGGGGTCTCGTCGCCGCAGCAACAGTACGCCGGCGACGGCCATCCAGGGGAAAATGCCCAGGGCGAAACCCATGTAGGTTAGCAATTGCTCGAACGTGCCCGTCAAGACCAGCACAACCGCCCACAAGCCTTGGGCGATGATCGACAACCCGGGCGTTTCAAAACGGGGATGGAGGCGGGCGGCAAAGCGAAAGAACAAACCGTCGCGCGCCATGGCGTAGTACACGCGCGGCCCGATGAATACATAGGCGCTGAGTGAGGAGAGCAGCGCCAGAGCGATCAGTCCGGAAAACCATCTCGCTGCGCCCGCGCCAAACAATCCTTTCGTGGCCACATCGCCTACGGCGAGTACGCCGCTCAGCGCGCTCATCGGGGCAGCGAAAAAGAGCAGCAAGTTCACCAGCAGATAGATCGCGAGCACAAGTAGGGTGCCCAGGAGGAGCGAACGCGGCAGGGTGCGCGCCGGCTGCTCGACTTCTTCTGCGATATAGGCGGAAGCGTTCCAGCCGCTGTAGGCGAACATCACCCACAGCAGAGCCAGCCCCGCTTGGCTCCATCGGCCCGCAGCCCAAAAAGCACTGGACGGCTCCAGGAATTGCCAACTTCCCTGCCCCAGGGTGAAGCCTCCCACCAGCAATCCCGCCAGCAACAAAAGTTTCAAGGCGGTCAGGGAATTCTGCACCCAGGCACCCAGACGCACTCCGCGATAGTGAATCGCCACCAGCACCAGCACAATCCCCACCGCGGTGGCTTTCTGCGCCAGCCAGGAGTTGGGAAGCACGTCCGCCGCGACCAGATAAGTGGCGCAGGCTACGCCCGCTGCCGCAATCGGTGCGGAGAAGCCCACGAAGAAGCTGGTCCAGCCGGTGAGGAAAGCGGACGCCGGGCCGTAGATTTCCCGCAGATAAACGTACTCGCCGCCGGCCCGCGGCATCATTGTACTCAGCTCGGCGTAGCTCAAGGCGCCACAGAGCGCAATCAGCCCGCCGACCACCCAGCAGAGCAGCATCAGCCAGCCGCTCTCCACCTGCGCCAGCATCAGCCCGGTGGTGGTAAAAATCCCGGTGCCGATCATGTTCGCCACCACCACGCTGGTGGCAGTGCCTACACCCAACCGCCGACGCAACTGCAACAGGTTCCTCCCGCCCCAGCCCTTTCAGCAAAACTACAAGGCCGACCGTGGGCTCGACGTGCGAAGGGCAGGATTATACTCTGCCGGGTCTCCGCTTCTCGAAAAACCCTGACTGCGCCGTGCTCTTGCCGCCCAGGGGCAGAATTTTGAATGGGAGTGTTGTGGCAAATCTGAGAAGTTGGTTGCGGGGGCAGGATTTGAACCCTGCTTGCCGCAGGCAGGCTGTGACCTTTGGGTTATGAGGACAAACTACACGCTATCAGCCTGTGTCTGTCTTTTGCAGAATCTTGGGTCAAGTCTTTGCAGGCTGTCTAGTTATCACTGTCAAACAGAAACGGAATGGAACATCACGCAGCTACCACGTTTCACACGGCAAGGCAAAAGTGGTCTACCAGTGTTCAATGGAAACTTTCGCAGGCACCCGTGGAGACAATCCATAATTGCCATCCGGCAGGCTTTCAGATTCGCTCCGACACGCTGTTACAGAGCCGTTAATCGCCCCAGAAACGACGATATTGTACTGGCGGGTGGGGTCTAAGCGGTAAGCAGCTTTGCTGCCGTTATTGCTCCTTTCCCGCCTCCAGCACCTCGCGCACGGTGCGCGCCAGCGCATCCAGCGAGAAGGGCTTCTGGAGGAAGGCGGTCCCCTCTTCCAGGACGCCGTGCTGGACAATGGCGTCGTCGGTGTAGCCCGACATGTAGGTCACCTTCATCTCCGGCCGCACTCCCGCCAAGCGCTCGGCCAGCTCCCGGCCGCTCATCCCCGGCATCACCACGTCGGTTAGCAGCAGGTGGATCGGCGCCCGGTGCTCTTCGCACGCATGCAGAGCCTCTCCACCGTCCTGCGCCTCCAGCACCGTGTAGCCGTTGCTTCCCAGGAACTCAGCGGCAAGTTTCCGAACGCTCATCTCATCCTCCACCACCAGGATGGTTTCCGTCCCCCCGGGAGTAGGAGCGGGGAGCGCGGGGTGGAGCTCTCCGCCGGCGGCTGCTTCCTCCACCAGCGGAAGATAAATCTCGAAGGTCGTGCCCCGGCCGGGCGCGCTCTCCACCCCGAGGGTCCCGCCACTTTGCTTGACGATTCCATAGACGGTGGAAAGGCCCAGCCCGGTGCCTTTGCCCGCGCCCTTGGTGGTGAAGAAGGGCTCGAAGATGTGGGAGCGCGTCTCGGCGTCCATCCCTACGCCGGTGTCGCTCACTGCCAGCAGCACGTAGGGGTCAGGCGTGGCGCCCATGTGCTGGCGGGCGAAGGCTTGGTCCAGGGTGACGTTGGCGGTCTTGAGGGTGAGTCGCCCGCCCCGCGGCATGGCATCGCGCGCGTTGACCGCCAGGTTCAGGATGATCTGCTCCATCTGGCCCGGGTCGGCTTTCACCCGTCCCAGCGCCAGATCCAATACCGCCGCCAGCTCGATGTCCTCCCCAAGCAGCCGCCGCAGCATCTTCTCCACCTCGGTGACCACAGCGTTCAGATCCAGCACCTTGGGTTGCAGCACCTGCTTGCGGCTGAAGGCCAGCAGTTGCTGGGTGAGGGAGGTGGCGCGCTCGGCGGCCTTCTGGATTTCCTCGGCGTTGCGCCGCAGTGGATCGTTAGCGTCCAGCCGGTTCAACAGCAGCTCGCCGTAGCCCCGCATGACCATGAGGAGGTTATTGAAGTCGTGGGCCACGCCGCCCGCCAGCCGCCCCACCGCTTCCATCTTCTGCGCCTGCCGAAGCTGCTCCTCGCTCTCGCGCAGCGCTTCTTCCGCCCGCTTGCGCTCGGTGATATCGGTGGCGTAGACATGCACCCGATTGATGCTTTGAACAGGGTGCATCGACCAGAGGAGGGTCTGGTCCTCGACAACAGTCTCTGCCCCGTGGATTTCCATATTCTCATCGAGACATCGTGTGACGAGCTGCGGAAAATCGGGGGGGAGTAAGCGGACAGCGGATACATTGCGCAACAGCCGTTCAGCCGCTGGATTGGCGTAGCTGATCCGGCCTTCCCGATCGCACTCCAGCACCATGCTTGGGTTCAGACGGAGAAAGCTGGCCAGCCGGGCCAATTCTCTCTCAGCTTGCTTCCGTTCGGTGATGTTGCGATTGATGCTGAGAATAGCTTGCCTTTTATTTTCAGCTTCCATCAACCCTCATCTGCACACTTGCACTTGCCTCTGATGGGCCAGGTCCGCAAATCCCAGTTGCGAGCGTCGGCGAGGGTCGCCTCGGCGACACCGATCCACTTGTCTCATGTCGGTGACTATCGCCGAAAGTTGTGCAACCGCTATGGGATAGTGACCCTCCAGAAAGTCTGGCTCGGAACAATAAGTTCGACCGCGACTCTCCTCAGGTCATCTTCTAAAAGTTCACTAATCTGCAGCACCCGCACCCAAGTTGATTCCCCGGTTCGATCTCTGGTCAGCTGGACTGCCTCTGCACTCGGAGGACGCGCCTTCATCCGTAGCAAACCTCCGTACGCGTTTACGACAGCAGTCTCAGCAAGCGCTTTGATGTTTAGCCCACTTGTATCTTGCCATTCCACTTTGATTGGCTCGACTAGAGTGAAGCGCGGACTTCTTCGTCGCTCCGCTCCAGCTGCAAGAGTGTCTCTCACGTTGAACAAAGGGCTCTAGCCCACCAACTCAACACCGGGCCCAAGTGCTGCAAGAACCAACCTATGTCCCGAAACTAGTATCGGCGTATTCTTGCTGTTTCTTGATACGACTGGTTGGGGGTCTATCCCTGACCGCGAGAATACCGCTACATACAGAATTTGTTACGGAGACAAACGCCAGTTCATAGGCATGTCGGAAACTGAACTGCTTCTCACTGAGCCATCCAAGCTCGCAGGCTTCCTGAAGCAATTCGTCGACTGAGCCCACACCACTATAGGCGGAATGCTGAGACAGCATCTTGTCGTAGCTCTAGCCTGGCCTCACCAATCTCCTCCTCCACCTGGGCGATCTTGCGCTGGATGCGCTGTAGGCGGAGCAGCAGGATGCGGCGGTCGGCTGTTTCTGCTTGTCCCTTGGAGCAAAAGAGGGTTATGGTTTCAGAATCGCCCTTGTAAGGGATTTCCAGGTCGATGACACGAAGGTCTATGATCCTCAGCCTCTTGGGAGTTATCGCAACCATTCTGGTCGGGCTAGTGCTTTTCCGCTGGAGACTTGTCCGACAGTTTCTCTCGCGTCCTAGGGGCCGCCCTATGCACCCAAGCTATCGAGCCGATCTCTTTCGCGAGCAAGGCCGCTCGCGAGTTGTCCTGGTGACCGGAGGAAGCCCGCCAAAGATGGTTCACGAGTGCTTACAGCGACTGGGTGCAGAGCAAAAGTTGGAGCTGGCCCACAAGAGAATCCTGGTTAAGCCCAATATCGTTAGTGGATCTCCTGCTCCCACGACAACCAATCCAGAAGTTGTAAGAGCTGTGTGCCAATGGTTGAAAGAGCGAGGCGCGGAAACCGTCTGGGTAGGAGACATGTCGGCAGTAATGACACTGGGCACTCGCTCTAGCATGAAGTCTTCAGGAATCGAGCTGGCCGCTCGGGAAGCAGGAGCGAGCCCTGTCTATTTTGAAGAGCATGAATGGATTCCGGTCAGCCTGCCGCGAGCCCGCTATTTGGATCAAGTTCCCGTATCGGAATACGTCGTCAACGCTGATCTTGTCATCAATTTGCCAGTGATCAAATCCCACAAATGGGCAACCTACTCCGTGTGTATGAAAAATTTTGTGGGAGCCACGCACGGTCGATATAGGCCCTACATGATCGACTCGGAACATTGGGAGGAGATTGTCAGCGAGATCAACGCAGCCTATCGTCCCGACCTTAACATCGTGGACGGCACCAAGGTCATGTATGCGGGTGGACCGTGGAGAGGAGATGAAGCCGAAATGGGTCTGATTCTTGCCGGAGGAGATCGCATCGCCTGTGATGCTGTGGCAGTGGCATTGATGAAAACTTTCCCCACCCATCAGCGCATGAAGGATCGGGGCGTCTGGGAACAGACCCAAATCCGCCACGCCCAACAGCTTGGCTTAGGCATAGACGGCCCGCATTCCTTGGAACTGGAGATCCACCACCTAGAAACACCGTCAGGCGAACTCCAATCTCGGCTGGAAGAGATGCAGAAGCTGATCTATGCGTAGTGCCGTGCTTCGTCGAAGCCCTCTCGCCACTCCCTGCAATCAGTCCAACCTCTCCTACTAAGAGCTATTTCCCCAGTGCTTCGGCACCAGCCGCAGCGACGGTGTGGTCATTCTCGACCGTGCTCCCACTGACACCAATAGCTCCCACTATTTCGCCTTTGCGATTTCTTAGGGGAACACCTCCCGGAAAGGTGATCAACCCGCCGTTGCTGTGCTCGATTCCAAATAGAGGACCTCCGGGTTGTGACAGTTTCCCGATTTCTCCTGTGTTCATATCAAACCAACGAGCCGTACGTGCCTTGCGGATTGAGATGTCGATACTTCCGAGCCAGGCGCCATCCATGCGCGCAAAAGCCTTCAGCCCGGATTTCCGATTTGGCTGTGGTACCGTATCGCCAGGACCAGTCGCTGCGCCTTGAGTTTTGGGGCTCCGACGTAAGGAACCACACTACGGAGGGTGACACCCGGTGGGTGAATTACAACACGAGCCATTCCAGTTCGCGTTCAACGGCTTCTTGAAAGTCGCGTTCCAGGGATCGCGCGTCACTTCTGACGCTGGCCTCATTCTGGTGCGCGAGTTGGATGAACGTCTGGGGCTGGAGACACTCATCGCCGAGCACCTGAGCGATTCCCGACAGGGGATGAACACCCAGTTCAGCGTGGTGGATCTCCTGCGGCAGTCGGTCTACAGTCGCCTCGCGGGCTACGAAGATCTCAACGGCGCGGGGCGCGTGTCGGCAGACCCAACATTTCGTCTCATCGGGTCGCCAAAGCGCTGGGACCGGGGTGCGGCGCTGACATCGACGCTGCATTGGTTCGAGACAGAGCTGCTGACCCACGAGGAGAATCTCGTCGGGTTGAGGGCCGTGAACCGGGAGGTGCTTGCACAGGCCGAGATGGCGACGCGCGCCGACCGGATCGTGCTCGACATGGATTCGAGCGAGAGCCCGGTGCATGGGGCGCAGGAAGGGAGCGCCTATAACGGGCACTTCGAGTCCGTCTGCTACCACCCGCTGTTTCTGTTCACCGAGCATGGGGACTGCCTCGCCGCCACGCTGCGGCCAGGCAACGTGCATAGCGCCGACGACTGGGACGACCTGCTCGTACCGGAGATTGACCGGCAGCAGGTGGAGGGCAAGCGCGTAGCGTTCCGCGCAGACGCCGCGTTCGCGAAGCCCGAGATCTACGACGCGCTCGAGCAGCGCGACGTGGACTATGCCATTCGCATGCCGGCGAACAAGAGCTTGGAGCTGGAAATCGAAGACATCCTCTTTCGTCCGCCGGGACGGCCGAGCTGCAAGCCCTTGGTGCGCTACCAGAGTTTCCGCTATCAGGCCAAGAGCTGGACCACGCCCAGACGGATCGTCGCCAAGGTGGAGCACCACCAAGGTGAGCTGTTCCCTCGCGTCGGCTTCATCGTGACCAACATGGCCCTCCCGAGCCGCTCGGTCGTGCGGTTTTACAACAAGCGCGGTACGGCGGAGCAATGGATCAAGGAAGGCAAGCAGGCCACCCACTGGACGCGGCTGTCGTGCCATCGTTTCCGGGCGAACGAGGTGCGCCTGCAACTGAGCGTCCTGGCCTACAATCTGGGCAACTTGTGGCGCAGACTGGTCCTTCCGCTGCGGGTCAAGCGCTGGTCGCTCACGAGTCTCCAGCAGCGACTGGTGAAAACTGGGGGCCGGCTGGTGAAGCATGCGCGGTACTACTGGCTTCTGCTGGCGGAAGGGCATCTCACGCGGCGGCTGTTCGGCGACATGCTGCGGAGGATCTGGGCGCTACCCGTGCCGGCAGGCTGACGCGCGGCCTGAAGTGCAACGAAGCCCGCCCGGCGATGACACGGGGCACACGTGTGGAGCGGTGTCTGAGAAATGCCCGAAAAGCAGGGGTTCCAGTCGGTCGCACGTCGGCGCGGGCTCAGATGAAGGCCTTTGAAGCTGAGCGATTGTGCGACGATCGAAGTTTTTGTGCGATCGGCGGCGATCGGGTGTATAAACGTGCCATCAGGGGCAGGCAAAACGGAAATCCCGGTTCAGATTGCCTCCCGCATCTACCACCGCTATATCCATCCGAGTGTTAAGTTCGACCGCCTTCTTCTTGGCCGCCGCCACGATCTCTTCTGCTGCTTCCAAAGGCAGGTCCTGTGCCACTGCTGGCAGTGCCAGGAGCAACACAAACATCACCGTGAAAAAGACTCCTATCCTGCACATGGTTATCCTCCTGTTCTGAATTGTCTGGAAACCCGAATCGACGGCTACTCTAATACTGTTGTTTCAAGGGCGTCAACTACTCCGGGAGGTTCAGGCGGCGGCGGACAGATTGGAAGCGGGGACAGTTGCTATTCCTTTGCTCCCGCCTTCTTGAGCAATTCAACTATGTCGGTGTGACCTCGCATGGCCGCCAGCAGCAAGGCTGTCTGCCCAGTCTTGCTCATCGCATTGACGTCGGCGCCCTTGGTCAGCAAGGCTTCGACGGTCGCGGTGCGGCCTGCCAATGCCGCAACCAGCAAGGGTGTCCAGCCATCATCTTCATTCGTATTGATGTCGGCGTCGGCGGCCAACAATGTTTTGACGGTTGCGGTGTGGCCCCATACTGCCGCCAGCAGCAAGGCTGTCTGCCCAGTCTTGCTCATCGCATTGACGTCAGCGCCAGCAGCCAGCAAGGCTTCGACGGTAGTGGTGTGGCCATCCTTTGCCGCCTTCATCAAGGCTACTACGTTGTTCTTGTCTCTGGCATTGACGTCGGCGCCGGCGGCCAGCAAGGTACGTACGATTGCAGTGTGGCCCTTCAATGCCGCAAACATCAAGGGAGTCGAGCCCACCCTGTCTTTCGCATTGACGTCGAGGTTGTTCGCATTGACGTCGGCGCCCCCGGCCAGCAGGGCTTCGACAGCCACGGTATCACCCTTATTGACTGCCTCCATCAGGTCTGAGTTGAGATCACCGGCATTTGCCAGGAGTGCGAATAGTAAGGCAACGAGTAGGATTGCCGTCAGTCTGCGTGTCATGGATGGAACCCCTTGATACATGCCATCCTATTCCGCAGCCCCACCCAAGTCAACGCGAAGGGTCTATTCCAGCAATTTCCTGTGGTGGAGGAGGGAGTGGAAGCGGGCGACAGACCTCAACCAACCTATTTTCCAAACACCTCTTTCAAGAGTTCAGTGATCCGTGCCGCAGGGTCTTTGCGAATCTTCCGCTCTTCCTCGGCCAAGACGTAGAACAGCCCATCGAGGGCCTTGCTGACAACATATTCGTTGATATCCAGAAGCTCACTCTTCAGGAAAGGGATGGCCCGTGCGCGCCCGACAAGCTGGTTGTATTGCCGCGTGACACCAACTTCACCCATTGCTTCTTCAACGACCGGAGTGAAGGCTCCAACGAGCTTGTCCGTGGTCTTGTCCCGGAAATAATCGGTGGCCGCCGTGTCGCCTCCAGAAAAGATCTGCCGGGCGTCTTCAAAGCTCAACTCGAGTATGGCATCCCAGAAAATGGCTTTGGCGTGCGGTGCAGCGCGCTCCGCCGCCCGGTTCATGCTGAGTACGAACTCGTCCACATCCGGGCCATAACCTATTGCCCGCAGCCCCTTTTCGAGCGTGCGGAGTTTCTCCGGCATCAGGACCTTGATTGCCTCGTTGCCAAAGTAGCCGTCGGGCCGACCGGTCGAGCGCACAGCGTTGTCGGTACCGACCTGCAAAGTCTCTTTCAAGCCGGAGGTGATCTTCTCATCGCTCAGCTCGTTTCTCTTGCCCAGGCCTAACTTCTTGAAAACCTGCTTGAGTTGGGCTGAGTCGGTTGCAGTGCTGACTACGATGATGGCAGCCAAGGCGAGGACACGAATGGCCATGCTTCCCTCCTGCTTGGTGGGAAAAGAACCTGCGCGTCGCTCGCCGTCCTAGTCCCCGTCTGCAGGCAAGTCAACGCGAAGGGTTCAGGCTCTCTCCAGGATGGCGCTTCGAGCGCGTGTACGACGCTAGGTTGTGCGATCTTGGCGGAGGCGGAGGGCTGAAGGCGAGAGGGCACAGCAGGCGCAGGATATCACGTTGGCGGCAAGTCGGCTTCCATAAAGTGATTCAAACAATGAGGCTGAGGTACCCGTGTTTTTGACACACTTGGACCGCAACTTTTCTCCAGGGCGGGGGTTTAGGAAGAACGGAAGCGGGGAGAAAGGAAAAGGGATCGATAATGCGAAAGGGCCAACAGACATACTGGTTGCTTACCTTGGTGCTGGGTACGGTGCTCCTTCTCCCCATGACAAAAGGTATCTCACAATCGGCCTCCAGCCTCAAGCTGGTATTTGCCCTTGCGGCATTGCCGGAGGCTTCACTCGCTGCCGAAAAGCCAAACTTTACGGGCACTTGGCAGCTCAACCATGAACAGAGCGACAGCGCGCGCGAGAACATCCAAGAGACTATGAGCAGCAGCGGTGGAAGAAGGCGCGGCGGCATGAGGGAGGGCCGACGCCCGGCCGACTCACGCGGTGGGCAGCGGGGTGGTGACCGGCAGGGGCGGATGCGAGAAATGTTCGAGGCTGCCGAGACACTTATCATTGCGCACAACGACCCGGAGCTCTCGATCACGGACAACACCGGACGTACACGCACGCTTTACACCGATGGACGGAAGGCTGAGCAGCAAGCCCCGCGCGGGGGGACTATCAAGGTCACAGCGCGATGGCAGGCCGACCGACTTGTCATCAAGAGAGAAAGCGGTCGTGGTAGGAAGATGAGCGAGATCTACGAACTCGCGCCCGATGGGCGTCAGCTAGTTGTTACGAAGCGCATCGAGAACCAGCGCTTCCCGGAACCAATTATCATCCGCTACGTCTATGACGCTGCGAGGACAGAATAGGTAGGCCCCCTGGCGGACGAAAAACACTTGTTTCTGGGACACCAAAAGTGCCGGTCAACCGGGCCGCAGAATCAGCCATTTACAGAAGCCGTCACGAAAGGGTTTTTGGGACGGCCCGGCAAATGGTCTGCCTTCTGGTTACCTAGTTCTAATCCAGCGGGGATCGTCTTCCTGGCCTGGTCGAATGCGGAGGCTCTCGTGGGGAAAACCCCGCCCCAAGAGAAAACCGACAATTCCACTCAGTAAGCAAACTCCTAGAACTCCAGTCTCGTGAAGAGTGAAGAATAGAACCAGGATGGCCAGGCCGAAGACTAAATCGGTGCGATCAAAGTCATCCATTGTTGCTGACCTCCTATCTGCTCCAATCTTCCCCCCGATGGTTTTCAGCTTGAGGCCGAGGGGAACTCAAGCGCCCGAATAGAACTCGATACCCCAGAAGACCTCGCTTGGAGCGGCAAGTTGGACAGCAACAAGCGTCCCTCCTTCTGGTGAGAGAGGACCACTACGCATCACACGGGCAAGAGTGTGCTCCGGCTCGGGACCACGGATTAGCTCGATTACTTGCCGCAAGGGATGGTCTTTTTCCATGCGCAGGAGGGCGCCGGAGGCACTGACTTCAACAGTCTCGGCTTGCTCGCTGACGTATCGACCGTCTTCTGCGTGCCATGCCACTGTTACGGATGTGATCACATGGGTTCGCTGACTCCGCCGCCGTTCTGCTTGTGCCGGCAGAGTTTCGGCCCTTGGTAGGTGAGGCATGATCCCTCCTCCACGCAAACGTAAGACATGAGGAGCAATTCCTGCGGGAAGCCCACCAAGCAATGGGATCTTCCGATTTCCCCAGAAGCTCGCACGCTGACCTCGAAATGTTTCAAATCCCTCGAATAATTCGAGCCATCGGCAGGATTCTAAGACTTCCTCATGCGCCGGGTTGTGATACACAATCGTAATCCGTCGAGGATTACTAACCAGTGAGCGGTATATATTTTCAAGAACAGCACACATGGTCCGCAGCCCGAAGGGATTAAACATGTAGTAGATCGTGCCCTCGTGCAGGTCTGCATCCGAGCAATCCGCACAAATAATTTCAATTTCTGTTTTGCGACCTCGCAAACGTCGCGCGTTGGTTCTGGCAATCTCGCACAGAGACGGGGATAAGTCTATGCCCACACATCTTCGGACGGGCCGTTGCGCCATAACGCAGAGAAACCGCCCCTTTCCACAACCAAGATCATACACAACATCATCAGGACTGGGTGCAAGGAACCTGACTGTTTTCCTAATATACCAGTAATTCGTGGTCGCATAGATGATAGCGTCAGCGTATTTGCTCTTCGAGTTTTGGTCCAGCCAACACGACGTGCGTCGTGCCCTTGCATGTGTAGAGGGATCTGGCAGTGTTTCGATATTAACCGGGATTTCCGTTTTGCCTGCCCCTGATGGCACGTTTATACACCCGATCGCCGCCGATCGCACAAAAACTTCGATCGTCGCACAATCGCTCAGCTTCAAAGGCCTTCATCTGAGCCCGCGCCGACGTGCGACCGACTGGAACCCCTGCTTTTCGGGCATTTCTCAGACACCGCTCCACACGTGTGCCCCGTGTCATCGCCGGGCGGGCTTCGTTGCACTTCAGGCCGCGCGTCAGCCTGCCGGCACGGGTAGCGCCCAGATCCTCCGCAGCATGTCGCCGAACAGCCGCCGCGTGAGATGCCCTTCCGCCAGCAGAAGCCAGTAGTACCGCGCATGCTTCACCAGCCGGCCCCCAGTTTTCACCAGTCGCTGCTGGAGACTCGTGAGCGACCAGCGCTTGACCCGCAGCGGAAGGACCAGTCTGCGCCACAAGTTGCCCAGATTGTAGGCCAGGACGCTCAGTTGCAGGCGCACCTCGTTCGCCCGGAAACGATGGCACGACAGCCGCGTCCAGTGGGTGGCCTGCTTGCCTTCCTTGATCCATTGCTCCGCCGTACCGCGCTTGTTGTAAAACCGCACGACCGAGCGGCTCGGGAGGGCCATGTTGGTCACGATGAAGCCGACGCGAGGGAACAGCTCACCTTGGTGGTGCTCCACCTTGGCGACGATCCGTCTGGGCGTGGTCCAGCTCTTGGCCTGATAGCGGAAACTCTGGTAGCGCACCAAGGGCTTGCAGCTCGGCCGTCCCGGCGGACGAAAGAGGATGTCTTCGATTTCCAGCTCCAAGCTCTTGTTCGCCGGCATGCGAATGGCATAGTCCACGTCGCGCTGCTCGAGCGCGTCGTAGATCTCGGGCTTCGCGAACGCGGCGTCTGCGCGGAACGCTACGCGCTTGCCCTCCACCTGCTGCCGGTCAATCTCCGGTACGAGCAGGTCGTCCCAGTCGTCGGCGCTATGCACGTTGCCTGGCCGCAGCGTGGCGGCGAGGCAGTCCCCATGCTCGGTGAACAGAAACAGCGGGTGGTAGCAGACGGACTCGAAGTGCCCGTTATAGGCGCTCCCTTCCTGCGCCCCATGCACCGGGCTCTCGCTCGAATCCATGTCGAGCACGATCCGGTCGGCGCGCGTCGCCATCTCGGCCTGTGCAAGCACCTCCCGGTTCACGGCCCTCAACCCGACGAGATTCTCCTCGTGGGTCAGCAGCTCTGTCTCGAACCAATGCAGCGTCGATGTCAGCGCCGCACCCCGGTCCCAGCGCTTTGGCGACCCGATGAGACGAAATGTTGGGTCTGCCGACACGCGCCCCGCGTCGTTGAGATCTTCGTAGCCCGCGAGGCGACTGTAGACCGACTGCCGCAGGAGATCCACCACGCTGAACTGGGTGTTCATCCCCTGTCGGGAATCGCTCAGGTGCTCGGCGATGAGTGTCTCCAGCCCCAGACGTTCATCCAACTCGCGCACCAGAATGAGGCCAGCGTCAGAAGTGACGCGCGATCCCTGGAACGCGACTTTCAAGAAGCCGTTGAACGCGAACTGGAATGGCTCGTGTTGTAATTCACCCACCGGGTGTCACCCTCCGTAGTGTGGTTCCTTACGTCGGAGCCCCAAAACTCAAGGCGCGGCGACTGGTCCTGGCGATACGGTACCACAGCCAAATCGGAAATCCGGGCTTTAATCCTTCTCTAATGAAATCCTTATTTCCGTGTAATAAGAATGCTGCGAATCCACACTCTAATCGGGAGGCTGAAATGGCAGACACGAGAACTCAGGTGAAGGCAATGCAGGGCGATCTTGAAGTTGTGAATTTCAATGAAATAAGCCTGCAGGGGTGCTACGTCCTGCTGGACACAGGCCAACTGGTGCGTGTACCTACCCAGGCGATTGGACCTGAGCCCAAGCCAACGATCACTATCCACCAACAGGGGATTACGCGAGCTGCCCTGCTCACTGACAACGACGCTGAAATGGTTTCCACCCTGCGGGACATTGCTCTCCACAACGCCATCAAACCTAATTTCTGAACTTGAAACCGGAGTTCTGGGTGGTGGGAAAGAACGGCAGTCCCTCGTTGGAAGGCGATCTACGCAGTAAGGAGGCCAACCCGCCACCCAGGCTTCCCCTTCAGGGAGCTAGAGAAATGGAAGCAAGGGGAGACATCGTAGTGCTCTATCGCCGGTGGCGTCGGCGTGAGCTTTTGTGGTACCGCGTAAAGATCGCTCTTGGCCTCGGTGGGTTTGCGACGCTGACTTGGATGACTATTCAACTCTTCGGGAAATAGAACTACTGTCCCCTGGTCGGGAATTGCCTGACCCCCCTATTCAACCAATCGAGGTGCCGGTTGGTGGCGCTGGTGGGGGTCACCCCCGTAACAGCCCCAGCGTTGGCCCATGACCTACTCAATGACGCAGCTTGCCAAACCATCCCACACCCACACCTGCGACCGTTGCCACGGCGAATTTCCTTGTTGGGAGAAGGACTTTCGGCGTTCGGGCTTGCACGGCTTTCGTCATGCGAACAGCAGCTTGATGGACAGGCTCAGCACGCCAGTGAAAGTTAGGCAAGAACGACTTGGGCACAGCGACCCACGGATCACAATCAACACCTACACTCACAGTGTGGGCCAAGATGACCGCAGGATTGCTGCCCAGTTGGGCAAGATTCTGCACCCAGATGCACCCAAGTCGGTAGAGGAGTGTGTTAGTCTTGTTGAGGAACTGCGTTTGGTTCAATAAGTTAGATGGTTGCGGGGGCAGGATTTGAACCTGCGATCTTTGGGTTATGAGCCCAACGTGGTACCAGACTCCACTACCCCGCGGCAGCATTGTACTCGAAGTACCCCCTTCTGGCAACCCTCGAAACTGAAGTTGTAGCTGCAAAGTGAGAATGTCCTATTTGCGCAAAGTAGGAATGTCCTCTTTCATCAGGGCCAGGAGGGACGATGAGAGAGGAGCGAATCGAATTGAGCCAACGGGAGCAGGATCGGTTGAAGGTACTCCACCAAGTCGAGCAGGGCTATCTGACCCAGGTGGAAGCGGGCCGGCGGGTGCAGGTGAGCGTACGCCACCTGCGGCGTCTGCTGAGACGGGTGCGGGCGGAGGGGGACAGGGGCGTAGTGCATCGGCTGCGGGGGCGGCCCTCGAACCGGAAGATTCCAGCGGCCCTCCAGGGGCGCATCCTGGCCCAGGTGCGGCGGCGCTACGCCGACTTTGGGCCCACGCTGGCCAGCGAGCACCTGGCGCGAGATGGGTGGCAGGCCAGCCGGGAGACGCTGCGGCAGTGGATGACCGCCGCCGGGCTGTGGCGGTCGCGCCGGCAGCGGAGGCCGGCGGTGCACGTCTGGCGAGAGCGGCGGGCCGCCTTCGGCGAGTTGGTGATGATGGACAGCTCGCCCTATCGCTGGTTGGAGCGGCGCGGACCTCCCGTGCAGTTGATCGCGCTGATCGACGACGCTACCAGCCGGGTCTGGGGCCGCTTCGCCGCCCAGGACTCGACCGAGGAAAACCTGCGCACCCTGGCAGGCTGGCTCCGGCGCTGGGGACGGCCGCGGGCACTCTATACCGACAAAAGCAGCCTGTTCCGCACCACCCGCTCGGCCCGGCTCGACGAGCAGCTCGGCGGTCAGCCGGCCCGCACCCAGATCGGGCGGGCCCTGCAGGAGTTGGGGATCGAGTGGATTCCCGCCCACAGCCCCCAGGCCAAGGGGCGCATCGAGAGACTATTCGGCACCTTGCAGGACCGCCTGGTCAAGGAGATGCGCCTGGCCGGGGTGCACACGGTGGAGCAGGCCAACCGCTTCCTGGCAGCAGTCTTCCTGCCTTTCTGGGAGCAGCGCTTCACCGTCGCTCCGCGCCAGCCGCACGATGCCCACCGCCCGCTGGGAGGCACCCAGCGGCTGGAGTCAATCCTGAGCGTGCGCGAACCGCGCCGGGTGGCAGGCGACTACACCGTGCGCTGGCAGGGCCAGCGCTGGGCGATCCCGCGCGCCCAGGTGCGAGCGGGGTTGCGGGGGGCGCGGGTGGAGGTCGAACGGCGGCTCGACGGCAGCCGCTGGGTCCGCTTCCGCGGCTCTTATCTCAGCCTGCGGCCCTGCCCGAGCCCGCCGCCCGCGCCCGCAACCCCCTTCGGCCTACGGCCTACGGGGCTTGCGGGCCCAAGGAAAGGCAAACGAAAGTACATTCCCCCTCCCGATCACCCTTGGAGGAGGACATTTCTATCTGGCAAAAAACCGGACATTTCTACTTTGCGTTGACACCCTCGAAACTGAAGTTCGGAGTTCGCGGAAAAACTTCCGAGGTTCAGGACTTCATTTGCTCGAGGAGGAGAATGAACAGGACCAGGTAGCTCTTGATGCTGCTGGTGATGAGGAAGTTAGCTTTGACGTGCTCGTAGCCGTTCTCGCCCAAGCGTTGCATCACCGCAGGGTTGGAGAGAAGGTAACGGATTTGAAACGCGCAGCCTTCAATCGAGTGAACCAGCATTCCGGTTTGTTTATGGATGATCTGGCTGGGAATGCCTCCGACCGCTGAGGCCACCACCGGAACTTTCTTCCACAGCCCCTCGGCCACGGTCAGGCCGAAACCCTCGCGCAGGGACTTCTGAATCACAATGGTCGAGGCACGCTGGAGCGCATTGATTTCCAGCGCGCTCCACGGCGGCAGCTCCAATACGCGCACGTCGGGGTCCTTCCCCGCCGCTTCGCGGACTTCCGCCAGCACTTCGCCGCCTTCGGGATCGTCCCGGGCGCCACCGCCCGCCAGCACCAGTTGGCAATCCACGTATTTCTTGACCATCTTGTAAGCGCGGATGACGCCCACCGGGTCCTTCAGACGGTCGAAGCGCGAGACCTGGGTGAGGATGGGGCGGCGGGCGTCGATCTGGAAACGCTCCAGCACGCTCGCAACGTATTCGGGTTCGAGCTCGCGATTCTTCTCCGACAAAGGATCAATGGCGGGGAAAAAGAGATTCTGCGGGACGGTGAGTTTGCGGGAAAAGTTGGGGGAGGAAAAAATCGCGGCGTCGAACTTTCTCACCCAGGGTTCCAGAAAGGACCACACCGCCGGACTGGGGTTGGAGAGGTCGATGTGACAACGCCAAATCCAGGGTTTCTTCCGCTTTTCCTGCTCGCGTTGGTGGACGAGCCCGACCGGCTGCGGGTCATGGATGACCACGATATCCTCGGAAAAGTCCATGCGCGCGCGGTTCATCTCGTTCACGGCTAGGAATAACTCAAAGTCCGCCGGGCGGGACTCATAGGGAGCACCGTGCAGCGCGTTGTGGAAGGCTTTGGTCACTTCGAAGAAATCATTGCCGCCGGTAATGACATCCCAGCGCGTCGGCACTTCTAGGTCTTGCAGCAGTGGCACCATGCAGTTCAGGATTTCGGCCACGCCGCCGCCGACCGAAGTGGAGTTTACCATTTTGACCGTGCGCCCGCCCAGCCGGGCAGCCAGCGAACGCAACAGGCTGATCTCGGCTTCGCCCAAGACGGCGGCGTAATCTTCCAGATGAACAATGCGGGGCAGCGGAATGGAAGGATTGGAACCCATTACTTCTCCACCCAGGCGCGGGCCAGCTCGATGATTTTGCTCCGTACTCCTTCCAGCGTGTTGGTATAGATATCGATTCGCTCCACCTGTTCCGCCAGCTCCGGCAAATCGAGGCTCCGGCGCAGCCACTCGGAAAAATCGTTGGTTTCCAACTGCAAACGCAGGCGGGAAGTAAGGAAATGGAAATGGATGGAGCTGAGGCTGGCGTTCTTGACACCCTCGGCGAACTCCCTCAACGTCCGTGCCACGACGCCGGTGGGCACGGTCACCAGCACGGTCTCGCAGAGATAAAAAGGCTCGAAGCCGGTGCGGTCGCGCCGGGTGGGGTTGTCTTTGATGTAGGCTCCCGTCACCCGAGTGAGTTGTTTTCGCAGGGCGGAGATAGACACATAGTCGCGCACGTCCACTGCCGCCAATTGCTCGGCCAGGGTACTCTCGTTGCACGCCGCCAGGGCCCACTGCGCGAAGTCGTTGGTAAACCCCTCCGTCAGGTAATGGTGGGCTTGGAGGGTCTGAAACGTGTGGTGAAAGATGGAGGCGTCACTGGCAGTTTTTAGCAGCCCATGCAGTTCCGCCAGCGTGGTAGCACGCGTCCCGCAGATGCGCACAACGTGGGCGTCGCTGGTAAACGTGAACGTCTTTTTGGCCTGTAGCATGGTTTTTGTTCAGGAGGATGCGGGCGGTCGAAGGGGGCCTACAGGTGGCGGATCTGGTCCTCCTGATCTTTCGGCATGTGCTTGCGCAGTTGTCCTTCCAACAGTTCGCGAGCCAAATCGCGCCCGCCCAGTCCAAAAGCTATGGCCAGAGCCAGCACCACGCCTCCGAAAACTGCTCCAAAGGCTACCAGGACGGTGGTCCGCCCAATCCCCAAATGCTCCAGCGCCGCCACGGTCGCCAGCGACATGACCAGAAAACGCACCGTGCCGGCGGCCAGCGAAGCAGCGCGCATCTGTGCATTGACAGCCGCCAGCAGGACCGCACGGCCCAGAAAGCGACTGGCAATCGCTCCCAGCACCAGGATAAAGCCCGCTACAATTAAGTTCGGCAGGTAGGCCAGAAACTGTACCAGCAACTTGTCGCTCACTTCCGTTTCCAACGCACTCAAGCCGGTGAGCAAGGCCAAGATAATGATGAACCACTGCACGGCCTGGCCGGCCAGATAGGAAGGCGAGCGAAAAGCCCCCACGCGCTCGACCGCGGTTGTGATGCCCAGGCGGGCGCAGAGGCGGTCGAAGGTCAGCAGACGCAACAGCCGGTAGATAATCTCCTTGAGCAGCCAGGCCACCAGCAGCCCAATCAGCACAATCACCAGGCTCTGCAGGAGGTCGGGCAGAAGGCTCAGTACGTCGTCGCGGAAGCGGCCTAGCGGGTCGAGGATTCCTTTTTGCCAGAAGTCGGTCATGGCGAACGCAAAAGCGGAAAGATTACCGGGCTCGGATTCTCCTCAGCCCAAAACGGCCCGGTTCGGGTCTGGGCTGTTGTCGGAATCAGACCCTGTGCACTAGAATCCTAGCTTCGGTTAGGCTGAAGGTCAAATGATTTACTACCGCACCTCCCGGTTGCACAGCCCCGCGCTGCTGCTTCTGCTCGCCTTCCTGTTTGTCTTTGCGTCTAGCCGCGCGCAGGACGACCCGCCGGCGGCCAGTCTCCAACCGGAAGTGGGGCAACTTCTGCCGGTTTCATCCCCAGTGGAAGCACCCACGGCGATTCGCATCGTAAGTTTTAATGTGCACCTGGCTACAGACCTGCCGCTGCTGATTGCGAGCATTCAGGAAAACCCCAACCTGCGGCGGGCAGACCTATTCCTCTTGCAGGAGATCGAGAGCTACCCTGCCGAGGGCGCCAGCCGCACGCGCAAGCTGGCGGAGGCGCTCGGCCTCAATTATGTGTACGGCCCAGCGCGACCCACAGAAAATCAAGGCAAGCCCGGCACCCATGGGCTGGCCATTCTCAGCCGTTATCCACTCTCGGAGGTTCAAATCCTACTGTTGCCGCGCCTGAACTTGCGCTACAAGAGCCGCCAGCGCATCGCCCTGGCTGCCACCGCCGATGTGGCGGGCCGGCCGCTGCGCGTGTACAACCTCCATCTGGACACCCGGGCCAATTCGGCTGTTCGCATCAAGCAACTGGTGCCTGTATTGGAGGCAGCCAACAGTGATGGAAGGACGGCGCAGGTGGTCGGGGGCGACTTCAATACCAACCCCTTTCGCTGGCTGTGGAGCACGATTCCCATCTTTCGATCCCACCAGGCAAAGGCGGTCGATGCATTTATGAAAGAAAAGGGCTTCCAGACCTCCTTTGCCAAGGAAGGTCCGACCAGCCGGAAAGCGTTCTTTCCGCTTCGTCTGGATTCACTCTACACGCAGGGCGTGCGGTGGCTGGACTACGCCATCGAACGTTCGGTGAAATCTTCCGACCACGCGCCGCTCTGGATAGACATTGCCTGGCCGCCTGGTGAGGCCGCCGCCGGGGACTTTGCCCATTAGCGCGGCTCAATCCGAAACGGCATCATCAGCAGCCCCGGCTCGCGGTTCAGCAAGAGTCGTTCGGGATCGAGCCACGCCCGCCGCGCGGTCGCTGCTCCGCCACTCATGCCCAACCAGCTTTGCAACTGCTCCCAAGTAGACTTGGGCCGAGGGAAGATTACGTATTGAACCGGCTGTTCTTCGGGAATGTTCGCTAACTCCTTGGCCAGGGCCACCGCCCGCTCCAGCCCGCCCAATTCGTCCACCAAGCCGTGCTCCTTGGCCTGCGTGCCCAGCCAGACGCGGCCTTTGGCAATGCGGTCGACCTCCTCGACTGACATCCCCCGTCCTACCGAGACCCGCTGCAGGAAACTGTCGTAGGTATCTCTCATGAATTTCCGCACCACTCGACGCTGGGCGGGGGTAAAGTTTTCGAATGGATAGAGGAAAGTGGCGTTGGGCGCAAGCGCGACGTAGTCCTTGGTCATCCCCAGCATTTCGTAAAAGCCCTTCAGGTTTAATTTGCCAAAGACGACCCCAATGGAACCTGTGACTGTCCCCGGGTCGGCCACAACCTTGTGCGCCGACATTGCAATCAGGTAGCCGCCCGAAGCGGCCACATCTGACATGGAAACCACCAGCGGCTTTTTTTCTTGGGCCAGTTCCACTTCCCGGCGGATGACCTCAGAAGCGATGGCGGAACCGCCCCCGCTGTCGACCCGCAGAACGATGGCCTTGACGGAGCCATCCTTGCACGCCTGCCGCAAAGCGCCCGCGACGGTGTCTGCACCCATCACCCGGCCTTCCAGGGGCGAATAGCCGCTCTTGCCGCTCACGATGGTACCGGTGGCATAGACAATGGCAACCTTGGGGCCGGAGCGAGGCGTGGTGCGCTGGAGGTAGTTTTCCGCGCTAACGGTATTCAACTCCGAGCTGCCCGCTTTCTCTTTGAGCAGGTCGCGGTACTGGTCGTAGTAGAGAAGTTTGTCGATGAGTTTATTTTCAACCGCTTCGTGGGCGAGGTAGGGGCCGCTGCGCACCAATTGCTCGACCGCCGCCGCGTCCATGTCGCGCCCCGCCGCGATTCCGTCCACCAGTTGTCGCTGCCAGCCGGTGAGCAGGTCGGTGACCATTGTGCGGTGTGCGGGCGTGAAACGTTTTTCCGTGTACACATTCGTAAATGTTTTGTACTCAGCAATGTGGTAGAGATCGGGATAAATGTGCAGCTTGTCGAGCGTGCCACGGATGAAAGTGGTGTGCCCCATCAAGGCGTTCAACCCCAGCAGGCTGGTGGGAGTCAAATAGACTTCCGGGCAGGCAGTGGCCAGGTAGTAGCTGAGATTGAATCCTGTTTCCAGGTAGGCGGTGCAGAATTTTCCGTTGGCGACCAGGGCCTGGAGTTTGTCGCGCAGTTCTTGCACCTTGCCGAAATTCATGCCGACATTCTGTACTTCCAGGGACACACCGGCGATGCGGGGGTCGTTTTGGGCGCGGTCCAACGCTTCCAGCAGGCGGCGGAAAACCGTCACATCGCCCTCAAACATACGTGCGCTCAGGTCGGGCCAATCCTCTTCCGCCACTTGTCCGGCGATGGTCAGCGTGAGCACGCTTTCGCTGGGGATGCGCGTCGCAATTTGCCCGGCAATGACCAGTCCCACCAACAACACGACTACAAGGATCAGAAAAATGTAACGTTTCTTGATTGCCATGGAAGGCCTCCTACGCAGGAGATGCAGCGCGACGAGTTATGTTAGGTGACTGCAGGGAGGGGGTCAACCTGAGCGCCGCTTCCCTGCCCCGCGTGCCGCAAACGGTTACTTTTGCACCCAGTACTGCTCTTCGCGCAACGACTCTTTGGAAAAGCCCCGGCGCAGCAAGATGCCCTTGGATTTTTCAATCATTTCGGGATGACCGCAGAGGTAGGCCGTGGTGTCGGTCGCGGCCAGGTTGAGTTGGTCGCTATATTTGCGCAGGATGTCTTCGCACCGTCCGGTTTCCCCGGCCCAGTTCGGGTCTTCCCAGGGACGGCTGATGGTGGGGATGTAGGTCAGCCACGGAGCTTCGCCGGCGTAACGCTCGAACTCCTCGCGGTAGCCCAGCTCCCAGGAACGGCTGGCGCCCTGGAGAACCACCACCTGCCAACCCGCCGGGAATTTCCCCTCCTTCCAGTCCTGGTAGAACGAGCGCACCATGCTGCAATAAGGGGCTAGGCCGGTGACCGTCGCTACCATGAAATGGTTTTTGTGGCCGCTTTGGGTATCGAGGGTGAAACGGCCTTTGGCGACCTTGCGCAGTACCAGCTTGGCGCCCGGCTGCAATTCATGCAGCCGCGGTGTCAGCCCCCCTTCGGGCACGCGCTCCAAAAAGAACTCCAAGCTCTCCTCGTAGGGGGAGGAGACGATGGAGTAGGGCCGCTCGATGACCTTTTTGCCATCTATGATTCCAAAGGTGGCGTACTGACCGGGAGTAAACTTGAGCGGAGTTTCTGCTTTGAGGCGAATGGCCCACAAATCGTCGGAAAAATTACGCCGCTCGATGATTTCCGCTTGGGTGTGCTTGTCGCTGGGCACTGCCACATTGTTTCTCCGCCGCCGCCGTTATGCATGGTTGGCCAGGCGGCGACCGACAGTATACTACACACAAGATCTCCTGCTGAACGAGTACACCCACACTCTCACTTTCAACAGAAAATCTTACAGACAGCCGGCAGCCGCCGGTGCCAGGATGCTATTCGAAGACGAGTGCGTTGACAGGGTCGGCGGCGGCGGCGCGCA
Source organism: Candidatus Acidiferrales bacterium (assembly GCA_965247455.1). Classification (GTDB taxonomy): domain Bacteria; phylum Acidobacteriota; class Terriglobia; order Acidiferrales; family 2-02-FULL-67-57; genus JACZYA01. The sequence continues at coordinate 193,110 of CBDFHE010000016.1, forward strand.
GCGCTGGATAGACCGAGCCCAGCGTGCATCCCCCCAGCGCCAGCAATACCCCTTGCAGCAACCACGCTGGCGTGACCAGAATGGTCATGGTGGGGCGCAGGCTGATGACAATCTCTCTTACGCCATAGGTCGCCCCAATCCCCACCACGACGCCGAAAACACCGATCAAGAGGGCTTCCCGCAACAGGAGCGTTACGATATTCCAGCGGGAGGCACCCAGCGCCTTGAGGATGCCGATCTCGCGCCGGCGTTCCAGGATGACGGTGTACATGCTCAGCAGCACCACCAGGAAGGTAATCAGCAGGCCCACCAAAATGATGGAGTTGGTGAAGGGCCGGACTTCGGGCAAGTTGCTGGAGACCATCAAGGAGAGATACTCATCCATCAGGCGGATGCGGTGCCGGGGTAGAAAAGCTGCGATGCGCTGGCGCACGGCGTTGGGGTCGCCCGTGGACTTGATCCAAAACATGGAGACGCGCTTCCCCACCGCCAGCAGTTCCTGCGCAGTCTGGAGGGGAATATACTGGCGGGCTCCGCGCCCACGCTCGGCGATCCCGCACACCCGCCACTGCCGGCCGAGCAGTTGCATCGCATCGCCGACCTTCAAGCCGCGTTCTTCGGCCCGGATGTCGTCAATGATTACGTCGTAGGGCCCCTGGAAAGGCCCACCTGCGCGGAAGAGGAAGCCGCGGCCTAAACGGTCATAGCTGTCGAAGTCAATGGCGTAAATTATGCTCAGGCTGGTATCGTTGACCACGGCAATCACGGGCGAGATTTTCTCAACGCCGTCGGTTTTCTGCAAGCGCTGGGTCAGGCTCTGGTTCAAGTTGGCGCTGGAAAAAGCAAAGAAAATCGAGGCGTTCGGGGGTTGCACCAGCAGGTCGGCGCCGATGCCTTGCACCCGCTCGCCCCACTCCTTCACGATGCCATCGGTCAGGCCCATCAGGAAAAGCAGCAGGAAGACTTGCAAGGCCACGGCGGTAACACTCAGCACCGTGCGTATGGGACGAGCGCGCAGGTTGGCCCAGATCAGTCTACCCATGGGGTTTGCTTCCCTCTTCGGGCGTGCTCACTCAGCGAAGAGCAGCACAACACCCCACATCTAGTGGGTCATTTTGGAACTGGCAAGCAGATTGCTTAGGGATAGGATGGCGATATGTACGAACGGCGTAGTCGGCTGAGCAAGGCGAAGCGGGATCGGTTGGTGGAGCACTTCGTTGCTGGGACGACGGCACGGGCGGCGGCTGAGCTTGTCGGGATTCATCGGAACACGGCCGCTTCGTTCTATACACGGATTCGCACGGTGATTGCCGAGGAGACCCAGAAAGCCTCTTCGGTTTGCGGCGAAATCGAAGTGGACGAGAGTTACTTCGGTGGTCGCCGCAAGGGCAAACGCGGTCGTGGTGCTGGCGGGAAAGTCCCGGTTTTCGGGCTTTTGAAGCGTGGAGGAAGGGTCTACACGGTGATGATCCCCAATGCCCATACGGACACGTTGATGCCGATCATGGAGCGCCTGATCCAGCCCGACAGCATCGTCTACACGGATGGCTTTTCGAGCTACGATGCTCTGGATGTGTCGGACTTCCACCATGTTCGGATCAACCACTCGGAACGGTTCGTCGACGAACGGAACCACATCAGATCGAGAACTTCTGGAACCAGGCAAAGCGGCATCTTCGGCGCTTCAACGGGGTGCCCAAACAGAGTTTTCACCTCTTCCTGAAGGAGTGCGAATGGCGCTTCAATGGCGGTAACCACCGGACACTGCTTAACCAATTGAAGACATGGATCAAATCGAGACAGAATCACCCTTAGCTAGGACAGCCCCTTTTGGAAATGTGAATCTCACGCCGAGCCCCGTGGCACCTGCCACGGGGTGCTTTTGCCGCTCATCCACCCGGCGGCGGGTGCCGCCGGGCTCAGCGGTAAAGGTAACGTCGTCAAACTGACCCACTACCAGTGATTAACCTGGGTAGGGCAGGGGCTTGTCCCCTGCCGTTCTATCGTCTTATTGCATCAGATGCGCTGAGAGGAGAAAGCTTTGCCTGCGCGGAGGAGATGCCGTACACTAGCCGTCCCTTTCGATTTAATGCGTAACGTGAAGTTTCCCGACACATCTGAGCAGCCTGTCTTGCTCGTGACGGGCCTGTCGGGAAACATGGGCCGGCGCTTGGCGGCGCATCTGCCAGACCGCCGGCTGGTGGGGGTGGACCTCTTCTCCCCTCAATTTGACCACCCCCAGATGCAGTTCTCGCAGCTCGACCTTTCCGCCTCTGACGCCCCGGCCAAGCTGGCCGAGTTGATGACCCGGTCCAACGTTCGGCAGGTTGTTCACTTGGCTTTTGTGCTGGACCCGGCGCGCACCGGCGCCCGGACGCGCCGACGGCAGTGGGAGATCAACGTGCTCGGCACCAAGCATCTACTGGATGCGATCGAGCGGGTGAACAAGGCGCAGCGCCAAGTGGAACTCCTGCTCTACCTTTCCAGCGTCACCAGTTACGGGCCCATGCTGCCCGGGCCGGTGCGGGAAGACCACCCGCAGAAGCCCCACACCTATACCTACGCATTGCACAAGAAGGAAACCGACGAGCTGTGCCTCCGGCGGCATCCGCAGTTGAATGGGTGTGGGGTGTACATTGTGCGCGGGCACATTTTCCTGGGCGTCGGGGTGGAAAATTTTATTGTCCGGGCTCTGCAGGGACACGCCAGTGGGCGAAGCTGGCTGGGCCGTTGGGTGCAGCGCCGCGGGTGGCGCCTGCCGTTGTTGCTACCGTGGGGGCGCAAATATGGGGGTCTCTATCAGTTTATGGACATCGACGACGCCGCCCGCCTGTTGGCGTGGCTGTGCAAGAACTACGTCCCGGGACGGCTGGAAGTGCTGAACGCGCAAGGCCGGGGCGCGCCGGTGACGGGCGAACAGTTGGCGCGACTGGTGGGGCTTTCCATCCTGAGACTTCCTTCCTACCGATTGGTGAGGCTCCTGTACCAATTGTTCTGGGCGCTCGGGATTTCCCCGGTTCCCGCCGAGGCCTACCCCTACTTCGCCGGCTCTTACGTGATGAATACCAGCAAGCTGGAGCAGTTGCTGGGAAAGGAATACGAGACCATCGTCCGCTGTACCACCGAAGAAGCGGTGCGCAAGATCGCAATCCCCGATTCTCATTAGCCACCCGAGCTGCTGCTGGCCCGGCATTAAAAGTTTTTAACAAGAATGTTGAAAAGCGTGTGGAAAAGAGGGAGCAGCGACCGACAAACGGCCCGCAGCCAGCTTCTTTACTCGGTTTGCACAAGACCGCAGCAGGAGGAACAGGAATTTTCTTTGGCACGGGGTTTGCTACGCTTCAACAAATGCGGACTGAAGGTCGGCAGCAATCCTGCTGGGTGGGATGCCAGCGGAAAAGCTGCCGAATCAGAACAGAATCGTCAGTACCACTTCTTGGGTTTCTTGAGCTTGATTTCCAGAATCTGCTTGGGGCCGCGCAGGGTGTGGAAGCGGCCGTAGGTTTTCCATCCGGGCATAACTATCTGAACCAATACTTCGCCGACCGGCAGAACCGGCAGGACGGCCCTGCCCTCGCGGTTGGTTTTGACGGTCCACTCATGGCGTTTGTCGCGCCGGAGCAGGCGTTTCCGCTTGAACTTGATGTACACGGTCGCGTTGTCAATGGGTTTGCCCGTTTTTTCTGAGGTTACCTCTACCTCAAGGCGGACTAGCTTGTCCTGGTCGTCGGCAGCCACCAGCGCAGCAGTGGAGAGGAGCCAGACAGCAAACGCAAAGGCAAGGGCGGAGCTGCGGCTGGGTCCAATCACGGTTGACTCTCCTGGGTGCGACGCCGCAAGCGCGGGCTGCCCTGTTCTCCGGGTTCGTAGAGCGAGTTCAAGTGCCGCCAGTGGAGCAGTCGAACCTTCAACTGGTCGAACCGGGAAGTGGAAACGACGTAATCCGTGCGCGCGGGTAACACCTGAGCAATCTCCTCCTGTGCTCTTTTGATGCGTTCTTTGCTCATGGGGTGAGTGGAGAAGACCTTGGGTAGATTCCCTTCTCTTTCGTGCTCGCTCAGCCGCTCCAGGAAATCGATCAGGGCGAGCGGGTCATAGCCGCTGCTGTAGGTGTACTGCAATCCGAGATAATCGGCCTCGCGTTCGGCGCCGCGGGCAAATTTCAAGAACGTGAGCGGCACCGCCAGCCCCAGCCCCTGCCGCACCGCCAGGCCCACCGGCCCGCCGACAAAGATCAGCGGCAGGCTGAACCATTGGAACAAAGTGGCTTTGGTAGCCCGCTTGGTGGCGTGGCGGGCGGTGACGTGGGCGATTTCGTGCGCCAGCACGCCGGCCAGCTCCGCTTCGGTCTGCGCCTCCAGGATGAGTCCCGTGTTCACGTAGACGAATCCACCCGGAAGGGCAAAGGCGTTGAGCTCGTCGGAATTGATGACCCGAACCGTGAAGGGCAGTTGCGCGTCCGAGTTGCGCACCAGGCGTTGGACCAGTTCGTTGACGTAAGCCTGAACCTCTTGGTCGCGCAACAGCAGGGAGGAGCTCTCTACCTGCCCGGCCAATTGACGGCCTAGCTCAATCTCGCGCTCGATGGAGTAGAGGTTCCACGAGCCCTGGTTGATATCGCGCGCACCGATCTCTTCCACGTCTTTGTGTTTCTGGGCGAGCGCGCCGGGAGGCAGGCAAGCAAGAACCAGCAGAAGCGCGCATTTCATCGTCATGGCGTGCCGCATCATCGCTCGTCCCGCAGGCGCCGTACAGTCCCTAACAGCACATCTTTGGACAGGCGCGTTGCCCCCGTGCTACTGTAGTCCTCCTGCTGTCTCTGAAATTCTAACACGGTGTCATAAGAGAAACAAACCGGCGGCAGCACCGGATTGCCGAAAGGAGAAAGAATCCACATGGGCTTCGCCACCGATGCGATTCACGTGGGCCAAGAGCCGGACCCGGCCACGGGCGCCATCATCGTCCCCATCTACCAGACCTCCACCTACGTGCAGGAGGAGCTGGGCAAGCACAAGGGCTACGACTACGCCCGGGCGGGCAACCCCACGCGCACGGCCCTGGAGCGCAACCTGGCCCGGCTGGAAGGTGGGAGCCACGCGCTGACGTTTGCCTCGGGGATGGCCGCCATCAACGCTGTCATGACGCTGCTCCAGAGCGGTGACCACGTGATTTGCTCGCACGCGGTGTACGGCGGGGTGTACCGGCTGTTCACGCAGGTGCTGGCGCGCTTCGGGCTGGAGGCCAGTTTTGTGGATACCTCTTGCGCTGCCACGGTGGAGGCAGCCGTCAAGAAGAATACCCGCCTGCTCTACGTGGAGACGCCCACCAACCCGACCATGGCCCTCAGCGACCTGAAAGAGATGAAGCGGATAACGAGCGCTCACAAGCTCATGCTGGTGGTGGACAACACCTTCATGAGCCCCTACCTGCAACGGCCGCTGGAGTTCGGCGCCGACATGGTGGTGCACTCGACCACCAAGTTCCTCAACGGGCACAGCGACTCTATCGGCGGGGCGGTCATCCTGACGCGGCAGGAAGACTACGACCGGCTCTACTTCATTCAGAAATCCGCCGGCGCCATCCTGAGTCCCTTCGACTGTTGGCTGGTGCTGCGCGGGGTCAAGACGCTGGCGGTGCGCATGCAGCAGCACGACAAGAACGGGCAGGCCATCGCCGAGTTTTTGGAAAAGCACCCGAAAGTGCAGCAGGTTTTCTACCCAGGGCTCAAAGCGCATCCGCAATACGAGCTGGCTAAGAAGCAGATGAAGGGCTTCGGAGCGATGATCAGTTTCGAGCTGGGCTCGCTTGACGCTGCCAAGCGGATGCTGAAGCACGTCAAGCTCTGTTCGTTGGCCGAAAGCCTGGGTGGAGTCGAAACCCTCATTTCCCACCCCGTTACCATGACCCACGCCTCGGTGCCGCCGGAAGAACGCGCCAAGAACGGTATCACTGACGGCTTGGTGCGCATCTCAGCCGGCATTGAGGACGTCGAAGACCTGATCGCCGACCTCGACCGGGCTTTGCAACACGTCTAGCTTCGGTCCCGGTGGCGGGGGCCCTTCGGCTGTGCTCAGGACAGGCCACCGGGTTGGACGCAGGAGAGTTAGCCGGGGCAAACTGATGATCGTCCAGCCCAGCGGCCCCAGCCGCTGGGGCTTAACGGCACTTTGGAAGGGCGCGACTTACTTGCCTCGCTTACTTTCGGGCTTGGGAGTGGGCGCTGCGGGCTGCGGAGGCTCGCCGACCGAGTCGGTCAGCCAGTTGAGGTAGTTGGGCGCGCCGTCGATGATGGGCAGGCAGATAACTTCCGGCACCTCGTAACTGTGCGCTTTCTCGACCGCGTGGCGCACCTGGTCGAAGAGCGAGCGAGAAGTCTTGATGACCAACAACACCTCTTGATCGTCGTTCAGCTTCCCTTCCCAGCGGTAGATAGAGCGGACGGGGCCGGTAATGTTCACGCAGGCGGCCAAGCGCGCTTCCACCAGAGCGCGGGCAATGCGCTCGGCTTCTTCGCTCGACCCGCAGGTTACTAGCACCACCACTTTGTCGGTCATCGTTCACCTACCTCGGCGCCTCGCGTTGCCGCTTGGCTGCTCCCACGGTACAATACGCGGTGAATGCCACTCAAGCAGATTCATTTCGGCACCAGCGGCTGGCGCGGCATCATCGGTGATGATTTTACCTTCGCGGGGGTGCGCGCCGCTTGCGCTGCCATCGCGGACTGCGTCCGAAAGGAAAATCCCAAAGATCCGCGACTGATTGTCGGTTACGATACGCGTTTTTACTCGCCTGAGTTTGCCCGCAGCGCCGTCAGCGTGCTGGCCGCGCGCGGCATCCATTCCTACTTGTGCAAAGAACCCACGCCCACGCCGGCCATCGCGTGCGAGATTCTGCGCCGGCAAGCCGACGGCGGCATCAACTTCACCGCCAGCCACAACCCTGCCGACTACAACGGGCTGAAATTCTCCACTGCCGACGGCGCACCGACCTTGCCCCGCGTCACCCAGCAACTGGAAAATTTGGCGGAGAAGCACCTGCGACGCGGGGTGCCGGAGAACGGCAACGCCGATGCGAGCCGCTGGGAGGAGATTGATCCTCGTGACGGCTACCTGGAAACGTTGGCGGGCAAAGTGGATGTGGCCGCAATCCAGCAGGCCGAACTGAAAATTGCCTTCGACGCTCTCTACGGCACCAGCGCCGGCTACCTCGACCGCTTCTTGCGCGACCGGGACGTGGAAGTCCACGCCCTGCACGGGCAGCGCGACGTGCTGTTCGGTGGGCACCCACCCGAGCCCGGCGACGACCGGCTGGGCGAGCTGCGACAACTGGTGCGTGAGCGCGGCGCCCACCTGGGCCTCGCCACCGACGGCGACGCTGACCGCTTCGGCATCCTCGACCGCACCGGAAGTTTCATTTCGCCCAATCACATCATTGCGCTGTTGCTTGACTACTTGCTGGAGACGCGGCCGGAGTGGCCACGTGGCGTGGCGCGGAGCGTGGCTACCACGCACCTGGTTGACGCCGTCGCGCGGCACCACAAGGTGCCCGTGTACGAGATGCCAGTGGGGTTCAAGTACATCGGCGAGCTCATCAAGCAGAACAAGATCACCATCGGGGGCGAAGAGAGCGCCGGGCTGACCATCTACGGGCACGTGCCGGAGAAGGACGGCATCTTGGCCTGCCTGCTGGTGGCGGAGATGGTGGCGCGGCGGGGCGCGGCGCTGGGCGAGCAGCTTCAGGCGCTGTTCGCCAAGGTGGGCGCGTACTATCCCGTGCGGGTGAACCTGCATCTGTCAGACGAAGGGCAGGCGCGGGTGGCGGCGCGAATCAAGAAAGACCCGGCAAAGTTCAACGGGCGGCGGGTGGCGCGGGTGGATCGCACCGACGGGTTGAAGCTGCTGTTCGAGGACGACTCCTGGGTGCTGCTGCGGCTGTCGGGCACTGAGCCGGTGGTGCGCTGCTACTGCGAGGCGCACTCGGAGCAGGAAACGCAGGCCCTGGTGGAAGCGGCGCAGAAGTTCATCGCGGAGTAAACGGGATGCCTGTCAGGCGAAAACCATCCCCCTGGCGGCGGTTCCTGCTGATTGTGATCGGGCTGGGGTTGTTTGCGCTGGTGATGCACGCCGTCTTCGGGGAGCGCGGCTATCTGGGGCTGCGTTCGCAGCGCGGCGAGTACGAGCGTTTGAAGCAAGAAGTGCGGACACTGGAAGAAGAAAACCAACAGTTGAAAAAGGAAATCAAGGCGCTGAAGTCCGACCCCAGTGCGGTCGAGCGCGTCGCCCGGGAAGAGTTGAAGATGGCCAAGCCGGGCGAAACCGTCATCACCCTGCCGGAAAAGAAAGACCTCTCCACTGAGGATAAACCCTAGCCGGGTTCCAGCAAGTAAAGATCTCTGTGTTGCTGCAAATTCTTATGGCTAGTAGTCTTGCTACTGCTTGATTTTGTTTCTCCCGACTTCGTCCGCCCCGTGGCAGGTGCCCTTCGGCTTTGCTCAGGACAGGCCACGGGGCTCGGCGTGGAAGGAAGGTAGTTAGCGGACTAGGCCGTCGAGGGGGCTGGAGGCGGAGGCGTAGAGCTTGCGGGGGATGCGGCCGGCGAGGTAGGCGTCGCGGCCGGCTTCGACGGCGGCCTTCATGGCGCGGGCCATCAGCGCTGTGTCTTTTGCTTCGGCGATGGCGGTGTTCATCAGCACGCCGTCGGCGCCCAGTTCCATAGCGATGGTGACGTCGGAGGCGGTGCCGACGCCGGCGTCCACGATCAACGGGACTTCGGTAATCCGCTCGCGCAGGATACGGATGTTGGCCTGGTTCTGAATCCCCATGCCGGAGCCGATGGGCGCGCCCAGCGGCATGACGGCGGCGGCCCCGGCGTCAATGAGCTTGCGAGCGGTCACCAGGTCGTCGTTGGTGTAGGGCAGGACGACGAAACCTTCTTTGACCAGAATCCGCGTGGCTTCGAGGAGTTGTTCAACGTCGGGGAAGAGCGTCTGCTGGTCGCCGATGACCTCCAGCTTGACCCAGTGGGAGAGGCCGACTTCGCGGCCCAGCCGGGCGGTGCGCACGGCTTCGTCGGCGGTGTAGCAGCCGGCGGTGTTGGGCAGCAGGAAGAATTTGTCGCGGTCGATGTGGTCAAGCAAGGACTCTTTGGATTTGTCGGTCAGGTTGACGCGGCGAACGGCGACGGTGACCATCTCAGCACCGCTGGCTTGGTGCGCGCGCACCATTTCTTCCGAGGAACGGTACTTTCCGGTGCCGATGATGAGGCGGGAGCGGAAGGTCCGGCCGGCGATGGTCAACTGGTCGGTGACAACAGCAGTTTGCGTGGTGGCCATGACATTCCCCCCCCTCACACCATTTTAGGGTCAGGAGGGGTGGGAGCGCAACTCACGCGGTCGGGGGTTGGGTTTCCTCGTTGTAGAGGCTGTCGATGAGGGTGCGGAACTCTTCTTCAATTTTGCGGCGGCAGACTTTCTGGGTGTAGGTGAGCTGACCGTCGGCAAAGGTGAAGTCCTTTTCGAGCAGAGCAAAGCGCTTGATTCGCTCGAACTGTGCCAGCCGGCGGTTGACCCTCTCTACCTCGCCCTCCAACAATTCCTGCACACTTGGTTGGGCGGCCAGCTCGGCCGGCGAGTTGGCGGCGACACCCCGCTGCGCGGCGTAGTGCTCCAGTTGGGTGAAGTTGGGCACGAGCAGCGCGGCGATGTACTTGCGCCGGTCGCCGATTACAACTGCGTTGGCAATGAAGGAGCTGGCTTTGAGCTGGTTCTCAATCGGTTGCGGGGCGATCATCTTGCCGCCGGCAGTTTTGATGAAGTCTTTCTTGCGGTCGGTAATTGTGAGGAACCCTTCGTCGTCCAGGAAACCTACGTCACCGGTGTGGAACCAGCCGCCCCGCAGCACCTCGCTGGTTTCCTCTTCCAGCTTGTAGTAGCCCCGCATGATGTTCGGCCCGCGGGTCAAGATTTCGCCGTCCTCGGCGATCTTCACCTCTACGCCTGGAATTGGTTTTCCCACTGTGCCCAGCTTGGTGGCGCCGGACACGTTCACTGCGATTACGGGCGAGGTTTCAGTCAGACCGTAGCCTTCATAAATCGTCAGGCCCATAGCATGGAAAAACTGGTTGAGCGGCTTCGAGAGCGGTGCGCCGCCGGAGATAAAGAAACGGAAACGTCCCCCCAATTGCCGCCGTAGTTTGCGGTAGATGAGGCGCTCGGCCAAGCGGTATTGCAGTCCGAGCCAGCCGGGCGGCGTCCGGCCCTGCAAGCGATGCGGCAGCGCCCGCCGGCCGACCTCAAGCGCCCAGTGGAAGAGCTTCTGCCGGAGCGGCGAAGCCTGGCGCACGGTGCCCATTACGCGCTGGTAGAGCTTCTCAAAGAAGCGCGGCACCACCGCCATCACCGTGGGCCGCAGCTCGCGCAGGTTGTCAGCCACTTTCTCAAAACTCTCCGCATAGGCGATAGGTGCTCCGCTGGCAAAATAGCCGTAGCAGTTCGTGCGCTCGTAGATGTGGCAGAGGGGCAGCACGGACATAATCAAGTCAGCCTGCGCGTATCCCAGCCGGCCCATGCAGCCTTTGACGTTGGAGGCCAGGTTGTCATGCGTGAGCAGCACGCCTTTCGGTTTTCCGGTGGTTCCCGAGGTGTAGATCAGCGTCGCGATGTCGTCGGGTTTCGCTTGCAGAGCACGGCGGGTGAATTCCTCCATCCGTTCGTGTGGAGCATCTTCCCGCGCGGCCACCTGCCACGACACCACGCGCGAATCGGCTTGCGCCCCTACGCTGTCCAGGGGCTGGAACGGGATCACTTTTTTGAGCGCCGGCAGTTGGCTCCACACCTCGCGCACTTTGGCGAACTGCTCCGCGCCCGAGACGAAGCAGAGACGCGACTCGGAATCCGCCAGGATGTAATGCAGCCGCTCCGGCGACTCAGCAAAATAGAGCGGAACGTTGACGGCCCCCACGCCCAGGATGGCCAGGTCGGCCATGTGCCACTCGGGGCAGTTCTCGCTGAAGACCGCCACCCGGTCGCCTTTCTGGATTCCGCACTCTCGCAGAAAGCGCGCCACGGCCGCCACTCGCCGCAGGTAGATGTCAGTGGAGATTGTTTTCCATTCGCCCTCGACCTTGTGCCAGAGCAGGTCGGGCCGACTCTGCTTGCAGAGCGTATCGAGGAGGAGTTGGGTCAAGCTGGTGCCTTGCATGGTTGGTTGCGATATCACTTCAGCGCAACTTTTTAGCTCTGGCGAAATGTACAGTCCTTGCTAGTGCACTGTCCCGGAAATATATGAGCAAAGTCGTTCGACCTTAGCGAGGATGGATTCGGCCGTGGCGGTCCCGACGAAAGGACTGGTGTTGGCGTTGTAATGTTCGACGAAGCGCTCGATGTTACGGACGAGAGCCTTGACGCTGGAGAAGGAACCTCGGCGAATGGCCTTCTGGGTAATGATGCCGAACCAGCGTTCGACTTGGTTGAGCCAGGACGCATAGGTTGGGGTGAAATGAACGTGGTAGCGGGGACGCCGAGCGAGCCAAGCGCGGACTTTGGGATGTTTGTGAGTAGCGTAGTTATCGACGATGAGATGGACGTCGAGGTTGTGCGGCACACTGCCGTCGATCTGACGCAGGAAAGTGAGGAACTCCTGATGACGGTGTCGCGGTTTACAGCGGGTGATGACTCTCCCGGTGGCCACATCGAGAGCCGCGAACAGAGTGGTCGTGCCGTGACGTTTGTAATCATGGGTGACGCCTTCGACGTAGCCGAGGCCCATGGGGAGAACGGGCTGAGTTCGCTGAAGAGCTTGAACCTGGGTCTTCTCATCGACCGAGAGCACCACGGCGTGGTCCGGGGGATTGAGGTAGAGACCGACGATGTCGCGGACTTTCTCGACGAAGAACGGGTCGTTGGAAATCTTGAAATGCCGCTGGCGATGCGGCTGGACGCCGAACAGATCGAACCACCGCTGGACCGTGCTCTTTGAGACTCCCGTGTGTTCCGCCATGGAACGCACGCTCCAGTGCGAACGATCGGGAGGTTCGGTTTGCAGGGCCGTGTTGATGACTTCCGCAACACGTTCATCCTCATGCGTGCGGGGGCGTCCGGGACGCAGTTCATCGTGTAGTCCGGGGATTCCATGTTCACGATAGCGCTTTCGCCACTTGCCCACGGTCGTATTGGTGACACCCAGACGCCGGGCCACGGTAGAGCCGGGAACGCCTTCGGCGCAGGCCAGCACAATCTGGGCCCTCAGCACCAGACTATGCGGCAAGGTTCGGGAGCGGGCGAGGCTCCCCAGTTCCGATTCCTCACTCTCACTGAGAGTGAGGGGAGTAACGGGGCGACCGCGTGGCATGGGCATACCTCCAGAGGCCAAAGGTTGCCCATTAATATATCGCTTATTTCCGGGACAGTACACTAGCTCCGCCCTGCACAGAACTTCCCCCAGGATGATACCGATTGAACGGCCCCGACGATTTACGGTCCTTTGCACAGAGTGAGTAAGGACACCCCTAGGGCATGCGATTTCCCGAGGTAAGGGCAATGCCAGAAAGCCTTGTTAGGCTCGAAGCGTTCTGGGCATATTTGTGAATATTTTGCAAAGATATAGGGCATGCACCTATGTAGGATTCACATGGGTAGCCGTTTATGCCGCTAGATTGCTCATGCATCTCCATAAGAATGCGGGAGAACTCTCCAATGTCAAGAGATTCAATCTTGTGTGCTTTTCCTGTGTTCACAAGCACACAGCAATTCGACAGTCTAAAGTCAGGTATTGTGAGGGACAAAAACCCCCGATCTCTTAGTAAACAATACGTCTGGTCAAAGTCTGTCCATCTTATCTCCAGACCGCCGAAGTGGCTGTCTTGCAAGGCTCTTACCGTCTTGTTAAATCGTGCCACCATCTTAGTTGATATTTCTCTTACGTTCGGGTAAACAAGTTTGACCGACTGTACGCCGAAGTCGGCGAGATACTCGACTAAGCCTAACACTTCCTCTTCGTTCTCTGGTAGGAATAGAATAGTAATAGTGACGTTGATCCGATGATCCAGCAATCTTCCTATGTTACGCATAGTACTACTCGGGCATGTTCGGGTTCCAAAGATCTTATTGTGGTTCTGCAGTGAGTGCAAACTAACCGTCACTTTGCTAGGCCTATTTGTGACAAGATGCTCCAGATGCCTCTCGAGGTCTAAGCCATTCGTTAGCAAAGTGTAATCCATCCCCTTTGCCGTTATGATGTCAATAACCTCGATTATGTTGTCGAATATGAGGGGTTCACCTCCCGTTAGCCTGATCTGCCGGAACCCAGCTGAACGCGCTAGCCCTGCAAATTGCTCCAGCGTCCTTATGGTACTCGGCGGGACGCGAGCTCTTTGTGAGAAGCTTGGTTCTACGTAGCAGAAGTAGCACTTAGCGTTACATACATTTGGCAAAAACAAAAATAGAACCCCCCGTAGTAATTGTTAACCACATATTCAAGGCTTTCATTGGGGAAATGATTGGGTCTCTTACTGCTCCTGCAACTTATCGATTAGGAATAGTGCTGCATAACCTGTTTTTGTCAATCCACTTACACTTTCTAGCTTTGTGTGGTGGTTAGTTTTCTGCTGCCGGAATATTTCACGCCCCTTTCTAGAAGTATCTCCTAGTTCTTCTGTCTTTGTGTAATTTCCTTCCAGTATCGTTCGGGTGATTCGCACGCATTTCCTAATTTCTCTATCAGTCTTGTCTGACAATTTCAAAATCAAATCTGGAATGCTATCAACCGGGATTTCCGTTTTGCCTGCCCCTGATGGCACGTTTATACACCCGATCGCCGCCGATCGCACAAAAACTTCGATCGTCGCACAATCGCTCAGCTTCAAAGGCCTTCATCTGAGCCCGCGCCGACGTGCGACCGACTGGAACCCCTGCTTTTCGGGCATTTCTCAGACACCGCTCCACACGTGTGCCCCGTGTCATCGCCGGGCGGGCTTCGTTGCACTTCAGGCCGCGCGTCAGCCTGCCGGCACGGGTAGCGCCCAGATCCTCCGCAGCATGTCGCCGAACAGCCGCCGCGTGAGATGCCCTTCCGCCAGCAGAAGCCAGTAGTACCGCGCATGCTTCACCAGCCGGCCCCCAGTTTTCACCAGTCGCTGCTGGAGACTCGTGAGCGACCAGCGCTTGACCCGCAGCGGAAGGACCAGTCTGCGCCACAAGTTGCCCAGATTGTAGGCCAGGACGCTCAGTTGCAGGCGCACCTCGTTCGCCCGGAAACGATGGCACGACAGCCGCGTCCAGTGGGTGGCCTGCTTGCCTTCCTTGATCCATTGCTCCGCCGTACCGCGCTTGTTGTAAAACCGCACGACCGAGCGGCTCGGGAGGGCCATGTTGGTCACGATGAAGCCGACGCGAGGGAACAGCTCACCTTGGTGGTGCTCCACCTTGGCGACGATCCGTCTGGGCGTGGTCCAGCTCTTGGCCTGATAGCGGAAACTCTGGTAGCGCACCAAGGGCTTGCAGCTCGGCCGTCCCGGCGGACGAAAGAGGATGTCTTCGATTTCCAGCTCCAAGCTCTTGTTCGCCGGCATGCGAATGGCATAGTCCACGTCGCGCTGCTCGAGCGCGTCGTAGATCTCGGGCTTCGCGAACGCGGCGTCTGCGCGGAACGCTACGCGCTTGCCCTCCACCTGCTGCCGGTCAATCTCCGGTACGAGCAGGTCGTCCCAGTCGTCGGCGCTATGCACGTTGCCTGGCCGCAGCGTGGCGGCGAGGCAGTCCCCATGCTCGGTGAACAGAAACAGCGGGTGGTAGCAGACGGACTCGAAGTGCCCGTTATAGGCGCTCCCTTCCTGCGCCCCATGCACCGGGCTCTCGCTCGAATCCATGTCGAGCACGATCCGGTCGGCGCGCGTCGCCATCTCGGCCTGTGCAAGCACCTCCCGGTTCACGGCCCTCAACCCGACGAGATTCTCCTCGTGGGTCAGCAGCTCTGTCTCGAACCAATGCAGCGTCGATGTCAGCGCCGCACCCCGGTCCCAGCGCTTTGGCGACCCGATGAGACGAAATGTTGGGTCTGCCGACACGCGCCCCGCGTCGTTGAGATCTTCGTAGCCCGCGAGGCGACTGTAGACCGACTGCCGCAGGAGATCCACCACGCTGAACTGGGTGTTCATCCCCTGTCGGGAATCGCTCAGGTGCTCGGCGATGAGTGTCTCCAGCCCCAGACGTTCATCCAACTCGCGCACCAGAATGAGGCCAGCGTCAGAAGTGACGCGCGATCCCTGGAACGCGACTTTCAAGAAGCCGTTGAACGCGAACTGGAATGGCTCGTGTTGTAATTCACCCACCGGGTGTCACCCTCCGTAGTGTGGTTCCTTACGTCGGAGCCCCAAAACTCAAGGCGCAGCGACTGGTCCTGGCGATACGGTACCACAGCCAAATCGGAAATCCGGGATCAAACGCATTCAAGGCTTTGGGTCCGAACGTTGGAATAGGCTCGGCCTTGGATGTGAATATTGTCCTTCCCATGATCGGCGTAAGGTCCATCCCTTCATTCTGTGCTGATATGCGGTAGAAGAGTCCTAATTTGTCTACCTCCGTTTCCCATATTATGAAACCCAGGTTTACACTGCTGCCATCTATTATTTTTTGCTTCTTCAGGTAGTCTGATATCAGCCACCCCCGAACCAAGTGTACGAAAGTGCTCAAGAGCCGGATATCCTTTGGGTGGTATTTATTAAAGTCGCCAAAGCCTCTGATTGATAGGTTTAAGTTATTTCTTGCGATAGCTAGGAACTCCTCGCTTCCAATGAACTTTATGCTTTGTAGGAAGTCAGTTGAAAGCAAATGCTGAGCCGGGGGAGCTACACCAAAGAGATCAACAACGCTAATCTGGTTCTTATGTTTGCTGAATATCGAGAAAACCCTTTCGGTGAACTCGTGAAGATCCCTTGTTTCTTGTGAAGGCGCAGTTAAGTCCTTCGAAGGGAACACCAAAATCTTTTCTGTACGACCACTAGCCACAAGGCTGTGGAGGAACTCCAGGTATAGTAGGCCAACCAAGGGTATTTTTGGCCTTAACCCTAGTGTACTGTCCCGGAAATAAGCGATATATTAATGGGCAACCTTTGGCCTCTGGAGGTATGCCCATGCCACGCGGTCGCCCCGTTACTCCCCTCACTCTCAGTGAGAGTGAGGAATCGGAACTGGGGCGCCTCGCCCGCTCCCGAACCTTGCCGCATAGTCTGGTGCTGAGGGCCCAGATTGTGCTGGCCTGCGCCGAAGGCGTTCCCGGCTCTACCGTGGCCCGGCGTCTGGGTGTCACCAATACGACCGTGGGCAAGTGGCGAAAGCGCTATCGTGAACATGGAATCCCCGGACTACACGATGAACTGCGTCCCGGACGCCCCCGCACGCATGAGGATGAACGTGTTGCGGAAGTCATCAACACGGCCCTGCAAACCGAACCTCCCGATCGTTCGCACTGGAGCGTGCGTTCCATGGCGGAACACACGGGAGTCTCAAAGAGCACGGTCCAGCGGTGGTTCGATCTGTTCGGCGTCCAGCCGCATCGCCAGCGGCATTTCAAGATTTCCAACGACCCGTTCTTCGTCGAGAAAGTCCGCGACATCGTCGGTCTCTACCTCAATCCCCCGGACCACGCCGTGGTGCTCTCGGTCGATGAGAAGACCCAGGTTCAAGCTCTTCAGCGAACTCAGCCCGTTCTCCCCATGGGCCTCGGCTACGTCGAAGGCGTCACCCATGATTACAAACGTCACGGCACGACCACTCTGTTCGCGGCTCTCGATGTGGCCACCGGGAGAGTCATCACCCGCTGTAAACCGCGACACCGTCATCAGGAGTTCCTCACTTTCCTGCGTCAGATCGACGGCAGTGTGCCGCACAACCTCGACGTCCATCTCATCGTCGATAACTACGCTACTCACAAACATCCCAAAGTCCGCGCTTGGCTCGCTCGGCGTCCCCGCTACCACGTTCATTTCACCCCAACCTATGCGTCCTGGCTCAACCAAGTCGAACGCTGGTTCGGCATCATTACCCAGAAGGCCATTCGCCGAGGTTCCTTCTCCAGCGTCAAGGCTCTCGTCCGTAACATCGAGCGCTTCGTCGAACATTACAACGCCAACACCAGTCCTTTCGTCGGGACCGCCACGGCCGAATCCATCCTCGCTAAGGTCGAACGACTTTGCTCATATATTTCCGGGACAGTACACTAGCTCGTAGATAACATAGTCCATTTTATGTTGGCCTACTACGTCGAAATAGTCAGTGAAACTAGTCTTGGTTGTAAATAATCCTCTTGTGGCGGACCAAGCTTTCTTTAGGCCTCGAGGAGAGAATTCAAATTCAATCGTAATCACATCATAGATTGTAATTTTCATCTTTAGAGCACTGCTCGATTTCTCGCATGTAGGTATGATACTTATTCACATATTCATGCCTGAATCTTCCAAAATATTTCTGAGCAAACCAAAGCATAGATCCAAAGTAAACCGTTCTGCTGCCAGCCAGATCTAGGAAGAAGCTAAACAGTTTGTCACGGCTTCGGCAGAATTCTTTCACGTCTCTATCAAATAACCTGCTCTTTCTGTTATCCCCTTTCAGGATCACTTTGTTTCTCTCTATTCGTGCCCGGACTTTTCCAGTGTGAAATTGTTCCACCACCGAAACCATTCTGTTTCCCTCTAGAAACTCGTATACCGTTTGGATGAATACCGAATTGCAAAAAGTGTTGTCATTCAAACAAGGAGAGTAGTCCCTTAGGCAGCTTGTTCCCAGAAGCGAGCTATTTCCGAGTTGGTATTCTGCCAACCTGAAGGCGTCATATCGTCCGAGGAGCTTCATTTCTCTACGATTGAAAAGCTTGAAACCGGGATTTCCGTTTTGCCTGCCCCTGATGGCACGTTTATACACCCGATCGCCGCCGATCGCACAAAAACTTCGATCGTCGCACAATCGCTCAGCTTCAAAGGCCTTCATCTGAGCCCGCGCCGACGTGCGACCGACTGGAACCCCTGCTTTTCGGGCATTTCTCAGACACCGCTCCACACGTGTGCCCCGTGTCATCGCCGGGCGGGCTTCGTTGCACTTCAGGCCGCGCGTCAGCCTGCCGGCACGGGTAGCGCCCAGATCCTCCGCAGCATGTCGCCGAACAGCCGCCGCGTGAGATGCCCTTCCGCCAGCAGAAGCCAGTAGTACCGCGCATGCTTCACCAGCCGGCCCCCAGTTTTCACCAGTCGCTGCTGGAGACTCGTGAGCGACCAGCGCTTGACCCGCAGCGGAAGGACCAGTCTGCGCCACAAGTTGCCCAGATTGTAGGCCAGGACGCTCAGTTGCAGGCGCACCTCGTTCGCCCGGAAACGATGGCACGACAGCCGCGTCCAGTGGGTGGCCTGCTTGCCTTCCTTGATCCATTGCTCCGCCGTACCGCGCTTGTTGTAAAACCGCACGACCGAGCGGCTCGGGAGGGCCATGTTGGTCACGATGAAGCCGACGCGAGGGAACAGCTCACCTTGGTGGTGCTCCACCTTGGCGACGATCCGTCTGGGCGTGGTCCAGCTCTTGGCCTGATAGCGGAAACTCTGGTAGCGCACCAAGGGCTTGCAGCTCGGCCGTCCCGGCGGACGAAAGAGGATGTCTTCGATTTCCAGCTCCAAGCTCTTGTTCGCCGGCATGCGAATGGCATAGTCCACGTCGCGCTGCTCGAGCGCGTCGTAGATCTCGGGCTTCGCGAACGCGGCGTCTGCGCGGAACGCTACGCGCTTGCCCTCCACCTGCTGCCGGTCAATCTCCGGTACGAGCAGGTCGTCCCAGTCGTCGGCGCTATGCACGTTGCCTGGCCGCAGCGTGGCGGCGAGGCAGTCCCCATGCTCGGTGAACAGAAACAGCGGGTGGTAGCAGACGGACTCGAAGTGCCCGTTATAGGCGCTCCCTTCCTGCGCCCCATGCACCGGGCTCTCGCTCGAATCCATGTCGAGCACGATCCGGTCGGCGCGCGTCGCCATCTCGGCCTGTGCAAGCACCTCCCGGTTCACGGCCCTCAACCCGACGAGATTCTCCTCGTGGGTCAGCAGCTCTGTCTCGAACCAATGCAGCGTCGATGTCAGCGCCGCACCCCGGTCCCAGCGCTTTGGCGACCCGATGAGACGAAATGTTGGGTCTGCCGACACGCGCCCCGCGTCGTTGAGATCTTCGTAGCCCGCGAGGCGACTGTAGACCGACTGCCGCAGGAGATCCACCACGCTGAACTGGGTGTTCATCCCCTGTCGGGAATCGCTCAGGTGCTCGGCGATGAGTGTCTCCAGCCCCAGACGTTCATCCAACTCGCGCACCAGAATGAGGCCAGCGTCAGAAGTGACGCGCGATCCCTGGAACGCGACTTTCAGGAAGCCGTTGAACGCGAACTGGAATGGCTCGTGTTGTAATTCACCCACCGGGTGTCACCCTCCGTAGTGTGGTTCCTTACGTCGGAGCCCCAAAACTCAAGGCGCAGCGACTGGTCCTGGCGATACGGTACCACAGCCAAATCGGAAATCCGGGTGAAATGGTACGAATTGATGCCCAAATCCTGATGCAAGTGCCTTTCTATTTTCAGTCTCATTTCCCTAAGTGTTCGGAGAGAGAGGTTGTTTCCTATTAGGATTACGGAGTCGATGTCCTTCGCAGAATTTTGTTCGCATTCTCGTCGGCCACTTCCGACTAATAAAATATCGATTAGGTGAAGATTTAAAGAGCACAAATAGTCGAAGACATTTCCGGAAACCCCTCTCCAGAACTCCCGCCGATTGGAGATCGTGTTTTCGCTCAACTGGTGCAGCCGCCGGTTAGGGATCGGGCTCTCTTATTCGAAACATTGAAGGAAGTCTACAGTAATCTCAGTCTTGTTGACAAGCCCCTGCTCTACCCATCGCAGAGAGGCTGCGCTAAGATTGGCGGCGCAAGGTGCGCTATGCCTGAGTCCACCGCAATCAACGCCGCCACCTACAAGCCGGTCAAGGCTCCGCGAGGAACGCAGCTCACTTGCCAGGGTTGGCACCAGGAAGCCGCCCGGCGCATGTTGATGAACAACCTCGACCCCGAAGTGGCCGAGCGGCCGGAAGAACTGATCGTCTATGGCGGCACCGGCAAGGCCGCGCGCAATTGGGACTGCTTCCACGCCATCGTCCGTTCGCTGGAGAGCCTGCGCAACGACGAAACTTTGCTGGTCCAGTCCGGTAAGCCGGTGGGAATCTTCCGCACTCATGAGTGGGCGCCGCGCGTCCTGATTGCCAACGCCAACCTGGTGGGCCACTGGTCGCACTGGGAGCACTTCCGCGAGCTGGAGCGCGCCGGGCTGATGATGTACGGCCAGATGACCGCCGGCAGTTGGATCTACATCGGCACGCAGGGCATCGTCCAGGGCACGTTTGAGACTTTTGCCGCTGCCGGCCAGCGCCACTTTGGCGGCGACCTGCGCGGCAAGCTGATCGCCTCCGGCGGTCTGGGCGGAATGGGCGGCGCTCAACCGCTGGCCGCCACTATGAACGGCGCCTGCTTCCTCGGCATCGAAGTCGATCCCGCCCGCATCAAGCGCCGCGTCAAGAGCGGCTACTGCGACATCATGGTCAACGACCTCGACGAGGCGCTGCGCATCTTGAAGGAGAAGCTGCGGAAAAAGGAAGCGGTCTCGGTGGGCTTAGTAGGCAACTGCGCCGATCTGATTCCCGCGCTGGCCGAGCGCGGCATCGTCCCCGACCTGCTCACCGACCAGACCAGCGCCCACGACCCGCTCAACGGCTACATCCCCAGCGGCCTGACGGTGGAGGCGGCAGCCGAGCTGCGCCGCAAAGATTCCGAAGGCTACCTGCAACGCTCGATGGACTCCATCGTCCGGCACGTGGAAGGGATGCTGCGCTTGCAGCGGCTGGGCGCGGTCACCTTCGATTACGGAAACAACATCCGCACCATGGCCTACAAGCACGGGGTCAGCGAAGCCTACGCCTTCCCCAGTTTTGTGCCGGCCTACATTCGTCCTATGTTTTGCGCAGGGCGCGGGCCGTTCCGCTGGGTGGCGCTCTCGGGTGAGCCTGCCGACATCCACCGCACCGACAAGCTGGTGCTGGAACTCTTCCCGAAAGATGAAGTCCTGGCGCGTTGGATTCCGCTGGCGCAGAAGCGCATCAAGTTCCAGGGACTGCCGGCGCGCATCTGCTGGTTAGGCTACGGCGAGCGGGCCGAGTTCGGCCGGCGCATCAACGACCTGGTACGGCGCGGCGAACTCAAAGCGCCCATCGTCATCGGACGCGACCACCTTGACACCGGTTCGGTCGCCTCGCCCTTCCGCGAAACCGAAAAGATGAAAGACGGCAGTGACGCGGTCGCCGACTGGGCTTTGCTCAACGCGCTGCTCAATGCCGTCAGCGGCGCCAGTTGGGTTTCCATTCACAACGGCGGCGGCGTGGGCATCGGCTACTCGCAGCACGCCGGCCAAGTCATCGTCGCCGACGGCACTTCCGAAATGGACGTGCGCCTCGAGCGCGTGCTCACCAACGACCCCGGCATCGGCATCGCCCGCCACGCCGACGCCGGTTACCCCGAAGCCCTCTCCTTTGCCCGCAAGAAAAACCTCAACCTCCCCATGCCTGAGCAATCAGACGAGAACGGGTAGGGCAAAGCTTGTTCCGCGAGAGAGCAGGAAGAAAAACCTCAGGGGCTAAAGCCCACCGTTCAGAGACTGGCTTTTGGCACGGCTAAAGCCCTGCCTGCGGCAGGCAGGCGTGCCCTGACAAGTCCATCACGACAGCAACGCAAGTTTGGAAGAGGTGCGGAGTTTATCCCCGTCACCCTATGTTCAGCCCACGGACTTCGGCCCGTGGGACGGTTTCTTCCGGCGCCTCGAGGAAGCTTTCTTTAGCACCACCTGGCGGCCGCCTTTTTGAAACTTCACTTCATCCATCAACTCGCGCATGAGGAAGATTCCTCGCCCGTGCCCGGAGTAGATATTTTGGGCCTTGGTAGGGTCGGGAACAATCGAAGCGTCGAAGCCGGGTCCGAAGTCCCGCACCACCAGCAGCATCCTTTTGTCTTCCGTGCAGAGGCAGCAGACCCAAATCTGTTTCTCCGGGTCGCCCCGGCTGCCGTGCACCACGGCATTGATCAGCGCCTCGCGCAGCGCCAACTCCACCTTTTTGAGGTCCCCTTGGCGCACCCCATCGTCCGCGCGACCTTCAAGATGCGGCGAATCACCCGCTCGACGGCCGGAAGCGTGCTGGGGATGACCTGCCAGAAATGCAGGATCAACTCCTCGCGCGCAAACGGGCACCGAATCTTGCCGGACGACTTTCGCCGACGCTTTGCTGGCGTTACCCACCTCGGGATTTTGCGCCTACCTGCGCAGACTGAGTCCTCCCAAAGCCGACCGCAAAGCTAGAACTTGGCTAAATTCTTTTCTGTAAACCTACGCGCAAATGCAAGGAGGGGCATCCGACTTCCTTCCCTTTGGCGCTACTTCTGCTGCTATTCTAGACCTGCCATTCCTGATGTCAACCGGCGTAGAGACCGTTCCGCCGGGTTTGGCTTGATTAGGAAACACCAAAGACGATGCCAACGCGCCCCTTCCTTCTCGCCCATTGCGGCCAGCTGCTGACGCTGCGCGGCCAGCGCCGCCCGCGTCGCCGACGCCAACTGGCTCGTTGGGTCTCATCCGCGATGGCGCAGTGCTCATGCAGGAGGGCCGCATTGTGGCCGTCGGCACGACGCGCGCGGTCGAGCGCCACCCGCTCGCTCGTCGCGCAAACAAATTCACTGCCCGCGAGCTGATCGTCCTGCCGGGTTTTGTCGATTCGCACACGCACTTACTCTTCCCCGCCAGCCGCGCCGACGAGTACGTGCAGCGCATTGCCGGCCTGTCCCGAGCGAAGTCGAGGGGCGCCAGCTACGAACAGATCGCCCGCCGCGGCGGCGGCATCCTCTCCACCGTCCGGAAGCTCCGCCGCGCTGACAATCAGAGCTTGCAGCAGCAAGCGCGGCGTTGGCTCGGCGAGTTTGCCACGCACGGCACCACGACGCTGGAAGCCAAGAGCGGCTACGGACTCAGCCTCGGAAGCGAACTCAAGATGCTGGAAATCCTGCGTCGCCTCAATCGCGAAGGCCCGCTCGAGCTGGTGGCCACGTTTCTGGGCGCGCACGTGGTGCCACCCGAGTACAAGCGCAAGCCGGATGCCTACCTGGACTTGTTGGTTCGGCGGATGATTCCCGCCGTGGCCGCGCGCGGGCTGGCCGAGTTCTGCGACATTTTTTGCGACCGCGGCGCCTTCATGCCTACGCAGGCGCGGCTCATCCTGACCGCCGCGCGTGTCTGCGGCATGGAACCGCGCCTGCACGCCGAGCAGTTGGCCCGCACCGGCGGCGCGCGGCTAGCGGTCCAACTCCACGTCGCCAGCGTGGACCATCTGGACCCGGATTTCCGATTTGGCTGTGGTACCGTATCGCCAGGACCAGTCGCTGCGCCTTGAGTTTTGGGGCTCCGACGTAAGGAACCACACTACGGAGGGTGACACCCGGTGGGTGAATTACAACACGAGCCATTCCAGTTCGCGTTCAACGGCTTCTTGAAAGTCGCGTTCCAGGGATCGCGCGTCACTTCTGACGCTGGCCTCATTCTGGTGCGCGAGTTGGATGAACGTCTGGGGCTGGAGACACTCATTGCCGAGCACCTGAGCGATTCCCGACAGGGGATGAACACCCAGTTCAGCGTGGTGGATCTCCTGCGGCAGTCGGTCTACAGTCGCCTCGCGGGCTACGAAGATCTCAACGACGCGGGGCGCGTGTCGGCAGACCCAACATTTCGTCTCATCGGGTCGCCAAAGCGCTGGGACCGGGGTGCGGCGCTGACATCGACGCTGCATTGGTTCGAGACAGAGCTGCTGACCCACGAGGAGAATCTCGTCGGGTTGAGGGCCGTGAACCGGGAGGTGCTTGCACAGGCCGAGATGGCGACGCGCGCCGACCGGATCGTGCTCGACATGGATTCGAGCGAGAGCCCGGTGCATGGGGCGCAGGAAGGGAGCGCCTATAACGGGCACTTCGAGTCCGTCTGCTACCACCCGCTGTTTCTGTTCACCGAGCATGGGGACTGCCTCGCCGCCACGCTGCGGCCAGGCAACGTGCATAGCGCCGACGACTGGGACGACCTGCTCGTACCGGAGATTGACCGGCAGCAGGTGGAGGGCAAGCGCGTAGCGTTCCGCGCAGACGCCGCGTTCGCGAAGCCCGAGATCTACGACGCGCTCGAGCAGCGCGACGTGGACTATGCCATTCGCATGCCGGCGAACAAGAGCTTGGAGCTGGAAATCGAAGACATCCTCTTTCGTCCGCCGGGACGGCCGAGCTGCAAGCCCTTGGTGCGCTACCAGAGTTTCCGCTATCAGGCCAAGAGCTGGACCACGCCCAGACGGATCGTCGCCAAGGTGGAGAGCACCACCAAGGTGAGCTGTTCCCTCGCGTCGGCTTCATCGTGACCAACATGGCCCTCCCGAGCCGCTCGGTCGTGCGGTTTTACAACAAGCGCGGTACGGCGGAGCAATGGATCAAGGAAGGCAAGCAGGCCACCCACTGGACGCGGCTGTCGTGCCATCGTTTCCGGGCGAACGAGGTGCGCCTGCAACTGAGCGTCCTGGCCTACAATCTGGGCAACTTGTGGCGCAGACTGGTCCTTCCGCTGCGGGTCAAGCGCTGGTCGCTCACGAGTCTCCAGCAGCGACTGGTGAAAACTGGGGGCCGGCTGGTGAAGCATGCGCGGTACTACTGGCTTCTGCTGGCGGAAGGGCATCTCACGCGGCGGCTGTTCGGCGACATGCTGCGGAGGATCTGGGCGCTACCCGTGCCGGCAGGCTGACGCGCGGCCTGAAGTGCAACGAAGCCCGCCCGGCGATGACACGGGGCACACGTGTGGAGCGGTGTCTGAGAAATGCCCGAAAAGCAGGGGTTCCAGTCGGTCGCACGTCGGCGCGGGCTCAGATGAAGGCCTTTGAAGCTGAGCGATTGTGCGACGATCGAAGTTTTTGTGCGATCGGCGGCGATCGGGTGTATAAACGTGCCATCAGGGGCAGGCAAAACGGAAATCCCGGCTGGAACGCATCAACCGCGCCGACATTCGGGCACTGGGGGCCTCCGACACCATCTGCACGCTGCTGCCGGGGGCGGTCTTCCACCTCGGCAAGTCAACCTACGCGCCCGCGCGCGCTCTCATCGATGCTGGTGCTGCCGTGGCTCTCGCCACCGACTTCAACCCCGGCACCTCGCCCACCGTCTCCATGCCGATGATTCTCTCGCTGGCCTGCACGCAGATGCGGATGTCTCCGGCGGAAGCCATCGCCGCCGCCACCATCAACGGCGCTCACGCCCTGCGGCGCGCCGACCGCCTGGGCTCGCTCGAAGCTGGCAAGCAGGCCGACCTGTGCGCCTTTGAGCTTTCCGATTACCGCGAAATCCCGTATTATTTCGGAGTTAATTTTTGTCGGTTGACTATCAAGCGGGGACAGGTGATCCATGACGCCAGCGGGCGATTCCAAACCTGAGCGGCCGCTCGACTTCCACCACTGGCTGGCGTCGCGCGGAATGAACCCCAACCGCCGCCGCCCGCTCGGCCGCCAGGCCGCTCTGCTGATCGAGTACCGCGCCTACCTGGAACGCCAGGTGGGCAAAGAAAACGTCAGCGTCTGGTTCGAGAAGTACGGCAAGAAAACCGAAGTGGCCTCGGCCCCAACCGAAAAATCTCACTGAGGAGTCCCTGTGCCTGCATCTCTGGTTGAGTGTGTCCCCAACTTCAGCGAAGGGCGCGACCCCGCCAAGGTGGAGGCCCTCGTCAATGCCCTGCTCTCGGTTCCGGGCGTCTCCTTGCTCGACCGGGAGATGGACGCCGACCACAACCGCTGCGTCATTACCATCGTCGGCCCCCGGGATGCCATTGGCGAGGCCGCCCTGCGCGGCGTGGGCAAGGCCGCCGAGCTGATCGACCTGACCAAACATCAGGGCGCGCATCCGCGCATGGGCGCCGCCGACGTCATCCCGTTTATCCCCATCGAAGGCGTGACCATCCAGGACTGCGTCGAGCTGGCCCGGCAGGTGGGCGAGCAAATCTGGAAACGCCACCAGGTCCCCGTCTATTTCTACGAGGAAGCCGCCACCCGCCCGGAGCGCACCAATCTGGAGAACATCCGCCGCGGACAGTTCGAGGGCCTGCGCGAGGAAGTCGTCACCAACCCGGAGCGCGCGCCCGACATTGGTGAGCCGCGCCTGCACCCCACCGCCGGCGCCACTGTGGTCGGTGCGCGGAAGTTCCTGATCGCTTACAACATCAACCTGAACACCAGCGACGTGAGTATCGCCAAGAAAATCGGCAAGGCCATCCGCTTTTCCGGCGGCGGCCTGCGCTACGTCAAGGCCATGGGCGTGGACCTGAAGGCGCGCAACCTGGCCCAGGTTTCCATGAACCTCACCGACTTTGAGTGCACTCCCATCTTCCGCGTCTTCGAGATGGTCAAGCGCGAAGCCGAACGCTATGGCGCTTCCATTGTGGGCAGCGAGATCGTGGGCCTAATCCCCAAGCGCGCGCTGGAAGCCACCAGCGACTTCTTCTTGCAATTGGAGAGCTTTGACCCGCAGCAACAGATTCTGGAAAACCGTCTGGCGGCTGTGCTGGCTGAAGAAAAGCAGGCCAGCTTGGCGGCGCAGGCGGAAGGATTTGTGGAAGCGGTGGCGGCACCGACGGCGACACCGGGCGGAGGTTCCTGCGCCGCGCTGTCGGGCGCGTTGGCCGCCGGGCTGGGACAGATGGTGGCCGGGCTTTCTGCTGGCAAGAAGTCCTGCGCGGAAAACGCCGATGAGCTCAAGCAGCGCGCTTGCGAGCTGGCAGGACTCAAACAGCAACTCCAGAGCGCGATTGACCGCGACGCCGCTGCTTTCGAGTCGGTCATGGGCGCCTACAAACTTCCCAAAGTCACCGAGGCGGAAAAGAAAAGTCGCCGCAAGGCAATCGAGCAGGCCACCCACACCGTCACCGAGGTGCCGCTGGAAGTTGCGCAAGCTGCGACTACCGTGCTGGACCACCTGCGCCGCCTGGCTTCCATCGGCAGTCCTTCTATGGCTTCGGACGTGAAGACCGGCGAGCATTTGGCCGTGGCCGCCCTGCGCGGAGCGTTGGAGAATGTCAAAATCAATCTCGACTCCATCCAGGACCAGAGCTTCCGCGAGCGTGTTCGCGACCAGGCAACCCAGTTGGAGGCCGTTTCAGCCGGCAAGTAGACAAGTGCGCGGAGTTTCGTCCGGCAAAGCAGCCTGCCGACTCATGCGAGCATCTTAGGAGTAGGTGGCTGAAGAGGATTTCCACCGAATAATACTAATGACGCAACCAAACGCCTCCAACCACTGCCGCCGGAGCCAGAACCCAAGATGAACCGCAAAACAAAACTCGCTCTCCTTTTCTCTCTCGTGCTGTTGCTGGCAGCTCCCGCCGCGGCAAGCTCCTTGCGCGCCGACATTCTCTACCTGTTGCCACGCGAGAGTGGCGAGATCGCGTTTGTGGATTTGCAGGAAGTGCGTCGCTCCCCGCATTACCAGACCATCAAGCGGCGCGTGGTTCCGCAACGCTTCGCTCAGTTTGAGCGCTTTATTCGTTCGCTCGGCATTGATGTCGATACCGACCTCGACTGGATTTCCTGGATTCAGGTGGCGCCCGGCCGCGCGCATCCCCGCGAGCTTTTTTTCGGCATTGCCGAGGGGCGATTCCAGCCTGAGAAAGTAGAAGAGTACTTCCGGAAGCAAAAGCTCCCGGTGGAGAGCTACCGCGGCCAGACCCTATATCCTTTTGGCAGCGGGGCCGGGCCGGATCAATTCCTGTTGGCTTTCCTCGACAGCTCCACCGCCGTGTTCGGCACGCGACCGAGTTTGGAGCTGTTGCTGGAAACGCGCTTCGGCGGCCGCGAAAACATCTTCCAGAACGAGACTCTCTCCGCCCGCATCAGCGAAGTCAACGGCCACAACCCGATTTGGATTGTCATGGACGACTACTATACGCGCTTGGCCGTCCGCCAACTGGTGCCGGAAGCGACCAAGTTCCCCGGCTTCGACGGCCTGGCCAATCGCTTCCGCTCCGCCTTTCTCCGAGCGGATATCGGGAGCGAGTTGACCCTTGAGTTCCACGCCTGGTGCGGCGGCGCCATTGACGCGCAGGCGTTTTCGCTCTTGCTGCAAACCGGATTGTGGGTGCAGGGCGGTCGCTTGCAGGAATCGAACCCGGAACTCAGCGCCGTCTTGGACCGCGCCAACGTGAGCAGCGCGGGCGACCGCCTGCTGGTCCGTCTGAGCGCGCGCGAGGACGAGTTGCGCGCCCTGCTCGACCGCCCCGTCAAGCTCTTCTAAGACTTCTCTATTGATTCTACTTCTGCGGCGCGGGATCGCCCGGCTTGCGGTCGGGCGGATTCTTGATGCGCACCAGGCTGTAGGGGCGCTGCTTGATGGTGTCGGTAAACTCGCGGATGTTTTCCGACGAGACGCGGAAATTCTCCAGGCTGACGTCCAGGTGCTGGCGATTGGCCACTAGCAGTCGGCGCACCTCGTCCAGAGTTTGCTCGGCGCGGGTCAGCGTGTGCCGAAGATTTCGCAGCGCCTGCTGCACTTCGGCATCCTCTCCACTGGTAAGCCCGCTCCAACTGGCCAGGAGTTGATCGAGCGCTTCGCGCGTGCTCTGAATATCGCCCATGAACTGGTCGATCTTGGCGCTAGCGCTGTCCACGTGTGCGAGCGCGGAACGGATTTGCGGCCGCGCCTCCGTGACCATCTCATCCATTTGCGACAATAGTCTCTCCAGATGCCGACGGTTCTCCTCCCCGGTCAGCTCTGCCACATTGTCCAGCACTTGGTTCAGCCGCGGCCCGGCATCGCTCAGCACGCCTTCCACCTCGCCGGCGATGACGCCGACGCGATTGACCAACTGCGTCCACTGGACTAATTCTTTCACTTGAATCTCGCCGCCGGCTGGGAGTGGGGAAGCCTCGAGGCTGCCGGGATAAATCTCAACGTAGTTTTCCCCCAGCATGCCCAGCGCGCTCACCTGGGCCTTGCTGTTGGTCCGCACCGGAGTCTTGGGGTCCACGATGATCGCAATGACGACGCGAGTGGGGTCGTCCGGGTCGAATCGCGTTCCCTCCACTCGCCCTACTTTGATTCCGGCGTAGCGCACCGGAGCGCCGGTGTCCAGCCCGCCGGCAAAGCGGGTGCGTAGGGTGTAGGTGTTCATCGGTTTTTGCAAAATATTGAACCCGCCCACCAGCGCCAGGGTCAGCAGCAGCAGCGCAACCGTGGCAAGGACGAACAATCCGACTTTCACTTCTTCGCTTCGGTTCATGGTTGTCACCTCGCTGCGAGTGGACTCAAAACCCGGCCGTGAGCGAACGCAGATAAGCTTCCCGGTCGCGCATCTGTTCCTCCGGCACCCGGTTCAGGAACTGTTGCACCCGCGGATGCGAAACCTGTTGGATCTCGTCGGGGGTTCCTAGGGCGATCACCTCTCCTTCGTGCAGCATGGCGATTCGGTCCGCAATCTGGAAAGCGCTCACCAGCTCGTGCGTCACCACCACCATCGTCAAGGGAAAAGTCTTCTTCAGGTTCAAGATCAACGCGTCGATGCCCGCAGCGGTGATGGGGTCGAGCCCGGCCGAGGGCTCATCGAAGAGCAGGATCTCGGGATCCATGGCCAGGGCGCGCGCCAGCCCCGCGCGTTTGCGCATGCCTCCGCTGAGCTGCGCGGGCATGTAGTCGTCAAAACCTGTCAACCCCACCAAGTCGAGCTTCATCCGCACCATGATTTGAACCCGGATTTCCGATTTGGCTGTGGTACCGTATCGCCAGGACCAGTCGCTGCGCCTTGAGTTTTGGGGCTCCGACGTAAGGAACCACACTACGGAGGGTGACACCCGGTGGGTGAATTACAACACGAGCCATTCCAGTTCGCGTTCAACGGCTTCTTGAAAGTCGCGTTCCAGGGATCGCGCGTCACTTCTGACGCTGGCCTCATTCTGGTGCGCGAGTTGGATGAACGTCTGGGGCTGGAGACACTCATCGCCGAGCACCTGAGCGATTCCCGACAGGGGATGAACACCCAGTTCAGCGTGGTGGATCTCCTGCGGCAGTCGGTCTACAGTCGCCTCGCGGGCTACGAAGATCTCAACGACGCGGGGCGCGTGTCGGCAGACCCAACATTTCGTCTCATCGGGTCGCCAAAGCGCTGGGACCGGGGTGCGGCGCTGACATCGACGCTGCATTGGTTCGAGACAGAGCTGCTGACCCACGAGGAGAATCTCGTCGGGTTGAGGGCCGTGAACCGGGAGGTGCTTGCACAGGCCGAGATGGCGACGCGCGCCGACCGGATCGTGCTCGACATGGATTCGAGCGAGAGCCCGGTGCATGGGGCGCAGGAAGGGAGCGCCTATAACGGGCACTTCGAGTCCGTCTGCTACCACCCGCTGTTTCTGTTCACCGAGCATGGGGACTGCCTCGCCGCCACGCTGCGGCCAGGCAACGTGCATAGCGCCGACGACTGGGACGACCTGCTCGTACCGGAGATTGACCGGCAGCAGGTGGAGGGCAAGCGCGTAGCGTTCCGCGCAGACGCCGCGTTCGCGAAGCCCGAGATCTACGACGCGCTCGAGCAGCGCGACGTGGACTATGCCATTCGCATGCCGGCGAACAAGAGCTTGGAGCTGGAAATCGAAGACATCCTCTTTCGTCCGCCGGGACGGCCGAGCTGCAAGCCCTTGGTGCGCTACCAGAGTTTCCGCTATCAGGCCAAGAGCTGGACCACGCCCAGACGGATCGTCGCCAAGGTGGAGCACCACCAAGGTGAGCTGTTCCCTCGCGTCGGCTTCATCGTGACCAACATGGCCCTCCCGAGCCGCTCGGTCGTGCGGTTTTACAACAAGCGCGGTACGGCGGAGCAATGGATCAAGGAAGGCAAGCAGGCCACCCACTGGACGCGGCTGTCGTGCCATCGTTTCCGGGCGAACGAGGTGCGCCTGCAACTGAGCGTCCTGGCCTACAATCTGGGCAACTTGTGGCGCAGACTGGTCCTTCCGCTGCGGGTCAAGCGCTGGTCGCTCACGAGTCTCCAGCAGCGACTGGTGAAAACTGGGGGCCGGCTGGTGAAGCATGCGCGGTACTACTGGCTTCTGCTGGCGGAAGGGCATCTCACGCGGCGGCTGTTCGGCGACATGCTGCGGAGGATCTGGGCGCTACCCGTGCCGGCAGGCTGACGCGCGGCCTGAAGTGCAACGAAGCCCGCCCGGCGATGACACGGGGCACACGTGTGGAGCGGTGTCTGAGAAATGCCCGAAAAGCAGGGGTTCCAGTCGGTCGCACGTCGGCGCGGGCTCAGATGAAGGCCTTTGAAGCTGAGCGATTGTGCGACGATCGAAGTTTTTGTGCGATCGGCGGCGATCGGGTGTATAAACGTGCCATCAGGGGCAGGCAAAACGGAAATCCCGGTTGAATAGTGGATTCCTCCAGCTTGGTCAGCTCGCGCAGCGGCAAGGCAACGTTGTCAGCCAGCGTCATGGAGCCGAACAGTGCTCCGCTCTGAAACAACACTCCCATCCGGCGCCGCACTCGATTCAACTCCTCTTCACTGGCCCGGCAGGTGTCGATCCCGTTGATGAACACGTGCCCCTCGGAGGGCCTCTCCAAGGCCAGGATGTGGCGCAGCAGAGTGCTCTTGCCGGTACCGCTCGCCCCCAGCAACACCAGGGTTTCCCGGGGGCGGATTTGCAGGTTGATGTTGCTCAGGATGCGCCGCGTCCCGTAGTGGGTAGTGAGACCTTCAATGCGGATGACGGCGTCGGTCGCGTCCATCGCTTCACCAGAGATAGTAAAAGAGCACGCTGAAAAACATATCAGCGACGATGACGAGCGTGATCGAGGTTACGACTGCGCTGGTGGTCGCCCGGCCCACGCCTTCCGCCCCGCCCCGCACCGCCAAGCCTTCGTAACAACCCACAGCCGCGATGATGATTCCAAACACCACGCTCTTAATCAACCCGGAGAGGATGTCTCGCAACAGGAGAGCCCCGGTGGCGCGCGTCCAGTAGTATCCCATCGGCATCCCAATTCGTACAGCGTGAAAATGGAGCCCCCTGCGATTCCCATCAGGTCGGCCAGCAAAGTCAGGCACGGCATCACCAGCAACAACGCCAGGTACTTGGGAACCACCAGGAATTTGACTTTGTTCAGGCCGATGGTTTCCAGGGCGTCGATCTCTTCGCCCACCTTCATGGTTCCCAGTTCGGCGGCGAAGGAAGAGGCGGAACGCCCCGCCACGATCACGGCGGTCATCAACGGCCCCAGTTGCCGGCTCATCGCCACCGCCACCAGGTCGACCACATAGACCGTGCCACCGTACTTGCGCAGCTCGTAGGCAGTCTGGAAGGCCAGGACCAAACCGACGAAGAAGGAAATCAAGGAAACAATCGGGATGGCGCTCACGCCCGTCAGCACCATTTGGTGAATCGCTGACCGGCCCTTTATTCCCTTGCCACACAGGGGAGCCCACAGGGTCCAGTAGGCGGCGTCTTTTCCTAACCGGGTGATCCCGCCGGCGTAGCGGAGGAAGTTCAGGGTGCCGCGTCCTACGTAGGCCAGCAAGGCGCCCATAGCGGTGGGGCCTAGTCGCTGTCTTGCGGCAAGGAGCCGGCGAGCTGCTGCAAGGCTTCGTCCTCGCTCTTGAAAATTCGGAACACCTTGTCCAGCCGCACCAGTTCGAGCACGTTCCGCAGGTTTTTGCTTAAGCTGCACAACCCGAAGGGAACCTTGTTGGCTTGCGCCGCTTTCAAGCCTTCCACCAGGGTGGCGATGCCGGAGCTGTCCATATAGCCCACCGCCCCCAGATTGACCAGAACCGCTGCCTGGGTTTTCTTCCTCCAGGCTTGCAAGAGGGGCCCGCGCAGGTCCGGGGTGCTCTCGAAGGTGAGCTGGCCCTCTACATCCACGATGGCCGCCTGGCCGCGTTCGCGCACCGTGACGGTCACTGGGTGCTTCCTTCGGGCGCGCGGTACTTGACCAGCGTCAGCCGCAACTTCCCCGCTTCGGTTTCTTCCACCACTACTCGATCCAGCAATTGCATGAGGAGATAGGATTCCTCTTCGCTGGTCTCAGTGCCGTCGGCTTCATTTTCCACCACAACTTCCAGCCGGTCGGAAAAGCCGGTAAAAACCACATGGAGAGTGCGCCCCTCGCACCCGGAACGTTGCAAGAACTGCCGGCAGGCCTTCTCCACCCCTTCCTGCAAGCTCAGTTGTTGTCCTTTGGGAAATCCCAATTGGCTGGCCAGCACGCCGGCCGTCCGGCGCACAACCGGAAGCAACTCCGGGTCGGTTGTTAGTTCGAGGACCACCGCCACCTGCCTTGCAGTACCCATGACGTCAAACGGGGTCACTCCTTTGCTACGCCATGCTTCGGCAAGCTGCCTTCTTGCCCTCCCCGGCCCAAGCTCCGAGCACGGAGAGTACACCACAAAAGGAAAAGCCGCCAACCAAACTTGCCCGGCACTTGCTCGAGCAGCGACTCTTGTCAGCGGGTCGCCGCCACCCGCTGGCGCTGGAGGTCTGCACTCGGGTGGTGCGTTTCGCCGGTGCTCAACTCAACTCATCCTGTGTTGTGTAATCGCAAGCTTCGCGACACTCGCCACAGTAGTAGTACCCGTCCTCCACCAACCGAGCCCCCTCGAGATTTCCGCAGAGAGTGCAGTACTTGGTGCAGGAGCAGCGGCGTTCCGGCAAATCGCACTGAGCGCAGGCAAATTCCTTTTCGGGCATCGGACTTTCTCCTCGATCCTGTGCCCCACTCCACTATACGGAGGGCCAGCCGCCGCTGCAAGCTTGCTTGACCCTTCCAGAGACCGTGTGCTAACTTTCCAGTTCTCATATTCCCACGGAGTTTTTCTTGGCTACCGAAACTCAAACCGCGCCCCGGCAGACTGTGCTCAACGCCGCCCACCGCGCCCTGAAAGCGAAGATGGTGAACTTTGCCGGCTGGGACATGCCGGTGGAGTACAGAGGCATCATCCCCGAGCATCTGGCCGTGCGCACGGCGGCGGGTCTGTTCGACGTAAGCCACATGGGGGAAATTGAGATTCGCGGGCCGCAAGCGCTGGACCTGGTGCAGCAGGTCGCCTGCAACAATGCCGCCCGTCTCGCGGTGGGGCAGGCGCAATACTCCGCCCTGCTCACCGAGCAAGGCACCTTCGTGGATGACATTGTTGTCCACAAGTTCTCCGATACTCATTACTTCATCTGCGTCAACGCCGCCAATCGCGAGAAGGATTTCGCGCATATCCAGGCGCAAAACCGGTTCAAGGCTGAAGTGAACCACACCAGCGACGACTATACCCAACTGGCGCTGCAAGGGCCGCGCGCGGCCTACATCCTCCAGCGGTTGACACCGGTGGACCTGAGCGCCATCCGCACCTACCGCTTCACTTTCGGAAAGGTCTGCGACGTCCGCTGCCTGATCGCCCGCACCGGCTACACCGGCGAAGACGGCTTCGAACTCTACTTGGAACCGCCCGTATCGGAAAAAGTTTGGAACGCGCTGTTGGATGCAGGCAAAGAAGATGGTTTGATCCCCGTCGGCCTGGGAGCGCGCAACACCCTGCGGTTGGAATCGGGGTATGCTCTTTACGGACACGAGATTGACGACACTACTACGGTCTGGGAAGCGAAGCTGGGTTGGATTTGCAAGCTCGACAAAGGCGAGTTTGCCGGCCGGGCGGCTCTGGTGGCACAAAAGGAAGCGGGCGTCGGGCGCAAGCTGGCGGGGTTTGAAATGCGCGGGCGCGGCATCGCCCGCGACGGCTACCCGGTCTTGGTTGACAGGCAAGAATGCGGGCGCGTCACCAGCGGCAGTCCCGCCCCTTACTTGAAAAAGAACCTCGGCCTGGCTTATATCCCGGTTGGGGCTAGCGCCGTCGGCACACGCATCGGCATCGGAATTCGAGGCGCCACGGTGGAGGCGGAGCTGGTGCCGACGCCCTTCTACAAGCGGCCGAAATAGCCGGAACACTATATTTCCCCGAAGCGAGGAGCAAGCGCGGAACAGATTATGTACCCGGCGGATTGTCGCTACACCAAAGAGCACGAGTGGATCAAAGTGGCGGAAGGTGTCGCCACTATTGGTATTACTGACCACGCGCAAAAGCAGCTCGGTGACGTGGTGTTTGTGGAATTGCCCCAACCGGGCGCCCACTTCGATGCGTTGCAGCCGTTCGGCACAGTGGAGTCGGTCAAGGCGGTCTCGGACGTGTACTGCCCGGTGGCCGGCTCCATCACAGAAGTCAACTCAGCCTTGGCGGACAATCCCGCTCTGGTGAATGAGGACCCGCACGAGAAAGCCTGGCTCATCAAGCTCAAACTGGACGACCCCAAGGCGGCCGACGGCCTCTTGACCGCTGCGCAGTACGAAGAGTTTGTGCGCGAGTCCGAGGAGACGCAGGCGTAGATGCGCTACCTGCCCAAGTCCGAGCACGAACGGGCGGAGATGCTGGCCGCGCTCGGTTGCCGGTCGATTGATGAGCTGTTCGCTTGCATCCCGGATTCGATTCGGCTGAAGTGGCCTCTCAACATCCCGGCTGCCCTTTCCGAACCTGAAATTCTTGACTACTTCCGCGCCCGCGCGGGCGAAACCTCCGGCGGCTACGTGCGGCTGCTGGGCGCCGGCGCCTACAACCACTTTCGGCCGGTGGTGCTGGACGCGCTGATTTCCCGCGGCGAGTTCCTGACCACCTACACTCCCTACCAAGGTGAAATCGCCCAGGGAACTTTGCAAGCCATCTTTGAATTCCAGACCCTGATTTGCCAGTTGACCGGCCAGCAGGTGGCCAACGCGTCCATGTACGATGGCTCCACCGCCCTGGCGGAAGCGGTGCTGATGGGATTGCGGGTCACGCGGCGTTCGCGCGCTTTGGTCTCGCGCGCCCTCCACCCCGAATACCGTCAAGTGCTTGCCACCTACTGTCAGCGGCCGAAGGTCGAGCTGACCGAATTGCCTTGCGCGTCTTCGGGCCAGACGGATTTGGCGGCGCTGGAGCGCGCCCTCGACGACGGGACAGGCGTCGTAGCAGTGCAGTCGCCGAACTTCTTCGGTTGCGTGGAGGATGTGCCCGCCGCGGCTGAGCTGGCCCACCGGCACGGGGCTTTGCTGGTAACTGCCATCACCGAACCGGTGTCGCTGGGATTGGTTCGCGCGCCGGCGGAGGCTGACATCGTAGCGCTGGAAGCACAATCGTTCGGCCTGCCGGTCAGCTACGGAGGGCCGTTCGTCGGAGTGCTGGCGACCAAGGAGAAGTTTGTCCGCAGCCTGCCCGGGCGGCTGGTGGGCCAGACCACCGACGCGGAGGGCCGCCGCGGCTTTGTGCTTACGCTGGCCACGCGCGAGCAGCACATCCGGCGGGAGAAGGCCACCTCCAATATTTGCACCGATCAGGCGCTGTGTGCTCTGGCCGTGACCATTTTCCTGACTGTGTACGGCAAGCGCGGCTTGCGCTCGCTGGCGGAGCACAACCTGGCCAAGGCGCGTTACTTGGCAGAAGAACTCAGTAGGCTGCCGGGTGTGAAGCTTCCTTTTTCTGCGCCCTGCTTCAATGAGTTCGTAGTTGAAGTCCCCGGCCCGACCGCCCGCCTGCATCAGAGGCTGCAAAGCGAGAAGTTCATTGCCGGAGTGGAGCTGGGGCGGTGGTATCCGGAGCGCAAGAACGCGCTCTTGCTCTGCGTTACGGAGGTGGCGAAACGCGAAGAGCTGGATCGCTTCGTCGCCGCCTTCCGGCAGGCGCTGGAAGCTTAGGAAGACCATGGCCGAGATCCCCCGCAAAGCCGCGCCGCACGTGAGCCAGAACGAAGGGCTGATCTTTGAGAAAAGCTCACCCGGCAAGTATGCCTACGCGTTGCCGCCGCTGGACGTGCCCGCAGCGGAGGCCGGTGAACTCCTCGGCGCTGCGCAGGTGCGCAAGGAAATTGAAGGCTTCCCGGAGGTGAGCGAAATCGAAATCATCCGCCACTTCACCCGTCTCTCCACCTGGAACTACGGCGTGGACACCGGGATGTACCCCCTGGGGTCCTGCACCATGAAGTACAACCCGCGGGTGAACGAAGTAGTGGCGGCCCTGCCGGGACTCGCCGGCGAACATCCCTACCAGCCGCTGGAGTTGAGTCAGGGCTGCCTGCGAATCCTGTGGCTGCTGGAGCGTTGCTTGATTGAAATCACCGGCATGGACGCCATTACCCTGCAACCGGCGGCGGGCGCACACGGAGAGTTGACCGGCATCTTGATGGTGCGCGCCTATCTGACCGCGCAGGGCAACCCCCGCAAGATGGTGCTGGTTCCCGACTCCGCCCACGGCACCAACCCCGCCACCGCCGCCATCGCCGGCTACGCT
Source organism: Candidatus Acidiferrales bacterium (assembly GCA_965247455.1). Lineage (GTDB taxonomy): Bacteria > Acidobacteriota > Terriglobia > Acidiferrales > 2-02-FULL-67-57 > JACZYA01. Next base: position 230,561 of record CBDFHE010000016.1, read on the forward strand.
GTCTGCAGCATCCCTTCCAATCCAAACGGGCAGCTCGACCTCGACGCGCTGCGCCAACTGATGACCGAAGAAGTGGCCGCGCTGATGATTACCAGCCCCAACACGCTCGGCATCTTTGAAAAACAGATTCAGGAGATTGCCGAAGTTGTCCACCGCCGGGGCGGGTTGATCTATCTGGACGGGGCCAACATGAACGCTCTGGCCGGAGTAACCCGCCCGGGGGAGTTCGGCGCCGACATCGTCCACCTGAACCTACACAAGACTTTTTCTACCCCTCACGGCGGCGGCGGGCCCGGCGCCGGGCCGGTGGCAGTGAAGAAAATCCTGGCGCCTTTCTTGCCCTTTCCGGTGTTGCGGGAGGAAAGCACCGGCGGCCTCAGTTGGGACTTCGACCGGCCGCAATCCATTGGGCGTGTGCGCGCCTTCTTCGGCAACTTCGGAGTGCTGGTGCGGGCGTTGGCCTACCTTTTGGCCAATGGGCCGGCAGGAATTTTGCAAACTACGCGCGATGCGGTGCTGAACGCGAACTTCGTTCGCAAGCACCTGGAAGACGTCTATGAGCTGCCCTACGCGGCTCCTTCGCTGCACGAGTGCGTCTTTTCGGACCGGCGGCAGCTCAAGCACAAGGTGAGCACGATGGACATCGCCAAGCGCCTGATCGACTACGGCTTCCACCCCTACACGGTGGCTTTCCCGTTGATCGTGCAAGGGGCGCTGATGATCGAGCCCACTGAAAGCGTGAGCAAGGAAGAGTTGGAACTGTTTATCGCGGCCTTGCGTGCGATCGCTCGGGAAGCCGAGAGCGACCCCGAGTTGGTCAGAACCGCGCCCCATACCACGCGGGTCAAGCGGCTGGACGAAGTCACCGCCGCCCGCAAGCCCATCCTGCGCTGGAAGCCCAAAGCGGCGGCCACGCCGGAACCCCAGCCAGAAACCGCCGGTTGAGAATCCTGCGGGCGTTCCTCGGTGTGGAATAACTTTGCGGGCGCAAGGCAAGCCGAACTAGCGAAGGCGGAAGGACTCAAGCATTTCCTGGAAGGTGCGCCGGTAGCGGCGCTGATCCGATTCGGGCACGATGAAAATCAAATAAATCAAATCGTCTCCGCGCTGAAGGGTGTAGAGCCAATCGATTTCACGCTCTCCCGGCAACGGAGACTCCCCCATCAGCTTGGTCTGCAACGCGCGTTGCCCCGCCACCCGAATGCGGCGGCGCGAAACTTCCCGCATGCCAGGGTTGGATTCCTGGAGCCGTTCGAGCAACCAATCGGTTGATTCGTCTAGCAGTGCACGGGGATCGTCAAGCTCCACAATGTTGATCATAACTCCGTAGCCGACCGAGTCGCCCTGCCGGGTGGAATAAATCCCTTCGGGTGGAGCCAGAGTCACCCCCGCACCGCGCTCGTAGGCTTCCCAATTCTCCGGGTAGTAGATGAGGAAGTCGCGCTCGCGATAGCGGACGAACTGGTCGGAGGGAAGCGTTGGCCGATTGATTTTCCCGGCTGTTTCCCGGCCTGAATCGCGGCGCCTCTGGCCCGGTTTCGGGGGCGGTGGCAAGCTGCGCACGTGCTCCTGGACCAGGTGAAACTCTTCCGAGTCCTTGCGCGCGTTTGTCCTCGGCCCGCCCAGCCTTCGGACCTCCTCCATGATGCGCTCCTGGCGGTTCTCCGGATGCGGGTGGCTGGAGAAGAACTCGATGGACCGCTTCTTGCTTTGGGCGGCCAGGGTTTCAAAAAAGGCTGCCATTTCGCGCGGGTCGTAGCCGGCGTCGTAGAGGATTTGTGCTCCCAGTATGTCGGCCTGGGTTTCGGCGCTGCGTGAGTACTTTAGGAAGACGGCGGTGAATCCCACCCCGATGCCGAGCTGGGCGAGCTGGCCGACAATGCCCCCGCCCCCGCCGAACAGGCCTCCCAGGATTGCCAGAGGAGCCTGGGCGACGGTGGCTTTGGTGAGCTGGTTGGTGCCATGCCGCAAGGCCACGTGGGCGATCTCGTGCGCCATCACCCCTGCCAGTTGCGCTTCGTTTTCCGCCGCCTCGATGGTGCCCCGGTTCATGTAGAGAAAGCCGCCCGGCAGCGCGAAAGCATTGATGGCCTCTTGGTTGACTGCTTTGAACTGGTAAGGATAGCGGTGACCGGGTGTGTGGCGAACCAAGCGCGCGCCCAGCCGGTTCAGGTAGTCATTGACCGCCTTGTCCTTCAGCGCCGGTAATTGTTTTTCGGCGTCCTGGGCCGCCTTCTGGCCGAGCTCGATGTCCTGCTGTTCGCTGAACACGTTCCAGCCCGGCTTTACGCGCGTCCGCTGGTCGCTTCTTGCGGCCGGCCCGGCATAGAGCGGCAATGCGAGCAGGAGTGCTGCCAGCAGCCAGGCTAGGCTGCGCTTCCCCGCCGGGCAGGGCGGGCGAGCTTTGTGTTTCAGCGTGCGCATTGTCAGATCCCTTCGTCTACGCTCTCTAAGATGACGCACGGCGCTGCAACGTTGCGCCCATTCTGCCACAATTTTCCCACAAATTACTTTTGTCATCTTTGGGCCGGCTTCCGTGAGAGATTCGTCCAGGCAAACCACCCCTCTTGTTGAACCCCAGCACGCGGGCGAAGTTGCTTGATTCCGAAGACAATTTGGCGCTTGCTTTCCCCGGCTTTCCTGCGGTAGTGTGAATCAGCGCTCAATGGCAGGGACAAACACCAACGCAGGTCAGCAACTCTCGCCGTTTGTCAGAATACATCTCTTACGCTACTCACAGCGCAGTGCCCTGCTCGGCAGGAATGAATCAGTGGCCGTGCGCGAAGCATCCTAAATCAAAGCGGAGTGCGTTATGTCCTTACAGAAAACTGAGAAGATTTGGCACAACGGAAAATTTATCGAGTGGGACGATGCCACCATCCACATCACCTCGCACGTCATCAGTTACGGCTCAGCCGTGTTTGAAGGCGTCCGCTGCTATGCCACGCCGCACGGGCCTGCCATTTTCCGCTTGCCGGAGCACGCCCAACGCCTGCTGAACTCTTGCAAGATTTACCGCATGGACGCGAAGTATTCTCTCGACGAGCTCATGCAGGCGATGGTGGAGCTGGTGCGGGTGAACAAGATGCCCCACTGTTACATCCGTCCCATCGTGCTGCGCGGCTACGGTACCGTGGGTGTGGATCCGTCCAAGACCCCCATCGAGGTTTACATTGCCTGCTGGCCCTGGGGCGGCTACCTGGGCGCCGATTCGGTGGAGAAAGGGGTGGATGTGTGCGTCTCATCCTGGAATCGCATGGCGCCCAACACTCTGCCGGCGATGGCCAAGAGCGCGGCCAATTATATGAATTCACAACTCATCAAGACGGAAGCCACCATCAACGGCTACGTTGAGGGCATTGCGCTCGATGACCGCGGCTTGGTGAGCGAGGGCAGCGGGGAGAACATCTTTATCGTCCGCGCGGGCACCGTCATCACCCCGCCGCTGGCCAGCTCCGTCCTGCCCGGCATCACCCGCGATTCCGTCATCACGCTGTGCCGCGATTTGGAGATTCCCTTCCAGGAGCGGTCCATTCCGCGCGAGGAACTCTATATCGCCGACGAGGTTTTTTTCGTCGGCACCGCCACGGAAATCGCGCCCATCCGTTCCATCGACAGGCATCCCATTGCCAACGGTCAACGCGGCCCGGTGACAAAAACACTCCAGGACGAATTCTTTGGCATCCTGCAGGGCAAGAAGGCAGACCGCCACGGCTGGCTGACCCTGGTCAAACAACCGGTGGCGGCTGCTCGCTGAATTTCGGCTGCTGCCTGATTGTGTGGATCCCAATTTCTGTGATTGAGGAGGCGCGATGAATTACAGCACCACTCAAAAGGCGATTGCGGAGTTCGTTGGCACGCTTGCGCTGATTTTTATTGGCGCGGGCTCCATCTGCGCCAACCAGTTTCTGGGCGGCGGCGTGGGTTTGGTGGGGATTGCCCTTGCTCACGGCCTCACCATCGCGGTTATGGTCTCCGCCATCGGACACATCTCCGGCGGGCACATCAACCCGGCCGTCACCATCGGCGCCTGGGCGGCGGGCAAGATTCCGACGCGTGAAGCCTTCATCTACTGGATGGCGCAACTCGCCGGCGGAGTAGCGGGCGCAGCCTTGCTGGTGTTGGCGTTTGACCCGGCCACGCGTGCCGCCGTCAACCTGGGCACGCCTGCGCTGGCCTCCGGCGTTACTCTGTTTCAGGGTATCGTGGTTGAGGTGCTGTTGACTTTCTTTCTGGTTTTCACCGTGTTTGCGACTGCGATTGACGACCGGGGCGCGTTCAAGATGGTCGGCGGCTTCGCCATCGGCATGGTGGTCACGTTCGACATCCTGGCAGGAGGCGCATTGACCGGCGCTTCCATGAATCCGGCGCGGTCGTTCGGGCCGGCTTTGGTGGCAAACTTTTGGACCGCGCACCACGTCTATTGGGTGGGCCCGCTGGCGGGCGGACTCCTCGCCGGCCTGTTCTACAATGGCGTCTTCCTGCGCCGGCAGAACTCCTAGCCATCCGCGATACCAGATCACAACGAGTTGGTGCACCGATACGTCTGTCCATTAGAGTCCGTACAGGTCGTGGCGCGCAGACGGCCAGAGGAGTTTTTAAGTCTTGCCGGGGGAGCCCTGAGTCCCGGTGGCAGGGGCCCTTCGGCTGTGCTCAGGACAGGCCACCGGGTTGGACGTGGGAGAGAGTGCCTGAGTCGAACCGCCGAAAAAGATTGATGTTCGTCCTTCTCGAATAGTGTCCAGCCCAGCGGCCCTTCAGGGCGAGCCTTCAGGACGAGCCCCAGCCTGCCTACCGCAGGCAAGCCGCTGGGGAGAACTCCCCATCTTTGGTAGTGTCTCAATTTCACACCGAGCCCCCAGGCCCCTGCCTGGGGGAAGCGAAAATCCCTGCGGCGGGAGCCGCAGGGCTCGGTGTGATTTGGGCCGAGTTCCGAATCGCTCAAATTAAGACACTACCCCAACTTTGCTTACGTTGACACTGCCCAACACATGTGCTAGCGTCCGTCAGAATTGAAGCGGACGTGAGCAGAAGCCGATTGGTTAGTTACAATGAACGTTGACGACCTGCTGCGTATAGCAGTTGAGCGCAAGGCCTCCGACCTGCATTTGAAGGTCGGCAACCACCCCTACCTGCGTATCGACGGGAGCCTCCACCCGTTGGCGGAACAGCCCCGCATCTCGCCCGAGGAAATGCTGTCGATGGCCTTCAGCATGATGACCAACCGGCAAAAGCAGAAGTTCAAGGAAACAGCCGAACTTGACCTGTCGTACGGCGTGCCGGGGTTGGGACGTTTCCGCGTGAACATTTTCCAGCAGCGCGGCAACGTGGGCATGGTCTTGCGGGTCATCCCGACCAAAATCAAATCGATTGATGACCTGATGCTTCCGCCCATAATCAACAAGATCTGCGAGGAAAAACGCGGGATCGTGCTGGTCACCGGAACCACCGGCAGCAGCAAGTCCACTACGCTGGCCGCCATGGTTGACCGGATCAACTCCTCGCGCCCCGACCACATCATGACCATCGAAGACCCGATCGAGTTTCTGCACCGCGACAAAAAGGGGTTCGTCAACCAGCGTGAAGTGGAAGTTGACACCGCGAACTTTGCCACCGCGCTCCGCGCCGGGCTGCGCCAAGACCCGGACGTGATCCTGGTGGGCGAAATGCGCGACCTGGAAACCATCTCCACCGCTCTGCTGGCGGCAGAAACCGGCCATTTGGTCTTCTCCACTTTGCACACACTCGATGCCCCGGAAACTATCCAGCGCATCATCGCCGTCTTTCCGCCTCCCGAGCAGAAGCAGATTCGCATGCAGATGGCCAGCACTCTTCGAGCCATCGTTTCCCAGCGCTTGGTGGGCCGCGCGGACGGCAACGGGCGCGTGCCGGCGGTGGAAATGCTGATTTCTACCGCCTACATCCGCGACTGTGTTACCACCCCGGAGAAAACCCGCCTCATCCGCGACGCCATCGCCTCCGGCACTTCGCAGTACGGGATGCAGACCTTCGACCAATCACTCTACGACCTGCACAGCAAAGGCCTGATCACGTACGAAGAAGCGCTGCTGCACGCCACCAACGTGGACGACTTCAAGCTGCGCATAGCGGGCATCCATTCCTCCTCCGATGCTGCGCGCGAGGACATGCAGGAAGCGATCGGCGACTTGGAGCTCGACCAGAGGTAGCGCACGGCCCGACGTTCCCGACCCCGGCTCTCCGAAGACCAACTCCACACTTACGCCCTGCAGGCCCTGGCTCGCCGTCCCCACGCCACCAGCGAGCTGCGGACCAAGCTGGAAAAGCGCGCCGACGCTCCGGCCGACGTTGAGCGTGTGCTGGAGCGCCTGGCAGCGCGCGGCTGGCTCAACGACCGCCGCTTCGCCGGCGACTATGCGCGCTCCCGCGCCCGCCACCGCCGCCTGGGGCGCTATCGCATCGCCCGCGAGCTTCGCCAAAAGGGCGTGGATAAAGAGTTGATCGAAGAGGCGCTGACCGCGGTCTTCCCCGCCCCGCACGATGAGGTGGAGCCTGTCCGTCAACGCATCGAGAAACGCTTGCGGCGGGAGCGACCGCCGTACACGCAAAGAGTGCTGCGTTCGCTGTATGACAGTTTGTTGCGGGCGGGTTTTTCGTCTGCGATAATACGGGACGAACTGTTTCGCCGCCCGGAATTCAGGCAGCGCGGCGCGGCCGGCAAAGAGTCTGTGCTGGAAGAAAACGGAGACGAGTGACTGCCAACGACATCCGCCGAACGTTTCTGGAGTTTTTTGCCCGGCGCGGTCATCGAGTGGTGCGCTCGGCCTCCCTGGTTCCGGTCCATGATCCCACGTTGCTCTTCACCAACGCGGGGATGAACCAATTCAAAGACACCTTCCTGGGGCGGGAAACGCATGACTACAACCGCGCGGTCAGCTCGCAGAAGTGCCTGCGCGTCAGCGGGAAGCACAACGACCTGGAGAACGTCGGGCGCACCCGGCGCCACCATACCTTCTTCGAGATGCTGGGCAACTTCTCCTTTGGCGACTACTTCAAGCGCGAGGCCATCCAGTTTGGCTGGGACCTGATGACTCAGGTGTATAAGCTGCCGGCGGAGAAACTGATCGCCAGCGTCTTTCGCGAAGACGAGGACGCCTACACCGCCTGGGAAAAAGACATCGGCATCCCGACGGCCCGCCTGTTTCGCCTGGACGAGGAGGACAACTACTGGGCCATGGGCGACACCGGTCCCTGCGGGCCGTGCTCGGAAATTCATTACGACTATGGGCCGGCCGGCAGCGAGCTGGGCCACACGGACTGCCAGTTCCCCTGCGACTGCGGCCGTTACGTCGAGCTTTGGAACCTGGTGTTCATGCAGTTCAACCGCGATGCCAGCGGCCAGCAAATTCCCCTGCCCAAACCTTCGGTGGATACCGGCGCCGGCCTGGAGCGGCTGGCCGCGGCCTTGCAGGGAAAGGTGAGCAACTACGATACCGACCTCTTCCGCCCGCTGATTGATTTCGGCAGCGAGCTGGCGGGGGTGGGCTACGGCAGCGATCCGCAAACAGACGTTGCGTTGCGGGTGATCGCCGACCACAGCCGCGCCGCCGCTTTTGTCATCACCGACGGCGTGCTGCCTTCCAACGAGGGGCGTGGCTACGTAGTGCGCAAAATCATCCGCCGCGCCATCGACTATGGCCGCCAGATCGGCTTGGAAAAACCGTTCCTGTATGAGTTGGCCGGGCGTGTGGCCGAACTGATGCGCGAGCCCTATCCCGAATTGCTCGATTCCCTCCAGCGCGTCGCCACCGTCATCAAAGCGGAAGAGGAAAAGTACGCCCGCCTGGTCGTCCCGGCGGTGGAGAGATTGCGCTCCCGGTTTGAATCCCGCTTCAAATCCCACCCGCCCTCTGAATTCACTATCAGTGGCCACGATATGTTCTTTGCCTACGACACGCTCGGCCTGCGGCCGGACTTTGTCCGCGACCTGGCGCAAGAACATGGCTGGAAGGTGGCCGGGAATGCCGACAAGGAATTTGAAGCCGAGCTGAAAAAGCAGCGCGAACGGGCCAAGGCTTCCTGGAAGGGGGTGGCGAAGGAGGTCGCCAACCCGGTCTATCAGGAGTTGGCGCAGATGCAGCCGACAGCATTTGATGGCTACAAACAGATCACGTCGCACGACTGCCACATCATCGCGCTGGTCACCAAACAGGGAGCGCTGAACGAGGTGCCGCCCGGCACGGAAGTCGAGGTGGTGCTGGACCATACGCCCTTCTACGCCGAATCGGGCGGGCAGGTGGGCGATGTGGGCCAGCTGCTCGATCCTGACGGCAGCAAAGCACTGGCCGAAGTGCGCACCACCTACTCCCCGCTTACCGGCGTGATTGTGCACAAGGTTCGCGCCAGGGAAAGGCTGGCGGTGGGAGTGCGCCTTCGAGGGGTGGTGGACCCGGAAGCGCGCTGGGCCGCCATGCGGAACCACACCGGCACCCACCTGTTGCACGCCGCGCTGCGGCAGGTGCTGGGCCCACACGTCAAGCAGGCGGGCTCGCTGGTGGCGCCCGACCGCCTGCGCTTTGACTTCTCCCACTACGCTGCGCTCGATCCGGAGGAAGTGGAAGAAATTGAGCGGCTGGCGAACGAGCACATTCTGCGCGATGCGCCGGTAGGGAAAGAGCGGATGGATTTGGAGGCGGCGCTGAATAGCGGCGCGCTGGCTTTCTTCGGCGACAAGTACCCGGAGAAGAACGTGCGCGTGATTACGATTGCCGACGAAATGGCGGAGCGAGGCTTCTTCAGCAAGGAGCTCTGCGGCGGCACGCACGTGCAACGCACCGGCCAGATCGGGGTGCTGAAAGTTGTTTCCGAATCGAGCGTGGCCGCCGGTGTACGCCGGGTGGAGGCTGTGACCGGCGGAGTTGCCCTGGCGCAATACCAGCAGGCGCAGACCACATTGCAACAACTGGCTCGACAGTTGCGGGTGAGCGACCGCGACCTGCTGGAGACGGTTGACCGTCTGGCCGAGCAAAGCCGGCAGTTGGAGAAACAATTGGAAACATCCAAGCGCCGCCTGGCTCACCAGCAAGTGGACGAGCTGGTGCAGCGGGTGCGCCGGGTGAAAAACGTACTGGTGCTGGCCGAAGTAGTGGAGAACGTTGACCGCAGCACCATGCGCTCGCTGGTGGATGTGCTGCGACAGAAACTGGGGTCGGGCGTGATTGCGCTGGGCACCAGCACGAACGGCAAGGTGGCGCTGGTGGTGGCTGTGACCAAGGACCTGACCAAGAAGCTGCACGCCGGCAAGATTGTCCAGCAGGTGGCCGGACGCGTGGGCGGCAGCGGTGGAGGGCGGCCCGACCTGGCGGAAGCAGGCGGAAAAGATGCGCGGCAATTGCGCCAAGCCCTGGAGGATGTGTACACGATTGTTGAAAAAATGCTTTGACAGGGCGCACCTGTGAGTTATATTCTCTGTATGCCGGAAACGTTCTTGTATGTGTGGATGGTTCGCAACACGCACGCGGACCCCGAGACTCCTCCCCAAACAAAACAGGTGTTGCAGCATTTTGCATGGAAGATGGCAGCGATTGTGATTGCCGCGGTTGTGAGCTTGGCGGCTCCGTCGAGTGCCGAGGAAATCGTTGCGGTGGTGGACCGTGCGGGCCGGCACGTTTTTGTCAACATGGAGGACACGGAGTTGCGTTTGGCGGTCGAGCGCGGAGGCGCGCAGGCAGCGGGGCGACCGATTGAAAAGCGTAAGCAGGCACTGCCCGGCATTGACCGGCACATCGAAAACGTGGCCCGCCGCCACGCGCTTGACCCCGAGCTGGTGCGCGCTGTAATTCAGGTCGAGTCGGCGTGGAATCCCCGCGCCCGCTCGCGCAAAGGGGCGCTGGGCTTGATGCAGCTCATGCCCGCCACCGGGGCCCGCTACGGCGTGCGTGACCCGTTCGATCCCCGCGAAAACATTTCCGGCGGCACGCGACACTTGCGCTTTCTGCTGAATCGGTTCGGCGGCGACAGGCGCCTTGCGCTGGCGGCCTACAACGCCGGCGAAAACGCGGTGGAAGCCAACCGGGGCGTGCCTCCCTACCGGGAGACTCGTCTCTATCTCGAACGGGTGGAGACGATCTACGGAAAACTGCGAGCAGGCCCCGCATTCCGCGCATCGGACGCATCTACAAGCTAGTGGACCAGAACGGCCGCACGGTATTCGTGAACGATTGAACGGAGCGAACTAAGGCTGAGAATGACGGCATTTTTTGGGCAGAGCCAAACGGGGAAGCACCGAGCCAGGCGCGTACTGGGGGCGCTGGTTGCGGCCTTGCTGCTCTTCTCTCTCGTCGCACCGGTGCACTCTGCCAGCCGCCGCACACGCCTCCGCCTGGGCAAGCAACAACTGGTCAAAGCTAAGCGCCTGCACGCCAACCTGAATGGCACCCCCAAAAAGAATCGAAGGGAAGAGGACTACCTCAACGCCACCCGCCGCTACCGCCGGGTGTACGATCTTGCGCCCTTCAGCAGCATCGCCGCCGATGCCCTGGCTGCGAGGGCCGAGTTGTACCACGACATGGGAGCGCAGTTCGGCCGCAAGTATTGGGTCAAGACCATCGAGGAATACCGGTTCCTGCGGCGTGAATATCCCTACAGCCGCTATCGGGATAGCGCGCTTTTCAACATCGCCCAAGTCCAGCACATTCACCTGAAAGACTGGAAAGCGGCCCTGGCGAGCTACCAGGCGGTGCGCAAGGCCTACCCGCGCTCCCGCTATGCCGCCAAGGCCCGGACCGCCATCCAACAAATCAGCAAAGAGCGGGCCGCCGTCCGCAAACCCAAGCGCGCTCCGCCAAGCCACCGCGTGCAAGTACGCAACATTCGCTATTGGAATACCAAGGACTACACGCGCGTGGTGGTGGACCTGGACGAAAAGGTGCGCTTCCAGGACGCGCGCCTCACCAACCCCGACCGTATCTTCTTCGATCTCTTCAACAGCGAACTCAGCCCCGTTCTCAGCGGCAAGACGTTCACCATGGAGGAAGGGCTGCTGAAGCGTCTTCGGGTGGCAGAAAACCGTTCCGGAGTCACGCGGGTGGTGTTGGAAGTCAAGAATGCGCAGGATTATTCGGTCTTTACTCTGCCCAATCCGTTCCGGTTGGTGGTGGACATCCGTGCTCCGAATGCAAGCACGACTGCGAAGAAAAGCCGCAAACCGAGCTCCGCTCCCGCAGGGGGCAAGACCCAGGTGGCAGGTGGCGTCCCGCCGCAGCCAGTGTCTCCCCCCAAGCCCACCCGGGACGGCAACCTGACCAACATTCGGGCTTTGGGGTTGAAGATGCGCCGCATCGCCATCGACCCGGGCCACGGCGGGTATGACACCGGCACGGTCGGCGCCACCGGCTTGATGGAAAAGGACCTGGTGTTGGACGTGGCACAACGGCTGGGGCGGATGCTGCAAAAGCAACTGGGCGCAGAGGTCGTCTACACCCGCGAGGACGACACGTATGTGCCGTTGGAAAACCGCATTGCGCTGGCCAATGAAAAGCAGGTGGACCTGTTCATTTCCATCCACGCCAACTCGAGCCGCAACCGTGGCGTGCGGGGCGTGGAAACTTTCTATCTGAACTTTACCAGTGACCCAGCGGTGCTGGAGCTGGCGTCGCGGGAAAACGCCTTGTCGCAAAAATCCGTACACGAACTGCAAGATTTGGTGCGACAGATCACTCGCAACGAAAAGATTTCTGAGTCGCGCGAACTGGCGCGCGAGATTCAGCGCCACCTACACGGCCAATTGCGGAAATCCTCCCGCCGCATCATAAACCGTGGCGTCAAGCGGGCCCCCTTCGTGGTGCTGATTGGGGGCAACATGCCTTCTGTGCTGACGGAGATCGCGTTCCTCAGCAACCGAACCGACGAAAAGAGTCTCAAATCCGCAGCGGGCCGCCAGAAAGTGGCTGAGGGGCTTTACGCCGGAGTGTCCCAATACATGGAGAACCTGAACAGCATCGTGATGCTGCCGAATGGCCAGAAGTCGGCTGCCAATCCTAAATAGCTGCTCTTTCCTTCTCTGTCCTGTCTGTACTACCATTTGGTCGGAGTGATTCAAAGGCGTTGTCTATGAAGATGGCTCCAATTCTGCCGCTGCTTTTTCTGCTCAGTGCTGCTGTGCTGAGTGCGTCCGACGGCGACGATCTGTTGCCATCGGAATTGAACGGTTGGCAACGCGATTCCTATCAGCGGGTCAATGCCGTCGAGCTGGCTGTGGTGTCCGGCGATGAGGCCGCGCTGCTGCTCGAGTACGGCAGCCAGCGTGCCGAGAGCGCCCGCTACCGGCGCGACACAGCGGCTTGGCAACTGGTGGTACACCACATGCTGGATCGCAGCAGCGCCTACGGGGTCTTCACGTTGCTCCGCGCGGGCGGCACGCCGTTGCCGTTGGGAGAAGCGGCTGCGCACGTGGGCGACCGGATTGTTTTCTATCAAGGCAACTACTTCGTCGTGGCCGACGCCACGGCCCGCCGGCCCGCCTTGGCTGCTCTGGCGCGCCACCTGGAAGCACAGGCGGGCCGCCAGCCTGCCCTGCCCAACCTGCCTTACTATCTCCCGCAGACCGGGTTTGTGCCCGGAACGGACTACTATCTGCTTGGTCCGCTGGCCCTGGCGCGTGTGGCGCCTTTTGGCCCTGGAGATTGGGGAGGCTTTGCGTACGGGGCCGAGGCTGAAAGCGCTCGCTATCGGCTGAAAGGCGGTGAAGCCACGCTGGTGTTATTTAGCTATCCTACCCCCCAGATCGCTTCCGAACGCCTGCGTGATTTCCAGCGCCTGTTCGACTTTAACGGCGAGGGTGACCCGGCTCGTCCGCGGGCTTTTGGCAGGCGAACGGGGACTTTTGTAGCTTTTGTCGGCGGCCCGCTTTCCCCGGCAGCGGCGAATGGGTTGCTCGATCAAGTGCGCTACGAAAGGCACCTGTCCTGGAGCCGCCCCGGGAAGTCTCGCGTAGCGGAAGATTGGGCTGAGACCGTCGTAAGTCTTTTTATTGGAGCAGGTTTGTTCATCCTTTTAACCCTGGCCCTCGCTCTGGCTTTTGCGGTTTTTCGGATGCTTGTCGAGCGACTGTGGCCAGGGAAGGTTTTCGGCCGGAGAGACGCGGCTGAGATTATTCGTCTTGACCTCGATCGGGACAGATAACTCTCTGATACGTAAGAAGTTACTAATAAAGCCCGCCAGAACGCCTCCGAAACCCCTAATCTTATGAAAACAAATGGCTAGCGTTCTTTTCGCCTTTCGCAAACGTTTCCCCTTGACACCACCGTTCCCCCTTCCTAGACTTGGCCCCCTCAAAGCGGTAGGCCCAACCGCGCACTGGGCCGTACCTGCTTTCCCCAAGAGCTCCCCGGGTTCGGGGGGCTCTTGGTCTTTCTAGGGTTTGACTCGAGGCTTTGTGGCGTGCTACTTAGAAGACAGGCCGGCGTAGCTCAGCGGTAGAGCAGCCGATTCGTAATCGGCAGGTCGTCAGTTCAATTCTGACCGCCGGCTCCAACTCTTTCTTCCCTAGAGACTTGTTGTTCTTCACTCGCTGAGCGCGGAACTTTACGAAACAAAAACTGTTCCAAATGCTCCATCGCAGCGCGCTCAACCTCAGGCATTGAGTGTGTATACACGGCCAACGTAGTTTTGATGTCGGAGTGACCGAGGATCGCTTGCGCGGTCTTTGGCGACTCACCGATCATCCCTAACCAGGTCGCAAAGGCGTGCCGCACAAGTCGTGCTAACCGACGCGCCGAATGCCCACGGCCCTTGACAGCGGCCCCAGGTCTGTGTCCATTACATCTGTTCTCGCTACTGTGGCCTCGGAGCGGTGCTCCGCAGGCCGGAAGGTAGGTGAACGGAGAAAAGTGATGACGCACCGACTCCCACCTAATTTCCGCACCAGTAGCGTTTACTCTCGTGCCCGCTTTTCGGGCTTGTCGCCTTCCCGTAGGGGGCATCGTCCAAAAAATCGGCACAACTTAAGGAGGAAACGCTAATGCCGAACATCTACACCATTAGGTACAACACTCTTCGGAACGTAACCCCACCTGAGGAAGAAGCGGTGGGGCGCAGGCGGTACTGTGGCAATGCTCAATCCGATCAATTCCTTGAAATCCCTGATAGCTTGAACATCCGGGAATACCTCCAAGAAGAGGTAAATGGGAAGCCGATCAAGAAGCGCACTCAGGTGAATGACACCATTAGGGACCAACTCGACCAAGACCGTTCGCTTTTTCCGGTCCTCAATGGCGGAATCGCCTTAATCGCAAAGGACGTGGCCGTAGAGGATAAAAACCGTAGGGTTAGGCTCCATGACCCTTCGATCATCAATGGCACGCAAACCCGGGGTGTGTTGCGCGACTTCTTCAAAGCCCACCCCGAGGATGGAGCCTTCCCCAGCATCAACTTCGAGATCATCATCTGCGACGATGATCGTCTTGCCGCAGAAATCACAATCGCCCGCAACTACCAAAATGCTGTCCTTCCTGTGTCCACCTACGGCGCCCGCGGCTATTTCAAGGATCTCGAAGCGGCGATGAAGAAGCGTGATCCTTCGATCAAGCTGCGGACGTCTGAGACCGATGTCGGGCCTGAGTACATGGACACGGAAAAGCTCATCCAGGTTGTTACTGCGATGATTCCTGCGACAGTCACGATGCCACGGGAGGCGAAAGGCGAGGCAGGCAGCCACGGGATCAGGGTGTACGCCTATTCCCAAAAGGCGACCTGCCTGAAAGACTTCGCCGAGATTGTCAACAGTCCAAGTAAGTACGCAGACGCAAAGCGGTTCTTTGAGGATGTCGCATGCGATGCCTGGAACATTTTCAAAGAACTGCGGTCCTACCAGGGCTTTTCCATCATCCACGCGGTTACCAAGAACAAGTCCAAGCAAGTAGCACAAGACGGAGTTCCGACCGGGATTGTCTTTCCGATTCTGTCCGCGCTTGGAAAATTGGCTACACAGCATCGGAATGGCCACTGGTCGTTCAAGCTGCCGAAGGACTTCGACCTGGACGACCTCTGCAAACAGGCCAAGATCACATACACCTATCCTGGGCCCGGCAGGTCTAACCCCCAGGCAATGGGAAAGGAACTCGCCTGCTACCTAAACTTGAATGCGATCGTTGATGCCTACTTGAAGTACCGGAGGCCGTAGTACAATTGCGCCTCTATCATCTGGTGAGGGATGGCCTCCGGCAGCCGGGTCTAGTTTTCCTCCGCCGGAGGCAACTCCGAAGGTGAGTGTCTGTGCACCAGCCTCCCGTGCGCGCGGCTAGAACGGGATGCTTATGCCGATGCCGATGCGAATGCGTCCCCGGCGGTGGTGACCACCGTGACCATGGCCGTAGCCATGGCCGTAACCGTAACCGTGGCCATAACCATGGCCGTAGCCGTGGCCGCGAGAATGGCCATAACCGTAGGCGTAGCCACGGGCCCGGCGATGGCGGCGATAAACGTCGTTGAGAGCGTCCAAGGAATGATTCTCAAGGAAGAGTGGGCTGCCGCGATGGGAATGTTCCCCTTGCTCTGGTACTCATCAGTTCTGGGATTAGCTTAGTTGAGTTCATACTGGCCACGGTGCTGGGGGCTTAGCTCTACAAGGAGGCATAGCAGCCAACTCCTCCGCCGCAACCTCCCACAGTAGCTCCTTCACGTTGACTTGCCTGCGGGTGGGGGCTCCGTCTGAGGCTCGACTTTGCGATACGTCCCGTTGCTGTCCTGGATCAGTCGGTGGGCCGCGCCCTTCGACATCTCGGGGCAAGCTGCCGGGCTAAACGCGCGCGTGCCTGAGGGGAAATACTCCGCTAATTTTTCAAGAAGCGGCGGAAGCTTTCGGGTCGCATCTCGTAGCCGAGGAACACGCTCCGCAGGTCGGTGGCGCCCAGATGGTGGACCAGAATTTCGCCCAACACATCACGGAAGTCGGTGGTCAGAGCCAAGTCGCGCCCTTCAAACAACTGTTTGCGCCCCAGCCCTGGCCAGTCGCCGTACACTTTACCGCCGCGCACTGGCCCGCCCACCACGAACAGCGCGTTGGCGTGGCCGTGGTCGGTGCCGCGGTTGCCGTTCTCGAACGCGGTGCGCCCGAACTCAGAAAGCGTCACCAGCACCACATCTTCCATGCGGTCGCCTAAGTCGCGCACGAAGGCAGTGATGCCGCCGGCAAACTGCCGCACGCAGCAGGTTGGCGAGTTGGCCTTGCGCGCCCCCCTCGTTGACGTGGTGGTCCCAGCCGCCCACTTCGGCGAAGGCAATCTCCAGCCCGATACCCGATTTGATCAACTGCGCGATTTGGAGCACGGCCTGGCCGAACGGCCCCCGCGGATACTGGGTGCCGTTGGCCGGCTGGTACTGGGCCGGGTTCACCCGCTGCAACAGGTCCACCGCGTCAAAGGTCTCCCGCGCCGTCGGAGTCAGCAGCGGGTCGCTCGAAGCAGCGTAGAGTTCCTCCAACCCGCCCCGCACCAGTTCGGTGCGGCGCCCGGCCTCAATACCGAACCTCTCCAGCCGCGGTACGGCCAGCGCCGGGGCGGTTCCCTTGAGGATGCGCGGCAACTGCGAAGTCGCCGAGACCGCCCGGAAGCTCGACGACGTTTCCGTCGCATGCGCTTGCAGGTAGCGGTTCAACCAGCCGTCGGCAGTGCTCTTCACGCCCGGGGTGCCTGACTCCATGAAGTCCTGCGCGTCGAAGTGCGAGCGGGTGGCGTGGGGCGAGCCGGCCGCGTGTACCGCCGCCAATAGCCCTTCGTCATACAGCTCCTTGAAAGGCACCAGCGCGGGGTGGAAACCGAAGAAGCAGTCCAGGTCGAGTGCCGCCTGCTGGTTGCCACGCTGCGGCCGAGGAATCGCAATCGTCGGGCGCAGATCGTAGTAGGTCCTCTCTGCGTGCGGCACCACGATGTTGAGTCCGTCGGCCGCTCCGCGCTGGAACAGCACCACCAGTATCTTTCCGCGCGCGCGCGTGGCGACCGCCGCCCGGGCCAGAAAACCGGGCACCGCGCCCAAACCCACCAGCGCGATCCCGCTCGACTTGAGGAAAAACCGCCGCGATAACCTCATGGACTCCTCCCCGCTATTTCCGTTGAAACTCCGGCCCTGCCAACAGCCATCCCAACGCCAGCCGCGCCCGCATCTCGCTCGCCTGTGGCGGCAGAGCGCGTCTCGCTGCTCCCAACTCATCTTGCACCGCGGCCAGTTGCTTCAACAGCGCCGCCCGTGTGGCACGGGAAGGTTCACGTCCCATCACTTGCTCGCCAAGCTGCGCCACCAGTTGATGGGCGGATTCCATCGCCTGCACCTCGTGCGGCAACGAAACCTGCGTGCCCGGCAGGTGGTTCGTGGCCAATCCCAGCGCCACCTTCATCCGGCTCAGCAACGCCCCGGTTGAAACCCAAGCGTCGGCGGTGTCTTTGTAGCCGGTGGGCGGCTCAGCGCCGTAGAGCGGCTGGCCCAGTTCCCGCAGCGCCAGCACCAAGCCCGGCGGCCCGCCTCCCGGAGTTCCCGGCAGGCCGGCGATCTCAGCCTCGGTCGCGCGTGCTGCGCTCACCACAAATTCGAACGGCGTCTTCAGCTTGGCTTGCATCACGCCGGGCGACCAGAACTCTTCTGCGCTGAACAGCGTCCGTAGCACAGCGCGGATGTCGCCGTCAGTCTGCTGGAAGGTCTTGGCCATCTTCTCGACCAGCGAAGCTGGCGGGGCGTCGCTCACGAAGCGCCGCGCCAACTTCAAAGAGATGTAGCGGGCAGTGGAAGGGTGCCGCGCCAGCAGGTCCAACACGGCTTCGCCGTCTTCCATGCCGCCGCTCTTGATCTTTTTCCCCAGCACCATCTTGGTTCCTGAGTCGTGCAACTCATCCATGAAAACGAACTGCTGGCCCAGCGGCAGCGGCAACAAGGTCCAGCCGGTAAAGCAGCGCGCCACCTCGATGATGTCCTGCTGGGTGTAGCCGCCCTCGACGCCCAGCGTATGCAGCTCCATCAACTCGCGAGCGTAGTTTTCGTTCAGCCCGCGGAAGCGCTGCGGCCGCTGCTGCTGATTCGGCTGTCCGCGGCGGTTGCGCCGCGGGAAGAACCTGCCGCTGTTTCTGGCGCGGCGCCTGCTGAACTGCTCCCGCCGTTCCAATTCCCGCTCGATCTGTGTCGTGTCCATCCCGCGACGACGCAGCAACTCCACCACGACACCACCGGGCGGCAGACCCTGCTCGCGGGCGGCTTGCTGGTAGTGGGACCGCAACCTCCGTCGGTCGATCTTGGCTTCGGGGTCAACGCTCATCCAGTTGTCGAGGTAGAAGAGCATGGCGGGGTGGCGGGCAGTGGCGCCCAGCAGGTCGCGGAACTTGCCGAGCGCGTGCGGGCGGATGGCGTCGCGCTCGTAGCCGGTAATGTGCCAGCGGTCGGTGCCCTTGCCAATAAAGACGTGAAGTGATTGAACCAGAAGTCGGTCATCACTTCCTGCAACTGCCGCTCGCTGTAGGTGGCGCGCAGGAGCTTGGCCTGCGACAGCTCCAGCACAATGCGTTGCGGGCCGCGCAGCGCCCGCTCCATCCGCTCGCCGGGTGTCATCCGCTCGCGCCGGCGCTGTCCCTGCACCGCCGGATTGGCGGCTTGCCCTTGTTGTCGCTCGCGCCGTTCACGCATTCGTTGCAGTTCGGGGAATAACTCGTTCATCGCATCGGGGTCCATGCCCATGCGGGCGGTCAGTTGCCGCTCGATGCCGCGCAGCAGTTGCGGCGGGGGATAGGCGGCCAGCAGCTCGGTGGATTTCATCGTCAAAGTTTCAAACTGTGCCAGGCGCCGTTCCACCGAACGATCAGAAATCGTCTCCGGTTGCAACTGTTGCTCGATGTAGGTTGCAATTCCAATCCGTTTGATGCGCTTCACCTCTCCCGCCCGCGGCCCGTAGCCCAGCCGGTTGAGCGCATGGAGAATCTTCTGCTCTTCGCTCAGGCCCGTGTCGGGGATGCGAACTCGTGAGCCTGTTCCTTCGGAGGCATACAAGGGATAGAAATTGTAGGGTAACACCAGCAGCGCCAGCACCCAGACCGCCAACGCCGACCGTAGTCGCCTATTGTTCATCAGCAACTCTCCCTGTCTGTTATGACACCGCCCGCCCTCTTTCCGTTTAACCCCATCGGCACAAAAAAGTTTCGGATGAGAGAGAATGATGTGACCGAGGTTCTTGGCGTTGCCGTTGGAAGAAGAGCGCCGCAGGACTATGCGTGGGAGCAGGAACTATACTCGGCGTTGCAACACTCTGGATTCAGGGTACATTCCAGTCGTGCGGATATCTGACGTAGGACGAGTCTAAGTCCGCCACAGCTCGGCATCCCAACAATCTCAGCGTCCGTTCGACGTCCTCTCGCAGAATGTCTAGCGCTCGGCTAACGCCGGGTTGGCCCGCAGCAGCGAGCCCGTACGCGTAAGCACGGCCTATCAAGACGGCGTGCGCACCCATGCACAATGCCTTCACGATGTGGCTTCCGCGCCGTATGCCGCCATCCATCAGCACTTCGACTTGCCCGTTGACGGCTGCGTTCACCTCGGGAAGTGCTCGAATGGTGGGCGACACGCAATCCAACTGGCGCCCGCCGTGATTGGAAACAACAATGGCAGCGGCACCAGCATCTACTGCACGCCTTGCGTCGTCTGCGGTTAGGACGCCCTTCACGACCATGGGACCGTCCCATATCTTTCGGATCCAGCCCAAGTCAACCCAGGTTACAGCCGCTCGCGCGAGCGCGGCACTGACGTCCATCAGCGCCATTGGACCTTTTCCAGGGACTATGATGTTTTCCAGCTTCGGCATGCCGCCATCCAACAGGAACGACAACAGCCATCCAGGACGACTCAAGACTTGGGGCAAGAATGGAAGCTTCGCAAAGATCGTGCCCGCCAGTAGTTCCTTCATGCCGTTCCGCGGATCGCGTTCTCGGGCGCCCGCTACTGCAGTATCTATGGTGATCACCAATGCCGTGAATCCGGCCTTGCGGGCTCGCTCAATTGCGAATTCCGCGGCCTCCCTGCCGCCGAGCAAGTAGAGCTGATACCAAGCCGGACCAGAGGTGGCCGCCTTGACATCTTCGAGCTTGTGACCGGAGATGGTCGACAAAATATATCCGGTCCCAGCTTGGCCGGCTGCACGGGCCGCAGCAACTTCTCCGCCGGGATGCATAAGCCGGCTGTAGCCGACCGGAGCGAGCAACGCAGGGAATGCGATTTCCGTTCCCAGTACGCGGGTGCGCAGATCACAATCGCCTACCGCGACCGCGTGACGCGGTCTGGATGTCACGTCCTGGAACGAGCGGCAATTCTCGCGTAACGTGATCTCGTCCTCTGCTCCGCCATCCAAATAATCGAAGACGACCTTCGGAACCCGCGATTGAGCTAGGCGCCGGAGGTCTGCGATGTTGATCGCCTGCGAAAAAGTCATCTCATTCTTCGCCTGTTGCGACCTTTTCTTGCCGCCTATCAGCCCAGGCCAGCTCTCCAATTCGAGCTCCAAATATGTTGTGCGGCGGAGTCACATCTCGACCTCAGCGGAGAAAGGCTTCCCACAACCCTCCATCAACCGGCAATACGTGCCCCCCAACCCCCTGTCCAGGGGAGCCCCTGAATTTTCTCTTCTTCTTGCCCATATTCGTTCGGAAGCCGGGCTGATATAGTATGTCGGGAGCTTAGGTTGTGTCAACTTTCTGCCCTAAAAACTCTCGACATGTTGCGTCCGTGGATGGATTCACGCCAGTAACCAAGAACTTGGGTCCATAACCTGTCGAATACCGTGCACTATCGTTTTGTAAGGTGCAGGACCAAGCTAGACGAATCATCAACATAGCATCCTGGCGCTGGTCTCCGGAACCAGAGCTCTTGTTTTCCAAGATAAGGACTTGGAGTTCTTCATCGACCAACGCTTTCGTGCAGCGCCTTACCCTATCGACCGAGTTCCTAAAAAGCTAGTTCTGCAATGACCTAGGTTTTTGTGCGCTTCA
Organism: Candidatus Acidiferrales bacterium; assembly: GCA_965247455.1. Classification (GTDB taxonomy): domain Bacteria; phylum Acidobacteriota; class Terriglobia; order Acidiferrales; family 2-02-FULL-67-57; genus JACZYA01. The sequence continues at coordinate 251,551 of CBDFHE010000016.1, forward strand.
CCGCACGGCACGCAAAATCCTACCCGATCCAGAACGCGAACGAGTCCCGGTGCTCCGCGAAATCCTGAAAACAAACGTAAAGATTTGCGCTCGCGCACGACCAACCCAGCACACACACACGGCGTTACCAGCAGGGCAGCGCAGCCGCGCGCGAGGGGGGTGGGCCAGAAACAGGGGCGAGCGCGGTGAACGTTGAACGAGCCTAATCGCGGCAAACTGCGACCTTACCCCACTCGGCGCCTCTGACGTGTGGCTCCCTCGGGGTGGTAGTGGGGTGTAGCACTTTTCCCCTTCGTATAGCCTACCCCGCCTTCGCGTTGACTTGGCTGGGGGTGGGGCCTAAGCCCGGATTTCCGATTTGGCTGTGGTACCGTATCGCCAGGACCAGTCGCTGCGCCTTGAGTTTTGGGGCTCCGACGTAAGGAACCACACTACGGAGGGTGACACCCGGTGGGTGAATTACAACACGAGCCATTCCAGTTCGCGTTCAACGGCTTCTTGAAAGTCGCGTTCCAGGGATCGCGCGTCACTTCTGACGCTGGCCTCATTCTGGTGCGCGAGTTGGATGAACGTCTGGGGCTGGAGACACTCATCGCCGAGCACCTGAGCGATTCCCGACAGGGGATGAACACCCAGTTCAGCGTGGTGGATCTCCTGCGGCAGTCGGTCTACAGTCGCCTCGCGGGCTACGAAGATCTCAACGACGCGGGGCGCGTGTCGGCAGACCCAACATTTCGTCTCATCGGGTCGCCAAAGCGCTGGGACCGGGGTGCGGCGCTGACATCGACGCTGCATTGGTTCGAGACAGAGCTGCTGACCCACGAGGAGAATCTCGTCGGGTTGAGGGCCGTGAACCGGGAGGTGCTTGCACAGGCCGAGATGGCGACGCGCGCCGACCGGATCGTGCTCGACATGGATTCGAGCGAGAGCCCGGTGCATGGGGCGCAGGAAGGGAGCGCCTATAACGGGCACTTCGAGTCCGTCTGCTACCACCCGCTGTTTCTGTTCACCGAGCATGGGGACTGCCTCGCCGCCACGCTGCGGCCAGGCAACGTGCATAGCGCCGACGACTGGGACGACCTGCTCGTACCGGAGATTGACCGGCAGCAGGTGGAGGGCAAGCGCGTAGCGTTCCGCGCAGACGCCGCGTTCGCGAAGCCCGAGATCTACGACGCGCTCGAGCAGCGCGACGTGGACTATGCCATTCGCATGCCGGCGAACAAGAGCTTGGAGCTGGAAATCGAAGACATCCTCTTTCGTCCGCCGGGACGGCCGAGCTGCAAGCCCTTGGTGCGCTACCAGAGTTTCCGCTATCAGGCCAAGAGCTGGACCACGCCCAGACGGATCGTCGCCAAGGTGGAGCACCACCAAGGTGAGCTGTTCCCTCGCGTCGGCTTCATCGTGACCAACATGGCCCTCCCGAGCCGCTCGGTCGTGCGGTTTTACAACAAGCGCGGTACGGCGGAGCAATGGATCAAGGAAGGCAAGCAGGCCACCCACTGGACGCGGCTGTCGTGCCATCGTTTCCGGGCGAACGAGGTGCGCCTGCAACTGAGCGTCCTGGCCTACAATCTGGGCAACTTGTGGCGCAGACTGGTCCTTCCGCTGCGGGTCAAGCGCTGGTCGCTCACGAGTCTCCAGCAGCGACTGGTGAAAACTGGGGGCCGGCTGGTGAAGCATGCGCGGTACTACTGGCTTCTGCTGGCGGAAGGGCATCTCACGCGGCGGCTGTTCGGCGACATGCTGCGGAGGATCTGGGCGCTACCCGTGCCGGCAGGCTGACGCGCGGCCTGAAGTGCAACGAAGCCCGCCCGGCGATGACACGGGGCACACGTGTGGAGCGGTGTCTGAGAAATGCCCGAAAAGCAGGGGTTCCAGTCGGTCGCACGTCGGCGCGGGCTCAGATGAAGGCCTTTGAAGCTGAGCGATTGTGCGACGATCGAAGTTTTTGTGCGATCGGCGGCGATCGGGTGTATAAACGTGCCATCAGGGGCAGGCAAAACGGAAATCCCGGCTAAGATGGGCGCGAAGTGCGAGGGGTTCCTTCTTCACACTCGCCCAGATGCTTGGTCACTACCGCAACTTGGAGCACGTCGGCGCACGCGGGGGGAAGACAGGGTACAAATGAATATGGAATTTTATGCGCTCATCGCGTTGCTGCCGGTGGTAGCGGTGATGTTCTTCTTGGTAGTCCTTCGCTGGTCTGCAGTAAAGGCCATGCCCGTCGCCTATTCCCTCACTGTCTTGCTTGCGCTGTGGGTCTGGAAGGTTCCTTTGGTTCACATCCTGGCTGCGAGTCTCAGGGGTGCGATGATCACGGGAACACTTCTCTGGATTATTTTCGGTGCCATCCTGCTGCTGTTCACTCTGCGCCAGAGCGGGGCCCTCAATGTGATTCGCCACGGGTTTCTCGGTATCTCCCAAGACGCGCGTATACAAGCCATTATTGTGGCCTGGCTTTTTGGCTCTTTCATCGAAGGGGCTGCCGGCTTTGGGACTCCAGCCGCTGTAGCTGCTCCGCTGCTATTGGCTCTGGGGTTTCCAGCTCTTGCAGCCGTTATGGTGTCGCTCATTATCCAGAGCACGTGTGTGAGCTTCGGAGCTGCCGGCACTCCGATTCTGGTAGGAATGGGCCAATCGCTGAACGTGCCACAGGTGGCAGCAGGCTTGGCAAAGGCGGGTATAGATTATTCGCAATTTCTCGAACAGATTGGCATTTTTACAGCCCTGCCACATGCCCTGGTTGGCACACTGATTCCGCTGATTATGGTTTCCATGATGACCCGCTTTTTCGGGCGAAACAGGTCATTTGTGGAAGGGCTACGGGTGTGGAAATTCGCGTGCTTTGCCGGCCTGGCTTTTACTGTTCCGTACTTGGTGGTGGCCATCTTCCTGGGGCCGGAGTTTCCAACCCTCTTGGGGTCACTGGTGGGGCTTGCGATTGTGGTTCCAGCAGCGCGCAAAGGAATCTTTGTCCCGAAGAGTCACCCGTGGCAATTTCCTCCACCCCAAGAGTGGGAAAAAGAATGGGTCGGTTCTATTTCTGCAGATAGAAGTGAACCGGCCAGTTCAATCTCTCTAACCCGTGCCTGGACGCCATATTTGGTTGTTGCAGGTTTGCTCGTTGTCACGCGTCTACCCTTCCTTCCCATTAAAGGTTGGCTAACCACTGTGGTTCTAACGTGGTCAAACATGCTGGGAACCCATCTATCCCAAAGTGTTCAACCTCTTTATCTGCCAGGAACAATCTTCGTCACGGTTGCTTTGATGACGGCCTGGCTCCACCGGATGAACGCAAGCTCAGTCAGAGCGGCTTGGCACGAGGCAGCGGAAAAGCTGGCTGGGCCCGCCTTTGCATTGATATTTGCAGTCGGCATGGTGCGGGTGTTTATCGACTCCGGCACCAATGCCTCTGGTCTGGCGAGTATGCCCCTAGCCCTAGCAGAGACCGTAGCCCTGCTGGCGAAATCTGCCTGGCCATTTTTCGCCCCTTTCATCGGTGCTCTGGGTGCCTTCGTGGCCGGCAGCAACACAGTAAGCGATCTGATGTTCGGCCTATTCCAGTATGGAGTCGCGGACCGGATCGCGGTTCCCCATCTGGTGATTCTGGGGATGCAGGCGCTGGGCGGAGCTGCGGGTAACATGATCGCTGTTCACAATGTGGTCGCTGCCAGCGCCACCGTGGGACTGGTGGGCCAGGAAGGCGCTCTGATCCGCAAGACCATCATTCCTATGACTTACTACCTCGTCACAGCCGGCATCCTTGGCCTTCTATTCTCTTACGTTATCTTCCCCCATGCATTCTAGCTGGCACTCACCTGGGGATTCCGGGCAGGAACAGAGCGCGGGTGGCCTGCTTGCCACAGGAAGGTTAGTGAACCTACAGCGGACGGGCAGGCCTGCCTGCGGTAGGCAGGCATGAACTTCCCGGAGTAGGTCCTGCGCGTTGACTTGCCTTGCGGGCTGGGGAGCTTCCTCCTGTCCTGGTGGATTCTTCGCTCATCGTTCACCCCTGCTTGTTGCCGCGCAGTGCAGCGTGGGTTAGGGGCGAACCGGGAGAGCTAAACTGTAGCTTCCCTAGGCCCGCCCAGCTGTCCCATTTCCGCTGAACCGCAAGATCCCGCCTCGTCAGATCAAAATCAAACGTCATTCGCCATTTCCGAAGTAGCGCCGGCCTGCCGACGACCCTAGCGGCACCTACCTACGACTTCCCAAAATACTTGCGCACATTGACTATTTTTTCCAAAGAACGCTGTGAGCCTTGCGGAAGATTGATTCTTCCAACTGCCGAAGGTGTCAGGTCAAATTCAACGCAGAACGTTCCTACCAGCGCCCATGCTTGGGCCGCGATCCCGACTTCCGGGCGTCGCCGGTGTGTGCCATTCGCGGTTTTGTAAGTCAGACCCTTGCGCTGGATTGCTCGCGTGGCACTAACTGCACGTTCGTAGTTTGCGCATAGCATCAGGAAGATCGTGCGGTAAGCCGATGCGGCGAGTTTCTGCGCTTCAAGCTCCGGTGCAAGCTGTCTCCAAAGTTCCGTACCTATTTTTCCCAGCCAGCGCGGAGGCGGACCGAAGCTCCCGGCGAAGCTGGGGCCCTTCGGAAGCTTCTGCTTCCCTGGGTTCCCTTCTAGAAGCCTCAAAGCTAGTGGTTTGGGTTTTCTGCCTCTTATTTTTCCCTCCCTACCAAACATCTAATTTCGCGGGCGCGTGCGTTCTATTGTCCAATCGGTCAGGCGGCGGTCGTCTCCAGAGATTGCAAACCCCCCTGGGGGTGTACTTCGCGTCTCGTGCCAACAACTCTTTGGCTTGCTGTTTCAGCAAGGCCCGCCATCGAGCGAGAGCTGGTTTGGGTAGGGGTTGCCATTACGCTGCCACCGGGAGAGAAAATTTGAGAACAACTTGGGAACAATAAGCTCCGAATACCGTGCTATACGGTGACGTAAGACGCAGGAAGAAGCTAGACGAACCAACACGATAGTGTTTGGAGCGACAACGGCAGGTCGTCAGTTCAATTCTGACCGCCGGCTCCACACTTTTCCTACTTGTAGGACTTCTTACTATCAACTGACTGAGGCGGAAACCTAACGGAAGGGATGGCCTCCGGCGGTCGGGTCTAGTTTCCCTCCGCCGGAGGCAACTCCGAAGGTGAGTGTCTGTGCACCAGCCTCCCGTGCGCGCGGCTAGAACGGGATGCTTATGCCGATGCCGATGTGAATGCGTCCCCGGCGGTGGTGCCCACCGTGACCGCGGCCATGACCGTAACCGCGGCCATGACCGTAACCGTGGCCATGACCGTAGCCGTAGCCACGGGCCCGGCGATGATGGTCGTGGCCGTAGTAGCGAGCCCGGCGGTGGCGACGATGGCGGTCATAGCCGTAGTGGCGAGCGTCGCGGTCATAGCGATGATAGTCGCGATCATCGTGGCGGTCGTAACGCACATCCGAGCGTGCGTCGCGGTCGCGGTCGCGGGTATTGTAGTCCGCCCGTAAGGGGGTGAAGCCCGTTCCTACGAAAACAGCGAGTAAGATCAACAACTGGTAGAGCCGTCTCATAAGCCACCTCCTCCCTCCTCTAATCTGGATGCTGAATCAACGCCAAAGGTTTCCTCTCGAAAAACAGCTCCGTCGGTTGGCGGTACGTACTGGACATGCGTCCGACAGGCAGCCGGTTCCATCCCCACCACCCTTTCCTTGGATTTTTTTCTCCTTGCAATTCAACCAGCCAGCGAACGCCGGGGAGTGTCTCAATTTCACACCGAGCCCCCAGGCCCCTGCCTGGGGGGAGCGAAAATCCCTGCGGCGGGGGTCGCAGGGCTCGGTGTGATTTGGGCCGAGTTCCGAATCGCTCAAATTAAGACACTACCGAACGCCGGGGAGGCTTGCCCGGGCGTCGCTGCGCGGATAGAATGAATACTCTGCTGGAAGGAGAGAAACTGTGCCGATTTTCGAATATGTCTGCAAACAGTGCCAGCATCACTTTGAGGCGATTGTCCAGGGAGCGGTGCTGCCGGAGTGCCCCGCCTGCGCAAGCAAGGAGCTGGAGAAACAGCTCTCGGTCTTTGCGGTAGGTGGCAAGAGTGCCGGTTTGGCTGCGCGCGAACCGGTCGGCTCTTGCGGAGCCTGCGGCGACCCGCGCGGGCCCGGCTCCTGTTCCCTGAATTAAGCCCCACCCGCATACCGGCAAGACAAACAGCCTAGCGCGAGAAGAGGTACATCACCCACCCCAAACCCACTCCGATTACCACGAAGAGCAGAAAAGTCCAGAGGAATTCTTTGGCGCGCTCCCGCCAGGTTCTGTGACTGATGACGGCGAACACCAACGAGGTAAAAAAAGCAAACAGCGCTAGCGCTTGGAAATGGCTGAGGACCAAAGGTTGGGCGAGCAAGTGCATGGGTTAATCCTTCTTCCCGACGGCGATGTCGTAGGCGTCGAGCACGGTGAGCAAATTCAGCAAGCCCGCGCACAGAAAAAATACCGTCCCGTAGTCGCCGCTGGCGCGCGCCAAGTAGTCGCGTCCGAATCCGGCCATCCAGCCCAGGAAGAAGAGCGAGCCAGCGCCCAGATCGCCGAGAAACGCCAGGACGTGCAGCAGCCCGACGAACATCCCTTGGCCCTCGCCAAAGGGTAGAACATACAGTTTGGCGCCCATCGCTATTCCCAGGCCCGCCATCGCTGCCACCGACACAAAGAATATGCCCGCGCGATCATATTTTCGTTGCATCAGATGCCCCAGGCCCGGCAGCAGCCAACCCAAGAAACCAACTACATACGGCCAGGCCGCCGGGCTGGTGCGCCCTGTTCGACGCTGCTCTTCCGCGGGACTTGGCGTCGCAGTGTTAGTCATGCTTTCCCCTTCCCCACACATACAATCTCGTTCTGCACCGCGCCGGTTGGGCCTGCGCTGCGTTCGTCCACGTAGACGTCCACCTCCAAGCGCACGCCGAACTCGGGCAGGTAGATCCCTGGCTCCACCGAGAAGCACGTGCCCGCGATAATCTCGCGCTCGTCGTGCGTCTCCAGATTATCCATGTTGGCTCCGGTGGAGTGTACCTCCTCCCCGATGGAATGGCCGGTGCGATGCACAAAGCGGTCGTCGTATCCGTGCCGGCAAATCACCCCGCGAGCCGCGTCATCCACCTGGTAGCCGCGGATGGTTTCGCCCCGGCTGACCGCCTGGCTTACAAACTCCACCGCCGCGTCGCGGGCCTCACGCACCACAGTGAAGATTTTCCGGTGGCTGGCCGGCGCCTCGTCCCCGACGTAGCCCACCCAGGTGATGTCGTAATACACCGCCTCGGGCTGGTTCAGCTTGGCCCACACATCCAGCAGCACCCAATCGCCGGCGCGAATCTGCCGGGAGTTGGCAGCCGGCGGCTCGTAGTGCGGGTTGCTGCTGTTCTCGTTCACCGCCACGATGGGACCATCGTCGGTCACCAAGCCCCGGGCCACGAACTGTTGCAGAACCCATTGCTGCAAGTCGTACTCGGTCAATTTCTTCCCGCCTTGGATTTGGTCTGCAATTTGCCTGAAGGCCGCCGCCATGATTGAATCTATCACCTTCCCGGCTGCCCGGTGGCTGTCCACCTGTGCACGCGACCAGCGCGCTTCAAACTGCTGCACCAAATCTGCCGAGGTAACCACTTCCGGGCCGAAGCTGCGCACCAATTCGACCGTCCCTCCGTCCACCAGCGACACGTACGGGATGGCGTTTTGCGGCGAGTATTGCATGGCGACGCGCTTGGCCGAACCCAAGACACTCGCCAGTTTTTCGCGTTGCTCAGTCCAAGCAGCGTATTCGTGCTTTTGGCCCGGCAGCTTGTCCAGGCGGCTGGCCTCGATGCGGTGGACCAGCTTCTGGGGCGTGCCCTGCGCGGGAACAAAGTAGTACCACCGGCGGGTGACCATCTCCGCTTGCAGGCCCAGCACCCGGTAGGCAATCGGGTCGCGCCCATGGAAATCATAGAAGAGCCAGCCGTCCAGTCCTTTGCTTTGGAGCTCAGCCTGAATCTTGTCCAACTCGAAGCTCACGACTCCACCGCCATCACGGCACGCCACTTCTCTGCCGGCGGCGGCGCCGTCGCCAGACTCACCACCACCAGCAACAAGGTCGAAAGCAGCAGTGCGGGGATCACCGCGTCCACCTCCTGCGTGAAGGCGATGAACGCCGAAGTCGATTCCATGCCCGCGACCAAGTTCCACCCGATGCTAACGGCCGTCCCGCTTACAATCGAGGCCAACGCTCCCTGCCGGTTGGCTCGTTTCCAAAAGAAGGCCGCCAGCACCACCGGTGTCACGCCCGCGCCATAGACCGTGTACGCATAGAGCATCATACGCAGAACCGACTCGGTAAATACTGCCAATGCAAGCGCCACTCCGCCCAACACAATCACGATGCCGCGCGACCACAACAGAATCCGCCGCTCGCTGGCCTGGGGATTAACAAAGCGGTGGTAAACGTCGTGGATCAAGTTGCTGGCCGGCGAAAACAGGAAGTTGTTGGCGGTGGAGAGGACCTGGCCGAACACCCCGCCCAACAGCAACGCCCCCAGTAGGGCTGGTAGCCCCTGCCGAGCGGCCACCGGGATGACGGTGCGCGGCTCAATGCCCTGGTAAATCGCGCTGCCGACCACGGCCAGCACAATGATGACAGTTTCAAGTATCAAGGTTCCGATCAGCCAGCCGGTAACGGAAATCTTTGCGTCCCGCTCACTGCGGGCGGAGAAGAACTTCTGGTACATGGTCTGATTGCCCAGCAGCAAAAGCAACGTCGGCAGAAAGTAATTCAACGTCTGGTACCACTGGAACGGGCCGAAGACGGTAAAGTGATTATCCGGCAGCGCCGCTCGCACGCCGCTCCACCCTCCAGCGGCGCTAATCAACAACGTCACCGCAATAATCGTCGTGAGAGTGGCCAGCAAACCGATGATCACATCGAGATACGCCACGGAATTCATTCCCGCCAGCGCAGTAAACAAAATGACGAAACCGGCAATGATGTACCGGCCTGTCATGGGGTCAATCGTCTCCGGGAAAATCAAACTGAGTATGTCCCCGCCCCCGATAAACTGGTAACTGGTAATGCCCACATAGGAGATGACAATCGCGAGGGTTCCGAACAGCCGCGCAAAGCGATCGTAACGGGCTTCCAGCAGATCGGGCACAGTGTACTGGGCAAACCGACGCGCGCGCGCCGCGATCAGGTAGATAACCAGCAACCCCACCCAGCCTCCGGCGGGCTGCCAGAGAGCGGCAAAACCATTCTTGAAAGCGTTTTCTGCGCCGCCGAAAAGACTTCCCGACCCGATCCAGCTCGAAAGCAAGGTGAATACCAGAATCGGCCAGGCCAGCTTCCGCCCGGCTAGCACAAAATCTGCCTTGCTTTTAACCCGCAGGCTGCGCTCAATGCTGACCGCCAGCAACACAGCCAGCATGCCGATCAGGACAACCGCGTACAGCATTCGCGCTCCTGTTCTGTGGGGTTTCGCCCGCCTTGGGCGGGCAAAAAATTACTCCGACTCGCCTGCGCTGGAGCCGGAGTGGGCAGGTCCGAGCCGGAGGCGTTCCAACACCGTGGCCGCGGTCAGCCCCGCTACCTCCACCACCTTGAGCGAAGCCAACTGGCCGGCGGTTATCTTAACCAAAGCCTGTGGCACATGCAAACACTCGGCCAGCAGCGCCACCACGGCTTGGTTCGCCCGGCCATCAATGGGTGGCGCAAGTACCCGCAAGCGTAACCTGCCATCGTGGACGCCGACAATTCCTTCTCGCCGGGCGCGCGCCTGCACTTTGACCCGGAAGCGCACCCCTCTGGCCCTTTCTTCGATTATCAAACTCATCGTTTCGGCTTGCCGGGGGCGGGACGCGGCCCGAAGATTGCGGTTCCCAAACGCACCTGGGTGGCCCCCTCCTCGATGGCGACTTCAAAATCGTTGGTCATGCCCATCGAAAGCTCGCGCATTGACACATCTGGGATGCGGCTGCGCTCAAGCTGCTCCGCCAGCGCACGCAACTGGCGGAAATAGGGACGCGTCTCTTCAGGATTGTCAGAGAAAGGCGGGATGGTCATCAGGCCTTCGACCTGCAAGGTTTCCAACTTCGCTACCTGTTGGAGCAGGGCTTCCACTTCGCCGGGCGCCACCCCGTGCTTGCTGGGCTCCTCACTCAAGTGGACCTGAATCAGCACCGGGAGCTTGCTTCCCTGCCCGCCGACAGCGTGGGCCAACTTCTCAGCCAGCCGCACGTTGTCCACCGAATCCACCCGGTCAAACAATTCCACCGCCTGCCTGGCCTTGTTGCTTTGCAGGTGTCCGACCAGATGCCAGCGCGCCGACGGCAACGCCAGCAGCGGGCGCTTTTCCTTGAACTCTTGCACGCGGTTCTCCCCGAAGTGCCGCACCCCGCAGCGGTAGGCTTCGGCAATCCGGTCGGCGACGATTGTCTTGGTCACCGCCACCAGCGTCACCGCGTTGCGCCGGTCGGCACGCTTCAAGGCAGCGCGGATGCGCTCGTGAATGCGCTCCAGGTTTTGGGCAACGGTCACCATTCCGTTTGTTGGGTCACCGCGAATTGTAGCACCCTGGCTGCTCATCTCCGCCTCGTGCTATAGTCAGAGAGAGTACAATGAAAACTTTACTTTTGCCCAGCCTGCCCGAAAGCTGGCCCACGCTCTTCTAAGATGTCCCCTCGCCCACGGCGCGGACGTTTTCTTACCTTTGAAGGCATTGACGGCTGCGGCAAAACTACGCAACTCAAGCAGTTGGCCGACTACCTTGAGCGCCTGCGGCTCCCGTTCGTAGTGACGCGCGAACCCGGCGGCTCGGAAACCAGCGAGCGGATCCGGAAAGTGTTGCTGAGCCGCGAGAGCACCGGCATGGGCGGGCCTGCGGAACTGTTACTCTACTTCGCCGCCCGGGCCGAGAACGTCGCCCGCGTCATCCGCCCCGCGCTCGCCCAGGGGCATTTCGTTCTATGCGACCGTTTCACCGATGCCACCATCGCCTATCAAGGCTACGGGCGCGGCCTCGACCTGCGCTTCATCCGCCGTCTGCACCAATTTGCCTGCCAGGGCCTCACCCCCGACCTGACCTTCGTCATTGATATCGATCCCCACACCAGCGTCCGCCGAGCTTTGCAACGCAACACGGAAGCCAGCCGCGACGAAAGCCGCTTCGAGCAGGAAAGCCTGGCGTTCTACCAGCGCGTCCGCCGCGGCTACCACGCCCTGGCCCGGAAAGAACCTCGCCGAGTACGCTTGATTCCGGGCGAGGACACGGTCGAGAACGTCCACCAGAAAATCTTGTCTCAGGCCCGCCGCTTGATCGCCGCCGCCCAACGGAGAGGCAAGCGATGACCTGGGCCAATTTTGTAGGCAATAGCCGCGTGGTGGGCGTGCTGCAGCGCATGCTCTCCAGCGGTCGCGTCCCCCCAGCGTTGCTTTTTGCCGGGCAAAAAGGGGTGGGCAAGTTCACCCTCGCCACCCTGTTCGCCCGCGCGGCCAACTGCGAGCAAAAGGGGAAGGACAGTTGCGGACGCTGCCAGAGTTGTCAGACCCTGGAGGCGCTCGATGATCTGCCCGGACTCCGCAAGGCTGCCCTGGACGCCCGCGGCAGCGCCAATCCGGAGGCGGTTCCGCTTATTCTTCGTCCCCACCCCAACGTCACCGTCCTGGTGCCTGACGGTGCGTTTATCCGAGTCAGCCAGATGCGCTATGTGGTTCGCCAGTCTTACAACGTTCCCACCGGCGGGGGCCGGGTCGTTTTCCTGATTGACCAAGCCGAGCGGCTTCGCTTTGATTTCGCCGATGTTCTGCTGAAAGTCCTGGAGGAGCCCCCGGACCGCACCACTTTGATCCTGGTCACTTCGGAGCCTTTCCAGTTGCGGCCCACCATTCGCTCGCGCTGCATCCCGGTGCAGTTTGCCCCCCTCTCACCGGGCGAGATCGAGGCCCATTTGCAGCAGCAGCGCCCTAAGTGGAAGAAAACAGAGCGCGAACTGGCGGCGGCTGTGGCCGCGGGGAGCTTGGCTACGGCCCTCACCCTCGACCTCGACCTCTACCGCCAAGTCCGCCGTTCTGCCCTCGAATTGCTGCAAGCCTCCCTCCGCGGCGAGTTTGACCCAGAGCGCCTCTTCGCGGCTACCGCCCAACTGGCCGGCAAAGGGAGCGCAGAAACTCGCGAAACGGAGGACAGCGGCAGCAAGCGAGAAAAATTTGATTTTGTGCTTGAAGTCGTGTACAGTCTCCTCAACGACGTTCTCTACCTTAAGTCTGGGGTCCCAGAGTTAAGACTGCGGAACCCAGACATACAAGGTGAGCTAGAGAGAGCAGCGGGTTCTGTTGAGGGAGAACGGCTGAACCGGCTGGTCAAGAAGCTAGATCAGATTGAGGGTTGGCAGCGACGGAATATCAATCGGCAATTGGCCTTGGATGCGGTTGCACTCGCTCCTACGCGGGTATTGTAGGAACGGCGAAAAACGTGAAACATTCTGCCTCCTCTCCGCATCATAGCTAGTAGCTAGCGAGAATGTCCCGGGGCGAATGTGCGCGAGGAGCGTGCAAGAAAAGGCGTCTAGAAAATCAGCTTATAATCGCTTAGGCATTGCAACTAGCAAGTCTGGCAAGAGGAGAAAGGACGTGAATCGCCGATTGATTCGTCCCAGCCTGTCCGACATTAAAGAACAAGCAATCCAGAAACAGCCGCCGGGCGCCCGCCGCAAGCCGGTGCCGCCGGAGCAGACCCACGCCGAATCCTACTACTACGTCAAGCAGATGCAGGCCCGGACACCGATCGTGGTGATCCTAACCGACGGAGAAGCCCTGCGCGGAACCATCGAGTGGTACGACAAAGACTGCATTAAGATTACGCGCACCAGCGCCCCAAACTTGCTCGTGTACAAAACCAGCATCAAGTACATCTACAAAGATGAAGACGCTGCCGGCGCCACCGACGAGCCGCAAGAACCGGAGTTAGCACACGCAAACAAGGAGAACGACTAGCGCTTCCGCCTCCCGGTTGTTGCCCCAGGACCCGGGAAGTCCTGCCTTCTTAATCGCTTGCTGCTTGGAAGCGGAGACTGAAAGTCAGCAGGCTCTTGGCCACCAGTTTACGCGCTGGGTTGCGAATTTCGGCGTAGTGACGCTTCCGGCTACTCATTCTGTCTCAGCCCAGCCAGCCCGCCTCACGCTCCGAGGAAAAAGAAAAGTGAGCCACTTTAGCCTGTGCGCGCATCCAAGTCTATTCGGGCTCCCTTATCTTGCAAGGGCGGAATTCCATCTGCTAGAGTGTCCAGTGCAATGAAAATCGGCATCACATGCTACCCCACCTACGGGGGCAGCGGCATCGTGGCCACCGAATTGGGCATGGAGCTGGCTACGCGGGGGCACGAAGTCCACTTCATCAGCTACGCCCAGCCTATCCGCCTGACCGGCTTGGACGACCAGCCGGAGGCAGCGCGCCGCATCACCTACCACGAAGTGGAAGTGCTGGCCTATCCGCTATTCGACCACCCGCCTTACTCCCTGGCCCTGGCAACCAAAATGGCGGAAGTCGCCGAGCATTATGCGCTCGATCTCCTGCACGTCCACTACGCCCTGCCGCACTCCATCAGTGCCTACCTTGCGCAAGCCATGCTGGCGCCGCGCCGCCTGCCCTTTGTGACCACGCTCCACGGCACCGACATCACCCTGGTGGGCCAGGATCGGTCCTTCCTGCCCATCACGCGCTTTGCCATTGAGCAGTCAACCGCCGTAACCGCAGTCTCGCGCCACCTACAGCAGGTGACGCAGAAAGTCTTAAATGTTCGCAGACCGATCGAAGTGATTCCCAATTTCGTCAACTGCCAGTTGTATCGGCGCAGTGAAAACACCTCCCTGCGTGAGCAATTCGCACCCCACGGAGAACGGCTGCTCGTCCACCTGTCAAACTTTCGCCCGGTCAAGCGCATCCCCGACGTAATTGAAGTCTTTGCGCGGGTGCGGGACAAACTGCCGGCCCGCCTGTTGCTCATTGGAGACGGCCCGGAGCGCGCCAATATCGAGTATCTGGTGCGGGAAAAAGGCCTCGGCCAAGACGTCTGTTTCCTGGGCAAACAGGATGCTGTGTACGAAAAGCTGGGCGTGTGCGATCTCTTCCTTCTTCCCAGCCAGTTGGAGTCCTTCGGTCTGGCGGCACTGGAAGCCATGGCCTGCGAAGTGCCCGTGATTGCCACCAACGTCGGGGGCCTGCCGGAGGTGATTCGTTCCGGCGAGGATGGTTGCTTGCTTGAACCCGGTGATGTAGAAGGGATGGCGCGCTGCGCCCTCCAGCTCCTGGAAGCCCCCGAACAGGCGCGCGCCATGGGCCGGCGAGCCCGTCAAACCACGCTCAAGCGTTTCTGCTCTTCCCTTATCGTTCCCCGCTACGAAGCGTTCTATCAACAAGTCCTCGACGCCTGCTGACAACCAACCCCGGCCCGAATATGGCCAGCCCTGCGCCCCCGCTGCCCCTGTCCACGCCACTACAAGTCCGGAAGAGGTGCGGAGTTTACCCGTACGGGCACCTGCCAATGGTGAAGCGTCCTCGCCTGATTTGGTGGGGCAGACATTCCTGTCTGCCTGCCTACCGCAGGTAGGTCTCACCCGCGCTGCGCGGACAAGAATGTCTGCGCTACTGTGTTTCAAAGCAGGCGAAACTTAAGACGTGTGCAATTCCGGAATCTCAATCCGAATGGAAGTGCCGAGCCCGGGCGAGCTTTCAATCTTGAAGGCATAATCCTTGCCATAGAGAACCTTCAGCCGCTCGTTGACGTTGCTGATGCCGATCCCACTGCGGAAAATCTCGGGGATTCGCTCATCGGGAATCCCCACGCCGTTGTCGGCGACTTCGATTACCACGCGACCATCGGAGCGGGTGGTGCGCAACCGGATCTGGCCGCCTTCGATGCGCGGCGCTAAACCATGGCGAATGGAATTTTCTATGATGGGCTGCAACAGCATGCTGGGCACCATGGCATCCAGGGTCTCCTCATCCACCTCCTTGGAAACGGTGAACTTTTCCGGGCCGAAACGCACCATCTCAATGTCCAGATAGTTGTCGATGAACTCCAATTCCTCCTGCAGCCGGACAAAGTTCTCTTGCTTGCGCAACAACCGGCGCAGGATGGTGGAGAGCTTGACCAGCAGGCCGCGCGCCGCCTCGGGGTTAATCCGTGTCAGGGAGCCAATCGTATTCAAAGTATTGAAAAGGAAATGCGGATTGATCTGGCTGGCCAGGGCCGCCATGCGCGCTTCCAGCAGGGACTGTTCCTGATCCCGGAGCTTGATTTGCATGCGAGTGTTGTTCCAGGTCGTGAGCGTAAGCGTGACCGCAAACAGTGTGCTGAAGACCGGGAAGAGCGTCTGCCAGCCCTCTTCTGTATTCAAAAAATAAAGCGCGCCAGGAAACATTCGGCCCAGGCCGCTGCGAAGCAGCGCCAGTCCGATGCAGGCTGCCAGCGGCAGGATTTGCCAGTTCCCTTCCCCGCGCGTCACCATGCGCCACAACCGACGCGGCACCGTCAGGAAAAAGAACGGACCGAACCGCCACACCTGCTCTTTATTCGCGCACAGCTCCCGCAGGATGCCGCCCACAGCGCCGCATAACATCCCGAACGGAAGCGAAAGCAGTTCATGGTTGAAAAAAGCCGGCAGCGCCACCAGCGTGCCGACTATCATCCCGGCCGTGCGCCCGCCCACCAGGCCGGCCACCAGGGCTCCTTCCAAACTCACATCCGTGGCTTGATAGCCGAGCAGGATGCGAGTCATCACGCCCAGCGCGACCGGGGGTCCGTAGAGCAGGACGAACAGAAGCCGCTCGTCTAGCTCCCGCTCCTCCTCCCCCAGCACCCGCTGAAAAATGGGCCAACGAACGATTAGTGCTGCGATGGAAGAGGCCGCGGCCAAGCGGAACAGCAGCGTGAAAACAGCGTCCTGGAGAGAAAGCGCTTGTCCCATTTGATTCCTGGTGTATCCGCGCTACGGTAGCGCACGCCCGCTTGCTTGTAAAGCCGCCGCTCTGTGCGGGTAGCGAGTCTTTTTGAAAATAGGAAACTCACGCCGGGCTCTGCGCAAATCAACATCATGAAACCGACCCGCTACCCTCTGTGCGCGCTACTCCGCGCTGTTGGTATGCCGGTATCTGCTGGAAACGTTTGCGGCGGCTGAGGGACTCGCTCGCATTGCTCGCTATCCCGTTCGCGCCTATAATGCCTCTGTGAAGCGAAAGAAGAACTCCCGTCCGAAGATTCGCAAAGCGGCGGAAGCGCGACTGCCCACCCGTTTCGGAACCTTCCGAATCGTGGGTTTCGAAAACGGTCGGCGGCAATGGGTTGTCGCCCTCATCAAAGGCAGGCTGAGCCGTGTGCGTACTCCTCTTGTCCGCATTCACTCCCAGTGTTTGACGGGCGACGTTTTCGCCTCGCGGCGCTGTGACTGTCGCGCCCAACTCGAACTTGCGCTGGAAACCATCGCCCGCGAGGGCGTGGGACTTCTCCTCTATGAACCCCAGGAAGGGCGCGGCATTGGACTCATCAACAAATTGCGCGCCTACGAATTGCAGGACGACGGATTGGATACGGTCGAAGCCAACCGCCGCCTCGGCTTTCCGGCCGACCGGCGCAACTATGCCTTCGCCGCCGAGGCGCTCCGGTTTCTGGGCATAAAAAGAATCCGTCTGCTGTCAAATAATCCCGACAAGATCGCCGGCCTGGAACGCTATGGTATCGAAATAGAAGAACGCATCCCTTGCGAGCCAGCTACCCATCGAGCCAACCGCACCTACTTGCGGGTCAAGAAGAAGAAGCTCGGACACCTGCTGGCGGTTTAGCCGCCGCCAACGAAGTGGATGATTTCCAGCCGGTCTCCCGCGCCGACCCGCACCGATGTCCAGCGATCGCGCTTTACAATCTCGCGATTGTGCTCAATCGCCACCCGGTCCTCCGCCAGCTCCAGGAACTGAAGCAACTCGTCCAGTGTAAACTCACCAGGAAGGTCGCGCGCTTCGCCGTTGATGGTGACAGGAATCACCGGGCGGTTTTGGATCGCGGCCGGAGGCTATACTTGATCGCGTCCCGATTCTCTGCGCTGGACGCTTCGATCGTCAGCTCCACCCCGCCCGGACCCAGGCGCGGCATCGGGAACTGCACTTCGGTTTTGCCGCTGGCGTCCGACGTGCCAACAAATTCCAGTGGTTCATCGCCGCCAAGATGGAGCCGTAGCCGCACGCTGGCCTCGCTCACCGGCTCTCCGCCCAGGGTCTTGGTCACAGCTATCTGCACGTGCGCCGTGGTGCCTTTCAAGAAGGTAGCCGGGTTGAGCAGTTGCACGCTGATGCCCTCTTGGGAGGGCTGAGTTTGAAACTGTTCCAGCCCTTCCAACTGTCCTCGGCGGACCGCTTCGATCATCTCTTTGTGCTGCTGTTCCAACATGGCATGCAGCTCAGAGTCGCTGAAATCGGGCGACGCCAGGAAATCGCGGTAGTCGGTACTGCGCCGCGCCACCACCCGCCCCTTCAGATAAACGGTGGTATCAAGTACCGGATTTTTCTTTCCCCGGTCTTCGGTCTGTACGTGGAACACGGTCTCCCCCACTCGGATGTCCGTGTTGAAACCGAAAACCATCTCCTCTGCTCCCGACCCGCCGTCTAGCTTGGCGGGCTGCTTTCCTCTGCTTGACAATATCGCGCGCCAAACCCTATAGTCAATTTCTCAGCATTCCCGGCGGGTCGGGTCATTATAACATCGGGTCAGACCTTCCCGGCAACGAGATGAATCAGAACTATCTATCCAGCTACGCTCCTATCCTCATCTACTTTCTGCTGGCCGCGGGTGTGGCCGCCGCAATCATGCTGCTGTCCTGGCTGATCGGCCAGCGCAAACCCACTCCCGTCAAGTTGTCTCCCTACGAGTGTGGTATTTTGCCCACCGGCGACGCGCGCGAGCCTTTTTCGGTCAAGTTCTACCTGGTCGCGATCCTCTTCATCCTTTTTGACGTGGAAGCCATGTTTCTGATTGTCTGGGCTGTCGTCTTCCGTCAGCTTGGCATGTACGGCTTCGTCATCATGTCGATCTTCCTCTTCTTGCTCATGGTCGGTTTCGTCTACGAATGGAAGAAGGGCGCTTTGGATTGGGCTCCACGCCAAAGCCGGAGAGGATAACGGTGGGCATCCCGCAGGAATTGGCGACCCGGTCGCCGGTGCAACGGCTCGCCGCAACTTTTCCCAACGCTATCGTGGAAGCCGTCGAGTTCCGCGGCGAGCTGGCCGTGCAGGTAGAGCCGGCCCACAGCCGCGCCGTGCTCGAATTCCTCAAGAACGACCCCGAGTTGTGCTTCAATATTTTGAGCGACCTCACGGCGGTCGACCACTACCCGCTCGAGCCGCGTTTTGAGATTGTTTATCAATTGCTCGCCTTGGAGCGCGGCGAGCGCCTGCGGCTGAAAGCCCGCCTGCCCGGCGACGACCCCCGCATCGATTCCATCACCTTCCTCTGGCCCGCTGCCGATATGCTGGAACGAGAAGTGTTCGACCTTTTCGGCATCCACTTCACTGGCCACCCCAACTTGCGCCGCTTGCTGATGCCGGAAGACTGGGAGGGGCATCCCCTGCGCAAAGACTACCCGGTGGAGGGCTACCGCTAGTGGCTGAGCCCATCGCTCCTCCGCCCGTTTCCGCTGAGACCATGACTCTCAACATGGGGCCCCAGCATCCCTCCACCCACGGCGTCTTGCGGCTCATCCTGGAACTTGACGGCGAGACTATCCTGCGCGCCACCCCCGACATCGGTTTCCTGCACACCGGCATCGAGAAAAACGCCGAAAAACTTTACTACTCCCAGGTCATCCCCTTGACCGACCGCATCGACTACCTGGCGCCGCTCTCCAACAACTTGGTCTTTTGCCTCGCGGTGGAAAAACTCCTCAATCTGAAAATTCCACCCCGCGCTCAATGGATCCGAGTCCTGCTCACCGAGTTGAGCCGCATCAACAACCACTTGGTCTGGCTGGGCACCACCGCGCTCGAAATCGGCGCCATGTCGGTGTTTCTCTACTGCTTCCGCGAGCGAGAGGAAGTTCTCAAAATCTTCGAGCTCTGTTCCGGGCAACGCATGATGTGCAGCTACTTCCGCATCGGCGGGCTGGCGGTGGAGCCGCCGCTGGATTTTTACCCTCGCGTGGACCGCTTCCTGAAAATGATGCCCGCGCGCATCGATGACTACGAAGACCTTCTCACGGAAAACAGAATCTGGCTCGGTCGCACCAAAGGTGTAGGCGTTCTTTCCCTGGACGACGCCCTGGCGTACAGCATAACCGGGCCCAACTTGCGGGCCTCGGGCCTGGCCTACGATTTGCGGAAGGAATCTCCGTACTCAGGCTACGAAAACTTTACTTTCGATGTGCCTTCCCGGTCGGAGGGAGACTGCTACGCCCGCTACGCGATCCGCATCGAGGAATTGCGGCAAAGCCTGCGCATCGTTCGCCAAGCGCTCGATGGACTTCCGGAGGGGCCCATCCAGGCTGACGCCCCCGGCATCGTGCTGCCCGACCGCGACAAGATGAAAGCCGAAATGGAAGCTCTGATCTACCACTTCAAACTGGTGGTGGACGGATTTGCCCCGCCAGCGGGAGAAGTCTATTTTCCCATTGAGTCGCCCAAAGGTGAGCTGGGCTGCTACCTGGTCAGCGACGGCGGCCCTCGCCCCTGGCGCATGCGTTGGCGCGGCCCTTCGTTGTTCAATGTGCAACTGCTCGCCAAGCTCTTGCCCGGGCATTTGCTGGCCGACGCCGTCGCCATTAACGCCAGCGTGGATTTTGTCCTGGGTGAGGTGGACCGCTGATGGCCCTGCAACTCTCACGCGAACTCCGTCAACAGTTCGAGAACCTCAAGCTGTGCTATCCCCGGCAGCGCTCTGCCTTGATCCCTATGCTCCTGTTCGCGCAGGACGAGCTCGGCTACGTGCCCGACGAGCTGGTGGACTATTTGGCCGACGAACTCGACCTTCGCCGCATGGAAGTGGAGGAAACCATCTCCTACTACTCCATGTTGCGGCGCCGGCCCGCCGGCCGCTACCACCTGCAAGTCTGCACCAACGTTTCTTGCCTGCTGCGCGGCGGCAAGCAAATTCTCGACCAGGTGCAGCGCCGCTGCGGGGTTCCGCCCAAAACTGCAACGGGTGACGGACTGTTTTCCTACGAAGAAGTCGAGTGCATTGGCGCCTGTACCGGTGCGCCGGCAATGCAGGTGAACTACGACTACTACGAGAACCTGACTCCCCAGTTGATAGACGAGCTGCTCGACCAGTTGCGGCTGGGCAAGACTCCACCTCCTCTCCGCCAAACCACCGACTTCGTCAAACGACAGAAACCGCAAGCGGCAGAAGTGCGCGTTATCGGCCGCCGCTTCGGCCTGCGCAACTCGGCTGCGCTCGCTACCTATCTGAAGCATGACGGGTACCAGGCATTGGAGAAAGCACTGAAGGAAATGGCACCGGAGCAAATCCTGGAAGAGGTCAAGCGCTCCAACCTGCGCGGTCGAGGCGGCGCCGGCTTTCCCGCCGGCATGAAGTGGAGCTTCGTTCCTAGGGACACCGACAAGCCCAAGTATGTTATCGCCAACGCCGATGAGAGCGAGCCCGGCACCTGCAAAGACCGCGCCCTGATGGAGCACGACCCGCACCAGTTGATCGAAGGCATGGTGATTGCTGCCCGCGTCGTCAACGCCCACCAGGGTTACATTTACATCCGGGGCGAATACCGCTACGTGATGGAGATTCTCGACCGTGCCATTGCTGAAGCCTACGATCGCTATTACCTGGGCAAAAACATCTTCGGGAGCGGTTTTGATTTCGATCTCTGCACCCACACCGGCGCGGGCGCCTACGAATGCGGCGAAGAAAGTGCGCTGATGGAATCCCTGGAGGGCAAGCGCGGCTACCCTCGCATTCGTCCGCCCTTTCCGGCTGTAGTCGGCCTCTACGGCTGCCCGACCGTAATCAACAACGTCGAAACACTGAGCGCGGTGCCGGCCATCATCCTGAAAGGCAGCGAGTGGTACGCCGACCTGGGCACCGAGCGCAACGGCGGCACGCGCCTGTTCTGTATCTCCGGCCACGTCAATCGCCCGGGCTTGTACGAACTGCCGATGGGATTCCCCTTGCGCCGAATGATTGAAGAAGTGGCCGACGGCATGCGCGACGGCAAGAAGTGCAAGGCGGTCATCCCTGGAGGCTCTTCCGTGCCCGTGCTGACTACCGACCAGCTCGACACCCTAATGGATTTCGATTCCGTCGCCAAGGCCGGCTCCATGCTCGGCTCCGGGGCTGTAATCGTGATGAACGAGGACACTTGCATGGTGGAAGTGGCCCAGCGGATCGCACATTTCTACGCCCATGAGTCCTGCGGCTGGTGCATTCCCTGCCGCGAAGGCACGGCTTGGCTGCGCAAAGTGCTTGATCGCTTCCACGCCGGCGGCGGCCGCGACCAGGACATCCCGCTGCTGAAAGACCTGGCCCAGAATATGCTGGGCAAGACCTTCTGCCCCCTCGGAGATGCAGCGGCCATGCCCATCATCAGCTTCGTGGACAAGTTCCGCCACGAGTTTGAGGAGCATCTGCGCACGGGCGAATGCCCGTTTTCCCGCGACGCCGCCGCGGTCGCCACACCACTATGAGCGAAACCCAAAATTCGGTTCAGCTCACGGTTGATGGACGCGCCATCGAGGTCCCTTCCGGCACCCTGCTGATCGAGGCTTGCAAGTCCACCGGGCGCGAGGTTCCCTCGTTTTGCTACTATCCGGGGCTTTCGTTGCAGGCCGCCTGTCGGATGTGTCTGGTGGAAATCGAGAGGGCGCCCAAGCTCCAGACCGCCTGCACGGTCGTCGTCCAGCCCGGCATGGTCGTCCGCACCGAGACGCCGCAGGTGGCCGAGGCCCGCAAGAGCATGCTGGAATTCCTCCTCACCAATCATCCGCTCGATTGCCCGGTGTGCGACAAAGGCGGAGAATGCGAACTCCAGGACATGGTGTTCCGCTACGGCGCCGCCGAGAGCCGCTTTGTCGAAGAGAAAGAGCACCAGCCCGAGCAGCAGTTTTCGCCCATCGTCTATTTTGACTATCCCCGCTGCATCCTCTGCTTCCGCTGCGTGCGCGTGTGCGACGAAGCCATGGACGTCAAGGCGCTCGGCATTGGGCAGCGCGGCGTCCGCTCCCTCATCATCCCCAACCGCCCCGACGGGACGCTCGAATGCGAAGAGTGCGGCATGTGCATTGACATCTGCCCGGTGGGGGCGCTCACCAGCCATCAGTACCGTTACAAGACGCGCCCGTGGGAGATGCAATACATCGGCACCCCCTGCGCGCATTGCGGCGATGGCTGCAAGACCACCTTGAACGTCCGCAACAACCAAATCCTGCGCGGCAACAACCGTGACATGACGGGCATCAACGGCGAATTCCTCTGCATCAAGGGCCGCTACGCCGGCGACTTTACCCACCATCCCGAGCGCCTCCGGCAACCCCTGCTCCGCCGCAACGGCCAATTGCAGCCCACCAGTTGGGAGGAAGCGATTGGGTTCGTGGCCCAGCGCCTGAAGGGAATTACGGAACGTTCCGGCCCTCGAGCAGTAGGATTCCTCGGCTCCAACCGCACCACCAACGAAGAAAACTATTTGTTGGCGCGTTTCGCGCGTACCGTGGTGGGAACCAACAATCTCGACCACCACCGCACGGCAGATTTCGCCGCCCTGGCCGGCGCCCTCCATGACGAGCCGCACCGCTACGCCGCCTCCGGCGACCTCAGCCGGGCCTCCGCCATCCTGCTGGTAGGGAACGACCCCACCCACAACCACCCGCTGCTCGCGTGGAACATCCGTTCCGCCGTCCGCCAGCGCGGCGCGCACCTCTACATCATCAATTCCAAACGGATCAAGCTTCGGCGGCAAGCCCGCCAACTGGTGGAGATTCCTTCGGACAAGGAAGCCGCCGCCATTGAGGCACTGCATGGTGCCCCCGCTGACATCCCGGCGGGTGCCCGGCAGGAGCTGAAGAAGCTCCGGGCGGCACTGGGAAAGGAATCCGACGTCATCATCCTATTCGGCGCGGAGGTTTTTGGCTCGGCGGTCGGCCGTCTAGTTGAAATTGGCAATCAACTGCCCGGCGTGACTCGCTACGTCGCTCTAGGCGACTATGCCAACTCTCGTGGCGCTGCCGATATGGGTTTCTTGCCCGACCGGCTGCCCGGCTATGCTTCGCTCAAGGACGAGCCGGCGCGAAAGAAGTGGGAGCAGGTCTGGGGTGCAGCCCTGCCTTCGGAGCCGGGCGTGCATGCAGGTCAGATGCTCCGAGGCGACCAACTGCGCGCCCTCTACGTAATCGGATCAAACCCGGTCAAGACTTTCGGGTTGCCGCAGGCGCGCGAGGCGCTGGGCGAGCTCGAACTGCTGGTGATGCACGAACTTTTCTTGACGGAAACCGCGCGGCTGGCCGACGTTGTGCTGCCCGCCGCTTCCGCCTACGAAAAAGATGGCACCTTCACAAACACCTGTGGCGAGGTGCAGCGCCTGAAGCGGGCGCTGGATCCGGGCGCCGTCCGTACCGACTTTGAGATCATCCGCTTGTTGTCTTACGCCTGGGGCGCGCCCCTCCCGCTGCGGTCATCGGAAGCCGCCTTTGAAGAGATTCGCCAGCACGTCCGCGGCTACAAGGTTTCACAGGCTCAACTGCTGGCCGGGCAGGCGGTTCGTTGTGCTCCTACCAGTGGGCGTGCTCCGGCGGACACCCCGCCGGGCCTGGTGTTCGCTACGGACGACTCGCTGTTCACCTCCGGAACCCTGGGCCGATACAGCGCGGCGTTGAATTCAGTTTCGGAGCGCGATCTGCCGCGGTCACGCCTATGAGCGAATGGATTGGTCGCCATCCCGAGTTGCTGGTCGCAGGCCTGAAGGCTGGGGTCTTGATCTTTGTGCTGTTGACCGCAGTTGCTTATACAGTCTGGTTTGAACGCAAGCTGGTGGCCCACATCCAGTCTCGCTGGGGTCCCTACCGCGTGGGCCCGCACGGGTTGTTGCAACCGCTGGCCGATGGGCTCAAGTTTTTGTTCAAAGAGGACATCATCCTGACCAACGTCACCAGCCGCTTCGTTTACCTGCTGGCGCCTTTTCTCTCGGTCGCATTGGCGCTGCTGGCGGTGGTGGTGATTCCATTCGGGCCGGGAGAATTTGAACTGCTGGGCACTCGCACCGGCTTCTACATTGCCGACATCAACGTCGGGTTGCTCTTCGTGTTGGCTGTCACCTCGCTGGGCGTGTACGGGGTTGCCCTGGCCGGTTGGTCTTCCAACAGCAAGTATCCTCTCTTGGGCGGTCTGCGCAGTGCCGCCCAACTGATCAGCTACGAGCTGGCTTTGACTTTTGCCGTAGTCGGTGTGCTGCTGTTGGCCGGAACTCTCTCGCTGCGCGAAATCGTTGCCGGGCAAAGCGGCACCTGGGCGGGCTTTCTCCCGCGCTGGCACGTCTTTCCCCAGTTTGTGGCTTTTGTTTGCTTCTTTGTGGCCGCCGTCGCCGAGACCAACCGGACGCCCTTCGATCTCCCCGAAGCCGAGTCTGAGCTGGTGGCGGGCTTCCACACCGAGTACAGCAGCATGAAGTTCGCCATGTTTTTCATGGCCGAGTACGCCCACATCATCACAACTTCGCTTCTGGTCACAATCCTGTTTTTCGGCGGCTGGCTCTCTCCCTTCCCCGACACCGCCGCCTGGGATTTCACGCGCTTCCTGCCGAGCGTGCTGACGGGCACGCTGGCCCTGCTGTTCTTCCGCGATGCTTTTCGATTGACGAACCAGTACCATCGTTTCCTGACTTTTCTTATCTGTATGGGCCTCGCGGGCCTGGCGTTCCTGTTGCTGCACCCGACAGCGCTCGTTCTGGCCCAAGGCCCGTTTTGGTTGCTGACCAAGACAGGAATTTGTCTGTTTGTGTTCGTCTGGACGCGGGCAACACTGCCGCGATTCCGCTATGACCAGCTTATGGCCTTCGGTTGGAAGCTGTTGGTTCCGCTGGCGGTACTTAATGTGTTCATCACCAGCTTTTTGGTGGCATGGTGGGCGGATTAAATGAGCGCCGAGCACTGGCTGTTTTTTTTCTTCGGCGGCGCGGCCGTCCTGGGGGCGCTGAACCTAATCATCCAACGCCATCCCATCCACAGCGCGTTGTCGCTGATCTTGGTCATGGCATCGCTGGCAGTGCTCTACCTGCTCTTAGGAGCAGAGTTTATTGCCGCCATCCAAATCATCGTCTATGCCGGCGCCATCATGGTGCTATTTGTATTCGTGATCATGGTGCTGAATGCGGGCGAGGAAGAACGCACCAGCCTGAGTCGCGTGGCGAAATTCGTGGGCCTGCCGCTGGCGGCGGTCTTCCTGGTCGAGGTGTGCTACGTTCTCTACCGAGCGTGGCCGAGTGAGCAGATGGTAGTGCCCGAGCGTTTCTTGGGCCGAACCGAAGCCATCGGCAAAGCGCTCTACGGGGAATTCCTGCTGCCGTTTGAGTTGACCGCGATTCTCATCTTGATTGCTCTGGTGGGAGCCGTTGTTCTCGCCCAGAAGGAGCCTTAACCATGCACGTCCCTCTTTCCTACTATCTCGTCCTGAGCGCAATCCTTTTCGGTTTGGGCGTGCTGGGGTTTCTGCTCAAGCGCAGCATCATTGCCATTTTTATGTCGCTTGAGCTCATGCTAAACGCTGTGAACCTTTCTTTCGTTGCTTTTTCCTACGCCTGGCAGCAAATCAGCGGCCAGATTTTTGTTTTCTTCGTGATTGTGGTTGCGGCCGCCGAGGCGGCCGTTGGGTTGGCGATCATTATTCTGATTTTCCGCAACCGCGCGTCGCTCAACGTCGAGCGGATAAACTTGATGAAGCTCTGACGCTGCCATGCTGGATTTCCTCTGGCTGATTCCGGCCCTTCCCTTGCTGAGCGCCTTTGTCCTGGGCGTTGCGGGCTGGCGCCTGTCGAAGCGCGTGATCTGCACCCTGGGCGTCGGGTCGGTGGGGCTTTCGTTTGCGGCGTCTCTGGGGATGGCGTGGGCTTTCTTTCAACTCCCGCCCGAGCAAATCCCGATCCGTTCTTCTTATTTCACCTGGTTGGCTGCCGGCAGCTTCCAGGTAGAAGTTGGGTTCTACCTGGACCAGTTGTCGCTGCTGATGGTGCTGGTGGTCACGGGAGTGGGATGGCTGATCCACATCTACTCGATTGGCTACATGGCCCACGAAGGCGGCACCTACCGCTTCTTCGCCTACTTGAACCTCTTTACCTTCTTCATGCTTCTTTTGGTGCTGGCGGGCGACTACGCCTTGCTCTTTGTGGGATGGGAAGGCGTCGGACTCTGCTCCTACCTGCTCATCGGCTTTTACTTCCTCCGCGACTCGGCCAGCAACGCGGGCAAAAAGGCTTTTATCGTCAACCGGCTGGGCGATTTCGGCTTCCTGTTGGCGCTGTTCCTTCTCTTCCGGACCTTCGGCAGTCTGGATTTCGATACTGTCTTCGGCCGGGCGGTCGCTGTGCCAGTGGAGTCCTTCTCTCCTGGCCAAGCGGGCGTGCTGACGGTGATTACTCTCCTATTGTTGGTGGGCGCGATCGGCAAGTCGGCGCAACTGCCTCTTTACGTCTGGTTGCCGGACGCGATGGAAGGCCCCACGCCTGTCAGTGCTCTCATCCACGCTGCCACCATGGTCACGGCCGGCATCTACATGATCGCCCGCTCTCACATCCTCTTTGCCCACGCGCCCCTCGCGCTGGCGGCGGTGGCGACCATCGGCTGCCTGACAGCTTTCTATGCCGCCACTATCGGACTGGTGCAAACAGACATCAAGCGCGTACTGGCCTACTCCACCGTCAGCCAGCTCGGTTACATGTTCTTGGGGTTGGGCGTGGGTGCCTTCACAGCCGGCATTTTCCATCTGATGACCCACGCTTTTTTCAAAGCCTTGCTGTTTCTGGCGGCGGGTAGTGTGATCCACGCCATGAACGGGCAGCAGGATATTGGCAAGATGGGTGCGCTCCGCCGAAAAATTCCCTACACTTATTGGACATTCCTCATCGCCACCCTGGCCATTGTCGGCGCGCCGGGTTTCTCGGGTTTTTTCAGCAAGGACGAAATTCTGTGGCAGACGTTCGAGACCGGCAATCAAGTCCTGTGGCTGCTCGCCCTGGTCGCAGCGGCGTTGACCTCGTTCTACATGTTCCGCCTGGTATTCCTTGTCTTTCACGGGGAAGCGCGCTATACGCCGGAAACCGCGCGCCACATTCATGACTCGCCGCGCGTGATGACTTGGCCGCTGGTTGCGTTGGCGGTGCTTGCGCTCGCCGGGGGTTGGGTAGGAATTCCGGCGGCGCTGGGTGGTGCGAATCATCTGGAACACTTTCTCGAACCCGTCTTTGCCTCCTCGCACGCGATGGTGCGGGTGCAGACCATCCCTCATTCTCACGAGGAAGAGTTGGCCTTGATGGGCTTGACGGTGTTGCTGGCAGCTACAAGCATGGGTGTCGCCTATGCTTTCTATATTCTCAATCCTGAGTTGGCCAACAACCTCGCGCAAACCCTCCGCCGGCCGTATCAAATCTTGGTGCGCAAGTACTACGTGGATGAGCTGTATTTTGCCGTGGTGGTGCGTCCCCTGCACTGGCTTTCGGAGCGTGTCTTTTGGCAAGCCGTGGATGTACAGATTGTGGATGGAGCGGTCAACGCCACCGCGTTGCGGGCGCGGGGCCTGGGCCGATGGGCGCGACGCTTGCAATCCGGCAATGCGCGCAGCTATGCCGCCTGGGTGGTTGCGGGCGCGGTCGTCATTCTCTCGTATTTTGTTTTTTCCTAGACCGGAACGATGCAGTACTATTGGCTAACACTCATCACTTTCTTTCCCTTGCTGGGAGCGCTGGCGTTGCTGCTTTTTCCACGGGAAGCATGGGAAAAGATCCGGCGAGCAGCCCTGGTGGTGGCACTGGCTGAGTTCGCGCTGTCGTTGCCGTTGTTCTTCTGGTTTGACGCCAACCGTTCCGGCATGCAGTTCTTGGAACGCTACGTCTGGATCAGCGACCCGCCCATCCACTATCAGGTGGGTGTGGACGGGCTGAGCCTCTTCCTCATCCTCCTCACCACTTTCCTCACGCCCCTGGCAGTGCTGGCTTCCTGGCCCATCACACACCGGGTCAAAGAATTCTTCGTCCTGCTGCTGGTGCTGGAGGCAGGTATGTTGGGCGTGTTCGTGGCCCTCGATCTGTTTTTGTTTTACGTGTTCTGGGAAGTGATGTTGATCCCGATGTACTTGTTGATCGGCATCTGGGGCCACCAACGGCGCCTCTACGCCGCCATCAAGTTCATTCTCTACACCCTGGCCGGCTCGCTGCTGATGCTGGTGGCCATTATCTGGCTCTACATTCAAACCGGAACGTTTGACCTCCTGGCGCTCTACAGCCTTCGGTATGAGATGCCCGGCCTTCTCTCGCTTGGCGCGGAACGCTGGCTGTTCCTGGCTTTCTTTCTCGCCTTCGCCATCAAGGTTCCGCTCTTCCCATTTCACACTTGGTTGCCCGACGCCCACGTGGAAGCGCCCACCGCCGGCTCGGTACTGCTGGCGGGTGTCCTGCTGAAGATGGGAGCGTACGGCTTGCTGCGCTTTTGCCTGCCGCTCTTTCCCAACGCCACGCGCGAGTTCGCTCCCGCCATCTCGGCGCTGGCGATTATCGGCATCCTCTATGGAGCACTGGTGGCAATGGTGCAGCCGGACATGAAAAAGCTGATCGCTTTTTCCTCCGTCGCCCACATGGGATTCATCGTGCTGGGAATCATGGCCATGAACGTGATCTCGGTGCAAGGCGCCATCTACCAAATGCTGAACCACGGCATCTCCACCGGCATGCTCTTCCTGCTGGCGGGCATGCTCTACGACCGGCGCCACACCCACCTGATCAGCGAATTCGGCGGCCTGGCGACGCCCATGCCGGTGTTGTCGAGTTTTTTATTGTTGGCCTGCCTGTCTTCATTGGGGTTGCCGTTGCTGAACGGTTTTGTGGGGGAGTTCCTGATTCTGCTGGGCGTATTCGATGCCAATGTCGTCCACGCTGCTTTGGCCGCCTTCGGAGTTGTACTGGCGGCTGTGTACCTGCTCTGGATGTACCAGCGCGTGGCTTTCGGTCAGGTGACCAAGGAAGTGAACAAGTCTCTTCCGGATGCCAGTCGCCGCGAATTGGCTATTCTGATTCCGCTGGCGGTTCTGGTGGTGTGGATGGGCGTATTCTCGCCCATGTTCACGCGCCGCATGGAGAGCACCACCAAGAGAATCCTCTTCCAAGCGCAGTCGCCCCACTACGAGCTGGCTGAGTCCAGCGAGTTCTCCCAAACGAAGCAATGACCGTTACGCCCACGGAACTGTTGCGCATCCTGCCCGAATTGGTGCTCGCGGCCTTCGGCACGCTGATCGTGCTGGTGGAACCTTTCTTGCGCCGAACGCAAAAGTCTTTGACCGGGTACATCGCGCTGATCGGCACCCTGCTCGCTCTTTTGTCCACTCTGGCGCCGGCAAAGTACCCCGGCCCGGCTTTCAACGGTCTGGTGCTTGTGGACGAGTTCAGCATCTTCTTTCATTTCCTGCTGCTGGTGATTACCACGCTGACCATTGTGGCGTCCTTCCGCTACCTGGAGCGCGAAGGCCTGCCCCAGGGCGAATTCTATGCCTTGCTCCTCTTTGCCACTATCGGGATGGGTTTGATGGCGGCAGGCAATGAGCTGGTGTTGGTGTTCCTCGGGCTGGAAACTGTTTCCATCGCCACCTATGTCTTAGTAGGTTTCCGCCGCACGGCAGCGCGCTCCAATGAAGCGGCCATGAAGTATTTTCTGCTGGGCTCGTTCGCCACCGCCTTCATGCTCTACGGAATCGCGTTGCTGTTCGGCGCCACCGGAACCACGTTCCTCCCCGACATCGCCCGCCAGCTGGCGGAAAGCGGCGGCATGAAAACTCTGGCGCTGATGGGCATGGGGCTGCTGTTCGTAGGCTTGGGATTCAAGCTCGCCCTGGTGCCCTTCCAGGCATGGGCACCGGATGTTTATGAAGGTGCGCCCACGCCGGTGACCGCCTTTCTCTCCGCCGGCCCCAAGGCCGCCGTCCTGGCAGCTTTCTTGCGGATTTTCTTCACTGCGCTGGAACCTCTCAGCAGCTCCTGGGTCTGGGTCATCTGGGCCTCCGCCATCCTGACCATGTGCATCGGCAACCTGGGCGCGTTGATGCAAGACAACATCAAGCGCATGCTGGCCTATTCCTCCATCGCCCACGCCGGCTACATTCTGATCGCGTTCGCCGCGCATTCTGAACTGGGCATAGCCGCCGTGCTTTTCTACTTGGTCGCCTACGCGCTCATGAAGCTGGGGACGTTTTCCATCGTCTCGCACGTTTCCGCCGGCGAGGCCAACCAATCCATTGACGACTACGCCGGCCTGCATGCCCGGCACCCGCTGCTGGCCGCTTGCTTGACTGTTTTCATGCTTTCGCTGATCGGGATTCCCCTCACCGGGGGCTTCTTTGGGAAGCTCTATATCTTCACCGCCGGAATCGATGCCAACTTGATAGGCTTGGTGATTGTCGGAGTCGTGAACAGCGCACTCTCGGCGGCCTATTACCTGCGAGTGGTGAAAGTAATGTACATGAGCGAGCCACAAGGAAATCCGGCGGTAGTACCGGTGCCGGCCTCCCTGGTTTTTGTGCTCACCCTTACCGTCCTGGGAACCATCTGCCTGGGTGTCTTCCCTTCCCCCATCCTGCAGTTTGCCCAACAGTCAGTCCTGCCCCTGCCCTGACGAGGCAAACAAGCAGACTCTCTGATTCCAGAGGCTCACGCGGCCGAAAGTGTGCCGAAAAGAAAAAAGGGGAAACCCCAGCGGGTTTCCCCTAATTTTGTCTGCTGCCAGCGTCTAGTAGGTGACTTTCAAGAAGACGATGGCAAAGGTGTAGAGCGCCAGCGATTCAATCAGCACCAGGGCCAGAATCAGCGCAAATCGAATCGCGGGAGCGGCGCCCGGGTTCCGCGCCATGCCTTCGCAGGCAGCCGCGGTTGCCTTGGCCTGCGCAATGCCACAACCGGCAGAGGCAATCGCCATGGCAAAGCCCGAAGCGATGGCGATCGACATAGCCACTTGAGCCGGCGGCTTTCCGTCGGCGCCCTCAGCCTGCGCGGCTGCGGGCAAAACAAAAGTAAACAACAGCAGAGTGAGTCCTAACAGCACAACTGTTTTCTTCACGGTGAGTCTCCTTTCGGTATGAAATAGTCCGCAGGAGGTGGTTCCCCGGCCACCCTCGTACGGCCGCGGCTCACGCTGGACGGACATCAGTCCAGTATTAATGCTCTTCCGCTACCGCCCCACCCACGTACACGATGGGGAGCAGCGTAAAGACAAATGCCTGCAAGAAAGCTACGAACACGTGCAGCAGAACGAACGCGAACGGGATAATCACCGGCGCAATCGCGCCCATGCCACCCAGAACCTTGTTCACGCTCGCCAGCGACGTCATCACGAATACACCCAAGCCCAGAAAAGTCAGGTAGAGCAGCTCGCTCACCACCATGTTCACCCACAGCCGAACCGTGAGTGAAAGCAGCCGCGCCACATGGCTGACGATTTCAATCGGCAGCATCAGCGGGGCCATGGGCAGGATGGGTCCCAGGAACTGCTTGCCGTACTTCAGCACGCCGTGGGTCTGGATGCCGGCAAAGTTGTAGTAAGCAAAAACCACCAGCGCGCAACCGAGCGGCACCGTCTGGTGCGCGGTGGGAGAAGCAAACCCGGGAACCAAGCTGATGGCGTTGCAGAATAGAACGAAGAGCCCCACGCTGCCGATCGCGGCCAGGTGTTTGCGTCCGCCATGCCCGACGATCTCATCCAGCAGGTCGTAAATGCCCACCTGAAAGGGGTTTGAAAGCAGCGTCTCAAAACAGATTTGCAAGCCGCCGGGGTTCTCGGCTGACAAGCGCGTGCGAAACCAGAGAAAGAAGAGAACACACAAGAAGACGATGAACAGCTCGGTGGCGATGTGGTCGGGAATGGGCCGGGTGGGGTCGTGCGGATGGAAGCCGAGAGCTTCCAGCAGCGGCAGCGCCAACCAGCCCAAGAGGCGGTTGAATATGTCGCCGATCAGCGTGGGATGATGTTCCATTTGTTAGTGTCTCGCCTCTTGTTTCCGCACAGCCAGCACCACTTGATAGATAGCTTCCAGGAAAACTGCGGCGACCAGAAGCAACAAGCCGCCCACGACGCCCGCCAAGGACAGCAGCGAACGCGAAAAGGTAACATACAAGAACAGAGCAAGCAAGACGACCGGCACAAACAGCTTCAGGTAGGTTCGCTTCGTGGGTCGAACTTGCTGGGCGCGCACCAGAGAGTCAACCAAGGCCACGATCCAGCGATAGTTCAGATACGCGAGCCCGCCCCCGAAGGCGAACGCCAGTCCCACCCCTGCGCTCCAGTTCCAGACAGCCACCATCGCGCCCACAGGTGTCAGTCCCAAAATGAACCAACCCAGCCGGCGCTCGGCGCGAACCAGCAGATCGTGTTCGGCTTGCGGAAACTCGCTCACTGGCGACTCAGCCTCTTCAGTTCGCGCAATAGCTCCAGCAAGGCGGCGACGAATCCAAATGCGAGGAACACAAGGCTCAACAGGGGGCTGGTTCCGAACTTGCCGTCCAGCCAGGCTCCAATGAAATACCCCGCCGCCGCGGCAATCGGAAAAGTGAAAGCGATGCTGAGGACAAAGCCCAGTTGCCGCCAGGGGCTGGCGTCTTTGGGCTGGGGCGGCATGGCGTGTGCCTTAGCGGAAAGGAATCAAAGAGAACTGGGCGAAGCGAATGAGGGGCTCGGGATAAATACCGGGCGCCAGCGTCAAGACCACCGTAATCGCCAGAGCGGTCACCAGCCCCGGCGCCAGCACCATCTTGCCGGGCTCGCGCGGCTGGTCCATGAACATTGCCACCACGATGCGGAAGTAGTAGTAGAGAGCGACGGCCACGTAGAGCGCAGCGATGATGGCCAGGTAGTAATGCCCGGTCTGGATGAGCGCGAGGAAGATGAAATACTTGGCCACAAAGCCGCCGGTGGGAGGGATGCCGGTGAGCGAAAGAAGAAAGATAATCATCAAGCTGGCGGGTACGGGGTTCTTGAAGAACAGGCCGCGCATGTCCTCGATGCGGTCGCCGATCAGGTTCGAGCGGCGCATGCCGGTGACGACGGCAAAGGCCCCCAGGGTCATCATGGCGTACACAAAAATATAGACGGTAATGCCGGTGCGACCGGTCTCGTTGCCTGCCACCAAACCCAGCAGCATGTAGCCAACGTGCCCGATGGAGGAGTAGGCCAGCAGGCGCTTGATGTTGTCCTGGTTGAGCGCGGCCAGATTGCCAACGACCATGGTGGCCACGGCCACCACGGCGAGTATGTCCTCCCAGTTGGCCCGCACCGGGCCCAGCGGAATCAGGAACAAGCGCAGCAGCAAAGCGAAGGAGGCGGCCTTGGAGGCGACCGATATGTAGGCGGTGATGGGCGTGGGCGCGCCCTCATAGACGTCCGGCGCCCACTGGTGAAACGGAACCGCCGCCACCTTGAAAAAGAGGGCGGCGGCAACCGTGATGGTCGCCAGAAAAACGATGGGGTCGTCCAGGTCCCGTTGCCGAACTGCCTCCGCTATCCGATAGATGTTGGTGGACCCGCTGATGCCATAAAGCAACGAGAACCCATACGCCAGGATGCCGGAGGAGAACACGCCCAGGAGAAAGTATTTGATGGCGGCTTCGTTCGAGCGGCGGTCGCGGCGGAGAAAACCGGTGAGCAGGTAGAAGGAGATGGCCATCAGTTCCAGACCAATGAAGAGGGTGATGAGGTCGATGCCACCGGCCAGCAACATCATGCCGACGGTGGCGAAGAGGATGAGCGAGTAGTACTCGCCCTCGTGCTCCTTCTCGATCTCCAGGTAGCGGATGGACATCAGGATGACCAAGGCAGTGGCGAGAAGAAAAACAAAACTGAAGTAAATGAAAAAGGAATCCACCACAATCAGGCCGCCGTCGCCGGTCCCGCGAAAGGCCAGCATGGTGCGGTCGTGCAGGCGCCAGATTTGAAACCCGCTGAACGCCACACCCAGAAGGGCGGTGATGGCGCTGACGAACTTGTAGCGCGCGTCAAGCAGAAAGTCCAACAGCAGGATCCCGCAGGCGAAGATGGTCAACTCAAGGTGCGGGACAATCGCAACGAAGTCTTCCGGCTGGAAAAAGTCAGTCCACATCAGCGTTCAGCCGGCTCCGAGGGGGTTTCTTCGCTGGGGATCTCAGGCACAGCGGCCGTCACGGACGGCGCCTCCTCCTCAACCTGGAGGCGCTCGACGATGCGGGCTACGGGTTTCTCCAACACCTCGAAGTAGGGCTTGGGATAAATTCCGATCCAGAAGCACCAGATGACCAGCGGCACCAGCGTGACCAGCTCGCGCAGGTTCAAATCAGCGAGCGTCTTGTTGGCGGGCTTGGTCACCTCTCCGAACATCACCCGCTGGTAGAGCCAGAGCAAATAGGCGGCGCCCAGGACAATCCCCACCACCGCAAAGCCCGCCCACCACTTGTTGACCTGCCAGGCACCGAGCAGGATGGTGAATTCGCCGATGAAGCCGTTGAGCAGCGGCATGCCCAGTGAGGCCAAGCTGATAATCAAAAAGATGGCGGCGAAGACCGGCATGGGGGTGGACAGCCCGCCGAACTCGCTGATCTCGCGCGTGTGCCGGCGCTCGTACAGCAATCCCACAATCAAGAAGAGCGCGCCGGTCGAGATGCCGTGGTTCACTTGCTGAATCAGGCTGCCGGTCAACCCCAGGTGGTTGAGCGCGAAGATACCCAGCGTACAGAAACCCAGGTGCGAGACCGATGAGTAGGCGATCAGCCTCTTCATGTCTTTCTGCATCATGCACACCAGGGCGCCGTAAATGATGGCAATGATCGAAAGCGTCACTACTACCGGGACTGCCGCGCGCGCGGCATCCGGGAACATCGGCAACGAGAATCGCATCAAGCCGTAGGTGCCCATCTTCAGCAGAACACCGGCCAGGATGACCGAGCCGGCGGTGGGCGCATCCACGTGGGCGTCAGGCAGCCAGGTGTGGAATGGGACCATCGGGACTTTGATGGCGAAGCCGATGAAGAAAGCCCAGAAAATCCAGAATTGCCACTCGTAGGGCAACACCTTGCCCAGCTCCAAGAAGGTTGGGATGCTGAAGGTGTAGGTGCCGGTGAGGTCGCCGTGGAAAAAGTACAGCGCCAGGATGCCGAGCAGCAAGAGAACCGAGCCCACCAGAGTGTAGAGGAAGAACTTGATGGCTGAATAGAGCCGGCGGCCGTGTCCCCAAACGCCGATGATGAAATACATCGGTACCAGCATGACTTCCCAGAAAACGTAGAAGAGGAAGAAGTCGAGCGACATGAAGACGCCCAGCATGCCGGTCTGGAGCAGCATGAACATGATGTAGTATTCCCGCACGCGCTCCTGAATGGCCGCCCAGGAGGAAAGTACGGCAATAAAGCCCAGCACGGTAGCCAGCATAATCAGCAAGAAACTGATGCCGTCGATGCCCAGGTGGTAGCGGGCGCCGATGGAGCCGATCCATTCCTTGTCGATCTCGAACTGGAAGCCGGGCGCTTCCTTGTTAAACCAAAAGACCAGCGGCAAGGAAATCAGGAAGCCGGCCAGCATGACGCCGTTGGCCCACCAGCGCATCAGGTCTTTGCGCCCGCCGGGAATCAACAGCAGTACCGCCGCGCCCGCCAGGGGCGTGAGCAAAACCCAATTCAGGATGTTTTCCGGAGAAGGAACCACCATCTCACCTCGTCAGGAGCCCAAAATGTAACGCTGCACATAATAAAGCAGGAACAGAACTATGCCCGTGGCCATCCAGAGCGCGTAGCGCTGCACCAAACCCGTCTGGAGAACGCGCGCGGGCCAATTCAACACCCAAACCAACCATCCCAGCAAGTTGACCGCGCCGTCCACGATCCAGGTGTCCCACCAAATCGAAAGCCGGGAGATGGAGCGCGTGAGCCAAGCGGTGCCGTCCACTCCGGTCTCGTCAATGACTTTCAAATCGAATCGGCCCAAAGTGGTTGCCAAACCCTTGCCCAGTACCGGTCCTTCCACAAAGACGGCGTCGTAGATTTCGTCCACATAGTACTTGTTGTACAGCAGCCGATGAACGCCGGGCAAGCGATAGACGATCTGCTCGGGAATTTCCGTGTGGCGGATGTAGAAATAGTAGGCCAACCCAATGGCGAAAACCGCCACTCCGACCGAGAGCACCATCAAACCGATTTCCAGCGAGTGCGCGTGCTCAGCAGCGCCAAGCTCGACGTGCGAGGCGAAAACCGGAGCCAGAAAATGTTCAAAGTGGTTCCCTCCTCCGAGCACCGCCGGGATGCCCACCCACCCGCCGACAACGGAGAGGACGGCCAGAATCATCAGCGGCACCGTCATGGAACGCGGGGCCTCGTGGACGTGATGCGCGGTTTCGTGGGGCACGTGTGAGGCGCCAAAGAAGGTTACGAACACCAACCGGAACATATAGAAGGCGGTCAACAAAGCCGTAAATATGCCGACGCCCCACAGGATTTTGGTAAACAGGTCGCCGTGGCCGACGTCGTTGGCGAAGGTGCGCCAGAGGACTTCATCCTTGCTGAAGAAACCCGCCAGCGGAAAGATGCCGGCAATCGCCAAGGCGCCGATGGCGAAGGTCTTGCCGGTGACGGGCAGCTTGCTCCACAGC
Source organism: Candidatus Acidiferrales bacterium (assembly GCA_965247455.1). Classification (GTDB taxonomy): domain Bacteria; phylum Acidobacteriota; class Terriglobia; order Acidiferrales; family 2-02-FULL-67-57; genus JACZYA01. The sequence goes on from CBDFHE010000016.1 coordinate 288,384, forward strand.
CCGCCCATCTTGCGAATGTCCTGCTCGCCGGAGAGAACGTGGATGACGGCGCCCGACCCCAGGAAGAGCAGCGCCTTAAAGTAAGCGTGGGTGGAGAGGTGGAAGATGCCGGCGGCAAAAGCGCCCATGCCGCAGGCCAGGAACATGTAGCCGAGCTGGCTGATGGTGGAGTAGGCCAAGACTTTCTTGATATCGTTCTGCACCAGCGCCATCGAAGCGGCAAAAAGCGCGGTCAGAGCTCCGACCGCCGCCACCACCGCCATGGTGGTAGGGGCAAGCTGGTAGAGACCGTTCATGCGCACGACCATGTAAACGCCGGCGGTGACCATGGTGGCGGCGTGGATGAGGGCGCTAACGGGCGTGGGGCCCTCCATCGCATCGGGCAGCCAGACGTAGAGCGGAATCTGCGCGGACTTCCCGGTGGCTCCGATGAAAAGAAACATGGTGATGGCCGTAATCGCGGGCGCACCCACGGCAAAGGCGTCGCTGGCCAACGCCGCGTTGATGCCCGTAAAGCTCAAGGTGCCGAAGGTGGTGATGGTAAGGAAAATACCGAGCAGAAAGCCAGCATCGCCCACGCGGTTAACGATGAAGGCTTTTTTACCGGCGTCGGAGGCGCTCTTCTTCAGGAACCAAAAACCGATCAGCAGGTAGGAACACAGGCCCACGCCTTCCCAGCCCACGAACATCGTCAGCAGATTATTGGAGAGCACCAGCGTGAGCATCATGAACATGAAGAGGTTGAGGTAGCCGAAGTAGCGGTAGTAGCCGCCTTCGTGAGCCATATAGCCGATGGAATAGACGTGAATCAGGAAGCCGACGCCCGTCACAACTAGAATCATGACGGAAGAAAGCGGGTCCACCATGTAGCCCCATTCAATCTGGAAGTTAGCCGCGTTGCCGCCGTCCGTGATGTAAGGAATAGCAGGAAACCAGGTGAAAATAATTTTTTCGTAGAGGCGGTCGGCGGCGGGCAGCCCCAGCAGGTCGCGAAAGATTCCGACGGCAATCAGAAAAGAGCCGAAGATGGTGCCGCAGCAGAGCCAACTAATGGTCTTGTTGGACAGGCGAGAGCCAACCAACAACATGAGGAAGGCACCGGCCAACGGCAGGATCGGCACCAACCAAACAGCGTCCAGAAAGGATGCGGGCATACTTAGCGTCTCACCATTTCAGCAAGTCGATTTCGTCCGCGTTGACAGTGTCGCGGTTGCGGAAGAAAGCGATCAGGATTCCCAAGCCGACAGCCGCTTCGGCGGCCGCTACGGTGATGATGAAGATAGCAAATATGTGGCCATCCACGGAGCCCCAGTGCCGGGCAAAAGCAATCAAGTTGATGTTGACGGCGTTCAGGATAAGCTCCAGCGACATGAAGATGATGATGATGTTGCGGCGCGTAAGCACGCCGATGACTCCGACGGTGAACAACGCCCCCGCCAACGCCAGATAGTGCCAAGTGGGAACCATCGCTTTCGCTCCTACCTCTTCTTGGCCATCAACACCGCGCCCACCATCGCCACCAGCAGCAGCAGGGAGGCGACCTCAAACGGAAGTATGTAGCTCTGGAAGAGCGCCGTTCCGATCTTCTCCGTATTGGGCTGCACCGCTTCCGCCGCTGCGGGCGGGAGCTTGGCCCAGTCGCGTCCTCGGTAAATAAAGAGTGTGAATCCGGCCAAGAGCACCAGCGCAGCCAGCCCGGCGATCCATCGCTGCCGGTTGTAGGGCGCTTGCCGGACCGCCACATCGAGATTGACCAGCATAATCACAAACAGGAAGAGCACCATGATGCCGCCGATGTACACGATAATCTGAACGGCGGCCATAAACTCAGCCTGGAGTTGCAGGAAAATCAGCGCCACCGAAAGCAAGGTGAGAATGAGGAAGATGGCGCTGTGCACCGGGTTGCGGCGAGTGATGACCAGCATGGCGGACAGCAGCGCCACCAACGCCAAGACGTAGAAAGTGACTTCGTAAAACGTCATTCCAATCTCAACTCCGTCCGCGCGCCAGCCAAGCGGCAACAAGTAAAGTGGCTCCCGACGCCAACCATAAGCTGAGGCTCCTGTTCCATCCCAGCTCCCAGCTCAAGACCAGCCCCAAGCCGCAAAAGATGACGTTGACGATGGCTACCGGGATCATGAAGTGCCAACCCAGACGCATCAACTGGTCAAAGCGGTAGCGAGGGAAGGTTCCCCGAAACCAGATAAAGGCGTAGAGGAAGAGGAAGACCTTGGCGAGAAACCAGAAGGCGCCTTGACTGGCCACCAGGACAGGCGGGTAGAGCAGCCCCAGAGCGGCCGCGGCGGCCCCTGCTCCGAGCGCAAACAGCATCAAGCGCTGCCAGAACCATTCGCGCCCGGGGGGGAAGCGAAAGAATCGCAGCAAGCACCAAGCCCCCGCCGCTCCAAAAACTACCACCGGAGCGAAGCGCAGAAAGTCCAACCCGGCCACATTGGGAAAGGGCCGCAGCCAGCCGCCCAAAAACAAGGTAACAGCGATGGAACTGACCAACACCATGGCGGCGTATTCCGCCAGGAAAAAGAGGGAGAAACGGAAGCCGCTGTACTCGGTGTGGAAACCGGCCACCAGCTCCGATTCGGCCTCCGGCAGATCGAAGGGGTTGCGGTTGGTTTCGGCGATGGCGGCGACGAACAAAATAAAGAACGCCACCGGCTGCATGAACACGAACCACACCTCCTGCTGGAACTGGGCCTTGACGATTCCGTTCATGCTGAGGGTGCCGGCCAGCAGCAGCGCGCTGATCAATGCGAAGCCCAGCGCCACCTCGTAGCTCACCAGTTGGGCGGTGGAGCGCAGCGCCCCCAGCAGCGGGTAATGGCTGTTGGAGGACCAGCCACCCAGGATGATCCCCAGCACGCCCAGCGAAGAGATGGCGATCACGAAAAGCAAGCCGACGTTGACGTCGGTGACGTAGAAATTGTCGGCGAAGGGAATGAGCGCGAAGGCGGTGAAGGAAGCCACTACGGTGATGGCCGGCGCCAGCCAGAAGACCGCGCGGTCGGCGCCTTCCGGAATGATGTCCTCTTTGAGCAGGAGCTTGAGCCCATCGGCGATGGGCTGGAGCAGCCCGTGCGGACCGACGCGCATGGGGCCCAGCCGGACTTGAATGTGGGCCAGAATCTTGCGCTCGGCATAGACGAGATAGGCGACGATCAAGGAGAGCGCAGTGAAAACAATCAGCACACGAATCAGCGCGAGCACCAGAGGTTGTTCAAGAATTTCTAGCAGCGCAGTCATAGGTTCGCGGTTGAGCGCCTCGCGGTCGAGAGATTACCTATCCACTTCCCCCAGCACAATGTCGAGCGTTCCGATCACAGCCACCACGTCCGCCACCAGCAGGCCTCGAACCATCTGGTCCAACACCTGCAAATTCACAAACGAGGGCGGACGAATCCGCAAACGGTAGGGCTGAGTGGAACCGTCACTGACGATATAGTAGCCCAACTCGCCCTTGGGAGCCTCAATGGAGTGATAGACCTCGCCCGGGGGCGGTTTGAGAACCTTGCCGATGCGGGCCGCAATCGGCCCCGAAGGAATGCTGTCGATGGCTTGGAGGACGATGCGGTGGGATTGCCGCATCTCTTGCATCCGCACTAGATAGCGGTCGTAGGTGTCGCCGTTTTCGCCCACGGGAATGTCGAACTCGAACTGGTCGTAGGCGGCGTAGGGAAACGCCTTGCGAATGTCCCACTTGACGCCTGAGCCGCGCAGGACCGGGCCGGAGGCGCCCATGGCGATGGCATCGTCGGGGGTGAGGATGCCCACGCCCTGGGTGCGCTGGATCCAGATGCGGTTTTCGGTCAACAGCTCTTCGTATTCATCCACCCGATGCAGGAAGTCGTGGCAGAACTTTTTGACGTCTTCTTCAAAGCCGTCGTAGGTTTCGTAGAGCAGGCCGCCGATGCGAAAGGCGTGGGTGGTCAGGCGCGCGCCGCAATACTTCTCAAAGATTTTTAGAATTTCTTCCCGCTCGCGGAAACAGTAGAAGACCGGCGTCATCGCGCCGATATCGAGCGCATGCGTGCCCAGCCAGAGCAGGTGGCTGGCAATCCGTTGCAGCTCGGTGAGGGTGGTGCGCACCCAGCGCGCCCGCGGCGGCGCTTCCGCGCCCAACAATTTTTCCACTGCCTCGCAATAGCCCAGACCATTGGAGACCGCCGCCACATAGTCGGTGCGGTCCACGTAGGGAGCGAACTGAGGATAGGTACGGGTCTCGCCGATTTTCTCCACCCCGCGGTGCAGGTAGCCGATGATACATTCCGAACTGATGACTCTTTCCCCGTCGAGCCTCAGCTTGACGCGCAGCACGCCGTGGGTGGAGGGGTGCTGCGGGCCCATGTTGAGGATGACTTCATCGGCGCCCAGTACGGTGGTGGTGACGGAGGGTGTTTGTCCCATGGTTACTGTCCGCTCTCGATTCCCAAGTTTTCCTTCACCCAAGCCACATCCTGCTGGAGAATGTCATAGTCTTTGCGCAGCGGATGGCCCTTCCAGCCATCCGGCAGGAGAATCCGGCGCAAGTCGGGGTGGCCGTCAAAAACAATCCCGAACATATCGAAGCATTCGCGCTCTAGCCAATTGGCGGTGCCCCACAAGCCCACAACCGAAGGACAGCGGGCGTCTTCGCCCAGAGGCACTTTCAAGCGCAGGCGCTGGTTGTGGGGAAAGGAGTAGAGATTCAGGATGAGGTCGAATCGCTTTTCCCGCCCGTACCAATCCACCGCCGTCAAGTCAGTGAAGAAATCGAATTTTTCTTCGGTTCTCAAATAGTCGCAGACATCGAGGAAGCGGCCGGGCTGGACAACCACGATGGCCTGCTTGCGGTCCAGGGTTGCTTCCCCGATGGCATCGCTGAAACGAGCGCGCAGGCGGCGGATCAATTCGTTGTCCAGCGGTTCTGGTTTGGGTGGCGCCGGGCGAGCGGGCGGCTTGGGCGGCGCGGCTTTCTGCTCGCCGGCGGGCGTCGGGGCCGGTTCCTGCTCTGGTTTCTTTTGTTGCTCGTCAGCCATGCCGTTTCTGCGATGGGTGAAGGTAGCTTGAGTTCAGTTGACCGACCGCTAGACCCACTCCAAGGCGCCTTTTTTGTATAGCCAGATGTAGCCAACAATGAGGATGCCCAAGAAAACCAGCATCTCCACCAAACCGAACAAACCCAGCGTCTTATACTGCACCGCCCACGGGAACAGGAAAATGGTTTCGACGTCAAAGATGACGAAGAGAATCGCGATGATGTAGAAGCGCACGCCGAAGCGGCCGCGGGCATCGCCCTCGGGCGGAACGCCGCATTCGTAAGGTTTGCGCCGGAAGCCGACATCGCGGGAGTCGGGGCGAAGCAAGGAGGCAATCCACAATGTGACCACGGGAAACAGAAAGGCAATCACACCAAAGATCAGGATGGGGACATAGTTTTCCGGCATGAGACCTCCGACTCCCTAGAAACTCAAGAAGCTATCAAACCAGCCGCTGGTTGCCAACCCCTTCTGTGTTGCCTTCGGACTTCTCCTCCGGCTCGGACGTATCTTCGGTGGCCGGCGAAGCATCTGCCGGCGCGGAAGAGGTCGGAGAGAATTCCGCCCGGGCGGACTCCGGCGCTGCTTCTTCCGTAGCGGCACCTTCCGCCGGCTCGTGGCCCACTTCGCCCTGAACCACGTCCACGGCATGCGAGAGGATCGGCAAAATGGCTTTGAGGGAATCTTCCGCGCCTTCCGGGCTGCCCGGCAGGTTTATGAGCACAGTCTTGGCCTTCATCCCAGCGACGGCCCGGGAGAGCGCAGCGCGTGGAGTTTTCTTCAGCCCTTCGCGCCTCATCAACTCCGCCAAGCCCGGCAACGAACGCTCCATCACAGCAGTAGTGGCCTCCGGGGTGCGGTCGCGCGGTCCCACCCCGGTACCGCCGGTGGTGAAGATGGCGTCGATTTCCCCGTTTCCCGCCAGCGCCTCCAAGCGTTCGCGAATCAAAGTGAAGTCATCGGGCAAAACTTCGGAGGAGCCGATTGTCCAGCTGTCGGCTTCCAAAAGGCGCGCGACGGCGGGGCCGGAAACATTCTGCCGGGTGCCCTGAGCGACAGAATCGCTGACGGTGACAATGGCGGCGCGATAGGGGGCCGGCATCAGCTTTCCACCTTGTCGCGGTTGGCTTCATCGAGCAGACGCATGGCTTCCATCAGCAACCCCTGGGTGGATTTGGTGGTGCGTCGCTGGCGCGACTTTCCGCTGAAATCAATTTCAAACCGTCCCTCAGCCCAAGTAGCAGTCTTATAGACGGCCTCATCGCCTACCGCTGCTCCACAGACGGCATCGTACACCTGTCCCTTGTCAAAAAAAACCTCGCACTGTTCGCGGCTGCGCCGCAAGAGCAAGCGGCAGGACTTCTGTCCCATTTCCAACGACTGGAAAAGATCGATCACGCTCATTTCCTCCAACAGCCCCTCGATCACGCCGGGGCGCCGGGCCTGCGTCTGGAGTTTCTCCAGCAGGAGCCGGTCGCAGACTTTCTTGGCGCGCGCGGCGACCTCGCGCACAAAAAAAGGCTTGGCAATATAATCTTCTACACCGTCAGTAAAAGGCCGCAGCTTTTCTTCGATGTCGCTCTTGCCGGCCAGAAAAATGAAGGGGATTTTCTTGGTCTGCTCGCGGGCGCGCAGCTTTTCATACAACTGACGGCCATTCAGACCCGGCATCGCATAGTCCGACACAATCAAGTCCGGAGGTTCCTCCACAGCTTTGAGCAAGGCTTCGGCGCCGTCCGTCGCTGTCAAGATTTCGCCACAGGGCTCCATGGCCCGGCGCAACAGGTCCAACACCGCCGCGTTGTCCTCCACCAGCAGGATTTTAACCGCCGCCTTTGTGGCCATGGCTACCGTTCCCCGCTCGCCACCTCAGGCCCAGGACGGCGGTAGATTCCACTCTTCCCCCCGGTTTTTTCCAGCAGATAAATATCCCGGAGTTCGATGCTACGGTCGAGGGCCTTGCACATATCGTACACGGTGAGTGCCCCCACCACGACCGCAGTGAGCGCCTCCATCTCAACACCGGTCGAGCCGGTTGCGCGGACGCTTGAGGTAAAGCGCACGCCATTGTGGCACAATTCCGCCGCTACATCAACATGAGTGAGCAGAAGCGGATGACAGAGAGGAATCAATTCATCGGTGCGTTTGGCGGCAGCAATGCCCGCCAGCCGGGCCACGGTGAGCGGGTCGCCTTTGGGCGCGCGGAGCGTCCGAATGCTGCGAACCACGGCCGGTTTCATTCTGACAAAGGCGTGCGCGCGCGCTTCGCGTACGGTGGCCGGCTTGTCGGTGACGTCCACCATCTGCGGGCGCCCGCGCCGGTCGTAGTGGCTGAGCTTCTTGTGTTTTTTCACCGCACCACCGCGTCCCGCCGCGGCAAGATAGCCACCCAGGAACCCGCGGCCAGTTCGCTCACGTCCTCCGGCACCACCAGGAAACAGTTGCTGCCGGCAAGCGCCGCCACGTCACCCGAGCCTTGCCACCGCAGGGGGCGGACGCAAGTGTCACTGCCCTGCCCTTCCAGGCGCGCCGAGAGAAAAAGAGTGAGCTGCGTTTTCTGTTTGACCGCTTCGGCCAAGCGCGCCTGGAAGAATTGCAAGGCCGGCGCCGGTGCGCCGCCGAGCAAAGCAATCGCCGGCGTCACAAAAAGCTCAAACGTCACCATAGTAGAGACGGGATTGCCTGGCAAGCCGAAGACAAACTTGTTCTGGCAGGTGGCGAAGACCGCCGGACGGCCGGGGCGAATGGCCACGGCGTCAAAGTGGAACTCGGCGCCCAGCTCGCGCAGCACCACTTCCACCAGGTCGTACTTGCCCATGGAAACTCCGCCAGTGAGCACCAGCAGGTCTTCTTCCAGGCCGCGGCGAATTAACTCTTCCAACTGATTCAACTCATCGGGCGCGTTGCCGAGCAGGACCGGCTCCCCGCCGCTCAAAGTTACCTGGGCCGCCATCGAGTAGGTGTTGCTGTTGCGAATCTGGTTGGGGCCGGGCTGGCTCTCTACCGGCACCACTTCATCCCCGGTGGAAAGCACCGCCACCCGCGGGCGGCGATGGACGCGCACCCTGGCCTTTCCCACCTGGCCCAGCAAGGAAGTCTCCGCGTAGCCGATGCGGGCTCCCGCGCTGAGAAGCAACGCGCCGGCGGTGGCCTCGCTGCCACGGGGAACAACGTTGGCACCAGATTGGAGGCTGCGCTTGACCACGACCTGACCCTGCCGGGGTTCGGTGTGTTCAATCATGACCACCGCATCCGCACCGTCAGGCACCGGCGCTCCGGTCATAATGGCGACGCACTCTCCCTCGCCGACCGTTCCATCGAAACGATCGCCGGCCTTGATCTCCCCCAGGAGCTTCAAGGCGGCGGGCAGGCGGGCGAGGTCGGCGGCGCGCAGGGCAAAACCATCGCGGGTGGAGCGGTGGAAAGGCGGGTAGTCGCGATCGGCGGAGACGTCCTGCGCCAGCACGCGGCCCAGACTGGCTTGCAACAGCACGGTTTCGACGGAGGGTTCGCGCGGGGAGGCACCGACGATGCGGATGACTGTCTGGCGGGCCTGGAGGTAATTCAGCATCGGCCACTCGGACCGGTCTAGCCTTTCAACAAACCTGCCAACCGGGAATTCGGCGGCAGCAGAGTCTCTTCGCGCTGCGGCCCGGTGGAAATCATGCCGATCTCCACTTCCACTTGGTCGGCGACAAAGCCCAGGTAGTCGCGGGCGCGCTGGGGCAGTTGGCCATAGTCGGTGAGGCCGCGGGTGGCGCTCTGCCAGCCGGGGCGAGTGTCATACATGGGCTCGATTTGTTCCAGCACCTCGGCCTCAGCAGGCATTTCCTGCACGGGGGTTCCCTTGTAGCGGTAGCCGACGCAGACGGGAATCTCCGCCAAATGGTCGAGCACGTCCAGCTTGGTCATGATGAAAGACGCGACCCCATTGACGAGCGCGCTGTAGCGGAGCGTCACCAAGTCCAGCCAGCCGCAGCGGCGCGGCCGGCCGGTGACGGCGCCGTATTCGTTGCCGCGCTCGCGCAGAGCCTCGGCCTGGGGGCCAGTGATCTCAGTGGCAAAGGGCCCGCTGCCTACGCGAGTGGCGTAGGCTTTGGTGACGCCGAGTACAGCGGTGACAGTGGTCGGCGGGAGGCCCAGGCCGGCGCACGCACCGCCGGCAGTGGAATTTGAGGAGGTGACAAAAGGATAGGTGCCGTGGTCCACGTCCAGCATAGTTCCCTGCGCACCTTCGCACAGGATGCGCTTGCCGGCGCTGCGCGCTCCGGCCAGCAGCCGGGCCACGTCGGCAATGTAGGGACGCAGGCGCTCGGCGTAGCCCTGATAGAGATCGAGCACGCGGGCCGAATCGAGATCGGGTTTGCCGTAGAGCGCACGCGCCAAAGCACTCTTGTGTTTGAGAACATGGCGCAGCTTTTCCTGGAAGCGTTGCGGGTCGAGCAGGTCGCAGGCGCGCAGCCCGCGGCGGCCCATCTTGTCCTCGTAGGTGGGGCCGATGCCGCGCGCGGTGGTTCCGATTTTCTGCGGTCCCAGTGCCGCTTCAGCGGCCCGCTCCAACTCACGGTGGTAGGGAAAGATCAAATGGCAGCGGTTGCTGATGAAAAAGCGGCTCTGGGGGTTGATGCCGGCAGCTTCCAGCGTCTTCAGCTCCTCGAGCAAGGCGGCGGGGTCCAAAACTACACCGGACCCGATGACCGCCCACTTGCCGGGGCGGAGAACGCCGCTGGGCACCAGTTGCAGGATGAACTTCCGGCCATTGACGATGACGGTGTGGCCGGCGTTGTGACCGCCCTGGTAGCGGGCGATGATGTCGAAGTGGGCCGCCAGGTAGTCAACAACCTTTCCCTTGCCTTCGTCGCCCCACTGGGCGCCGACCACGACCACCGTGCCCATTCACCCTCCTCCAGTGCGCACGAACCAGCCGCGCTGCGCCCTCTGCACGAGGCTCAAGGCGGGAGTTGCTGCCGGGAAAGCAGAGCTAGAACGGCAGAGGTGCAAGCGCGCGCCCGGTGCTTATCATAGGCGGCACGGCGACCCGGCGCAAGCCGAGCTCAACAGAAATCCGGCGGGCAGGCATACACCTCCCGGGAGTTTCAGTTACTGGGAAAGCAACCCACCGCGCTGACGGGCCGGGTGGAGCCCTCTCTGGCCCGCCGCAGAGCCGGCAGGCGGCCTAGGAAAGATGCTTCTCCAAGACCTTCTCGATGCTGTCGCGCGGGCTGTTGCCCACGATCTGGTCCTTCACCTGGCCGTCTTTGAAGACCAGCAGGGTGGGGATGCCGCGGATGCCGTAGCGCTCGGAGACGGCGGGATTTTCGTCCACGTTGAGCTTGGCTACCTTCAGCTTGCCGTTGAAGTCGGCGGCAATCGCTTCCACCGTCGGCGCCAGCATCCGGCAGGGGCCACACCACTCCGCCCAGAAATCCACCAGCACCGGCGTGTTCGACTTAAGGACTTCTGCCTCGAAGTTGCTGTCGGTGGCAGTCAGAATGTTTTCAGCCATGCTCGAATTTTCCTCCCAGCGAAATTCGCTGTCACAGTATAGATGAACCAAAGCCAAAAAAAGACTCACCTGCGGTCAAGCAGCCCCCCCTTAGCTATTCTAATGGCTTCCGGCGGCTTTGGCTAGCCGATTATCAAGCCGGTAGTGGGTCATTTTGGAAATGTGAATCTCACGCCGAGCCCCGTGGCACCTGCCACGGGGTGCTTTTGCCGCCCATCCACCCGGCGGCGGGTGCCGCCGGGCTCAGCGGTAAAGGTAACGTCGTCAAACTGACCCACTACCATCAAGCCCGCTGCCATGACCGGTAGTGGAGCATGGCAAAAGCCGACGAAAAAGCCTTCGGCTTCTTCGCCGCTACCTGGGGCGAGGAGAGTGCAGGGTGTAGCCGAGGGCAATGCTACAATCTGTGCCAACATGCAGCGGGAAAGTCGCCGTCGGCGCCCCAAGCTGGGGCAGCACTTCCTGGCGGACGCGGGCGTCCGCGCCCGCCTGCTTCAGCGGCTGGAAATTCGCGCGCAGGATTGCTGGCTTGAAATCGGTTCCGGCCACGGCGAAATGACGCTGGCGCTGGCGCAGCAGTCAGCGCAGGTGGTAGCGGTGGAGAAGGACGCCGCGCTGGCTCGCGCGCTGCGAGAGAAGCTGAGGGGACAGTCTGGGTGCACAGTGGTCGAAGCCGATATCCTGGAAGTCTCCGCCGCGACCCTGGCGCAACAATTCGGAGTGAACCGCTGGCGGGTCTATGGCAACCTGCCCTACTACATCACGTCGCCGATTCTTCAGCGATTGTTTGCGGCACTCGACGTAATTGCCGACATCCACGTAGTGGTGCAGCGGGAAGTGGCCCTGCGGCTGACAGCGGAACCCGGCCGGCGGGACTACGGCTATCTCTCGGTGCTGACGCAGTTCTATACCACGCCTGCTTTGCTCGAACCCATCCCGCGCGGCGCTTTCCAGCCACCGCCCAAAGTGGAATCGGCACTGGTGCGGCTGGCGCCGCCGGGTGCCCGCGAACGCTTGGCGGTCGCCGAGCCGGAAGCGTTCTTGGTTTTCTTGCAGACCTGCTTTCGCCACAAGCGCAAAACGTTGCTGAACAACCTGCGAGATGCTTGCCCGCCTGACCGGGTGCAGGCTGCGATGGCAGAGACAGGGCTGACTGTGCGCAGCCGGGCAGAAGAATTGACCCTGGACAAGTTTGCGGCGCTGTTCCGCCTGCTGCCAGCAAACTGGGTGGTTGGGTAAAAGCGTGCTGCTTTGATTGATACCGGAATACATTTTGCCTGCCAAGAAAATCAAGAGCCTGTCACGACTCGTCCTGAAGGCTCGCCCCGACGAACAAGCGGGTGCGGAGCACCCCTTCCGGACCGGTGGTGAGGTGGACAGAAGCGGCGGGGCAGGTTGACGAATGGATGAGTCATTGCAGCAGCACTGTTTCAAACTACTACTCAAAGTGCGGTTCGTTGTTCGCTCCCGAGGCGTGTGATAGCATCCGCCGCGCAGTGATTGCCGTGCCGCAACCCAAACAAGACGCCCTGCGCCCGACCACCGTCCGACCCTACGAAGCCAAAGACTTCGAGGCCATCTACCGGCTGGACCAGCAGTGCTACCCGCCCGGTATTGCGTACTCGCGCTTCGGCCTGCGGATGTTCCTGGCGGAGCCGGGGGCACGTGCCTGGGTGCTGGAGGAAGGCGGCGCACTGGCGGGGTTTGTGTTGGTGCGGCAGGTACGAAGCACGCGCGGTCATGTGATTACGCTTGACGTGCGCGCGGACCGGCGGCGACGCGGAATCGGGCGCGCGCTACTCGTAAGCGCCGAGGCCTGGCTGGCCGCGCAGGGCGTCCGACGAGTACGTCTGGAAACGGCGGTGGACAACCACGCGGTGCTGGCGTTCTGGCAGCGGGCGGGTTACGAAGTGAAAGGAATCCTGCCGCGCTATTACCTCGACCGGGACGACGCCTACCGGATGGAAAAGGAGCTGGGCTAGAGCATGGCGCTACTGCAAGTGATCGTGCTGGCGGTGGTGCAAGGTATCACCGAATTTCTCCCCATCAGCTCGACCGCGCATTTGATTCTGGTTCCATGGCTGCTGGGCTGGCAGGACCCGGGGCTGACATTTAACGTGGTGCTGCACGCGGGAACGCTGGTGGCGGTGCTGGTCTATTTCGCCCGCGTCTGGGTAGCGTTGTTTGCCGGCGCCTTGCGGAGCGCTTTGCGCCCTCTGGGGCTTGGCCCCGCAAGAGGCGTAGCCGCGCTGAGCAGTCCCGACCCGCTTGCCCTGGAGCGCGAGCTGCAACTCAGCCCGTATTTCCTGTGGCTGCTGGTGGCGGCCACGGTGCCGGGGGCAGTAGCGGGGTACTGGCTGGAAAGCTACGCGGAAAGCACCTTTCGCAGTCCGTTGCTGATTGCGGGCACGTTGATCGGCATCTCGCTGGTCATGTGGTTGGCCGACCGGCGACCCACGCTGGCGCGCGGAATGGAGACCCTGGGATTCAAGGACGCGCTGCTGATCGGCGCAGCACAGGCGGTGGCGATTCTTCCAGGGACGTCGCGCGCCGGCATTACAATTTCAGCGGGTTTGTTCCGCAACCTGACGCGCGAAGCAGCCGCCCGTTTTTCCTTCCTGCTGGCAACGCCGATCATCGGGGGCGCGACGCTGAAGAAGGCTTTCGACATTTGGGAGCAGGGCCTGCCGTCGGACGCTTCGGTGGGGGACTACGCGGTCGGTTTTGTGGTCTCCGGAGTGGTGGGCTATGCGGCCATTGCCTTCCTGCTGCGCTATCTGCAAGTGCGGACGCTGAAAATATTTGTTGCCTATCGGCTGGTGCTAGGAGTTATAATCGTGGCGGTCGAGCTCCTCCACTCGTCCAACTGAAGTAGCGCCAACCGAAGCAGGGAGTCTTTCGTTCCGGGATGTAGTTCTCTGCCGGGATTGTGTGCTGAATGGAAGTGTATCTAGGCCGGCAAGGAGGGCGGTTGAAGATGAGCATACTGACGCCCGGCGGCAACAAGCGGCTGAATGAGCTGATTGGTTTCCTCTGGCTGGTGGCGGCGGCGCTGGTGGGCTTGAGCCTGCTGAGCTATTCCTCGCTCGACCCCTCGCTGAACACCGCAGCGCCGGTGCGCTTGGCTGAGTCGGGGACGGCAGCGACGGCCAACTGGGTGGGCATCACGGGCGCCTATCTGGCCGACCTACTTCTGCAAGCCCTGGGTTACGTGGCTTTCTTGATTCCCCTGGCATTTCTGGCCCTAGCGTGGTTTTGGCTGCGGAGCCGGCCCTTTGCTGCGCCTGGGACGAAACTTGCCGGCGCGCTGCTGCTTCTCTTCTCCCTCACTTCCCTTCTGGGTTTGGTGGAGGTCCTACCGCGCGTGCACGGCTTGTTGCCCGCGGGTGGTTTGCTGGGCGTGTTGCTGGCGCTGGGCTTGACCCAAGTGTTGAACCTGCCCGGCGCGCTGGTGGTAACGCTGGCCTTGCTGGTGGCGGGCATCTTTCTCACCACGCCGTTTTCGTTTTCAGGAAGCGCAACCTGGGTGCAGGATCACACCGGCGTGGTGCGTGCGGCGCTTGTGGCCATTGGATCCATGGCGGGCCGTTTGCGGGGCTGGGTTAGGTGGCAACCCTGGAAGCGCGCCGCCGAGTATCCGGCGCCTAGACTTCGCATCGTGCCGAGCGCACTAGGCATCAGCGCTCCACCGGAAATCCCGGAACCGCTCACTCGGAGACCGGCTGTCAGGCCTTTGGATGTGCGCGCCATCCCCATCACGGAACCCGAAGACGATTGGGAGAACCCCACAGGAGAAACAGGAGGGCGAGAGGGTTTCGCTGCTCGGCGCGCGCGTGTGGTGCGGGCGCGCTACCGGCTGCCCTCGGCGGCGCTGTTGAAGCTCCCGGAGCACCTCGGCGGACCGGACGAAAAAGAATTGCAGCAGCGGGCTCAGGCTCTCACGCAGAAGCTGGCTGAGTTCGCTGTCACCGGGCAGGTGACGCAAATCAACCCCGGGCCGGTGGTGACCACCTTCGAGTTTCGTCCCGAAGCGGGCGTGAAGCTCAGCCGTATCACCAGCCTGGCGGAAGACCTCTGCCTAGCGGTCAAGGCGGAGTCGATCCTAATCGATCGCATCCCCGGCAAATCCACCGTCGGCATCGAAGTCCCCAACCCCAAGCGGGAAATCATTGTCTTGCGCGACATCATCGAGTCGCAGGAGTTCGCCGCCTCCAGCTCCAAGCTGACCATCCCGCTGGGGCGCGACCTGACGGGCCGCGCGCGCGTGGCCGACCTGACGCAGATGCCGCACCTGCTGATCGCGGGCTCCACCGGCAGCGGCAAGAGCGTGGCCATCAACTCGATGATCATCTCCATGCTCTACAAGAGCAACCCGGACGAGGTGAAGTTCATCCTCATTGACCCCAAGCGCCTCGAGCTGGGGCTCTACGAAGGGATTCCGCACCTGTTCACGCCCATCGTCACCGACACCAAACTGGCGGCCAACACCCTGCGCAACGCCACCCGCGAGATGGAACGCCGCCTGAAAGTGCTGGCCAAGTACGGCGTGCGCAACCTGCCACAGTTCAACCAACTCTTCGAGGACGAAGAAACCCATCCCGGCTTGACTGAAGACGGCGAAGAGGTCGAGCCGCTGCCCTACATCATCATCATCATTGACGAGCTGGCTGACCTGATGATGGTAGATACGCCCAACGTCGAGCAATCCGTTACCCGGCTGGCGCAGATGGCGCGCGCCGTGGGTATCCATTTGATTCTCGCCACCCAGCGGCCGTCGGTGGACGTCATCACCGGCCTCATCAAAGCCAACTTCCCCGCCCGCATTTCCTTCCGCGTGGCCACCAAGGTGGACTCGCGCACCATCCTAGACGCCAACGGCTCCGAGGCGCTGCTGGGCATGGGCGACATGCTCTACCTGCCCGCCGGCTCTTCGCGCTTGCACCGCGTGCACGGCCCGCTGGTGACCGAGAGCGAAATCGTCCACGTCTGCGACTTCTGGCGCTCGCACGGCCAGCCTGACTACCACGAAGAGTTCCTCAAATTCCCCAAGGACGTCGAGCGCCCGCGCGGCAGCCGTGCCGCTGACGAGGACGACTCTGTTGACGCCGACGACGAGCTCTACGAAGAGGCGGTCCGCATTGTCTGCGAGCTGGGCAAGGCTTCCACCTCCACCTTGCAGCGCCGCTTGCGCATCGGTTATGGCCGCGCCGCCCGCCTGCTCGACATCATGGAACAGGAAGGCATCATTGGCCCGCCCGACGGCTCCCGGCCCCGCGAGGTCCTCAAGAAGAAGGACTTCCTGCGGGTCTAACCCCCGTTCGGATGTAGCGGCCGACAACGGCGAAAGCACCCGCCTTTCCGACCACCTTTCCTCTGCGCCTCTGACTTCCAATCAACTAATCAACCAATTAACCACTCAACCAACCCTGCCTTGACACTAGAAACACCTGTTCCTAGAATGGTTTTCATCCCTTGTGCCGGGGTAGCTCAGCGGTAGAGCGCAGCCCTGAAAAGGCTGGCGTCGGCGGTTCGACTCCGTCCCCCGGCACCACCCGATTTGGTGCTGGGGTAGCCGCCCAACAGGTTCCACTCCCCAACGGCTTCAAAGTACGGCTTTCCGTTTTCCTCCGCAGGGAGAAGGTCTATCCGTTCGACGTGGCGCAGGAGTTCAGCCTTGGCGGTGGGAATATCCGAATTGAGCAGCCCGCGCACGTCAGCTAGGCGGGAAACCACGAAGCGGCGGATGTCTTTCAGCTTGGCGTCGAGCGAGCCGGGCTGCGCCTCCACCAGCTTGTCGGTGATTGCTCGAAGCTCCTGCTCTCGCTTGTGAATCGCCGCTATCACCGCTGCCGGCGCCCTGTCCTCCTCGGCTGTGGCGAGCCCCTCAGTCAGCCGAGTGACCTCGGCTTCCAGGATGCGCTTCCGTCGGCGGACCGACTCAAGCTCGACGCTAAGGCTTTCCAGCTTGGCCCGCAGTTCCTCCTCGAACCGTTGGAGGGTGTAATCCACAACTTCCTGTTGGAGAACCGCGTCTCGCAGACTCTTCAGGAGCTTCTCCTCCAGGAGGTCGCTGCGCTCGGTCAGTCCGTTGGAGCAACTGCCCCGGAAGTGATACATCGGGCAGCCGTACTTTGAGTACCCACGCTTCCCTGTACCGCTCACGATGTTCATGTTGGCGCCGCATACCCCGCACCGCAGGACGCCGCTGAAAAGATAGCGGGAGCCAACAGCATTCCAGTGCGACAACAGCCCCTTGTGGGACTTCGTTCCGAAGCGGGCCCGGACAAACTCAAAGCGCTCCTGCACCCGCTACCACAACTCGTCGGAAACGACCCGGAGCTCCGGCGCTTCCACGCGCACCCATTCCGACTCCGGGCGAGCCCGCTTGACCCGGCGGCCGGTGGCAGGGTTGCGGACCTTCTCCTGGCGGTTCCAAACCAGCTTTCCGGTGTACCTTTGGTTGAGGAGGATGTGCCGGATTGCGCCCGGCGCCCAAGACCGCTGAAGCCGGCCACGCTGCGGCCGTGGCGAGGACACGCCCTCGGCATTCAGGAGCTTCGCAATCTTCTTGAGGCTCCAGCCCTGCGCATACAGGACAAAAATCCGCCGAACCACGGCAGCCTCGCCTTCTACGACCGACAGGCGCGCTCCGCCTACTTCCTTTCGCCTTCGGTAGCCGAAGCAGCGGCCCCCGAAGGAAAAACCCTTCAGGACTCTCCCCTCCATCCCGCGCCGCACCCGTTTGGCGGTGTCAGTGAGGAAGAGCTGGTCAATCATCCCGCGCGCGGCGATTAGGAGTTGAAACTGCTCATCGCTGCTGTCAATGCCTTGCGAGACAAAGCACACTCTCGTCCCGGCGAACCTGAACCGTTCGCAGAGGTTCAACACATCGGCCAGCTTGCGGGAAAGGCGGGAGGTGTCCTCGGCCAGAATCACATCGAACGGCCGGTCGCGGGATTCTGCCACTCGGAGTATTTCGCGCAGGCCGGGCCGTTCCAGGGTTGCCCCGCTGATTTCCTCGTCCGCGTAGGTCCACTCCTCCAGGAACTCCCAGCCTCGCCGCTTGGCGTACTCGCTGCACTTTCGCACTTGATCCTCAATGGAGAGAGGGTTCTGCTTATTGGTGGAGTAGCGTGCGTAGACGGCGCAGCCTCGCGCTCATCTGCTGTGCCGGCGTCGAACCTGAGGTCGGGGCCGCGCAGAAGGGTGTTTGGCAGATTCATAATTTGTCACCGCCCCCTGGGCCCTGGCCGCTCAGCGTTGCGCTCCACGACGCGGCTTCGCACTATGCATTGACCTCTACGGGAATTTCATCGAAACGCAGATCCCGCCCGCTCAGCCCCACGATCCCGTCCTCGCCGCACACGCCCCGGATGCGGGAGCCGATCCGCTCCTCACCGCCCCACCGCACCAGTTCTCCGAGCGACAAGTTACTGGTCATGATCGTGGCCTTGCCTTCTCGCCATCGCCGGTCGAGCAACACCAGAATCCGCGAAGCCGCAAACTCACTGGCGTGCCGCTCTCTCTCCAAGCTCAAGTCGCCAAGCTCGTCCAGGATCAAAAAATCCACTTCAAAGAGAGGTGCCAAGACTTCGAGTTCGCTTCCTCGCTCGGGAGCGAAAGTGTCTCGGATCGCCAGGAGTAATTCCGAGACGGTCTGAAAGTGGACGCCGGAACCGTGCTGGAGGAGTTCATTCGCAATCGTGCAGGCTGCCCAGGTCCTTCCGACGCCGACCGAGCCGCAAAAGTAGAGGCTCCTGTCGGGGCGTTGGATGTAGCCCTGCACGATCTCGGAGACGCCAGGGTTGGCCTTGTCTTCGTCCCATATGGCAAGCAAGGCACCGTGGTAGGTTGGTGGAATGCGCGCAGCCTTTTGGCGCTTCGCTAACGGCGTCAGCGAGTGGATCGCCACCACCTTGCGCGTCGCCGTGCTCGCCGGGTCTCCCACAAACTCATAGAGCGTGTCACCCAGCAGTTCTGACCACCGCCGGGGTTG
Organism: Candidatus Acidiferrales bacterium; assembly: GCA_965247455.1. GTDB lineage: Bacteria > Acidobacteriota > Terriglobia > Acidiferrales > 2-02-FULL-67-57 > JACZYA01. The sequence continues at coordinate 306,916 of CBDFHE010000016.1, forward strand.
CTTTCCTTCCGACGCCTTCGAACCGAGAGAGGTCCCCGCGGCCGGTGCCTTTTTCATGATTCACTCCTTTCCGGGCCTTGGCGGCATACTTCGGATAGTGCCTGCTGAACTCGGTGAACCGAAAGCCATCCCTTAAAGGGAATTGTTTAGAGTCGTCGAACGCAACGTCCAACCAACCCTTAACCATTTTCGCTGAGACGGTAGGCTGCTCGCTCAGAATGCGCTTCAGGGATGCACCATCTGCCTTGTCCCAGACAGACCTAATCCCCGTCTTCTCCTGGGTCCGCTTGCAATAGTGATCTACGATGGGCTGAAAGCGGGGATCGGCTGGCGGCGAAGCCGTCCGGCGCTTCTTTTCCGATCTTCTTGAGCGATCTTCTCCTATCGTACTTATGGGTAGCTGGGGTAGTAGGGGTGTCCTTGCTGGGGCAGTAGGGGCCACGCCTGCGAGGTCCGGTAGGGCTACTGATTCTAGTAGGGGTGCGCTTCCCGCTCCGAAGCGGGAGCAAATCCTGTCGCTGGGACAGAGAGTAAACCGAGCTACGCCCAAGCCGGTTCTCGATTTCGAGAACACCCTTACTGTGCAAAGAATGGATCACCCGCCGTGTGGTATCGCGTCCAAGCTTAGATTTTTCAGAAATGGTCTGGATTGTGAGCCAACAGAGCCTAGCGTGGTTGTGATGCCGAAGTAGGGTGAGTGCAACGAGCTTTTCTGGTGCCGTCAAATTTGGTTCATCGATTACCCAATACCAGGGGTTCGCAGAATTGATCCGGGGCACAAGGTCTGGCGATCCTGGCGCGGAAAAGGCTTGACCGTTGCCGTTGACCGCCTCTATCTTTGCTCCGTCCAATGTAACCTCGCTTTCCCTTCCAGCCCCCAGGCGCCGGGGGCTTCTGCCTTTCCCAGCCAACACATGTGGCCGGGCTGGCTACTCTCAGGTTATCAGGGGGGTAGGTCTCAAAACCTCAGCGGGTCTCAAAACCTCAAGACGCCCAGGAAAATGGAGGATTCTGCGGAGTCCGTCGTGTTGGAAGGAAAGCCGGTGGTGGGAGTGAAGAGACTGGACTCCTCCTAATACCGTTTGGGCCACACGGCTCTGCGAACCGTCGCTACCGAAACATGGTAACTGTCGGCGAGGAACACGAGCGCCAGTGGCTTGCCCAGCTTGGCTGTCGACTTTCCTTGCAGGTAGGCTCGCTTGAAGGTCTTCTCCAACCAGTCAAAGAACGGCGGCCAGAATAGGAGCACATGGATCTTCCCCAGCCGCCTATGTTGGCACAGCCAGTTCCATACATGTTGACGCCTCGCCTTCGCGCCCACGTCCTCGTCAAAGTTCTCTAGCCATTTTCGGAGTTGCAGGAGGTCTGATACCAGCTTGCGGTACTGGCGGCGAATCTGCTTCTCCTCGCTCGGCAAAAGCTCCCGCGGCCGTCCTCCCTTCAAGCTTGCAGGTCTCGGGGGGCGCTCTCGCCTCAATTTCTTCCTGACCCGCTCGAGCCTCCTATCCCACTCTAGCGGCAGCGGAAAGTCATCAGGGTAGCTTAGGCGCCGATAAAGATTCGGCGGAGGAATATCCATGAGCCGGGCCAACTCCACAGGTCGCAAGTCGAAATCTTCCATCGTGTCACGTAGACGGCGTGTGGCACTCACTTCCCCGTGCCGAAACCGATACGGGCCGGCTTTGAAGACCGGAAAGAACATCTTCTTAAGCCGGGAGGCTACGGTGGACGGTTTCATACGCACCTTGCTGGCAATCTGTTTGGGCGACTTCCCCTGAAGCGCGAACCGAGCGATCCCCCAGTCGGTCACGATCCAGCGGTCGGATAAACCCTTGCCCTTCATTCTCGCACGGAGCTTCTCCCTGGCTTCTAGGCGCAGCCCCTCTTTCTGCCGTGCCTTAGTCCCTTGCTGGGGAGACGGCCCCAGGGACTCCCCAAAGCGTGTTTCCCGCGGAGGCTCAAGCCCAGCGTATTTCTTGGTTTTCGACATCCTCTGCGAGAACCGGGCCGAGCAAAGCGGGCTTCTCTTCCTGTAGCCCCAGTTCTGCCGGTACTTCTTCGCAGTTAGCTTGTGCACCTCACCTAGGTGCTGGTTCAGCGTCTCCAAGATCGCACCGCACTCCAAGCACACGATGCCCCGGTCAGTGACAACATTGGTCAGTATCGTGAACTTCTCCCCGAATTTGGGGCGGGCCATCAAGTAGCGCTTCTCAACATCGTCCTGCAAGAGCTTCAGCTCTTCCTGGGTGACCCGGCGGAGATGCTCCTGGTGGTAGTCGTGAAGGTAGGTGCGCTTCTGCATTTGACCCGGATTTCCGATTTGGCTGTGGTACCGTATCGCCAGGACCAGTCGCTGCGCCTTGAGTTTTGGGGCTCCGACGTAAGGAACCACACTACGGAGGGTGACACCCGGTGGGTGAATTACAACACGAGCCATTCCAGTTCGCGTTCAACGGCTTCTTGAAAGTCGCGTTCCAGGGATCGCGCGTCACTTCTGACGCTGGCCTCATTCTGGTGCGCGAGTTGGATGAACGTCTGGGGCTGGAGACACTCATCGCCGAGCACCTGAGCGATTCCCGACAGGGGATGAACACCCAGTTCAGCGTGGTGGATCTCCTGCGGCAGTCGGTCTACAGTCGCCTCGCGGGCTACGAAGATCTCAACGACGCGGGGCGCGTGTCGGCAGACCCAACATTTCGTCTCATCGGGTCGCCAAAGCGCTGGGACCGGGGTGCGGCGCTGACATCGACGCTGCATTGGTTCGAGACAGAGCTGCTGACCCACGAGGAGAATCTCGTCGGGTTGAGGGCCGTGAACCGGGAGGTGCTTGCACAGGCCGAGATGGCGACGCGCGCCGACCGGATCGTGCTCGACATGGACTCGAGCGAGAGCCCGGTGCATGGGGCGCAGGAAGGGAGCGCCTATAACGGGCACTTCGAGTCCGTCTGCTACCACCCGCTGTTTCTGTTCACCGAGCATGGGGACTGCCTCGCCGCCACGCTGCGGCCAGGCAACGTGCATAGCGCCGACGACTGGGACGACCTGCTCGTACCGGAGATTGACCGGCAGCAGGTGGAGGGCAAGCGCGTAGCGTTCCGCGCAGACGCCGCGTTCGCGAAGCCCGAGATCTACGACGCGCTCGAGCAGCGCGACGTGGACTATGCCATTCGCATGCCGGCGAACAAGAGCTTGGAGCTGGAAATCGAAGACATCCTCTTTCGTCCGCCGGGACGGCCGAGCTGCAAGCCCTTGGTGCGCTACCAGAGTTTCCGCTATCAGGCCAAGAGCTGGACCACGCCCAGACGGATCGTCGCCAAGGTGGAGCACCACCAAGGTGAGCTGTTCCCTCGCGTCGGCTTCATCGTGACCAACATGGCCCTCCCGAGCCGCTCGGTCGTGCGGTTTTACAACAAGCGCGGTACGGCGGAGCAATGGATCAAGGAAGGCAAGCAGGCCACCCACTGGACGCGGCTGTCGTGCCATCGTTTCCGGGCGAACGAGGTGCGCCTGCAACTGAGCGTCCTGGCCTACAATCTGGGCAACTTGTGGCGCAGACTGGTCCTTCCGCTGCGGGTCAAGCGCTGGTCGCTCACGAGTCTCCAGCAGCGACTGGTGAAAACTGGGGGCCGGCTGGTGAAGCATGCGCGGTACTACTGGCTTCTGCTGGCGGAAGGGCATCTCACGCGGCGGCTGTTCGGCGACATGCTGCGGAGGATCTGGGCGCTACCCGTGCCGGCAGGCTGACGCGCGGCCTGAAGTGCAACGAAGCCCGCCCGGCGATGACACGGGGCACACGTGTGGAGCGGTGTCTGAGAAATGCCCGAAAAGCAGGGGTTCCAGTCGGTCGCACGTCGGCGCGGGCTCAGATGAAGGCCTTTGAAGCTGAGCGATTGTGCGACGATCGAAGTTTTTGTGCGATCGGCGGCGATCGGGTGTATAAACGTGCCATCAGGGGCAGGCAAAACGGAAATCCCGGTTTGAAGCTCAGGAGACTGGTCCAGACGGGCCTTCTGCTGGGACAGGATTCTTTCTCGGTTATTTCGGTAGTACTGTCTGCTTGGCATCTTCGCCTTAGCTCAGAGACCTTAATCCCGAGGGATTCATTCACAAGCCTAGTATCATCCAGCTCGGCTAGAACTCTGCTTGCTCCTTTCTGACGCCCAAGAATCGACATACAGCCTTCCACCAAATTCGAGCTGACAGGAGTATCTGCAGCCCAGCGCAGCCGTAGACGTAACCTTTGAAAACCGGGCTACCGCCCTCGTAATCAGAGAGAAGTGTTGTAAACGTGCCACCAAGCAGGAGTGCAGGATAATTGAAAACCGTGAAGTCGAACTGCCTGCCCGTCTTTGGCGGTTCATCCGGCTCAATTGGCCTTTCGAGTCGCAGCGTGAGAAAACTAAGATAGTCAAACAGGTTCTTGTGGGTGTCTATGTCAATCCACCAGAAGTCCCGACCCAGAGCTTGCGCGGCTTTTGTGAATCTCTTCCAAGTGGACCCCATAGCATTCATGCTGCCGATCAGACCTAAGGACAAAATGGTCAGTACAGCTGGCGCAATGACCTAAAGCCCAGAGGCGTGAAGTGTTGCGCCCAACAGCTGAATGGTTAACTCCTCGGGTCTCATGAAATGCTAGCCCCACAACAATGCTAAGAAACCAAGCAGACCAGTGACGTACCGACTCTGAGACCGTCCAACAGACTGAACGCTTGCCTTGTGGACTTCGAACAGTCGCCAATCAACTTCTTTGTCGTCTACCATGACTGGCCCTACGCCTGTAAGATGTGAGGATGTTTTCACAATTCTCTTGACAGGTCAAGAGAAATATGCTAGTGGTATATAGCAATGGGAACCTACTCCACGACCGAGGCGGCAAAGAGATGTGGGTTGCACCCGATCACGCTCCAACGCTGGGTTTCCCAGGGCAAGATCGTTGCTCCCCGGAAGCGCCGCATCGGAGGTGTCGTGGTCAGGATTTGGACTGAGCGCGACATGGAGAGAGTTCGCAGATTCAAGGCCGCTCACTACCGCAAGGGACGTGGGCGGAAGAAGAAAAAGAAGGCGTGAAGGTCGGGACGCGCCGGTGCCAGAACACCGAACGCGCCCCTAACCAACGTCACCTACACAGGAGGCAACGATGGCTACCCAGAAAGTAACCCCGTTCCCGGCTGGCAAACAAGCACCAGGACTGCGTCACCGCGTCTGCCGAATGACACACCTAACACCGGGTGAACTCCTCTCCGTCCTGAAGGCCGCCCGCGCCCGCTCCGCTCGCGACTGGGCGATGGTGCTACTCGCTTACCGCCACGGCTTGCGGGCTTCTGAGGTTTGCGGCTTGAAGCTAGGTGATATGGACCTGAAAACCGGCTCTGTAGCCCTTCGGCGACTGAAAGGTTCGTTACAAACGATCCAGCCGCTCTACCGACACAAGGGGCAGCCGCTCCTGGATGAGATAGCTGCGTTGCGTGCCTGGATGCGTGAGCGCCAGTCGGACGGCTCGGACTACCTGTTCTTGTCGCAGAAGGGCGGGCGACTCCATCGCTCTCAGTTCTTCCGTCTTTTCCAAGCGGCTGCCAAGGCTGCTGGCCTTCCGCCACCTAAGTGCCATCCGCACGTACTCAAGCACTCACTGGCTTCGCACTTGGTGGCCGGCAACGTGAACCTCGCCCTGGTCAAGCAATGCCTCGGCCACAAGGCCATCGGGAGCACGATGAAGTACGTTGGGACAACCGATGTCCAAGCGGCGGAAGCTGCTCAAGCTGCATTGATGAGGCTATATTAGGGCGCAACAGAATGTTCTGTTGCGTTCCCGCCAAGGCTCCCCACCGTCCGTCAACTACTTAGCCCACTAGTTCGGGAGCGGAATCCGCGCGTAGTGTTGCATTTTGCTGTCCAAGGACGAACACCCCTTTCACGTTGACTAGCCTGCGGGTGGGGGCTGAGATGGCGGTGGGGGGCGAGGAGCAAAGGCGCAACGTTGTTGCGTCTTGCTGCCGGCTGGGCTAGACTGCCGGTAGCGAGTCTGGGGAATAGCACGAACAATTTGGGGTGTATGGGGGTGTCCCGATGAAGCGGCTCAATACTTGTCTAGGGGTGTGTCTTGTGGGGTTGATGTATGCGCTGGGAGTGCAGGCGCAGCGACCGGAACCAGTGAGGGAAGGGCCGGAGCGGGAGCGGCCGGTAGCAGCCGAGCCGGAAGCACCGGGGGAGGACGGCACGGGCACGACGCTGGGGACGGCACCGGAGCTGTCGGTCTTTAGCGTGATCAAGTTCAGCGGGGTGTTGAAGGACACGTTGGGGCAACCCCGCACCGGCATCACCGGCATCACCTTTGCGCTCTACCAGGAGCAGGAGGGGGGAGCGTCGCTGTGGTTGGAGACTCAGAACATCCAACCTGATGAACAGGGGGGCTATACCGTGCTGCTGGGAGCGATGCAGGCGGAAGGGCTCCCCCGGGAGCTGTTCGCTTCGGGTGAAGCCCGCTGGCTGGGGATCGAGGTACAGGGCGAACCGGAGCAGCCCCGCATCCTGCTGGTGAGCGTGCCCTACGCGCTCAAGGCGGCCGAGGCCGAGACCCTAGGAGGTCGCACCGCAACCGACTTTGTGCTAGCGGAGCGGCTGGAGACGGAGTTGCGGGAGCAGGCCGAGACGATTGTACGGGAAGAGGTCAAGACCCTGACCACGACCGAAGGGGGTACAACCAAGGGGATCACCGACTCGGCCTCGACCTTCACCGACAGCAACAGCACGCAGGTAGTGCTGGTGGTGCAGAAGGGCAGCGGCAACGGGCTGCGGGCGGTGGCGACAGCCGGCAGCGGCAGCACCAAAGGGCTCTGGGGCCAGAGCAACAGCACGGGCGGCCGCGGGGTCTTCGGCTTCGCGACGGCTGGTTCGGGCGCCACCATCGGGGTGTGGGGGCAGAGCCAAAGCACCGGTGGGCGGGGGGTGTTTGGCTTGGCGACCGCTATGACGGGGGCGAACTTTGGGGTGCAGGGCAATAGCAACAGCACGTCGGGGAGGGGGGTGTTTGGGTTTGCGAAGGCCAGCACGGGGGGTACGACGGGTGTACTGGGACAGGTGAGCAGCGCGGCGGGAACGGCCGGAGTATTCAACAACCAAGCGGGGGGGAAGATTCTGAGCGGGCAGGACAACGGCACCGAGGTCTTCAGCGTGGAGGGAGCCAACAACACGGGCACGAATGGCTTCACAGTCCGTGCTATCTATAGCGGCGCGGGTACAGTCACTGCCACTATCCAAAACGCTCCTCCAGCGGCTATTCGGGGAGATTCGACGACCACGTCAAATACTGCCGTTGGCGTCCTAGGAATTTCGGCCAGTCCTGATGGGTTGGGCGTCGTAGGTGGGAACACTGCCACCACCGGGGAGGCCACCGGGGTGGCAGGGTTTACCGCGAGTACCAGCGGCGTGGGCGTGCTTGGCGGGGCCGACGCCCCCACCGGCGTCACCTTTGGCGTGTCGGGGTTTGCTTCCAGCACCGGCGTGCTTGGTGAGGCCGAAGCCACCAGCGGCAATACCATCGGCGTGCAGGGGGTGGTCCAGAGCGGAACTGGCACGGCCGGTGTGTTCAACAACCAAGCGGGGGGGAAGATACTGAGCGGGCGGTCCACCGGCAACGCCGAGGTCTTCAGCGTGGACGGCAGCGGCAACGTGACCGCCAGCGGAGTCTTCACCGGCGACGGCTCTGGCCTGACTGATATTACTGCCACAGCCACTGTCACTGATGCGGACACACTTGATGGGCTCGACAGCACAGCCTTCGCGCAATTGGCGGCCGACAACACCTTCAGCGGCACGCAAACCGCCCCGGCCTTCGTTGGCGGCAGTGGGAGCTTCGGCGGCAACACCAATAATCACATTGTTGAAGTAACGCAAAGCGACAGCGACAGCGGTAGCGGCATTGTGGCTACCACTAACGCTATCAATGGCGGCGCAGGCGTGCGGGGTATCGGCGCCATCCGTGGTGTGGAGGGCTTCGGCAGAATTGCCGTGCGGGGGAGCACTGGCAGCGACGGCACCAGCGGGACCAGCGTCGGTGTGTGGGGTCAAGCTACCTCCTCGACCGGTAATCCCGTTGGTGTATTAGGGCAAGCCTTTAGCCCGAATGGCACCGCCGGCGAATTTTGGAACATCGCCGGCGGGACACTTCTTCTCGGCCGGGTCGGGTCGTTTCCTGGCACCGAGGTCTTCAGCGTGGACGGCACGGGCAAGCTCACCGCCGCCACCGGGGTCTTTAGCGCCGATGTGCCCGGTGGCTTCGTCCTGGATGTAACCAACACTAACACCACCGGCAGCGACGCCATCCGTGCAAAACATCTAACAGTCCCGCCGGCATCGGCGTGCTTGCCGAGGCCAGCGGCCCCAACGGCACCGGCGTGGTTGGCGATGCCACCGGCACCGCCGGCATCGGCGTACAGGGTATCGCTGAATCTACCACAGGGGACACCACGGTGTGTCGGGGCTCAGCTTTAGCCCCGACGGCACCGCCGGCAGCTTCAACAATTTGGTCGGCGGCGACATTCTGAGAGGCTTCTCAGGCGGCACCCAGGTCTTCACGGTGGACGCCTTCGGCGAGGTGTTTGCCAACTCCTTCCACAATATCGGCACGGGCAACGCGATTATAGACAGCAGCGGCAACCTGACGGTCAACAGCGCCACCGTCACCGGCAATGTGAACGCCGGCGGCACAGTAACGGCGGCCGCCTTCGTCGGCGATGGCTCCGGCCTGACCAACCTGCCCGGGGGCGGCGGCGGGGGCACGGTAACCAACGTAGCGACCGGCACGGGCTTGACTGGCGGGCCCATCACCACCACCGGCACCATCAGCATTGACAGCGCCGTTGTACCCCAACTGGCCGCCTCCAACACCTTCACTGCTGAACAGGACGTCACGGTCAACACCTCCAACCCCGCGGTCAGCGTGACCCAGAGCGGCACCGGGGATGCCATTTCAGGTTCCTCGAGTAGCGGCATCGGAGTCAGCGGAAGCAGTTCCAGCACCAACGGCGTCGGTGTGGAGGGTACTTCCACCGCTGCCGACAACGGCACCGGCGTGTTTGGTACGGGCAACGGCACCACCAGCTCCGGCGTGATCGGCTTGGCCAACGGCACCCAGGGCGTCGGCGTAGACGGCACCGCTTCATCCTACACAGGGAACAACGCCGGTGTGAGGGGGATCACCCTCAGCCCCGGCGGCACCGGTGGCGAATTTTTCAGTGTAGGTGGGGGCGACATTCTGAGGGGCTTCTCAGGCATCACCGAGGTCTTCACGGTGGACGGTAGCGGCGAGGTGTTTGCCAACTCCTTCCACAATATCGGCACGGGCAACGCGATTATAGACAGCGGCGGCAACCTGACGGTCACCAGCGCCACCGTCACCGGCAATGTGAACGCCGGCGGCACAGTAACGGCCGCAGCGTTTGTCGGCGATGGCTCCGGCCTGACCAACTTGCCCGGGGGCGGCGGCGGCAACGCCGACACCCTGGACGGGCTCGATTCGACGCAGCTCGCGCGCACCGATATGGGCAACAGCTTCATCGGGAACCAGCTCATTAGCGGAGATGTCACCGCAACTGGCGGCGGCAGTTTCACCATTGTGAACGTCGCAGATATCTTTTTCAGCGGCTCCATCAACGGTGGGTTGCGGATAGAGGCGAACGCCACCAGCCCTAACGTGGTCGGGGGCCTCCCCGCGAACAACGTAACGGCCGGAGCGGTCGGGGGCACGATTGGCGGCGGTGGCTCCACCGACACCAGCTTCCCCAACAACAGGGTTACCGACGACTGGGGGACTGTGGGGGGTGGTCGAGGCAACCAAGCCGGCGATAACCTGGGCACCACCACCGACGCGACAAGCGCCACCGTCAGCGGGGGCACGAACAACACTGCCAACGGCGTCTTTGCGACGGTTGGCGGGGGCAACTCGAATACCGCCAGTGGCTTGAACGCAACGGTAGGCGGCGGCGCTAGCAACGGTGCCAGCGGCGAAACTGCGACCCTCGGCGGGGGCAACTCGAATACCGCCAGCGGCATCCTGTCCACGCTCGGCGGGGGCTTCCTCAACAATGCCAGCGACCTCGCTGCGACAGTTGGCGGGTGCATCTTGAATACTGCCAGCGGCGATTCATCGACCGTGCCCGGCGGCCGCAATAACACTGCTACGGGCTTCACTAGCTTTGCGGCTGGACGCCGCGCCATGGCCCTGCACGATGGCGCGTTTGTCTGGGGTGACAGCACCAACGCAGATGTCGCCTCCACCGCTGCCAACCAGTTCACCGCCCGCGCCTCGGGAGGGTTCACGTTCTTCACCGATGCTGGGCTTACTACCGGAGTCACAGTGGGCGCTGGCGGCGGGTCTTGGTCGTCGATCAGCGACCGCAACCTGAAAGAAAATTTCGCCCCGGTGGAGGGGCAATCTCTGCTGGCCCGCCTGAACGAGATTCCCATCGAGACCTGGAACTACAAGGCGCAAGACGACTCCATCCGGCACATGGGGCCGATGGCGCAGGACTTCCGGGCGTTCTTCGGCCTGGGCAGCGACGACAAGCGCATCAGCACCGTGGACGCCGACGGGGTGGCCCTGGCCGCCATCCAGGAACTCTATCCCATGATCTTGCAGAAGGACGAGCAACTCCAGAAACAGCAAGCGCAGATTCAGGAACAACAAGCCCAGTTCCAGATGCTGCAAGCCCAGTTCCAGCGGCAGCAGACCCAGATGCGGGAGCTACAAACAGTGTTGGCTGCGGTCAAGACGCAGCTCACCCGCGACCGCGAGGTTCAAACAGCTGCATTGGCATCACCGGAGTAGACGCACTATTCAGAGCGCAGTGGGTGGAAGCAGCGGGTCACCTCAAGCGGAGCGAGGATATTCTTGTGGCCAACCCCTGCTTCCAATCCCTCCTCCGCCGCATGAACTTCCCGGAGTAGGGCCTTCGGATTGACTTGGCGCCTTCGCTAAGTTTTACTCTCAACTTGGCTCCCCTAGCATGGCTGGCCTAGCCGTGTCTGCTGTCGGGCGTCTCTCGCGACCACGCCTCTAGCCACAGGGGGACATGCTTGCCGTCCGTGCGCTCGTAGCTCAGTTTCGCGGCCCAGCGTTCCGTGGCTGTCTCACAAGTCCCCACGCTGGCGGCCCAGGTTGACGTGGAAAGCAATAGGCTCGCTGCCAAGCCCGCCGTGACTAAGCGGCTGCACCGACTTGCCTTCTGTGCGATCGGTGATCTCCTTCAGCGCTGCCAGATCACCTTTCAGCGCCTTCTCGATGATCTTTTCGGCAATCAACTGAGCAACGGTCTTGCCTGTCTTCGGGTCAACCTGTTCGAGCAACTCCCGATAAGCCTGACTGAGGAGTTTGTTCTTGGCCCGACCGCCAGGGTTGCCGCTTCGCCCTGGCTTAAAGCGGTGCGGATTCCCCTTTGCAAACCGTCCATCCGCTGTTTTACCGCTGTTCTGAGCGGTAGCGCGGCGGCCGCGGTTGACGAGATTCTTCCTCTCGGAAGTCCACCCGGTTCTTGGTTTCCGGCTCATCAACTGCGCGGTGTTGGTGTCGGGTGAAGACACTGCTCCCTCCTCACCTAAGCTGCCGCATGGATTAGCTCTCTACGGAATGGAATCAGGAGTACGTTCGGGACGTTGCCCGCCCCCGCAATGAACCGACCCACTCGCATTAGGCAGCCACCCTCCGAGTGGGTACTCTGAACGGGACAGGCAGCACCAAAACGGTTGCGCCCGGTCCCCCGGCATACTCCATTCGTACCCTTCCTAACCCCTCTATCCCCTTTGAGCTGGAAATTCCGGTGGCAGCGTAATGGCGACCCCTACCCCAACCGGCTCTCACTCGATGGCGCGCTGGGAAAGGACTGGCCCCCTTTCTACGACTCTCTCTACCGGGTGCTGAGGCACGACCAGTTGAAATCCTGCGAGATTTGTCCGCCTCTTATCCGCCTCACCTACACCGATGCCGCTAGGGGGCGAGGCGTAGTGTCAAGGATGATAGTTTCTTAGGCACACTGTGGGCACACACGGTGGCTTGGAGTGACACCCCCTGGGGGGGGTGTTGGGGGGTGGCTCTGCTGCTCCCCAGGGCCCCACCGAGAGTGCCCATTTCTCAGTTGTACTTCCGGGGCACGGAAACTTCCCAGCTCTTGTGGAAGTGGCGTCTCCCGTTGAGCGTCACTTCCACCTCCGTCAGATGACGGAAAGAGGTGATGTCACTGGAAGTGACTTCATTCGCCTCAACCTTGATGATTTCCCCCACACGGATAATGGTGTATTCGCAAGTGGCCTTCAGCACGGCGTTGGCCGGGTCGGTGTGGGAAACCGTATAAGCCGATTGAAGGTTCCTTATCCACTCGGTTTGCCCGTTTTCGGATTTGCTACTGCCGCTCCTCATGAGTTCTACCGTAGTGGTCTGATTTACCAGGTCCTGGATGATCCGGTGCTTTGGCTTCCCCTTTTCCTCGGGCTTGGGCACTGGGGTCGGCGACGGTTTCAGGTCCGGCGGGGGCAGCTTAGGATTCTGCGGCGGTACAAAGGGCAGAACGATATGGGAGGGATACTTCTTGCTGCGGTGGATGGCGTTGACCGCCGGCTTCGCCGTCGGCCAGGCATTCTGGAAATCAGCGCTGGCAACGTCGATCCGGATGCGGTGCCCGGCGGGGAACAGGTAGGCCATGTACTTCAATGGGATCTTCAGCTCATACACCGCCCCCGGCTCCAGCGGCTCGGGCTCGGCGTGCGAGTTTCGATGCGACCCCAGCAGACCTCCATCGGCCACCCACTTGGAAGTCCCATCCGGCGCCACATCCGTGATCTTTACGTGAAAATAGGCGGTGTCGGCCGACGAGGAAACGTACAAGCCGGGATTTCCGTTTTGCCTGCCCCTGATGGCACGTTTATACACCCGATCGCCGCCGATCGCACAAAAACTTCGATCGTCGCACAATCGCTCAGCTTCAAAGGCCTTCATCTGAGCCCGCGCCGACGTGCGACCGACTGGAACCCCTGCTTTTCGGGCATTTCTCAGACACCGCTCCACACGTGTGCCCCGTGTCATCGCCGGGCGGGCTTCGTTGCACTTCAGGCCGCGCGTCAGCCTGCCGGCACGGGTAGCGCCCAGATCCTCCGCAGCATGTCGCCGAACAGCCGCCGCGTGAGATGCCCTTCCGCCAGCAGAAGCCAGTAGTACCGCGCATGCTTCACCAGCCGGCCCCCAGTTTTCACCAGTCGCTGCTGGAGACTCGTGAGCGACCAGCGCTTGACCCGCAGCGGAAGGACCAGTCTGCGCCACAAGTTGCCCAGATTGTAGGCCAGGACGCTCAGTTGCAGGCGCACCTCGTTCGCCCGGAAACGATGGCACGACAGCCGCGTCCAGTGGGTGGCCTGCTTGCCTTCCTTGATCCATTGCTCCGCCGTACCGCGCTTGTTGTAAAACCGCACGACCGAGCGGCTCGGGAGGGCCATGTTGGTCACGATGAAGCCGACGCGAGGGAACAGCTCACCTTGGTGGTGCTCCACCTTGGCGACGATCCGTCTGGGCGTGGTCCAGCTCTTGGCCTGATAGCGGAAACTCTGGTAGCGCACCAAGGGCTTGCAGCTCGGCCGTCCCGGCGGACGAAAGAGGATGTCTTCGATTTCCAGCTCCAAGCTCTTGTTCGCCGGCATGCGAATGGCATAGTCCACGTCGCGCTGCTCGAGCGCGTCGTAGATCTCGGGCTTCGCGAACGCGGCGTCTGCGCGGAACGCTACGCGCTTGCCCTCCACCTGCTGCCGGTCAATCTCCGGTACGAGCAGGTCGTCCCAGTCGTCGGCGCTATGCACGTTGCCTGGCCGCAGCGTGGCGGCGAGGCAGTCCCCATGCTCGGTGAACAGAAACAGCGGGTGGTAGCAGACGGACTCGAAGTGCCCGTTATAGGCGCTCCCTTCCTGCGCCCCATGCACCGGGCTCTCGCTCGAATCCATGTCGAGCACGATCCGGTCGGCGCGCGTCGCCATCTCGGCCTGTGCAAGCACCTCCCGGTTCACGGCCCTCAACCCGACGAGATTCTCCTCGTGGGTCAGCAGCTCTGTCTCGAACCAATGCAGCGTCGATGTCAGCGCCGCACCCCGGTCCCAGCGCTTTGGCGACCCGATGAGACGAAATGTTGGGTCTGCCGACACGCGCCCCGCGTCGTTGAGATCTTCGTAGCCCGCGAGGCGACTGTAGACCGACTGCCGCAGGAGATCCACCACGCTGAACTGGGTGTTCATCCCCTGTCGGGAATCGCTCAGGTGCTCGGCGATGAGTGTCTCCAGCCCCAGACGTTCATCCAACTCGCGCACCAGAATGAGGCCAGCGTCAGAAGTGACGCGCGATCCCTGGAACGCGACTTTCAAGAAGCCGTTGAACGCGAACTGGAATGGCTCGTGTTGTAATTCACCCACCGGGTGTCACCCTCCGTAGTGTGGTTCCTTACGTCGGAGCCCCAAAACTCAAGGCGCAGCGACTGGTCCTGGCGATACGGTACCACAGCCAAATCGGAAATCCGGGACAAGACCGCCTTCGGTTCGCCCGTCACCTCCGTGTCTTCCTTCAACACCGGCGTGGTGTAAGTGAGCGAGTAGGCTTCGTCGTGCCGCTGGTCAATGGGCATGGCCCACGGCAAGATGCCCCCGCCCCAGTAGATGCCGGACGTGATCCCCACGGCGGGGTGATAGGTGTAGGTGTCGCGCTCCTCCTGGGCCGAGGCGGAGAGCCCCTGGCTCAGCCTCCCACCGGAATGAAAATGCATGGCCTTGTATTGAGTCCGGGCCAGGGGCCATTCGTTTTCATAGCGGAAAAACCCGGCGTCCTCGTCGTACATGCGGGGGTGGGGCTCCTTGTAGGTCCTGACGAACAGGGTAATCGGCGGCTCTTCCAGCACCCCGGTGTCGATCCCCTTCAACCACCGATCAAACCACTTCAGAAATTCCACCCGCCCGTCGATCCGGGGGCCAGGCAAGGCATTCTCGGGCCAAGAGTGCCCCCAGGGACCGATGAGGGCCCGCTTGGGAACCTCCACCTTGGAGAACGCCCGTAGCCCCGGGGTTGGGTATGGATCAACCCAGCCGCTGTAGACCATCGTGGGAACCGTGACCCGGTCGTAGTCCGGGTCCAGGGAGCGATCCCGCCAGTAGGGCCCGTGGACCGGATGGGTAATGTACCCGAGGCCCCAGGGCCGGTTGTTCTCCAGGTGTTCCCTCCAAATCTCAGACCATTTCTGACCAACCACTTCGATATCGGGGGGCGAAAAGTTGTAGGCCGTCATAATCGACGAGTAGCTGTCGAACATGTACGGGCGCAGCGCGCCCCCCGGATAGGTCCAATCGAGATAGACATCCGTGTTCGCCGAGCCCACCAGCATCGCCTTCAGGTGCGGAGGCTGCTGCTTGGCCACCTGCCACTGCACCACTCCCCTGTAGGACATCCCCCACAGCCCCACCTTTCCACTGCACCAGGGCTGAGCGGCAATCCACTCGACCATCTCGTAAGCATCTCTTCTTTCGTCGTCGGCGTAGATGTCCTGGCTCGATCCTGCCGAGTTGCCTGTCCCGCGCACGTCGTAATCGATTACCGCATAGCCCCGCTCGGCAAAGTAACTGGAGCCATGCAGGTAGTGGTCATACTCCCGCTCCGACGGCACCGATGATTTCAATCTCATCAACAGGCGGTACGGGCTGTAGCTCATGATGGCCGGGAATCTACCTTCGGCATCGGGCCGGGTAATCCGGGCCGCCACCTCCACCCCATCCCGCATGCGGACCCGCACAAACTCAACCTTCACCTTGTATTGGGCTTCATATCCATAGTACTGCGAGGAAGAAGCTTGACCATAGCCGGGTGGGAGATGAACAGCCAGAATCATGGCCGCAACCAAGACGGAACGCAGAAGGCTTTGACTCATTTCTTGTCCTCCTCACTACTTTTCAGCGGGTCTAGCGTAGCCTGAAAAACTGCCCTTGGAATTACAAGCGAGTAGGGCATTTCACTGGGAATTTCCGTTTTCAACTCTGCCTTCGCTAACAATCGTACACAGGCCGCCCTTACATTTCAAGCTCAGATCGCCATGGCCGCGATTGGGGGGAATCCCGCAGGCAAGTCAACGCGAAGGGCCTACTCCAGGAAGTTCATGCGGCGGCAGAGGGATTGGAAGCGCGGATCGGAGCGAGAGGAAGGCCTGCTGTCTACTTGCAGGCGACGGTGACGATACTGTCCGAACTCTGAATGGGCTGCCCGTCGAAGGTTTCCCCAGTCAGAGAAGCCTCGGCGTCGCCGCACAGGATGCCTGATTCCTGGGTACGGAAATGGAGCACCAGGTCAAGGTCGCCGTCGCTATCTACATCCTCAAGGGGGCCAGAAGGTGCTCCCCTCTCCGTTGAAGGGCCACAAAGGTCGAGGAGGCCGGACGAAGAGGAAAAGCTCGTTCATGGCGTCGACGGAGCCGGTGTCCGGCGGAAGATGTGCAGGATTGCCGGCGGCAGCAGCACCAGGTTGGCGACCACCAGTGCCGCGTACACCACAAGGCCGGCGAGGCCAGCCCACGCCAGCACCGTGCCGGTGCGAACCCCACCGGCCTGAACGGCGATTTGGAGGGCGCCTAGACCGCCCAGCAACCAGAAAATATAGGCCCGGAGATTTTCGCGGCGGGCCCTGCTCCAGATATTGAGACGCGCGGCAGGGTTGAGCATGAGGTAGTACACTAGCCCGAAGGCGAATAGCTGGCCAGTCAGCGTGCGAATCATTCCGTTCTGCGGAACCAGGTGGTAGCCGAAGGGAACCATCAGCAATAGCAACAGCCCGTGGATCCAGAGAACCAACGAAGTTGGCCGCGGCCGGAACAGCGCGTAGAGCACCAAGGCGAAGACACAACCCACATAGAGGCCGGTGCAGCGCTGGCAGAAGGGCAGAACCTCTCCTCCGGGCGCCCACAGGTGGTTGCTGCCGCAGACGTAAGAAAAAACCTGGTCGAGGACTGTCAGCAGTCTATTCCTCCTCGTCAGACGCGCTGGACTTTTGCGGCGGCGGCAGCGGCACCTTCGTCACCTTTCGCTCAGGGTCCTGCACGTCCACTAGATAAAGGGCACGGTTCTCTATGGGGATAACTTTCTCTTCGAAAAGAGCGGTTGCTGCGGCGATCA
This sequence comes from Candidatus Acidiferrales bacterium, assembly GCA_965247455.1. Taxonomy (GTDB): domain Bacteria; phylum Acidobacteriota; class Terriglobia; order Acidiferrales; family 2-02-FULL-67-57; genus JACZYA01. Next base: position 324,088 of record CBDFHE010000016.1, read on the forward strand.
TTGCTCCGTCGGGCGATAGGGCAATCTGAGGTCTTGGTATGTCTTCCTTGTCGCTAATATCGCCTTGGAGGCGCACTATCGGAACCAGCCGCGCGGGGCCTCCCTCAGCGGGGATTTCGCCTAAGGAGAACTGCAAAATATCTTCCTTGTCAGTGGGAGTCATAACGCTGGCGTAGAGGGTCTTCCCGTCCGGTGACCACTGAAGATTCCCCAACCGGTACTGTTCGGCAGGAAGTTCCGGCGCCACCACCTTCTGCAGACCTTCTCGGGTACAGAAAATTACGGCATCTCGCTCCTGGCCTCCACCGGTCGGGGCAATGAGTGATCCGTCAGGCTTAAAAGCCATGGTCCAGAAGCTGGCGTCCTCCATTCCGTTGGCCTCGAGCTCCTCCTTCCTGAGCTCGAATAAAGGCTGGAAGGTCAGGGCGTCGGGGTCCAATTCGCCAATCTCATAACCGCCACCCTCGGAACCTTCACCTTCTTCCGAATCCTCCTCCGGCTCGGCCATCTCTCTTGCATAGAGGACACCACCATTCCTGCCGATCAGAGCACTCCTCCTCTGCTTCTCCGATTCTTGAGCTTTTACCTCACCGGTCTCGAGGTCCAGCCTGAAAACACCTTTGCCGCCAAAATACAGATTTCCAGCCACTTCAGGAATGGGGATCGGAGAAAATTCTACCTCCCCAGGCAAGGTGAAATGCCGCGCCGGTTTTTCGGATTCGATGGGGAGAAGAAGAAGTTCATCCTTCTCAACCCATGCGATCGCCCGTGCGCCGTCGCTCTCCCACTGCACCAGTATTAGCTCACCGTCTCTACTACTACTCGCGTCCGACCGTACGAAGATCGATCTCGTTTCACCTGTGTTTCTGTCGTAGAGAGCGACGCCGGCCTCGTCTGCCTCTGGATTGTAGTAGGAGAACAGAACCTTTGAACTGTCGGGGCTCCAGGAAGCCCGGCAGGCCAGAATGTAGGCCATCCAGGCCAGCAGGCCGACGATCCCCAGCATAACCTTCAGGCCGTTTCTCTCCTTCATGGCACCACTCCTTTTTCACCATGGTTGCTGCCGCAGACGTAAGAAAAAACCTGGTCGAGGACTGTCAGCAGTCTATTCCTCCTCGTCGGACGCGCCGGCCTTCTGCGGCGGCAGCAGCGGCACCTTCGTCACCGTTCGCTCAGGGTCCTGCACGTCCACTAGATAAAGGGCACGGTCTTCCCTATCAATGAACTTTTCGTCGAGGTGTCCGGTCGTCGTGGCGATGGTCGTGCCATCGGGCGACAGAGCAATCTGAAGACTGAGAATGGGGTCGTTATCTTCATCAGGAAAATCAGCCTGGATGAGGGTAACCGGAAGGAGGCGTGCGGGTCCGCCGCCAATAGGAATCTCCCCCACCGAGTACTGTGTGACATCTTCCTCTTCGGTGGGAGTCAATACGGCGGCGTAGATTGTCTTTCCATCTGGTGACCACTGGAGATTCCCCAACCTATACTGCCCGGCGGGGAACTCCGGCGTTACCGCAGTTTGGAAGCCAGCCCTCGTACACAGAAGGATCAAATCCCTGTCCTCCCCTTTAGCGGGCATTGCGATGCGAGACCCGTCCGGTTCGACGGCCATGAGACCGGGGAAGAATATCTCTGCGCCCCGGGCCTTGAGGAGATCAACTCCGAGCTCGAAAAGAGGCTGGAAGGTCAGGGCGTCGGGGTCCAACTCGCCAAATTCATAACCGCCACTCTCCGAATCCTCCTCGGCCGATTCCTCCTCCGGCTCGGCCATCTCCCTTGCATAGAGGACACCACCATTCCCGCCGACCAGAACAATCTCCATCCCCTCCTTCAATTTTCGCCCTTTTCCCTCACCGGTCTCGAGGTCCAGCCTGAAAACACCTTTGCCGCCAAAATACAGATTCCCAGTTACTTCAGGAAATGGTACGACAGATAAATCTCCCTGGTCGGGCAAAGTGAAATACCGCGCCGGTTTCGTGGGCTCAACGGGCAGGAGGAGAATCTGTTCCTTCTTGACCTGTAGGATCGCGCGTGCTCCATCGCCTTCCCACTGAACCGGTGTCAACGTGTCGCCGCTTCGCCTCGATCGCACAAAGATCGATCTCGTTTCACCTGTATTTCTATCGTAGAGAGCGACGCCGGCTTCGTCTGCCTCGGGATTGTAGTAGGGAAACAGGACCTTTGAACTTGTCGGAGCTCCAGGAAGCCCGGCAGGCCAGAATGTAGGCCATCCAGGCCAGCAGGCCGACGATCCCCAGCATAACCTTCAGACCGTTTCTCTCCAAAATGTAGGTTGGCATTCCTTCCCCCAATTCGCTGGCTATTTGTAGGAATACTGCGCCAACAGTAGAGGGGTGTCAAGGTAGAAGGCCACGCTACCCCTGCATCTTCGCCCTGATCTCTTCAGCCACTCGCTGCAAGTGCTTCAGCCTATCGCGTAGGGCCGTCAGACCGGGGTTGGCCCGCTCGAACAGGTCAACGTCATCATCCGACTGCTGCTGCTCTAGCTGCTGAATCTCTTCCTCGGTCTGGCTATCTCCCGCTGAATGCGTTCCAGCTGGAGACATAGAGAGCGACGGCGGGCAGTGGGGGAGAGCTTGGACATGGGGGCATTGAAGCGCCTACTCCGGGAAGTTCAGGCGGCGTAGCCGTTGAGTGCCACTATTCCGTGGCAGGAGTCGCTGGTAGGTCTGAGTTCCAGATGTCGGCTACAATCTTCCAGGCGCCGTCCGGCTGTTTCTTCAAGACCGTCACCCACTTGCCGCGATCGGTGATTGGGTTACCCTCGGGATCGTTCCTTGTGTCCTCGTAGGTGCCCACTGAGTAAGTCAGGTCGCCCGAGCTGGAGATTTCTACCTTGGTGGTTTGTAGACTACTCGTACCGCTTGGACTCTCAACCATCTGGGACCACACGGTGCGAATCGCTTCTTTGCCGGTGACCGAAGGAGCATTGGGTGGGAACAGTGAGGCATCATCAGTGTACAAGGAAACCAGCCGCTCCACGTCCTTTGCGTTCGCTGCATTCTCCCACTCGACAGCCGTCCCGCGGATGGCTGCTTCATCGGCTTCAACGTCTGCTGTCGGAGCACATCCGCCAGTCGCAAACACCAGCAAAGCTACTGAAAAGAGTCTTATCCTTCGCATAGTGACCCTCCTAGATTGTCATCAGAGTGAACCGAAAGGAGCCCCAACTGCGAGACCATCCTACTCCTGCCAGTTGGAAGGTGTCAACGAGAACTCTAGGGACTAGCCTACTCCGGGAAGTTCAGGCCTGCCTGCGGCAGGCAGGCGGCGGCGGAGGGATTGGAAGCCTTGAAAAAACCGCTTCCTCAGCAATCCCCCGCCCGGCCGCTACAAGAATGACCTGCTGTTCGCCACCGGCGTGCATCTCACCTTCAGCGCGCCACGCCGCTGACGCGCGCCAGCCGCTCAGCGTTTGACCCGCTGGAACACGGCTTGGTTGCGCTCGTCGGCCGCGACCTGGCGGAAAAACTCTTTGAGCTCCGCCAACCACTCGGTGGGCACCTGCACGTCCTTGATGACGTAGTTCCGCCGATAGCGCAAGGTGTTCCCCTCGACTTCCGTCTGGCTGTGATACTCGACAAAATCGTTCACCAGATCTACCGGGGGCGGCAGCTCATCCACCCGGTAGCCAGCGGGCAGGGTAATTTCCACGATGTCGCTTTGTGTTGAGGTGGAAGCAAACTCCACCGGATACTTGCGCTCTTTCTCTTCCAGCAGGTCTATGGCTTTCTGCCCTAGCACCCGGGGCCGTACCAGCAGCAGGTTGGCGACCTTCTTGGCGTATTGGTCGGCCACGAACCGGTAGTGCAAGACCAGGGGCTGGTCGTACTCTTCCAGGTTTTCTACCTGCGACCCTTGCAGCAGGAACCCGCCCAGGTCATTTACCAGAATCCGTTCCAGGAGCTTCATGCGCTCTCCCGCCGGCACTGCCAGCAAGGCGCCTCGGCGAGAAACCGCGGGCGCTCCCCAACGAATCTCCTGCACGGCACCCGACAGGTCCCCGGTCGCCGTCAACACAAATTTCCCCTGTCGCAGCAGCCGGTTGACGTTGGGCGGCATCAACGACAACTCCAGCAGCTCCCCGCCCTCGTCCGTCACCACCAGTCCCCGGTTGGCCTGCAAACTCGTGGGCAAATAGCCCAGGGGCGTGATGGGATCGGTGGGATCAAAAAAGAGCAGCCGCCCCAGCTGCTCGTCCTCGCGGATGGCATGGAGATCAGTGGCGGGCACGTCCGGGGGCAAACGCAGGGCCAGGATGGCATGGTTGAAGCTCAGTGCCGAGGGCGCTGCCGGCTCCACCACGCCGCGCCGGGAATGAATTAGCACATAGTAGGACTCGACGCCGATTTCCCCCAGCATCGTGCTCAGCAGCGTCGCCTTGTCCTTGCAGTCCCCGTAGCGGTTGGTAAAAACCTCCTGGGCCGCGTGGGGCTGATAGCCCCCAATACCGATTTCAATGGCTACATAGCGGACCTCCCGCTGCACGAACGCGGCCAACGCCTCGATCTTGTCGAGCAGGCTGGGCGCCGCAGCGGTCAGTTCGCCCACTTTTTGCTGGATCTCCGGGGTAGGGTGGCGCTTGGCCCGGGCAAGGTCGGCGTACCAGCGGCCTACGTCCCGCCAAGAAGCATGGTTCTTGCCGCGCAGCCCCACCTGGCTGGGAAAGAAGCTCACCATCAAGCGACCGGCCACCGCGCGCCAGTGCGGCATCCTCGGTTCCGTCTCCACTGCGGGAATGTCTTCCAGCCCCCACACCCAGCGGTGCTTGCCCCCAGGCTGCGGTTCCTGCTCGGGGTGGTGCATCCAGTAAGACTCGAACTCCCACTCCGGCGGCAACTCCAGCACGTACCGCGCCCGCCTCACCGGGATGCTCTTTGCGAACAACCAGGTATCCTGCAGGATAAAGGGGCGGCCCTTCTGCTCGTACTCGTAGCCCACCACATTCCCCGGCTCCGCCGCGGGGATGCGCAGGAACTTGTAGCGGGTATCGGTGTAGAGTCCGCCTGAGAAGGGGCTGGTCTCCACCGCCTCCTTCTCCTTGACCTCGTAGGCCTTCTCGCCCGCCGGCAGGCTCCAGGCTTTCAGGTAGGTCAGGCGGGTTTCTTGATCGAAATAGACCACCACGGTTCCGTAGGAGCGCCCTTCGGGCCGGAGAATTTTGTAGGCGCGCCGGTAGACGGTCCTGATTTCGCCGTTCTTCTTCACCGTGGTGATCTGCTCATCCAGCAGCACCACCGCCTTGGTCTCCTCCGAATAATCCGGCAGCGATACATGGGCTAGCGCCCGCAGCCACTTCGGCACTCTTGCACTCACCGGCGCAGTCCACGCCAGAAGTACCGCCGCCACTAGACAGGCAGCGAGACTCCTACTGCCGCGCTCCGACTGCCACCGCCTGCAACATGACTTGGTCTTCATCCCCTGCCCTCACGCTCGAATAAAATCCTCGCAGAGCCACATAGTAACTGACCGGAAAAAGGAAATACTTCACCTCAAGCTCCCGCCGCAGCCGCAGCGTGCGGCCCTGTGCCTCGCAGTTTATTTCGTAGCGACCGATTTGGTTCCCGGCGAACGTCGGTGTACTCTTCCGCGCTTCCGGCATGCTCTCCACTTGACCCGGATTTCCGATTTGGCTGTGGTACCGTATCGCCAGGACCAGTCGCTGCGCCTTGAGTTTTGGGGCTCCGACGTAAGGAACCACACTACGGAGGGTGACACCCGGTGGGTGAATTACAACACGAGCCATTCCAGTTCGCGTTCAACGGCTTCTTGAAAGTCGCGTTCCAGGGATCGCGCGTCACTTCTGACGCTGGCCTCATTCTGGTGCGCGAGTTGGATGAACGTCTGGGGCTGGAGACACTCATCGCCGAGCACCTGAGCGATTCCCGACAGGGGATGAACACCCAGTTCAGCGTGGTGGATCTCCTGCGGCAGTCGGTCTACAGTCGCCTCGCGGGCTACGAAGATCTCAACGACGCGGGGCGCGTGTCGGCAGACCCAACATTTCGTCTCATCGGGTCGCCAAAGCGCTGGGACCGGGGTGCGGCGCTGACATCGACGCTGCATTGGTTCGAGACAGAGCTGCTGACCCACGAGGAGAATCTCGTCGGGTTGAGGGCCGTGAACCGGGAGGTGCTTGCACAGGCCGAGATGGCGACGCGCGCCGACCGGATCGTGCTCGACATGGATTCGAGCGAGAGCCCGGTGCATGGGGCGCAGGAAGGGAGCGCCTATAACGGGCACTTCGAGTCCGTCTGCTACCACCCGCTGTTTCTGTTCACCGAGCATGGGGACTGCCTCGCCGCCACGCTGCGGCCAGGCAACGTGCATAGCGCCGACGACTGGGACGACCTGCTCGTACCGGAGATTGACCGGCAGCAGGTGGAGGGCAAGCGCGTAGCGTTCCGCGCAGACGCCGCGTTCGCGAAGCCCGAGATCTACGACGCGCTCGAGCAGCGCGACGTGGACTATGCCATTCGCATGCCGGCGAACAAGAGCTTGGAGCTGGAAATCGAAGACATCCTCTTTCGTCCGCCGGGACGGCCGAGCTGCAAGCCCTTGGTGCGCTACCAGAGTTTCCGCTATCAGGCCAAGAGCTGGACCACGCCCAGACGGATCGTCGCCAAGGTGGAGCACCACCAAGGTGAGCTGTTCCCTCGCGTCGGCTTCATCGTGACCAACATGGCCCTCCCGAGCCGCTCGGTCGTGCGGTTTTACAACAAGCGCGGTACGGCGGAGCAATGGATCAAGGAAGGCAAGCAGGCCACCCACTGGACGCGGCTGTCGTGCCATCGTTTCCGGGCGAACGAGGTGCGCCTGCAACTGAGCGTCCTGGCCTACAATCTGGGCAACTTGTGGCGCAGACTGGTCCTTCCGCTGCGGGTCAAGCGCTGGTCGCTCACGAGTCTCCAGCAGCGACTGGTGAAAACTGGGGGCCGGCTGGTGAAGCATGCGCGGTACTACTGGCTTCTGCTGGCGGAAGGGCATCTCACGCGGCGGCTGTTCGGCGACATGCTGCGGAGGATCTGGGCGCTACCCGTGCCGGCAGGCTGACGCGCGGCCTGAAGTGCAACGAAGCCCGCCCGGCGATGACACGGGGCACACGTGTGGAGCGGTGTCTGAGAAATGCCCGAAAAGCAGGGGTTCCAGTCGGTCGCACGTCGGCGCGGGCTCAGATGAAGGCCTTTGAAGCTGAACGATTGTGCGACGATCGAAGTTTTTGTGCGATCGGCGGCGATCGGGTGTATAAACGTGCCATCAGGGGCAGGCAAAACGGAAATCCCGGCTTGATAGCCTGCCGGCAACTGAACCGTGACTTCGTCCTTCTCTTGCCAGGGATAGCCAAAGTAAACGGAATGAACGCGTTTGGCGTGCTGGAAAAGATGTTTCTCGTTCACCTGGAACAACCCTAGGGGCAGCAGCAGCCGCCGCCCCGTTGTGACCGTGAAGTTGGGAATCTCGACGCTGAATTCCGCGCGCAAGGGCTCCTCAGAGCCTTCCCAGCCCGTGACGTTCTCCAGCTCGACCGTGGCCCCCTCGGGCAACCATCCCTTCACCTCCTCTTCCAGCTTCTCGCGCCGTCCGACCTCATCCTCATTGATCGCAGCCAGCCGCCGCCACAGCGCCTTCTGCCGCCGGAAGACCACCGCTACCGTGCCCTGCAACGTGCCAGCGGCGTCTAACTGAAGAGTGGCTTTCCGCTCGGTGACGACATCGGCACTCACGAGCTCCGGTGTCTTGACAAACACGCCCCCGTCTTTCTCCAGCCGAAGACCCAGCACGCCCGCCTGGCCCCAGGAGAGAAAGCCGAACGGACAATGGAGGGTCGCGGGGTCGAGAAAAACCTCCTTCGCGCCCAACCGCACCTGTACCACATGAGCGTTCAACTGCCCGAAATCCGGCAAGTTTTTGCGGAAAATGCGATTGTCTCCGGCCGCGAGCATGACAACAGCGGCGTCGAAGCCGGCGGCCCGGGCCAGGGCCACCAACAACCGATTAATATCCCAGGGGCTCCCGTAGCCACGCTTCAACACATCTTCCACACTCTTGTTGTCCTTGAGTGCTCCCCGCTTTTTCTCTTTTTCGGTTCTGGGACGCTCGTAGCCCAGGTTGCGCACCTGTTGCGCCCGGGCGTAGAGTTTTCGCAACTTGATTTCCGGCGGATCGTTGGGAGAGATCACCCGGGTGACAGCCCGCCGGACGCCCTTAGCCTTGCCGATAAACTTCTCCTCCTTTTCGGCTCGTTGTTTTCCCTGTAGCCTCCAGAACAACTCCGTTGTACCCCCCCAAAAACCAAAGGTGTAAAAGAAGCCCACTCGGCTCTTGAGCACGTCCTCGGGCAGCGTGTACTGCTCTTCTTGCAAGGCTGGAATATTTTCAACTTCCAGTTGGATCGTCCCGCCCGGCTGCCATCGGGGAGCAACGTCTTCAGGGAAAAACCACTGGGTCCAGTCCAGCCCTGTATTTAACCGGGATTTCCGTTTTGCCTGCCCCTGATGGCACGTTTATACACCCGATCGCCGCCGATCGCACAAAAACTTCGATCGTCGCACAATCGCTCAGCTTCAAAGGCCTTCATCTGAGCCCGCGCCGACGTGCGACCGACTGGAACCCCTGCTTTTCGGGCATTTCTCAGACACCGCTCCACACGTGTGCCCCGTGTCATCGCCGGGCGGGCTTCGTTGCACTTCAGGCCGCGCGTCAGCCTGCCGGCACGGGTAGCGCCCAGATCCTCCGCAGCATGTCGCCGAACAGCCGCCGCGTGAGATGCCCTTCCGCCAGCAGAAGCCAGTAGTACCGCGCATGCTTCACCAGCCGGCCCCCAGTTTTCACCAGTCGCTGCTGGAGACTCGTGAGCGACCAGCGCTTGACCCGCAGCGGAAGGACCAGTCTGCGCCACAAGTTGCCCAGATTGTAGGCCAGGACGCTCAGTTGCAGGCGCACCTCGTTCGCCCGGAAACGATGGCACGACAGCCGCGTCCAGTGGGTGGCCTGCTTGCCTTCCTTGATCCATTGCTCCGCCGTACCGCGCTTGTTGTAAAACCGCACGACCGAGCGGCTCGGGAGGGCCATGTTGGTCACGATGAAGCCGACGCGAGGGAACAGCTCACCTTGGTGGTGCTCCACCTTGGCGACGATCCGTCTGGGCGTGGTCCAGCTCTTGGCCTGATAGCGGAAACTCTGGTAGCGCACCAAGGGCTTGCAGCTCGGCCGTCCCGGCGGACGAAAGAGGATGTCTTCGATTTCCAGCTCCAAGCTCTTGTTCGCCGGCATGCGAATGGCATAGTCCACGTCGCGCTGCTCGAGCGCGTCGTAGATCTCGGGCTTCGCGAACGCGGCGTCTGCGCGGAACGCTACGCGCTTGCCCTCCACCTGCTGCCGGTCAATCTCCGGTACGAGCAGGTCGTCCCAGTCGTCGGCGCTATGCACGTTGCCTGGCCGCAGCGTGGCGGCGAGGCAGTCCCCATGCTCGGTGAACAGAAACAGCGGGTGGTAGCAGACGGACTCGAAGTGCCCGTTATAGGCGCTCCCTTCCTGCGCCCCATGCACCGGGCTCTCGCTCGAATCCATGTCGAGCACGATCCGGTCGGCGCGCGTCGCCATCTCGGCCTGTGCAAGCACCTCCCGGTTCACGGCCCTCAACCCGACGAGATTCTCCTCGTGGGTCAGCAGCTCTGTCTCGAACCAATGCAGCGTCGATGTCAGCGCCGCACCCCGGTCCCAGCGCTTTGGCGACCCGATGAGACGAAATGTTGGGTCTGCCGACACGCGCCCCGCGTCGTTGAGATCTTCGTAGCCCGCGAGGCGACTGTAGACCGACTGCCGCAGGAGATCCACCACGCTGAACTGGGTGTTCATCCCCTGTCGGGAATCGCTCAGGTGCTCGGCGATGAGTGTCTCCAGCCCCAGACGTTCATCCAACTCGCGCACCAGAATGAGGCCAGCGTCAGAAGTGACGCGCGATCCCTGGAACGCGACTTTCAAGAAGCCGTTGAACGCGAACTGGAATGGCTCGTGTTGTAATTCACCCACCGGGTGTCACCCTCCGTAGTGTGGTTCCTTACGTCGGAGCCCCAAAACTCAAGGCGCAGCGACTGGTCCTGGCGATACGGTACCACAGCCAAATCGGAAATCCGGGTTTAAAAAAGGTCGGAGGGAAAACCGCGCTCGCCGCGTGAACAGTTCGTGGTTAAGGGTCCAGTGGGCAGTGGGAATCGAGTGAGCTCCCTCGATGCGGTATTGCTCGGGATGCCTTAACACGCCGGGCGCTTTCTTGCGTCGGCGGAGCCTGTACGAATATTCGATGATGCTACCCGTCTGCACTTGGGGCAAAGTGAAGGTCTTGGCTCGGAATTTCAACTTCTTCGCCTTGACCACGACTTTGTCAAAAACCTGTCCATTAAAATCCACCGCCGTGCCGTTGGGCCGCACCGTCCGCGCTTGGATTTCTTCGACTTTGGCCCGTTTCTCAAAATACGGAATCTCAATGTCGGCGTACTTCTTCCCCTTCTCGGTGAAAATCTTGATCCGGTAATAGTGCGTCTCAAAACCTTCCACGTCATCGGTGTGGATTTCCCGGTAGAGGATGATGGCGTGCGCCCCCGGATTGTGTGGGTCGTCCTTCAGCGCCAGCTCTTCCGGCGGAATCTCCGGCCAGTCCTCCCCGGACCGCGCCGGCAGCGCCGCCCCCGCCACTAGCAGGGCTGCCGCCACCAGGCAGCCGGCGAGGTTGCTACCCGCTCTGGCCCATCTCAACGTCTTGCAGCACCGCTCTTCTTTGTCACCGTTCCTTCTCACGCATTCTCGCGATTCGTGTGGTCGTGCATGGGGGGCATGCTTACACCGGGCACAACCGCAAGGCAATGGATAGGGTGTGAGCTTCTGGTGAGTTTTGTGAGTGCGGCTAAGCCCTTGGAGAGCTTAGGACTGGAGACTCGGATGAGTGTGAGCCCCAACGCCATTGCTGCCCCGCATTATGGGGACACGCCTCAAGTGGAACTTCTGTTTGAATCCTGTCGTTTGATCTTGAGTTCTCGACGCCCCCTAGCTGCCCGCTATTGTGCTCCTTCAAGAAAACATAAGTCAAACTGAAAGAGCGTACACATCATTTCTGTTGAACATGAAAGGGTTAGAGCGACAGTCTTGCTGAGGCCCCACCCGCAGCCAAGTCAATGCGAAGGGCTTGGTCCCCTTTAGCCGTCTACCAGCTTTCCCAAAAACCCTACTGCAACCGTGGCTAGTTGCAACACCTAACCAACTGATTTTGGGGGATCGGAGGTCTGAGAATCAGGCTGCCCAGAAAGATTTGTTTTTGGAACGAAGGGTGGCGACCCATACCGTCATTGGTGGGAAAAACTGGCATGATTGGCGAATGCAGTTTTCCCCGGTAGCACGAGCCGCCACTGGCTACTGATTCTAGCAGATATTCAGCAGCGCCATGACAGAGTGAAGCTAGTACTTATTTCCTTTCCTATGAGACTTTCGACCTACCCTTGCAAGGAGAAACCCTCCTATTTTCCTATCAACAAGTGTGCCTGTTGTGCCGATAATTTAATTGGGGAGTTCAATGTCTCAGCGTGAACGTGTAGTCGAAGTGATTAACGGAAATACCTTCAAAACGGAGGTGCGCACCGTTCGTCTCGAAGGTGTGGATGCGCAAACGCTGGCTCAACCTGGGGGGCTGGAGGCAAAACGTTGGCTGGAATGGCTGCTTGAGACTGGAAAAGTAGTAACCATTGAAGAGAAGATGACCGACCCTGAGGGCAGAATCATCGCTCAGGTTTGGATTAACAGCACTGACGTGAATGGAACGATGAGAGAGTTTCTCTCCCGGTAGTACCTCCCGACACTCGTATCCTAACCGTTTGGCTCTGGTGTCAACTATCGGTTCGCGCTGACTTGGCTTCTGGAGCAACCTAGCATAGGTCGCAGATGAGAAAGAGCCAGCTACTGCGGTATCTTGCTGAGCAGGTCAAGATTCCCCAAAAGACTGCCCTGTCACTCCTTGACGAGTTGCTGAACATCGCCACCAAGGAGACCAGGAGTAAGGGCGTATTTCCCCTTCCTGGCTTTGGCAGGCTTCGCAAGACGCACCGGAAGGCACGCAAAGGCCGGAACCCGCAAACCGGTGAAGCTATCAAGATTCCCGCCAAGACCGTGGTGCGCTTCCGTATCTCCGAACGTCTGAAGAGAGTAATAGTGGGAGAAACCCCACCGGCCATCGGGACTGGGCAAGTATCTTCTGCCAAAGCACGACGGTTAGACCTGCGGATACGGCCCAACCGAGCATTGTTGGCCCACTATCCGAATTACCTGGGCCGCGTGCACGACGTTAGCCTCAGCGGCGCCTTCATTGAAGGCCAGAGGCCCCCCCTTCCCGGCCAGAAACTGCGCGTCACGTTTTGGGGGGATGTCGAGAACACTCTTGAGGTTGAAGCCGTGGTGCAGCGCGTAGAGCCGTTGCGCGGGATCGGAGTCAAGTTCCTGCACATGAACGGGGCTGGCGTCAGATTCCTGTGTAACTACTGGGGTCTTACTCCCCCGCAGATAGCAAGTGAGCGGCGCACCCCTTTTCCAAGAATCAACCCCAAGGAACACATAGTGGCAGAATTTCCAGGATTGATAGGCCGAGTGTGGAACATCAATCCCTTTGGTGCACTCGTCGAACACAATCGCCCTGTTCCTGTTGGGCAACGACTCTCCTTTAACCTCTGGGTGAATGGGCTGGGTACGATTCCGGTTCAGGGTAGGGTTCAGCGAGTGGCCGAACAGGGGTTAGGGGTCTCATTTCTAAGCTTGGTCGAAGGCGATTTCAACCGATTGTGGGAATATCTGTCGCGTCATACCTAAGGCTCGTCTCGCAATTAGATTGGCGATCCCTCCTGCGCGTTGACTTGGGTGGGGGTGAGACCTAAGATTTCGGGAACTCAAGGTTGACTCGCCGCGACCGCAGTTAAGTCAAATTTCATCGGCTTCCTTCTTGGGACGCAAAAGCAACGACAGGTCGGGTTTGGTCGAAACCGGCAGTGGCCGGCTTGGTTTGTCCGCGCATGTGACAGCGGCCTTCCAGCACACCGCCGAGTTGGATCACCAAGGAAGGTGTATGCACATCACCCTCAACGGCCCCGCTAGGAAGAATCTCAACTCGGTCTGTGCCGTGAACGTTGCCACTGATCTTTCCTGCCACAATGACGATGGTGGCTTCGACCTCTCCCTCTATCCGTGCGCTGTCTCCCACAATCAGCTCATTCTTGCAGCGAACTGTCCCCTTGACTTCGCTCTCAATTCGAAACTTCCCGGCCACCTCTAGCGTCCCTTCCAGCCTGTCCTCCTTGTGCAATAAACTAATCGATTCGTTGGTTACTTCCGCTACTTCCGGTTCCGTGCTTCCGAATAACTTTCCCATAGCTCACTTTCCCCTTTGGTTGGCTTGGGACAAACCGACGGTTGGACTATGCTGTTTGTGCTTCCAACAACGTCTCGCCCCTGCCTTATCAAGCACATCCGTTGCCAGGAGTGGGGGGTATCCGAGTGCTCTATTCAGTTGAGAACGCGGTAATTAGAGAAAGGATCGCAGGTGATTTGCCTTAGACAGGAAACAGGGATGTGCAAACTTGTGCTTCTTTTGTGAGGCTACGGTGCAGTGGCGAAGCGCAACAAGAAGAGCCGGTCACGAATGCACAGTCCTCGTTTGAAAGACTGCACTCCGACCCCCGCTTCCAGGACCTGCTGCGCCGCCCGCCTGCGGCAGGCAGGCATGAACTTCCCGGAGTAGCGGCTCTTCGTGTTGACTTGCCTAGGGACGCAGCCTAAGATGGCCGGTAACAGGTGGGTTCGTTCTATCGATGTCAGCAGCTACTGGAAAACACTACGAAATGCCACAGAGCGGATTTGTGCACAACGGGCTGAGCCGCCGCCAACTACTTCGCTGGATGAGCGTATCCACCGGCGTGGCTCTGGTGGGGCCCCTCGCTGGCTGCTCCGGCCTTTGGGAGCGCCAGCCAACCGTCCCCGTGGAGGCCTGGCACAAAGGCGTCTGTCGGTTCTGCGGAACCGGCTGTGGCATACAGATCGGGGTCTCCAACGGCAAGGTGGTTGACGTCAAGGGCGACAACTATGCACACAACAGGGGCCGCCTGTGCATTAAGGGGATCCTCAACCGGGACATCCTCTACACCCGGGACAGGGCACTCTATCCGATGGTTCGCACGAATGGCGAACTCCGGCGGGCGACCTGGGATGAAGCGATGTCGATAGTCGAACAGCGTTTCCGTGAATCGATTGACCGGTTCGGCCCGGACAGTGTCGCCTTCTATGGGAGCGGACAACTTTTCACGCAAGAAAGCTACACCGCCAACAAGCTTTTCAAGGCGGGCATCGGTACCAACAACGTGGACGGAAACCCGCGGCTCTGCATGGCCTCGGCAGCCGCCGCCTACGTGTCCGTCTTCGGCAAGGATGAACCGTTGGGCTGTTATGAAGACATCGACGCTGCCGAGTGCTTCTTTATTACAGGTTCCAACATGGCCGAGTGCCATCCTGTGCTCTGGGAGCGTGTCCTCGACCGCAAGCGCAGCCAGCCGGGGACATTCGTAATCGTCGTGGATCCGCGGAATACGATGACTGCCAAGCGCGCCGACTTGCACCTAGCCATCCTGCCCGGTACTGACGTGGCCCTCTACAACGCCATGATTCACGAATTCATTCGCCAGGGATTCGTGGATAGCGACATGATTGAACACTACCTGGCTTTCAGGGAGGATGAGCGGACGCGCACTTACGCGGACCTGAAAAGGCATGTCGCTCAGTACCGTCCCAAACGCGTGGCGAGCATTTGCGGTGTCAGTGCCGAGGAAATCAGCGAGGCAGCCTTTCGGTTTGCCTCAGCCAAGGCCACGATGTCCCTGTGGACCATGGGGCTGAACCAACAGTCGCAAGGGACTGCCGCCAATCGGCTGGTGATGGCGATGCACCTCTTGACGGGTCAGGCCGGTCGGCCCGGGGCAACTCCCTTTTCCCTGACCGGCCAACCGAATGCAGGAGGCGGCGTGCGGGACACAGGCACCCTGGCGCATGCCCTACCGAACGGGCGGGTTGTGAACAATCCCAAACACCGGCACGAAATGGAGGACCTCTGGGGCGTCCCCAGGGGGCGTATCAGCGCGATGCCAGGCTATCACGCCGTGGCACTCTTTGAAGCAATGGGGCAGGGTGATGTCAAATGCTGCCTAATCATGTCGACGAATCCAGCTCAGTCGCTGCCCAACGTGGGGCGTTATCGCAAGGCGATGGAAAAGCCATTTTTGGTCGTTGCCGATGCGTTCCATCCCACAGAGACCACGCAATTGGCAGACGTGATTTTGCCAGCAGCCCTCTGGGCGGAAAAGGAGGGTGTCTTCAGTCAGTCTGAGCGGCGCTATCACCTCGTACCGAACGTGGTGGCTCCGCCGGGTGAGGCCCGTAGCGATTTGGAGATCTTAGTTGAACTGGCAGACCGCTTGGGGCACAGCGAGCTGATCTCCGCGCGCACTCCCCGGGATGTCTGGGAGGAGTGGCGAAAGATCTCTGCCCATTCCAAGTACGATTTTTCAGGAATCACCTACCAACGCCTCCAAAAAGAGCGGGGTATTCTCTGGCCCTGCCCGTCGGAAGAGCATCCGGGCACTTGCCGACGCTACGTGCCAGGGGACGATCCACTGGCGCGAGGCACCGGCCGCTTTGACTTCTACGGACAACCTGACGGCACAGCCATCATCTGGCTGCACCACCAGGAGGAGCCGAAGGACCCGCCCACCGCCGAATTCCCGCTGATCCTCACCACAGGACGCATCCTGGAACATTGGCACACGATGACCATAACGGGCCGCCTGAAAGCGCTGGAAGGTATCCAGCCCAATTTTCTCGAAATTCATCCACAGGAGGCTCGTCCCCTTGGCATCAAGGAGGGAGCGGAAGTCATTGTGCAGACCCGACGAGGGCGGGTCGAGTTCGTCGCAAGGGTGACAGACACTGTTCGGCCAGGTGTTGTCTTTGCAACGTTCCACTCAGCGCGTCACCTGGTAAATCGTGTAACAAACGACGTTTACGATCCCATTTCCAAGCAGCCGGAGTACAAGCTTTGTGCCGTGTCAGTTCAACCGAAAGTAACGACGGAAGCAGGGGGATGAAATCACCCAAGCCGACTGCGTGATGACGTGGTGATTGCTCCATGTGTCTGACCGTGCCGCTTGTGTTCGCCCTGGAAAGCCCGCAGGGTGCCGGCCAAGGGCTGTCTGTTGGCGAGATGATGCGTGGCATCGGGCTAGCGGCCACATTGTTGGCGATCGTCGCACTGGTTCTCGTTGAATTCGTTTATCGGACTAGGCTGCCGCAAGATACGTACCGCTGGCTGCTTCTGATGGGACTTCTTGTCTTGCCAGCGGTTGCCCTGACGAGTACGACAACCACGGTGTATGAGGAGACCAAAACGGTAGAGTCTTGCTCCTCCTGCCACGTCATGAATCCGTTTGTTAACGACATGATGAGTCCGTCCAGTGTCAGTCTCGCGGCACGCCACTACAAAAACAAATGGATTTCAGCCCAACAGTGCTATTCGTGCCACACAACCTATGGGGCGCATGGGACGCTGGCGGCCAAGCGTGATGGCCTCCGGCACTGGCTGTTGTATGTGACGGGAACCTGGAATGAACCCATCCAGCACAGCGGAACTTATCCCAATTCCAACTGCCTGTCCTGTCACGTCAACACGCAGAAGTTTGAAATGGTCAAAAGCCATGGAGCACTCGCCGCGGACCTGGTAAGCGACCGGGTTAGCTGCGTTACCTGCCACGGGCCGCCACATCCCGTTCCTACCGAGCGCTACTCCCGGAACCGATGAGTGGGCCAAGAGAATCGAGCAGCGCTAACCCCCTGGTGCGCACCGCCGTACTATGCGCGCTGATCGGTCTGCTCTGTGTTTCTCTCTTCCTCTGGTGGGGCTTTAACCCGTGGAGCGTGGGGTTTGGCGTCTTTCTCGGTGCGCCCTTGTTGTTGGTAGCAATGGGGCTCTACATAGTTGCCGTTTTCCGCGAGCTGCGGCAGCGTGGCATCTTGTAGTTTGACAAGGGGTTCTAGAAGAGCTCAACGCAATCCGCCAAACCAGCGTATATCACAAGGGAGCGATCCTGTTTGTGTAAGGGTAGGCGAAACTCTGTACAATCCCACCTCCGCCACATGAACTTGCCGGAGTAGGGTGTAGTTCAATCACTTGAGATTGACTTAGACAGTCTGCAGAATGAGAATCGGCAGAACCGTTTGGTGAAGGGAAGTCTTTGGCATCTTGGGGTGGGCGGCCTAGTCTCAGGCCGCCCAGCTAGTCAGAGCAGTACGGGACCGAAAGAAACGAAGCGAGGTGGGCCATGCGGCTATTCGACAACAAAGCGATTGAATGGGAGGATGCTGACCCAAACCATTTCACCGGCAAGGCACGGCTGAAACGGGTAACAGCGGTGGATGATGACCCAAAACTTAGGGTTTACCGAGTGGAGTTTGAAACCTCTGCAAGAACCCACTGGCATACGCACAGCGGAGTTCAGCTTCTCTACCTTGACGAAGGCCAGTGCAGGTTTCAGAAGTGGGGTGAGTCAGTTCGTGTAGCCCAGGCGGGGGACATTGTACACATCGCAGCCAACGAGAAACACTGGCATGGGGCTGGCCCAGACGGGAAGATGGTTCATATCGCAGTGAATATCAATGCTGATACGACTTGGATGGAGCCGGTGACGGACCCGCCGTAACTGTTACTGCAGCTCTCAGTAACTTGGACCAGCCTTCCTTCGCGTTGACTTGCCTGCGGGTGGGTTCTAAGCGGTAAGCAGCTTTGCTGCCGTTATTGCTCCTTTCCCGTCTCAAGCACTTCGCGCACCTTGTGCGCTAGGGCATCGAGGGTAAAAGGTTTTTGGAGAAAATCTATATCTCGCTCGAGGACCCCGTGATGGACAATGGCGTCGTCGGTGTAGCCCGACATGTAGAGCACCTTCATCTCGGGCCGCAGGGGCACCAGGCTGTGGGCCAACTCACGGCCGCTCATCTGCGGCATCACCACGTCGGTCAGCAGCAAGTGGATGGGGCCTTTGTGCTGATTTGAGATCCGCAGGGCCTCGCGCCCTTCCATCGCTTCCAGTACCCGATAGCCGTTTTCTTCCAAGAACTGGCGAGTGAGTCTCCGAACAGACATTTCGTCTTCGACCACCAGAACGGTTTCCGAGCCGCGCGCTGGCGGGGCTATGGCTTCCTCTAACTTGGCTTTCTCGTCGGTCTCTTCAATGCGCGGCAGATAGATTTTGAAGGTCGTTCCCTGGCCGGGCTCGCTGTACACCCAGATGTAGCCGCCGCTCTGTTTGACAATCCCATAGACGGTCGCCAAGCCCAGCCCGGTGCCCTTCCCGTTTTCTTTGGTAGTGAAGAAGGGCTCGAAGATACGGGCTTGCGTCTCCTGGTCGATGCCGGCACCGCTGTCGCTCACCGCCAGCATCACGTAGGGACCGGGTGTTACCACGGGGTGACTGCTGACGTAGCCTTCGTCCAGCTCAACGTTTGAGGTTTCAACGATGAGCTTGCCGCCTTTCGGCATGGCGTCCCGGGCATTGACAGCCAGGTTCATGATGATTTGTTCGATCTGTCCCTGGTCCGCTTTCACCCGCCCCAAGGCTGGTTTCAGTAAGGTGGCCCGCTCGATGTCCTCGCGGATCACGCGCCGGAGCAGTTTGTCCATATCGGCCACGACGGCGTTGAGGTCGAGCACTTGAGGCTGGAATACTTGTTTGCGGCTGAGAGCTAGTGTACTGTCCCGGAAATAAGCGATATATTAATGGGCAACCTTTGGCCTCTGGAGGTATGCCCATGCCACGCGGTCGCCCCGTTACTCCCCTCACTCTCAGTGAGAGTGAGGAATCGGAACTGGGGAGCCTCGCCCGCTCCCGAACCTTGCCGCATAGTCTGGTGCTGAGGGCCCAGATTGTGCTGGCCTGCGCCGAAGGCGTTCCCGGCTCTACCGTGGCCCGGCGTCTGGGTGTCACCAATACGACCGTGGGCAAGTGGCGAAAGCGCTATCGTGAACATGGAATCCCCGGACTACACGATGAACTGCGTCCCGGACGCCCCCGCACGCATGAGGATGAACGTGTTGCGGAAGTCATCAACACGGCCCTGCAAACCGAACCTCCCGATCGTTCGCACTGGAGCGTGCGTTCCATGGCGGAACACACGGGAGTCTCAAAGAGCACGGTCCAGCGGTGGTTCGATCTGTTCGGCGTCCAGCCGCATCGCCAGCGGCATTTCAAGATTTCCAACGACCCGTTCTTCGTCGAGAAAGTCCGCGACATCGTCGGTCTCTACCTCAATCCCCCGGACCACGCCGTGGTGCTCTCGGTCGATGAGAAGACCCAGGTTCAAGCTCTTCAGCGAACTCAGCCCGTTCTCCCCATGGGCCTCGGCTACGTCGAAGGCGTCACCCATGATTACAAACGTCACGGCACGACCACTCTGTTCGCGGCTCTCGATGTGGCCACCGGGAGAGTCATCACCCGCTGTAAACCGCGACACCGTCATCAGGAGTTCCTCACTTTCCTGCGTCAGATCGACGGCAGTGTGCCGCACAACCTCGACGTCCATCTCATCGTCGATAACTACGCTACTCACAAACATCCCAAAGTCCGCGCTTGGCTCGCTCGGCGTCCCCGCTACCACGTTCATTTCACCCCAACCTATGCGTCCTGGCTCAACCAAGTCGAACGCTGGTTCGGCATCATTACCCAGAAGGCCATTCGCCGAGGTTCCTTCTCCAGCGTCAAGGCTCTCGTCCGTAACATCGAGCGCTTCGTCGAACATTACAACGCCAACACCAGTCCTTTCGTCTGGACCGCCACGGCCGAATCCATCCTCGCTAAGGTCGAACGACTTTGCTCATATATTTCCGGGACAGTACACTAGGAGCTGTTGGGTGAGAGTGGTGGCGCGGTCGGCGGCTTTCTGGAGCTCCTTGGCGTTTGCGCTTAGGGAATTGGATTGTCCGGCGCGGCTCAGAAGCAGTTCGGTGTAACCTCGGATGACCGTCAGCAGGTTGTTGAAGTCGTGGGCCACGCCGCCGGCCAGCCGCCCCACGGCCTCCATTTTTTCCGCTTGACGAATCTGGGCTTCCAACCAGTTGAGCTCCTGCTGGGTCTTGCCGGTGAGTTTGTCGGTGAGGAGTGCTTGGTCCACACGTTCGAGGATCTGCTTCGGTCCATCATCAGGTTGACAAGCGGTCCAACCGGCGGAAAAGGCGAAGGGAATCTTCCGTCCGTGGTGATCCACTTCCAGCCCATGCAACCGGGACAGCACGCTCAGCACTTGCTCAGCACGACATTCGGGCAGGAGCACGAGAAATTCGTCGCCCCCCATGCGTACCGGAATGTCGCTACTGCGAATGGCTTTTTTTATGTGAACAGCAAATTGGATGAGCACCAAGTCGCCGACGGAATGGCCGTAGCAGTCGTTAATCTGCTTGAAATCGTTGAGGTCGAGCATCAACACGGAGAGCAGGTAATCTTGCCGTCGGGCCCGGGCAATCTCGACCACCAAGTGCTGCTCCAGAAAGCGCCGGTTGTAGAGGCCGGTGAGGGGATCGGTCAGGACCAACTGACGGAGTTGCTCCGCACGGACTTCTTGCTTGGCGATGATTTCCAACTGGCGGGCCAGTTGACGCCGCAGCCGTCGAACCAGAATCAGTTGGTATATGACATGAATGCTGAAAAGGAGCACCAACCCCAGCAATCCCTGCACGGCTTGGTCCAGGTGGTACACGGAGAACGGGCTCTCTTCCTGTGCCAGTGCCGGGAGGGAGAAAGAGACGACTGCCAATATCAACAAGAGCATGACAACGATGGCAGCTCCCCAGAGCCACAAATCGCGCTGTTCGAGTTGCCGCAGCCTGCCTTGGATCTCGAGCATGCCAAGATCAGCCGGTTCTCGGTGTAGTTCCTGTTCCAATTTCCTCCTCCAAAACTCAGGCGGCTAAGGGCTGCAAGCGAGCAGCGGGAGTCGGGCGCTGCTCGGTCGGTGCGCGGGCAATGGTACGCCGGCAGACGCCACAAGCTGTTTGTTCAGCGCCGCATGCGGGGCGAGAGACTGGAAGCCGGCATACCTGTAGAGAGTCATGTGGAAAGCCCGCGCAAGGACGTTGAGGGTGGCGACTCGGGCGACGAGGTCGCACCCTAGACAGTTGCCCGCCAAGCTGAACCTCAGCATCACACCTCGGCTCCTAGCGGAGATGTGGAATCCACAACATGCTCCTTCATCTTTATCGGCAAAATCGAAGCAGACTTTGCTCTTTCCTTGCTGAGTCAGGCGCGTAGTGGCAGTCCTTCGCACGCACCCAATGGTCTGGCACACACATTGGTGGAGCAGGGCTTGGGAGTCTGCTGGGGGTTCCAAAAACCCTGCTGCAAGTTGCCCTGCAAGTGGCTGATTCTGCGGCCCGGTTGACCGGCACTCTTGATGTCCCAGAAACAAATGTTTTTGGTTCGTCCGCGCTGCGGAGAAATTAGAAGGGGCCCTTCGCGTTGACTTACCTGCGGGCGAGGATTTAGGCGTTGGCGGGCAGGACGTAGAACAGGACCGCGAAGTAGTGGCAGATACTTCCCGTCAAAACAAACACGTGCCAGACGGCGTGGTTGTAGGGCATTTTTTCCCAGGCGAAAAATACCACGCCCGCCGAGTAGGCGAGGCCGCCCGCCAGTAGCCACAGGAGGCCGCCGCTGGGCACCAGCGTTAGCAGCGGCTTGATGGCAATCACCACCAGCCATCCCATCAGTAGATAGACTGCGGTGGAGGCAATCGGAAAGCGACCCACAAAGAAAATCTTGAACAGGATGCCTAGTGCCGCCAAGCCCCAGACCAGCCCGAACAACGTCCAGCCCCAGCCGCCGCGCAGGTTCACCAGTGTGAAGGGGGTGTAGGTTCCGGCGATGAGCAGATGGATGGATGCGTGGTCAATGATTCGGAAGAACCGCTTCAGGCGGGGCGACCGCATGCTGTGATAGAGCGTAGAGGCCGAATAGAGCAGCACCAGCGTGGCGCCGTAGACGCTGCAACCCACGATGTGCCAGGCCGTGCCCTTGAGAGCAGCAAGCGTTACCAGCACCACTAGCCCGGCGACACTCAGCGCCAGCCCGGCGCCGTGGGTAATGCTGTTGATGAGTTCTTCCCTGCGCAACTGGTGTGTCAGAGGGCGTCACTCCTTTTCGTATATATCAATTGTGCCTCAACCATGACCGTTCGGGAAATAGGGTAACACCAGGTAGCTTTTTCTAATTCCACCTCCGCCGCATGAACTTCCAGGAGTAGGCTGCCCCCAGCCCTTCACCAAATCCTCTCTCGACAGCTCCGCAAGTGGTTGATTCTTCAATGCGTCCGATAGGCTGCTGGTCCTAGACACAGTATCTTTGTCCCTGCGCGAAACCCACGCTCGCACTATTGGCGGTAGGGGAGTCCGTTCATAGAGTAACTCTGACAGGCAGGGGGAAAAAGAAGAGCAGCAACGAATGTGCCTCCGGCAACGCCTCCGCTGAGGCCGTAGGGGGTTGGGGAACAGAGACATGCAGGGGAGACAACAGTTGCGGTGCAGTAGCCTTCTCGTAAACTTCTTGTTGATTAGCTTGCTGTCGGGAAGCGCGTCGGTACCTGAGCAGGAAATAGCTGGCCAGCGTCTTTTGATTGCAGCCGCACCGCAGAGCAAGAAGAAGTCTCCTTCTAACCGGCAGCGTCGCCGGAGGCGTTTCATTGTTCCCACCTACGCGAATTCGACAAAGCATGACCGCCCGAGTGGGGAAGATCCATCGATGCGGGCAGTGGCCGCACAGGCGCTGGGTCGCTACAACGGCAGCGTGGTAGTGGTGGAGACGGATACTGGACGGATACTCACGGTTGTGAACCAGCAGTTGGCGTTCTCGGCCGGCTTCAAGCCCTGCTCGACCATCAAGCTGGCGGTCGCATTAGGCGCGCTGGAGCAAGGAATGATCACAGGTGACGTGCTGCTGCGTGTGTCGCGGTACCAGTCGATCAACCTGACTGAAGCGCTGGCCTATTCCAATAACTCCTTTTTTGAAATCTTGGGCAACCGCCTGGGCTTCGAGAAGGTTTCCAGGTATGCGCACCTGCTGGGCTTCGGCGAACTGGCTGGCTATTTAATTGAGAATGAGTACCCGGGTGCGTTTCCTGTCCAGCCACCTGCAAACGGGGGTGTGGGACGCCTTTCCACCTTCGGCGACGATGTCAAAGTCACACCGCTGCAGTTGGCTGCCATGATGGCGGCCTTTGCCAACGGCGGTACACTCTATTACCCCCAATACCCAAGCGTGGAGGGTGCCTTCAACCCGCGGGTGAAGCGGCACCTGCCCATCCAACGTTGGCTGCCAGAACTGCGTGCCGGGTTGCGGGCAGCGGTAATCATTGGCACCGCTCGGACAAGTGCTGAGGGCGATGAGCAAATTCTGGGCAAGACGGACACCTGTGTCGGACAGAGAGCCAAGCTGGGGTGGTTTGCTTCCTACGGCGAGCTGCCCACGGGCAAGCGCGTGGCAGTGGTAGTGCTGCTGCGGGGCGGGGCGAAGTTCAACGGTTCAAAAGCCGCCGAGATTGCCGGACGGGTGTACCAGGGGCTG
>CBDFHE010000017.1:0-655103 GCA_965247455.1 Candidatus Acidiferrales bacterium
TGAAATGGACCGAGGCTGAGCGTTTCCCCTCCGAATCACGGCTGGTTTCGGCGAGCGAGGCAATAGGAGATTGGTCACACGGTAGGGGTCGGAGGGGCTATACACGCTCAGCCACCCAGACCCAAGTCGCGCCAGGCCCCGTAGCGCGTGAGGCGGCCTTCGCAGACGTTGCCGACATAGCGTCCCTGGCAACTGAACTGCATCACGCGCTTGCCCCGGCGGGCCAAGTGCGCCCAGCGCGAGGATTTCCGTGGGTTCTGCTCAATCCCGGTCAGTTGCAGGTCGCCCTGCTCGAAGTCCACCGTCCGCAGGCGCTGCCCGCGGGTCTTCCCCACCGGGCAGGCCCGGCCCTCAAGCTGCACCACCTCTTTGCCCTCCGCCAGAACCTGCTGCCAGACCGCAATCAGGGTTTCCGCCAAGCTCATGGCCGCATCCGTAGGGGCATCCTACGGTGAGCACCCCGCGGCGGTCAATGCTAATGCCGGCAATCCTTTTCGCCGATTCTAGAATCAAACTAAGTGGAGCAGAAAGGCAGAACGATGCGAGAAAATCTCCCCCAACCGACGCGGTTGACTCGCCAGCGCGGCCCGGCTGAGGCCGGCTACGTCATCACCCGCGCCATCGGATTTGGTCTGATCTGGCTGGAATTCTGCTCTTGGGTGCTGCCACCGTGGCCCGCACCCTGGCCCGCTGGCTCTAGTATTCTGCTCCGCACGCCCCACCAGGTGCAACCGTATGAAAAAGCACCGACAACCTCCCCCATGGCCTGCGCTAGACTGGAAACTTTACGGAGGCGTTCATGCGGGCACCGCGTAGGTTTCTACTCGTGGCACTGGCGCTCCTGCCGCTACTAGCCTGCTGGAGCCAGCAGCCGGAGCCAAAGCAAGAGCAAGTCGGGGACGGCATCCTGATGCACGTCCTGGAGCTGGACACCATCCCGGCCATCGATCAACCCCAATTCGTCTCCGCCAAAGAAGCCAAAGCCTTCATGCACCCCAACGAGCCCGTGCTGGGCCTCTTCGACGGCAAGGTCGCCAAAGCCTACTCGGCTCTGGCACCTCGACCGGCACGAAATCGTCAACGACTACCTGCCCGGCCTGGGGCCGGTGGCGGTCACTTGGTGACCCCTGGCCTACACGGGTGTCGTGTACACCCGCGCGGTCAACGGGGAGGAGCTCACCTTTGGCGTCTCCGGCAAGCTTTACAAGAGCGCCCTGGTCATGTTCGACCGCCAGACCAACTCCCTCTGGACGCAGGTGGACGGATCAGTCCTGCGCGGCGAAATGAAGGGCGCCCGGCTCCAGCCCGTTCCGGTTTGTGCAGACCACCTGGCGCCAGTGGAAGCGGATGCACCCCGACACGCTGGTACTGAAAAAAGAGCGCCCCATCAAAGGTTCTCCCTACGCCGAATACTTTGCCGATCCCACCAAGCTCGGTATGCCGGGCAACACGAATCCCGACCAGCGGCTGCCGGGGAAAGAGCTGGTGGTGACCTTGGCGCGCGGGCGACGACGCCCTGGCCGTGCCCCTCACCGCGCTCAAGAAGGAAACCCTTGCTTGAGACCAAGCTGAACGGCACCCCGCTGGCCGTGGTCTTCAACCGCGGCAGCAACACTGCCCGCGTCTTTGACCGCCGCCTGAACGGGCAGACGCTGGAGTTTGTCACTGTCCCGCCGCGGCAAAAAAGTCACCTTGCGCGACCGGCAGACCGGCACCCGCTGGTCTGGCCTGACCGGCAAAGCTGTGAAAGGCGAGCTGGCTGGCCAGCAACTCCGCCCCGTGCCCCACATGGTCAACTTCTGGTGGGCCTGGGTGGCCTACAACCCCCGCACCCGCCTCGAACCCTAGCCCGCGCCCCCCGCCTGGAACATGCGCTCCATGGGACACAACCCTGCAAGGGTCACATAAGCCCCACAGCGCAACAAAACCAAGAGCAACTATTAGGAGCCAGACGGCCAGATAGTTCCCCCATTGCTGGCGGTTGCCCTGGGCGTTGCCAGCGGCGAACCAAACAAAGTAGCTCAACGTCGTAAACACTGAGGCGGGAACGAGGCTGAACAACAAACACATGATTTTCCCTCCTTCACCGTGGGTTGTTGGAAACGATGCTTGGCAAAATAATCCGCCGGATGCAGAATGTCAATGATGGACGTCACAACTGGGGGTTCCACCCGGGCAGTCTGATTAAGCGTACTTCGTTCGGTGCCAGCGACTGTAAGCGCGTTGACTTGCCTGCGGGTGGGGCCTAGGATGGCGGGCAACTGCGAGAGTGGGACTTTAGGCGCAAGCAGAGGTGAACCATGAGTGAGAAATGTATGTGTCCGCCTGCAGCTGGCGCAACTACGTGTGAGTTGTCTGCTCCACTTCCAAGCGTATTATGTTCGACTTGCGGACAAAAATGATAACTCGTTGACATTGCCACCCTTAAGGCATTGCTGGCAGTTCCTTTAACGGAGTTGCGTACAGTTGAATACGCGTTCTGCCGAACACCAGACTGTCCCGCGGTTTATTACAGCCTCGATGGGCAACAACAATTCAGTGAAGATGCTCTGCGCGAACGCGTCCACCAGAAACACCCGACCGCCGACGATGTGTGGGTCTGTTACTGTTTTCGCCATTCCCCTGGCAGCATCCGAGCCGAACTGCTTGCCACAGGTCACAGCAGTGTCGTTGAGACTGTCACCGCAGGGATTCAAGCTGGACAGTGCGCGTGTGATATTCGAAATCCGCAAGGAAGTTGCGTGCCTTGGGACTGTTCGAGCAGCGGTTCAAAGGATTGAGCTGGACCTGCGATGAGAATTAGGAGAGTAAGTAAAGATGAAAACGTTCATTTGCCCCTACTGCGGCTGTTCCCTGGTAAGGCTGGGAGTCAGTAAAGACAAGGCGGCTACTTACAGCTACAAGGGTGAAGAATACCTTTTCTGCTGCCAGGGGTGCGCTGACTTGTTCGTGGCTGACCCCGAGCAGCACCTCCAACGAACGAAGGATCTGGTTGTATGTCAAAACTGCTTGGCGGAAAAACCGCCAGCGTCGGCCTTCACGTTCAAGTACGCCGGGCAGGAAGTCCACTATTGCGGTTTGTCCGTCTTGCCAAGAAGGGTTTCAAAAGGACCCTAGTTATTACATCAGCCGGTTAGAAGGCACGATACCTAGTGAAGGGGTGGTCGGGCATGATGGAGGTTCTGTTAGGCAAGAGTAAAAACTAAGCTGCCCGTATACCTCCGACCCAGGCTTCCAAGACCTGCTGCGGTGGATGAGCTTCCCCCCGTAAAGAACACGGGGCAGGCGGAGTAGGCCCTTCGCGTTGACTTGCCTGCAGGCGGGGCCTCGCCTGCACTAAAACTGTCCCGAAGCCCAGCAGAGCCTCCGCCTCTCAACGGGAGAAATAGGATTTACCTTACTCCAACCGCGGTGAAGCCACGTATCAATTGGGGCTTATAAATGAACGTTGACAACCATGAGTCCAGTGCGGATTCGGAGGGTTTGACACAGACCGCGCCCGTGAGATATCATTTGTTCAGCATGGGTAGCAACAAGTCCACAGGAGGTCCAGCCAGATGAATATCTACCGCATTTTGTTCATCCTGGGTATGGGCGTGCAGGGAAAGCACGAAATTACTCGTCAAGGCCGACACCGTGAACGGATTGAAGGACGGTGATGTCTACATCTTAAAAATCGGAGAGGAAGTCGTTGCGGTCGTGCCGAAGTCCAACGTGGGCTCTTATCCATAAAGCGTCAACCAGACTGGCAGCGAAGATGTCTAACGCTCCAAGAACTTCAATTCCAGCTCCTTGACGAATTGTCAACGTTCATTTATAAGCCCCTATCAATTAGGGGGCTATTTCCCGACCTTCAAGTCCTGTGCGTTCAGTAAATCCTTGGTAGTAAAGAACTTGTGTGGGGGGACCTGCGTCCTAGCGAACAATAGGACTTATTTTCCTATTTAAATTTCCTGGTCGAGCATATCACTATAGGAGTGTCTGAGCAGGCGTCTACCTGAGAATCCGGGGGAGGCCAAGAGGAACTGTCCCGAGCGACAGTGTGTTATGGCCTCCGAACAGCAGAGTCTTAATTCCCAAGCCGACACGTGTACCTACTCCTCCAGGCTCGAAGAGGTTTGGGCCACCGCTTACGTCGCAGGGAGCATGCCCGATTTAGAACGCGTGACCAAGTCTTACTTAGCTAGGGTATAGCTGCAGGCCTGATGATGAGCAGCCGAAAAACCAACATCGAGCAACTGTTGAAAGCGCGAGCTCGGATCGACCTGAAGCTGAGTCGCCTGAAGACTCCTGTCACTGTTCTCTTCAGCGATGTCGTCGGCTCTACTTCCTACTTCGAGCGCTTCGGCGACGCGGCTGGCCTGGCGTTGGTCCAGCGGCACGCCGATCTAGCGGCTAACCTCGCGGCTGAGTTCCGCGGCAGAGTCATCAAGACCATAGGCGATTCGGTGATGGCTGTGTTCCCAGAACCTGTACTTGCCGTCCGTGCGGCAGTCGAGATTCAGCGCCGCCTGCTGTGGTGCGACCAGACTTTGCCCGAACTCGAGGAGTTGCAGGTTCGCATCGGAATCAATCACGGTCTCGTTTTTCGCCACGACAAAGATGTGTATGGCGATGTGGTCAACGTCGCGGCCCGCATCACAAAGCACACTGGGCCAGCGCAGATTCTCGTCTCCAGTAATGTGCGGGAGGTTATCTCGCTCGAAGCAGATATACCCTGCACATTTTCGGGCAAGCTGACCCTTGAAGGAAAGTCAGACAAAGAAGACGTCTATGAAGTCATCTGGACCGATGACGCAACGTATGCTGAGGTGCGGCAAGAGGCCACCGAGCTTTCGCACCCACCTGTCGCAGCCACGGGGAATGGTATTCCTGGACCTCAACATCGACTCCATGCTGTCAGGACACTCATAGCCGCGAGACTAGTTGCGGCACTTATTACCGTGCACATGATGAGTCCGGCACCGAAGCCGCCTGAAAAGCCAGCAATGGAGAAAGAAGCCGCGGCAAAGATGGAAAGCGCACTAGTTGCACTCCAACCGGCGGGACGAACTGCTTCTACCCGCCAACACGTGAGAAACTCCCCGACAGGATCTTCCGAGGTCGACCCGGCGCCGAGCTTCTACCTTAGGGTCGCTAGGAGTGCCAACCAGTCAGAGGCAAATAAACAGGCGCGACTACTGCAGAAGCAGAAATTTCGCACCGTTGTGGCGTATAGGCGTCGCTGGTACCCTCCATGGAAGCGCTTCTATGAAGTGCTGGTTGGCCCGTACCAGGGTCTAAAGCGAGCTGAAACTGCGCGGCGTCGCTTGGAACACCAAGGCTTCGAAACAGTTCGTTTGGTGAAGAAGTTTATGACAAAGGGCGCAAAACCCCGCTTAGCAAGTTTGTCTTCCTTCCTGGAGTAGGTACCCTATCTGCACAGTTTTACGCCGAGCTGTTGCGCTCCGACCCCTGCTTCCAATCCCTCCTCCGCCGCCTGAACTTCCCGGACTAGGCTCTTCGCGTTGACTTGCCTGCGGGCGGGGCGAAGATGGCCGGAGATTCTCCGCATTGGATAACCCAGAAACGGGTAGTGGGTCATTTTGGAAATGTGAATCTCACGCCGAGCCCCGTGGCACCTGCCACGGGGTGCTTTTGCCGCCCATCCACCCGGCGGCGGGTGCCGCCGGGCTCAGCGGTAAAGGTAACGTCATCAAACTGACCCACTACCCAGAAACGTGACACCGAGGCTTGAGCGGGTGTAAAGCGTTACAATCAGTGGTTTGGGTCCTACAAGAAATCCGGTGAGCGAAAGAAGGAAGACTTTTACTGCGCTCACTCCGATTGACCCGGAGATTTGAACGGCACTAGATCAACGGCCAGCACCTCGCCTGGCCCTCTGCCACTCGACAAACCGCACGGCAGCGAGACGCGCCGCCGCATCTGGGACATCACGGATTTCCTGCAAGATCGCAGTATTGGGCTCTCCCCTTCCGATCAGATGCAGTCGGTAATAACCACGGCTATGGAGGAATACGGTGCGCTTCATTCCCGGACGTCGTACAGGCGCGGAGAAGCTGACATACGCGTAGTTGCCGGTCACCGGCATTGCGTAGTAGGAATCATCTGCGGCCAAAAGCTCACTGAGCACGTCTCGGCCGCCCTCGTCGAGAGCCTCCAGCGGAGGTACGTTCTCGACCGATAGTGCCTTGTCACTGCTATAATCGATGACAAAAGAGTTGAGAGCCCAGAAGCCCGCCGGCGGGCGAACCCGAATGCGCAACTGACGGCCGGGTACCCGGCTTACGTCGAGGAGGACGACACGGTCCTCGGCGATGAACGGTCCGCCGCCGGGTAAAATTCCACGCAGCTCCCACCCGGTGGGTTCTTCGACATACAGCTTGAGCGCGTAAAGCTCTTCTCGGAGAGCCCAGGCGTGCAATGCGTTCGCTCCCGTCTGGTCGTGGTCGATTGACGCATACCAAGCTTCCAAATTGCGACCGCGGAGCTCGAGCATGGCCTTAATCATGTAGGAGCCCCACAGCCCGGTGGCCACCTTCGCTACCAGCTTTGCGGAAGTCGCGTCCTTCGGTTTGGGAAAGCTCATTACAATCTCGTGCCTTACGTTGCCATTGACATCAGCCACCGCCTCGGATTCCCAGATGAGCCTGTCGATTGCCTCCAGCCAGGGAAGCAGGTCACGTCCTGTGTGATCTCGGGCAGACGTCAGACGCTGGGGTGCAGCAAGCGTGGAAAAATTGCCCCACTCGTCAGCAACTACTCGGGTTCCCGCCGGGTGGTCGACCACTTGAAGCTCCATAAGATTCGTGAACTGGTCCTCCAGTACTTCGTTAGTGATCATCAGGCGGTAGAGCCCCTTTTCCGCCCGGAGGTGTTCAAGTTCGCTGTAGTCGTCCCGTTCGAGCCCACGGGTGATAGCGCCACCGTAAGGCTCGGCATCAAAGATGTATTGGGTTCCGTCCCATGAATAGATGAAGGGGCATGATTCCTTGGTCGCCGCAACAATAACAGCGGCAACGAGGATTGCACAAACCGCAACCGCCGCCACCAATCCGATAGTGCGCGCCCTTGACAGCTCCTTCCGTTCCACCCAGAAGCGCTGCACCCGAGCAAGGGAGATTTCGTACGGCGCTCCGTCCGCAGAGGCATAGATCGTGTCGTTCTTTACCGAGGCTCCCGGAGGGTCGAAGCGGATGTCCTCGCCCTCCACAGTTGTGATTCCGACAATTCTTTCTTTTCCAGGTTCCTTAACTTCTGTTGGATCCAACCGCCGAGTCTTTGTGACCGCGCAACCCGTAAGCTGCGTCAGAAGCGTGAAGATGACAACGATGACCACAAGCCGATTTGTCATGAGTTCCTTGCAGTCCAAAGTCTGCTGGCACTCAACAAGATATTGTGGGGTGACTTGCATGCTTTGCCTACCTTTGCGGGAAGAGGGATTGAGGCCGCAGCGAAACTTGTTCTAGGTTGACCTAGCGAAACAAAATCACAAAAACCGCTTTAGATTTTCTTTTGCGCCTAGACAGCACGCGCCAAGTATAACCTTAGAGAAGAGGGTGTCACCGGGGAGATTTTGTTTGTAGCTGCAAAGTGAGAATGTCCTATTTGCGCAAAGTAGGAATGTCCTCTTTCATCAGGGCCAGGAGGGACGATGAGAGAGGAGCGAATCGAATTGAGCCAACGGGAGCAGGATCGGTTGAAGGTACTCCACCAAGTCGAGCAGGGCTATCTGACCCAGGTGGAAGCGGGCCGGCGGGTGCAGGTGAGCGTACGCCACCTGCGGCGTCTGCTGAGACGGGTGCGGGCGGAGGGGGACAGGGGCGTAGTGCATCGGCTGCGGGGGCGGCCCTCGAACCGGAAGATTCCAGCGGCCCTCCAGGGGCGCATCCTGGCCCAGGTGCGGCGGCGCTACGCCGACTTTGGGCCCACGCTGGCCAGCGAGCACCTGGCGCGAGATGGGTGGCAGGTCAGCCGGGAGACGCTGCGGCAGTGGATGACCGCCGCCGGGCTGTGGCGGTCGCGCCGGCAGCGGAGGCCGGCGGTGCACGTCTGGCGAGAGCGGCGGGCCGCCTTCGGCGAGTTGGTGATGATGGACAGCTCGCCCTATCGCTGGTTGGAGCGGCGCGGACCTCCCGTGCAGTTGATCGCGCTGATCGACGACGCTACCAGCCGGGTCTGGGGCCGCTTCGCCGCCCAGGACTCGACCGAGGAAAACCTGCGCACCCTGGCAGGCTGGCTCCGGCGCTGGGGACGGCCGCGGGCACTCTATACCGACAAAAGCAGCCTGTTCCGCACCACCCGCTCGGCCCGGCTCGACGAGCAGCTCGGCGGTCAGCCGGCCCGCACCCAGATCGGGCGGGCCCTGCAGGAGTTGGGGATCGAGTGGATTCCCGCCCACAGCCCCCAGGCCAAGGGGCGCATCGAGAGACTATTCGGCACCTTGCAGGACCGCCTGGTCAAGGAGATGCGCCTGGCCGGGGTGCACACGGTGGAGCAGGCCAACCGCTTCCTGGCAGCAGTCTTCCTGCCTTTCTGGGAGCAGCGCTTCACCGTCGCTCCGCGCCAGCCGCACGATGCCCACCGCCCGCTGGGAGGCACCCAGCGGCTGGAGTCAATCCTGAGCGTGCGCGAACCGCGCCGGGTGGCAGGCGACTACACCGTGCGCTGGCAGGGCCAGCGCTGGGCGATCCCGCGCGCCCAGGTGCGAGCGGGGTTGCGGGGGGCGCGGGTGGAGGTCGAACGGCGGCTCGACGGCAGCCGCTGGGTCCGCTTCCGCGGCTCTTATCTCAGCCTGCGGCCCTGCCCGAGCCCGCCGCCCGCGCCCGCAACCCCCTTCGGCCTACGGCCTACGGGGCTTGCGGGCCCAAGGAAAGGCAAACGAAAGTACATTCCCCCTCCCGATCACCCTTGGAGGAGGACATTTCTATCTGGCAAAAAACCGGGACATTTCTACTTTGCGTTGACACGGGGAGATTTTGTTGAGAGCAGAAAAAGACCCGTCCGAAAACAGAGAAAAAAAGGATAGGACCTGACACCCAAGAACCGGTTCAGTTCTAATGTTAGAGTTGGGCCTGTCATTAGAAGGTCAAGATAGCAAAGAACAAGCATTCGACCGAACAGATGCTTGCTGGAAGGACAAGGCATTCTGAGTGACTTGCTCCCCGCTTCCAATCCCTCTTCCGCCGCCTGTTTGCCGGCGGGCAGGCCTGCCCGCCTCGGGCGGGTTTATCCGCCGTGGCGGACGACGGGGAAGCTTCTTGGCAATTGATTCTATTGCGCCTTCTCTCACGGGTTGCTATAAATCCCAAGCGTAGGTTCGGGGGCCTTTGGGGGATTCTCAGTAGCAACTTCTTCGGGTGTCAAGCATCTATAATTGAAACAGCAAAGAGGGGGGCGAATGGCTAACTATCTTCTGATTGAATCGCGCGACCCGTTCGAGGCCCGCGACGTTTCCTATTTCTACAGCCTGGCCGCGGACCTCGCCGCCCAGGGCGACAAAGTAACCCTCTTCCTGGTTCAAAACGGGGCCTTGGCGTCGAGAAAAGATGCCAAGGGAAATCCGCTCGGCACTGTCTTGAAAGGCAAGGTCGAGGTCTTGGTGGATTCCTTTTCGCTCAAGGAGCGCGGCATCCAGGACTCGGAGCGGCACCCATCGGTCAAGCCCGCCGACATTGACGCCCTGGTGGACCACATCATGGCGAATGGGACGAAAGTCCTCTGGCACTGAGGGAGGCACAAACAATGGCAAAAACACTAACCATTTCCATCATGGAACCCCCCTATGAGTCCGCGAACTCGACCACATCGTTGCGGATCATTGATGCAGCCCTCCGCAAGGGGATCAACGTTAACGTGTTCGCCTACGAGGGCGCCGTCAGCCTGACGGTCAAGGACCAGAAGCCCCACCCCAACCCCGTCCACGGAACCTCGGTGGAGGAAGAGAAGCACCCCACCACCAAGGACTTTGTCGCGGGCCTGTTCGAGCTGGCCAAAGAGAACGGAGTCAAACTGGACTGGCTCAACTGCGGTCTCTGCGTGGACGAGCGCGGCGCTGGCAACTGGATCGAGGGCCCGCGGCGGGGTGGTCCGCCGGAATTCCACGAGTGGGTGCAAGAGCCCGATGCCACCCTCGTGATTCCGACCAAATAAAAGGAGCTTGCGCCATGAAAAAGATTCTCTGCGTTGTGGAGACCGCCTACCGCGGCACCCAAGAGGAACAAGACAACGCCGTACTCTGGCTCACCCACGCCCTGAAAAAGGCCGGGAGTGAGATGGGGGTGCTGTTGCGGGGGAACGCCGTCAACTATGCCGTCGCCAGCCAGGACCCCACCGGGGTCGTCATCGGCAAGCTCCCCATCGAGCACCCTCCCTATCCCCACAAGGACCTGCTCAAGATGAAGGAGGCCGGCATTCCCGTCCGCGTCGTGCGGGAGGACGCTGAGGAGCGCGGCATTTCTCCCCAGAGCCTGGTCAAGGATTTCACCCTCGTCAGCGGTAGCGAGCTGGCCGGGCTGTTCTCCCAGTACGACCAGGTCTGGCACTGGTAGCCGGCGGCTCGTTGCAACTCTGTAGCTGGGTTTGCTCAGCAGATCTGCGCGGGTTCACAAAAGGAGGATTGAAATGAAGACGCTTTATCTGGTTCTTGCGATCATTGGCGCGGTGCTTCCCTATGCTTTCTTCATTCAGCATTTCTCAAGCGAGGGCGTCAGTCTTCCTGGATTTGTGGCAGCCCTATTCGCAAATCCGGCCGCGGGTGGTTTCACAACAGACTTTCTCCTCACTTCAGCAGTGTTTTGGATATTCATGTTTCATCAGCGCAGTCGAGAGAAAGGCCCGCGTCCAATCCTTTTCATTGTGCTCAACTTCCTCATTGGCCTTTCCTGCGCCTTCCCCGCTTACCTGTATGCCAGAGAGCGGAAGGAAGAAACGGCTTGAGGGGTCAATCCTTCGCTCCATGCCAGAGGGGGTAATCGAGCAGAGCGATTGCATCGACCCGGGCCTGCTGGCGAGGCGTGGTCCCAATAGTCGAACGTCAGTTATGGCTTGAACCGCAACACCCCGCAACAAGAGTAATAGGCCAGGCAACCCGCTTCTTGCGCTATAATTCAAACAGATCATCCCGGCTGTTAGGCGGATCAACGCCTGAGTTAGGAGCCATTACTTGTGAAATGTTCAATTGCCCCGATTGCCGCAGCGCTGATTGTTTTGGTTTGCTTTGGGCAGCGAGCCCCGGCCCAGGAGCGGCGTCCGCCGATCATCGACATGCACCTGCACGCCGGCCCGGACGACAGTCTTCGCCAGCGCGTGGTCGCACTGATGGATGAGTCCAACATTGTCAAAGCATTTCTTAGCGGCTCGCTGGAGGATGTCTACAGCTGGACTGCTGCTGCCCCGGGTCGATTCATTCCCTCGCCAATGTTCCCGGTGTCTGGGATAAACGGTTTTCCCGACATCGACAGTTTGCGTGCTGAATATCTTGCTGGCCGGCTTCACGGGATGGGTGAAATTACGTCTCAGTATTTAGGTATTCCGCCCAACGCGCCTAGCTTGGAACCGTTCTTTGCATTGGCCGAAGAGCTAGACCTTCCGGTCCTCATCCATATAGAGGGCATCGGCGCTCCGCACCCGACCTTTCGCTCGTCGGCAGGGCATCCGCTTCTCCTGGAGGAGGTACTGGTCCGCCACCCGAAACTCCGAATCTATCTGGAGAATGCCGGCTATCCATTTCTTCACGAGATGATCGCTTTGATGTTCCAATATCCCCAGGTTTATGCCGACCTATCGACCATTACTTGGCGCTTGCCGCGCGAGGCCTTTCACGATTACCTCAGCGCCCTTATCCGCGCCGGCTTCGGAGAGCGGCTAATGTTCGGGTCCGATGCCTCACCCTCGCGGCCGCATATGATCCCTCAAGCTGTTGAGGGCATCGAGTCTGCCTCATTTCTCACTGACGAACAGAAGCGCGACATTTTCTATAACAATGCGGTGAGGTTTCTACGATTGAGTAAGGAGACAATTGCTAAACATCATGGTCAGTAAAGAACACGGAGAGACGGCCTAACACGCCGATGAAGCTGACGGTCGGCTTCGCCGCCCGGCGTAGCGCCCCGGCCGATAAGGCAAAGAGAAAGGAGTCAGGCAACCCCGCCGTTGCGCTATAATTCAAACAGAGGGGGGAAGGAAGGGTACCATGCTACGGAAAGCACTTCTCGCCGCAACGCTGGCGTTGCTGCTCCCCTCACTGCTGCTGGCCGCCTACACCGTCGTGCTCAAGGACGGGCGTCGCATCGAAGCGCGCAGCCGCTACCTGGTGTACAAGGGGATGGTGAGGTTCACCGGCCTCGATGGCCGCGCCTACCAGTTCCCCCTGACCGAGGTGAACCTGCTCGCCACCAACGAAGCCAACCGAACTGCTGATAAACCCAAGCGTAAGGTCTGGACCAATGACGACCTGCAACACCTCAAGCCCGGCGCCCCTATCAGCGTGATGGGCGGGGCGCGACCGGCGGCATCCGCTACCGGCGAGCCGGGAGAAGCAGCAGCGGACGGGGCCGCCGAATCCGCCCCCAACCCGCAAGACACCCGCGAGTACTGGCAGGAACGCTTGAAGCCGCTGCGGGATGAGTTGGCACAGATCGAACGACAGTTGCGGCAATTCCGCACCGGCCGGGGCCAGGCCGCCTCCAACGTCATCGACGTCAACACCAATGCCGGTGGCATCGGCGTCGCTGACGCCCTCCAGCGGCTGGAGCGCCGCCGGACTGAAATCCAGCAGGAGATTACCGCCCTCCAAGCCGAAGCTCGCCGCAAGGGCGTTCCCCCCGGCTACGTCCGCTAGTTTCACCCGACCGTTCCGACGCCCCTTCCTGTCAGTCCGCCTGCCCGCCACGGCGGGTCTGCCTTCCCAACGCCGCGCAGGCAGGAATGTCTGCGCTACCGTATCCTTGAGCGCCCCAGGCTGCGCCATGACCCGGCCGGGCCTTCCTCACGCCAGCAGGTCCAAGACGTCAATCACGAAATGCACCACCATCAGCCAGTAGAGGTCTCGCCGCCAGAGAAAAAACACCGAGAACCCCAGCGTAACGGCGAAAGCGAACAAGATGTTCAGCCAACCCAGGTAGGCGTGCCCGGCGCTGAACACCAACGCCGGAAACAGAACCGCAAAGGGCAGGCTCCCGCTCCAGCGGTAGGTCCAGACGATGGCGAACCCGCGGAAGAAAGTCTCCTCCACCACCGCCGCCGTGAGCGCCAACGCCACCGAGAGCACCCGTTCCCCCGTCCACAGCGGCACCATCCAGTAGAGCCCGGCCTCCGCCAAACTGTAGTTGGGCCGGTGCAGCAGCGCCGCGCCCAGGAAAAATCCCACCAGCCCCAGCGCCACTGTCACCCGCCGGGCGTCCAGCCGCGGAAAGCCAACGCCGGCCAGCCGCTCCTCCTTGACCGCAAACACCACCAGCATCAACACGAACAGGCCCCACTGCTTGAAAATGGTGAAGCCGATCCAGGAGGCGCGGTAGAGGATGTCGCGGTTTTCCAGGTAGGCGCGCACCGCCGGGTGGTAGAACTGCGCGTACTGCACCAGCAGCGCCACCCCCAGCAGCACGGCTACGGGAAGAAAGCTGCGCTCTTGCTCGTGCTCGATCCCGGGCTCGCGCTCCGGCTCGGCTTCGGGCGCCGTCCAGCGCTCGAACTCTCCCAGCCAGCGCGTGAGCCGGTGGCACAAGCGGGGCTGGTTGGCCTCCTGACTGTAGATTCGCAGTTCCATTCGCGCTCCCAAGACTATAATGACTGAGATGAGCCGCAAACGGAAAAGGACGCGGTTACTGGCCGCACTCTGCGCCCTCCTCCTGACCGCCTGCCTGGCCCCGGCCGCTGACCAGCAGGATTGGGCCCGCCAACGGGCCCGCATGGTCGAGCAGACCATGGCGCACCCGCGCGACGCGCGCGACCCGGTGCGCGACCCTCGCGTGCTCCGCGCTCTGCGCCGCGTCCCCCGCCACGAGTTTGTCCCCGCACCGCTGCGCTCGGCGGCTTACCAGGACCGCCCCCTGCGCATCGGCCACGACCAGACCATCTCGCAGCCCTACATGGTGGCGAAGATGACCGAGCTGCTTCGGCCTCAATCCACCCACCGCGTGCTGGAGGTGGGCACCGGCTCCGGCTACCAGGCCGCGGTGCTGGCCGTCCTGGTCAAAGATGTTTATACCATCGAGATTGTCGCCCCGCTGGCCGAGCAGGCGCGGCAGCGGCTGGAGCGCCTGGGCTACGCCAATGTCCACGTGCGCGCCGGCGACGGCTACCTGGGCTGGCCGGAGGCGGCGCCTTTCGACTCCATCGTTGTCACCGCCGGCGCCACCCACCTGCCCCCGCCGCTGCTGGAGCAGCTCAAGCCCGGCGGGCGCATGGTCATTCCGCTCGGCCAGCCTCCCTACGGGCTGGAGTTGCGCGTCGTGCATCGCGGCCAGACGCCCCAGGACCTGCGCATCGAGCGCATCATGCCCGTGGCTTTTGTACCTCTTACAGGAGGCCACGAAAAACCGAAACAATAGTTCGGCAATTCCACCCCGTCGCCGGAGTTTACCGCGAGATCTTCTCCGAGGGGTCCCCCTCACCGGCAAGCGCGCCCGCCCCAAGCAGTAAGCCCCTCTTGCTGTCCTGAAACCACCCCCTTCCCGGCACGCTCAACCGCCCCCACCGATGCTATACCGATTGTGAGAGTTATTAACCGCAGGCGTCGCTCAACTTTTTGCAATAGTTGCCGACATAACTTGTGAAGGCTGTTGCCCTGAGAAAAACGTGCGCCCAGGGACAGGAACGGCTAGCGGCTTGACCAAATGAAAGGACATTCGTCCCCAAGGTAGACTTTCGAGAGATGGCCGACCAGACGCAGAATTCCCTCCGGATCTCCGCGCGCGCAAGCGCCCAAAGCTTCCTGCATCGGACTCGATTGGCATGAAAAAAAGCAAGATTCCGAAACAACTGGTTTGGGCGGTGGTCGCCGTCTGCGTGCTGCCGCTTCTGCTAAATCTTGTGGGAGTGGATTTCGGATCACCGCGTCTTCCCCTGGAGGTGCCTGCCGTTTCGGGAATGGCCTCCCATGAATTGACCGATGCAATGCATCGAGTATTGTCGGGAAGCCATATTCATACGCTGCTGGAGTGGAGTGCCTTCTGTGTAGCCATCTTCACCGTCTTCCTGGCCTTCATCCACTTCAAGATCGCGCGCGATATCACCACTCCGGTTATCGGGGTAGCCTTGTTTTTCGCCGGCTGCATGGATGCCTTTCACACCCTGGCGGCTGACCGCTTGATCGACTCGGTGGCCGACAACCGCAACCTGATCCCCTTCACCTGGGCCATCTGCCGGCTCTTCAACGCTCTCATCATGATTGTCGGTGTGGGCATTCTCCTCCTGAGGAAGTCTGGAGCGAAACAGCGGGGTCCTGGTTTTGTCATGGGTATCAGCTTGGTCTTCGGTCTGGCCGCCTATGGGATTATCCATGTCTGTGCCACCACCGCCCTGCTGCCGCAGACCATGTTTCCCGACTCCCTGGTGACCCGGCCCTACGACGTGATTCCGCTGGTGTTGTTCCTGTTTGCGGGAATCATCGTTTACCCGCGCTTCTACCGCAAGACGCCGAGTCTGTTTTCGCATGCGGTGATGATCAGCGCGATTCCCGAAGTGGCCACTCAGCTCTACATGGCATTCGGGTCCACCGCGCTCTTTGACAACCATTTCAACATCGCCCATTTCCTCAAGATCATTGCCTACCTGGTGCCGTTGGTCGGGCTGGCTCTGGACTACGTCGAAACCCACCGCGAACAGAGGCTCGTCGTCGCACAGCTGGAGGAAGCGCAGCAGATCCTGAAGACGCGAACCATGCAGGTGGAACAAGCCAACCAGGAACTGAGAATCGAGATTTTCGAGCGCAAGTGGGCCGAGAAAACCCTGCAGGAGAGGAACGCGCTCGTGCAATTGCTGCAGAGTGTAACGGCCGCCGCCAATGAAGCCTCCACGGTGCAAGAGGCGATGCAGGTTTGCCTGGACCAGATTTGTGGCCATACGGGCTGGTCCGTCGGTCACGTCTATGTCCCGGCGGAAGATTCCAGCGGCGAACTGGTTTCCACTACTATCTGGCACTTCAGTCACACCGAGAAATTTGAAGCATTTCGGAAAATGAGTGAGGCAACCCGATTCGCACCCGGCATCGGGTTGCCGGGCCGGGTGTTCTTCTCCGGTAAGCCTGCCTGGATCAAGGACGTCACCAAGGATCCCACTTTTCTGCGCGCAAGAGCCTCCTCAGACATCCACGTCCGCGGAGCTTTCAGTTTCCCTGTCTTGGTGGGGTCAAAGGTTGCCGCTGTGCTGGAATTCTACTCCGCCCAGCCTCAGGAAATCGACGAGAAGTTGCTGCAAGCCATTACTTACCTGAGCACACAGCTCGGGCGCGTGATTGAGCGCAAGCAGGCCGAGGAAAACCTACAAGCCCTCGCGGCTCGATTGGAACAGAGCAACCACGCGCTGCAGAACTTTGCTTCCGTGGCCGCCCACGACCTGAAGGAGCCGCTTCGCAAAGTCCTCATGTTTGGCGACCGGCTGCAGGCCAAGTGCAACCAAGTGCTGACGGATCAGGGACGCGACTACTTGGATCGAATGCTGGGTGCGGCGGCACGGATGCAGATCCTGATCGACGACCTGCTCGCCTATTCGCAAGTTACGACTGCGGCCCAGCCCTTCGTTCCGGTCAATCTCGTTAAGGTATTGCAAGAAGTGTTGTTCGATTTGGAAGTACGCATCGCGCAGGAAGGTGCGCTGGTGGAAATCGGCGCGCTGCCCACGATTGACGCCGATCCGACGCAGATGCGCCAATTGCTGCAGAACCTGATCAGCAATGCGCTGAAATTCCACCGGGAGGAAGAAATCCCGGTGGTAAGCATCCGCGGCAAAGTCTTTAACGACAGGATGCAACCCCCGGAGGGAAACTCGCCTGGTGACGGGCTTTGTCAAATTATCGTGGAAGACAACGGCATCGGTTTCGACCAAAAGTATACCGACCGCATCTTTGGTGTTTTTCAGCGCCTGCATGGTCGCCAGGAGTACGAGGGGGCCGGTATAGGCCTGGCACTCTGCCGCCAGATTGCCGAGCGCCACGGCGGCAGCATCACCGCCAAGAGCGCACCGGGCCAGGGGGCAACTTTTATGATTGACTTACCAATCAAACAGCGCCACGAGGAAAACGCAGCATGAGCAAAAAACAGAGTCCAGTCACGATCTTATTGGCTGAGGATGATCCGGACGACCGCATGGTCGTCCAAGAGGCTTTCGACGAGAACAACTGGGCCAGGAGTACCCCGACACCAACGAAGGCCGCGGCGCGGCTCTCTATCCGCTCTGGCGGTCCCCCAACGGCACGCAGTCGGTGCTGGGCCCGGTGCTGTTTGTTTTGATGGGCATGGTGGGGTTGGTCTTGCTGATCGCCTGCGCCAACGTCGCCAACCTGCTGCTGGCACGCGCCACTGCCCGGCGGAAAGAGATCGCCATCCGATTGTCGCTGGGCGCCCACCGGGTGCGGTTAGTCCGCCAGCTTCTGACCGAAAGTGTACTGCTTTCGCTGCTGGTCGCCGTGGCGCTGCTGGCCTGCTACGTGCCCGCCCGGCGCGCCACCAAAGTCGATCCGATGGTCGCCTTGCGCTACGAATAAACGGAAAACCGGCTCAACTAACTCGGGCGCGTTTCACCAGCCAGGCCACGCTCGCCAGCATCCCCACCCAGCCCAGCGCCCGCGTCCACCCAGCGATCAAAGTATCGTGTGGCAAAATCCCCAGGCGGGAAAAAATCTGGAACCAATCGTGCCCGCCCAGGCT
This sequence comes from Candidatus Acidiferrales bacterium, assembly GCA_965247455.1. Classification (GTDB taxonomy): domain Bacteria; phylum Acidobacteriota; class Terriglobia; order Acidiferrales; family 2-02-FULL-67-57; genus JACZYA01. The sequence goes on from CBDFHE010000017.1 coordinate 17,868, forward strand.
GGGATCGCCCACCGTCACCAGCGGCAGCATCTGGGCGCGGGCGTCCGCCATGTAGGTGGCAATGTAGAGAAAGTTTTCGAAGAAAAAGAAGGCGGCAAAAGCGGCTCCGGTGGTCTGCCGGTGGAAAACAAAATAAGCAGCCAGCCCCAACGGCACCAATAACTCCAGCAGCGTCCCGCCCCACAACCCCAGCGTCGCGCCCAACCAACCGAAGAGCAGGTGACCGGCTTCGTGGACAATCAGGTTGACGTGGTCAATCAGCAGAAAGCCGTCGTCATCGGCCAGCGCGTGCAGCAGAAACAGTCCGTAGAACACCAGCCAGCCCGCCAGCGCCGCCTTCGACACCGGCTGCCACTCTTCCTCCAGCGCCTCTAGGAACTCCCGTGGGATCATTTGCGGCCCGAGTTACCACCATTCGGGATGAACGTTAGCGGAGTGCTTTCAGCGCAGCCTCGGCGTCAGACACGGCCAAGTAGGCGCTGGCCTCGGCGGCGCCTTTGGCCGCGCCGGTGTAGGCGTAGTGAATGTTGATGCCGGCATCACCGAGCTTTTTTGAGACGCTGCCCAACTGCCCGGGCTGGTCCGGCAGCGCGAAACTCACCAGTTCCTCTTCGGTGGTCTTCCAACCGCGTTGCGTGAAAATCTCTTTCGCCTCCGCCGCTTTGTCCACCACCATCCGCAACGCGCCGCTCCCTTCCACGACCGAGGCCACCAGCGCCAGGATGTTCACCTTCTTCGCGCCCAGGGCGTCTGCCACCTCACCCAGTATCCCCGGGCGGTCTTGTACCCACACCGTAAGCTGCTTGGTTTTTTGCATTGCCATGTTTCCCCCTCACTTTCGACTCGACGCTCCCGACCTTCGTGTGAAGCCTACTCCGGCGCTGCACCCGCGGTCAATCACCGACTCCGTTTCCCGCGCCCATACAGCAAGCGGGCGAGTTTTCCTGCTTCCATCAGCCCCTTGACTCCTACTACCCTCAGTCCGGAAGAGGTGCGGAGTTTATCCCCGTACGGGGACACCTGCTCCCGTTTTGTGGGTTGCAGTTTCAACCGCGACAACACCGGACTGCTCCTTCCGGGGGCTTTAGCCCCTGAGGTATTTCTTCACCGCCCGCAGCACCCGGTTGAACATCGCCGGGGTCAGCCGCCCGGTCTGGGTGTTCTGCTGGCTGGAATGGAAGGAATCAAACAACCAAACCGTCCGCGCGCCGCCGGGCCAGGGCAGGTCATAGTGCGCTCCGTGGCCAAAGGGAAACGCGGCCAGGCTTTTGATCTGCCCGTGCTGCTGCAACAACCGCAAGTAAGTATCGTGCGCGATCCGGCCCAGCGCCAGCACGGCGCGCACGTTAGTCAACAGGCGGAATTCTTCTTCCAGAAACGGTCGGCAGTTCGATTGCTCCTGCGGCGTGGGTTTGTTCTGCGGCGGTGCGCATCGCAGCGACGCGGTGATGTAGCAGTTGGTGAGCTTCAAGCCGTCGTCGCGACTGACGGAGGTGGGCTGGTTGGCGAACCCGGCCCGGTGGAGGCCGCGAAAGAGGAAATCGCCCGCGCGGTCGCCGGTGAACATCCGTCCGGTGCGGTTGGCGCCGTGGGCTGCCGGTGCCAGTCCCAGCACCAGCAGTTGTGCGCGCGGGTCGCCGAAGCCCGGCACCGGCCGTCCCCAATACTCCCAGTCGCGGAACATGCGGCGCTTCTCCCGCGCCACCTGCTCCCGCCAACGCACCAGCCGCGGACACTTCCGGCAGTTGATGACCTGCCGGTTGAGCAGGACAAACTGCCGCTGCGTAGTCATCAGAATCCAAGGGGTACGGCTTCTCTACTGTTCGACCGTGGGAGCTTCGGCCATCGCCTGCTCGATTTCCTTGACGGTGCGGGGGAGGGATGCGGTCAGCAGCACGGCGCCGTCCTCGGTCACCAGCACGATGTCCTCGATGCGCACGCCCAGGTTTTCTTCCGGGATGTAAATCCCCGGCTCAATCGTGACGATCATCCCCGGCGCAAGCGCCCGGGTGGGATCGCCGGCGTCGTGCACCTGCAAGCCGATGTGGTGGCCGAGCCCGTGGATGAAATACTTTCCCAGCGGCTCGCCCTTCCGGTCTTTCCCGTGCGTATTGATGTAGTCATAGGCGATGCGGTAGAGCGAGTGCTCGCCCGTGCGCGCAAAGCTCATCCCCGGCTTCACCGCCGCGATGGCGGCGTTCTGCGCCCCCAGCACGATTTCGTAAATTTCCTGCTGCCGCGGGCTGAACTTGCCGCCCACCGGAAGCGTGCGCGTGATGTCGGCGGCGTAGCCTGCGCACTCGGCTCCGACGTCAATCACCACCAGCTCGCCCGCCTGCATCTGCCGGCAGTTTTGGTTGTAGTGCAGCACGGTGGAGTTGAACCCCGAGCCCACAATCGGAATGTAGGCCGGCCGCTCGCACCCAGCGCGCTTGAAGGTGTACTCCATCAGCGCTGCAATCTCGTACTCGTGCAGGCCCGGCCGCAGCGCCTGCATCGCTTCCCGGTGCGCCTCCATCGAATGCTTGATGGCAAGGCGCAGCAACTCCTGCTCACTCTCCGACTTCACCTGCCGCAGCGCACTCAGTGTCTTGCGCACATCCTGCCACTCCGCCAACGGCGCCTGCTCCCGCAACCACCGCAGCCAGCGCGCGGCGTGGGCGGAGTCCACCTCTGCTCCCGGCGCGGGAAACAGTGTGTAGAGGTTCGGGAAGGCAGCAGCAGCCCGTTCCAGTGCGTGGCGAAGTTCGGCCACGGATTGGACCACGGCGACGCCCGTGCGCACGGCAGCGTCCGTGCCCGTTGGGCCAATGCGAACGCCGTCCCAGCGCTCGCGGCGCTTGTCGCGCGGCGGCAGGAAGAGCGTTTCCGGCGGCAGCTTGGCCGCCTTGGCTTCGTCGGTCTGCGGGACCAGCAGCAGCGCCGCGCCGGGCTCCTCATGCCCGGTGAGGTAGTAAAAGCTCTCCTCCTGGCGAAACGTGTACAGCAATGAAACATTTGAAACTTCGCTCCCGTACCCGAACAGAACGACAGGCGAGCCCACGCGTTCGAGCAGGCGCGCGCGCCGGGCGGCGTATTCTTCCGGCGCCTCCTTGATGCGTCCCGTCGCCGGCAGCGCGCCCGCCAGCAAACCGACGAGCAAAACCAGCGCAAGTGGTTTCTGTCTCATCCGATGGTCTCCTCTCTGTGTGCTCTGCGTCTCTGCGGTGGACGGTTCAAGGCCCCTCCTGCGGTGTGTTCCAGCAAAGCCCATCTGCACAGCCGAGGCGCAAGGCAGGCCGAACAAGAAGACTACTTCCCCTGCCGGAGCGGCTCACCCAAAAGGAATTTCTGCACGGGGAAAGCTACAACGTCTCCGCCGGCTGCTGCAAGCGCTCCGGCCAAACCAGCCAAGCCAGCCGCTCCCAGTAGGGCTGCGTGAGCGACAGCAAGCCGGTGTAGAGATACCCCCAGAGGAAAAGAGACAGGAACGGGACGGTGGCGTAGTTGCCGTTGAAGAACGCATACTGCGTGGCCCAGACGAAATACGCGCCCAGAGCCAACTCCACCCACGGCAGCCAGTTGCGGTCAGCCGAGCGATAGACCCGGGCGTAGCAGGGCACTCGGGCGTCTTCGACTCGGTACTTGGGCGTGCGCACAAACGCCGACTGCACCCCTCCGATGGCTTCCAGCACAGCGTGCGCATTGCGCAGCGCCATCCCGATGCCCACCGCCATCAACAGCGGCAGAAAGAAAAACGTCTGCTTCCATGTGCGCGGATACAGCTCCTTCTGCGCCACCAAGTAGAACGTTGAAACCGAACAGGTGGCGGCCAGGAACAGCGGCAGGTCAATCCACAACACCTGCCACCAGCCCTGGCAGAAGCGCACGATCATGGCCGGCAGCAAAAGAATCGAAAGCGCCACCATCAGCGGATAGCTGATGCACGCCGTCAGATGGTAGAAGGCTTCCAGCTTGACCCGCCAGGGCAGGGGCGCGCGCCAGATTCGCGGAAGAATCTTCCTGGCGGTTTGCATCAAACCCTTGGCCCAGCGCGCTTGCTGCGCCTTGAAGGCGTTTATATCCACTGGCAGCTCTGAAGGCGCCTCCACCTCGGGCAGAAAGAGGAACCGCCAGCCGCGCAACTGCGCGCGGTAGCTGAGGTCGGTGTCTTCGGTCAGGGTATCGTGTTCCCAGCCGCCGGCGTCTTCGATCGCCGCCCGGCGCCACACCCCTGCAGTACCATTGAAGTTGAAGAAGAGACCAGCGCGGCAGCGGCCGCCGTGTTCGAGCACGAAGTGGGCGTCGAGCAGAATCGCCTGCACGCGGGTGAGCAGCGAGTAGTTGCGGTTGACGTAAGTCCAGCGTGTCTGCACCATCCCCACCCGGGGATTGGAAAAGTGGGGCAGCGTGCGGCGCAGGAAGTCCGGGGCGGGGATGAAGTCGGCGTCGAAGAGGGCGATGAACTCCCCCCGCGCCTGCGCCAGCCCCTGGGCCAGCGCGCCGGCTTTGTAGCCGCTGCGGTGGCTGCGATGGAAGTGGCGGATGCGCACGCCCTGCGCGGCGTAGCGAGCCACGGCGGCGCGGGCCACCGCCACCGTCTCATCGGTGGAGTCGTCCAGCACTTGGATTTCGAGGCGCTCGCGCGGATAGTCGAGCCGCACCACCGCGTCCAAGAGGCGCGCCACCACGTACTTCTCGTTGTAGAGTGGAAGCTGTATGGTAACCTGCGGCCACTCGGCCGGCGGCGGCGGCTCAACCGGCCGGTTGCGGCGGTACTTCTTATAGAGATAGATGAGACGGAAGCGGTGCAGGCCGTAGAAGCTCAGCGTGATCAGAATCGCGAAGTAGGGAATGAGGAACAGCAGGTCAAACCCGTTCAACGAGTACTTGCCGCGAAAGGGATCGGGTTCGAACAGGAAGCGCAGGTAGCGCTCGACGGCATTGCTCAAAACCAAACTGGCTGCAAGCAGGCCCATGGCTAGCTAATGCTACGCTCCCCCTCCCGAAGCCGTGCCGTCCTCAGCTCGCTGGCTCTGTTGGCCGCGCTGCTGGAAGGCCTGTTTCTGCTGTTGCGGCGCTTCCATCCCTTCGATGAGAACACCCCCGAGGTGGTCGCAATTTCCCTGGCCGCCACTGTCGTCTATCTGCTGGCGGCCTATCTCGCCTGCCGGCCGGGAGCCTCGGGCCGCGCTGCCCTGCTCATCGTACTCCTGTCAGCAGTGGCCTTTCGAGCCACGTTGCTGCCGCCCTCGCTCTCCCATGACATGTACCGCTACGTCTGGGAAGGCAACATCCAACTCAGCGGCCACAACCCCTATCTCTCAGCGCCGGCCGACCCTGCCTTGGAAGCCCTTCGCACCGACCACTACCACCGCTTTCCGGGCAAGAATGTCACCACCGCCTACGGCCCCACCACCCAACTGCTGTTCCGGCTGACCGCCGCTTTGGGCGGCGTGCTCGCTTTCAAGCTGGCGAGCGTAGTCTTCGACCTCGGCACGCTCTTGCTGCTGATGGGAATCCTCACGTCTCGCGGACTGCCGCCCGCGCGCGCCCTCCTCTATGGCTGGTGTCCGCTGGTGGTGCTGGAATTTGCCGGCAGCGGCCACAACGACTCGCTGCCGGTCTTCCTGCTCCTGTTGGCCAGCGGCCTGATTATAGAGGAGCGGCGTTCGATGTCAATCGCGACGTTGGCAGCGGCCAGCATGAGCAAATGGTTCGCGGGAGTTCTGGCGCCTCTATTCCTTCTGCGCGCCGGCTGGCGCAGCCTGCCGGTGTTCGCGGGCGTGGCGGCGCTGCTCTGGTGGCCCTACCGCACGGCCGAGTGGAAATTGCTGGCCGGCGCCGCCACCTACGGCGAAAAATGGCGCAACAACGAGAGTCTCTACGCGCTGCTGCTGGATGCCAGTGGGCAGGAAGCCCTGGCCGCCGGAGTCGCCGCCGGCGTGTTGGTGGGATTGGCCTTGCATCTGGCCTGGCAGCGGGCCGAGCCGCTGCGCGCTACCTACTTATTGATGGCGACCGTGTTGCTGCTCTCGCCCAGCGTCTTTCCCTGGTACGTCACCTGGCTGGTGCCTTTCCTCTGCTTCTTTCCGCATCCGGCTTTTCTGCTTTTCACCGGGACGGTGCTGCTCAGCTATCACGCGCTAATTGATTTCACTGCTTTGGGCGTGTGGCGCTACGACCCGTGGCTGGTTTGGCTGGAATACGGGCCGGTGTATGCGCTGCTGGGGTGGGGCTGGTGGCGCGGCCACCGGGAAGAAACTACTGCCGCGCTAGCCTCTCAGCAGGTCAGAACCGGAGCACGATTCCGGTCTGCACCCGGATGTTCTGGGCAAAATCCTAATTGATGAATCCGCCCTGGTGGACGGGGATGTAATCCACCTGGAAGGCGCGCAGGGCAATGAAGGGGCTCAGCCGCACATCCAACCCGCCCCCGGCGGCCAAAGCGAAATCGGTTTCCGATTGGGCAGGCACGAGCCCTCCAGAAAAGGGAAAGCTCGAGAGCCGGGTGCGGGTTGCGCCCAGGAGCACATGGACAAACGCGGTCGCGCCCGCTCCGCGGAAGGTGAAGCGTGGCCCGAAAAGAAATTGCTGGGTGCTGAAGTTCACATCAGTCGTGCAGCCTGGCGGGGGCGGAAAGACCGCAATGCAGGCCAGCGTCGGGTCCAGCGTCGGCACGTCTCCAAACTGGCCGGCAAAATCAGCGGTGAAGCAGAAAAATCGGCTGCTGTTGAGGCTGAGGTTCGCGCCCCAACCGTTGGCATTCCGGCGACCCGACAAAGAGGACAAAGGGAAAAGACCCTCATCTAGGTTGGCGTAGGAGTAGCCGCCGAAGATTTCCACTCGGGGATGCTGAGCCCGCGCCGACACACCGACGACCAAAACCACTGCCACAAGGAACACGAGTTTACGCATGAAGCCCTCCTCCTTACCTGGTGGAAAACCGCTCCGTCCGGGCCGAACTACTGGGTTCCCAGGCAACCTGGCTTACTTGTATGGACGCAACGCAGACGTAGGGGGTTGCTTAGACGTTAACGGTCAGGGTGGTGTCGATGCGCGCCTGACCGTCGGCGGTGCGGGTGACGGAACGATAGAGCGTGTCGCGCTCCACCGGCTCGCGCCCGGCCTCGCGAATCAGCCGCAGCAGTTCGGACCGCCGCAGACCCTGCGCGGTAGTGGCGCCGGCGTCGTGGTAGATCTTCTCCTCAATCACGGTGCCGTCGATGTCGTCAGCGCCGAAGCGCAGCGCCACCTGCGCGATGCGCGGCGTGAGCATGATCCAGTAGGCCTTGATGTGAGGAAAGTTGTCGAGCAGCAGGCGGCTGGCGGCGATGTTTTTCAAGTCGAGAAAACCGGTGGGCTTGGGGAGGTGAGAGAGCGCGGTGTTCTCCGGATGGAAGGCGAGCGGGATGAAGGTGACGAAGCCGCGGGTTTCGTCCTGCAACGCGCGCAGCTTGAGCAGGTGATCGACGCGCTCCTCTTCGGTCTCGATGTGGCCGTAGAGCATGGTGGCGTTGGAGCGCAAACCCAGCTCGTGGGCAGTGCGCGCAATTTGGAGCCACAGTTGCCCGGAGGTCTTATGGTCGCAGATGACCTTACGCACCCGGGGATGGAAAATCTCTGCGCCGCCGCCGGGGAGCGAGTCGAGCCCCACCTGTTTCAACTTCAGCAGCACATCTCGCGTGGGCAGCTTGGTGATCCTGGCGAGGTAGCCGATCTCGACCATGGTGAAAGCCTTCAAGTGCACCTGGGGGAAGCGCTGCTTGAGGCCGCGAATCAGGTCGAGGTAGTAGTCGAACGTCAGGTCGGGGTGCAGCCCGCCCACGATGTGGAACTCGGTGACCGCCTCGGTGATGCCGCTGGCCGCGGTTCGGAAAGCCTCTTCCAGCGCCATGGTGTAGGCGCCGGGAGCGTCGGGGTCGCGCCCGAAGGCGCACAGGCGGCAGTGGGCCACGCAGACGTTGGTGGGGTTGATGTGCCGGTTAATGTTGTAGTAGCAGACGTTGCCGTGCAGGCGCTCGCGGACCGAGTTCGCCAGCCAGCCCAGCGCCAACAGGTCCGGGGTGCGGTAGAGCGACAGGCCATCCTCAAACGTCAGCCGCTCGCCCGTCTGCACTTTTTCAGCAACCGGCGCCAGCCGCTTGTCTTCAATTTGGAGTTTTGCCTGCACGTTCAAGCTTGTTGCCCAGCGGCAGGGGCCCCGCGGAGCGGGACAGGCCGCCGGGTTGGACTTTATTACTCCATTTTAACTACCCGTCCGGAAGAGGTGCCTGCCTACCGCAGGCAGGCTTCGCACCCGCTTCCCGACCTCGTCTAACCCCGTGGCCCCTGCCACGGGGAAACTTACTCAATACAAAATATCCGCTCCCCAGAAAACCAACAGCAAAATACTAATATAGCCGTTCACGGTAAAAAATGCAGCATTGACCTTGCTCAGATCGTCGGGCTTAACCAGCGAGTGCTCGTAAGCCAGCAGGGCCGCGACCAGCAGCAAGCCTGCGTAGGCTACCACACCTAACCCCGCCAACGCCGCCAGCCAAGCCAGCAAACCCAGCATCAGCAAGTGCAGCGCGCGCGAGACCCACAGCGCTCCGGCAATGCCGAGGCTGACCGGAACCGAGAACAGTCCCGTCTTGCGGTCGAACTCTACGTCCTGGCAGGCGTAGATGATGTCGAAGCCCGCCACCCAGAACATCACCGCCACCGTCAGGATGAAAATCCGCCAGTCGAGCGCACCGCGCACCGCAACCCACGCCCCGGCGGGCGCCATGCCCAGGCAGAACCCCAGCACCCAATGGCTCAAGGTGGTGAAGCGCTTGGTGTAGGAGTAGAGCAGCAGCACTGCCAGCACCAGCGGCGCAAGGCGAAAGGCCAGCGGGTTCAACTGCCAGGCAGCGAAAATCAGTGCCGCCGATGAGACCACGACGAACGCCCAGGTAAAGCGCAGCGAGAGCTTCCCGGTCGGCAGCTCGCGCGCGGCGGTGCGCGGGTTAATCTTATCGTAGCGCAGGTCGGCGATGCGGTTGAACGCCATCGCGGCGCTGCGCCCGCCCACCATCGCCACCACAATCCAGAAAACCTGCTGCCCGGTCGGCCAGCCCTCCGCCGCCAGCAGCGCGCCCAGAAAAGCAAACGGCAGCGCGAAGATCGAGTGCTCGAACTTGATCATCCGCAACGTCATCAGCAAAGGACGAAACAGGAAACTCGAAAAGCGAAACTCGGTATTCTCTCCTTCAAGAACGAGTTTCGAATTTCGAATTTCGAGTTTCAACATCATCCTTTGGTGCCTTTCCACTGGTACTGCTTGTCCTGTGGCAGGCCGAGCTTTTCCAGCAATCGCAGGCAGAACTGGTTGACCAGCTCAGCGAGGGCTTCCGCGCCGTGGTAGTAGCCCGGGTTGATGGGATAAATAGTCGCGTCGGCACGCGCCAGCCGCAGCATGTTTTCCAGGTGAATCTGGTTGAGGGGGGTGTCGCGCCAGCAGAGCAGCAGCGGGCGGCCTTCCTTCAGGTGGACGTCGGCGGCGCGGCGCATCAGGTTGTCGGAGATGCCGCCCGCAATCGCCCCCAGCGTCCCCATCGAGCAGGGAATGACGACCATGGCGTCGGTGGCGTAGCTGCCGCTGGCGATGGAAGCGCCGATGTTGGCGTTGTGCAGGTACTCGAACTTCTTGTCGGCGCGGCCTACCAGCACGGCGGGAATCTTCTCGGCCTCGCGGCAGGAGATACCCAACTCCGCCCGCAGGACGCGTTGCCCGCCGCTGGAGACCACTACGTGCACGCGCGCCACTCGCTTCTCGGCCGCCAGCAGTTGCAGCAGACGCTGCGCGTAAGCCGCGCCGGAGGCGCCGCTGATGCCGACTACGATGGTCTTGCCCGCCATGGCCTTGTCGGAAGTAACCGTTCCCCTCGGGAGGATGAACCCGCAGTCTAGGCCGCCCCGCTCTGCCGCGTCAAGGAACCTTAAGAGGGATAGTGTAGAATGAGTGTTCCCTTCGGTGACTCCCATGACCGAGAACGAGATTCGCAAAATGCTGGAGCAGGTGCGGCGGGGGAAGCTAGCGCCAGCGGCGGCGCTGGAGCGGCTGCGGCGGCTGCCGTTTGAAGACCTGGGCTTCGCCAAGATCGACCACCACCGCTCCCTGCGCCAGGGCTACGCCGAGGTCATCTTCGCCCCCGGCAAGCGCCCCGAGCAGGTGGCGAGCATCGTCCGGCGGATGACGAAGAACCGCCACAACGTTCTGATTACGCGCGGCGACCGCAAGCTCTACCAGCGGGTCAAGCGGGTGGCGCGCGCGGCGCGTTTCCATGAGCTCTCCGGCGCCATCAGCATCCGCAAAACGAAAGAGATCATGGGCAAGGGTTTGGTCCTGGTGGTCTCCGCCGGGACGTCGGACATCCCCGTAGCCGAGGAAGCGCAGGTGACAGCGGAACTCATGGGCAACCGGGTGGAGGTGCTCTACGACGTGGGGGTGGCCGGCATCCACCGCCTGATGCAGCATGGCGAAAAGTTGAGCGAGGCGCGCGTGATTGTCTGCGTGGCGGGGATGGAAGGCGCGCTGCCGACGGTGGTGGGGGGGCTGGTGCGGGTGCCGGTGATTGCGGTGCCGACCAGCGTGGGCTACGGCGCCAGCTTCCAGGGAGTGGCGGCGCTGCTGGCGATGCTGAACAGTTGCGCCTCCAACGTGGCCGTGGTCAACATCGACAATGGGTTTGGCGCCGGCTGCCTGGCCAGCGTCATCAACCGGCTGTGATAAGGCGGGTGCCCCGTAGTAGGATAAACCCCGCAACGCCTCCAAGCTGTGTTGTCTAATTGCAGAGGGGTCAGAGCAGCTAAACTCAATCGAGGAGCGAACGTCATCATGGGAAGAATCTTCCGCAAGCAAGTGCTGGTCTGTACGGTGGACGGTGAAGGACGCTGCGCGCCGAAAGGCGGCAAGGAAACCTTTCAGAAGTTCCGCGAGGAGGTGAAGGCGCGCGGCCTCGATGTCCTCGTCACCTCGCTGGGTTGCACCGGCCAGCACGGCTGCGGGCCGACGGTGGTGGTCCACCCCGACGGCATCTGGTACAAGGAGGTCACGCCCGCCGTGGTTCCGGAAATTGTGGAGCAACACTTGGTGGGCGGCAAGGTGGTGGAGCGCCTCATCAACCCGGAGCGTGCCGTCAAAGCGGAATGAGAAGCCGGAAACCCGCCTACGCCAAGGCTTCGGCGGGCAGGTCGTCGAGCAACACTTGGTGGGCGGCAAGGTGGTGGAGCGCCTCATCAACCCGGAGCGCGCCGTCAAAGCCGAATCACAAATACGCGGGTGCCCGTACAGGGGTAAACTCCGCCCCTCTTCCAAGCTGTCTTTTATTGGCAGGGGCCTTTCAGCGGCGTTTGCAAAGCGCGAAAGCGGGTGCCCATACGGGTAAGCTTCGCACCCCTTCCAAACTGGATTTTCCTTCTCTCGCCCCGTCAGGGCACGGCTTTAGCCGTGCCGTAGAGTAGCTAACCAAACAGACACGGCTTCAGCCGCTGAGGTTCGAGGCAGGACGGCAGGGCACAAGGCTCCTCCCTGCCCGAAGGTTGCGCGACAAACTCCTCCACGCTAACTGGTGAAGACGCGGGTGAAGATGGCGTCCACGTGGCGGAGGTGGTGGCGGAGGTCGAAAGCGGCGTCGATCTCTTGCTGCGAAAGCTTGCCGGTGATGCGCCCGTCGGCCAGGATCAGCGTCTTGAAGTCCTGTTTGCTCTCCCAGACTTTCATGGCGGCTTCCTGCACCCACTGGTAGGCTTCGCTGCGCGGAACGTCCTTGCGCACCAGCGCCAGCAAGACCGCCTCGGAAAAGATCAGCCCGCGGGTGGACTCCAGGTTCTCGCGCATGCGCTCGGGATAGACGCGCAGTTGCTCGACCAGCGCGGCGGCCTTGTCGAGCATAGTGTCGAGCAAGATGGTGGAGTCGGGCAGGATGACGCGCTCGACCGAGCTGTGGCTGATGTCGCGCTCATGCCAGAGCGCCACGTTTTCCAGCGCCGCCTGGGCATTGGCCCGCACCAACCGCGCCAGCCCGCAGAGTTGCTCAGCGGTGATGGGATTGCGCTTGTGCGGCATGGCGGAGCTGCCGCGCTGGCCGCGCCCGAAGTGCTCTTCCGCTTCCCGCACCTCGGTGCGTTGCAGGTGGCGAACTTCCAAGGCGATCTTTTCCAGCGAAGCAGCAATCACCGCCAGCGTCGTCAAGTAGTGAGCGTGGCGGTCGCGCTGGATGATTTGCGTGCTGACGGGCGCGGGCTGGAGCTTCAGCCGCTCGCAGATGCGCCGCTCGATTTCGGGACCGAGGTGAGCGAAGGTGCCGACCGCGCCGGAGATTTTCCCCACTTCCATATCGGCGGCCGCCTGCTGGAAGCGCCGACGGTTGCGCTCCAGCTCGCTGGCCCAGTTCGCCAGCACCAGGCCAAAGGTGGTGGGCTCGGCGTGGACGCCGTGGGTGCGCCCGACCATGACCGTATCTTTGAACTCGTAGGCGCGCTGCTTGAGGACGTCAGCCAGGCGCGCCAGCCCTTGCCGGAGCAAGTCGTTGGCCTCTCGCAGCAGGAGTGCCAGCGCGGTGTCGAGCACATCGGAACTGGTGAGGCCGTAGTGCAGGTAGCGGGCTTCGAGGCCGGCCTGCTCGGCGACGGCCAGAGTGAAGGCGATGAGGTCGTGGCGAACTTCGCGCTCGATTTCCGCCACCCGCTGGGGCGAGGGCGGCTGGGCTGAAGCGCGCAGCTTCTGCGCGGTTTCCCGAGGCACCTGCCCGCATTCGGCCAGAGCGTCGGTGGCGGCCAGTTCGACTTCCAGCCACTTGGCTAGCTTGTTCTCGTCGGTCCAGACGCGGCCCATGGCCGGCCGGGTGTAACGCGGAATCACGCGGCGCTCCCTCCACTCGCAGCAACAACGGCGCAAACGCATAATCATAACCGATTTGCAGTAAAGAAAAACACCTACCACAGAGGCACAGAGCGCACAGAGGAAAAAGAGAAAGGCTGTGGGCCACGCCGAGGGCGCTGGGATCAGCGCTAGTCGCTGGACTCAAGGCGGTAAGGTTTCTTCTTGTAGGAGGACGCCAGCCGGGTAACTTCGCGGTCGGCGGACAAGCGGATGACTTGGTCGTACTTCGCCAGGGCTTTTTCCCGCTCGCGCCTACGGTCGAAAATTCGGCCTTGCTCCAGCAGCGCCCAAGCCAGCACTGCCTCCTTCGCTTCGGCCACCTCTTCCACCCGATGGAAAGAGTCCAGCGCGGCATCGAGGTCTCCGGCGGCGGCTTCCACCCGGCCGAGTTCCAGCCAGACATCTTCCGGCCCCAGGATGCGGGGGTTGTGGGACCGGGCGGCCAGCTCGGCCACAAGCTGCCGGAAGGCTTGCCGGGCCTCAGGGTAGCGCTGCTGGCGACGATAGACGCGCGCGAGTTCGTAGGGAAAGAGAGGATTGCGGGGGTAGTCAATCCGCAGGCCTTCCAACAGACGCCGGGCGCGGTCCAGTTGCTGTTCGCGCAGACAGGCTACGGCCAGCAGCACGCGGGCGTACCCGCGCAGGAATTCCCCCCGCTCGGCGGCCTCTCGCAGGTATTCCAAGCCGCGCGGGCGACTGCCGCGCGCGCCCAGAAAGAAGAGGAAGAAGCGCTGGACGCGCGGCAAGCTGCCCAGGACGTAGTCGTGGACGCCGAGGGTGACGCCAGCGTCGCCGATCCCCGGGTGCAACCGCCGGAGTTTCTTGTGGGCGTCGTAGGCTTTCTCGCCCAGGCGCACTCCTCGCACGTACTTGCCCTCAACTCCAGCGGCGTAATTGGCCCGCGCGCCGTAGGCCAACCCCAGAGCAAACAAACCGTCGGGGTCTTGTGGATTCTCTTTCAGCCGGCTGCGCGCCAAGTCCTGGGCTGCGGCTACAACATCGTAGAAACGCCGCTTCAGCTCCGGGTCAGGCGAAACGCGCCGCTGGCGAAGGAACTCATCGCCGGTGACGAAGAGCTGGCTCTGCAAGGTGCCCTGCCAGGCGAGGATCTCATAGAGGAAGGCCGAAGCCCAAAAGGCGCGGGCGGCGGCGCTGGCCGGTTCGGCCTCAGTCACTTCGCGGAACAGATCGCGCGCGGTGGCAAATTCCAGGTTGTAGAGGAGATTAAAGGCGGTGTGGAGTTTCTGTTCGCTTTCACGGGAGACAGCGGCAGCAGTGCGAAGTTGCGTCGGCGGCAAGGCCGGCGCCTCCTACGCGCGGGCCGCGGCAGAATACACCCCCGCCAGCGCCATCAGTGTCAAGAATGCCAGTCTAGCCCACACACGCATCGTGCTTTTCTATCTACCTACTTCCTAAGATGCAAGCAAAGGATAGGCAACGAGCCCGACTAGAGGCGAAGGGGTGCGAGAGGGGCGCTGCGGGGGGTGACGTGGAGTTCGGGCGGGCCGGCCAAGGAAAGGGGAAAGCGGGTGCGGCGGCGCTCCAGCGCCTGGGTGGCGGCCAGCCGGGCAACTTCCGGGGAGTTATTGTTCTCGCTCAGGTGCGCCAGAACCAAGTGGCTGGCGGCGCCGTCGAATTCAAACTCCAGGAATTCGGCCAGGGCGTGGTTGGAGAGGTGGCCGAGGCGGCTCATCACCCGCTGTTTGATGAACCAGGGATAGGGGCCGCGGCGCAGCATCTCCAAGTCGTGATTGGCTTCCACGACCAGACAGTCGCAGCCGCGCAGGTGCTCTTTGACCAGCGTGGTCAGGAAGCCCAGGTCCACCGCAATGGCGAGCTTGACGCCTTCGGCCTGGAAGCGGAAAGCGACCGGGTCGGACGCGTCGTGGGGCACGAGGAAAGGCGCCACCTCGATGTCGCCGACGGTGAAGCGCTGCCCGGGCTGGAAGTGCTCGACGCGCGGCAGCCGCTGCCCTTCCCGCAGGGCCTGGCGGGTACCTTCGGCCAGATAGACGGGCGCACGGAACTCTTCGGCCAAAGCGGCGGCGTGGCCGGCGTGGTCGGCGTGCTCGTGCGTCAGGACGATACCGTCGAGGCCATTGGGACGCAGGCCGGCTTCGGCCATGCGTTTGCGAATGGTGCGCTTGGAGAGCCCGGCGTCAATCAGCAGGCGCGTGCGGGCGGTGGAGAGAAGGGCGGCGTTGCCCGACGAACCGCTGCCCAGGATAGTGAACTCGACCGCCGTGACCCTGCCCTCCCAGTGGCTGGCACTGGTGTAACAGGAAAGCCGCCGAGCGTCAACCGCGAAACGCGGCGTTACGATTCCAGCAAATTGAACGACGCTCTCGCCGCTGGGGCAAGACTCAATGAGCGACCACGAAGTCTTGCCGGGCCCAGCCGAAGTTGGCGTTGGCGGGGTCCATGGCCAGCACCATCAACTCGACCACGCCCCCGCCGGAAGGCACAAGCTCGCCGGCGAAAGCGAGCGTGGTTTCCGCTATGACGTCGCCGTCGTGCAGCAGCCGCGCCACGACCTGAATCTTGTCGGCGTCCCAGAGCCCACCGGGCTCGGTGGGGCACCCTCAAGCCATGGTGACTTTGACCCGCACCGGCAAGGGCTGGCCCACGGCGGGGCGGACGTCGGAAGCGGGCGCGAGCAGCGCGACGATGAAGCCGTGAATCTCCAGCAGCACGCCCTCGCCCAGCAGGTGCTGCCCCGGAACCAGCAGCAGGGTCTTAGAAGCGCGCTGGGTGGCCTGCGGGTTGCCCAGCGGGCCTTCAGCAGTAATCTCAACTACGGTGGGCCGCGCGAGTTGGAGCGTGGCCAGGAAGCCGGCGGTGCCGGGCGTGTCGTAAACCGTGGCGCCCCGCGCGCGGGGCTTGACCATGATCAACTCGGTATTGCCGCTTCTCCCCTTCTGCACACCCTGAGCGAGAACCGTGCCGGTAGCGACCTCCCGGATGGTGATGCGGGCGCCGCCGACTGGGTCTTGAATGACTTTGGCGTCGCGGGAGACAGCCCGAACCATGACTTTGGTGAGGATTGCTTGCGCAGCGGCAGGGAGCCCGCCGGCAGCCACGCCGATCGCCAAAGCCGTCGCCAATACGAATCTGCTTTTCTGCATCATTGCACCTCTCCATCTCATGTTAGAACTTGCGTACCAAGTTCCAGCGAAGGCGTCAAGAAGGTTTTTCCGTTGGCTCCCATGTGCCCAAGCAGTTGATTGGTTGCGGAGGTCGTCCGAGAGCTGTATCGAGTTTGTCTGTTCTGGTCGGTTGCAGCTTGCGCGGACACGCCGCGAAGGGTTAGACTGCCTCCCCTCGGTTGATCCCGCAAAGTGCACTCAAGAGGAGGGCAATCCTATGGCAGCGGTGAACCCAGTACCGAAAGAGAAAGCGGCAGCGGAAGTGCAGGACCTTTATAACGGAATGACGAAGAAGTTCGGGCGCATGCCCAACATCTTCGCGGTGATGGCGCACCGCCCGGCCGTGCTGAAGAATTTTGTGCCGTTCTACGTCGCAACGGTGGGCGAGGGAACAATTGAACCCAAGTACAAGGAGCTTGCCTACCTGAAGACTGCACTGCTGAACGGCTGCGAGTATTGAACCCGCGCGCACACTGCTTCGGCGAAGCAGGCAGGGGTTACGGAAGAACAAATCAAGGCAATGCAGTTTTACCAGCGCAGCCCGTTGTTCGACGAGAAAGAGAAAGCCACGCTGCTCTACGCAGAGCGCGTAACCCGGGGAGCCGCCGGCTTGCGCGAGCGCGCGCTGGAGGAGTTGAAATACTTTTACCCCGAAGACCAGATTGTGGAACTGACGCTGGTGATCTGCGCGGCCAATTTCACCAACCGATTCAACGACGCGCTGCAGGTGGAACCCGACCTGGGCTGAAGCGAGGGCGCGCCGCTCCTGGTTGGGTGAGGCAGGTGCGCCTGCCCCTGGAGTTGGCGACGGTCAGCAGGCCAACTGGTCCCGGCGGAGCTCGAAACCGTCCAGCTTGCCGAGAACGGCAGCGGCCACCAACTGCGGCTGGAAGAAGTCGCGCGCGGCCTGCTGGATTTCTTCCGCGGTCACGGCTTCGACCCGGGCGAGGATCTCCTCCGGGTCGTACACCCGCCCGAAATAAATCTGCTGCCGAGCCAGGCTGCCCATACGGGCTGAAGTGGACTCCAGCGAGAGCATCAATCCACCCTTGAGGTTGTCTTTGGCCCGCCGCAGCTCGTCCGCCGGCACCGGCTCGCGCTTCAACAGACTGAACTCTTCCAGGATCAAGCGTAGCACCTGCTGGACGCTTTCGTGCCCGGTGCCGGCCGAAACCGACAGGCAGCCGGTGTCGCGGTAAGCGCTGGCGTCGGCAAAAATGGAATACACCAGGCCGCGCTGCTCCCGCACTTTCTGGAACAGCCGGGAACTCATTCCGCCACCCAGGATGAGGCTCAGCAAACTGACAATATAGCGCCGCTGGTCCGGGAGCGGGGAACAGGGCACGCCCAGGCAGAGTTGGACTTGTTCCAACTCCGGCTTGGGGCTCGTCACCAGGGCCGCGTGGGCGCGCGGCCGGTGATCATTCGCCTCCGGTCCGCCCTCGCGACTGGGTTCGAGCCGGTTGAACTGTGCCGCCACCAGCTCGACAAAGCGCTCATGGTGCAAGCGGCCGGCGGCGGTGATCAGCATGCGCTCGGGACAGTACCAGCGCTGGAAAAAGTTGCGCACCGACCGGCTGTCGAACTGGAGCACACTTTCTTTGGTGCCCAGAATGGGCCGCCCGATGGAGTGGTGAGGCCAGAAGTTTTGCGTGAAGGTTTCCTGGACCAGGTATTCCGGGTTGTCTTGCTCCATCTTGATTTCTTCCAGGATGACGCCCTGCTCTTTGCGCAGGTCCTCTTCCCGGAACAACGGCTCCAGCACCAAGTCAGCCAGGACGTCCAGGGCTCGCGGCAGGTGCTCATCCATCACCTTGGCATTGAAGCAAATGATCTCCTTGGAGGTGAAGGCGTCCATGTGCCCACCCACCGAGTCCAGCTCCATGGCGATCTGCTCGGCGCTGCGGCTGGTGGTGCCCTTGAAGACAGTGTGCTCGATGAAGTGGCTGATCCCGTTCACTTCCGCGGGCTCGGCCCGCGAGCCGCTCTTCACCCAAATGCCCAACGCCACCGAGCGCACGTGCGGCATCTGCTCGGTCAGAATCGTCAGCCCGTTGGCGAGCGTCTCTTGGCGCACACCTCGAACGTCGGTGGACACAATCACCTTCTTACTTTATCACTGAGAAAGCCGGCCCGGTGCTCCCCCGGCCGGCCTGGAAAAACGCTCCCTGTGGGAGCAACAACGAAGCTCAGTTGCCGCCGTTGGCGTCCGCCTCCGGCGTCTCTTTCCGCAAGCGCTCCTGGAGCGCGAACTGCTCGTCTGCCCGCTGGAACCACTCCTCGCGCTCTTGGGAGGTAGCGACGATGTCGGCTTTCTGGCGGTACATCAGGTTCAAGTAAGAGATGGCATCGATGTAGGTGGGATTGATCTCGATTGCCTTTTCCAGCATTTCGCTGCCCTCTTCCACCAGGGCAGAGTTTTCGTCCGCCAACTGCCGGAGCGAACGACGGGGCAAGGGGACGTCGGGGCGCAACCCCAGCTCAGCTCTCTTGGCCATGTTCGCTTTGAAAGCAAGGGTCCAGTCGATGACCCCGATGGAGTAGTAGTTCTCGGGGTTCTGCGGGTCAACCTCGATCAAGCGACGCCGGAACTCCTTGGCCTTGTCGAAGAATTCGCGTATGCCCTGGTCGGATTGCTCCGATCCGCTCAGGCCGTAGTACAGGCTGGCGATGTAGCCCAAGGCCGTCAGGTTTCCCGGCTCCACCTCCAGCACCTTCTCGAATTCGCCAATGGCGGTCCGGGCAAACTGTACGTTCTGCTCATCGGGGGAGCCGGGGACAAACTGCGAGGCGAAAGCGATGGCCAAGTACACCCGCGCGGTCAACAAGTCAGGGTCGTGTTCGATGGACTGCTTGAAGTGCTCGACCGCGGATTCGAACTCGCCCCCCTTGAAGGCACGCACGCCCTTGTTCAATTCGTCGCGAGCCTTGAGCTTGCTGCACCCGCTGGCCGCCAGCAACAGGAAAATCACTACAATGGTCAGACTAGTGGACGAACGCATCCTTACTCCTCGGTAAACAGTTGTACGGATGATCGAGGGTAGCCAGCGCTACTCCCCCCTCTCGATCTTGGCCGTGATTAAGCCGATCTTGTCCACGCCAGCACCCTTGGCAATGTCAATCGCGCGCGCGACGTGGGAAAATTCCAGGTCATCCGCCCCCTTCACGAAGGCCACTTTCTCCGCCCGGGTCTTGAAGATGCCTTGCAACCGCGGCCCCAGGGTTCTCCAGGTCACGTCCTGCTGATTGATCCTCAGGAGCACTCCCGTGCACCTGACGTTGGCGCACTCGAGCTGGATGGCTACCGTCCTGAGGTCGACATCCAACTGTTGCTGGTCGGGCGGCGGGGGTTGCGGCACCAGCGCGTCCAAGCCCTTGGGCGTCAGCGGGGTGACCACCATGAAAATGATGATCAGCACCAGCAGAATGTCAATCAAGGGGACGATGTTGGGATCAGCCATCGCACCCTTGCCCTTTCCCATACTGATTCCCATCGGGTTCCTCCTTGTCCTCTCGGTCGGGCTACAAGCCGCCTGTCGCCCCGGTCACCGCCTGCACCGGGATGGGCGGCCCTGTGAGCGCTCGCTGCTCGGTCAGCAGGCCGATCTGGTCCACGCCCACGGCGCGAATTTCATCCACAAGTTTCACTACGTCGCCGTAGCGGGCGCGGGCATCGCTCTTGACGTAGACGGACTTGTCCAGGCGCTCCTCGAGCATCTCACTGACTTTCTCCACCACCTGCTCCAACAGAACCTGCTGATTGCCGAGGTAGTACCGGCCGTCGCGCGACACCGCCAGCATCACGGCATCGTCCTTGTCGGCATCCTTCATGTCGCGGGGGTTATCGGTTTTGGCCATCTCCACGCTGAAGCCCTTTTGCAGCATGGGTGTGATCACCATGAAAATGATCAGCATGACCAGCATGATGTCGGCCATCGGCACCACGTTGATGTCCGGCATCAAGTCCGGCGCTTTGGGTTTGTAGCCCATGACGGTCCGCTCCTACTTCTTCCGACGCATGATGAAGTAGTTGATCAGCTCTTTGGAGCTGTTGTCCATCTCTACGTCGAAAGATTCGATCTTGCCGGTGAAGTAGTTGTACGCCCAGACGGCGGGCACCGCCACGAACAATCCCAGCGCGGTAGCGACCAGAGCTTCGGCAATACCGCCCGCCACGGCCGACAAACCGGTGGTCTTCGCCTCCGCAATGCCCTTGAAGGCGTTAATGATGCCCACCACAGTTCCGAACAACCCCACGAAAGGAGCGGTGGCGCCAATGGTGGCCAAGCCGCCCAGGCCGCGCTTGAGTTCGGCGTGCACGATGGCGACTGAACGCTCCAATCCGCGCTGGCTGGCATCAATCACCTCTTTTTCCGGCAAGCCGGTGGAGGCTTGGAACTCCGATAAGCCGGTGGCCACCACCTTGGCGATGTGGCTCTTCTTGCTGCGCTCGGCCACGCGGATGGCGTCATCCAGATTGCCTTCGCGCAAAGAGCCGGCCACCGCCTGCACGAAGTAGCGGGACTGCTTGCGGGCCGCTGAGTAAGTGACCCAGCGGTCAATCATCACTCCCACTGACCAGGCCGACATGATGAACAGGATGACCACCACCAGCTTGGCCAGGAGGCCCATCGCCTGCCACATACTCTGCAGGTCCCAGCCGACTTCCTGCAACAGCCATAACCCCGTCAGATACAAGTTGGCATACATATCTTCTTTCCCCTCCCGTAAAATGTGCCCTTCATTCGGCTCCGAGTACCATACTACCCCTACTGACTTGGCCTAATTAGCCAAGCTTGAAGATTACATCAATGTAAGTTATTACTTCCACCGGCTGGTCGTTCAACAACGTGGGCGCGTAGCGCCACTGCTTCACAGCCTGCAAGGCCGATTGCACCAGCAACGGATGTCCTTGAATGACTCTCAGGTTCTGGATGCTGCCATCCTTGGCAATAATGGCTTCCAGCCGCACCACACCTTGAATCCGCGCCTGCCGGGCGATGGGCGGATAGGTCGGGCTTATTTTGCGAATCACCTTGGCACCCTGCACGCCGGAGCTGACCCGAATCGGCTTCTGCGGTGGAGGCGGCGGTGCGGCGGACGGAATGCCTCCCAGCACGCCGCCCATCACACCTCCGATCTGACCGCCGGGCACACCACCGGGGACGCCGAAAGCCACGCCACCCAAGTCTTCCTCGATGACGGCGACCTTTTTCGGAATGGCCTTGGGCGTGCGCAGTTTTCCCGCCTGTATCTGAGTGACCTTCCGGCGCACCATACGCCGAATCGGCTTGGCCGACGGTGGCGGCGGAGGCGGCGGAGGCGGAGCGGTCAGGAAGGTAAGCCGCATGGACTCCGGCAGCGCTTCGGTTTGGATCAAACCCACCAGAACCAATGCCCCCAGCAGCACTGTCTGCAAGGAAGTGGAGATCACATAGGCCCACGGTTTTTTACGCTTGGCCACAGAGGACTCCAAGATGCTCTCAAACATGATTCAGCGCCCCCTTCGCTCTGCCATATTAGCTTTTTCCTTCCGCTTCACGACCTCGACCTGTTCTGATTTGGGAAGAGCTGTAGGTCGGCCCCAACTCCTCCCTCGCTCGCTCCAGCCTACCACAATTGGGCTGGCAATAAAAACAGAAGAATAAGTGCCCACCAGCACCCCCACCAGCAGCGTAAATCCGAAGCCGTGCAGCACCTCTCCTCCCAGCAAGAATAACGCCAGAACCGCCAGGAATGTCAACCCCGAAGTGAGCACGGTGCGGCTGAGCGTCTGGTTGATGCTGCGGTTCACCAGGGCCGGAAACGACTCCCGCCGCAGCAGGCGGACGTTCTCCCGGATGCGGTCGAAGGTCACGATCGTGTCATTGACGGAAAACCCCACCAGCGTGAGCAGCGCGGCCACGATGTTTAGATTGAACTCGTAGTCGAACAGCGCAAGAAAACCAACCGTAATCAGCACGTCGTGGAAGACGGCGATGACCGCCGCCATCCCGTACACCCACTCCCGGAACCGAACTCCAATGTAAAACAGCACCCCGGCCAGCGCCAAGCCCGTGGCCAGCAACGCCTGCTGGCGGAGCTGCTGCCCCACGCGCGGCCCCACCACCTCCACGTTCCGCACCACAAACGGCGCCAGCATCGCCTCTTCTTCCAGCCCGTTCACCACCGCCGGCGGCACCCCTTCCAGCCCGCGCAACTCCTCCAGGCTGCCCAGCAATCCTCCCCTCTGTGTATCGCGGAAGTCTGTGATGTTTCTCGCAATCTCCTGGTAGCGGCTGGCGGCTTCGGTGGGGCGGCCGCTCAGGCCGATGGGATCCAAACGCACCAGCGCCTCGCGCAGCGAAGCGGTTCCGACGGCGTTGAGGTCCAGCCGGTCGGCAGGCACCTCGTAGGTAGCGCGCAACGCAGCCAGGATTGCCTGCCGGCTGGTGTCCAGGGCTTCGTCCTCGTTCTCCGCTTGCTCGGCCCCGATGATGACTTCGTAGTTCTCCACGCGGCCATAGCGCTGAAGCGTGCTCGATCCGATCCCTTCCGCGCGCAGGCCGGCGCGCAGGCGGTTCAGTTCGGGCGCTTCCGCAAACTTAACGTACACCAGCGTGCCACCTTTGAAGTCCACCCCGTAGCGCAGCCCGCCCCCCAGCACCAGTGAGCCAACCCCCGCCAGCAACAACACCAGCGAGAGGCCGAGGAACGGCCACTTCGCCCGCAGGAAATCGAACTTGGGTTCGCGAAACAGCTCCATAGTTCAAATACTCAAAGCCGACGGACGCACCTGCCGGCCCAACACAAATTCAAAAATTGCCCGCGAGACGTACACCGCCGTGAACAGATTGGCGAACAGGCCGATGGTCAGCGTGACCGCAAATCCCTTCACCGGCCCGGTGCCGAACATAAACAGGAAGATGGCGGCGATGATGGTGGTGGCATTGGTGTCGAAGATGGTGGTGAAGGCGCGGTCGAAGCCGTTCTCCATCGCCGCCACCACACTCTTGCCCACCCGCAGTTCTTCCCGGATACGCTCAAAGACCAGCACGTTGGCGTCCACCGCCATGCCGATGGTCAGCAGCACCCCGGCAATCCCCGGCAGCGTGAGCGTGGCGCCGAAGTAAGCCAGCACCGCCAGCAAAATCAGCAGGTTCAGCACCAACGAAATCAGCGCGTTTATGCCCGACCGGTGGTAATAGAACAGCATGAAAAGCACCACGCCGACGAAGCCCACCGACACCGCCGTGAAGCCGGCGCGGATGGAGTCCGCCCCCAGCGACGGCCCCACCGTGCGCTCCTCCAGGTACTTGATTGACGCCGGCAGCGAACCCGAGCGCAACACCAACGCTAGGTCGGCCGCCTCTTGGAAGGTAAACGTCCCGGTGATGCGCCCCGAGTCGTCAATCCGGCTCTGGATGTTGGCCACCGAGCGGATGCGGTTGTCCAGCACCACCGCCAGCGGCCGCCCCACGTTGCGCTCGGTGAAGGGCCCAAAGCGGGCAGCGCCGTCGGTGCTGAGCGTGAAGTCAATCTCGTAGCTCCCCGGCATCTCCGGGTTCACCGCCGCGCGGGCGTTGCGTAGGTCGCGCCCGGTCACCACCGAGCTGCGGCTCACGACGTACCAACCGCTGGTGCCGGCCTCAAGTGAGCGCAGCAGCATGGTGTCCGGGGGCAGAATTCCGCCCCGGGTGCTCAGGGTCTCGCCCTCACTCCCAAACGGGCCGTCTTCCACCAGCTTGATCTCCAGCATGGCGGTGGATTGCAAAATGCTCTTCACCCGCGCCGGGTCGTCCACGCCCGGCAGTTGCACCAGGATTTCCCACTCGCCCCGGCCGTGCTCGGCAATGGTGGGCTCGCTCACCCCCAGGGCATCTATACGTTGCCGAATGGTCTGGATCGAGTTGCGCAGCGCTTCCTGCCGGACCTGAACCTGCAAGCTAGGAGTCATCTCCAGCACGAAGCCGGATTGCTCGGTCGGCAAACTGCCCAGGGCGTAGGCGCCCCCGCCCACGGTGCTGGGGCTGGTGTAGTTCACTTGCAGGAAATCTCTCGCTTGCCCCAGTTGCTCGGCCGGGATGCCTGAAATCTGGATGTGGGTAGGGTCCGGCTTGCGGATGCTGCCGAAGCCGATGGCCTCTTCGCGCAGCAGCGTGCGCAGGCGCTCGGCCACCTGGTCGGTCTCCGAATTGATGGCTTCTGCCACCTGCACCTGCAAGATTAGGTGCATGCCGCCGCGCAGGTCGAGGCCCAGGTTGATGCGGTCGCCCAAGTTGCCGCGCAACTCGTCGGTGCTGGTGGGGAAGGCGAACTGCGCCCCGCCGTCCGTCCCCTTGCGGAAGCACAGCAGCCCGAACAGGCAGACGAGGATGACGCCGAAGATCAGCGTCGCCTTCCAGCGGAGGTTCCGAGTCATAAGCGCGGGTGTGGACTAACCCTTGGGCTCCTCCCCCGGGGCCTGCTGGTGGCCGGCAATGTGACTCCGCAGAATCTCCACCTTCACCTGCTCGGCGATGCGCAAGTGCACTGTGCTGCCCCGCAACGCCACGATGGTACCGTGGAGGCCCCCGCTGGTCACCACCTTGTCGCCGGTCTTCAGCGCCACCAGCATTGCTTGCTGGCGCTTGCGCTGCCGCTGCGCCGGACGAATCAGCAAGAAGTAGAAAATAACCAGGACAATCAGGAAGGGAAACAACGCCCCTATGATGCCGGGCTGCTGCTGCGCCTGCGCCAACCCCGCCACCGGAGACGCAAGCAAAATACTGGCACCTTCGAGCAAGCGGAACCCCCTTCGGAGGAAAGTGAACCCGCCCCCGCTCCACGCGAACGGGGCGACCCAAACCAGAGAGGATGCCCGACGCTAACTCCTCTTGTCAAGCCGCGATTCCGCTTGGCTGTGGGTCTTTTTGAAAATGGGAAGCTCACGCCGAGCCCCGGGGCTTGTCCTGCCTGTCCCGAGCGTAGGCGAGGGAAGCGAAGCCGAAGGGCACCTGCCACGGGGCGCTTGTGCCGCTTTTCCGCCCGGCGGCCTGCCTGCGGTAGGCAGGCAGGTGCCCCGCTGGAAGGTACGGGACAGGCCGCCGGGCTCAGCGGCCAACCAACAGTAGGCAAGCGGCGGGGCACAAGGCCCCGCCCTACCCCGCTGCTGGGCACAGAAACAGGTAGGGCAGGGGCTTGCCTGCCTCAGGTAGGCTTGCCGAAGGGCCCCTGCGTTCTGCTCTTGGGAGAACACCCTCACGGCGACCGTGGAACCGAGCACGTGAGGTCTGCGACACCGAGGCGTCAACTTCCGGCTTCGACCGAGCCGGAGTCGGCGGCGCGGAGTTCGGCCGCCAGCGCGTCGAGCGTGCCCGCCGGGATAGCTTCGCGGATGCGGCGCATCAGGCCGAGGTAGTAATACAGGTTGTGGTAGGTGGCCAGGGTCGCGGCCGTCAACTCGTTGGCGTTGAAGAGGTGGCGCAGGTAGGCGCGCGAGTAGCGCCGGCAAACGGCGCAGCCGCAGCGCTCGTCCAGCGGGCGCGGGTCGCGGGCGTAGCCGGCGTTGCGGATTTGCACCCGGCCCTCGGAGGTAAACAGGCAGCCGTTGCGCGCATTGCGCGTGGGCAGCACGCAATCCATCATGTCCACCCCCCGCCGGACGAACTCCACCAGGTCGACCGGGTAGCCAACGCCCATCACGTAGCGGGGCTTGGCTTCCGGCAACTCGGCCGCGCACACCTCAGTCATCTCGTAGCTGAGCGCGGACGGCTCGCCCACCGCCAGCCCGCCGATGGCGTAGCCGGGAAAGTCCATCTCGCTGAGGCGACGGGCGCACTCGAGCCGCAGCTCGGCAAACGTCCCGCCCTGCACGATTCCGACCAAAGCCTGTGCAGCAGCCGCTGTACCCTGTTTCGTGAAAGCTTCCCGGCAGCGCCGGGCCCAGCGCAACGACAACTCCATCGAGCTGCGCGCGCGCTCGTGGCTGGCGGGATACTCCAGGCACTCGTCCAGCACCATGATGATGTCGGCCCCCAGCGCCACCTGAATTTCCACCGCGCGCTCGGGCGAGAGGAACTCCGGGCTGCCGTCGAGATGCGAGCGGAAGGTCACGCCCTCCTCGCTCAGTTGGCGAATCTCGTTCATGGAGAAAACCTGGAAGCCGCCGCTGTCGGTCAGCAGCGCGCGCTCCCAACCCATGAAGCGGTGCAGCCCGCCCAGCTCGCGGATGGCTTCGTGGCCGGGGCGCAAAAACAGGTGGTAGGTGTTGGCCAGCAGAAGTTGCGTGCCCAACTCCTCCAGCATCGGCTGCGGCAACGCCTTCACCGCACCCGCCGTCCCCACCGGCATGAACACGGGCGTCTCCACCACGCCGTTGGCGGTGTGCAGCCGGCCCACCCGCGCTCTGGAATTTGCGTCGCGTGCAACCACTTCAAATCGAAACTCGGAGGGCGCCTTCATAGCTCTTGAACGCGCCATCATAACGGCGGACAGGCCGGCAAGCCAGCCCACCGGAGACTGCGGCGGAAGGTGCAGAAAAGACTTGACAATAAATAGACCTTCGTCTATATAGATAGTTGTCTATGACAAGCGCCGCCAAAACCCGTGCCCCAAATAAGCGCCTGGAGCAATTGCGCGCCCTGGCCGACCCTACTCGCCTGCGTATTCTGGAGTTGCTCAAGAAAAAGGGCTGCTGCTCTTGCGATGAAGTGGAGGACCACGCCGGCGGCATGTGTGTTTGCGACCTGCAGAGCGCGCTCCGCCTGACGCAACCCACCATCACCCATCACCTGCAAGTGCTGCGTCAGGTGGGGCTGGTGGAATGCCGGCGCATCGGCCCCTGGCTCTACTGCCAGCGCAACCAGGCAGCGCTGAAAGCGTTGGGCGCGGCGCTGGCGGGGCTGTAAAAACATTTGCTTTTAGGTATAGACGTATATCAATGTGAGGTGACCCATGAAAGCAACTGCAAACGAACAGAAAGAAAAAGTCCGCGCCGCCTACGGCGAAGTTGCCCGCACCCGCGACGCCCACACAGCCGCCGCCTGCTGCGAGCCGACCTGCTGCGCCTCATCCGGCCACGCGCCTGACTACAGCCCGGAGGAGATTGCCTCCGTCCCGCAAGGGGCCTACCTGGGTGAGGGCAGCGGCAACCCGATTCGCGCCGCCCGACTGCAACCGGGTGAGCGCGTAGTTGACCTGGGCTGCGGCGCGGGCATGGACACTTTTCTGGCCGCCAACCAGGTAGGAAAAGCTGGGCACGTCATCGGCCTCGACATGACGCCGGAGATGCTGGAGCGGGCACGCACCAACGCCGCCCGTAGCGACTATCCCCAGGTGGAGTTCCGCCAGGCGGACATCGAGCACCTGCCCCTCCCCCCAACTCCGCCGACGTGGTGCTGAGCAACTGTGTCATCAACCTGGCACCGGACAAAGCCGCCGTCTATCGCGAAATCTTCCGCGTGCTCAAGCCGGGCGGGCGATTCGCCGTGGCCGACATCGTGCTGCGCGGCGAGGCCGACCTGATTCACCAAGCAGCGGAGAAGCTGGCACCCGGCAGTTGCGTCGCGACCGCCTTGGAACAGAACGCATACCTCGAAACTATTCGCGGCGCCGGGTTTGAGTCAGTGGAAATAGTGGCCGAGCGCCCGGCCCTCTCTCAGCCTCAAGTGGCCGAAGCAGCCCGGAAGCTCGGCTTCGATCCAGAAGACAAACGCGTGAGCGCGGAAGCGGTCACCCTGGTAGGGCGCAAGCCGGCCCAAGCCAACTAACCCATTCGAAAAACACGAAAGCCCTCGGCGAACATAGGCTCGCCGAGGGCCGAATTTTCCCGCCGACCGCTTACTCCAGTTCGGGGCCTTCCAGAAAGGCGCGCAGCTTCTTGGAGCGCGAGGGGTGGCGCAGCTTGCGCAGCGCCTTGGCTTCGATCTGCCGGATGCGCTCGCGGGTGACGGCGAACGACTGCCCCACTTCTTCCAGGGTGTGCTCGGAGCCGTCGTCCAGTCCGAAGCGCATCTTGATCACCTTTTCCTCGCGCGGCGTCAGCGTCTTGAGCACCGAGTCGGTCTGCTCCTTCAGGTTCAAGTTGATGACCGCGTCCGAGGGCGAGATGATGGCCTTATCTTCGATAAAGTCGCCCAGGTGCGAGTCTTCCTCTTCCCCGATGGGAGTTTCCAGCGAGATGGGCTCCTGGGCGATCTTCCGCACCTTGCGCACCTTGAAGGCGGGAAGTTCCATGCGCTTGGCGATCTCTTCGGTAGTGGGCTCCCGGCCCAGCTCCTGCACCAGTTGCCGCGAAGTGCGGATGAGCTTGTTGATGGTCTCGATCATGTGCACCGGGATGCGGATGGTGCGGGCCTGGTCGGCGATGGCGCGGGTAATAGCTTGGCGAATCCACCAGGTGGCGTAAGTGGAGAACTTGTAGCCGCGCCGCCACTCGAACTTGTCCACCGCCTTCATCAATCCGATGTTGCCTTCCTGGATCAGGTCGAGGAATTGCAGCCCGCGGTTGGTGTACTTCTTGGCGATCGACACCACCAGGCGCAGGTTGGCTTCGATCAGCTCGCGCTTGGCGCGGTTCGATTCCGCCTCGCCGCGGTAGATCACCTTCACCGTGCGGCGCAGCTCTTCGGCCGAAACCTCCGCCCTCGCTTCGATCTCCCGCAGCCGGTCGCGCACTGGGCGCAGCTCGCGACGGGCCTCGCGGGCGGTCTCCTCCGAGCCCAGGTCCACCCGCCGAGCCAGCCTGGCAACGTCGCGCTCCAGCGCGCGCAACTCCTTCACTGCTCCGCGGACGTGGTCGATGAGCCGCTTGGTCTCATGGGGGTTGAACGCAATCTTCCGCAGCAGTTGCCCGGACTTGACCCGGCTGCGCGCCAAGCGCCAACGCACCCGAATGGCTTGGCCGGACTTGTGGGCGCGGATCTTCTGCATCCGGCGATACTGCTGGCGCGCCTTCTCGTGCGTGCGTGCAAGTTGGTCGATGAGGCGGACAACTTTGCGGGTCTTCTCCGCCAGCCGTTGCTCGGTCAGCTCCTCGTCATCAATCGGCACGACCGCTTTGATCCCGCGCTCGCCCTTCCGCAGATCCTCGCCCAGTGCGATGACCTCGTTGATCGCCAGCGGCGACCGGCTCAGCACCCGGAACGCGCGCAACTGTCCCCGCTCAATGCGCTGGGCAATCCGCACCTCGCCCTCGCGGGTCAGCAGCGGAACCGTGCCCATCTCCCGCAGGTACATGCGCACCGGGTCGTTGGTTTTATCCAGTGCCCCGGGCGTCAGGTCTAGCTCCACCTCTCCGCTGCGCTTTTCCTCCCTCTCACCCCCGGCGGGGACGGGCGCCTTCTTGGGAGCCACTTCCAGAATCTCAATGCCGGCATCGTCGAAGGCCGACAGCACGTCGTCAATCTCCACCGAGGAGTGCACCTCGGCCGGCAGGAGGTCGTTGACCTCATCGTAGAGCACGTAGCCGCGCTCCTTGCCCATATGAATCAGTTGTCGAACTGATTCGTACTTATCTTCGATCGCCAAAGCCATTTTCCTCCACCCGTCTTGCTCCAAGGCGAACGGCCGGACGGCCTCCGCCGGGCCTGGGGGTTAATCGATTAAGATGGAAACAGTTATCAGGATTTCCTTCGATTCTCAGCGCGCCGACGCACCCCTCCACGACTCGCCACACTAGATTAGATCGAACCAGCCGCCTAAACCTTCCGCCAAAACCTTTCTAAATTAGCAGGTAAGCCCGCCCGCCGTCAACTCGTCTCCGGCAAAGGTAGTGTCTTAATTTCACACCGAGCCCCCAGGCCCCTGCCTGGGGGAAGCGAAAATCCCTGCGGCGGGGGCCGCAGGGCTCGGTGTGATTTGGGCCGAGTTCCGAATCGCTCAAATTAACCCGGATTTCCGATTTGGCTGTGGTACCGTATCGCCAGGACCAGTCGCTGCGCCTTGAGTTTTGGGGCTCCGACGTAAGGAACCACACTACGGAGGGTGACACCCGGTGGGTGAATTACAACACGAGCCATTCCAGTTCGCGTTCAACGGCTTCTTGAAAGTCGCGTTCCAGGGATCGCGCGTCACTTCTGACGCTGGCCTCATTCTGGTGCGCGAGTTGGATGAACGTCTGGGGCTGGAGACACTCATCGCCGAGCACCTGAGCGATTCCCGACAGGGGATGAACACCCAGTTCAGCGTGGTGGATCTCCTGCGGCAGTCGGTCTACAGTCGCCTCGCGGGCTACGAAGATCTCAACGACGCGGGGCGCGTGTCGGCAGACCCAACATTTCGTCTCATCGGGTCGCCAAAGCGCTGGGACCGGGGTGCGGCGCTGACATCGACGCTGCATTGGTTCGAGACAGAGCTGCTGACCCACGAGGAGAATCTCGTCGGGTTGAGGGCCGTGAACCGGGAGGTGCTTGCACAGGCCGAGATGGCGACGCGCGCCGACCGGATCGTGCTCGACATGGATTCGAGCGAGAGCCCGGTGCATGGGGCGCAGGAAGGGAGCGCCTATAACGGGCACTTCGAGTCCGTCTGCTACCACCCGCTGTTTCTGTTCACCGAGCATGGGGACTGCCTCGCCGCCACGCTGCGGCCAGGCAACGTGCATAGCGCCGACGACTGGGACGACCTGCTCGTACCGGAGATTGACCGGCAGCAGGTGGAGGGCAAGCGCGTAGCGTTCCGCGCAGACGCCGCGTTCGCGAAGCCCGAGATCTACGACGCGCTCGAGCAGCGCGACGTGGACTATGCCATTCGCATGCCGGCGAACAAGAGCTTGGAGCTGGAAATCGAAGACATCCTCTTTCGTCCGCCGGGACGGCCGAGCTGCAAGCCCTTGGTGCGCTACCAGAGTTTCCGCTATCAGGCCAAGAGCTGGACCACGCCCAGACGGATCGTCGCCAAGGTGGAGCACCACCAAGGTGAGCTGTTCCCTCGCGTCGGCTTCATCGTGACCAACACGGCCCTCCCGAGCCGCTCGGTCGTGCGGTTTTACAACAAGCGCGGTACGGCGGAGCAATGGATCAAGGAAGGCAAGCAGGCCACCCACTGGACGCGGCTGTCGTGCCATCGTTTCCGGGCGAACGAGGTGCGCCTGCAACTGAGCGTCCTGGCCTACAATCTGGGCAACTTGTGGCGCAGACTGGTCCTTCCGCTGCGGGTCAAGCGCTGGTCGCTCACGAGTCTCCAGCAGCGACTGGTGAAAACTGGGGGCCGGCTGGTGAAGCATGCGCGGTACTACTGGCTTCTGCTGGCGGAAGGGCATCTCACGCGGCGGCTGTTCGGCGACATGCTGCGGAGGATCTGGGCGCTACCCGTGCCGGCAGGCTGACGCGCGGCCTGAAGTGCAACGAAGCCCGCCCGGCGATGACACGGGGCACACGTGTGGAGCGGTGTCTGAGAAATGCCCGAAAAGCAGGGGTTCCAGTCGGTCGCACGTCGGCGCGGGCTCAGATGAAGGCCTTTGAAGCTGAGCGATTGTGCGACGATCGAAGTTTTTGTGCGATCGGCGGCGATCGGGTGTATAAACGTGCCATCAGGGGCAGGCAAAACGGAAATCCCGGATTAAGACACTACCCCGGCAAATGGCACTGGCGAACAATTCTGTTGAAAGTGAGGCGAGGAGGCCAGTAGCGACGAAGAAGCCGGAGGCTTCTTCGTCGGCTTTATCTCCCTCCAGAAACCGCCCTATGCCGGAAAGCAACGCCAACTACCTGGTTTAAAATGGCTTAGCCCTGAACCCCCCGCAACCACGACCCCACAGACGCTGCAGCGAACTACCAGGGGGGTATCTTCTCAACTTGCGGGATTAACTCGCTTAAAAGAAACTGCTTAGCGGCGGGAACTAGTTTCAAAATCATGTTTTTTTCTGCTTCTTTCCACCTCCTTCTCTGCCAGACGAGCCAGCGGCAATTCTTTCCGCCACCACCCCAGAATAGCTGAAATCCCCTCCCCGCTCAACCCGCACCCTCACTTTACTTTCAACAGAAAAACCTACAGACGGGAAGGAACTTGGCGAAGCTCAGACGGTGGGTTAGTCGGCGCCGGTCGGGGCCTCGCTGGGCTGCACGCTGATGTAGCGGCCCAGGTGGCCTTTTTTCTCGAACAGCACAATGCCGTTGGCGGTGGCGAAGAGGGTGTCGTCGCGGCCGCGGCCGACGTTGGCGCCGGCCTTGTAAGGCGTGCCGCGCTGGCGGACGAGGATGGAGCCGGCGTGCACCCACTGGCCGCCGAAGCGCTTGATGCCCAGCCGCTTGGCTTGGCTGTCGCGCCCGTTGGTGCTGCTGCCCTGACCTTTTTTGTGCGCCATGGCTTACTCCGATGCGTGGCCGGAAATCGCAGTGATTTTGACCGCGGTGTAGGGCTGGCGGTGCCCGCGCATGATCTTGTACTGGCTGTTCTTTTTGAACTTGAAGACGCGCACCTTGGCACCCTTGCCTTGCTCGACGATGGTGCCGCTGACTTTGGCCTTGGCCAGCAGGGGCGTACCGGTGGCGAGCTTGTTCTTTTCCTGCACCGCCAGCACTTCCTTGAAGGTGACTTTGCCGCCTGCCTTGCCGGGCAGGCTCTCGACGCGGATAACCTCGTCTTTGGCTACGCGGTACTGCTTGCCGCCGCTGCGAATGACTGCGTACATCAGAACTTCGGCTCCCCTTGCAAACAAGCCATTATAGGGGCGCTCGCGCCGGGTGTCAACGAGGTGTACTCGTCCAGTAGATTAGTGACACTTGGCCTCCTTTGATTGGGATTGCCACTGGGCCAGAAACTCGTGGGGAGTGAGGTAGCCCAGGGCTTGGTGCGGACGCACGGTGCCTGCCTGCCGCAGGCGGGTTGTAGACGCGCTCCCACGCCTGCAACTCCTGATTGAGGGCCGCGATCTCCAGGGAGCACTCCGTGACTTCACAAAACTCCTCCCGATGGGTGCGCTGGGCCCGCTCGACGCAGCCGTTGAGTTTGGGCGAGCGGGGCGGCAGCACGAACAGTTTCAACCCCCGCTGCTGGCAGGCCTCTTCGAAGACGGCGGCGAACCTGCCTACCGCAGGCAGGCTCACTGCCGCCATTGACCTGCAGAGCTCGCAGCGGGAAGGGCAGGCGTTGCTGCAGGGTGTCGAGGAAGCGGGCCGCAGCGCTGGCCGTGGCTCGGCGGTGGACCTCGACCACGTCCCAGCGGCAGATTACAGCGCGAGCCGTAAAGTGCTTGAGGACCACGCCCGGCAGAGGCCGCAACTCCAGGGTATCGACTTGCACCAGATCGCCGGGCTGGGAGATGCAGTAATCCTTGGGCTTACGCACGGCATAGGGCCGCCGCCCGCCGCGCCGGTGCGCGCGGACCGCCCGGCGGGGCGCTTCCACCAGCCGACCGCGCCTCTTCAGTTCCGTGAGGATGCGTCCCACCATCGAGGTGGACACCCCCACCCCTTCCCGGCGGAGCAAGACCACCAGTTTGCCTTCCCCCACCGGGGGCGCAACCGCCGCAGTCTCCGCACCCGTTCGGCCCACTGGGGGCTCCAGGTGGGCCGGCGTCAACGGTGGGGCCGGCGGAACCGCTCCTCCAGGCTCGCGAGGTGGTGGGGATCATAGCGGCGTTT
Source organism: Candidatus Acidiferrales bacterium (assembly GCA_965247455.1). Taxonomy (GTDB): domain Bacteria; phylum Acidobacteriota; class Terriglobia; order Acidiferrales; family 2-02-FULL-67-57; genus JACZYA01. Next base: position 51,446 of record CBDFHE010000017.1, read on the forward strand.
CCAGCGGCCTGCCTGCCGCAGGCAGGTAGAAGGTCGGCCGGCTGATCCCGAAGTGCCGGCAGGTCAGGGCCGCGTTGCGCCCCCGGGTGCGGTAGTAGTCCATCCACTGCACCCGGACGCGAGCGGCCCGGCTCAATTCCACTCCGGCCCGCCCGTACGGGCGGGGTAGTCTTCTTGAGATGATTTGCATGGTGACACTCTACCAAGAGTCACCCATCATTCTGAACGAGTACAAGCACGGTGAGAGGCGCGCACCCATTTGGCTGGGCTCGTGTAGAATAACTCGCGATGCTGGAACTGGCCTACGTGCGCGAACACTTGGAGCGGGTCAAAAAAACTTTCCGCGACCGCGGCCTCGAGGGCGCGGCGTTGGATGAGTTCGTCGCGCGCGACCAGGAGCGGCGCGACGCCATCACCCAGGTGGAAACCCTGAAGGCGGAGCGCAACCGCGCCAGCGGGGAGATCGGGCGGCTGAAAAAAGAGGGCCAGGACGCCTCCGCTCTGATGGCGCAGATGAAAGAGACCTCCGCCCGCATCAAGCAACTGGACAAGCGCGCGGCCGAGCTGGACAAAGAAATGAGGGATTTTCTTTTGACGGTTCCTAACCTCCCGCACCAGAGCGTGCCGGTGGGCCGCTCCGTCGAAGACAACGCCGAAGTCCGGCGCTGGGGCGAGCCGCCCAAGTTCGACTTTGAGCCCAAGGCGCACTGGGAGTTGGGCCCGGCGCTGGGCATCCTGGACTTGGAGCGCGCGTCCAAGATTGCCGGGGCGCGCTTTGCGCTCTATTCGGGCCTGGGCGCCCGGCTGGAGCGGGCGCTGGCCAACTTCATGCTCGATCTCCACACCCGCAAGCACGGCTACACGGAAGTTCTGCCGCCGTTCATCGTCAACTCGACCTCGCTGGTGGGCACCGCCCAGTTGCCCAAGTTCGCCGCGGACCTGTTCAAGCTGGAAGGCACCGACTACTGGCTGATTCCCACCGCCGAGGTGCCGGTGACCAACATGTTTCGCGACGAAACCCTCGACGCCGACCAACTGCCGCTGAAGCTGGTGGCCTGGACGCCCTGCTTCCGCTCCGAGGCCGGCAGCTACGGCAAGGAGACCCGCGGCATCGTGCGCCAGCACCAGTTCCAGAAAGTGGAACTGGTCAAGTTCGTCCGGCCGGAGCAGAGCTACGAGGAGCTGGAGTCGCTCACCCGCGAGGCGGAAACCATTTTGCAGCAGCTCGGTTTGCCCTATCGCGTGATGGCGCTCTCGACCGGCGACCTGGGCTTCGCCGCCGCCAAGACCTACGACCTGGAAGTGTGGCTGCCGGGGGAGAACAGCTACAAGGAGATTTCTTCCTGCTCGAACTTTGAGGCTTTTCAGGCGCGCCGCACCGGCATCCGCTATCGGCTGCCGGGCAAGAAGAAGAGCGACTACGTCCACACGCTGAACGGTTCCGGGCTGGCCATCGGACGCACCTGGATGGCACTGGTAGAAAACTATCAGCAGGCGGACGGCTCGGTGGTGGTTCCGGAGGTGTTGCGGCCCTACTTAGATGGCGTCAAGCGGCTGGAAGCGCGCTAGCTCATGCGGCAGACCGGGCTGCGGGGCGGGCAGGCGAGCGACGCTCGCCCTTCACCTTGACACTTCCACGTGGGGCACGATAGAAAGGCAGGGTGTTTCTCCGGGCAGGGGCTGCTCCTGCGCCGGGGAGTGGGGCCTGGGGGGCTAACATCGGGCCAGTTTCGTCCGATGGTAGAGGACAGGAGAATCAGTGGCACTTCAAACCGCCGAACTGGAAAGGGTTAAGGAGCAGATTCGCGGCCTGGGCCGGCGCGACTGGCTGTGGTGGAGCCTGGGCTTGCTCTCCCTGTTGTTGGTCGGGGGCGGACTGATGCACCTGTTCCTTCGGCGCGCGCCCGATGCAGCCGCCAGGCCCGTGGAACTGACACTGGGGCAGGCGGTTGCCTACCTGTACGCGGTGGCGGTGGCGGTGGTGGCCTTCCAGATTTACAGCTTGTTGCGAAACAAGGAATCGCGAAAGAGGCAGGTGGAACTCCTGCTGGAGACGCTCAAGAACGAAGTGGGGCGTCTGGAGAGCCTGCGGGACCCCATGACGCAGGTGTACAACCGCAACTGCTTGGACGAGCTACTGGCGATGGAGATCAGGCGCTCCGAGCGCTATACCAAGCCCTTTGCGGTCGTCTTGATGGACATTGACAACTTCAAGAGCATCAACGACCGCTTTGGCCACTTGAAGGGCGATTACGTGCTCATGGAGGTTGCTCAGATCCTTCGCACCTGCGTGCGCGGGGCCGACTACATCATCCGGTACGGGGGCGACGAATTTATCCTGCTGCTTCCCGATACCGATCAGGAGGGCGCAGAAATAGTTGTGGAGCGTCTCCAGAAAAAGATCACAGATTGGGACACTCGCAACGAAGAGGGACGCTTTGAGCTGACCATCAGCGCCGGCATCAGTATATTCACCCAAGGGAGGGAAGCCTCCGAACTCGTCACCGAGGCCGACCAGCGAATGTACGAAGTGAAGCAGAGCCGCGCCTCCGCCTCCAGCACCCAAGCTACCCCGTAGTCTCCTTTTTTCTGGATTGGTCTCAGGAATCTTGCTGGCGAATGCCCACCGGAAACTCGTGCGCGATTCCGGGCGCGGTCAGAGGCTCGAACTGAATGGTGGTGTGGGTGATGTGGAAGTCCCGCGCCAGCAGCGCGTTCAGTTGGTCGAGAATCTTCCCGCTCTCACTGGTGCTCATCTCTCCGATTCGCACGTGGCAGGAAAGCGCATGCGAGCGGGCGGCCAGCGACCAGATGTGGATGTCGTGTACTTCCTCCACGCCCGGAACCGCCAGCATGGCGCGCGCCACCTCTTTCACCTCCAGGTTGCGCGGAGTGCCTTCCAGTAGAATGTGAGTCGTTTCTCGGAGGATACCCCAGGCACTCCACAGCACTCCGGCACCGATGGCGAAGCTGAGGATGGGGTCGAGGACGTAGAGACTGGTGGCGGCCATGACGAAGGCGCCCGCCAGAATGCCAACGTTGGAGACGGCGTCGCCGGCGTTGTGGATGAGCACGGTGCGCAGGTTCAAATCCTTTCGCCCGCGCCACATCGCCCAGGCAATGCCTCCATTGATTACGATTCCCAGCGCCGCCACCCACAGCATGAGATCAGTATTGACGGCACGGGGAGCCAGGATGCGCCGGTAGGCTTCCCAAAAGATGTAGAAGGCGATGCCCACCAGCGCCAGCGCATTCACGAACGCTGCCAGGACGCCGCTGCGCTGGTAGCCGTAGGTGCGCTGCGGGTCAGCCGGCATGCGTTGAACGTAGAGCGCGACCAGGGAGAGAAGCATCGCGGGCACGTCGCTGAGGTTGTGCACGGCGTCGGAAATCAGGGCGAGCGAGCCGGCCAGGTAACCGGCGGCGAACTCCACCACCACAAAGATCAGGTTGATGCCCAGCGACCACCTTAGAGCACGATCCATTCCCGGCGCTTCGTGCACATGCATGGAGAAAAGTGTAGCGAAGCAGGGCGAGGGAAGCAAATCACCGTTCTCCCTCACTGCGGTTTTCCCCTGGTCGCGGGTCGATCCCACAAACAAACTGGCGGTCCGGAAGAGGTGCCTGTCTACCTCGCCTACCGCAGGCAGGCTCCGCCCCCGCTCTGCATCCATTGGGCCTCCGCCGTGAGCGAAAAGCCGACGAAAAATCCGCCGCGGCGGATTCTTCGCCGCTACCTGGCTGCTTGCAACTAATCTGCGAGTGTGCGTTTGGCGAGAGAGGGAAGCGGGGCGAAGAAAAGCTAGGCGTCAAGCCCCAGGTCCTGCGCCAGTTGGTCGGGGTCGAAGGGGCTGGCGGCGAACCAGCGCCCATCCACCTCGAAAGTGGGAACTTTGCGTTTGCCCTGGTTCTTCTCGACGATCAGATCGGCGGCGGCGGGCTGCTCGTCAATGTTGACGGTCTCGTAGGCCAGGCCGCGCTCGTCCAGGAAGCGCTTGGCGTTGCGGCAATCACCGCACCAGGGAGATACATATATGCGAATGTTCGCCATCGTTGGTGTTCTTTCCTTCTACCTTTCGGCCAGGTAGAAGCGCACTTTAATAGATGAACTCGGGGCCGCGGGGGATTTAAATCCGCGGACTCCGCACCCGGCTAGGGCGCGTGGGTGGGTTCTTCCGCTTGGCGGCCGGCGGCGACGGCGTGGCCGGCCTTGCCCGCCACCTGCAGGCGGATAAGCGCCCGCTGCAAAGCCACTTGGGCGCGGTTGAAGTCAACCTTCGGGTCGCCGACGTGTTGCAAGCGCTCCTCGGCACGCTTCTGCGCTTGGCGGGCGCGCGCGACGTCGATTTCCTCCCCGCGCTCGCCCGTTTCCGCCAGGACGATAACCCGGCCGGGCAACACCTCCACGAAGCCCCAGAAGATGCTGAGGTAACTCCAGCGGGTTCCCTTGCGGTAGCTGAGCTCGCCCGTTTGGAGTTCGCTCAGCAGGGGCGAGTGGCCGGGCAGAATTCCGAGGTAGCCGTTGCGGCCCGGCACCTGTACTTCGTGCACCTCTTCGCGCACCATCTGCTGCTCGGGCGTGACCACCTGTAGTTCTATGGATTCAGGAATCAAGGTCGCCGCCTCACACTTCTGCCTTCATTTTTTCGGCGTTCTCTTGCACGTCCTCGACGGGGCCGGTCATGTAGAAGGCCTGCTCGGGGATGTCGTCCAGCTCACCTTCGACCAGCATCTTGAAGCCGCGGATGGTGTCTCCCACCTTGACGTAGCGGCCTTGCAAGCCGGTGAACTGCTCGGCCACGAAGAAGGGCTGCGAGAGGTACTTCTGGATTTTGCGCGCGCGCGCCACCGCCAACTTGTCCTCTTCGCTCAACTCTTCGATGCCCAGGATGGCGATGATGTCTTGCAGGTCTTTGTAGCGTTGCAGGATGGACTTGACCGAGCGCGCCACATTGTAGTGCTCCTCGCCCAGTATGCGCGGGTCGAGGATGCGCGAGAAAGATTGCAGCGGGTCCACCGCCGGGTAGAGGCCCAGCTCGGCCACCTGGCGCGAGAGCACCAGAGTGGCGTCCAAGTGCGCGAAGGTAGTGGCGGGGGCGGGGTCGGTGAGGTCGTCGGCGGGGACGTAGATGGCCTGCACCGACGTGACCGAACCTCTCTTGGTGGAGGTGATGCGCTCTTGCAGCTCGCCCAACTCGCTGGCCAGGTTGGGTTGGTAGCCGACGGCGGAGGGCATGCGCCCCAGCAGCGCCGAGACTTCCGAGCCCGCTTGCACGAAGCGGAAGATATTGTCGATGAAGAGCAGCACGTCCATGCCCTGCTCGTCGCGGAAGTATTCCGCCACCGCCAGCCCGGTCAGCGCGATGCGCAGGCGGGCGCCGGGCGGCTCGGTCATCTGCCCATAGACCAGCGCGGCGCGCGACTTCTCGGAGTCGCCGGGCGTGATCACTTTCGACTCGGTCATCTCCAGCCAGAGGTCGTTGCCTTCGCGGGTGCGCTCGCCCACGCCCGCGAACACCGAGACGCCGCCGTGCTTCAGGGCCACGTTGTGGATGAGCTCCATGATGACCACGGTCTTGCCTACACCGGCGCCGCCGAACAGGCCCACCTTGCCGCCACGCAGAAAGGGTTGGAGCAGGTCAATCACTTTCACTCCGGTCTCAAACATCTCCTGGGTGGTGGACTGCTCTTCCAGCGGAGGCGCGGGGCGGTGGATGGGGTAGCGCGTCTCGGATTTGACTTCGCCCAGCTCGTCCACCGGCTCGCCCAGCACGTTGATGACGCGCCCCAGGGTGGCCTTGCCCACCGGCACGGTGATGGGGCCGCCGGTGTCGTAGGCTTTCATGCCGCGCACGATGCCTTCGGTGGGCTTCAGGGCTACGCAGCGGATGCGGTTTTCGCCCAGGTGCTGCTGGGCTTCGGCGATGATGTCGATTTCCCCCGGCACCTCGAAGCCTTCGCTGGTGATGCGGATGGCGTTGTAGATGGCGGGCAGGTTCTGCTCCTCGAACTCCACGTCCACCACCGGGCCGATGACCTGCACCACCTTGCCCACGCTCTTGTATTCGCTGGGGTTCATGTCTGTCTCCTAGTGCTTTGTGTGACTCGTGATTGGTGACTCGAAACTCGTGCCGCCGAGGCTTGAAGCGATCGCCCCAGGGCGCTCAAGAGTTGACTCACGGATCGGCACAATTGATTCACCGTATCGAATTCTTGTTGGTTCATGTAACTCAAATCTTTGCTCAAGAGGGAGAAGTACCGCGTTTCCTCGGCCTCTCCGTTGGCGATCCGCAGGCTCCGCAAAAGCTCCTTGGTGGTTCGCCGTCCATAACCTTCCGCGATGTTTGCCGCCACCGAACTCGACGCGCGCCGCAACTGGGAAATCAGCCCGAAGCGCTCGTCTTGCGGGAATCCTCGTGTGGTCCCATAGATTTCCAGTGTCAAATCGTAGACTTTCTTCCACGCTTCCAACTCCTGAAAACTTTTGAGCATCGATCTTCACTGGTCGCAGGTCGCTGGTCACCGGTCGCTACAAAGCGGCGGCGCCGCTGACAATCTCAATCAGCTCGCGCGTAATCTGGGCCTGGCGCACCTTGTTCATGTGCAGGGTGAGCCGGTCGATCATCTCCGACGCGTTGGTGGTGGCCGCATCCATGGCGGTCATGCGGGCGGCGTGCTCGGCGGCATTGGACTCCAGCAGCGCGCGGAAGATTTGCACCTCCACATGCCGCGGCAGCAGCCGCCCGAACAGCTCCGCCGGCGGCTGCTCGTAGAGGTAGTCCACCTGCGTTTCTCCCGCCTCTTCCTGTGCGGTCGCTTCTTCTTCCGGCACGGCCAGGTCTCCTTCGGTGCGCGTGGGAAGAACGCCTTCAATCGGCAGCAGTTTTTCGGTGATGAGCCGCTGGGTCAGGATGCTCTTGAACTCGTTGTAGATAAGGTAGACCGCGTCCACCTGCTCGGTGCGGTAGAGATCAATGACGCGCGCGGCCACTTCTTTGGCGTTGGAGTAATCCACCCCGCGCAGGAACAGGTTGACGTGCTCGGCCACCAGATCGCGTTGGCGGCGGCGGAAGTAGTCGCGGCTTTTCTTCCCGATGGCAATCAGTTGCGGCTGGGCGCCGTTGGTGCGCGCCGCCAGGAAGCGCTCGGCCAGGCGCAGCACGTTGGTGTTGAACGGCCCGCACAGGCCTTTGTCGCCGCTGAGCACCAGAACCAGGATGCGTTTTTCCGGGCGCTTGACCAGCAAGGGATGCGCGCGCGCCTCGGTGCGCTGCGCCAGTGAGCGCAACACCGTCAGCATCTGCCCGGCGTAGGGGCGGGCGTTGAAGACGCGCTCCTGCGCGCGGCGCAGCTTGGCCGCCGAAACCAGCTTCATCGCCCGGGTAATCTTCTGCGTGTTCTTGACCGAGCGGATGCGGCGGCGAAAATCAATCAGGGTCGGCATCGACTCTTCTTTTCTCCGACAAACCCACAGGCGGAAGCCTGTGGGCTGAACCAAACTAATTCTGCCCGAAGTTGTTCAGCCCAGCGGCTTCTGCCGCTGGGAGTTCCCGCACCGGCTAAAGCCCGGTGCGTTCGCGCGCGGCTCTCGACCCGGCTGAAGCCCTGCCTGCGGCAGGCAGGCGTGCCCTGACAACGAGAAGATTCCGTAGCACTCCTCATTTTATTGCGCGGGGCGGGCGGCGTGCTCGGCGGTGAAGCGCTGCTTGAACTCCTTGAGCGCCTTGTGGAGTTCACTGCGCAGCGCGTCGTCGAGCGTCTTCTTCTCCCGAATGCTTTGCAGCAGGCCGGCTTGGCTGGTGTCAAGGAAATCGTAGAGGGCGCGCTCGAAGGCGCCGCACTGGCTGGCGGGCAGGTCGTCCACGTAGCCGTTGGTGCCGGCGAAGATGATGACGATTTGTTTTTCCACCGGCAGCGGCACGAACTGGTCCTGCTTGAGCAGCTCGGTCAGGCGCGCGCCGCGGTTGAGCTGCGCCAGTGTGGCCTTGTCGAGGTCGGAGCCGAACTGTGCAAAGGAAGCTAGCTCGCGGTACTGCGCCAGCTCCAGCCGCAGCGTGCCCGCCACCTGCTTCATGGCTTTGACTTGGGCGTTGCCGCCCACGCGGCTGACCGAAAGACCGACGTTGATGGCCGGGCGGATGCCGCCGTGGAAGAGGTCGGTTTCGAGATAAATCTGGCCGTCGGTGATGGAGATGACGTTGGTGGAGATGTAGGCGGAGATGTCGCCGGCCTGAGTTTCGATCACCGGCAGGGCGGTGAGCGAGCCGCCGCCCTTTTTGGTGCTGAGTTTGGCGGCGCGCTCCAGCAGGCGCGAGTGCAGGTAGAAGACGTCGCCGGGGAAGGCTTCGCGTCCCGGGGGCCGGCGCAGCAGCAGGGAAATTTCGCGGTAGGCGGCGGCGTGCTTGGAGAGGTCGTCGTAGAAGCAGACGGCGTGGCGGCCGGAGTCGCGGAAGTATTCGCCGATGGCGCAGCCGGCGTAAGGAGCGATGTACTGCATGGTGGCGGGCTCGGAGGCGGAAGCGACGACCACCACGGTGTAGTCCAGGGCGCCGGCGTCTTCGAGCGTCTTCACCACCTGGGCGACGGTGGAGCGCTTCTGGCCGATGGCGACGTAGATGCAAATGACGTCGCCGCCTTTCTGGTTGAGGATGGTGTCGAGGATGATGGCGGTCTTGCCGGTCTGGCGGTCGCCGATGATCAGCTCGCGCTGGCCGCGGCCGATGGGAATCATGCCGTCAATGGCCTTGATGCCGGTCTGGAGCGGCTCGCGCACGGGCTGGCGCTCGACCACGCCCGGAGCCAGGCGTTCGAGCGCGTTGAACTGCTCAGTCACGACCGGGCCCTTGCCGTCTACGGGCTGTCCGAGTGGGTTGACCACGCGCCCGACGATGGCTTCGCCCACCGGCACCGACATGATTTTGCCGGTGCGCTTGACGGTATCGCCTTCGCGGATTTCGGTGTACTCGCCCAGCAGCACGATGCCCACCTGGTCTTCCTCCAGGTTGAGGGCGATGCCGGTGACGCCGTGGGGGAAGTCGATCATCTCAGCGGCCATGCACTTTTCCAGGCCGTGGACACGGGCGATGCCGTCGCCGACGGAGATCACCGAGCCCACCTCTTCCACCGCCACGGTCTGCTGGTAGTTTTCAATCTGCTCGCGCAGGAGCTTGGTGATTTCGTCGGCTTTGATCTTTGCCATTCTGTCGTGCCTCCCTTGCTATCTGCCCGACGCGCGCCCCTACAGACGGGTCAACTGCGCTTGCATGCGGCGCAGGTGCGCTTTCACGGAGCCGTCGTAGATGGTGCCGCCCAGGCGGGCCACCACCCCGGCCAGAATTTCCGGGTCCTGCTGGAAGCGGAGCTCAACCGCCGAACCGGTCAGATCCGCCAGGCGCCCTTCCAGCAATTTCTTTTGTGTGTCGCTCAACTCGGTGGCGGTGGTGACCTCCACCGGAACGATGCCCAGCCGGGCATAGACTTCCTGGTCGAAAGCCTGCACCACGGCGTCGAGCTGGTTGAGGCGGCGGTTCTCGGCCAGCACGGCCAGGAAGTTGCGCGTCAACTCGCTCCACTTCAGCGCGCCGCGCAGGCGGTCGAGCAGGGCCTGCTTTTGTTCCTTACTCACAGCCGGGTTGGCAAGGGCGTTGCGCAGTCCGGCGTGCCCGTTGAGCAGCGCGGCGAACTCGGCCAGTTGCCGCTTCACGCTTCGCACTTCTTTTTGCTTGCGGGCCTCCGCGAGTTTGGCCTCAAAAAGGATGTCAGCCAAAGCGCGGGCGTAGCGGCGAGCCAGAGCGCGGGCCATAGCCTAGTGCCTCCGCTCCGCGCCCGATTGGGCGGTGCTCGGGGTCGAGAAGTTTTTGATGAAAGCCTGGAAGAGAGTTGCGTGCGTCTTGGGGCTGAGTTGCCGGCGGATGCGCTCCTCGGCCAGGCTGACGGCCAAGCGAGCGGCGTAGGCGCACAGTTCCAAGCGGGCGGCGCGGCCGGCAGATTCAATCTCGGCTTTGGAGGTGGCCAGGATGCGGTCGGCTTCGCGCTGCGCGGTTTCGCGGATGCGCTCCAGTTGCGCGGCGGCATCAGTCTCGGCGTCGCGGCGCATCTGCTCGGTTTCTTGGTGCAGGCCGGCGAGGCGTTGCTCAATCGTGCGCAGGCGTTGCTGGGAGGACTCCTGCTGGCGGCGGGCCTGGTCGATTTCGGTGCGGATGCCCTGGCGGATTTCGGCGAATTTGCGTTTGAGCGGGGTGCGGGCAAGGTAGGCGCCGCCGCCGAAGACCACCAGGAAGTTGATCCACTTGAAAATCAGTTCGGAGCTGTTGCCGCCTTCGCCCTCGGCCGCCAGAACCGGCAGGCAGGCGAGCAAAACCAGCAGCAGGAGAAGAAGTGCTCGACCCATCATGCGTTGCGGCCTCGTCGGCTGCCCGCGGCCGGGCGCTCCGGTGCCAGCAAGCTGTTGGCGATCTGTTCGGCCAGGAGCTGGCTTTGGGCGCCGAGGGCCTGCTTGGCTTGCTCGACGTCGCGGGCAATGTCGAGCCGGGCCTGGCGGGCCGACTGGTTGGCCTGCTCGCGGGTGGTGTGCAGGATGCGGCTGCGCTCGTCGAGGGCGGCGTGGCGGGCGGCTTCCTGCTGCCGATAGATTTCGGCCCGGCCCTGCCGCAGCGCCTCCTCGTACTGGCGCAGCTTTTCATCGGCGCCGGCCATGAGCTCGTCAGCCTGCCGGCGGGCGCCCTCGGTGGCGGCCTGGCGCTGGGCCAGCACACACTCCAGCGGACGCCAGAAACTCCAGCGCAGAAAGAGGTAGAAAGCGAAGACAATAATCGCGGTGGGCAAAGCGCCCCAGAGAAGGTCGGCCAATTGGTGGACGATGGAATCCATCTGCCTGCTCGTTGGGAGTTACAAAAGGACTCTACCCGACTCCCCGTGGAGAGCAAAGAGTAAGATTTCTAACACAGGGGCGCGAATCGGTCAAGACAGGTGGGCGCTCTGGCAGTGTCTTGATTTCGCACCGAGCCCCCAGGCCCCTGCCTGGGGGAAGCAAAAAGCCCTGCGGCGGGGGCCGCAGGGCTCGGTGTGAATTGGGGTTGAGTTTGGAATCGCTCAAATTAGGACACTACCGGGCGCTCCGGAAGTGGTCTGGAGGTTAGAAAAACTTAAGAAAGCGAGCGCAGAATAAGCGGGCCGAAGGGTCAGGTCAGCGACCGCGTCCCGGTCCGCGCGCGCGGCCTCCGGCAGCACGAGCCCGGCGGCGTCCTTGTGCGCCGGGACGCGCCTGGCCGCTGTTGCGCTGGGCGCGGCGACGGTGAAGCTGGCCGTGGCGCTTGGCGAAGCGCTTCTTCGCCTGTTTCACGCGCCGCTTGTCCTTGCGCAGCTTGGCCCCGGCCTCGCGCGCCTGCGGGCTGTCCTTGCCGGACTCGTCCACCGCTTGGCGGTAAGTCTGGCGGTCGGTTTGGAGCCGCTCGCGGGCCTGGGCAAACCGTTCTTGGGCTTTCTGGTGGAGTTCGCGGTGGCGGTTCTGTCGGTCGGTTTGTTCGGTTGCGGTTGGGTCGTTGCTGGGATCGTTGGCGTCTTGCGCGGCCAGGCCGACGGGCAAAAGCAAAGCCGCCCCCAGCGCGGAGGCTAGCATCCAGCGAATGAAGTTGCTCGATTGCATGATTATCTCTCCTTTCGCCCTCGCCCCTGCCTTTCAAACAGTTCAACCCCGGCGGGGCGGAAAAGTTGCGGCATCTGGAAAGAGTTCTTGCCCCAGAGGTGCAGAGAACACAGAGAACTCGCAGGGAATTCCTCTGCGCTCTCTGCGCCTGCTTGCCGCAGGCAAGTCTCAGCGGTGGAGCGGTTGGTTTCCGGCCCTGGCGCTATTCGTAGCGGAGGGCGAGCAGGGGATCGAAGTTGGTAGCGCGGTGCGGGAGAGAGTTGCGGCGGCTGCGAAGCGGGTGATAGCATTCTCCATCGGCTGGTCGCGGCCGCGGGGGATAAGGAGATACGCATGGCCTTTCAAGGGGTTGACTTCCTCGAACTCGACTCGCTGCTGACGGAAGACGAAAAAGTGGTGCGGGCTTCGGTGCGGCAGTGGGTGGAGGAAAACGTCAAGCCCATCATCGAGAAGCACGCGCAGGCCGGCACCTTCCCCACCGAATTGATCCCTGAGGTCGGCCGGCTGGGATACCTGGGAGCGAACCTGGAAGGCTATGGCTGCGCCGGGATGTCGGCGGTGGAGTACGGCCTGATTATGCAGGAGCTGGAGCGGGGCGACTCCGGCCTGCGCAGCTTCGCCTCGGTGCAGGGCGCGCTGGTGATGTATCCCATCCTCACCTACGGCTCCGAGGAGCAGAAGCAGAAGTGGCTGCCGCGTTTGCAGAAAGGCGAGGCCCTGGGCTGCTTCGGGCTGACCGAGCCCGGCTTCGGGTCGAACCCCGGCGGGATGCTGACCACGGCGCGCAAGCAGGGCGAGGGCTACGTGCTGAACGGCGAGAAGCTCTGGATCACCAACGGCTCGGTGGCCGACGTGGCGGTGGTGTGGGCCAAGGACGACGACGGAAAGATTGGCGGCTTCCTGGTAGAGAAGGGCACGCCGGGCTTGAAGGCCTGGGACGTGCACGACAAGTATTCGCTGCGGGCGTCCATCACCAGCGGGCTGGCGCTGAGCGACTGCAAGATTCCCGCTTGCAACCGCCTGCCGAAGGCCGACGGGTTGCGGGCGGCGCTCGGCTGCCTGACGCAGGCGCGCTACGGCATCGGTTGGGGCGCGCTGGGCGCGGCCATGGAGTGCTACCAGACCGCGCTCGATTATGCCAAGGAGCGTAAGCAGTGGGCGGGCAAGCCCATCGGCAGCCACCAGTTGGTGCAGGAGAAGCTGGTGTGGATGCTGACGGAAATCACCAAAGGTCAACTGCTGGCCTTGCAAGTGGGCCGGCTGAAGGAGAAAGGCAAAGCGACCTTTGCGCACGTCTCGCTGCTGAAGAAGAACAACGTTTGGGTGGCGCTGGAGAGTGCGCGGAAGGCGCGCGACATCCTGGGCGCGAATGGGATTACCGGCGACTACCCGGTCTTCCGCCACATGGTGAACCTGGAGTCGGTGTACACCTACGAGGGCACGCACGACATCCACACGCTCATCCTCGGCCAGCACATCACCGGCCTCCCGGCGTATGAATAGCGGAAGGGCGGGTGCCCGTACAGGTACACTGAGCGCCCCTTCCGGACTGGATTAATAGTTTTTGGGGAGGTGAAGTAAAAATGCAGCGCGATCTTTCCCTGGACTTTTTGCGAGTGGTAGAGGAGGCGGCGATTGCGTCGGCGCGCACCATGGGCTTAGGCGACCGCCACGCTGCCGACAAGGCCGCCACCGAAGCCATGCGCAAGGAGTTGGCCACGGTTCCGATCAAGGGCCGCATCGTCATCGGCGAGGGGGAGCGCGACGAAGCCCCCATGCTCTTTATCGGCGAGCAGGTGGGCGCCGCGCCGAAGGACGGCGACAACTTTCCCGAAATCGATATCGCCGTCGATCCATTGGAAGGCACCAACCTCTGCGCCGCCGGCAAGCCCAACGCCATAACAGTGATGGCGGCCAGCGAACGCGGCGGGCTGCTGCACGCGCCCGACATCTACATGCAGAAGCTGGCGGTGGGCCCGAGCTGCAAGGGAGCGGTGGATTTGGAAGCGCCGGTCAAGGATAACCTGCGCGCCATCGCCCAGCGCCTGGACCGGGAGGTGGAGGACCTGGTCGTCGTGGTGCTCGACCGCCCGCGACACGAGCAGTTGATTAAAGATATTCGCACCGCCGGCGCGCGCATCCGGCTGATCTCGGACGGCGACGTGGCGCCGGCCATCGCCGCTGCCGTCATCGGCTCGGGCGTGCATGCGGTGATGGGCATCGGCGCTGCACCCGAGGGCGTCCTGGCCGCCGCCGCCCTGCGTTGCCTGAGCGGCGAGATGCTAGGCCGGCTGGTGACCATCAGGCCCGGAGACGTGGAGCGCATGGAGAAGATGGGGATCAAAGACCCCAAGCGCATCTATCGCACCGAGGAACTGGCGCCGGGCAAGAACATCGTCTTCGCCTGCACCGGCGTCACCAGCGGCGACCTGCTGCGCGGCGTGCGCTTCTTTGGCGAAGGCGACCGCACCCACTCGCTGGTCATGACCCTCCAGCCCCACAACGTACGCTTCGTGGACGCGGTCCACGTTGACCGCGAGGGCGACTGCAAGATCCGCTTCTCCTAGGCCGGACCGGAGAATAGCGACTGGAGACGGGAACAATCCGGCGGTTGTTTCCGTAAAACAGGGTGAGGGGAGGGTGTGCCAACGATTAGTGTGAACTCTTTGAACCAAGAAGGTCGGCGGGGTGAACCCCGCCGTTGGCGGGACGAGCCCCGCTTACTGCGGGACGAGCGCGGCGGAACGCTGCAGGTGATCTTGGCCATCGTCGGCGGGATCATCGCGCTGTGCGTGCTGGTGGCGGTCTGGGCGGTGCAACGCTACGTCCACATCGAAGTGGACGACAGCGGCGGGGAAAAGCGAGTCGAGATCAGCACGCCCTTCGGCGGCATCACGGTGGAAGAGGCGGAGGACGCGGCCCGCGACCTCAAGCTGCCAGTCTATCCCGGCGCGCGGCCCGATGACGAGAGCGCTTCGGTGCGCCTGTGGGGAGAAATCGGGGATGAGAAGGGCGCGCTCGACATCACCGTCGCCAAGTTCCACACCCGGGATTCCCTGGAGCAGGTGGACGCCTTCTACCGCGAGCAGCTTGGGGCTGAGTTCAAGCGCCAGGAGGGCCGCATCAGCGTTCGCGCTTTCAAGCACTGGAAGGGGCACAGCCGAGTCGAATTCGACGGCGTGCTCTTCGCCGATGAATCCGCCACCCGCATGCGGGGCGTGGGCCTGGAGCCCAAGTCGTCCGGGGTGGAGATCACCTTGTTCGATGTTCGGGAAGAAGGCGAGCAGTAGCGGATAGGGCTGCTAGCGCCGCCGTGCCACGCGGGAGTTCTCTCCGTGTTTTCTGTGCCTCGGTGGTGAAAGCCTTTCACCGCCGGGACTTGCCTGCGGCAAGCAGGCGCAGCGACCGCTGAGAGGTCACCTGGCCTTGGTTGCCCCGCCTGTCCTGCTTGTCCGGAGCGCAGTCGAAGGGCGCTTTTTCTTCTTCCTTTTCGCACTACGGGGCGGGCGCTCGTAGGCGCAGCCGAACCAGCGCACCGCTTCTTCCAGGTGCGCGCGCGAGCTGAGTTCCACTTCCACCCAGCCGGTGAACCCCAGCCTTGACGGCCGGACGGCCTTGCGCTTGAGCGCGCGCTCGGCGTCGGCCGGCCGCAGCCGCATCCAGGCATAGGTGGGCTCGCCGGGGCGGCCCAGCCACTCTGGTTTCTTCTTGCTGAGGGCGCGGTTGACGTAGCAGCCCAGCATCTGCTTGCCGCGGAAGAAAGCCAGCGCGCCCATCATGGGTCGCGCTTGCACGCCCGGCCAGGAGAGCAGCTCCGCCCGCAGGACTTCGCCTAGCTCATCCTCCAGCGGCCGCGTGCTCCAGTCAGCTTTCCGCATCAGCAGTAGCTTATCACTGCGCGCGCGCGCGGTTTTTCTCTGCGTCCTCTGCCGGTGAAACAGTTCGCCACAGAGACACAGAGCCAGGTACGGAAGGAAATGCCGACGAAGAATCCCTTTCCCTCGCCTGCGCTCGGGACAAAGGGCTTCTTCGCCGCTACCCATCGTCACGCCGAGCCCGGTGGCTTGTCCTGCCTGTCCCGAGCGTAGCCGAGGGAAGCGGAGCCGAAGGGCACCTGCCGCCGGGCGGAAGCGGGTGCCAAGCACCCCTTCCGGACTTTTGTTGGTGGCGGGCTGCGCTCAGAATGACAACCGACTCAAAACCGAACTCGCGCAAAAAGCAGATTCCTCGGCCGTACAGCCTCGGAATGACATTCCGCTCTCATCTGGCGGTGACGCCGCCGGGTTGACCGGCCTACGCCAAGGCTCCCTCCTTCGCCCCGCGGACTTCGGAGGACAGGTTGGCAGGCACGCGCTCGAAGCGGATGGTGCCGTCGGGGGCGTCCACCAGCAGGGCATCGCCGGTCAGGACTTCGCCTGCGAGGATTTTCTTCGCCAGCGGGTTCTGAATCAGGCGCTGGAGGGCGCGCTTCATGGGGCGGGCGCCGTAGGCAGGCTCGAAGCCCTGACTGAAAAGCAGCTCGCGGGCTTTCTCGCTCAGCTCGATGGTGATCTTGCGGTCGGCCAGCAGCGCGCGCAGGTGGCCGAGCTGCAAGTCGATGATGCGGTCGAGCTGCTCACGTCCGAGCGGGTTGAAGATGACGTTATCGTCCACGCGGTTGAGGAACTCCGGCTTGAAGGTAGCCTGCAAAGCCTCGGTGATGCGGCGCTGCATCGCGTCGCGGTTCTGCTGCGCCAACTCGAAAATTGCCTGGCTGGCGACGTTCGAGGTCAGGATCAGCACTGCGTTGCGGAAGTCCACCGTGCGGCCCTTGCCGTCGGTCAGCCGGCCGTCGTCGAGGATTTGCAGCAGCACGTTGAAGACGTCGGGGTGGGCCTTTTCGATTTCGTCGAACAGGATGACGGAGTAGGGCCGCCGGCGCACCTGCTCGGTCAGTTGCCCGCCTTCCTCGTAGCCGACGTAACCCGGCGGCGCGCCCAGCAGCCGCGCCACCGTGTGCTTCTCCATGTACTCCGACATGTCGAGGCGGACCAGGGCGTGCTCGTCGTCGAAGAGGAACTCGGCCAGGGCGCGGGCCATCTCGGTTTTGCCCACGCCGGTTGGCCCCAGGAAGAGGAAGGAGCCCACGGGGCGCTTGGGATCGCTCAAGCCGGCGCGGGAGCGGCGGATGGCGTCGGCGACGCGCGCCAGGGCTTCATCCTGGCCGACCACGCGCCGGCGGAGGCGCTCCTCCATCTTGACCAGCTTTTCACCTTCGCCTTCCAGCAGGCGGCCGACCGGGATGCCAGTCCACTTGGCGACGATGCGGGCGATGTCTTCTTCGTCTACTTCTTCTTTCAACATGCGCTGCCCGCCTTCCATTTCAGTGAGCTTCTCCTGCGCGGCCTCGAGCGCCTTCTGCGCTTCCACCAACAGCCCGTAACGAATTTTGGCCACGCGGTTGAGGTCGGCGGCGCGCTCGGCTTTCTGTTCTTCGACTTTCAACTGCTCGATCTTTTCCTTGAGGGAGCGGATGCGGGCGATGGCTTCCTTCTCGGTCTGCCAGCGTGCCTTGAGGTGGCTGGAACGCTCGCGCTGCTCGGCCAGGTCTTTCTCGATTTTCTTCAGGCGCTCGCGCGAGTGCGGGTCGTCTTCTTTCTTCAGCGCCTGGCGCTCGATTTCGGCCTGGAGAATCTGCCGCTCGATTTCGTCAATCTCGGTCGGCATCGAGTCAATCTGGATGCGGAGCGAAGCGGCAGCCTCGTCGACCAGGTCAATGGCCTTGTCGGGCAGGAAGCGGTCGGCGATGTAGCGGTGGCTGAGCAGGGCGGCGGCTACCAAGGCGGCGTCCTTGATGCGGACGCCGTGGTGGACTTCGTAGCGCTCCTTGAGCCCGCGCAGGATGGAGATGGTGTCTTCAACCGTGGGCTCGCCCACCAGAACTTGCTGGAAGCGCCGCTCCAGCGCGGGGTCGCGCTCGACGTGCTTCTTGTACTCGTTGAGGGTGGTGACGCCGATGCAACGCAGCTCGCCGCGCGCCAGCGGCGGCTTGAGCATGTTGGAGGCGTCGATGGCGCCTTCGGCCGCGCCCGCGCCCACCAAGGTGTGCAGCTCGTCGATGAAGAGGATGATCTGCCCGTTGGACTCTTCGATCTCTTTCAGCAACGCTTTGAGGCGGTCTTCGAATTCGCCGCGGTACTTCGCGCCCGCGATCAGGGAGGCCAGGTCGAGCGCTACGATGCGCTTGAGCTTGAGGATTTCCGGCACGTCGCCGGTGGCGATGCGCTGCGCCAAGCCTCCGACGATGGCGGTCTTGCCGACGCCGGGCTCGCCGATCAGGACGGGGTTGTTCTTGGTGCGGCGGGCGAGCACCTGGATGAGGCGGCGAATTTCGTCGTCGCGGCCGATGACGGGGTCGAGCTTGCCGCGGCGGGCGAGCTCGGTGAGGTCGCGGGCGTAGCGCTCCAGCGCTTGGTACTTGGCTTCCGGGTTGGGGTCGGTGACGCGCTGGCTGCCGCGCAC
This sequence comes from Candidatus Acidiferrales bacterium, assembly GCA_965247455.1. Lineage (GTDB taxonomy): Bacteria > Acidobacteriota > Terriglobia > Acidiferrales > 2-02-FULL-67-57 > JACZYA01. The sequence continues at coordinate 69,591 of CBDFHE010000017.1, forward strand.
GGCTTCCAGCGCCTTCAGCACCGCCTCGCGCGTGACCCCGTGAGCGGTGAGCAGGCGCTGTGCGGTCTGCCCGCTCTGCTGCGCCAACGCCAGCAGCAGGTGCTCGGTGGAAACGTAGTCGTCCTTGAACTGATCGGCCTCTTTGAAACTCAGGCGTAGGGTTTCCTCCAGGCCGGGGCTCATGTAGGTCTGCGCCGTCCCTTCTACGCGGGGGAGTTGGGCCAACTCGCGGTCCACCTCCAGCGCCAGCGTCTCCGGTCGGACGCCGAGCTTCTGCAGCAGCGGGGCTACGATGCCTTCCGGCTGCACCAGCAGCGCCGCCAGCAGGTGCAGCGGCGTGAGCGCCTGGTGGTGTAAGTGAGCGGCACGCTCCTCCGCTGCGCGCAGGGCCTCTTGCGCTTTGATGGTCAGCTTGTCGAATCGAATCGCCATGAGTGCTAGTAATGAAAGCGCATCGTTATTAGAAACGGATTAAGACAGGGTGAGGCCGTCCCGGACGAGCCGGGACGGCCATCGTCCCCTTATTAGTTTGTCACCGCGACTTTGATTTGCCGCGGCTTGGCCTCGGGCTTCTTGGGAAGCCTGACTTCCAGTACGCCGTGGCGGTAGGCGGCCTCGACCTTGTCGGCATCCACGGTGCGGGGCAAGGTGAAACTGCGGACGAAGGAGCCATAGACGCGCTCGACGCGCTGATAGTTCTCCTCCTTGACGTCGGATTCGAACTTGCGCTCGCCCCTGAGGGTGAGGGTGTTGTTTTCCACCTGAATGTCCACGTCCTTGGGGTCCACGCCGGGCAGGTCGGCCCGCAGCACCAAGGCGTCGCCGGTTTCGTGGATGTCCACCGCCGGCGCCCAACTGGACCGCTCCAGAGCCTCGCCCGGGTCGCCGCACGGGCGCCCGAAGGAGTCCCCGAAGAGACGGTCGAAGCGGGCCTGCAAGCCCGCCAGGTTGTGGAACGGCTCCCACTGAATTAGCTCTCTGTTCATGACTTACCTCCTAGCAGGAATTAGTACCGGTTTCATTTCCGGCAACGTAACATATGATTCGATACAGATGATATTATATGAGTTTAACGATGACAAGTATATAATTTAAATATAACTCCTTATTATTCAATAGATTAATATTTAGGCTCGGATTACATGGTATCGACAAGTCCAGTGTTCCTGGAGGATGGAATTGCTTTCGGGTGTTGAAGGAGCCGGGTCGAAGCAGGAGTCGAGTCAAGGTGGGTAAGTTGGTTGGAGGGAGGGCGAGGCAGAGGGTTTGGGAGGAAGGTAGAATGGCAAGGCGGTGAAGCTGGCGGATTTTAACTACGAGCTTCCACTTGAGCGCATCGCGCAGCGCCCGCTGGCGGAGCGCGACGCTTCGCGCCTGCTGCTGCTCGATCGCCGGACGGGTGCCTTCGACGACCGGCGGTTTCGCGAGCTGCCGGACCTGCTGCGGGGCGATGAGCTGGTGGTGGTGAACAACGCCCGCGTCTTTCCGGCGCGGCTGCTGGGCCGGCGTCGCGGCCTGCGCGCCGAACCCATCGGGCCGCGCAGCCGCATCCGTAAGCAGTACCTGACGGCGCCGATTGAAGTGCTGCTGGTGCGGCCACTTAAAGATGAGCACACCTGGGAGGCGCTGGTGCGGCCCGGTCGCAAGATGCGCGCGGGGGAAGTGGTGGTGTTCGGTGAGGGGGAGCTGGAAGCGGAGGTGATCGCGCGGGGCGACTACGGCCTGCGCACGCTGCGCTTCCGCTGCGCGGGCGACTTTCGGCAGGCGCTGGAGCGGTTGGGTCACGTGCCGCTTCCGCCTTACATTGACCGGCCCGACGAGCGCGCCGACCGGGAACGCTACCAGACTGTCTTTGCCCGCCGCTGGGGAGCGGTGGCGGCGCCCACCGCCGGGCTCCACTTCAGTGAGCGAGTTCTGGAGGCGCTGCGGGCGCGCGGTTGCCAGATGGCGGAACTGACGCTGGAGGTGGGTTACGGTACCTTCCAGCCGATTCGGTTTGAGACGGTGGAGCGCCATCGCATGTACGCGGAAAGCTACGAGATTCCGGCCGAGACCGCGAAAGTGATTGCGCAGGCGCGGGCGGCGGGGCGTCCGGTGCTGGCGGTGGGGACGACGGTGGTGCGGGCGCTGGAGTCCTCGGCTGTGCGTCACGGGCGGGTGGCAGCAGGGCGGGCGGAAGCCGACATTTTTATTTACCCCGGCTATCAGTTCAAGGCGGTGGACCAGTTGCTGACCAACTTCCACCTGCCGCGCTCTTCGTTGCTGCTGCTGGTGTGCGCGTTTGGGGGGCGCGAGCCGGTGCTGGCCGCCTACCGCCACGCCGTCGAAGCCAGCTACCGCTTTTACTCCTACGGCGACTGCATGCTCCTGCGCTGACCGCAGGCTGGGCGCCAGGAATACCCTAGCCGCTGCTAGGGAGAATGTGTGATTTGCCAGCATGTACAGCGCTAGAGAGGTAAGCAAGGTATGTTTTCAAATCAGAAGGCGGCCACTATAATGGCGGCTTCTGCGGGGCCGGATGAGATACCTGATTCTCAGCGACATCCACTCCAACCTGACGGCGCTGGAAGCGGTGCTGGCGCAGGCAGGCGACGACTACGACCGCGTGGTCTGCCTGGGAGACATTGTGGGCTATGGGCCCGACCCGAACGAGGTGGTTGATCGGGTGCGGGCGCTTGACCCGGTCGCCGTCGTGCGCGGCAACCACGACAAGGCCAGTTGCGGCATTGACGACGCCGAGGACTTCAACCCGGTGGCGCGGGCCGCGACCGTCTGGACGCGCGAGCAACTGCGCTCCGAGAATCTCATCTACCTGCGCCAACTGGATCGCGGTCCGCTGCGGGTGGGAGACTTCCAAGTCGTGCACGGGTCGCTGCGGGACGAAGACGAGTACGTATTTAGGTCCCCAGAGGCGCAGCAGAGCCTGGAGCAGGCCGAGGCGGCGTTGGTGTTCTGCGGGCACACGCACTTCCAGGGCGGTTTCGTGCTGGGGCAGGATGGGGGCGTGGAAGTTCTCGACCCCAGCCTGGGGTCGGGGACGGCGTCGAGCGATTTGCCGCTGGAGGCGGGTGCGAAATATCTGGTCAACCCCGGCTCGATCGGACAGCCCCGCGACGGCGACGCCCGCGCCGGTTTCGGTTTCTACGACGACCGCAAGCGCGTGGTGGAATACTGGCGCGTCCCCTACGACATCGAAGCCACTCAGGAGCGAATGGAGCAGGCCGGCCTGCCCCAGCCGCTCATCCTTCGCCTGGCCCTGGGACGCTGAGCTTCGCTGGGGCTGTCTCCCGCGCTGCTGGGGGCCTCAAGCAGAATCCCGTGGGCTGAACTTTGCACGCTTGCTCCAAAATCGGTGGGGCAGACATTCTTGTCTGCCTCTTTCGCGCCGCGAAGTCAGGAATGTCTGCGCCACCTTTGTCACCAGGTAGCACAACAAGGTCTTAGCGCACTAGCGGCTAGTGCAGGAGCAGGGCGGAGACGCGCACGGTGGGGGGGAAACGGTTCCAGTCTTTGGGCAGGCTGTCAAAGCTGGCGCGGAAGTCGCGGGTCTGGCCCGGCGGCAGCGGCGGAGTAGATTGGGCCGTGGGCACGCCGCCGACCGGGCGCAGCGTTTCCCGGAGCACCACCTGGTTCAACACGTCGCGGAATTCAATCGTCAGCTCGAGGGCGCGCAGGGTGCGGTCGCCGTGGTTGGTGAGGGTGGCGTCGAGGTAGATGACTTCCTGGCCCAGAAAATTCTGCCAGCGGCTCAATGCCAGATCGGCGATTTCAATTCTTTCAGCATAGGCGCGCCCTTCTTGATCGAGCGGGAGTAAGCGGACGGGGGCGGGCGGAACGGTGGGCTGGGAAGCGGGTCGCCCCAGCCAGAAGATGGCCGCCAGCATCAGCAGGCCCAACACCGCCGCCACCAGCACCGGCAAGCGCCAGCCGGTCTTTTCGGGTTCCTCGTAAAGCGGAGGTAGAGGGTCTGTGCGCATGGCTGCTCCTGGCAAGGGTACACACAGGTTCCGGCGTAAGCAATGTGCGCGCTTCGTACCTGCGGGCGGCCCGGCTGCGCTAAGATGGGCCCGCCATGGGCGAGTGGGACGCGCTGCGGGAAAAGATGGAGAGCTTTCTGGCGGCGGAGGCCGACCGGGAGGTGAGCGAAGGCGGCGAGTTGTTGTTCGACCTGCGGGAGTCCCACTACCGGCTGGAAGAGGCGCACGGGAAGTTGCTGCTGCACCTGTGGTCGGAGGAGCGCAACTGGGTGCGGCGGGTGGTGGGCGTGGCGGAAGAAACCCGCGAGCGTCTGGTGCTGGAAGTGGAGCGCTTCGGGCGGCGGCCGGGACGGCTGGCGATTGCCACGCCACGGCGCCGCGCCACAGTTGACCGCGAGCGAGCCGCGGCCCGCCGCAAGTACATCGGCTTGCTGCGGCGGCTCTTGCAGCGGGAGTTTCCGCGGGCGCGGGTGGAGGGGTTGTCAACGGCGCGCGACTTGAAGCTTTCGTTCTCCGGGCTCTACACCCGCGCACGTCTGCGGGAGGGCGAGCGCTGGTGGGCGGTGCTGGGTGTGGGCGCCGGAGAGGACTCCGCCGCCGTGGACGGCATTCTGACCTATGCGCTGGTCTGGTTGGAGTGGAACCGCCGGCGCTACCCGGAGCGGGTCCGGGCGGGGTTGCGCCTGTTTCTGCCCGCGGGGCACACCCAGACCACGGCCAGCCGGTTGGCGTTCCTGGACCGGCGGCGCGTGCGGGCAGAACTCTTCGCCGTGGACGAAGCGGAGTTCACCTGCGTGCGCGTGGATCTGCGCGACTGGGGCAATCGGGAGACGCGGATGGCGCCGCTCGGGCGCGCCCAGGCGATTCGCGCGGCGGAGAGTTCGGCGGTGGAGCGCATCCGCGCGCTCGCTCCCACCGAAATCGAAACCAGCGTGCCGGCAGCGCGCGACCAACTGGTGTTGCGCATTCGCGGGTTGGAGTTTGCCCGCGCGGCCGCAGGGCGTGTGCGGTTCGGCGTGGGCCGGGAAGAGCAGGAGCTAACCCCGGGAAACTTTTCCGACTTGGCGGGGCTGGTGGAGCGACTGCGGCACGAGCGCACCGCCGGGGGGACACCCGCCAGTCCGTATTATCGCCTGCAAGCGGAACGCTGGCTGGAGAGCACGGTGTTGGCCGCGCCGAGGGCGGTGGCTGCGCGGCTGGAGCGTGAGCGTCTCTACCGGCAGGTGTTCGTGGCCGGCGGCGGCGAGCGGGGCGTGGCCGACCTGCTGGGAGCGACGCGGGATGGGCAACTGGTGGTGCTGGAACTGAAAGCGTCCACCGACATTCACTTGCCTTTGCAGGGCTTGGACTACTGGATGCGGGTACGCTGGCATCAGCAGCGGGGCGAGCTGGCCGGGGCGGGCTATTTCCCTGGAGTGCAACTGAAAGCCACGCCGCCGGAGTTGCTGCTGGTGGCGCCCGCGTTGCAGTTCCACCCCACCACCGAGGCTTCAGTGCAGTTCTTTGCGCCAGCGGTGCGGGTGACGCTGGTGGGGCTGAACGAAGACTGGCGCCGCGAGCTCAAGGTGGTCAGGCGACAGAGCCGCTGATTTAAGGGTATTGCACAAGAAAAACGGGGAAGCAGTTTCCCTTGGGAGGTTGGCTGCTTCCCCGCGTCGTGGAAGTCGGGGTTGTTTGTTGTTGGCTACTAACTTGGATGCGGGCGGGGAGGAAAGGTTGCTAGGAACACAACTTTTCTTGCAGGGTAGGGTTTCCCCTTGCAGGGGCAGGGACGCGTGTGCCAATATCGCCCCAGCTAAGGTGTTTGTTGCTGGGGGAGCGAGGTAGGCGTGGCGGCTGGGTCTTCACGTAAGCCGGAAAGGAAAAGGAAGCAGTCAGACCTGCGGGTGCGTTTCTGGGGTGTGCGCGGTTCCACCCCGACCCCCCACCCGGGAAACCTGCGCTATGGCGGCAATACTCCCTGCCTGGAGTTGCGCTGGGCGCAGGCAGAGCCGCTCATCCTCGATTGCGGCACTGGTTTCCGCGAGTTGGGCAAGGCCCTGGAGAAGGAGTTCGGGCAGAAGCGCATCCAGGCCCGCATCTTTCTCACCCACTACCATTGGGACCACATCCAGGGCATTCCTTTCTTTACCCCGCTCTACAGCGAGCAGAACCAGTTTGTCTTCCACGGCTTCCCTTTCCGGGGCGAGAGTGTGGAGGCGGCCCTGGAAGGGCAGATGGTGAATCCTTACTTCCCCGTCAACATGAGCACCATGCGCGCCCAGCGGCGCTTCCTTGGAATCAACGAGGAGCGGGTGGTTTTCGACGACCTGGTTATCAGTTCGCGGTGGCTCCACCACCCGCAGGGCTGCCTGGGCTATCGCATCGAATACGACGGTAAGGTGCTGGTCTATGCCACCGACAACGAACCCGGCGACCGCCAGGGCGACGAAAGCGTGCGCCGGCTGGCTGAGGGCGCCGACGTGTTCATCTACGACACCCAGTTCCTCCCCGAGCAAATGGAGGAGAACCGCACCTGGGGACACTCGCACTGGGAGGAAGGCGTGGGCATCGCCAACGAGTGCGGGGTCAAGAAGCTGGTCCTCTTCCACCACGACCCCGACCGCGATGACAAATCGGTGGACAAAATCCTCCAGCGCGCCCGCGACCACTTCGACGACGTGGTGGCCGCTAAAGAAGGCTTGGAGCTCACGCTCTAAGTCCCGGCTTTCGCTGGGCGCGTCCGCCGGAAACGATCAGATGATTTTCAGCGGCTTGATGTCGCCGCGCGGTAGGTTTCCGAGCCGGGATTGAAGTCTCTCCATCCTTGCGCGTAGGCGAGCACGCCCGGCAGTAAGTTTCCCTGGGCGTCTTCGGCCCAGGCGGTCAGGGCCGACTGGCGGTAGTGGATGGTGACTTGCTCTCCTCCCAGGTTGAGCGTCAAGGGAGTGGGGGCTCGATCCAGCTCGCGGAAGGGGAAGTAGATCGCCTCTCCCCCGACTACTAGGCCCAGTCCCAACACTGAGGTGTCGTGGGTGGTGGGGCGCTTTTTGGGCGGTCGGGTTCCCGGCTTGCGGTTGCGGTAGAAGTACGGGCGTCCTTCCTCGCCTTCGACCGTCACGACGCGGGTGTCGGGATGGAGTTGGCGCCAGAATTTCCAGGTCGTCTGCATGGAAGCGACAACCTGCAAGGGAGTTCCTTCCAGAGGGCCGCTGACCGCTTGGCTGTGCAACTGTGACCAGATGCTGCTGGTTTCCCGGTCAACGAAAAGCAGATTGTTTTGCAGCAGCCCTTCGGCGAAGTCGAAGGTAACTTCTTGCTCACCCACGCGGCGGACGTACACGACGCCCGAGCCGGTCAGGGGTCACCAGGTGGGAGCCAGAGGAGTTTCTCCCACGCGGTTGTTGACCACCTCGTGCAGCGCCAGGTAGCGAATGGGGTAGGCCATGGCTTGCCCCTCCACCACCACTCCGAGGACAAGCTCGTCTTCTTTCAGTGACGCTTCTTTCGCCCCGACCGAGGGAAGGTCCACCGGCACCTCGTGAACCGCTACCTCGGCTTCCTCCAGAGGGCCGCCGGGGCGCGTCTGCACCCTGCCTTTCACCGTCCGCGAGCCGGCCGGCGCGCCGGATTCCTCTGTGGGCACAGCGCCTTGTCTTCCGGTCAACAGGCGGGGCAAGACCCAGGTAGAGATGACGGCAATAGCCAACACCGCTACCGCCAGGAAGGCGTAGAGTGAAAAGCGAGACTGAGTCTGATTTAGCAAAGTTTGCCTCTCGGTTGAAAAAACGGCTTTACGCTAACGTACTCGTCGCCGTAAGGCAAGCAGAGCGGCGGGGCTTGGGCCGCTGAGCGAGTTAGTGAAAAAGGCCGGCGACCTATACGGGTTGCCGCTACTTGTTCCCCGTGGCGGGGGCGGCGGGTGGGCCTGCCGACCCTGCCTACCGCAGGCAGGCAAGAATGCCTGCCCCGCTGTTGAGTGTTGCGTCCCTCCTTATGTTTTGGTGGCGCAGACATTCTTGTCTGCGCGGCACTGCCTCTGGTTTATTCTCCGCGTCCTCGGCGTTCTCTGCGGTGGGCCGGTGCCGGCGCGTTTCTCCCTGGGTGTGGGACGGGCGGAAGAAAAGCGGTTGGTCAGGAGGTGGGGATGTGGTAGGGTGGGGTTGCGTTCGTTGTACTTGTAGTCGCAGTTGACGGGATCAAACCCATCCTCGGGAAAGCACGGGGTTGAGAGGCTGCCGGGTCGAATCGAACGGCGGCCTTTTTGTTTGCCGGTCTAGAGGCGGTACGAGGCGGGCCCCGCCTACGCCCTGCGGGCTACGGCGGGTAAATCCCGCCTATGTCCGTAGGCTAGGGGGGCAAGGACGCAGAATCTAGGAACAAGGAGTACACAGTTGAGCGAAGCAACAAACGAACAAGGAAGCAAAGAACAAGGGACAGTGAAGTGGTTTAACGCCAGCAAGGGGTTCGGGTTCATCCAACGGATGACGGGGGAGGACGTGTTTGTCCACTACTCGGCCATCGAGGGGGATGGGTACCGGAGCCTGGAAGATGGCGTAGCGGTGGAGTTCGAGGTGGTGAAGGGCCCGAAGGGCCTGCAAGCCGCCAACGTCGTACGCCTCTAAACCCAACCCAACTCAACATCCCGAACCGGGTCGGCCCAACCGCCGGCCCGGTTTTTTTCTGCCACACCGCCCCGACCGAAGCACTCCTCCCCTTCCCAACCCGATGGAAATCAATGGTGGGCCCGGGTGGATTCGCTTGTCCTGCTTGCCCTGAGCCTGTCGAAGGGAGCTTGCGAAGGGAACCCCTGACCCACGGATTATGAGTCCACTGACCACCACGAAAGCAAGATGGGAGTGTCTGATGTTTTCAGGTCGCTCTACCCAGGAGAACTGACACAGTTCAGACACAGTGGCCCCCACCGGGCCTCACCAGGGCGGGTTAACTTGTTGAAAAGATGGCTGGGGCGCCAGGATTCGAACCTGGACCTTTCGGATTAACAGTCCGACGTGCTACCAGACGCACCCCGCCCCAGCGGGACCAGTTTCAGCACAGCGCGAGTTGCGCAACTCGGCCCACAAGCTATTCTATCATATCATCCTAGCCCGGATTTCCGATTTGGCTGTGGTACCGTATCGCCAGGACCAGTCGCTGCGCCTTGAGTTTTGGGGCTCCGACGTAAGGAACCACACTACGGAGGGTGACACCCGGTGGGTGAATTACAACACGAGCCATTCCAGTTCGCGTTCAACGGCTTCTTGAAAGTCGCGTTCCAGGGATCGCGCGTCACTTCTGACGCTGGCCTCATTCTGGTGCGCGAGTTGGATGAACGTCTGGGGCTGGAGACACTCATCGCCGAGCACCTGAGCGATTCCCGACAGGGGATGAACACCCAGTTCAGCGTGGTGGATCTCCTGCGGCAGTCGGTCTACAGTCGCCTCGCGGGCTACGAAGATCTCAACGACGCGGGGCGCGTGTCGGCAGACCCAACATTTCGTCTCATCGGGTCGCCAAAGCGCTGGGACCGGGGTGCGGCGCTGACATCGACGCTGCATTGGTTCGAGACAGAGCTGCTGACCCACGAGGAGAATCTCGTCGGGTTGAGGGCCGTGAACCGGGAGGTGCTTGCACAGGCCGAGATGGCGACGCGCGCCGACCGGATCGTGCTCGACATGGATTCGAGCGAGAGCCCGGTGCATGGGGCGCAGGAAGGGAGCGCCTATAACGGGCACTTCGAGTCCGTCTGCTACCACCCGCTGTTTCTGTTCACCGAGCATGGGGACTGCCTCGCCGCCACGCTGCGGCCAGGCAACGTGCATAGCGCCGACGACTGGGACGACCTGCTCGTACCGGAGATTGACCGGCAGCAGGTGGAGGGCAAGCGCGTAGCGTTCCGCGCAGACGCCGCGTTCGCGAAGCCCGAGATCTACGACGCGCTCGAGCAGCGCGACGTGGACTATGCCATTCGCATGCCGGCGAACAAGAGCTTGGAGCTGGAAATCGAAGACATCCTCTTTCGTCCGCCGGGACGGCCGAGCTGCAAGCCCTTGGTGCGCTACCAGAGTTTCCGCTATCAGGCCAAGAGCTGGACCACGCCCAGACGGATCGTCGCCAAGGTGGAGCACCACCAAGGTGAGCTGTTCCCTCGCGTCGGCTTCATCGTGACCAACATGGCCCTCCCGAGCCGCTCGGTCGTGCGGTTTTACAACAAGCGCGGTACGGCGGAGCAATGGATCAAGGAAGGCAAGCAGGCCACCCACTGGACGCGGCTGTCGTGCCATCGTTTCCGGGCGAACGAGGTGCGCCTGCAACTGAGCGTCCTGGCCTACAATCTGGGCAACTTGTGGCGCAGACTGGTCCTTCCGCTGCGGGTCAAGCGCTGGTCGCTCACGAGTCTCCAGCAGCGACTGGTGAAAACTGGGGGCCGGCTGGTGAAGCATGCGCGGTACTACTGGCTTCTGCTGGCGGAAGGGCATCTCACGCGGCGGCTGTTCGGCGACATGCTGCGGAGGATCTGGGCGCTACCCGTGCCGGCAGGCTGACGCGCGGCCTGAAGTGCAACGAAGCCCGCCCGGCGATGACACGGGGCACACGTGTGGAGCGGTGTCTGAGAAATGCCCGAAAAGCAGGGGTTCCAGTCGGTCGCACGTCGGCGCGGGCTCAGATGAAGGCCTTTGAAGCTGAGCGATTGTGCGACGATCGAAGTTTTTGTGCGATCGGCGGCGATCGGGTGTATAAACGTGCCATCAGGGGCAGGCAAAACGGAAATCCCGGCTTAGGCCTCGCCTCCCGACCCGTCAACGCGCCCCAGCCAGCGGTAGTGTCCTAATTGCAGCGATTCCGAACTCGGCCCCAACTCACACCGAGCCCCCAGGCCCCTGCCTGGGGGAAGCAAAAATCCCTGCGGCCTGCCTGCGGTAGGCAGGCGGAGGCCGCAGGGCTCGATGTGAAATTAGGACACTATCCAGCCGGCCTTACCAGTAGATTCCAAGAAGTTCCGGCGCGAGAAATCGATGATACCATAGCGGCCATCGAGGGACCTGGCGAGCAAGGTGCGGTTCGCGCGGTGCGAGCTGCCGCCCAGTCGTGTGCCCAAACACAGTGTTCGATAGGCAGCCAAACCGACGGCCCAGATGAACATCCTCTTCGTTGCTTCCGAGTGCGTGCCTTTTTCCAAGGTCGGCGGTCTGGCCGACGTGGTGGGCGCGCTGCCGAAAGCGCTGGTCGCTCGCGGCCACCAGATCAGCGTAGCGGTGCCGCGCTACCGCCAGACCCCACCCGCCCCGGTGCTGGAGCGCAGGGTGGAGGTCCGGCTGGGACCCCGCTCGCACGTCGCCGCCATCCAGCAGCCCCCCGACCTCGACGGCGTCCGCTATTTCCTGGTGGACTACCCGCCCTTCTTCGACCGGGACGGAATCTATACCACCGAAGGGCGCGGCTACCCGGACAATGCCGAGCGCTTTGCGCTCTTCTGCCACGCTGTCTTGGAGCTGCTCAAACGCACCCAAGCGCCCGACCTGATCCACTGCCACGACTGGCAAACCTCGCTCATTCCCGTGCTGCTGAAGTCAGTCCACGCCGCCGACCCCGTGCTGGGCTCCCTTCCCACCATCCTGACCGTCCACAACCTCGGCTATCAGGGCGCCTTCCCGCCCGACACCCTTGACCGCATCGGCCTCCCCCGCGAACTGCTTACCCCCGAAAGGCTGGAAGCCGCGGGCAAGCTCAACTATCTGAAGGGCGGCTTGCTCTACGCCGACTTCGTCACCACCGTCAGCAAGAAATACGCCCAGGAGATTCAAACCGCCGAGTACGGCCACAAGCTCGACCACGTCGTCCGCCGGCGCGCCGCCACCGTCGCCGGCATCCTCAACGGCGCCGACTACAGCGAGTGGAACCCGCAGACCGACCCGCACCTGGCCGCCCCCTACTCGGCCGCCAACCTCGAAGGAAAAAGTCTTTGCAAAAAGAATTTGCTGGAACAGTTCGGGCTGCCGGGCGGTGCGCGGGAAGAACCTCTGGTGGGCATCGTCTCCCGCTTCGCGGCCCAGAAGGGCTTTGATTTGATTGCCGAGGTGGCCGACGCCCTCATGCAAAACGATTTGCAGCTGGTCGCGCTGGGAACGGGCGAACCTCGCTACGAAGAACTCTTCCGCCGGTTGGCCCAGCGCTTCCCCGCGAAAGTAGGCGTGCGCGTCGCCTACGACAATGCCCTGGCCCACAAGATCGAAGGCGGCAGCGACGTGTTTTTAATGCCCTCCCGCTACGAGCCCTGCGGCCTGAACCAAATCTACAGCATGAAGTACGGCACCGTGCCGGTCGCCCGCGCCACCGGCGGCCTCGACGACACCATCCAACCCTTCGACCCCCACGCCGGCACCGGCACCGGCTTCAAGTTCGCGCCCTACTCCGGCCAAGCCATGCTCGACTGCTTGACCGGGGCGCTGCGCCTCTACGCCGGCAACCCGCCCGCCTGGCGAACCCTGATGCTGAACGGGATGCAGCAGGATTTTTCTTGGGACGCCTCCGCCGCTGCCTACGAGCGCCTCTACCAGCAAGTGGCGCAAACCGCCCCCCGCCCCCACTAACCGTAGCATCAATCAGAACCCGGGCTCGCCGACTCGATTGCGTCCACCTGCCTTGACGTCTCCCCTCTGCGTCCTCTGCGGTGCTGCTGGCGGCAGTGGCCCTGCTGGCCTGCTACCTCCCCGCCCGCCGAGCGACGAAAGTTGACCCCATGGTCGCCCTGCGCTACGAATGAAAAGGGTTGGGTAGGGCAGGGTTCACCCTGAGGGTTCTCCCTGAAGGGGCTTGCTTGCCCTGAGGTAATCGAAGGGGCCCCTGCCGTTGGAAACAAAATTAGCTCACCGCAGAGGACACAGAGCACGGACCCCGACTGCCCTGCCTACCGCTTGCCCGCCGTGGCGGGCAGGCAGGCGCAGGCAGGAATGCCTGCGCCACTGAGACTTTCTTTTTTTTTGGTGTGGTAACCTTCGCCGCGCCACTGAAACTTCCTATGCTGGGGACTTTTTCTTCCTGCAATTTGTTCACGTCCAGCATTGGCTCTCAACTTCTCCTTAAATAATCATAACAGCCGGCCTTTCCGCTTGTCCGCGGGCCTTGTTTAGTTTGCTGAATGAGTTCGTTGCATGTAACCTTTGACTTTCATCCTGCGTCACACCTATCATCTCATCTGGCTGTCAGTGAGGGAGGAGGGTTTCCCATGCCCCGGTGGGTTTCAGGCACCCGCTCCGAATCCTTGTTTTTCTCCGCTATAACTCCGAGGAGGTGCCCGTATGGGCAAACGCGATGATGGCAAACCGCCGGCTAACCACGATGGTTTGAGCCGCGGCTTGTCCCGGCGCGACTTCATCAAGGTCACCGGCGCGGCCGTCCCGGCCGGTGTGCTGGTGGGCGAAGGACTGCTGCACGCCGAGGCGGCTGCGGCTGCCGACGTGGTGGGCCCCGGCGCGGTTCCCATCACGCTGCGCATCAACGGTGAGACGCGCCGCCTGAGCGTCGAACCCCGCGTCACCCTGTTGGATGCGCTGCGCGACCGCCTGAACCTGACCGGCGCCAAAAAGGTCTGTGACCGTGGCACCTGCGGCGCTTGCACCGTGCTGGTGGACGGCAAGGCCATCTACGCCTGCTCGACATTAGCCATCGACGCCCAGAGCCGCGACATCGTCACCATCGAAGGCTTGGCTCCGGAGGGTGAGCTGCACCCGGTCTCGGCCGCCTTCGTGGACCACGACGCGCAGCAGTGCGGCTTCTGCACCCCTGGTTTTGTCGTCGCCACCGCGGCTTTTCTCCACCGCCACCCCGACCCCAGCTATGAAGAAGTCAAAGCGGGCCTAGGCGGCAACCTCTGCCGCTGCGGCACCTACGTCGGCGTCCGCAAAGCCGCGCTCGACGCGGCCCAGCGCATGAAAAGAGGGCTGGCCTGATGGCTGACTACCAGTGGCCCCAAGCAGATAATCGAACTTTAATCGGCAAGCGCATCTCGCGCGTGGACGGCCCCCTGAAGTCCTCCGGCCGCGCCACCTATACCTACGACGTCCAGCGTCCGGGGCTCCTGTTCGGCAAGATGGTGCTCTCACCCCACGCTCACGCGCGCATCGTCAGCATCGACACTTCCCAGGCCGAGCGCCTGCCCGGCGTGCAGGCGGTGGATGTCATCCGTGAAGCCGGCCAGGAGGTCCTCTGGGCCGGCCAGGAAATCCTGGCCGTAGCGGCGGAAACCGAAGAGCAGGCCCGCGACGCTGCCCGCGCCGTCAAGATCACCTACGAAAAGCTGCCGCACTTGGTCAGCGACGTTGAGCCTGCCCAGGCCGGCGACCGCGCCGAGGAAGAAGCCGAGCAGGTCACCGGCGATCCGGAAGCGGGATTCGAGGAAGCCGACGCCACCATTGAAGGCCGCTACGGCTCTCCCGTCATCACCCACTGCTGCCTGGAATCGCACGGCCAAGTGGCCGAGTGGGAAGGCGAGAACCTGACCGTCTGGGCCTCCACCCAGAACGTCAGCGGCCTCGTCGGCCAGTACGCCGAAGGCTTGCAGATTCCAGCCGGCAACGTCCGCACCATCACTCCGGTGATGGGCGGCGGCTTCGGGAGCAAGTTCCAGGCCGATACCTGGGGACTGTCGTGCGCGCGGCTGGCCCGGAAAGCCAGGCGCCCCGTCAAGATGATGCTCGAGCGCGATCAAGAACTGCTGGTCGCGGGCGCGCGTCCTTCCATCCACGCCCGCGTGCGCGCCGGCGCCAAGCGCGACGGCACCCTCACCGCCTGGTCGTCGCAGGCCTGGGGCACGGGCGGAATCACCTCGCGCGGATCGGTCAACCTGCCTTACATTTTTCAGGTCCCCAACCGCCGGTCCAGCTACTCCAGGGTCTCCACCAACATCGGTCCTGCTCGTGCCTGGCGCGCGCCCCGGCATCCCCAGATGTGCTTGATCACCATGGCGGCATTGGAAGACCTGGCGGCCGAGCTGGGCATGGACGCGCTGGACTTCTTCCTGAAGAATGTTGGCATCATGGGGGCGCGGGCAGAGACCTACCGGCAGGAGCTGCTCAAGGGCGCGGAACTGATGGAGTGGAAAAAGAAGTGGCATCCGCGCGGCGATAAAACCTCCGGCCCCAGTAAGCGCGGCCTGGGACTTGCGCTCCACACCTGGGGCGGCGGCGGCCACCAGAGCAATTGCAACTGTACCATCCACCCCGACGGCTCGGTGGCGGTCTCGCTTGCCAGCCAGGACCTCGGCACCGGCACCCGCACCGTGATCGGCATCGTCGCTGCCGAGACCCTCGGCCTGCCGCTCGATGCCGTCAAAGTGAACATCGGCGACAGCCGCTACCCGCCCTCCGGCGCCTCAGGCGGCTCCACCACCGTGGGCGGCGTCAGCTCCTCCATCCGCCGCGCTGCCACCGCCGCGCTCAATGAGCTGCTGGCCAAGGTAGCGCCCTCGCTGGGTGTCGAGCCCGACCAGCTCGAAGCCGTCGGCGGTCGCATTCAGGTGATCGGCAACTCGTCGAAGAGCATTGCCTGGAAGCAGGCCTGCGCCAAGCTGGGCACCACGCCCATCACCGCCAGCGGGCGCCGCTCGCGCGACCTGATCTCCAGCGGCGTCGGCGGCATCCAGATGGCCGAGGTGTCGGTGGACATCGAGACCGGCGTGGTCAAGATGGAAAAGATGGTGGCGGTGCAGGACTGCGGCCTCATCATCGACCTCAAGACTGCCGAAAGCCAGGTCCACGGCGCCTGCATCATGGGCGTCACTTACGCGCTCTACGAAGAGAAGCTCATGGACGAGCGCACCGGCCGCTGCCTCAACCCTGACCTGGAGTTCTACAAGCTGGCCGGCATCGGCGACATCGGCGAAATCGAAGTCCACATGATGACCGGCCCCGGCTACGACGACCGCGGCGTCATCGGGCTGGGTGAGCCGCCCGTGATCTCGCCCGGCGCGGCCATCTCCAATGCGGTCGCCAACGCCATCGGCGTGCGCGTCCCTACGCTGCCCCTCACCCCCGACAAGGTGCTGGCGGCATTGGAGAAGAAAAAAGGAGGTGCAGCCTAATGGAACGCTTCGCCTACGCCAATCCCTCCACCCTCAAAGAAGCGGTGGGGCTGCTTTCCTCCCGCTGGGGCGAGACCGCAATTCTCGCCGGCGGCACCGACCTGCTCAGCCTGATGAAGAACTACGTCGCCACTCCCAAGCGTTTGGTGAACATCAAAAACATCGCCGACTTGCGCGGCATCAAGAGCGGCGCCGACGGAATCCGCATCGGCACGCTGACCACGCTGCAAGAATTGCTGGACGACAAGAGCATCCGCCGCGACTTCCCCGCGTTGGCGCAAGCTGCCGAGGGCGTCGCCAGTATGCAGCTTCGCAATATGGGCACCGTGGGCGGCGACCTCTGCCAGCGCCCGCGCTGCTGGTACTTCCGCAGCGGCTTCGGCCTGCTGGCGCAGGACGGCCAGGGACGCTCGCTGGTGACCGAAGGCGACAACCGCTACCACGCCATCCTCGGCAACCGCGGCCCGGCCTACTTTGTTCACCCCTCCAGCCTGGCCCCGGCGCTGATCGCGCTCAGAACCCAGGTGAGCATAGTGGGCCCGAGCGGCGAGCGCGAACTGGCCCTGGCCGACTTCTTCCAGACTCCTCAAAACAGCCACGACCGGGAGAACGCGCTGGCACCCAATGAAATCCTGACTGCGGTCGTGATTCCCGCTGCTGCGAGCCGTCTGCGCAATGCCACCTACGAAGTGCGCCAGAAGGAGGCGCTCGACTGGCCCCTGGCCACCGCCTCGGTGCTCTTGCAACTCGAAGGTTACGCCGTAGCCCATGCCCATGTTGTGCTCGGACATGTAGCGCCGATTCCTTGGAATGCGGAAAGTGCGAGCCAGTGGCTCGTCGGGCAGCGGATTAACGAGCAGACCGCTGCCAAGGCCGGCATGGAGGCGGTGCGCGATGCCCGGCCTTTGAGCGGGAATGGATACAAAGTCAAGCTGGCGAGCGTGGCCGTCAAGCGCGCGCTGCTGGCGGCAGTCCAAGGAGGTGCGTAGCCATGACGAGCTTGAATCTGCTGGTCGAGCGCGGCGAAGTCTGCAAGTGCCTGCGCGCCAAGTCCATGTACTACGACGCCGCCGGCGAGGACCCCGGCAGCGAAAATGAAGATTCCATGTGGTGCGCGCACACGCAATCCATCCTCGGCCCCGACGGCCAGGTGGTGGACGTCAAGCAGTGCCGCCCCGGTCGCTCCTGCTGCGAAACCACATGAGAGCAATCTCATTTGCTTGTTCCTCTGAGGCGTGAGAAAATAGACGATAGGAAGAAGGGGCGTAAGGCAAGGAGGTAAGGAAATGAAGGGCGCAGGAATTTTTCTACTCTCAATACTACTGCTGGCAGCCGTACCCGCTGCGGGCGAAGGAATCAGCGCGGGACAAATCTCCGGCGACTACGCCGAGCTCCGCACCGCCGATGTCTGGACCGGGCCCTGCTTCGCCAACGGAGAAGTGGGCCTGACGGGCAACGACGCGCTTATGGCCTGGCGCATCCGGAAAGGAACCTGGAACTCGGTGGCCCTCGACGGCCTGAGCGTGGTGGCCGTGGTTCACGCCCGCTCGACCCTGGGCGATCCTTACAGCGATCCTTTGCCCGCCCAGGCAGTGCTGCTGGTGGACAGCCGCGCCACCGAGGCGCAGCGCGCCGCCCTGGTCCAATTTGCGCAGGCGCAGAATCCTGAATTGCTCAACCGTCTGGTAGCGGTGGAGTCCTCACCCATCCGCTTCCAAGTGGACGAGTGGGGCCGCCACGGCTACGTGACCGTGGAAGCAGGCCAGACAGCGAAAATCTCCACCCGCGCCCTGCGCGAAGACGACCGCATCTGCCACAACGAGTCGGTCTTCTACCCGCCGCTGGCCGACAATCTCGACCACGCCATGCCGGCCGTAGCGGTCAACAGCGGCTACCAGGGCAACCACCTCGGCACCACCTGGAAGCAGTCCAACCGCCGGGGCGCCTTCGTCGGCACTTTTTCTTTCTAGCGCGGTGCGGCAATACCCGCCGAATTTGTCGTTCTGAGGAGGCCGCAGGGGGCCTGCCTGCGGTAGGCAGGCGGCCGACGAAGAATCTCACCCGTTGATCCAGCGCAAGACGTGATTCTTCGCTTCGCTCAGAATGACACGGACAGTAGCCAAGCTATAATTAGAGAGGGGCGGTCAGCGCCTCCTTTTTCTTGGAGCAAATTGCAAGAAATGACCGAGCGCATCCGCAAAGTTCCTACTCTTCTCTTGCTGAGCCTGGCCGTGCTCTCGCTCACGGTCGCCGCCACCGGGCAGGAGTACACGGTCGAAACGTTCGCCGCGCCTGCCCCGGAAGAGCTTGCCCCGGCCGTGCGCGAATCGCTGGCCAGCGAAGCCGTCCGTGTGCGCGGCCCCGAGGGCTCTTTCTGCGACATCTGGTTGCGTGACCCCGTGCCTGTTAAAACCGGCGCCGCTATGCAGCTCGGCATCGCGTACAACCAACTCCGGCAAGGTTCGCTGGTGGGGGCCATCCGCTTCTACGGAGAAGTGACCGGCTACCGCAAGCAGCGCGTGCAGCCCGGCGTCTATACGCTGCGCTACGCCCTGCACCCGGTGGACGGCAACCACATGGGTGTCGCGCCCCAGCGCGATTTTCTGCTGCTCGCGCCCGCCGACGACGATCGGAGTACCGAAGCGCTGACTTTTGATGAGGTGGTCGCTCTCAGCCACAAGGTCACCGGCACGCGCCATCCTTCGGTGTGGAGCCTGGTGGAGCCCGAAGACGACCCCGACTCCCTCCCGGCCCTGATCCACTGGGAAGATGAAGGCCTCTGGATACTCTACCTGAAGGCGCAGGCAGGCGAGACTTCTACATTGGTGCTAGCGCTGGTGATCGTCGGCTACGCCCCGGAAGCCTGACCCTCTCTTGAAACCAAGCTTAGAAACTGCACATCGTGGGATGCCGCGCGGACCGGCCTTGACAAATTGAGCCGGGGAAGCAGAATTGTAATTCATCGAACCACCTAGGATAAATAGGCGCGCGAACGAGGGAGATTCGATGGGCAAGCTAGGCTTAGCAGTGGTGGGTGTAGGAGCGATAGGGCGGCGTCACGCCGAAAATCTGCGCCGCACAATCCCCCAGGCTAAACTGCTCGCCCTCGCCGACCCCGACCGGGAGCGAGCCCGCCGGGTGGCTGCCGAACTCGAAGTCAAAGATTGCACCGATAGCATCGAACCCTTGCTGGCTCGCACAGACATCCAGGCGGTGGTCATCGCCTCGCCCGCCAAGTTCCATGCCCCCGCCATCCAGGCAGCGGCTGCGGCCGGCAAAGACATCCTATGCGAAAAGCCGCTGGGACTGACGCTGGCGGAGGCCGACGCGGCTCTGGCGGCGGTGGCCAAAGCCGGCGTCCGCCTGCAGGTGGGCCACATGCGCCGCTACGATCCGGGCTACGCTGCCGCTATGAAACGCATCGAAGCGGGCGAGATCGGCGAGCCCCTCATCTTCAAATCTATCGGGCGCGACCGCGAACCGCCTCCCCTCAGCTACTTCCAAGCCGGCCTGAACGGAACTTTGTTTCTCGACTCCAGCATCCACGACTTTGACCTGGCGCGCTGGCTGATGCGCGACGAAGTGGCCGAAGTGCAAACCTTCGCCGGCACGCTGCTTTTGCCGGAGCTCAAACAATTCGGCGATGTCGATTCCGGCGTGGTCAATCTGCGATTTTCCCGTGGCGCCATCGGGAACGTGGAGTCCTTCCGCCAGGCCCGCTACGGCTACGACATCCGCACGGAAATCGTGGGCTCGAAAGCCACCTTGACGGTGGGCTACCTGCGCCAGACGCCGCAATTGGTGCTGACGGGCGCGGGCGCCAGCCACGACGTGGTTGATCATTACCTAGTGCGGTTTGCCGATGCTTACCAGAAGGAATTGGGAGATTTCGTCGAAACCATCCTGGCCGACCGTCCGCCCCGCGTCACCGGCTACGACGGCCGGCAAGCACTGGCGGTCGCGCTGGCCGCCGAGCGCTCCCACCGCGAGTCGCGGCCTGTCTCCCTCCAGGCGATGGCAGTCGCTGCCGGCTAAAACCTCAGCACCAGGCTGGTCGCACCAGACCGTATCGCAAAAATCAGGCACTACTTGCGTCAGTCGCCCAAAAGCTCGGCATAATCTAATGTTTTTGCCTTGCGCCTGGCCCAGCCCCCCGGACCTCTACCGCCCGCGCGGTGGGGGGTGGGGTAGAAACCGGGGTCCCAGCCGGCCCATGGGGCGTGCGGGCGCGGCCCAGTCCGGGAGAATGGCCCCCGGGCCAGCGAAAGTCAATGCGGAGGGGACGCCAGCCTGTACAATCTTCAGCCAAGACTCGAACGAGGATGGGGCGCATGCGCAAAGCGATTCTTCTAGTGGTGGCGGTGGGGTGCTGGATGGGCGGGGAGGCGGCGGCCGATCAGCTTGTGCTGAAGAACGGCGACCGGCTGACGGGAACCATCGTCGGAGCAGACGGAAAAAGCGTGCGGTTGAAGACGGAGTACGTCGGGGAGGTCCGGGTAGCGTGGACAGGGGTGGAGGCGATCACGTCGGAGGAGCCGCTGCACGTCACGCTGGAAGACGAGCGGATGCTGGTGGGCGCGGTGGCGACAGCGGACGGTAAGATCGAAGTGCAAACGGAGGATGCCGGAGAGGTTCCGGTGGCGCTGGACGCCATCCGCGCGCTGCGGTCGGCGGAGGCGCAACGCACCTACGAAGCCGAGCAGGAGAGGCTGCGCCACCCGGGGTGGCTGGAGCGCTGGGGCGGGTCGGTGGACGCCGGGGTCAGCTCGGTGCGCGGCAACGCCGATACCTTCACCTTCAACCTGGCGCTGCGGGCAGCGCGCACGACCGAGCGCAACCGGCTGAGCACCTACTTCACTTCGTTGGTGGCGGAGAACAGCATCACCGGCGTGTCAGTTACGACTGCGAACGCCGTCCGCGCCGGGGCGCGCTACGACATCAACCTGGGCGAGCGGCTGTTCACCTTCGCATTCGCCGACTTCGAGTTCGACGAGTTCCAGGAACTCGACCTGCGGAACGTGCTGGGCGGCGGGCTGGGCCTGCACGCCCGGAAGACGGAGAGGACGGAGTTTCAACTGTTCGGGGGCGGGTCGTTCACGCAGGAGTTTTTCTCCACGGGGCTGACGCGGCGGTCGGTCGAGGGGGTGCTGGGCGAGGAGCTGTCCTACAAGCTGACCAACAGCACCTTCCTGACCGAACGGATTGTGTTGTTCCCCAACCTGAGCGAACCGGGCGAGTACCGCGTCACGGGCGACGCCTCGGTGGTGGTGCGGCTGAACTCGTGGTTGAGCTGGCAGGCCACAGTCAGCGACCGGTTCATCACCAATCCCCTGCTGGGCGTGCAGAGGAATGACCTGCTGATCACCACCGGCATTCGCGTCAGCTTTGGCAAGGAGGGCGCCGGCGGCCAGAGTCACCTGGGCGCCCGCACCGCTGAAGTGGTGCGCACCCCGGCGAAGTAGCCACGCGGGTGCCTCGCACCTTTTCCGAACTGGTTGTGCTGAGGCTGGCTATGGCTGGGCGGAGAGAGCTTGGATTCGCCGGGGCCCTAGCGGTCCAGTATGGGGCGCGTGCGGTCGGGGGGGCAGAGCGCGCTGTCTCCTATCCCGTCAACGCGATGGGCCTCCCCCTGTTTGGCCCTCCTGCAGCTTTCCCAAAAACCCTACTACAACCGTGGCTAGTTGCAACACCTAACCAACTGATTTTGTGGGATCGGAGGTCTGAGACTCGGACTGCCCAGAAAGATTTGTTTTTGGAACGCTGGGGGGCGTCCCCTGTCGTTTAGGTCTGTTCGACCTGTGGGTTTTCGGCGACCCCGTTTTCACAGGAAGCACGAGCCACCACTGGGGTACTTATCCTACGGTTTTGCTCTCGTCTCAACTTGCCCTTTGCGTTGACTTGCCTGTGGGTGGGGACTCCACATGGCCCGTCGCTAACTCTAACCCTGGCCCAAATCTGTCCCGGTGACCAGTAGATAGCGGGAGGCACGGTGGGCGAAAATCTTCCAGGAGCTCGTGTCCATGCCTTGGAGCTATAGTCACCGCAAAGTTGTTTGCCCCAGGCTGTGTGGCACACACCCGTGATCGGGAGCGGAAACGGAGTGCCAATCCATGTCCTGGATCAGAAGGAATGTCTAATGCAACAGACAAGAAAATCACACCATCCGATGGGAACAATCAAGATTGCTGGTGTAGTCGCAGGGGGCCTGCTAGCAGGCGCAATTTGGCAAATTGTCTCATTTGCATGGGTGACCTTTGTGCTTGCAGAAGAGCTTGAAGCGATCTTGCGTCGCTTCGGCGCTGCCGCCCCAATCCTTCCTGGTGCATCTGACCACGGCGCTTGCGGGTGGGGTGCTCTTAGTTTGGCTCTATGCTGCCATGCGCTCCCGCTTTGGCTGGGGGCTGAGGTCGGCATTGATAGCGGGATTTGTGGTCTGGTTGTTTTCCTTTGTGACCTTCATGGCGACTGCAGTCGTGATGAACATGTTCTCGCGACGGCTGGCATTCTTGGCGGGGCTAGGGGGAATGATTGCAACCTCATTAGCGGCCTTCGTTGGCACCTCTGCGTATAAGGACAACGAGGTTGTAAGGCAGTCGAGCGGCGGGATACGAAAACTCGTAACACGTTGGAAGAATGTGTTGGCGAGCGTGTTCGCCAACCGAAAGATCATACTAGGATCGGCGAGAGTGCTGGCGGGCGGAAAGATCAACTTAAGATCGGTCAGCGCGTTGGCCAACCGAAAAATCAAATTAGGGTCGGTAAGTGTGTTGGCGAACGGAAAGATCACATTAGCTTCAGTGTTCGCCTTTGTAGTCGCTGTCGCCGCGCTCGTTCTAGTTTCCCTTTACAGCAATGTTCAGGGTGCCATCTTGGTCGTCCTCTTTCTCACATTATGTGCCGTTGTCTGGTACTCGCGTGAAACGCATCTTCTCAGGCTTCAATCCTTCCGGCCCTATGTCTTGCTGATACGCAAGGGGGACAAAAAATACTGCTACGTCAACGCAGGAAACGGCGCAGCTTTGAATGTCCATGTGGTTGGCGCATGGACAACAAAGGGGAAGGTTAATGCAACATGGAAGCCGGTCACCTATTTGGAACGAGGGACGAAAGAAAACGCATACATGGCAAGTACTCTTGGGATGGATGGCTACGATCCCCTAATTGACGGAATACCTGATGACCAAACCGAAAATGGATTTGAGGCAGCTGTAGTCTTTGATGACATCGAAGGTACCTCGTATGAGACGCGGGTAGCTTTCAAGTGGCAGGACAGGAAGGTGGGAAGCAGGGTCAAATGGTCACGCAGGACCGAGCCAACACCGATGTTTTCCCCGCATGTGAGCACGGCCGCATCGATTCCTATAGGCCTCAAGAGAACTAGAGAAGCGCGTGGCGCTCGCTGACAGGGGCAGCACCCCCGCGCCCTGAAACGGAAACTGGCTGGCAGCCGGGGAACCCACTTCTTCAGCGGTTGATGCTGGCGGCTTCCTTCCCCCGCACAAGCAGCTTGCCCTTTGTGGCTCTCCCCTTCTAGGATGGCGCGGGGTGGCGTGCTCCTGCTCGATAAGAACACGCAACGGTGAACGTGGCTTGCGACGCGCTCTCCAACACGTGCGAAGAATGCGCGGCGGTGCCCAGGCGCACCTGCTGCGCTGCGACGATCAGGCCTACTACGTCACCAAGTTTCAGAACAACCCCCAGCACCTGCGCGTTCTGGCGAACGAATTGCTCGCTGCCCTGCTGGCCGATGCGCTCGGCCTCCCCGTGGCGCGCCCGGAGGTAGTCGAGGTGGCCCCTCAACTCATCGAAAACACCCCCGAGTTGCGCATTCAGAAAGCCGGCCGGTGGCAGAAATGTTTGCCCGGGTTCCAGTTTGGTTCCCGTTTCCCGGGCCAGCCCAATTTGGTCCTGATCCACGACCTGCTTCCCGACCAGCACCTGGGCGAGGTCGAAAACCTGGCGGCCTTCGCCGGCATGCTGCTCTTCGATCAGTGGACCTGCAACACCAACGGTCGCCAGGTGATTTTCATCGCTGAACCCCACCAGCGCTCTGGCTACCGCGCCTTGATGATCGACCAGGGGTTCTGCTTCAACGCGGGCGAATGGAATTTCCCCGACAGTCCTCTGCGCGGCCTCTACCACCGGCAGCGCGTCTATGCACAGGCGCGCGGCTGGCGCTCCTTTGAGCCCTACCTCTCCCGCCTGGAATCTCTGCCGCCCGCCGTGCTCGACCAGGCGGCTGCCGCTGTCCCTCCGGAGTGGTACAATGCCGACACCCAAGCCATGACTCGGCTGCTCGAACAGCTCGACCGGCGCCGCGCCCGCATCCGGGAACTGATTGCCGCCGTGAAAAATTCCTCCCGCCAACCCTTTCCCCACTGGAGTTAATCATGGCCGAAGGTGAGCGAGCCTGCCGGTTCTATTTGCTGCGCTACGTGCCCAACATTGTGCGGGGCGAGTTCGTCAATCTGGGCGTGCTGCTCTTCGACCCGGCGGAAAACAAATTGTTGCCGCCGCGTGTGCTGGAAGACTTCCGTCGCGTCCGGCGAATCCATCCCTGGGCCGACCTCGATGTGCTGGCGGCGCTCGAAAAACAGATCGAAACCGAAGCCGCCGCCCAAGCCGACCTGGCTGCTTACCTCGACCGCCTGGGTCAGTCTTCCAACATCCTCGAGCTGACGGAACCCAAAGCCGTGCTCACCGCCGACCCTGAAGCCGAACTCGACCGGCTCTACGACACCTACGTGCGCGAGCCGCGCTACCCGACCCGGTTGGGCGCCGCGGTCGAGCGCTCGCGCGCCTGGATTCGCTCCCAACTGAATACCGCCCTGCGCCGGGCCGGCTTGTGGCAAAAACTCCAGCGCCGGGTGCCGGTGGCAGAGTTCACCCATCCCGGCGACCGCTTCCGGTTCGACTTCGGGTACCAGCGCAATGGCCACCGCGGTTTTCTACTGACGTTGGCGTTGGAGCGCGAAGTGGACCGCGCCAAAATTCTGGCCTACACCATGGAGCGCATCTCGACTCGCCTGGCAACGCAACAGCTCTCCGCCACCTGCACCGCCATCGTCGAAGCGTTGCCTGCGCCCGAGAACGAGACCGCGCAGCTCTCCGCCCGCATCCTAGCCGAGCAGAGCATCACGCTCGTCCCGGTCGCCGCACTCGAGCGCTTCACCGCCGACCTGCGGCAGCAACTCACCTGAAGAAGAAAGGGAAGGCCGAAATATTCGTTCTTAGTTATTCGTTTTCTTCGGATGTGTAACCGAGCTTTGACAAATTGTTTCTTGCAACGCCTAACTCTTCTTTTGAGAAAAGGTCTTTCCAAGGCTGTTTGAGAATCAGAGCTTCCATCGTGAGGTCGAGTCTTTTTCGCTCCCAAAGCGCCGTGAAACCCTCGGAGAGGCCGGGGGCTCGGCACGATGAAAAACTGCCACCGGCTTCTCTTTTCCCCGAGTCGGCAGGGCGGGGCTTTATGTCCCGCCGTTTTTCTAACCTTGGAAAAACTTGGGTTGAGCCCAGCGGCCCTTCAGGGAGGACCTTCAGGACGAGCCCCCGCCTGCCTACCGCAGGCAGGCCGCTGGGTCCCGGTGGCAGGGGCCCTTCGGCTGCGCTCCCTTCGACTGCGCTCAGGGCAGGCAGGACAGGCCGCCGGGTTGGACACCGCGAGGCGGGTGGGCCCCCTACAATGACAATATGGGTTCCTGCCACTCCTGCAAGCTCTTCTTCACCCGGCCCATGAACTGATGGGCGGTCGCCCCGTCCACCACCCGGTGGTCGTAGCTCAAGGTCAGATAGACCATGGAGCGAATGGCGATGGCGTCGTCAATCACCACCGGGCGCTTCTCGATGGTGCCCATGCCGAGGATGGCGACGTTGGGCTGGTTGATGACCGGCAGGCCCATCAGCCCGCCGAACACGCCCGGGTTGGTGATGGAGAAGGTGGAGTGCTGCACCTCCTCCGGCTTGAGCTTCTTTGTGCGGGCGCGCGTGGCCAAGTCGGTCACCGCCCGTTGCAAACCAAGGAAATTCATCTCGTCGGCGCGCTTGATGACCGGGACAATCAACCCCCAATCGAGTGCCACCGCCACGCCGATATTGATGTCCTTGTGCAGGACGACGTTGGTTCCGTCCACCGAGCTGTTCACGGTGGGGAAGGCGCGCAACGCGTCCACGCACGCGCGGATGAAGAATGGCATGAAGGTCAGCTTGGAGTCGTTCTTGCGTTCGAACTCGCCCTTGTGCTGCGCGCGCAACCGCGCGATGCGGGTCATATCCACTTCGTCCACCGAATAGACGTGCGCAGAGGTGCGCTTCGACGCCACCATGTGCTCGGCGATGCTCCTGCGCATGGCGCTCATGGGCTCGACCTGGTAGCGGCCGAAGTAGAGCCGCTCGCGCGGCACCGCCAGCCCCAATTCCACCGCCGCGGGTTTACCCGCCGGAGCTTCAACGTAGGCGGGGGCACCCTTTGCAATCGCCTCCTGAATGTCCTGCTTGGTGATGCGGCCGCCGGCGCCGGTGCCGGTCAGTTGCCGCAGGTCAACACCATGCTCCTTGGCCAGCCGCCGAACCAGCGGCGAGGTGCGGATGCCCAGTTCGCGCAGCTTGGCCGGCTCGAAGGTCAGCTCGCCGCCGATGGCCGCGGGCGGCAGCGGCGCGGCTGCCGGCCTAGCCGCGGGAGCGGGTGGTGGCGGCACCGCTGCGGGCTTAGCTGCTTCCGCCTTGGACGGCGTAGCAGCCTCCGCTACCGGCGCTTCAGCGCCAGCGGCGGCGGGCCTGCCCACCGAAGCTTCAGCGGCAGCGGGAGCGCCACCGTCGTCGAGGATGCCGACCACGGTGTTGATTTCCACCGTCTCGCCTTCCTTGACCTTGATCTCTTTCAGCACACCCGCCGAGGGCGCGGGGATTTCCGCGTCCACCTTGTCGGTGGAAATCTCAAAGAGCGGCTCGTCGCGCTCCACCTTCTCGCCGATCTTCTTCAGCCACTTGGTTACGGTACCTTCGAAAATCGACTCTCCCATCTGCGGCATGATTACATTCACCGGCATGACTTGCTCCTTGATTCAAAACTCGGCCCTGCAGTGTTAGCCTCTGAGAACAATCTGTGTGTATCTGTGTGCATCCGTGGTTTCAATAACGCGCGAGGTCGCGGGCGGCTTTGACCACCTTGGCGACGTTGGGCAAAAAATACTCCTCCAACGGGGGCGAGTAGGGCACGGGCGTGTCGAGCGAAGTCACCCGCATCATCGGCCCGTCCAATTGATCGAACGCCTCTTCCATCACCATCGCCGCAATCTCGCCCGCGATGCCGCCGGTGCGGGTGTCTTCGTGCACCACCAGCAGCTTGTTGGTCTTGCGCAACGAGCTGAGGATGGTTTCCTGGTCGAGCGGCAGCAGCGTGCGCAGGTCAATCACCTCGCAGGAGAGTCCGTCCTCTTTCTCCAACTGTTCGGCAGCATCAAGGCAGACCTGCACCATGGCGGCGTAGGTCACCAGCGTCAGGTCGCGCCCTTCGCGCCGCACTGCCGCCTGCCCCAGCGGCACGATGTAGTCGTCCTCGGGAACCTCTTCTTTCACCCGCCGGTAGAGGAACTTGTGCTCGAAGAAGAGCACGGGGTTGTTGTCGCGCACGGCGGCTTTGATGAGCCCCTTGGCGTCGTAGGCGCTCGACGGGCAGACTACCTTCAATCCCGGCGTGTGCACGAAGTACATCTCCGGGTTCTGCGAGTGGAAGGGCCCGCCGTGGACGCCGCCGCCCGCCGGCCCGCGAATCACCAGCGGCACCGACGCGCTCCAACGGTAGTGGCTCTTGGCGACGAAGTTGGTGATCTGGTTGAAGCAGCAGGCGATGAAGTCGATGAACTGCAACTCGCACACCGGCCGCAGCCCCAGGTAGCTCATGCCGACCGCGGCGCCCACGACGGCGCTCTCCGAGATGGGCGTGTCGATAACGCGCTCGCGGCCGAAGTGCGCCAAGAAACCGTCGGTGACTTTGAAAGCGCCGCCATAGACGCCGATGTCTTCTCCGATCATCAACACCGCCGGGTCGCGCTCCATTTCTTCCCACAGCCCGCGTCCCACCGCCTGCACGTAGGTCATCACCGGCATTGCCTACTTCCTCTGCTTCCTTTGTTTCGTGTGCTTCTTCCGCTTCGTGTTCTTCCCATGTCCCGGATTGCTTGGTCCGACGACGGCTTTCTCTTTGCGCTCTTGGCTTGCACTAAGGTTCGGCGCCAGCGCCGGCGCTTTGCCTTCGAACCACTGCGCGCTACCTTCCTTCGAAGGCTTTACCGAATCGGGTGAGCGTTTCCACTGGGCACGAATCTCGTGACAGCCGTTGCAGTACACACCTTCGGCGGCGCGCTCGGCCGGCGGCAAGGGGCTGGCCTCGGCTTCCGCCTGCCCTTCTTTCAACTCGCGGTCGATGCGCGCCAGGATGTCGTTCTTTTCTTTCTCCGTCCAAAGTTTCTTTGCAGTCAGGTATTTCTCGTAGCGCAGGATGGGGTCCTTGGCTTCCCACTCCTTCAGCATCCACTTGGGGACATAGGCGGCGGGGTCGTGCTGGGCGTGGCCTTTGCGGCGGAAAGTCTTCGATTCAATCAACACCGGGCCGTCGCCGCGGCGGCACTGCTCCACCGCCTGCTTGGTGGTCTCATAGACCGCCACCACGTCGTTGCCGTCCACGATCACGCCGGGAATGCCGTAGGCCTTGGCGCGGTCGGCGAAGTCGGTCAGGCGCGCCTGCAAGTAGTTGGGGGTGGAGTAGGCCCACTGGTTGTTCTCCAGCACCAGCACCAGCGGTGCCCGCTGCACGGCGGCGAAGTTCAGGCCTTCGTGGAAGACGCCGGTGGAGCTGCCGCCGTCGCCGATCCAGGTGAGCGTGACCTCATCGCGGCCCAGGTAGCGTGCGCCCAACCCGATGCCGGCCATGACTGGAATCAAGTCGCCCAACATGGAGATGGGCGAGACCACCCGCCGCTCGGTGAGGTCGCCGAAGTGGGCGGTGCCGTCCTTGCCGCCGGTGGGCGAGCCCGACTTGGCGGTGTACTGCATCAGGATGTCGCGCGGGCGATAGCCTTTGACCAGCACCGCGCCCAGGTTGCGGATCACGGGCGCGATCCAGTCGCGCTTTTCGAGCGCGTAGGCGGTGCCGACCGAGGTGGCTTCCTGCCCCAGCGAGCTATAAACTCCGCCCACGACCTTGTTCTGGCGGAACATGACCGTCAGCAAGTCTTCCAGCTTGCGGTTGAGCTGCATCCAGTAGTACAGCTCAAGATACTGCTGCCGACTGAGCGCCAAGCCACGCCTCCCATTGATCCGGTTCAACAATTTCCATCGTGCGGTCGAATACTTCGCCGAAGTGTTTGGCTACGGCTGGTTTTACCGCCGCCATCAAAGTCGAATCCCTGTTGCGTTCAGGCCAGCGGCTTCCTTGTCCCGCCTGCCCTGAGCCTGTCCCGAGCAGAGTCGAGGGAAGCGAAGTCGAAGGGCTTCCGCCCGTGGGAGCCAGCGGTATCCCTCGACCTCGCTCCCTTCGGCTTCGCCCCTCGACTCTGCTCGGGACAGGCAGGACAGGCCCGTGGGCTGAACTCGGCGCGGTCAGGGCTGACTTCAGCAGGCACGCGAGTGACGCGACGCCCTTGTCAGCGATGCCGCAGGGCACGATCAAATCAAAATAGCTCACGTCGGTGGCGACGTTGAGCGCAAAGCCATGCGAGGTAACCCAACGCGAGATGTGCACGCCGATGGCGGCCAGCTTCTCTTCGCCCACCCACACGCCGGTGTAGAGCTGCCGTTTCTGCCGCGGGGCGGCTTTGCGCCCGGCCTCCACGCCCAGCTCGCTCGCGGTGCGAATCAAAACTTCCTCCAGCGCGCGCACGTAGGCGACCACGTCCTTGCGCCAGCCAGAAAGATCAATGATGGGATAACCCACCAATTGTCCGGGGCCGTGGAAGGTGACGTCGCCGCCGCGGTTGGTGGCGTGCACCTCCACGCCCCGTCGAGCCAGCTCTTCCTCCGGCAGCAACAGGTTTTCCCGGCGCGCGTTCCGCCCCAGGGTGATCACCGGCGGGTGCTGGCAGAGGATCAGCAGGTCGGGAATTTCCCCGGCTTTGCGCCGCGCCACCAACTCCGCCTGCCAGGCGCAGGCCTGCGCGTAGGGAACTGTGCCCCACTCCACCACACCACAGATGTTTCGGGTCCTAGCCACGACTTCTCTTTCCAACCTTTTGCTTGGCCTCGCGTCCGAAAAACCGACGATGAAGGCTTTCCCTCGCCTGCCTGCCCTGCCTACCGCAGGCAAGCTCCGCTCCTCGCAAAAGACGCGGGACGGACGGGACAAACCGCCTTCATCGCCGCTACTAAAACCCTCAGTAGCGGCAAAGAAGCCCACCGCGGAGCGGGGGCTTCTTCGTCGGCCTCTACACTACCAAACTAAATATTGACGGTCAGGCCATTGACGGCGTTGGCGGCATCGGCCATCGCTTCCCACAAGGTGGGGTGCGCGTGCACGGTGGCCATCAGGTCGTCCACGGTGGCTTCCAGTTGCAGCGCCATGGTCGCTTCGGCGATCAACTCGGTGGCCTGCGGGCCGATGATGTGCACGCCCAGCACCTCGCCGTACTTTTCTTCCGACACCAATTTGATGAACCCGCCGTGCGAGCCTACGATGGAGGCCTTGGAATTGGCCAGGAAGGGGAACTTCCCCACCTTGACCTTGTAGCCTTTCTCTTTGGCCTGGGCTTCGCTCAGCCCGACCGAGCCGATCTGCGGCTCGCTGAAAGTCACCATCGGGATGCGGTCGCGCCGCACCGGCTGCACCGGTTTGCCGGCAATCTTGCCCACCACCGCCAAGCCCTGCCAGGCGGCGGCGTGCGCCAGCCACGGCATCCCGGCCACGATGTCGCCGATGGCATAGAGGCCGGGCTCGGCCGTCTCCATCCATTCGTTGGTGTGGACGTAGCCGCGCTCCAGCTTGGCCTTGGTTTTCTCCAGCCCGATGCCTTCCGTGAGCGGCTTGCGGCCCACCGCCACCAGCACGACCTCTGCGCTCACTTCCTGCTTCTTGCCATTTTGGGTGTAGGCAACACTGACGCCGGCGGCGCTCTTCTGGGCGCTCTCGAAGCGGGCGCTGGTTTCCAGGCGAAGGCCGCGCTTCTTGAGCTGCCTTTCGAGTTCGCGGGAAATTTCTTCGTCTTCGTTGGGGACCGCACGCGGCAGCATTTCCAAGATGGTAACCTCGGTGCCAAAGGTTTTGTAGATGGAGGCAAACTCGACCCCCACCGCGCCGCCGCCGATGACAATCATGGACTTGGGCACCTGCTTCAGTTCCATGACCGAGGTGTTGGTCAGGATGCGCTGGCCGTCTTCCTCCAGTCCCGGCAGCAGGCGCGCATCGGAGCCGGTGGCCAGGATGACGTTCTTGGCCTTCACCTGCGACTTGCGGTTCTTGCCGACGTCAACTTCGATCGTGCCCCGGCCCGCCAGCCGCCCGAAACCCTGGATGGTGCCGACCTTGTTCTTCTTCATCAGCAGGGCCAGGCCCTGGGCGTGCTTCTTGACCACCTCACGCTTGCGGTCGATCATCCGCGCCCAGTCGAGCTTGACGCCCGTGACCTGGATGCCGAACTCGCCCGCGCGCTGGATATAGTCGTAGATCTCCGCCTGGAAGAGCAGCGCCTTGGTGGGGATGCAGCCCACGTGCAGGCAGGTGCCGCCGTAGTGCGGCTGTTTTTCAATCAGGACGGTCCTCAGCCCGTAGCGGGCGGAGCGGAAGGCAGCGGTGTAGCCGCCCGGCCCGCTGCCGATGATTGCCACGTCGTAGGTCACGTCTGCCACGCCGTTGCCTCCTCGCCCGAGCCGATGGCTCCGGGTGTTAGCTTAGTTGAAACAGAGGGACGCGAACAAAAAGCCTTTCCCACGCTAGGGAACAAGCCACTCTAGCAGCCCGCCCGCCACCCGGCAAGAGGCGGACGCGGTAAAAAGACAGACCAGAAAAACCGCAGAGACGCAGAGGACGCAGAGAAACAGCGGAGAATTCCCCTGCGCTCTCTGCGCCTCAGCGGTGGGAGTTTTGGTTTCGGGTTGCGGCAAAAGACTTATGGTCTTGTTTGGTATAGGATTTCGGCGGCGGGTTTTGCTAGAATAGCCGCCGCGTCACCAGAGGGGAGATTCGCTATGGCCGGTAAGCGCCGCAAGAAGCCCGTTGGTTCCACCAGGAAAGTCCGTTCCAAAGCAAAGAGAAACAAAGGCGGAGGCGACGGAGCCGGCGCCACCATCAGCGCGCTGCTGACAGAGAAGCGCCTGTTCAAGCCGTCGGTGCAGTTCCGCCGGCAAGCCAATTGTCGCGACGTGAAAATCCACGCGCGGGCGGCGCGCAACCCGGAAAAGTTCTGGGCCGACTGGGCCAAACAACTGGAGTGGAGCAAGCCCTGGAAAAAAGTTTTGCAGTGGAAGGCGCCCAACGCCAAGTGGTTCGTGGGCGGCAAGCTCAACGTCAGCGTCAACTGCCTCGACCGCCATTTGAACGGCCCACGCCGCAACCAAGCGGCGCTCATCTGGGAGGGCGAGCCGGGCGACCGCCGCACGCTCACCTACTGGGAGCTCTGGCGCGAGGTCAACCAATTCGCCAACTGCCTCAAGCGGCTGGGCGTGGGCAAGGGCGACCGCGTAGCCATCTACCTCCCCATGATTCCCGAAGCGGCGGTGGCCATGTTGGCCTGCGCCCGCATCGGCGCCATCCACTCGGTGGTCTTCGGCGGCTTCAGTTCCGAGTCCCTGCGGGACCGCATCAACGACGCCCAGGCCAAGCTCCTCATCACCGCCGACGGCAGCTACCGCCGCGGCAACGTGCTGCCGCTCAAGCAAATGGCCGACGAGGCGCTGGCCGACTGTCCGTCCATTGAGAATGTGGTGGTAGTCAAGCGCGGCGGCGCCGACTTCCCCGTGCACATCCAGGAAGGGCGCGACCACTGGTACCACCGCCTGCTGCAAGAGGCCGAGCCCTGGTGCGAGCCGGAGGCGATGGACTCCGAGGACGTGCTCTACATCCTCTACACCAGCGGCACCACCGGCAAGCCCAAGGGCATCGTGCACACCACCGGCGGCTACCTGGTGGGCGTGACCGCCACCACCAACTGGGTGTTCGACCTGAAGGAAGACGATGTCTACTGGTGCTCGGCCGACATCGGCTGGGTCACCGGCCACAGCTACATTGTCTATGGGCCGCTGGCCAACGGCGTGACCGGCGTGATGTACGAGGGTGCGCCCGACTGGCCCGCCCGCGACCGCTTCTGGGACATCTGCGAGCGCCACGGCGTCACGGTTTTCTACACCGCCCCCACCGCCATCCGCGCCTTTATGCGTTGGGGGGAAGAGCACGTCCGCAAGCACGACCTTTCTCGCCTGCGCCTGATCGGCACGGTAGGCGAGCCCATCAACCCGGAAGTGTGGATGTGGTACCAGCGCACAGTCGGCGGCGGGCGCTGCCCAGTGGTGGACACCTGGTGGCAGACCGAAACCGGCCACATCCTGATTACGCCCCTGCCCGGCGTCACCAACCTGAAGCCGGGTTCGGCCACCTTCCCCTTCCCCGGCATCGCGGCCGAGGTGGTGGACGAGCAGGGCCGCCCAGTCAAGGTCGGCGGCGGCTACTTGGTGCTGACCAAACCCTGGCCGGGGATGCTGCGCGGCATCTGGGGCGACCCGGAGCGCTACCAAGAGCAGTACTGGTCGCGCTTCCCGGGGGTGTACTTCACCGGCGACGGCGCCAAGCGCGACACGGATGGCTACCTCTGGCTGCTGGGCCGGGTGGACGACGTGCTCAACGTGGCCGGGCACCGCATCGGCACCGCCGAAGTCGAGAGCGCCCTGGTGGACCACGCCGCGGTGGCCGAGGCGGCGGTGGTGGGCGTCCCGCATGAAATCAAGGGCCAAGCGATTGCCGCTTTCGTCACCTTGAAGGACGGCACACGGCACTACGACGAGCTAATTGATGAGTTGAAAGAACACGTGGTGAAGAAAATCGGGGCCATCGCCCGGCCCGACCGGCTCATCTTTTCTGCCGACCTGCCCAAGACCCGCAGCGGGAAGATCATGCGGCGGCTGCTGCGCGACATCGCCCAAGGCAAAACCCTGGGCGATACCACCACGCTCACCGACGCCGGCGTGCTCGACCAGCTCAAGGCCCGCTACGCCGAAGACGCGGAGTAATCGTTTAGGTCGGAGTTTGGGAACCTCAGGGGCTAAAGCCCTTATTTTATTTGCCCCTTTTTCGGCACGGCTAAAGCCGTGCCCTGACGAAGCACGACCTAGCAAGCAGATGCTCTTGCCAGCGCCATGCAAATCATGTTCAGCCCAGCGGCTTCCGCCGCTGGGTCCCACGGGCGGAAGCCCTTCGACTCCGCTCAGGACAGGCCCGTGGGCTGAACTCATGGTCCTGTGCGCCGAAGGCGAGGAATAGCCTCTCATGCCGGTTGTTTCCTTCATGCCCTACTTTCCCGACGTAGGGGTGGACAAAACCTACGGCGACTTTCGTATCTGGAACTGGTGGAAACACCGGGAAGAGGTCGTCACCGACCCGAAGGTGCGCGCCTACCTGGACAACTACTTCAGCCTCTACACCCGCGCGACCGGTGAGCAGGAAACGCGCGTCGCCATCCTCTCGCAGGACGGCCGCGCGCCCATTCCCGAGGAAAACGAGTTTGCGCCCGCGGAGCTGGCGCGCTTCGCCAAAGCCGTGATGATGTGTTACCTGTTCAATTTTCCCCGCGACCCGCAGGCGGGCTGGGCGGCCTGCTCTTCCGACAACTTCATGGCCGTGTCCCAACCCTTCGACCCAACCATGGTCAGCGCGACTCCCTCGTTTGTGTACGGGAGCTACGTCAAGACGCAGGTGACCGGGACGTGGGACGCCCTGCGCTTCACCACTCCGCAGTACATGCCCAATCCATCTTTTTGCGACTGCGAAGAAGACTTGCTGGCGCGGTTGGCGGCGCTGTGCGGCGAAAAGGACGAGGCCATCGAGCGCATGTTCCTCTCTTTCGACTGGGTCAAGCTGGCCTTCGCCAACTACGACGAGTTGCAGTACCCGGCGCGCATCGTTTCCATGTCGGCGCCTTTGAGATTCTGCTGGACTTTCCGGCCGACGCCGGCAAAGGAAAATATTTCGCCTGGATCATGAACCGCTTGATCCCGCCCAACCGTTTGCCTCTGAGCACGCACCCCTGGGGGCGGCGGCAGACGCCGGTGGAGGACAATGAGGTGGGCTGGTGGTGCCGGCGCTTCTACGACCTGCGCAGCCGCGCCGTCCACGGCACCGGCCTGGAGCGCAAGGACCTGTTCCACGCTTCGGGCGTAGACCACCTGCGCATCGCCCTGAGTATCTTCGAGGAGTGCCTGCGCGGCCTGCTGATTCAGTGGGGCCACATGAAGGAGGAGGAGCGCCGCGCCCGCTTCTTCATCCGCTCCGCTTGGCGCGAGGAGCTCTCCCTCCCCGAAGACTGCTGGTATCCCCCCGATGCCCCACCACAAAACAAGTAGCGGCGAAGAAGACGCGTAGCGGCGAAGAAGACGCGCAGCGGCTTCGTCGTAGGTTTCTTCCGTTCTTTACAGCTATCGAAAATGCCTTTCAGTTTGGGCAGGCAAATCAAGGAAATCCACCGGGATAATGCTTTCCATCCGCGCGTAGGCCCGCGCGCTCGACCAACTCCAATCAGCCGCCTTTTCCGCCAAACCCTTGCGCACCGGGTTCTGATGAATGTAGTCCAGGGTTTCTAAGAATTCCTGCGGCGTTCGCATGAATCGATCGAAAAACCCTTTCTGCCAAAACGCTCCGCTGGTGCGCCGCCTAGAGTTGATCCTCCGCGCAGTGCCCGATTTTAGGTCCTGCACAAAGCGGGAAAGAGAATCTTCCAGAGCTAAGAGAATCAACAGGTGCAGATGCTCTGGCATTACTACAAAACCGGACAACCGGGCTCTGCGGCGACGGCAAACCTGCGAAACGGCTTGGCAGATCAGATCATGTTCTTTCGGTACCAAACGCGGCAGACCTCGCGAAAGATTGGTCGTGACAAAAAACGCTTTTCCACTCCGGACCAATCTTTTCAGGCGAGCCACAACCTTCATCATAGAACAATCCAGAGAAAACCCGACGAGGAAGCCTTCCTCTCGCTCTCGCTCGGGAAAAGCGGCTTCCTCGCCGCTACTCTCGGCGCTAGAGCAAAACGGCAAGTAGCGGCGAAGAAAAGCTGTCCGGCGGCGGTTCCTTGCAGCCCGCAAGGTGGATCGTAACAAATGGAAGCTCGCAGACAAGAATGTCTGCGCCACTGAAAAAACAAGAAGAGAGGAATGGTGGGGCGGACATTCCTGTCTGCCTTCCAAGCCGGCAGTTTCCTGCGCGACTCGTCGGGGAGAGGGCCGGCGTGGTAGCATAGCGGGTTATGGGCATGGGGCAATTGCCGATTCTGCAACCGGGGCCGCCACCTTTGCGGCGGCCCGCCAAGGCGGGCAGGCCGCCGTGGCTGAAGGTGCGACTGCCGGGTGGGGAGAACTACACCGACCTGAAGCGGCTGGTGCGGCGGCTCGACCTGAACACAGTCTGCGAGTCGGCCCGCTGCCCCAACCTGGCCGAGTGTTGGCAGCACCGCACCGCCACCTTCATGATTCTGGGCAACATCTGCACGCGGGCGTGCGGCTTCTGCGCTGTGCCGTCCGGCAAGCCCGACCCGATGATGGATTGGGACGAGCCGCGCCGGGTGGCCGAAGCCGCCGCGCACATGGGGCTGAAGTACGCGGTGGTAACCTCGGTGAACCGCGACGACCAACCCGATGGCGGCGCTGCGATTTTTGCCGCCACCATCCGCGCCATTCGCGAACGGCTGCCCGAGTGCAAGATTGAAGTCTTGATCCCCGACTTTCGCGGCGACTGGGAGGCGCTCGCCACCGTGCTGGCAGCGCACCCGGACGTGCTCAACCACAACACCGAAACCGTGCCTCGCCTTTATCGCCAAGTGCGTCGCGGCGCGCTCTATGCGCGCTCGCTGGAGCTGCTGCGGCGCGCGCAGCAGCTCAACCCGTGCATCCCTACCAAGAGCGGCATCATGGTGGGGCTGGGGGAAAGCTACGATGAAATCATCGAGACACTGCGCGACCTGCGCGCGCAGCAGGTGGACATCCTGACCGTAGGCCAGTACCTGCAACCGACCGCGCAGCACCTGCCCATCGCGCGCTTCTACCATCCCGACGAGTTCGCCGCCATCAAGCGCGCGGCGCTGGCGCTGGGCTTCAAACACGCTGAGTGCGGCCCGCTGGTGCGCTCCTCCTACCACGCCCACGAACAGCAAGAAGCCGCCGCCGCTTCTCTGGCGTAAACTGAAACCACGGATTCACACTGAGTACACGGATTAACCTCAGGGGCTAAAGCCCCCGTCTTAGTTGCTCCTTTCGGCACGGCTGAAGCCGTGCCCTGACGAAGCACTCCGAAGCTGTGCAGCAGTGTTTTTGGTAGGGCGGGGTTTTAACCCCGCTGACAATAGGCGATAAACCCTCAGGGCTTTAGCCCCTGAGGGAAACACGCAGGCAGGAATGCCTGCGCCACCCGACAATGGTGTGGGTGACCCGCCGTTGGGGGGATAAACCTGCCTGCCGCAGGCAAGCTCCGCACCTCTTCCAAACTGACTGCAAACGGAAACTCGGTGGGGCAGACCTGCCTACCCTGCCTACCGCAGGCAGGCATTCCTATCCGGCAGCATGCGCGCAACTGGTAGCGGCGAAGAATGCGCTCGGGCGAAGCCCGCATTCTTCGTCGGCCTTTCCAACCAAGCAGCGGGACCTTCACCCCGGAGAAAAAGCCGACGATGACGCGCCTGCGGCGCTTTCATCGCCGCTACTTGGTTGGCAATCCGGACTTTAGCAGGCGGCGGGATTCACGGGAGACGAAGTAGTACAGGGCGTAGCACTCCAGCGCGAAGAAGGGGAAGCCCACGTAGCCGGGCAGGGGCATCTCGAACAGCTTCCAGTCCTGCGCGAGGGGGAAGACGTACTCCCAGCGCGCGCCGGCCCAATAGTTCCAGAACTCCCACAGCAGGCCGCACAGCAGCCCGCCGGCGAACAAGCAATAGAGGCGCTGCCCGCAGCCGGCTTCCAGATCGCGCAACACCGACGGGTGCCCGCGGCGGTAGTTGAGCGGCTCCAACAAGAAAATAAAACCCAGCCACACCAGCCCGAAGAGATAGACGGCCCAGCGGTGCGGCAGCAACAGTGGGAGAATCAGAAAGAGCGCGCCCAGAACCATCAGCGGGCGGCGGCCGCGCAACAGCCAACCCCAGCCGCGCGCTGAAGCCCGCTCGAACCAGCCCAGGGCGGCCAGCAGGTCGGCCGACTCCAGCAGCGCCGGAACGATGGTGGCGTAGGCCCAGGCGCGGCCGAAGAGTTCCGCCGGCAGGCTGAGCGGCATGCCGACGCCGTAGTAGATCCAGTTGCGCAGGTGCAGGTTGTAGCCTTCGAAAATCATCCAGAGGGGAATTGACCACAGCGCCATGGCCGCCAACTCGCGCGGTTCGCTGCGGAGGAGCGAGCGCCCGCGCAAGGCGAAGACGGCCGCGTCAGCCGCCAAGATGTAGCCCGTCCAGGCCCAGGGGGTGAAGAAGGTGAAGAGGGGCTCCACCTGCTGGAACATCAACCACTCGCCCATGGCAATCATCGCCAGGCCGGCGTATCCGTAAAAGGGAAAGGGCGCCGCGCGGGGGCGGCTACCGTAACTCAGCACCACCAACGTCGCAGCAGCAGCGGTGAGCGCCACGCCCGCAGTTGTCAACGAGAACACCATCGCTCTCTAGCTTAGCGGATTCCGTCCCGGCTCGATCGGATTTTCCGTTTGCTCTGGCGCGCAGCGGCGGCTATGCTGGGCGCTTTCCCGCAGAACCACGGGGGACATCTATGCCCGACGGTCAGTCGCAAACGGAGCAGGCCACCGCGCAAGCCGAAAAGCAGTTGGTGCGCGGACTGGGACTGAAGGAAGCTACTGCGCTCAACATGATCGACATGGTGGGCATCGGGCCCTTCATCACCATCCCGCTCATCTTGGCCGAGATGGGCGGGCCGCAGGCGATGCTGGGCTGGATGCTGGGCGCGCTGCTGGCCCTTTCGGACGGAATGGTCTGGTCGCAGCTCGGCACAGCCATGCCGCATGCGGGCGGGACTTACGTCTTTTTGCGGGAGGCCTTCGGCCCGCGCCGCTGGGGACGGCTGCTGAGCTTCCTGTTCATTTGGCAGATGATCTTCCGCGCGCCGCTCTCCATGGCCAGCGGGCTGATCGGTTTTTCCTCCTACGCCGAGTATCTCTTCCCGCAACTGTCGTCGGCCGACGGCGGGCGCAACTTCGATCACCGGATTCTGTCGGCTGCGGTCGGCGTGTTCATCATCTTTCTGCTCTACCGGCGCATCACCACCATTGGGAAAATTTCCATTTACCTCTGGGCGGTGGTGATGGGCACCATCGCCTGGGTCATCTACGGCGGCGTCACGAATTTCAATCTCGCCAACGTGCTCGCTTTCCCCCCCGGCGCCTTCAATCTGAGCGAGTGGGTGTTCTGGGTGGGACTGGGCGGCGCCACCACCTTCGCCATCTACGACTACCTGGGCTACCAGAACGTCTGCTACCTGGGCGGGGAGATCAAGGAACCGGCGCGCGTCATTCCCCGCGCCATCATCTATTCTATTCTCAGCATCGCCGCCATCTATTTTGTGATGAACATCGGAATCATCAGCGTGATTCCCTGGGCGGAGACGCAGGGCAACAGCCACATCGTTTCCACCTTCATCG
The DNA here is from genome assembly GCA_965247455.1 of Candidatus Acidiferrales bacterium. GTDB lineage: Bacteria > Acidobacteriota > Terriglobia > Acidiferrales > 2-02-FULL-67-57 > JACZYA01. The sequence continues at coordinate 109,444 of CBDFHE010000017.1, forward strand.
AGAAGCTGTACGGCCCGCTGGCCGGGCAGGTCGTCACGCTGCTGATTCTGGTGGCGGCCTTCGCTTCGGTGTGGTCGCTGATGCTGGGCTACTCGCGCATTCCCTATGCGGCCGCGCTCGACGGCGGCTTCTTCCGCATCTTCAGCCGCATCCATCCCACCAAGCACATCCCCCACATCTCCCTGCTGACGGTGGGCGCCATCACGGTGGCGTTCAGCGCGCTGTTTCGGTTGGGCGACGTCATTAAGGGGTTGATGGCCATCCGCATCCTGATTGAGTTCGTGGCGCAGGCCATCGCCGTATTTGTGCTGACGAAAAAGAAGACCCACTTCCCCTTCCGCATGTGGCTCTACCCGCTGCCGGCTATTGCTTCCATCGCCCTGTGGTTGGCACTGTTCATCACTATCGGATCATTGTATATCCAGATTGGACTGGGCGTGTTGTCTCTGGGCGTGGTGGTGTACATGGTGCGGGCGCGGATGCTGCGCGAGTTCCCTTTCGCGCCGGCTGCATCCAATGAAACATAGCGGCATGAAAACAAGAACCTCCATTTTTGTTGCTGTGCTGGCCCTGGTGCTGGCGGGAGCAGCAACGCTCGCGGTTGCGACCCGCCCCGCTGAGGGCGGAATCAGCCCGGCGCTCCAAAGAAAACTCCAGCGGCTGCCGCAGTGGGGCACGGTCATCTACATCACTGCCCATCCCGACGACGAGAGCGCCGGGACGCTCACTTATCTTGCACGCGGGCTGCACCAGCGCGTCGTCCTCCTGTGCCTGACGCGCGGCGAGGGCGGCCAGAACCAGACCGGCTCGGAGCTGGGCGAGGAGCTGGGCTGGGTGCGCACGCGCGAACTCCAGCGCGCCGTCGCCGGCTACGGAGCGGAAGTGCGCTTCACGGGCGCAGTGGACTTCGGCTACTCGAAATCGGTGGAGGAGACGCTGCGTCTCTGGGACGCCGACGCCTTGGTAGGCGAACTGGTGCGGCAGATTCGGGAACTGAAGCCGGTGGCGGTCATCTCCAACTGGTCGGGCACAGAGCGGGACGGCGCCGGGCAACATCGGGCGGCGGGAGTGCTGACGCGGCAGGCCTTTGCGCTGGCCGGCGACCCGAACGCCTTTCCGGAGCAGCTTGCCCGCGGACTTCTCCCCTGGCAGCCGCGCTACTTCCTAATCCGGGGCCGCTCCGAGGACGGCCAGAGCTTCGAGGTGCCGGTGCGGCAGCCCTCGCCCGTGCCGGGAAAGACTTTTGAGGAGTTGGGCTGGGAGGCCTTCCAAAATCATCGCAGCCAGGGCATGCACCGGTTCAAACTGGCCGACGTCAGGCGGTTCATCCGGCGCTACCGGCTGCGGGTGGAAGCGACGCTGCGGCGGGGGCCCCCGGCGCCGACCAGCGCGGCCGAGCTCGCGCCTGATTTGGCGGCCTTGCCCGACCTGTTTCCTTCGCTGGGCTGGCTGGAAAACTGGCGGGAGCGCCTGGCGCAAGCAACCGCGCTGGCACGGGAAAGCGTGGAGAAGCTGGAGGCGAGTCAGCCCGACCAAGCTGCTCTGAAGCTGGTGCAAGCAGCCGGATTGCTGGCAGCGCTGCGGCGCGAATTTTCCTCGGACGGGGGACTGCCGCTCGAAGCCGGTCGCGCCGCGGCCTGGGTAGCGGACAAAGAGGAAGAGTTTCTGCAGGCAGCCGCTGCGGTGGCCGGGCTGCAACTGCAAGCCCTCACCGACCGCGCCACCGTTACTCCCGGCGAACGGGTGTGGGTGGGGCTGGCGCTGAAGGTAACCGACCCTGAGATCGCGCAAGCGGTGGGGTTTGAACCCGGCGGACTGCAACTGGTGGCGCCGGACGGCTGGCGGGTGGAACCGCTGGCGTCGGAAAGCACGCCCAGCGGGCAGCGAGCGGAATTTGCCCTCCACATTCCGGAAAACGCTGACCCGCGGACGCTGCCGGTTCCGGTGGCGCGCGCCCGGGCCCGGCTGCGGACCGGCCGGTTACAGGTGACGCTGGAAGCACCGGTACTCGGGCTGGCCCAGCGGCTCGACCCGCGCCGGCTGCTGCGGCTGCACCCCCAGGAAACGAGTGCAACGGCGCGCCTGGAGCCGCTCAACGTATGCCCGGCGGTGACGCTTGCGGTCAATCCCAAACTGCGCCTGCTGCCGGCGCAGGTGGGCGAGACCACGCGCGACTTCCAGGTCCACCTCCAAGCCCATCGCAGTTTTGGGCAGTGCGCGGCTTGGTTCAACGTGCCGGCGGGCTGGTACACCCCGGTGCCGAAAGAAACCGAGCTGGCCCAGCCCAGCGCCGCCTCCACGCTGCGCTTCCCGCTCACGCTGCCTGCCAAGATTGTCCCCGGCCGGCACGAGCTGCGCGTGCAGGCGGGCCACGGCGTGGAGACGTTTGGCCTGAGCCGCCGGCGCATCGAGCCCGGACCCGATCGAGCGGGAGAGCCAAGCTCACCTACTTTTATCTATGAGCCGGCGAGCGCAACCGTCCAAGTGGTGGATGTGAAGGTGCCGGCGGGATTGCACATCGGCTACATCGGCTTCTCCGACGACCCGGTGCCGCGACTGCTGGCGGGGCTGGGCATCACGGTGACCATGCTGGACGAGCAGGCGCTGGTGCAGGTGTCGCTGGAAATTTACGATGCGGTGGTGGTGAGCAACCGCATGTACGACGCGCTCGCCGACTTGGCCGAGCAGACGCCGCGCTTGCTGGACTACGTGCAGGCGGGCGGCGTGCTGGTGGTCGAGCACCAGGGCCGGCGGTGGGATCCGGCCAAGTTTGCGCCCTTCCCGGGAGCGAAGTCGGGCAATCCCCGCGTCACCGACGAGACCGCGGCGGTGCGCCTGCTGGCGCCGGAGCATCCGGTGCTGAGCTTCCCCAACCGCATCGGCGACCAGGATTGGAAGGGCTGGGTGCAGGAACGCGGGCTCTATTTCTGGGAGAGCTGGTCGGAAGAGTACACGCCGCTGGTGGAGACCGCCGACCCGGGCGAAGAGCCGCAGCGGGGCGCGCTGCTCTACGCGCGCCACGGCCAGGGGGCCTACATTTATTGCGGGCTGGCGCTCTTCCGCCAGGTGCGCGCCGGCGTTCCCGGGGGCGTGCGGTTCTACGTCAACCTGCTCAGCCAGGGCCGCGCGCTCAAGAAAAATTCCAGCACCGACGAAGACCGCTGAACGCGCCTGCGGAACTCGCAAGAGCAGATCCACTCTAAGGGTTTTCGAGGCCTTCGATGGTGCGGTAGGTGTCGCGGGCGATGAGCAGCTCTTCGTTGGTGGGGATGACGTAGATTTGGGCGCGGCTGGCAGGAGCGGAGATTTCCGCTTCAACACCCACGGCGCGGTTGTTCTTCTGGGGGTCGAGTTCGTAACCCATCTCTCCCAGGTTTTGGCAGGCCAACTCGCGGATGGGGGGAGCGTTCTCGCCGATTCCTCCCGTGAAAATCAGCGCGTGTACGTGGCCGAGCACGGCGGTGTAGGCGCCGATGTACTTGCGCAGACGGTAGCAAAACACGCCAATGGCGATGCGGGCGCGTTCGTGCCCCTGGTGGCTGCTTTCCAACAGCTCGCGCATGTCGTTGCTCTCACCGCTGATGCCGTAGAGGCCGCTGTGGCGGTTGAGCAGGGTGGCGACTTCGTGGCTGCTCATCTCCTGCTTGGCCATCAGGTGAAGAAGAATGGAGGGATCGACGTCGCCGGCACGCGTGCCCATCACCAGCCCTTCCAAAGGCGTGAAACCCATCGAGGTGTCCACCGAGCGGCCAAACTGGATGGCGGTGAGGGAGCAGCCATTGCCCAGGTGGCAGGTTATGAGGTTGGTGTCTTCTTTGCTGCGGCCGCTCAACTGCCGGAAGCGGAAAGCGACGTAGCGGTGCGAGGTGCCGTGGAAGCCGTAGCGGCGGATGCGGTGGCGGCGGAAGTAGTCGTAGGGCAGCGCGTAGAGGAAAGCGCGGGTGGGCATGGTCTGGTGGAAGGCGGTGTCGAAGACAGCCACCTGCGGCCGGCCGGGAAAAAGCTGGGTACAGACGTGGTAGCCCTTCAGGTTGTGAGGATTGTGCAGCGGCGCCAATTCGCTGGCGTCTTCGATTTTGCGCAACACCTCCGGCGTGATGCACTGCGAGCTGTGGAACACACCCCCGTGCACGACGCGGTGGCCGACGGCCTCAATCTCCTTGAGGTCGGCGAGCGCACCGACGCGCTGGAGCAGGGAAAGAATCTTGGCGATGGCGGCGCAGGCTATTGTAGAGCCGAAGCTAAAAGGACGCCAGGAGGTCTTGCGGTGAAACACCGACAGGGTTGGGTGGCACTCTTTCTTCTTGGGGCGTTGACGCTGGGAGCGGCGCTGCCAGCGGCGGGCGCGTCGGAGGAGGAAAAAATCGACGCAATCGTGGAGGCGTTGATTGACGCTTTCCGCCGGGGCGACTACGGCGCCATGGGGCAGTACTACGCGCCCGACTGCACGGTGGTGGCCGCCGACTACCGACCGCCGGTGGCGGGTTGGGAGAACGTTGAGAGGCGCTACCGCGCCCAGCACGCTGCCTTAACCGGCGCGGAGATGCTGCGCGAGAATACCCGCGTCATGCGCCGGGGGAATGTAGCGTGGGTGAACTACCAGTGGCGCTTCGCGGGGATGTCAAATACCGGCACGATCGGCGTCGAGGGTCACACGACTTTGGTCCTGGAGAAGCAGCGCGGGCGCTGGCTCATCCGCCACAACCACACCTCAGCCATACCCATTGCTCCGCCGGTTGCCACACCCCAGCAGAGCCGTCCCGCCGTCCCGCCAGCGTCGTAGGGCGGCGCTTCGCCTACAACAACTCTTGCAGCACCCAGACGGCGAAGGTAACCACCGCCAATACAATGGAGCCAGCCACCGACCCGATGACGTAAGGCCGAAGCCGCTCCAGCTTGGACACGATTTCCACTTGCTCACGTGCCAAGTGCGCTTCGCCCGGATCAATGAAGAGTTGGTCTTCCTCGCGCAGCCCGATCACGGCCCGCCACACCAAGAAAAAAATCATAACAGCGGTTACCGCCAGCCAGGCGATCAACAAGCCGAACACGAGCGAAACACCAAGCAACATAACCGTCCCCCCTCGCTACGAAATTTTCCCCGAATACGTACAGGCTCACCCCGAGGCGATTCTAGCACGACCGGCCCTGGTTCCGCGCCGAAACTGCGTTACTCGGGAGGAAACTTGATGCCCCAAAGGGCGGGCTTGCCGACCGTCAGCTCCAGCCCCGCGTGCCACGCGCCGTCCAACGGCTTGGCTTTCGTCCACACGACGCGAAAAGTGGCGCTCCGGTGATTGTCAGGATTTTCCACCCGGACTTTGCTGTCGGGCCGCAAGCCAGTGCTTGTCTTCACCAACGCTCCGTGTCAGCTGACCGCCGGGGTTTCCGCCACCTCGCCCACCGGCTGCCCCGCGCTGCTTTCGCCCAGCACGCGAATGGGGATGCGGAGCAGGACGCGCACGCTTCGGCGCCGCTCCTCCGACCGATGCTTTGGTTTCTCACTCATGTCGAGTAGGCGTCCGAGTGCGGGCGCTCGCCTGGGATGCCCTTATAAACGGGCGCGGCGGCGGCGTCAATTCAATTCCTTGTCCTGCTCTCTTTGCTCGTGCAGTGTCCCGGTTTGGCGGGGCGGAAAGATTGCCACCGCAACACCTCGCCCCAAGCTCCTAGCGTACACACCAAGCCAGCCACAGGGCGGCGGCGCATTTCTCAGCCAGTGCCCTTCGACTACGCTTCCTTCGACAGACTCAGGACAGGCAGGACAAGCCCTTCGGGTCGCTCCCTTCGACAAGGCTGCCGAAGCCTGCCTGCCCGCCACGGCGGGCAAGCGGTAGACAGGGCAGGCAAGCTCAGGAGAGAATTCGCTGGGGGGAAAATGGTGCCGAAGGAGGGACTCGAACCCACACGGGCTTGCGCCCACTGCGACCTGAACGCAGCGCGTCTGCCAATTCCGCCACTTCGGCTCCGACACGCCTCCTCCAAGGAGGACGTGCGAAAGAAGCGTAGAACGATAGTGCCAACCCGCCCGCCGGCTGTCAAGCGGGCCGGCTAGTGGGTAGTGGGTCACTTTCACTAGGTTGATTGGGCCGCCGGGCGGAAAAGCGGCACAAACGCCCCGTGGCAGGTGCCACGGGGCTCGGCGCAAACTCCCCATTTTCAAAATGACCCACTACCGGCTAGCGGGTTGACTGGCAGGCAGGAATGCCTGCCCCACTGGATTTTTCTTTCTAGAGGCTGTTGCATAACCTCTCGCCGGACCACCATCAGGGGTTTGCCTGCGGTAGGCAGGCCTGCCCGACTGGATTTTTCTTTTTGCTGCTTTTCTTAGTGGCGCCGGTCGATCCGGCGGGAAAAGCGACGGCAGGGGATCCCTCGACTGCGCTCGGGACAAGTAAACCCCTTCAGGAAGAGCCCTCAGGGTGAACCCTGCCCTACCCAAATAAGGGAAGCGGGCAAGCCCCGCAAGAAAGCTGCGGGGCGGGCGGGAGTCGGGGTAGAATCGCAGCATGCGAATTTGCTCCTTTCTTCCTTCGGCCACCGACATACTCTATGCGCTGGGGCTGAGCGAAGCGGTGGTGGGGGTGAGCTACGAGTGCGACATCCCGGGCGGCAACGGTAGCCCGGAGGTGGTGGTGCACTCGCGCCTGCAGAAGGGCCTGAGCAGCGGCGAGATTGACCGGCAGGTGAGGGACTTCCTGGCGCGGGGCGAAAGCCTCTACCGCGTGGACATGGATGCGCTCGCCCGGCTGCAACCCGACCTGATCGTCACGCAGGACCTGTGCCACGTGTGCGCCGCTTCGCCCGATGACCTGCCCGCGGCTCTGGCAGCGCTGGCGCGACCACCGCAAGTGGTCACGCTTGCGCCGCGGACGCTGGCGGAGGTGTGGAACGACATCCGTAGGGTGGGCGAAGCCGCCGGACGAGCCGCAGCAGCCGAGCGGCTGGTCGAGGAGTTGCAGCAGCGGGTGGCCGCGGTTGAGAAGGCCGTGGCCGATGCGCCGGCGCGTCCGCGGGTGCTCTGCCTGGAATGGCTGGACCCGCCCTTCGTCGGGGGCCATTGGGTTCCGGAAATGGTGGAGCGAGCCGGTGGACAGGACGTCCTGGGCCGCGCGGGCGAACCGTCTTTCAGCCTCGGCTGGGAGAAGATTCTTGCCAGCCAACCGGAGGTGGTGATCATACTCCCCTGCGGGTACGGACTGGCGGGTGTCGCGGACGAGTTCAAAAGCGCGCGGCTTCCTGCCGGCTGGAAGGAGCTCCCGGTCGTGCGTGCGGGCCGGGTGTATGCGGTGGACGCCAGCCGCTACTTTTCGCGGCCCGGGCCGCAGCTTGCCACCGGTGTCGAGCTGCTGGGCCAGCTCCTGCACCCCGACCGCATATCTACGAGCGTGCCGGACGAAGCATTGGCGCGCTTGCGCTAGGGCTCCCTTGGTAAGTTACTCTTCTCTCGCAGGAGAGGGTCTGGTATTGGTATAGTAGTAGCCCGCCCAGCCCAGGTATAGGAGGAGGGTGGGGCCGCAGCCATGCGCGTCACAATCAAAGTCGGGATAGCTGACAACCACCCCATCTATCGCCTCGGCCTGCAAAAGCTGCTGGAGCCCGAGGACGACCTCATCCTGATCGGTGAAGCCACCAACGGCATGGAAGCCGTCCTGCTGGCGGAGCGCTACGACCCCGACATCCTCCTGCTCGACCTGAAGATGCCGGTCATGGACGGCATCGAAGTCCTCTCGGAACTCGCCAAGCGCAAGATGCGCACCCGCGTCATCCTCATGCTGACCGAGGCCGAGCGCGACAAAGCCGTGCGCGGCGTCCGCCTGGGCGCGCGCGGCATCCTCTTCAAAGACGCCGACCCGGCCCTGCTGACCAAGAGCATCCGCAAAGTCCACAACGGTGAAGTCTGGATCGACAACCCCATCCTGAGCCAGGCGCTGGAGTCGCTGGTCTCGAAGCCCCCCGCGCCCCCGGGCATGAGCGGCCAGCGCGACGCCCGCCTCTCCAGCCGCGAGATGGAAGTTGTCCGCTGCGTCTCCATGGGCCTGCGCAACAAGGAAGTCGCCGACAAGCTCGGCGTCAGCGAAGCCACCGTCAAGAACCACCTCACCAGCATCTACTCCAAGCTCGGCGTCTCCGACCGCCTCGAGCTCATCCTCTACGCCATCCACCACCGCCTCATCAAAGTCTAGCCCCACGCCCCCTGCGCTACTCGGAACTTTCTTCCTCTGTTCGGAAGAGGTGCGGAGTTTACCCCCGTACGGGGAGCACCCGTCTTGACTTCAGGTAGCGGCGATGAAACTTGCCTGCCGTAGCCCGCAGGGCGTAGGTGAGTCATCGTCGGCTTTTCCTCGGGAACCCGCAGACAAGAATGTCCGCGCCACCAAAAAGAAAGAAAAAGGAAAAGTGGGGCAGACATTCCTGTCTGCCAATCAACCCCCGCCGCCACCTCCCGCAACTGAGCTAGGCGGTCTTTTCGAAGCTGATTGTCAAAGGTGCGGAGTTTATCCCCGTACGGGGGGCACCCGCCTTGACTTCAGGTAGCGGCGATAAAACTTGCCTGCTCTGCCTGCCCTGCCTACCGCAGGCAGGCGTAGGCAGGGCACGCGCGGATCATGCTTCTGGGAGACACTGGGCTTGCAGCCCGAACCAAGAACCTGCCGGCAGACCGACGTCATCCTGCGGATGCTCAGTGGAGAGGACTCGATTCTGCGGGAGTGATAAGAAGCAAGAAAACAGTGCAAGTCTACGCCATTCACACGTCAAAATCGTGCGTTCAAGGAGAAATTCTTGCGTATTTCCGGTAGTCTATGCATAAGATTCTTGTGCTGGCATGCTCTGCGCAGCCTGTATCTGGCAAGGAGGCTGTAGGTGGGACAAAAGTCATCGATTGAGTGGACCGAAGCGACGTGGAATCCAGTAATAGGCTGTACGAAAATTAGTCCTGGATGTGCCCATTGCTACGCTGAGAGGATGGCCAATCGGCTCAAAGCAATGGGAGTGCGTCGCTACCGCGATGGCTTCAACGTCAGGCTTCAACCAGATGTTCTGTCCTTGCCTACGAAGTGGGTCAAGCCCCGTCTTATATTCGTGAACTCGATGAGTGATCTGTTTCATCCTCAGATTCCCTTGGATTACATCACTAAGGTTTTCATGGTGATGTGCAAAGCACGGCAACATACTTTCCAGATTCTGACGAAGCGTGCTGAGAGACTCGCAGAACTTGCGCCATTCTTACCTTGGCCATCGAACGTGTGGATGGGTGTTAGCGTTGAATCACCTACATTTTGTTGGAGAATCCCCCATCTGAGATCCGTGCCGGCGGCCGTGCGATTTCTTTCCGTGGAACCCCTGCTTGCTCCCATTCCAGACCTTCCACTCATTGGAATTGACTGGGTAATTGTAGGAGGTGAATCAGGAGCGAATTGTCGGCCCATTGCAACACAGTGGGTAAGCGAGATAAAAGCTCAGTGCACCTCAGCCAGTGTTCCATTTTTCTTCAAGCAATGGGGAGGGAAAAATAAGAAATCGAATGGGCGCACACTGGAAGGCAAGCTATGGAATGACACGCCAAGGTGGGCTGATCACTCGGGCCTCACACAAATCTCACTCTAGTTCCATCTGGAAACGTTCCCTTCTTGCGGCCAGGCTTAGCCCAAGTCACCTCCAATTCTTCAGATGTCTCCGTTGGTGTCAGAATAGGCCTCTTGAAATGTGGCCTCAAGAAAGGGGTGTGAACTACAACAAAGTTACCTAGCTCCATGATCTCGACCTCTTTTGTACGGAACTCGTCCAGTATCATTTCTTTCAGACCCTCGTAGTCGGGCTCGTCTGGAAACAAATTTCTAGTGCGCTTTGCATCTGTGTAATCTGAGAATTGGTAAGTGCCTGCTGGGTCGATTCTCCACATTGCTTGCTTCATCTTTTCTAGGCCCGTCAGTTCATTACTTCCAAAGAAGAGGAAATAGCCCGTCCTGTTCCTCATGTTTAGCATTTCAAATGATCGAACATACCGAATACCCGCAGATTGGATCAGTTGATCTCTATAAATGTCATGGATCATCCGCCTGCGCTCGTTGGGATAGGCGATAGAAACCACATCTCTCCACTTCTCGGTTCCGAACAGGGCGTCATAGGTAGCTTCATGGTCCCGATGGTCTAAAAAGCGATTGATATTCTCATACATGAAAGTAATCAACACCTCACAGCGTGGATTTTGCATTACCCGCCTAATCGTATTGAATGGAGTGTGGGCGAAGCCGAACGGGTCAACAAATATCAAACTCGGAGCCAGGCGTCTCTCTTGCTCCTCCAGTTGATTCATAAGGGTTGTCATCTCTTCTCGGAACGAACCATGAATACAATCCCATTTGAAATTCTTGGGCAAAGTGTGCGCGATTTTCTTCACGACCTTTCTGAGATGGTCATACCGTTTCTTGTCTTTTTCTACAAATGCGAAAACGATTTCAGCTTTCATCTTAACCTTGTGGTCTCGGGCAACCTTCAACGCGATCAGGAGAGAGCCATCTTCTCCCCCCGTATACTTTCCAGGGCCAGCGAACCCATCGATATACACAACCCGTCCGTTCCACGATGTCATAATCGGAAGCCATGCCGATAAATATCGGCGCAAGATTTCATGCTTTTGTTGCGTATGCGGGTCAAGCTTCCAGACAGTCCCAAGCTTTTTGGCCATTAGTCTTGGCCTCACAGATTGTCAACGAAATTACAGACGCTTACCAGGAAGATAGCATGAAAGGGATGAGATTCCAGTCAAAATCTAGCTTGTTGAAGGATCTTAACGATGCTATCTCCTCCTCCACCTTGGCGATCTTGCGGTGGATGCGCTTCAGACGGAGGCGCAGGGCGGGCACGACAGGCCCGTGGGCTGAACGGTCTTAGCCGGGATTTCCGTTTTGCCTGCCCCTGATGGCACGTTTATACACCCGATCGCCGCCGATCGCACAAAAACTTCGATCGTCGCACAATCGTTCAGCTTCAAAGGCCTTCATCTGAGCCCGCGCCGACGTGCGACCGACTGGAACCCCTGCTTTTCGGGCATTTCTCAGACACCGCTCCACACGTGTGCCCCGTGTCATCGCCGGGCGGGCTTCGTTGCACTTCAGGCCGCGCGTCAGCCTGCCGGCACGGGTAGCGCCCAGATCCTCCGCAGCATGTCGCCGAACAGCCGCCGCGTGAGATGCCCTTCCGCCAGCAGAAGCCAGTAGTACCGCGCATGCTTCACCAGCCGGCCCCCAGTTTTCACCAGTCGCTGCTGGAGACTCGTGAGCGACCAGCGCTTGACCCGCAGCGGAAGGACCAGTCTGCGCCACAAGTTGCCCAGATTGTAGGCCAGGACGCTCAGTTGCAGGCGCACCTCGTTCGCCCGGAAACGATGGCACGACAGCCGCGTCCAGTGGGTGGCCTGCTTGCCTTCCTTGATCCATTGCTCCGCCGTACCGCGCTTGTTGTAAAACCGCACGACCGAGCGGCTCGGGAGGGCCATGTTGGTCACGATGAAGCCGACGCGAGGGAACAGCTCACCTTGGTGGTGCTCCACCTTGGCGACGATCCGTCTGGGCGTGGTCCAGCTCTTGGCCTGATAGCGGAAACTCTGGTAGCGCACCAAGGGCTTGCAGCTCGGCCGTCCCGGCGGACGAAAGAGGATGTCTTCGATTTCCAGCTCCAAGCTCTTGTTCGCCGGCATGCGAATGGCATAGTCCACGTCGCGCTGCTCGAGCGCGTCGTAGATCTCGGGCTTCGCGAACGCGGCGTCTGCGCGGAACGCTACGCGCTTGCCCTCCACCTGCTGCCGGTCAATCTCCGGTACGAGCAGGTCGTCCCAGTCGTCGGCGCTATGCACGTTGCCTGGCCGCAGCGTGGCGGCGAGGCAGTCCCCATGCTCGGTGAACAGAAACAGCGGGTGGTAGCAGACGGACTCGAAGTGCCCGTTATAGGCGCTCCCTTCCTGCGCCCCATGCACCGGGCTCTCGCTCGAATCCATGTCGAGCACGATCCGGTCGGCGCGCGTCGCCATCTCGGCCTGTGCAAGCACCTCCCGGTTCACGGCCCTCAACCCGACGAGATTCTCCTCGTGGGTCAGCAGCTCTGTCTCGAACCAATGCAGCGTCGATGTCAGCGCCGCACCCCGGTCCCAGCGCTTTGGCGACCCGATGAGACGAAATGTTGGGTCTGCCGACACGCGCCCCGCGTCGTTGAGATCTTCGTAGCCCGCGAGGCGACTGTAGACCGACTGCCGCAGGAGATCCACCACGCTGAACTGGGTGTTCATCCCCTGTCGGGAATCGCTCAGGTGCTCGGCGATGAGTGTCTCCAGCCCCAGACGTTCATCCAACTCGCGCACCAGAATGAGGCCAGCGTCAGAAGTGACGCGCGATCCCTGGAACGCAACTTTCAAGAAGCCGTTGAACGCGAACTGGAATGGCTCGTGTTGTAATTCACCCACCGGGTGTCACCCTCCGTAGTGTGGTTCCTTACGTCGGAGCCCCAAAACTCAAGGCGCAGCGACTGGTCCTGGCGATACGGTACCACAGCCAAATCGGAAATCCGGGCTTAGTCCTCTGTGCCTCGGTGGCTAGAGAACTCTGTTATAGTCCTAGAAGGAATGGCCCACAAAACCTACGAGTTTGACCAAGCCGACGTCCTGACTGCGCTGGAACAGGCGCGCCACCCGCTCAGCTTGGCGGAGCTGACCCGCAAGCTTGGACTGCGCTCGGCCCAGCGCCGCCAACTGAAGAAGACCCTCGTCAAGCTCCGCAACCGCGGCCGGGTGGCGGAAGTCCACGGCGGGCGCTACATGCCCTCGGCCAAAAAGAAACAGCAAGAAGCCCGCCGCAAAAGCACGCCGGTAGTTGCACTCGGCCCCGGCGCGGTGCGCGGCCGGCTGGTGACCCACCGCGACGGCTACGGCTTCGTCATCCCCGAGCAACCCATCCCCGGCATAGAAGGCGACGTCTTTGTCCCGCCCAACGCCATGGGCGACGCCATGCACGGCGACCGCGTGCGCGTCCGCTTGCAGCCGGGGGGGCGCGGTGGTGGCGGACGTGTCCGCCGAAGTGGGCCTGCCCGCCGCGGCGGGAGAATGGAAGGCCGCATCGTGGCGGTGGACAAGCGCGCCCACCCGACCGTGGTCGGCCAGTTCCACTTTGGCGACCAGCACAACTACGTCACGCCCTACGAGCAGCGTCTGCTGCGCGAGATCGTCATCGCGCGCGGCGACGAGGTCCCGCCCGGCTATCACGGCAAGCGCAAAGACCTGGACGACGCAGTGGTGAACGTGGAGATCACCCGCTACCCCAGCGGGGGCGGTGCGCCGCGCGGCCGCGTGGTCGAGCTGCTGGGCCACCCGGGCGAGTTCGGCCTCGACGTGGAAATCATCATCCGCAAGTACCACCTGCCCTGCCTGTTTGAAGACGACGTGCTGACCGAAGCCCGCAGCGTCCCGCAGGAAGTTGACCGCGCCGAGCTGGTCTATCGCGAGGACTTCCGCCACCTGCCCATCGTCACCATCGACGGCGAAGACGCCAAAGACTTCGACGACGCCATCCACGTCGAGCGGTTGCCCAGCGGCCACTACCTGCTGCAAGTCCACATCGCCGACGTGGCCCACTACGTCCGCCCCGGCGCGGCGCTCGACCGCGAAGCCCGCCTGCGCGGCACCTCAGTTTATTTCCCCGACCGCGCCGTCCCCATGCTGCCGGTCGAGCTCTCCAACGGCATCTGCTCGCTCAACCCGCAGGTGGACCGCCTGGCACTGAGCTGCCTGATGGAGATCGACCCGCAGGGCGAAGCCGTCAACTACCGCTTCGCCGAAAGCGTCATCCGCTCCGCCGAGCGCATGACCTACACCGCCGTCAACGCCGCGCTCGAAGGCGACCCCGCCATCTGCGCGCGCTACCCGGCGCTCCTGCCCGAGTTCGAGAAGATGCGCGAGCTGGCGCTCATCCTCAACGCCAAGCGCGAACGCCGCGGCTCGATTGACTTCGACCTGCCCGAGCCCATCATCCGCTTCGACGAGCGCGGCCAGATGATCGGCATCACCCGCAGCGAGCGCAACATTGCCAACCGCTTGATCGAAGAGTTCATGCTGGCCGCCAACGAAACCGTCGCCGGCTTCCTAGAGAAGCAGCGCGTCGCTTCCCTCCACCGTGCCCACGAGAAGCCCGACCCCAAGAAGGTGCTGGAGTTTGAAGAGATCGCCGCCAGCTTCGGTTACTCGCTCGGCATCGCCGACCAAGTGGTGCACAGCGTCCGCGTGCGCGAGCGGCCTTCACGTCGCAAAGGCCGCCATCACCCGCGCCAGGTGGAAATCCCCGAGCGATTGGAGATTTCCCCTCGCCACTACCAGCGCCTGACGGTGAAAATCGCCGGACGGCCCGAAGAGCGCATCCTGAGCTACCTGATGCTGCGCTCGCTCAAGCAGGCCCGCTACACCGAAGAAAACCTCGGCCACTTCGCCCTCGCCACCTCCCACTACACTCACTTCACCTCGCCCATCCGCCGCTACCCCGACCTGATCATCCACCGCCTGCTCAAGTGGACTCTGCTCGATCTGCGCGCCGAGCGCGAAGGCTTGCCGCCCCGCGCGACCGCAGAGAAACCGCACAGAGCGCGCAAGCAACGCCAACCGGCTGAGGCCGGTCAGCCGCGCGGCCCGGTGGCGCTCGACGAGTTGCGCACCATCGCCACTGAAACCTCCGAAACCGAGCGCCGCGCCGCCGACGCCGAGCGCGAGCTGATCGACCTGAAGAAGCTCGACTTCATGCAGCAACACCTGGGCGACGAGTTCGACGGCCTGGTAATCAACTGCGCGCGCTTCGGCTTCTGGGTGGAGTTGCTGGATCTGTTCGTGGAAGGGCTGGTGCCGCTGGAAACCCTCGACCCCGACGCCGACTACTACTACCGCGAGACCACCCGCACCATCGCGCCCGGCCGCCGCAGCCGCGTCTCCGGCGCCCCCGCCTTCCACCTGGGCGACCGCCTCCGTGTCCGCGTGGACCGCATCGACCGCATGGCCCGGCAGATTCAATTCTCCGTGGTGGGGAAGACGGTAGTGGCACAGTAGGCGGCCCGCGCGTCTGCTTCTATTGTGGGGGGAGAGTTTTCTTGGGTGGGCAGGCACGCAGGGCGCGGTTGATGTCGCCGGCGGCTTTGCGAGCGGCGGCCACGGCGGTGACCACCAGGTCGGCGCCGCGCACGTTGTCGCCCGCCGCCCAGATGTCCTGCCGGCTGGTCTGGCCGGTGGATTCGGTTTCCACCCAGACGGTGCCCCACTTCGCCACCCGCATCTCTGGGGTACTCTCGCCGATTTCCGGATCGACGTTGTAGCCCAGCGCCAGCACCACGGTATCAACTTCCATCGTGAACTCCGTGCCCGGCAGTTCCACCGGACGGCGGCGGCCCTTGGCGTCGGGCTCGCCCAACCGCATGCGGATGCACTCCATCGTGGCCACTTCCCCGCGCTGGTTGCCCAGGAAGCGTTTGGGCAGGGTGAGGAACTCGAAGTGCACGCCTTCTTCGTGGGCGTGGTGGCGCTCCTCTTCGCGGCCCGGCATCTCCGCCTCGGTGCGGCGATAAACGCAATAGACTTCGCCCTCCGGCCGCAAGCGGCGGGCGGTGCGCACGCAGTCCATGGAGGTATCGCCGCCGCCGATCACCGCCGTGCGCCCGCCGACGTAAGGCTTGGCGCGCAACTCCTCCGGCAATTCTTCCGGCGGCAGGTTACCGCGCACCAGAAACTCGGTGGCCTGATAGACATTCTTCAGCTCCTCGCCGGGCGTCTTGATTCGGGTGCCGGCAGTGGCGCCGTGGCCGAGGAAGACGGCATCGTAACCGCGCGTCAGCAACTCGTCCACGCCATGCTCACGCCCGATGTGGACCCCACACTCAAAGCGCACGCCCTGCCGCTCCAGGCGCTCGATCAATCCCTGCACCACTTCTTTCTTCAGCTTGAAGTTGGGGATGCCGTAGAGCAGCAGGCCGCCGGGGCGGGGCCAGGTGTCAAAGACAGTGAGGCCGTGGCCGCGCCGGGCGAGTTCCTCCGCCACCGCCAACCCGGCCGGGCCGGCTCCGATCACCGCCACCTGATAGCCGCTGGGCGGCACCGTGAGTTGAACCAGGTGCCCGTCGGTCGAGCGCAGGTAGTCGGTGCAGAAAGCCTCCAGCTTACCGATCCGCACCGGCGTGCCCCCGGTGGTGAGCACGCAGGCGCCTTCGCAGAGCGACTCCTGCGGGCAGATGCGCCCGCAGATGTCGGGCATGTTGCTGGTCTCGAAAAACTTCTGCGCCCCCTCGGCGAAGCGCCCGTCGGCAATCAGGAACATGGCCTCGGGAATGTCGTTGCGCACCGGACAGGCGTACATGCAGGGAGCGTGCTCGCACTCCAGGCAGCGCGAGGCCTCATCGATGGCCACCTCCTGCGTGAAGCCCAGGAAAGCCTCGTCCCAGTTGTGCACGCGCAAGTCGGGCTTCTGCTTGTTGAGGGGGTTGGGCTCAATGCGGTAGCGCTCGTTGCGCCGCACGGGCACCTCAGCGCCCTGGAAGTCTCGGCTGCCCTCGCCGGAGTGAAGGCCCATTCGCGTTTTCTCCCCGTGCAGCGCCGGGCCGGGGATACAGCCGGTTTCGACACCAGCCGCACCAACGCTCCGGCCCTTTAGCGCGCGCGAGAATTATACCTCTATGTACCTTATCGGCATATCGCAGCCTTCCCTTGCGACCGGCAAGTAACCCCGCGCCGCCCTCCTCCTCACCCCCTCCGAGCTTCCAGGTAAGTATTGCCGGCGCTTTCCCGTAAGCGGTAGTTTTGGCCATGTACCAGCTAAGTTGTTGGCTTGTCTCATCTTTTTCCTTCCTCAAACCGAACCACAGCATTATCTGTTCTTGCCGGTTTCTTTTCGGGGGAACTCGGGATACAACCTTTCCGAGCGACGGCGCTACGGTAGCAGAGCATCCCTCCTGAGGAAAAATAGCAAGGTCGTATCGCTGGCTCTTGTTGGAGCCATTGTCATCCTTGTGCTCATTTTCGTGGGGAGAGATCTATACATAAAGAACCCAAGAATCATCGAATGTGATGATGGTTCCAGGCAGTCGATCGACATCCGGGATTTTGCCGTCCGCTATTCTGCCTATTCGGTGGAGCTTGCGGCTGGCGTAGGCAACAAGGCCAGGTTTTCGGGCAAGCTGAATCCGGTGCAGTTGCAAGAGCTGTCCGAGGCACTTCAACACGCCAATGAGTTCCGCAAGTTCCTGGTGGTTGGGTACAACTCCTGCGCGATTTCCAAACAGCAGTTCGCGCAGCACGGGGCAACCTTCCAGGCCATGGATAGCCTGTCTCGTCAAATCGATAGCATCATGAAAAAACCTGATTTAACCCAGCCAGACCGGGAAAGTCTTTCGGATCTCGTGAAGCAATACATTGAACTTTCACAAAAGTTGGGTGCCGTATGATGTCGGCTATCTGTGCTCAACTCCGAAAGCATTGCGCAGAGCGGCATTTGGTTGCCCTCCTCCTCTTCGGCTTTCTCTCCGCAACAAACGCATCGGCCCAGAAGAGAGTCACCTGTGACAATGGCGAGGTCCATGTTCAAATCGACCTCAAGCAAATCGCGATCCAATACCAGGGCTCTTCCCTGGCCGGGACACTCAGCGGCCTCAGTGTTTTCGCCAGCCGCCTCGCTGTTGAGCCCAAGACTTTGCAGATAGCCGCCGCCGCCACCCAACAGTGGAACGAGTTCCTCAAGGGGCTGGTAACCGGCTACAACGGTTGTGCCATTACCAAGAGTCAGTACAACGAAGGACTACAGCGCATTTACCCGCGGCTCAAGGAAGATGCGGCTGACCTGGAGCAGATTCGCAAGCTCCTTCTGGAAGGCCAACCGGTGAACGAAGCGCGGCTGGAGCGTCTGCTAGAAAGCTATCTCGGGAACCTCCGCCGGTTCGCTGAGGTCAGCGGCCAGGAAACTCTGCTCGAACAGATCAGCGCGGTTGTAGAAAGGGCGGTGGAGAAGGGCACAGCAAAGGTTCTAAGCGGCCAGGAACAGATCCTGAATAAGTTGGAGTCCATTAAGCGGAGCCTGGCCAGAGCCCCCCTGGCCACACCGGCTGAAGTGAAAGAAGAAACCAGCGCGCTGAGGGCCAGCCTCCTGGCCAAGGTGGACGAGGCTGAGGCTGCTTACGACCAAGGTTATGCACTGTTAAACCGCTATCGGTTTCCTGAAGCTATCCCATATTTCGAGCAGGCTCTTGCGAGCGTCAAACTGCCCGACTTTTACCTGGCGCTGGCAAGCGCTTTCTATCAATTGCCTGACCTTCACCGGGCAGAGAATATTCTTCGGGAAGGGTTGGACCGACTCGCGGGTGGGGAAGACCTAAAACATGAAGCCAGCCTAGCTAATTTGTTGGGACTGGTACTCCAGGACAAAGGCGACCTGGAGGGCGCCCTCAGCTACACCCAACGGGCGCTCGCCATCGATGAGGAGGTCTTTGGCCCCCACCACCCCAACGTGGCCATCCGCGCCAGCAACATCGGACAGATTCTCCAGGACAAAGGCGACCTGGAGGGCGCCCTCAGCTACACCCAACGGGCGCTCGCCATCGATGAGGAGGTCTTTGGCCCCCACCACCCCAACGTGGCCATCCGCGCCAGCAACATCGGACAGATTCTCCAGGACAAGGGCGACCTGGAGGGCGCCCTCACCTACACCCAACGGGCGCTGGAGATCAATGAGAAGGTCTATGGCCCCCACCACCCCAACGTGGCCATCCGCGCCAGCAACATCGGACAGATTCTCCAGGACAAGGGCGACCTGGAGGGCGCCCTCACCTACACCCAACGGGCGCTGGAGATTCTGAGTAGTGTGTACGGGCTAAATAATCCTACAACCAAGCAGGTTGCAGAAAATCTTGCGCGGATAAAGCAAGAGATGAAATAGCGAGTTTTTGTTCACAAGTGGCGCGACATGCGCCCCGAGGGTTCAACTCTATCCTCGAACTGCCCGGTTCGTCCGGCGCCCCCGATTGACTAATCCACCATTCACCCATCGTCGGCGGCTCAGTAGCAAAACCCCACCTTTTCGGCCATAATAGAAATCTCGCGCGCCGCCGGAATCCCGCGGGCGCAGCCCTACGCAGCAAGGAGACTGTCAGTATGCCCAAGCTCCCCCCGTTCAAGAACGAGACCTGCCAGGACTTCTCCCGCAAGCCCGTCGCTGACAAGCTCCGCGCCGCCCTCGCCCAGGTGCGCTCCACTTTCGGGCAGGAGAACGACCTCATCATCGGCGGCCAGCGCCTCCAAGCCCCCGAAACCTTCGTCTCGCGCAACCCCTCCAACAAAAATGAAGTGCTGGGCGTTTTCCCCAAAGCCTCGGCCCAGCAGGCTCGGGCCGCGGTCGAAGCGGCGCACCAAGCCTTTCAACAGTGGCAGTACGAGCCGGCAGAACGTCGCGCGGCGCGCCTCTTCAAGGTCGCGCACCTCATGCGCAAGCGCCGCAACCAACTGGTGGCCTGGTGCATTCTCGAAGCCGGCAAGACTTGGCCCGAAGCCGACGCCGACGTGGCCGAGGCCATCGACTTTGCCGAGTTCTACGCCCGCGAGGCCCTCCGCCTCAGCGGCCCCCAAAAGGTCACCTCCTTCCCGGGTGAGCGGCCCGAGGCGCGCTACATCCCGCTGGGCGTGGTGGTGGTGATTCCGCCCTGGAACTTCCCCGCCGCCCTCCTGGCCGGCATGACCTTCGCCGCCTTGGTCACCGGCAACACCGTAGTGCTCAAGCCCTCCAGTGACACGCCCGGCACCGGCGCCCAAATCGCCGAGATCATTATCGCAGCCGGCTTCCCCGACGGGGTCTTCAACTTTGTGCCCGGCGGCGGCGCCACCGCCGGCAACGCCCTGGTCGAGCACCCCCAGACCCGCATGATCGCCTTCACCGGCTCGAAGGAAGTCGGCTTGGACATCGTCGCCCGCGCCGCCCAGACCCAGCCGGGGCAAATCTGGATCAAGCGCGTGATCGCCGAAATGGGCGGCAAGAACGCCATCATCGTTGACAGCTCAGCCGATCTGGAAGCCGCCGCCCAGGGCGCGCTCGCCAGCGCCTTCGGCTACCAGGGCCAGAAGTGCTCCGCTGGCTCCCGCATCATCGTGCACCAGCGCGTGTACGATAGGTTCCTGGAGAAATTCGTCCCGCGGGTGGAGGCGCTCTCGGTCGGCGACGCCGAGGACCCCGCCAACTTCATGGGCCCGGTCATCAACCAGGGCGCGTGGGACTCCATCACGCACTACCTCCTGGTCGGCCGGGAGGAGGGACGTATGGTGGCCGGCAGCGAAGCCGACAACACCTCCGGCTTCTTCATCGCCCCCACCGTCTTCGCCGACATTGACCCCTCCGCCCGCATCGCGCAGGAGGAAATCTTCGGCCCCATCACCGCCGTCATCCGCGCCCAGAACTTCGGCCACGCGCTCGAGATCGCCAACTCCACCGAGTACGGCCTCACCGGCGCGGTCTATTCCGCCAGCCGCAAGAACCTGGAGAAAGCCCGCGAAAACTTCTTCTGCGGCAACCTCTACCTCAACCGCAAGTGCACCGGCGCCATGGTGAGTGCGCATCCGTTTGGGGGGTTCAACATGAGCGGTACCGACTCCAAGGCCGGCGGCCGCGACTACCTGCTGCTCTTTATCCAGGGCAAATCCATCAGCGAGAAAATTTCCCTGGCCGCTCGGCCCCTAAAGAAAACAATAAAACGACCGAAGAAAAAAACGAAGAACCGGAAGAAGCCAGCTAAGGCGGCAAAGAAAAGGAAGACCCGCAAGCAGAAGAAAACTGCCAGAGCGAAAAAGAAAACCCAGGCGAAAAAATCCCGCAAGCAGCGCTAACACTCCCTCCCCGCAGAAGACGACCCATGAAGATTCCCCGCCGCGAATTCCTGAAACACACCGGCGCCGGGGCCGGCCTCGCTCCCTTTTTCCGCGCCCGCTAGCGGACGCTGCTATAATTTCTGCCTGCACCGTGGGGAGGGAACGATGTCCATCTGGAAGTTTCTCGGGCTGGCACAGGAGCCGGAAAAAAGAGACGCGAGGGAACCGGCCTCTTCGGAGACGGAAACTGTCCGCAAGATTGTCGCCGCCCTCGACCGGCTGGAGCCCGCGCGCGCCCGCTACATCGCCGTCTTTGCCTACAACCTCAGCCGCGTGGCCCACGCCGACCTCCACATCAGCCCGGAAGAGACCCACGCCATGGAGCGCATCGTGGTGGAGAACGGCGGGCTGCCGGAGGAGCAGGCGCTCATCGTGGTGCAGATGGCCAAGACCCAGAGCCGGCTGTTTGGCGGCACCGAAAACTTCCTGGTCACGCGCGAGTTCAACCAGCTCGCCACCCACGAGCAGAAGATCGCTCTGCTGCACTGCCTCTTCGCCGTCTCCGCAGCCGACCTTTCCATCTCCACCAAGGAAGACAACGAGATCCGAAACATTTCCAAGGAACTCCTGCTCACCCACGACGACTTCATCGCCGTCCGCTCCGCCTACCGGGAACATCTGGCCGTGCTCAAGAAGCCGCAGAAGCCCAAAAGCTGAACCGCCAGCGTTCTCGGATCCCCCAGCCATCGTCATCACTTCCGGTTGGCCAGAACCAGCGGCCGGGCAAGCTGGTGGGATGCGGGAAAAAACCCTTGTCATTCCGAGGTGTCCGCCAGGGGCGGACGACGAGGAATCTGTTTGGCAGCTGATTCCAACCAAAGCAGATTCCTCGTCCGCCCTAGGCGGACTCGGAATGACAGGCGGGCAGGCAAGCCGAAGGTGACGAAGAATCCCGCCTGCGCTTTATTGCCATAAGCCGGGATTTCCGTTTTGCCTGCCCCTGATGGCACGTTTATACACCCGATCGCCGCCGATCGCACAAAAACTTCGATCGTCGCACAATCGCTCAGCTTCAAAGGCCTTCATCTGAGCCCGCGCCGACGTGCGACCGACTGGAACCCCTGCTTTTCGGGCATTTCTCAGACACCGCTCCACACGTGTGCCCCGTGTCATCGCCGGGCGGGCTTCGTTGCACTTCAGGCCGCGCGTCAGCCTGCCGGCACGGGTAGCGCCCAGATCCTCCGCAGCATGTCGCCGAACAGCCGCCGCGTGAGATGCCCTTCCGCCAGCAGAAGCCAGTAGTACCGCGCATGCTTCACCAGCCGGCCCCCAGTTTTCACCAGTCGCTGCTGGAGACTCGTGAGCGACCAGCGCTTGACCCGCAGCGGAAGGACCAGTCTGCGCCACAAGTTGCCCAGATTGTAGGCCAGGACGCTCAGTTGCAGGCGCACCTCGTTCGCCCGGAAACGATGGCACGACAGCCGCGTCCAGTGGGTGGCCTGCTTGCCTTCCTTGATCCATTGCTCCGCCGTACCGCGCTTGTTGTAAAACCGCACGACCGAGCGGCTCGGGAGGGCCATGTTGGTCACGATGAAGCCGACGCGAGGGAACAGCTCACCTTGGTGGTGCTCTCCACCTTGGCGACGATCCGTCTGGGCGTGGTCCAGCTCTTGGCCTGATAGCGGAAACTCTGGTAGCGCACCAAGGGCTTGCAGCTCGGCCGTCCCGGCGGACGAAAGAGGATGTCTTCGATTTCCAGCTCCAAGCTCTTGTTCGCCGGCATGCGAATGGCATAGTCCACGTCGCGCTGCTCGAGCGCGTCGTAGATCTCGGGCTTCGCGAACGCGGCGTCTGCGCGGAACGCTACGCGCTTGCCCTCCACCTGCTGCCGGTCAATCTCCGGTACGAGCAGGTCGTCCCAGTCGTCGGCGCTATGCACGTTGCCTGGCCGCAGCGTGGCGGCGAGGCAGTCCCCATGCTCGGTGAACAGAAACAGCGGGTGGTAGCAGACGGACTCGAAGTGCCCGTTATAGGCGCTCCCTTCCTGCGCCCCATGCACCGGGCTCTCGCTCGAATCCATGTCGAGCACGATCCGGTCGGCGCGCGTCGCCATCTCGGCCTGTGCAAGCACCTCCCGGTTCACGGCCCTCAACCCGACGAGATTCTCCTCGTGGGTCAGCAGCTCTGTCTCGAACCAATGCAGCGTCGATGTCAGCGCCGCACCCCGGTCCCAGCGCTTTGGCGACCCGATGAGACGAAATGTTGGGTCTGCCGACACGCGCCCCGCGTCGTTGAGATCTTCGTAGCCCGCGAGGCGACTGTAGACCGACTGCCGCAGGAGATCCACCACGCTGAACTGGGTGTTCATCCCCTGTCGGGAATCGCTCAGGTGCTCGGCAATGAGTGTCTCCAGCCCCAGACGTTCATCCAACTCGCGCACCAGAATGAGGCCAGCGTCAGAAGTGACGCGCGATCCCTGGAACGCGACTTTCAAGAAGCCGTTGAACGCGAACTGGAATGGCTCGTGTTGTAATTCACCCACCGGGTGTCACCCTCCGTAGTGTGGTTCCTTACGTCGGAGCCCCAAAACTCAAGGCGCAGCGACTGGCCCTGGCGATACGGTACCACAGCCAAATCGGAAATCCGGGATAAGACGAGATTCTTCGCCTGCCTACCCTGCCTACCGCAGGCAGGCGCAGGCAGGCTCCGCTCAGAATGACTAGGGTAAGAGTTTTCCGCACCCGGCTAGAGTTGGCGGAGGTAGGTAGCCGCGCGGGGCAGCACGTCGAACGGATCCTGCTTCCCTTCATATTCCATTGAAAGGAATCCGCGGTAGCGGGCGCGCTTGAGAATCTTCAGGATTTTCGGATAGTCCAGGGTTCGCTCCGAGCCATCGGCGGCAATGTCGTAAAGCTTGGCGTGCACGTGGACAGCGTAGGAGACTGTGCGCTCGATCGACGGCAGCCCGTCAATATAGTTGCCGGTATCGAGGTTGAGCCGCAGCCAGTCGGACCCAACCTGCTCGAAGATGCGCAGGGCGTCTTCGCCCACGCGCACGAACCCGCCGTGGTTGTGGTTTTCGAGCGCCAGCCGCACACCCGCCTGCTCCGCATGAACGCACGCCTGCTTCAAACACGCGATCATCTCTGCCCACAACGCCTCATCATTCTGCCGCGCAGGCCAACCGGCGAAGATGCGCAGCACGGACGCGCCCAACTCCCGCGCCATCTCCAGCCCTCGCCGCACGTAGTCCAACTGCGCCGCGCGCTCGGGTGCCGTCGCCAACCCGAAGTTGTTCATGATGGTCAGACTGGAAAGAATCAATCCCCGCTGCGCCCCCCGCTGTCGCAACTCCCGCAGGAAGGCCGGTTCGGTGGAGGGAAGGTGCTGGTCTTCGATTTCGATCCCGTCCAGCGCCAGCACCTCGGCACACAGATCGACCCAGGAAAACAGGTCGAGCTTCTTCTGCTGAAAGGCCGCGTTGTAGGACTGGGAACTACAGCCGAGTTTCATCGCGCTGTTTCTTCTCCATTCGGACCTTCCCCTCGACCATGCTTAGGGCGACACGCATTGTAGTCCAGCCACGGGCAGATTACCGGTGCCTTTTCTTCCGGCTGTGGATACGCTTGACATCAAGCGGCCAGCCATTGAGTATCTAGCCGCGAGCGAGACGTCTCATGAAACGGAGCGGGGTTCCATTTGCTATCCCGGTTTTCTTCGCGCTGTTGTTAGCCGGGCTTCTGCCCCTGGGCGGATGTCAGAACCGGCAAGCCACGGCGGAGCTGACGATTGCGGTCAACGCCGGGGTGGAAGGCGACGCGCTCAAAGCGGCGGCAGCCGACTACCAGGAGCGCTTCGGGGTTCGCATGCACGTGGTCGAGCTGCCCTACGCCAACCTGTTTGAAAAGCAATTAGTAGATTTGGTCAGCGCCACCGGCGCCTATGACGTGATCATGCTGGACGACCCCTGGTTCCCGCGCTACGTGCAAGGTGATCGGCTGACCCCGCTCGAGCCCCTGTTCGAGCAGCGCGGTCTGCCCGGCCCCGACAGTGACTTCCTCCCTGCCTGCCTGGCGGTCTGTCGGCATCCCTACCGCACCGGTGCGCTCTTTGCCCTGCCCTACGTCGGCAATTCCCAGCTCTTCTTCTACCGCCGGGACCTGTTCGACAAATATGGACTCAAAGCGCCGGCCACTTGGTCGGAGGTGCTCCGCGCCGCCCGCGTCATCTCGGAGGGCGAAGCGGGGATGTACGGCTACGTGATGCGCGCAGCGCAGGGTAATGCGGTGGTGGCCGACTTCATGCCGCTGCTGTGGGCCTTCGGCGCGGAAATGTTCGACGCCGACGACAAGCCCGCTGTCAATTCCCCCCAGGGCGTTGCCGCTTTGGAATTCATGCTCGAGCTGGGACGATTCACACCGCCCGGCTACGCCAGCTTCAACGCCGACGAGGTGAATGCGCACCTGCTGCAAGGCACGGCAGTCATGTCGATCAACTGGCCGGCATGGGTCCCGGCCGTGGACGATCCCTCAAAGTCCCGCGTGGTCGGCAAGATCGCCTTCGCGCCCATCCCCGGCGAGAAAAACTCCGGCGTGGCCGAAATCGGAAACTGGCTGCTGGCCATTCCCCGCGGCTCGCGCAACCCCGAGCGCGCGTTTGATTTCCTCCTGTGGGCGACCAGCGCCGAGCAGATGAAGATTTCCGCCTTGCGTGGCAACCCACCCACGCGGCTGAGCGTTTTCCAGGACCCCGATCTGCTGGAGCAATACCGCTCCTATCCGGTGCAGCTACAATCGTTGCGGAGCTCGCGCCCGCGCCCGCGCACGCCGCGCTGGAACGAAGTCGAAAATGCCTTTGGCGTCTATCTCTCCAAAGCCAACGCCGGGGAGCTCAGCGCCGCCGAAGCCATGCAGCGCGCCAACGCCGAGATTGCCAAAATCGTGAAGCGCCAACCCTAGGTGGCCAACCAAACCCACAGCGCGATTGGGTTGCCGTCCGCCCCCCGCCCCCACGACCGCCACCTTGCCGGGCTGATGCTGGCGCCGGCAGTGCTGGTGTTGGTTGGCCTTTCTCTCTACCCCCTGATTTTCCTGCTGCGCGTCAGCCTGACTACCACCGAGGGCGCGTGGACGCTCGCCCATTTTTCCCGCCTCTTCCAGGACCGCTTCTTCGGCGTTGCGCTGCTGCAAACCTTCGCCTACACCGGGGCGGCCCTGGCGCTCGAATTTGGCCTGGGTCTCGCGCTCGCTTTACTGTTGAACCGGCAACTGGCCTTCCGCCGGATTTTCCGCGCCACCTTGCTGCTGCCCATGCTGCTGCCGCCGGTAGTGGTGGCCGTCATCTGGCGCCTGATCTACAACCCTAACTTCGGGCTCCTGAACGCCTCCCTCGCTGCCCTGGGCGTAGATACTTCCAATTGGCTGTGGATTGCGGGCCAGCAGTCGGCGCTGCTCTCCGTCATCCTGGTGGATGTGTGGGAGTGGACGCCCTTTATGTTCCTGCTGCTGCTGGCGGGTTTGCAGTCGCTGCCGGTGGAACCCTACGAAGCCGCCAAGATTGACGGCGCCTCGGCCTGGCAAACCTTTCGCGACGTTACCTGGCCGTTGCTGAAGCCCACCATCCTGGTCGCAGTTGTGTTGCGCATCCTGGACTTGCTGCGCGTCTTCGACCAGATTTTCATTCTCACGCAAGGCGGGCCGGGCTTCGCCACCGAAACCGCTAGCCTCTACATCTATCGCAACGCTTTTCGCTTTTTTAACTTTGGCTACGCCGCCGCGCTGTCATTGGTGCTGCTGGCGCTGACCACGGCCATCAGCCTGTGGCTGGTGCGCTTGCTGCGCGGCCGCGCGCTGGCCCCCGGAACGGAGTGAACAGGCTGCTGCCATGAAGAAGAACCTCTGGGCCTACCTGGTCCTGCTGGTCGCCCTGGGCGTGACGCTCGCGCCCCTCTACTGGCTCCTGACCATCAGCTTGAAGACGGTGGTGGAGCAGTTCGCCCGGCCGCCGGTCTGGTTCGGTTTTCGGGTGACGCTGGAACACTACTACGACATTTTCTTCCTCCGGCCCTTCGGCACCTACTTGTGGAACAGCGTGCTGGTGGCCACCGGCGCCACGCTGCTGTCTTTGACGCTGGGTGTGAGTGCCGCCTACGCCCTGGCCCGCCTGCCGATGAACAGAAACCTGAACCGGCATCTCTCTTTCTGGATTCTCTCCACCCGCATGGTGCCCCCTATCGTTACCATCCTGCCGCTCTTCCTGCTGCTGCGTGACTTCGGCTTGCTGAACTCGCGGCTGGGCCTCATCATCGTTTACACCGGATTCAATCTGCCCTTTGTGGTCTGGATGATGCGCGGTTTCTTTGAAGACCTCCCGCGCGAGCTGGAAGAGGCCGCCTGGATGGACGGCAGTTCGCGCCTGCGCGCGCTGGTGGAGATCGTGCTGCCGCTGGTGGCTCCGGGCCTGGCGGCCACCGCCGTCTTCTGCCTGCTGATTGCCTGGAACGAATTCCTCTTCGCCCTCATCTTGACGCAGACCGACGCCGCCATGACGCTTCCGGTGGGCATCGCCGGGCGGGTGACGCAATATGAAATCAAGTGGGGCGCGATGAGCGCCGCCGGAGTGGTGGCGATTGTCCCGGTGTTTCTGTTTGCGCTGGCGGTGCAGCGCTATCTGGTGCGAGGCTTGTCGCTGGGTGCGGTAAAGGGATAAAAATCCTCCGATGGACATCTGCTTTGAACAGGTGAGCAAGAACTACGGTTCGGTGGTGGCGGTGGAGAACCTCACCCTGCGCATCCACGCCGGGGAGTTTCTTGTTCTGCTGGGCCCGACCGGCTGCGGCAAGACCACCATCCTGCGGCTGCTGGCGGGGCTGGAGACCGTGACCGGCGGAGAGATTTTCCTGGGCGAGCGGCCCATCACTCATCTGAAGCCCCGCCAGCGCGACTTCGCCATGGTCTTTCAGAGCTACGCCCTCTACCCCCACATGACCGTGGCCCAGAACCTCGCCTACCCGCTGCGGGTGCGCAAGACGCCGGCAGTGGAGCAAGCCACGCGCGTCAAGCAAGTAGCCGAGCAACTGGAGCTCGGCGACCTGCTCCAGCGCATGCCGCGCCAGCTCTCGGGCGGGCAACGCCAGCGGGTGGCGCTGGGGCGGGCCATCATCCGCAACCCCAATGCGTTTTTGCTCGACGAACCGCTCTCCAACATCGACGCCAAGCTGCGCCTGCAAATGCGGATGGACTTGAAGCATCTCCAGCACACCCTGAGCGCCACCACCGTGTACGTCACCCACGACCAGGCCGAAGCCATGACCCTG
The DNA here is from genome assembly GCA_965247455.1 of Candidatus Acidiferrales bacterium. Classification (GTDB taxonomy): domain Bacteria; phylum Acidobacteriota; class Terriglobia; order Acidiferrales; family 2-02-FULL-67-57; genus JACZYA01. The sequence goes on from CBDFHE010000017.1 coordinate 137,619, forward strand.
GCCCATCGCGTGGCGGTCTTCCGCGCCGGCGTGCTGCAACAGGTGGACGAGCCCATGACGATTTACCACCAACCGGCGAATCAGTTTGTGGCGGGTTTCGTGGGCAGCCCGCCCATGAATTTCCTGGCGGGAGCGGTCGATGCGTCCACCGGGGCATTTGTGTGCGGGGAGCTGCGCGTGCCGTTGCCGGCGCCGCTGCGCGAGGCAGCACAGGGTGGCGCTAAAATCACGCTGGGCATCCGGTCGGAGCACGTCAAGCTTTCGCACCAGTCCCAACCGGGATGGCAGGCCGGGCGCGTCTTCGTTTCGGAATCGACCGGAAGTGAAACCTTGGTCAGCTTCCAGTGCGGAGGCCAGCGCTTGACCGCGCGCGTGGCGGGCAGCGAGCGCTTTGATTTCGATGCGGTGGTGTGGTTTTCCCTGGATAGCACGCAACTCCACTTGTTCGAGAGTGCGACCGGTCGCTCGCTGCGTTGAGGAAAGCATCCATGCATCCCGTAGCAGCCCAGACCCGTCTAAGAGAGGAAGGGGAGGGGTGGGAGACAAAGTTGAATTCTCACCGTCGCTCTGCGAGCGGCTGGGCGCTTTCGGTCTGGCTGGCCTGCCTGGCGCTTAGTGCTGCCCCGCTCCCCGGGGCCGCGCACGCAGCGCAAAAACCTGCGTCCGCGCCGCGTCTACTCCCCGCGAAACAGGGCCGGGGAATTGTCAAGGCTGCCTGGAAGCATCGGGAGCGCGTGCGCCGTCGGCCCGACTGCTCCCATCTTGTCCACCAGATTTACAGGCTGGCGGGCCTCGCCTACCCGTATGCCACTTCCTTCCATCTCTACGCCGGAACAGAACATTTCGTGCGCATCAAGAAACCGCAGCCGGGCGACCTAGTTGTCTGGCGCGGTCACGTCGGCATCGTGGTGAACCCCGGAGAGCACTCCTTTTACAGTTCGCTGAATTCCGGCCTGCGCGTGACCTCCTACGATTCGCGCTACTGGCGGCGACGCGGGCCCGCCCGCTTCTATCGCTATGCGCCGGGAGGCGCCGACCGCCTGCTAGTGGCCACGGCAACATCGCCCGCAGCGAAGACGGCCGCTGCTCGCCCGGCTTTTGAGATTCCTTCCAACATCCTGGTCGTGGCGGCCGCGGCGCAGCCGACGCGGGAGGAAGTCGCTGAAGCCATTTCTGAGCTGACCAACGCCGCCGGGCACATCTTGCGCCGCGACGACATCCTGCACCCAGCGCAGCCGGTGGTCATCTTTGATGAGATCCAAGTCCGCCGCGTGAAAGCCAACGGCAAGAAGGGGCGCGGGCAGGCGCGGGTGCAGGTGGTCTCCCGCGTGACCATCGCAAAGGGGAAGATCAAGCGCAAGCGCCGCAGCGAAAAGCGCCGCTGGGAATTGCGCCGCACCGAGTCCGGCTGGCTCGCCTTCACGCCGCAGGAGCGCATCTATGTGCCGCGCGCGGTGGCTGTGCGGGTGCTGGCCGAACAGCTTGAAGCCCTCACGCGCAATGATTTTCCCGCTTCCGACCCGGCGGCGCTTACTCGCCAGCAGGCTCAACTGGCCCAGTTGGCACGCCTCCTGAACGCCCTGCTCGAGAAAAAATAAGTAGTCCTCGACGACACTCGTTCAGCTCCCACCCGCCCCAGACCCAACTCGCCCGCAAGGGCTACCGCTCCAGCGTTGACTTTGGGAGCGGTAGCTACCAAACTTACACGTTATTGCCAGCCGGTTGGGGTGCAGGCGAAATTTCCCGTACTTCGTTTCGCCCGCGAAGGCCGGCCGGGAACCGCCTGAGACGATGAGCCTGTCGCGTACGGAAGCCGAACTCCGAAACTCCCTCACCGTCCGCCTGGCGCAGGCCCGCGCCCGCACCGATGAATTGTTCCAACTGGTGCGCCCCGAGGCCCTCTACGACCACCCGATCCCGGACTGGCATCAAGTCATTTTCTACCTGGGCCACTTCGAAGCCTTTGAATGGAACCTCGTCTGTCGGGACGCCCTCGACCTCGAACCCTTCAACCCGAAACTGGATGAACTGTTCCGGTTCGGCGTGCTTCCCTCCACCGACAAACCGAAAGTCTATTCACCCTCGGAGTGGCCGAGCGTGGAAGAAATCCAGCGCTACAACCGGCAGGCGCGCGAAAAAGTGGACGAGTGCCTGCGGACGGTTTCCCTCCGCCAGCCTCCGCATCCTTACCTTCAAGACGGCCACGTCTTTCACTTCGTCATCGAGCACCGATGGATGCACGTCGAAACCATGGCCTACGTGCTGCACGCGCTCCCCTACGACAGGAAAGTGCCGCAACCGTCTCCGCTGGAGGTAAAAACGCCGCCGGTGGAGCGCCGCCTGATCGAGATTCCCGCCGGCACGGCCACGCTCGGCCTCAAGCGAGCGGACCCCACCGCCCTCGGCTGGGACAACGAGTACGAATCGCACACGGTCGAAGTCCCGGCCTTTGCAATTGAATCCCACAACGTCACCAACGGCGACTACCTGGAATTTGTGCGGGCGGGCGGTTACCAGCAGCGGTCGCTCTGGAGCGAGGACGACTGGGCCTGGCGGAACGCCCGAGGGATCGAGCAACCCCCGTTTTGGACGCGGCGCGGCGACCAGTGGCGCTGCCGCGCCCAGTTTGAGGAAATTCCCCTGCCGCTTTCCTGGCCGGTCTACGTGAGCCACGCGGAAGCCTCGGCTTATGCACGCTGGGCGGGCAAAGCGCTGCCCACCGAGGCGCAGTTCCACTGGGCGGCCTACGGCACGCCGGACGTCTGCGAGCGCGCCTATCCCTGGGGAAACGAAGCGCCGGCGGTGCAGCACGGGAACTTTGATTGCCAGCGCTGGGACCCGGCGCCGGTGGGCGCTCATCCCGCCGGCACCAGCGCGTTCGGCGTCACCGACCTGGTGGGTAACGGGTGGGAGTGGACCTCTACCGCCTTCTACGCCTTTCCGGGTTTCGAGCCGCTTCCGTTCTATCCCACCTTTTCCGCCAATTTTTTCGACGGCAAGCACTACGTAGTGAAGGGCGGCTCGGCGCGCACGGCAGCCTGCCTGCTGCGGCGGAGTTTTCGGAACTGGTTTCAGCCGCACTTCCCGTACATCTACGCCACTTTCCGCTGCGTGGAGAATTGACGCGGCCCTCGCGCCAGGGACCGAAGCCGTCCGACTTTACCCGACCCGTGCAACTGGTATAATTTCTTGAGCGCAGGGCGCGTAGCTCAACGGATAGAGCTTCGGACTTCTAATCCGAGGGTTGTGGGTTCGATTCCCGCCGCGCCCGCCACTCCAACCTCCTGGAAACACGCGCCAACTTCGGAAACCGGCCAAGCATTTAACGGAGGTGTGCGATGCAGGTTCTCTCCCACCCTTAGGGGGAAACTTGCTGCCGGAGTTGGAGCGGAGCAGTCCTTGCCGGCCAGCGCAGGGTGCGTTGCAGCTTCTCCGTTACCGCTTTTCCAATCAGTATTTATCCCGGCGAATGCCAGCGGCTCGGTAGACACAACCCCACCCACCGCCTCCCTTAAACAACAGCGGCGCTGCTCACGGGAATCATGAGAAAGTAAGAAAATTCTGATTCTTTGGAGGAACGTGGTGAGCCTGACGGCTCACACCCGGCGGCTCTGCCACAGGTACCACGAGGCCACCGTTCGATACGGCCGCCAGGGCTCAGCCAGCTTCTGCATTTTGGCCGGAGAAGGAAGCGCGCGCAACCTGTAGGCGTTCTTGATGGCGATTTGCAGTCCCAGGTCGCCCACCGGCAGCACGTCCGGCCGGCCCAGGCTGAACATCAGGAACATCTCTCCCGTCCAACGACCGATGCCTTTCACCTGTGTGACGTTCTCGATTACCACCTCGTCGCTCATCCGCCCGAAACGCCCCAGCTTCAGCGCTCCCTTCGACGCCTTGTGTGCCAAGTCACGCAGGTAGCCCATCTTCTGGCGAGAAAGCCCTGCCGCCCGCAGCTTGCGCACCGGCGTGCGCAGCAGCTCTTCCGGTCGCGGCAGGCGCCCGTGCGGGTTGCCATAGATTTGGCGAAAGCGCAGGAAAATCGTCTGTGCCGCCTTCAGCGCCAGTTGCTGGTAGAGGATCGCCTTCACCAACGTGCCGAACTGGTTGCGGTCGCACTCCAGCCGGCAAGGCCCCACCCGCTCGATGATTCGGCGCAGCACCGGGTCGGCCCGCTTCAAATGTCGCACCGCTTTGGCGGCAGACTTCATCCTACCCTCGCCAAGAAAAGCGCGATTCTAGTGCGCGCCCCAGCCGAGCACAAGCGGAGAAACCCTCGTCCTCCGACGGCCTTCATCGCGCAGCGGTTCTGCGGTATGCTGTTCGCTTCGAGAAAGGACGGGGCAGTTCCCGTGCAGGCTTACAACTACTTCAACTACTACACCGAAATCGAAGAGTACTTCTGGCAGAAGCGCGGCGCGCACATCCTGGTTTCCACCCTGGACTGGGCGGTGATCGAAACCTGGCAGAAGGGCGGCGTGCCGGTGGAAGTGGTGTTCAAAGGAATTGATCGCGCCTTCGAGCGCTACAGCGCCCAGCGCCGCGGCCGCCCCATCAAGAGCCTGCTCTACTGCGTGGACGCGGTGGCCGACGCGGCCGAAGAAGCCAAGGAAGCCGCTGCCGGCCGCGGGCCTTCCGCCGGCGGCACCGCGGAACGCCCCTCTGCCTTCGACGCCGAAGAAATCACCCGCTTCCTCCGCTCCAACGCCGCCGCGCTTCGTCAAACCGCTTCGGGCGCGCCCGAGAATCCCGCCCTCGCGCAGGCGTTCGCTGAGATCGCCGACGCGCTCGACGCCCTGGCCCAACAACCCGCCACCCACGCCACCGCCAACTTAGAAGACCTGGAGCGCCACCTGACCGTCTTTGAAGAAAAGTTACAGGGCGCGCTCACACAAGCCCTCCCGGCCAGCGAGTTGGTGGAGCTCCGCCGCGAAGTGGATCGCGGACTGGCTCCCTACCGGCGCCGGATGAAGACCGAGCAACTGGCGCTGATCGAAAGCCAGTTCCTGCAAAAAAAACTTTTCGAGCGCTACCGCCTGCCGCGCTTAAGCCTCTTCTACTTGCCGGTTGAGGGCGCGGCCTCGTCACCCGCCCCGCCCCCGGCGGAGCCCGCAGGAGGTTGAGCCCCGTGGACAATTTCAACGTCAAAATTGAAAAGCTGGTCTATGGCGGCGACGGGCTCGCCTATCACGACGGCAAACCGGTCTTCGTTCCCTTCGTGCTCCCCGGCGAAGAGGTGGAGGTCATTCCCATCGAAGAGTCGCGCAAGTTGGTTCGCGCCCTGCCTGCCCAGGTGATGCAAGCCGCCGAGCAGCGCATCCAGCCCCACTGCCCCTACTTCGCCCGCTGCGGCGGCTGCCACTACCAGCACCTGAGCTACGACGATCAGTTGCGATTGAAGGTGAACATCCTGCGCGAAACCCTGCGCCGGCTGGGCAAGCTCGACTGGAAAGAAGAAATCCCCGTCCACGCCTCCCCGCCTTGGAACTACCGCAACCGCGTGCAGTTGAAACTCGCCCCGCATCCGGTGGTGGCCGAAGTGTTGCAAGTGGGCTACTACCGCGCCGGCTCCCACAACCTCTGCGCAGTCGAGCAGTGCCCGCTGGTCTCTCCCAAGCTCAACCAACTCATCGCCGTGTTCAATCGCCTCAGCGCCGCGCGCGCCTTGCCGCTCAGTCTGCGCGGCGCGGAAGCCTTCACCGACGACCGCGACCAAACTTTCTGGCTCACCCTCAGCGCTCCCCGGATCGACTTCGACGCCGCTGCGCTCGCCGAAACCCTCCGCACCGACCTCGACGGCCTCCTCTCCCTCCAGTTCCACCAGACCTCCGCCGAACAGCGCCGCACCGATGGGCTGGGGTGGACCTACTGGAACGCGGGCGCACAGCGCTGGCGCGTCAGCCACCAGTCCTTCTTCCAGGTGAACCGGCACTTGGTGCCGACGGTGATTGAGCGCGCCACCACCGGCCTCGAAGGCAAGGTGGCGCTTGACCTCTACGCCGGCGTGGGCCTCTTTACGCGCGCGCTGGCGGAAAAGTTCGCCCGCGTGGTTGCCGTGGAAGCGGGCACGGAAGCCGCCGCCGACTTGGCGGCCAACCTCGCCGACCTCGAAGGTGTGGAAGCGCAGGCCACCACCGTCGCCAACTTCCTCCGGCGCTCGCCGGAGAAGTGCGACGTGGCGGTGCTCGACCCCTCTCGCACCGGGCTGGAGCGCGGCGTGGCCGAGGCGCTGGCGGAGTTGGCGCCGCCGCGCCTGGTCTATCTCTCCTGCGACCCGGCTACGTTTGCCCGCGACCTGGCGCGCCTGGCGCCGCACTACCGGGTCAGCGAAATCGAGCTGTTCGACCTCTTCCCCCAAACCTTCCACATCGAAGCGCTGGCCCGCCTGGAACGAACCGCCTAGTGCCGTTCCAACTTAATAAACCCATGCAAACGGTACCGACGGCATAGGCTCATTAAGTTGGAACGGCACTAGCTTTTCTCGCCGCGGCCGCCCGCCGGGTGCTAAGCTGCGCCCACCAAGGAGAGCGAGCCGCCCGTGCGCACTCCGATTTTCATGGTCGCGCTGGCCTACGCCGGCGGACTGGCGCTGTTTGCCGACGTGGACGACTCCCCGCGCCTTCTACTCCTGCTGGCCCTGGCCGCCCTAGCGCTCGGAGCCGCCACCCTCTGGCTGGGCTGGACGCGGACGACGCGGGCCTGCGCGCTGGCGGGTTTCCTTCTCCTGGGCGGCGCCGGCATTCGCCTGGCCGAAGCCGCCGTACCGCCCACGCACATCGACCGCCTGTTGGCCCGCGGCTGGCCCGACCGGAGCGAGGCGGTGCGTGTGGTCGGCTGGCTCCGCCGCGCTCCCGAACACAAACCCTTCGGCGTTTTCTACGAGCTGGAACTGGAGAGCGTGGAAACCGGCGGCGTGCGGCGCGCCACCTCGGGCGGCGTTCGCCTGGCCTACTACTTGCGGCCCAAAAACCCGCCGCCGGAACCTCTGCCGCCGCTCCGCTACGGCGACCGGATCGAAGCCTTGCTCCGACTGCACCGACCCCTCACCTACCAAAATCCCGGCAGCTTCGACTGGCGCGCCCACCTGGCCCGGCGCGACATTTACTTGGAAGGCACGCTGCGCAACCCGCTCCTGCTGGAAAGAATCCCCGGCCGGCGCGGCCTTCGCCTCACCGGTTGGATTCAAGCGCTCCGCGCCCGCCTGCTCCGCCGCCTGGACCGGCTGGTTCCGCCGCGCACGCAGAGCCAAGAGAACGCCGTCCTGCGCGCCATGCTGCTGGGCGACCGCGCCTTCCTCCGCCATCGCCTGGTGGAACAGTTCCGCCGCAGCGGCGCCTACCACGTGCTGGTGATTTCCGGCCTGCACGTGGGTGTGATTGCGCTGTTCATGTTCTGGCTGCTGCAACGGGTGACGGCCAACGAATGGGTCGTCGCCTTCCTCACCATCGCGGGGCTGATTGCCTACCTGCTGATCGTGGAAGACCGCCCGCCCATCGAGCGCGCCGTCTGGATGGTTTCGCTCTATCTGGCGGCGCGGCTGCTGTTCCGCCAAGTGCAACTGGCGAACCCGGCTTCGCTGGCCGCGCTCCTGCTGTTCTTCCTCCATCCTCGCTGGCTGTTCGAGCCCAGTTTCCACTTCACTTTCGGAGCGGTGTTCCTGGTTGCCTTCTTCGCCGTGCCGTGGATGGAGCGCGCTTCGCAGCCCCGCCGCCAAGCCGCCGGTTTCCTCGACGCCGAGGAGCGCGACTCTGCGCTGTTCCCTCCCCGGCTGGCGCAGTTCCGGCTCGACCTGCGCGCGGTGGCGGCGCTGCTGGCCGGAGCCGTGTTCTGGACGCGCGAAAAAGAGCGCGTGGCCCGCAGCCTGGTGAGCGGTGTGGTTCGCACCGGTCTGCGCGCCTGGGACTTTTTTCTGATTTCCTTCGCCATCCATCTCGGCTTTGTGCTGCTGACCGCGCTCTATTTCCACCGCGTCTTCTGGGCCGGGCTGCTGGCCAACATGGTGGTGGTCCCGCTGGTGGGAATCATTGTTCCGCTAGGACTGGCGGCGTTGGCGTTGCCGCTGGTGGGATCCTACCTGGCCGCCGGCGCCAGCGCGCTGGTGGGCGTGCTGCTTTCCTTCGTAAATCGGCTGGCAGCCTTGCCGCTGTCGCACTCCATTCCTCCACCGCCGCTGTGGCTGGTGCTGCTCTACCTGGCGGCGCTGGTGAGCTTGGCTCTCGCGGTGGCCCGCCGACGCCATCAACGTTGGGCCGCCGCTGCGTTGGCCCTGCCGCTGTTGCTGGTCGTCACCCACCCGTTCCCGCCCGACCTGCCGCAAGACACGCTGGAGGTTACGGTGCTCGACGTCGGCCAGGGTGACTCGCTCTTCCTGGCGTTTCCCAACGGGGAAACCTGGCTGATTGACGGCGGCGGGGGACCGCGAGAAGTCGAGGGTGGATATCTCCTCGGCCGCGCAGTGGGCCCCACCGTGGTTGCGCCCTACCTGCGCACGCGCGGGCTGAAGCGGCTGGACCGCGTCTGGCTCACCCACGCGCACAAGGACCACATGGCGGGTCTGCACACGGTGGTGGAAGAGTTCGGCGTCGGGAGCTTCAATGTCGGCGCGCTGACGTTCGCCAGCCGCTCCTACCAAAGCCTGGCCGGGGCGGTCGCGGGCCGTGGAATTCCCATTGAAGGCCATCGGGCCGGAGAGCGCTTCGCCGTCGGCGACGTGGCGGTGGAAATTCTTTGGCCGGGTGCCGACTACGCTCCCGGGAAAGGCCCCTCCAACAACGACTCGCTGGTGCTGCGGCTGTGCCGGATGGACCGCTGCCTCTTGCTGCCGGGCGATATCAAACCCAAGCTCGAAAAGAGACTGGCGCAGAGCGCAAGCAGGCTCAGAGCAGAAGCCGTCAAAGTGCCGCACCACGGCGGTGTCGGAACCGCCGGCGAAGAATTTCTGGCAGCGATCCGGCCGCAGGTGGCGGTGGTCTCCGTCGGCGCACGCAATCCGCACGAGCACCCGCGAGCGGAAGTGCTGGGGCGGCTGGCAGCAAGCTCCCAGCGCGCGTACCGCACCGACCGCGACGGAGGCATCACCCTGCAGCTCACGCGCACGGAGTTCCACGCCGCCAGCTTCCGCGAGCGTCAGCGGACTCGCCCTTACCCGAATCTCTGGACCAAGCTGCTGGCTTTCGCGCGCAGAATTGCGCGGCTAGAATCGGCTCAATGGGCGGCGAGCAACACCAACTGACCCGCGAAGAAGCAGTCGCGGAAGAATCCAAACGGATCCGGCGTTTGCAGTTGACCGTGGGACTGGTGATGAACGTCATCAGCCAAGGCAACCTGCCGTTTGAAGAGGCCTCGCGAATGGTGGCCGCCACCCGCCGGATGGCGCTGAATCTCTTTCCGGGAAAAGAACAAGTCTACGATTTGATTTATCAGCCGCGCTTGCAGCGGCTGCTCGCCCAGGTGTACCGGTTGCAGTAGTTGCAGCAGCCGAGATTTCAGCCGCTCCAGACCATTTTCCCGTACAAGACCACCAGCAGCACCGCGCACCCCAGCACCGAGCGCCACTCCCGGTTGTGCAGATATAGTCGCGCGTCAAATCGGGCCTGGGCCATCTCTTTCTGCTCATTGAATATCGCCGGGCGCAGGCGCGGCAGGAAGGCCGGCACTCGACTCGCATAGGCGGAGTACGGCTCGGAAGCCGCTGCCCGTCGCTCACGTTCTTCGCGCCTCATCACCGGCACGAACAGGACAACAAAATAGAACCCTACCAGCGCCGCCAGCCCGGCGCGTCCGGCCGCCACCGCAAACCCTGCCAAGATGAAAGCAGTTCCGAGATAGAGCGGGTGTCGCAGGTGCGCGTAGGGACCGGTGACAGTCACCGCTCCCTCCCGCCGCAAATGCCCCGCTGCCCAGGCGCGCACCGCCACTCCCGCCGCCACCAGGATTGCACCTGCACCCAACAGTTCAGGTACAGGTCGAGCAAACAAAAGCACCACCGCCGCCAGCAAGAAGTGCAGCGGCACCCGCAGCCGCGCCGCCCAGCGGCCATAGCTAGCCACCGCTCGCCTCCAGCACCCGGTCCACCGCCGCCTTTACTTCTTCGACCGTAATGGCCAGCATCGCCGGCGCCGGCTTGTCTCCGCGTTTATAGCTCACCGGCCCGTTTTCAGGGTGGTGCACCACCGCCGCGCGCTCCGCCTGCATAGCGTAAGGCCCGTTGCGCACCGGGTCGGTGGGCCCGAAGAGACCCACCGCCGGGACTCCCAGCGCCGCCGCCAGGTGCAGGGGGCCGGTGTCGCCGCTCACCAGCAGCTTAGCCCGGCGCAGCAGCGCCACCAGTTGCCGCAGGCTGAGGGGGAAATGCACCGGCCGCGCCACCCGCACGCGCGCCATGAACTCGTCCGCTAACTGCGCTTCGCCGGGGCCGAGATTGAGAAAGCAGCGCCAGCCGCGCTCGCGCGCCAGCGTGTTGTGCAGAAGCGCGTAGCGCTCCAGCGGCCAACGCTTCGCGCCCCAACCGCCGCCGGGATTGAGCACAAAGAAGTCGCCCAGGTGGTGTTGGCGCAACTGTTGCTCGACCAGGGCTTCGTCGTCGGCGGAGGTGGGCAACGGAAAAAGCCGCGTTGGAGTGGTTGCGCCCACCGCCTGCGCCAGCGCCAGGTATGCCTCGACTACGTGCCGGCCCGCGGGTGGCGTGACTCGCCCAGTGTAGAAAAGCGAGGCGCCCGGCTCCTTCAGGAACCGTTCGTGGAAGCCCAGCCGCGCACGCGCGCCGCTCACCCGCGCCAGCAGCGCCGACTTGTAGAGACCTTGCAGGTCGAGCACGGTGTCATAACCGACTTGGCGCAAGTTGCGGACAAAATTGAACGCCGCCCGCCAAGTACCCCGACGGTGGAGCGACCGCCGCCAAGCGAAGGTGTCAATGGGAACCACGTTGGAGAGGTCCGGGTTGAGCTCGATCAATTCCTGCCAGCGCGCCTCCACCAACCAGTCGATGCGCGCGCGGGGAAAGGCCGCCCGCAGAGTGGCGAGCACGGGCAGGGTGTGGACGATGTCGCCCAGCGAGCCCAGCCGGACGAGCAGGAAGCGTTCCCTCGTTGTCCGAACCGCTGGCAGTAAACCGCTGGCAGTGAACCGCCGGCGGATGGAATCCAAGAGGTCGGCGGTATAGTCGGTGCCCTTAGCGTGGACGTCGGGGCGGAGCGCTTCAATCAGGGGCGTGACCGTGGCGGAGTCGAACACCACCACGTAGTCCACCGAAGCCAGGGCCGCCACCAGCGCCGCCCGGTCCTGCGCCGGCTGCACCGGCCGCCCCGCACCTTTGAGCTCCCGCGCGCTGGCGTCACTGTTGACACCGACCACCAGCACATCGCCCTCGCGCCGGGCGGCTTCCAGGTAGCGGACGTGCCCGACGTGCAGCAGCTCGAAGCACCCGTTGGCCAGCACGATCCGTTGGCCGCGCCGGCGATGCTCGCCCAGGCGGCGACCGAGTTCTTCTAGGGCAAGGATTTTTCTTTCGGTCACGTGCCGTCAGTCGAGCTGTGCGCCGCCCAGTTTCTCACCGATAGATCTTCTCCGCCTGCGCCACCCGGAACAGGCCGTTCACCCGCTGCACCAGCGCGGCGCGGTGATCGTTCAACTCCGGAATCAATTTTGCCAGCCCGGCCAAGCGGTTTTTGTCCGTCCTGGGCGTCCCCCTCACCTCATCTTCTGCGTGCCACAATTTCTGATTGACCTCCGCCAACCCCTTTTCTCCCTCCGCAAAGAGCTGCCGGCTGGCGTCGGCGTCCTTCTGCAACCAATCGGACAAGGCGGCGTCGATCAGCCTGAGTTCTTCTTCGAAATGCGCTACATCCAACTTCTGCCGCCGGCCCGCCTCGATCTTCAACCGCAAAATTGTCTTGCGGTCCAGCAGCTCGCCGGGCGTTGGGTTGATTAGACTCACCGCCAATCCTCCTCACCACCAATCTCTCTACACAGCCGCTTATGGGTGCTCCCCCGCCTGCGGGGTTTGGGGGCGGCGCTCGGCAGCCAGCACTTCTTCCACTGTGCGCCAAACCTCGTCCACGCTGATGCGCCGCATGCAGCGGTGGTCGATGGGGCAGCGGCGGAGAAAACAAGGGCTACACGGGACCGGGTGCTTGACGATGCGGGCGCCGGGGTTGAGCGGCCCGGTACCGTTCTCATCCGTGGGCCCGAAGATGATCACCTGCGGCAGGCCCACTCCGGCGGCCAGGTGCATAGCGCCGGAATCGTTGCCGATGAACAGGTCAGCGGACGACAGCAGCGCCAAGAACTCCGCCAGCGTGGTCTGGCCGATGAATGAAACCGGTTTGCAACGCATGTGCTTGACTATCTCCTCGCCCAGGCGCGCCTCCGACGAGGTGCCGCAGAGTAACACGGCGGCGCTGTGGGCCTCAACCAGCCGGTCGGCCAGCGCGGCGTAGCGCTCCAGCAGCCAGCACTTGGCCGAGCCGTAGGAAGCCCCGGGTGCCAGCACCACTCGCGGGTGCGCGTCAGAGACACCGCTCTCCCGCAAGCGGAGACGCATGTGCTCGACCAAGGCCGGGTCGGGCGCCAAGGGAATGTGAGCAACCTCGGGTAGTGTGTCGAGCAACCCGGCGCGCCGCAGCAATTCCAGGTAATAGTAAGTTTCGTGGGCGGGGATCTCTCCTTTGCGCGGAACGGCAATCGGAATGGTCAGCAAGAGGCGGCGCGCATCGCGCACATAACCCAGCCGCTGTGGGATGCCCGCCCACCAGGCCACCAGCGCCGCCCGGAACGCGTTCTGGAACAGCACCGCCAAGTCGAACCTTTGACGGCGAAGCTCACCCGCCAACCTACGCAGACAGCGGAGCCCGCGGTGGTCGAAGACCAGCACGCGGCTGACCGCCGGCAGGTGGCGATACAGGTCGGCCACCGTGGGACGCGCCAGCACCACCAACTCCGCCGCCGGAAACTTTTGCCGAAGCTGCTCCAGCGCGGGCAGCGACATGACGGCATCACCCACCCAGTTGGGGACGCGCAACAGAATCTTCGACGGGGTTGTGATCAGTTGTGCCATTTCAGTCGGTCGTGGCCTGACCCCGCCGACGGCGGGGCTGGAGGCGCTCAGCCACCGCGGCGAAGAACCCTTCTTCGTCCTCGAGCTCCAGCTCGATGCGGCAATAGAGCATGGGTGGCTGGCTAGGAGGAACCACGGTCAGGTTGATCATGTCTTTCTCTGTAGTCACCAGTGCGCGCGCGCCGGCGCGGTCGCCTGCACGGACAATTGTCTGCAAGTCGTCAACCGTATAGCGGTGATGGTCGCGAAAGGCCAGCCCGGAAACCACCGTGAAGCCCCAGCGACGCAGATCATCCAAAAAAGTTCGGGGGTTGCCCAGCCCGCAAAAAGCCAGCACCGGCTGCTGCTTGAGCACATAGAGATTGGCGGCGCGGTGAGTAGCGGCTTCAAAGACGCCGGCCAGCTTAGTGGAAGCGCGGAAGACGGGCGCGCACGGGTTGTAGCGACGCACTGTGTCCATGAGTTGGGTCTCGTTGTTCTGCCCGGTGCGCGTGAGGACAATCACGTCCGCCCGGCGCAGCGCCCGCGGTGGTTCGCGCAAGCGCCCGGCGGGCAGAACAGCGCCGCCTCCGAAGGGATCGGTGGCGTCGAGCAGCACCAAGTCCAAATCACGTGCCAGGCGCAGGTGCTGGAAGCCGTCGTCGAGCAGAAAAACGTGTGGGGGAGCATCCCGCTCAACGGTCAGGATTTGCTGCGCGAGGCCGAACCGGTCGGCGCCGATACCGATGGTGAGGTCGGGCGCGCGGCGCGCCAGCAGGATGGGCTCGTCGCCCATCAGGTCAGGGGTGTAGCGCGACACGTCGCCCCTTCCATTCATAACCAGCGGCGCGCGCTGGCGGCGACCGTAGCCGCGCGTCAGAACCGCCACCCGCAGCCCGCGGGCGCGCAGCCCGGTTGCCAGCCGCAACACCATGGGCGTCTTGCCGGTGCCGCCGACGGTGAGGTTGCCGACGCTGACGACCTTAACAGGCAGCCGGCGCGCCCGGAACCAGCCGCGCCGATAGGCCCCGGCGCGCACGCGCACAAAAATGCGATAGAAGATTTCCAGCGGCCAGAGCAGCCACCGTACCCAGGCGGGCCACCTCACGCTGCCGCTCCCGGACGCTCGGCCAGCAGGGCTGCAATGCGGGCCGCGCAACGGGCGGCAGCGCCGCGCTCCCGCTCCACCACGGCGCGCGCCGCCTCCCCGGCACGCCGGCACGCAGCCGGGTCACCCAGCAGCGTTGCCAGCAAGATGCCCAACCCTTCGCTGGAGTTCACCTGGAAGGCCGCCTTGGCGTCCAGCAAAGCGCGGGCGATTTCGCGGAAATTTTCCATCGAGGGACCAAACAGAATGGGCTTGCCCCACAGCGCCGGCTCAATGGGGTTGTGGCCGCCGGCCGGCCGCAGGGAGCCACCCACGAAGGCGACTGTGGCAGCAGCGTAGGCGCCCGCCAGCTCGCCCAGCGTGTCGAGCAGCACCACCTCGGCGCGGGCGTCGCTCGCCTCCGGCTGACTGCGGCGAACAAACCGCGCACCGCAGGCGACGAGCAAGTCTTCTACCTGGTCGAAGCGTTCCGGATGGCGCGGGGCCAGCACCAGCAACGGTCGCTTGCCGTCCACCTGGCGGCAGACGCGCACGGCCTCGAGGATTCTTTCCTCCTCCCCGGCCACGGTGGAGCCGGCGACGACGATGGGCGCGCCTTGCGCCCATCGCCGAAGTTCGGGCAGGAAGGCCGGGGGCGCCGGTTCGGGCAAGTCGAACTTCAGGTTGCCGCCTACGACGACGCGCTCGACCGGAGCGCCGATGGCCCGGAGGCGGCGAGCGTCCTCCTCGCTTTGCGTCAGGAAGAAGCTCACGTCCGCCAGCACCCGACGCAGGACGGCCCGGAACCAGCGATAGCGGGCGAAGGAGCGGTCGGAAACGCGGCCGTTGACGAACACTACTTGCACGCCCGCGCGACGCGCCTCGCGGAGAAAGTGCGGCCAAATTTCGGTCTCGGCGACGATGACCAATGCAGGCTTTACCGCCCGCAACACGCGGCGGCAAGCAAAAGCGAAGTCGAGCGGGAAGTAAAAAGTGGCGTCGGCCTCGAGGCGGCGGGCCGCCATCTCCTGCCCGGTGCGGGTGGTGGTGCTGACCAGGATTTTGCGTCCCGGCAAACGCTGCCGCAACTCCGCCAGCAACGGCGCCACCGCCAGCACTTCGCCCACCGAAACGGCGTGAATCCAAAGTGCGCCGGGCGCGGGCTGCCGGACGCGCTCCGGGACACGCCCCAAGCGCTCGCGCAGGCTGTGCAGGTATTTGCTCTGCCGCAGGCCGCGAAAGAAAAAGTAAGGGCTGAGCAGCACCAGCGCCGTGCCGAGCATCAAGCTGTAGAGAAAGTACATCGCAATCCCGGCTATTATAGCCCTAGCGGAGCGCTGAAAATGTCCGAGGCTGCGTCATTCTGAGGAGTCTGCCTGCCCGCCACGGCGGGCAAGCGGTAGGCAGGCTCGCCTCGGGCGGGCGACGAAGAATCTCAAGAGTTGATGGTCACAAGAAAAGCAGATTCTTCGCTCGCTCAGAATGACAGAGAGAAGTGACTCACAGGGGCAGCGCTGGAGGCAGACAAGGGATGAAGGAGCAATTACAAGCCGGCGTGCTGGTTCTGGCGCTGGCGGCGCTGCTGGCCGGAGCCGCGCAGGACAACTCCGCCCGGCCGGACCCTAGCAAATTCCCCGCCCGTGCTTCTTATCAGGGCGTCACCATCGCCGCCGTTCCCATTCCCGACACGCCCGCGGCGGAAAGAATCTTCGGGCCCCGGGCCGCGCCTACGCGGGCAGGCTTCCTGCCGGTGGAAGTGATCATCTTCAATCAGCGCTCGGAGATCATCCAGGTGAACGTAGGGCGGATTAAGATAATCGGCTTCGACAACCAGTTCGAGCAGGTGGACCCGCAGGCGGTGGCCGAGGGGCTCTACCCCCGGCCAGAAGTCGATCGGCCGAAACCTTCGCGCCTGCCGACTCCCTGGCCGCGCAAACCGAAAGTGAAGAAAGACAAGAAGCGCGCCCAGCGCGAGGAAGCCGAGGCGGCGCTGCGCAGCCGGCAGTTGCGGGCGGCGCTGGTGACGCCGGGCGGCTACGCGCGCGGGTATCTCTACTTCGACCTGCGGGGCAAATCCATTGATCTGGCAGGCAGTAGCCTGTACGTGCCGGGAGTGGAAGAGGAAACCACCAGCGAGCGGTTGCTGTTCTTCGAAATCAGCCTGAAGCCCTACGTGGAAGCCGAAGACTGAAAGACGGCTTACCCGCCACGGCTAGGCGCCCTGCGCAGCAGCTTTGAGCGGGCGCACGTCTTTCTTAATTCTGTTCAATTCCCGATCTGTGGCTACGTCCAAGTCATAGAGGGTTTGCAGGTTCATCCAGAAGAGCGGCGTGGTGTTGAAGTATTGGGCAAGCCGTAAGGCGGTTTCGGGTGTGATAGAGCGCCGCCCATGAGCGATCTCCGCGATGCGGGTGGCGGGCACGCGGAGGTCGAGAGCCACCTTGTTCATCGTGAGACCCAGCGGAAGCAAAAAATCCTCCCGAAGAATCTCTCCCAGATGGACCGGCGCCAGTCGCTTTTTAGACCCAGCCATGAATCCTCTTTTGTCATCAATTACTTACATGATACCTCAGTGCCTAGTTTTGGGGACTTTGCCAAGATAGCCGATGAGCCGCGAGAAAAAACGCTGGTCAGGACTCCGCCCGATTTGCAAAGGGAAGGCACAGACGATTTTCTCCGCAAGGACTTAGCAAGCAAGAGAATTCCGATGCCGGCTTCCTCCCAACTGAGCCAGCACTCGGAAGCGATTGGCATTTTCAGTTTTGCGCCTCGTCAGATAGAATGAACGGCTCGCGTCGGAGCATCTCCCAATGTCGAATCTGTTGGACCAACTGGACCCCTGCCAGCGCGAGGCGGTGACCACCACCGAAGGGCCGGTGCTGGTGCTGGCGGGGGCGGGCTCGGGCAAGACCCGCGTCATCACCTACCGTATCGCCTACCTGATCGAGCAGGGGCTGGCCCGGCCGCAGGAAATCCTGGCGGTGACGTTCACCAACAAGGCCGCCGAGGAGATGCGCCAGCGGGTGGAGCGGCTGCTGCCGGGGGGACTGCCGACCGCACCGATGACCTCGACCTTCCACTCTTTTTGTGCGCGGCTGCTGAGGCGGGAAGCGCCGACGCTGGGCTGGAAGCGCGACTTCTCCATCTACGACGCTGACGACCAGCAGCGGCTGGTGCGCAGCATCCTAAAGGAATTCGGCGAAGACGACCGCGCCTGGGTGGCGCGCGGCGTTCTGGAGCGCATCAGCCGCTCCAAGACTGCCGGCCGCAGCCCGGACGATTGGCAGTTGAGCGCCAACCCGCAGGAGCGGCGGCACGCGCCCGTGTTCGCTCGCTACCGGCAAGCCCTGCGGGCGGCGCAGGCGCTCGACTTTGATGACCTGCTGCTGGAAGCGGCGCGCCTGCTGAGCGAGTACCCGGAAGCCCGCAGCCGCTGGCAGCGGCGCTTCCGCTACCTGCTGGTGGATGAGTACCAGGACACCAACCGCGTACAGTACGAGCTGGTGCGGCTGCTGGCACCTCCTGCGTCGGTACAAGCCCCTCGTCCCTCGGTACAAGCCCCGACGTCGGCCGAGAGCAGCCTGAACGTCTGCGTGGTGGGCGACGAAGACCAGTCCATTTACGCCTGGCGGGGCGCTGACTACGGCAACATCCTACGCTTCGAGCAAGACTTCCCCGGCGCGCGGCTGATCTTGTTGGAGCAAAACTACCGCTCCACCCAGCCCATCCTGGACGCCGCCACCGCCGTCATCAGCCACAACAGCAGCCGCAAAGGGAAAGTGCTCTGGAGCGAGCGCAAGGAAGGAACGAAGGTGCGCCTGTACGAAGCGCAGGACGCCGAGCAGGAAGCGCAGTTCGTGGCCGAGAAAATCTGGCACTACCAGCGCCACAACCCGCAGCAGCGGATTGCGGTGCTCTACCGCACCAACGCGCAGTCGCGCCTGTACGAAGAAGTGCTGCGGCGGCTGGAGGTCGCTTATCGGGTCGTGGGCGGCTTCAGCTTCTACAAGCGGTTGGAAATTAGACACCTCCTGGCCTACCTGCGCGTCGCCCGCAACACCAGCGATGAGCAGAGCTTGCTTCTCATCCTCAATGTACCGCCGCGGGGCATCGGGGCGGTGACGGCGCAAGCGCTGCGGCGGGAAGCGCGCGAGCGGGCGGCGCCACTCTGGGAAGCGCTGGATGTAAGTCCGAACGAAAAACTGAAAAAGTTCCGCGCGCTGATTGTTTTCCTGCAAGAAGAGCTGGGGCGCAAGCCGTTGCCGGAGGTGCTGGAGTTCGCGCTGCGGGAGACCGGCTACGAGCGCTGGCTCACCGAACAGAACACGCCTGAAGCCGAAGGACGGCTGGAGAACCTGCACGAGCTGATTGCGGCGGCGCGCGAGAGCGCTGAGCGGGGCGAGACACCGGCGGAGTTTCTGGACCGGGCGGCGCTGGTGAGCGATGCCGACGACTACGACGCCGCGGCGCCCATCACGCTCATGACCCTGCACAGCGCCAAGGGGACGGAATTCGACCTGGTATTCCTGGTGGGGCTGGAGGAAGGGCTGTTCCCACACAGCCGCTCGCTCGGCAGCGAGGCGGAAATCGAAGAGGAGCGGCGGCTCTGCTACGTGGGCCTGACACGGGCCAAGAGTGATCTCTACCTGACGCGGGCGCTGGCGCGGCGCAGTTGGGCCGGTACGGAGGCGGAGACAAACGAGCCCTCGCGCTTCCTGGAAGAGATTCCCGAAGAACTGCTGGAGCGAGAGGAGAGTGCGCGGACGCCAGCGGCGGCCGCACCGGGAGCGTGGCGCTACGAGCCGGTGGAGAGCGCAGGCTTTCAGGCCCGGCGCTCCTACCCGAAGCAACGCCGACGCCGCCGCAGCAACGACGACTTGACGCCACACCCGCCGCGCCGCCGGCGCGACCCGGACTATCCCCCCGGGTGCGAGGTGCGGCACGCTACTTTCGGTGCGGGGACGGTGGTGGCGGTGGACGGCAGCGGCGCGGACAAGAAGATTGTGGTTCAATTCACCGGCTACGGGCGCAAGACGTTGATGGAAAAGTACGCCGGGCTGGAGCGAGTGTAAGTAAGAAGCGGGTGCCCCTCGACTGTGCTCCCTTCGGCTTTGCTCCGGGCGGGCGGGGTAAACGCCGCCTGCCTGCCCGCCACGGCGGGCAAGCGGCAGGCAGGCACCACTTCCAGGCTGTCTTTGGCAGGGGACGGGAAGGAGGCGCGTTGGGATCGCAACTGTTTCGGACCAAGAGCGTAGATCAGTTGATTGCGGGCACGCAAGAGTCGGGCCACCAACTGAAGAAGGTGCTGGGGCCGTGGAGCCTGACGGCGATGGGCGTGGGCGCCGTAATCGGCACCGGAATCTGGGCGCTGACGGGAACGGCCGCGCTGGGGGTATCGGTGGAAGCGCCCTCCATCTGGCGCGCGCCGGTGCTGGATTTGATCCTGCACGGCGCAGAAGCCAGCGGAATCTACGGACGTCCCGGTGCGGGATCGGCGATTGCCCTGAGTTATTTGCTGGTGGCGATTGCCTGCGGCTTTGCGGCACTCTGCTACGCGGAGCTGGCGTCGATGATTCCGGTGGCGGGCAGTGCTTACACCTACAGCTACGCGACCATGGGAGAAATCGTGGCCTGGATCATCGGCTGGGACCTGGTGCTGGAGTATGCGGTCTCGAACATGGCGGTGGCGGTGGGGTTCAGTGGCTACCTGAACGCTCTGCTGGAAAACCTAGGGTTCCCTTTACCCGAGTGGCTATCGGAGCCGGTGTTTCGGGCCGGCGAGGTGACCGGGGCGGTATTCAATCTGCCGGCGTTCGTGATTGTGATGGTCCTGACGATGATGCTGGTGGTAGGGATTCGCGAAAGCGCGCGGGCCAACAACGTCATGGTCGCCATCAAGCTCGGGGCGATTCTGATCTTCATCTTCGGCGCCGCCCGCTACGTCAGCCTCGACAACCTGCGCCCGTTCGCGCCCCACGGCGCGCAGGGGATTCTGACTGGAGCGGCGCTGGTGTTTTTCGCCTACATCGGCTTCGACTCGGTCTCAACTGCAGCCGAGGAGTGCCGCAACCCGCAGCGCGACATGCCCATCGCCATCATCTCCACGCTGGTGGTCTGCATGGTGCTCTATGTAACGGTGGCGCTGGTGTTGGGAGGTATCGTTCCCTTCTTTGTGCAAGGGGCCGACGGCGAGATGGTGCCGAATCCCATCTACGAGAACAAGGAAGACGCCTCCTTTGCCGTTGCCCTAAAAGCGGTCGGGCTGAGAAAACTGGAATACCTGATCACGGTGGGCGCCCTACTGGGGATGATCAGCTCGATTCTGGTGTATCAGATGGGGCAGGCGCGCATCTGGTTTGCGATGTCGCGCGACCGCCTGCTGCCGGACTTCTTTTCCCGTGTGCATCCCAAGTACGAAACGCCCTACGTGAGCACGTGGATTGCGGGAATTGTCGTGGCGATTCCCGCGGGCCTGTGGGATATCGGAGACCTGGCCGAATTGTCCGACATCGGAACGCTGTTCGCGTTCGCGCTGGTGTGCGTGGCGGTCCTGGTGCTGCGGCGGAAGCGGCCCGACCTGAAGCGCGGCTTCCGCGTGCCATTCATGCCGGTGATGCCGATCCTGGGGATTCTCAGTTGCCTTATTTTGATGGGTTCTCTACCCTTGAGAACGTGGGGGCGATTCTTTGTCTGGCTGGCGCTGGGGCTGGTAATCTATTTTGGCTACGGTCGCAAGCGGAGCGAACTGCATCAATCGGAGTAAGAGACAGAGCGCAAGCCGTTGAACCGGGAAAGGCCAAGGCGAGCACTGGGAGCGCTGGCGGGGGCGGTGGTGTGTTTGCTGGCGGCGGCGCAGCCGCTCCCGGCCTGGGAAGGAACCGCGCACCGGCTTATTACCAACAAAGCCATTGAGATTCTGCCCTTCCCGCTGCGAGCTTTCTTTGAAAACAATCGCCGGACGCTGCTGTTGCTCAGCACCGACTCCTCCCAATGGGGCGAATCGGCCCCGACGCCTGACACCGGCTACATCCGCCTGGACCGCTATGGGAGCTACCCGTTTGCGGAGCTGCCGCGGGACTACAACCAGGCGGTGCGCAAGTTCAAGCGGGAGACGGTGACCACGAACGGAACCCTGCCGTGGAGCATCGGCAACTACAGCCTGCGGCTGGAAGAAGCCTTCCGCAACCAGCAGTGGGACGACGTCAAACTCTACGCCGCCATCCTGGCGCGCTATGTGGCCGAGGCGCACGATTCCTTCAACACCACCGACAACTTCACCGGCGGGCAGTCGAACCAGTTCGGGGTGCATTCGCGCTACGGCGCCAGCCTGGTGGGCCGTTATCAACTGTTCTTCATCATCCGCCCGGGAGTAGCCTACAAAATTGACGACCCCACCGCCCATGCCTTTGGGATGGTGATGCAGGCGCACACCTGGGTGGACAACATTCTGCTGGCCGATGCTCAGGCGCGCACCGGCAAAGTGGACTACAACGACGAGTACTACGATGCCTTCTACGACGCGGTGGGCGCGGTGCTGGTGCGGCAACTCACCGACGCCAGCCAGAACGTGGGCGCCTATTGGTACACCGCCTGGTTGAACGCCGGGCGCCCGCCGCTGCCCGCCCGCTAGGCGACCGTGCGGCTCAGCCCTGAGCTCGAATCTCTCACCGTCCCCGACTGGATCGAGCGGCTGCCAAAGGCGGAACTCCACCTCCACCTGGAAGGGTGCGCCAGGGCGGAGACCTTGGTGGCCCGGGCACGCGCCACCGGCCGCGCCGAACTGCCGCTGGCAGAGGCGCGGGAACGCTTGGCCTACAGCGACTTCGCCGGCTTCCTGGAAGCCTTCAAGTACGTCAGCCAGCAACTTCGCACCCCAGCCGACTACGCCCTTCTGCTGCGTGAGTTGCTGGCGAGCCTGCACTGGCAAAACGTCCTCTACGCCGAGATCACCCTCTCGGCGGGCGTAGTGCTCTGGAAGCGGCAAGACCTGGACAGCGTGTTCGCAGCCCTGCGGGACGCAGCCGAGCAAGCTCGGAAGGAGCATCCGGTGGAAGTGCGGTGGATTTTTGACGCCACCCGCCAGCTCGGCGCTGAGCACGTCGCCAAAGTGGCCGGAAGCGCGCTGCGCTGGCTGGACGCCGGCGTGGTGGCGTTCGGGATTGGCGGCGACGAGCAACAGGGCCCGCCGGAACTGTTCCGCACTACCTTTGAAAAAGTCCGCGCTGCCGGCCTGCGGGTCACCGTACACGCCGGCGAAACCGCCGGGCCGGAGAGCATCTGGGCGGCGCTGCGCACGCTGGGCGCCGAGCGCATCGGCCACGGCCTGGCGGCTTTCCGCGACCCGGAGCTGCTCGACTATCTCGCCACGAAACAGGTGCCGCTGGAGGTCTGCCCCACCAGCAACCTGCGCACCGGCGCGCTGGCGCTGCAAACCGGCAGCGATGACTTGCGCCGGCACCCGCTGGTGGACTACTGCCGGCGCGGGCTGCGCGTGACGCTCAACACCGACGACCCGGGACTGTTCGATACCTCGCTGAATCAAGAATACTCCCTTGCGCATGGGTTGGGACTGGGCCGTGAGGACCTGATTAGCGTGGCCGAGAACGCCTTCGCGTCGGCCTTCTGCGGTCCGAAGCTGAAGCGCACGCTGCTGGAACGCTTCCGCGCGGGCGTGGCCGCGCTGCCCGCCGCAGACAAAAGCTAGCGGGTCAACTCCAGCGTCCCCTTGTAGGAACCGAAGCGAAGCAGCGGGCCGGAGTCGTCACCGACGGCGGGAAAAGTCCCGACCCAATCTTCTGGGGGAGCTACTCCACTGTTACGCTTTTGGCGAGGTTGCGCGGCTGGTCGACGTCGCAGCCGCGGCGGACGGCGATGTGGTAGGCGAGCAGTTGCATGGGGACGGCTTCCAAGATGGGGCTCAACAGTTCGGACGTGGGCGGGAGCTCGAAGACGTGGTCGGCGGCGGCGCGCACTTCTTGGTCGCCTTCGGTGACGACGGCGACCACGATGCCGTCGCGGGCCTTGACCTCGCGAATGTTGCTGACGGTTTTCTCGTAGCGGGTGACCGACTCCGGGTTGCTCCGGTCGCAGGTGGCCAGCACCACCACCGGCAGGTTCTCGTCGATGAGGGCGTTGGGGCCGTGCTTCATCTCCCCGGCCGGGTAGCCCTCGGCGTGGATGTAGGAAATCTCCTTCAGCTTCAGCGCCCCTTCCAACGCCAGCGGGTAGTGGATGCCGCGGCCCAGAAAAAGAAAGTCGCTGCGGCGGAAGAAATGCCGGGACAGCTCTTCGATCTCGTCGTCGCGGTGCAGGATCTGCTCCAGCTTGGCCGGAACCTTCAGCAACTCGGCCAGGTAGGGTTGGCTTTCCACCGGGGTCAGCCGGCCCCGCACCTGGGCCAGGTAGAGCGCCAAAATGTAAAGAGCGGTAAGCTGCGCGGTGAAGGTCTTGGTGGAGGCCACGCCGATTTCCGGCCCGGCGTGGGTGTAGAAGGTGCCGTGGGCCTGGCGCGGAATCATGGAACCGACCCCGTTGCAAATGGCCAGGGTCTTCGAGCCTTTTTGTTGGGCCTCGCGCTGGGCGGCGATGGAGTCGGCGGTCTCGCCCGACTGGCTGATGATGATGGTCAGCGTGCCCCGGTCGATGAGCCGGTCGCGGTAGCGGTATTCGGAGGCGTAGTCCACTTCCACCGGCAGCCGCGCCAGCTTCTCGATCATGAACTTGCCGGCCAGCGCCGCATGCCAGGAGGTACCGCAGGCGAGGATCTTGACTTCCGTGAACCCCCGGAAGTCGGCCTTGCTGATCTCCATCTCGTCGCCCAGGAAAACTGTCCCGCTCTCGCGGCTGATGCGCCCCAGCAGGGTGTCGCGCACGGCGCGGGGCTGCTCGAAGATTTCTTTCTGCATGAAGTGCTTGAAGCCGCCCTTTTCCGCCTGGATGGGGTCCCAGGTGATGTGTTGCAGCTCGCGCTGTACGGGCTGGCCGGCAAAATCCAACAGCCGCACGCCGTCGGGCGTCAGCACCGCCAACTCGCCGTCGGCCAGGAAGAAAACGTCGCGGGTGTGGTAGAGCAGCGCGGGAATGTCGGAGGCCACGAAGTATTCATCCTGGCCCAGTCCGATCACCGCCGGCGGCCCCTGGCGGACGGCGACGATCTTCTTGGGGTCGCGCGTGGAGAGAATGGCCAGAGCGAAGATGCCGCTCAGTTGCGCGGCGGTGCGGCGCACGGCCTCCTCCAACGCAAGGCCGTTGCTGCGCTGGTACTTCTCCACCAGATGGGCGATGACTTCGGTGTCGGTCTCGGTTACGAAGCGGTGGCCTTCGCGCTGCAACCCCTCCTTCAAGGGAAGATAGTTTTCGATGATGCCGTTGTGCACCACCACCACGGTGCCGTCGCAGTCGCGGTGGGGATGGGCGTTCTCTTCGCTGGGCCGGCCGTGAGTGGCCCAGCGAGTGTGCCCGATGCCGTAGAGCCCGTCCATCGGCTGCAAGCGCAGCGACTCCTCCAGGTTGTAGAGCTTGCCCTCGCAGCGCCGGATGTGCAGCTCGCCGTCCTCGCCCACCACCGCGATGCCAGCCGAGTCGTAGCCGCGGTACTCCAGCCGCTTGAGCCCGTCCACCAGTACGGGCACCACCGCCTTCTTGCCGATGTAGCCGACTATCCCGCACATATCAGCGACCTGCGACCTGTGTCCTGCGACCCGCGAAAGACGTCATGTTCGAAGAAGGCGTAGGCGAGCGAAGCCAGCGTCCTGAAGCCGCTCTCTGTGAGCATCTGTGTGTATCCATGTGCATCTGCCTGCCCTGAGCTTGCCTGCCTAAGGCAGGCTTGTCGAATGGGTGGTTTCACTCTTCGATCTCGCAGCGGAACTCTTCAATCACGGGATTGGTCAGCACCTCGCGCGCCACCCGCTCGACTTCTTGCCGGACCTGCTCGGGCGAGGCGCCGTTCAGCTCCAGCTCAAACACCTTCCCCTGGCGCACGCCCTTGATGTCCCGGAAGCCCAGTCCGCTCACCGCTTGCAGGATGGCTTGCCCTTGCGGATCGAGCACCGTCTTTTTCAACGTAACGTAAACTCGTGCCTTCATCCCTGTTGCCGTCTCCGCCCCCCCCCGACCTGAAATCTCTGGCCGCTATTGTAGCGCAAGCCGCCCCGCTTGTCCTAAGCGTAGTCTAAGGGCGCATCCCAGCGTGGGTCACTGCTTCGTCCGTGCTAGAATCCTGCTGCAGGGGAACCCCCAAAAGCAGACGCCATGCTGCCTTTCAAGCTGGTCTACAGCAACGGCTACGACTTGAACCTGGGCGACCACGTCTTCCCCTCCGTCAAGTACAAGCTCATCCACCAGAAGTGCTTGGAGGAAGGCATCGCCACCCCCGACGACTTCCTCCAGCCCCAGCCCGCCCCCGACGAAGACCTGCTCCGCGTCCACTCGCGCGAGTGGGTCCGCAAGATGAAAGAAGGCAAGCTCTCGATCCAAGAAATCATGCGGCTAGAAGTCCCTTACTCGCCGCAATTCGCGCGTGCCTGCTGGCTTTCGGCTGGCGGCTCCACCTTGGCCGCCCGCCGCGCGCTCACCGACGGCTGCAGCTTCAACTTCGGCGGCGGCTTCCACCACGCCTACCCCGACCACGGCGAAGGCTTCTGCGCCCTGAACGATGTCGCCGTCGCACTCCGCCGCCTGCAGGCCGACGGCGCCATCCGCACTGCAATGGTGGTGGACCTCGACGTCCACCACGGCAACGGCACCGCCGCCATCTTCGCCGGCGCCGACACCGTCTTCACCCTCTCAATGCATCAAGAGAACAACTACCCCTACCCCAAGCCGCCCTCCGACCTCGACGTCGGCCTCGACGACTTCACCGGCGACACCGACTACCTCCGCTCGCTCCGCGACACCCTCGACCGCGCCTTCCACCTCTTCACCACCGACTTCTACCCTAAAGTCGTCTCCCGTACCGACCCCGCCAAAGAACGACAGCTTGGAAGCGGTGTTCAGCACCCGCCTGCGAGGAAAGCAGTGCCCCAGCCCGACCTCATCTACTACCTCGCCGGCGCCGACCCCTACCGCCAAGACCAGCTCGGCGGCCTGGCCCTGACGGTGGAAGGTCTGCAGGAACGCGACCGCATCGTCCTCGACGCTGCCCGCTCGCGCTCCATTCCCGCCGCCGTTACTTTCGCCGGGGGCTACGCCCGCAACACCGCCGACACCATCCAAATTCACACCAACACCATCCTCGCCGCCCGCACCATTTTTGGAAAAGGTGGTCCTGCTGGAAGAACTTAAACAACATCACACCGAGCCCCCAGGCCCCTGCCTGGGAGATATTGATCACCCTTTCCCGGTGGCGGGGGCCACCGGGCTCGGTGTTGGAGAAAGCGCCACGGACAGTTCGTGGAGCCAACAGGAACACCTCCGCCGCAGAAAAGGGTAAACTAAGAACGGAGGAGACAGCCTTGGCCTGTCATTCCGAGGAGCTTGCGAAGGAAACCCCGCCGGTACCCGATGCCACTGACCATCTCCTCCCAATCCTTGTGGGGCGGGGTTTTAACCCCGCCATCCTCCGTTCCCACAATCAATCCGCTTCCTTGCTGCCGTAGGCCGTTGCGTAGTCCCAAAGGACGGAGCAACAAAACATCGGCAAACAGAACCTTTCCGCGCCCCCGCCCTGGTGTATTAAGCTAAACTCGGAGTGAGGAAACTGATGGAAGAGCTGCCGCTGGCGATCCAACTGAAGCTGCGGGAGACTTGTCCCGCCTGCCCTGAGCCTGTCCCGAGTGGAGTTGAGGAGCGAAGTCGAGGGATGCCCGGCGCGGAGAGCGGGGTGCAAGAGGTGGACGTGCTGCTGGAAGACGGCCGCACCATCGAAGGCGTGCGGGTGGTGGACTGCACCTATGTGGACGACGATCGCTTCGAGGCCCACTTGGTCGCCGACGTCCTCCTGCCCGAAACGCCCGTCAGCCCTTGGCGCGCGTTGTGGCTCTTGGGCTTGCTGCTGCTCGGCATCATGGCGATGTTCTATTTCATCCGCCAAATCCAGCCGCAATAGCTGGAACCACCCGTTCGACAAGCCTGCCCGCCGCGGCGGGCAGGCAAGCTCAGGGCAGACAGCTGCACACTGATAAACACAGATAGGGAGGGTAAGATAGCGGACTTGTCCCGGCGGCAGGGGCCACCGGGCTCGGTGTAAACGCCTTGGAGGTTTGCCGATGAAAGCACGCTTTTTAATCCTTTGCTTCGTTTGTTTCCTTTGTGTCCTTCCTGCCTCCTCTCAGCTTCCCAGCCGCTGGATGGATGAACTGAACTGGCTGGAGTTCCGCGAAATCGTCCCGGCGAAGACCAAGACCGTCCTCCTCACCACCGGCACGCTCGAGCCCCACGGCGTCATCAACAACGGCGCCGACAACCTGGCTCCGGTGAAGATCGCCGAAGCCATCGCCGAAGAAGTCAACGCGCTGATCGCGCCGCACATTCCCTACGGCGTCACCGGCGGCCTGGCACCCTACCCCGGCGCCACCCACATCCCGGAAAAAATCTATGCACCCTACGTCCGCGCCGTGTTGCTCAGCCTGGTGCGCAACCAGTTCAAGAACATCGTCATCGTCAACGGCCACGGCGACCCGCAGACCGCCGTACTGCAACGGGTCGCGCGCGCAGTGGCCATCGAGCACGACGTCAACACGCTGGTGGTGAACTGGTGGGCGGCCTGCTCCAACGCTGCGCTGACAGTCTTCGGCAACCCCGGCGGCCACGCGGGTGAAAACGAAACCGCCTTCATCCAGGCCATCAACCCCGCGCTGG
This sequence comes from Candidatus Acidiferrales bacterium, assembly GCA_965247455.1. Classification (GTDB taxonomy): domain Bacteria; phylum Acidobacteriota; class Terriglobia; order Acidiferrales; family 2-02-FULL-67-57; genus JACZYA01. The sequence goes on from CBDFHE010000017.1 coordinate 165,536, forward strand.
TGAAAAAAGAGCGCCTGCCGGAAGTGACCGTCTCGCCCAACCCGGCCCCGGGCGCGTGGTCGGCCACGCCCGCGCCCTCTTCCATCGGGCTCTACCAGCGCGGCACCGGCGCGCCCACCGACTTCGACCAAGCCAAGGCCGACGACTACTTCCGCCGCGTCACCTCCTGTGTCGCCCATCTGGTCAAAGGTACCTTGGGCAAGTGGGAAGCCGCCGGCTTCAACTAGCCTGTTTGCCTCAGGTCTTCTAAGTCGAGCCCCCAGGCCCTTCAGGGCGAGCCTTCAGGACGAGCCCCTGCCTGGGGGGCAGTCGGCGAGCTCTCCCGGCGGCAGGGGCCGCCGGGTTCAGTGTGAGCTTTGTCGCTGGTAGCGGCGATGCCCGTACGGGCATCGTCGGCCTGTTCCCCAATGCCCGTTCAGCCAACGGGCTTTCGCCCGTGGGACTCATTAGTGGTGGGTTTCGAGGACGCGGGCGGTGGCGAAGTCCCACAAGATGAGCACCTGTCCCTGGTGGTCCTCGCCCACGCCCAGCAGGAACTTTCCGTCCGGGCTTTGCCGCACCAGATACAGCACCAGCACCTCCTCGGGCGGCTCGAACACGCGCAGGGCCTCGGCGTCACTGGTGCGATAGAGACCGGCGATGCGGAAGGGCTGCACCAGCGCCAGCAGCGCCGCGCCGCCCCCCGCGAACTCGACGCCGTAGCCCGACCGGCGCCAGTGCAGTTGCCCCCGGTCGTCCAGCAGCAGCACCTCGGCTTCGACCCCGGCACCATCTTCGGCGTCGCTCTCGCGCACCTGCGTTGCCAGCACGTGCCGACCGTCGGGGCTGAGGTCCACCACCACGTTCTGCGCGCTGGTGTCCGGTTTCCCGCCCACTGTGCGCGGCAGACCGAAGCGGTGCAACGCCTCCCGCCGCTCGATGTCCCACAGCACCGCGCGCCCATCGGAAAAAGCGCTCAGCAGGCGCACGCCGGCGGCGGAAAACACCAGTCGCTCGACCGGGCTGACGGGCTCAATAGCCAAGTCAGCCCACAGCTCCCGTCCTTCCACCGCCCACAGCAAAATATGGCCTTCAGCGGTGCCCGCCGCCAGCGTTGCCCCTTCAAGCGACCAGGCCAGCACTCCAACCGTGAGCCCCGCCGGGGGCTCCAGTCGCCCTTGAAGGTCCAACCCTGGATAGCTCCGCAGCTCTATCCAGCGCCCGCGCGCCAATGCCAGCCGCTTACCCTTGGGGCTGAGCGCGAAGGTGGCTTCGGTTTCGCCCAGCAGCTCTTCTTCGCCGGTCGCGAGATCAAATCGTGCCAGCAAGCCGCCGACGCCGATCAGCACTTCCGTGTCGCCCACCCACGCCACCACCGGGGCACGCTGCGCCTGTACCGGCAGGCACAACGCCGCTACCAACAGAAGCACAGAACGCTCTGGCAATCGGAACTGCGTAAGCATAAAGACGCTAGTGTACCGCAACCGTACACCCGCACGTTGATTTGCGCCCCCGGCAGGACTATCGTCACCGCACGGTACGCTTGGTAAACCGCTTTTATCCAGGAGGAGGCCGGCCGTGAACCGCGTTGCCCTCTTGCTCTTTTTCCTGCTGTCCTGCTGGCTGGCTGCGCCCGCTGCCGCAGACGATCGCGTGCAGTTCTTGCAGCTTGTCCTGGCCTACAGGCAAGGCGTTCACCCCCCTATGCTGCTGGGAAGCAGACCGAAATCAGTCGCTTGCCCCAACCACTTTTTGCTGGACGGAACCCGCGGTCCGCGCCTTCAGCCACCCAAGGCTTCTTCCGCCTGCGCGCGCGTCCAGCGGAACAACCGTGCCACCTCCCGCGGCTCGGCACGGGGATAGTGCTCGCGGTAGCGCGCGGCGATCCGGCCGCGGGCTTTTTCAGGTGTAAGCTTCCCGGCGGCGCGAACCGCTTTGGGGAAGGCGCGCGCGGTGAGCTGATAGACGGCGCTCTCCCAGGCGCGGGTTTCGGCCTTGGTGCCCCAGTGCACAATCAGCAGGCGCTGCTGCAACTCCACCAGCGCGCGCTTGAAGCGCCGGTTGCCGCGCTTCGACTCCCAGCCCAGCCCATAGCGCAGCTCCAGTGTCGCCTGCGGCCCGCGCTTGGCCAACTCACGACAAATAGCGTGCGCGTCGGCGGTAATTTTTCCTTCGTGGTAGAGCCGTTTGAACTCGTCCGACGTGTCGTGGTTGCCTTCCAGGCAGTAGAAGCAGGCGAGAAACTCCAGCGAGAGCAACGAGCCTTTGCCCCGGAAATACTTACCGTAGTAGGTCAGTCCTTTCCGCGGCAGCTCGTCCTTCCACGCCCACAAGCGCTCGGCGTCTTTGTCCCAGGCGGCGACCAGGCAGAAGCCCTGCGGCCTGCCCTGAGCAGAGCCGAAGGGCGACTTGCCCTTCAGCGCGCCCCACAGGCTCGGCAGGCGCAGTCCTTTGATGGGAAACAACAGGCAGAACCCAAAGCGGTCAATCGCGCGTGCCGCCTGTCCAATCGTCCGAATCATGGCTGGAACCACCGATTCACACGGATGAACACAGATTACTCCAATGAATCAGTGTGTATCCGTGTGCATCTGTGGTTTCTCTTTGTGGGTCGTGGCTTTAGCCGCTGAGGTACAATCTTTTTTGCTTTGTACGCTTGGACTTCAGGGGCTAAAGCTCCCTGTTTTGCCCAAGTGGGGATGTCGCGCCTGAAGGCGCGACCCACAAAGCTGCTAGGCAAGAGAAAGCAGTGTGTATCTGTGTGCATCTGCCTGCCCTGAACGCAGTCGAAGGGTGGTTTCACCGAGCAGGGTTGAAAGAGCCCTGGCGGTAGCCTTCCAGATCGAGGGTGACGAACTTGAAGCCCAGGCCCTTGAAGATTTCGGCGAACTTCTGCGTCATCTCCGGCGTCAGCGCGCGCGGCAGCTCGTCGGTCGCAATCTCAATCCGCACCAGCTCTCCGTGGTAACGCGCCCGCACTTTGCGAAAACCGAGCGCGCGCAGGGCCGCCTCGCCTTGCTCCACCTGCTTCAGGTTCTCTTCCGTCACCTCAACTCCATGTGCGACGCGCGAGGCCAAGCAGGCCGCCGCCGGCTTGTCCCAGGTTTCGAGGTTCGCCTGCCGCGAGAGCTCCCGTATCTCCGCCTTGGTCAAGCCGGCGTCCAGCAGCGGCGTCAGCACCCGATGCTCGCGCGCCGCCTGCTGGCCGGGGCGGAAATCGCCCTGGTCGTCCACGTTGACGCCGTAAGCGACGGCGGCGATGCCGCGCTTGCGCGCCAACTGACCGAGCTTGGTGAATAACTCGTCCTTGCAATGGTAGCAGCGGTCGGGGCTGTTGACCACGTAGAGCGGGTTGGCCAACTCTTCGGTGCGGATGAACTCGTGCGCGATGCCGTGCCGCCGGACGAACGATTCTACTTCGCGGCGCTCACTCGCAGGCAGCGAGGCACTCACCGCCGTCACGGACAATGCCCGTTCCCCCAGCGCCTGCCGCGCCGCCCACGCCAGGTAAGCCGAATCCGTCCCCCCCGACAGCGAGACAATCACCGACGGCAACTCCTGCAACTCTGCCAACAGTCGTCGCTCTTTCGCTACAACCGTTTCTATGATGGCACTCGCGGTCATGGTCAAAGAAGGCCAGGGAGAACTTATACAAGGCGCTATTCTGCCACGCAGGCTTGCAGATTGCTACCGAGGATGGCCCGTGGCCACTACCTCTTGGGCGCTTCCGCCACGGAGAGGGGCAGGCCATCAGGATCCGCATACAACGCCAGGCGACCGCCGAACTCCTCCATCCTGGGCGGCTGGATGCACTTGACGCCTTTGGCCTGCATTTTCTGGTGGAAAGCGTCGAGGTCTTCGACCACAAAGCCGGGGTGGCAACTGCCGGCGGGCGAGTGGCCGCTGGCGGAGCGCTCGGGGGTGATGGAGTCAGCCGGGTGCAGCGCCAGGAGGGTGCCCTCGGTGGCAAACTCGGTCCAGTGGGGCGACTCGGACTTCAGCGGCAGGCCGAACACGTCGCGGTAGAACTCCACCGAGCGTTTCATGTCGCTGACGAAGACGATGGTGTAGTCGAGTTTCTTCATATCTCCCTCCCGTCCGCCCCGCTGGGGGTGTCATTCTGAGCGCAGCGAAGAATCCCACCCGTACAAGTAGCAGACAGATACGGGATTCTTCGTCGCCCGCCCAAAGCGGGCTCCTCAGAATGACAAATTCGGTCCCTGCTTATTCTGTAGCCGCGGCTTCGGCCACCGCTTCGGCGTGCTCCTCTTCAATCACAGTAGCGGTTGCGGCCACGCGATCGTCCTCGCCCAGCTTCAGCAGGCGCACGCCCTGCGCTGCACGTCCCATGGCGCGAATCTGCCGGGTGCGCACGCGAATGATCTTCCCCTTTTGGGTGACGATCATGGCATCGGCGTCTTTCGGCACCCGCGCCACCCCGCTGACCAAACCGCTCTTGGGCGTCACCTTGATGTTGATGACGCCGCGCCCGCCGCGCGACTGCACCCGGTAGCCCGCCACCTCGGTGCGCTTGCCGAAGCCGCGCTCGGTGACGGTGAGGATCAGGTCGGGCAGCGCCTTCTTCAACAGGTCGTCAGAGACTTCATCGAGCGTTTCCGGCTCCCGCTTGAGTGTCTTCCCAACCGCCTCCCAGTCGGGCGCAATGGCGGCCATACCGACGATGGAGTCGGGCTGGCGGCCTTTCTTACCCTCGGTGTCGAGATTCATGCCGCGCACGCCGTAGGCCTGGCGGCCCATGGCGCGCACGCCGGTTTCGCGGAAGAGAATCGCCAAGCCGTTGCGGCTGGCGAGGAAGATGACGTGCCGCCCGTCGGTCAGCCGCGCCGCCACCAACTCGTCGCCCTGCTCCAGGCTGATGGCCTGGATGCCGGTGGAGCGCGGATTGGCGAACTGGCTGAGCTCGGTCTTCTTCACCGTGCCGTTGCGGGTAACGAAAAAGATGTGGCGGTCGGCCTCCTCCAGCGACTTCACCGCCAGGAATGCCGCCACCTGATCTTCTTTCGGCAGGGTGAGCAACTGCGCGATGGGCTTGCCGCGCGAGGCCCAGCCGGCTTCGGGGATGTCCCAGACCCGCAGCCAATAGACTTTGCCGGTTTGGGTGAACACCAGCAGGTAGCCGTGGGTGGTGGCGACGAAGAGGTGCTCGACAAAGTCGTCCTGGCGCGCCTTGAGCGCCATGCGGCCCTTACCGGCGCGGCCCTGGCGGCGGTAGGACTCCACCGGAGTGCGCTTGAGGTAGCCGTTGTGGGTGACGGTAATCATCACCGGCTCGTCCGGCACCAGGTCTTCGACCTTGATCTCCTCCGGGCGCTCGACAATCTGGGTGCGACGCTGGTCGCCGAATTGCTTCTGCACCGTGCGCAGCTCCTGGGTAATCACCTCGCGCAGTCTGGTGTCGGAGCGGAGGATTTCCTCCAACTCCTTGATGCGCGCCTGCAGGGCTTTCAACTCGTCGAGAATCTTCTGCCGCTCCATTTGCGTCAGCCGGTGGAGTTGCAGATCGAGGATGGCCTGCGCCTGCACGTCGGTGAACTTCCAACGCTTCACCAAACCGCCCTTGGCTTCGGCGGGCGACTTGGACCGGCGGATGAGCTTGATGATGGCGTCAAGGACATCGACCGCTTTCTTAAAGCCCAGCAAGATGTGCTCGCGCTGGCGCGCCCTGGTCAACTCAAAAGTGGTCCGCCGCCGCACTACCTCAACGCGGTGGTTGACAAAAAGTTGGATGGCTTCGATCAGCCCGACTTCTTTGGGCTGGCCGTTGGCGATGGCCAGCATGATCATCCCGAAGCTGACCTGCATCTGGGTGTGCTTGTAGAGGTTGTTGAGGATGATTTCGGGCTGCTCGCCGCGCTTGAGCTCCAGCACGATGCGCATGCCCTCGCGGTCGCTTTCGTCGCGGATGTCGGAGATGCCTTCGACTTTTTTGTTGTTGACCAGGTCGGCGATCTTCTCAATCAGGCGGGACTTGTTGACCTGGTAGGGAATCTCAGTAATGACGATGCTCACCTTGTCGCGCGCGCCCTCTTCGATGCCGGCTTTGGCGCGGACTTGGAAGCTGCCGCGGCCGGTGCGGTAGGCCTGCTGGACGCCCTCCTTGCCGAAGAGGATGCCGGCGGTGGGGAAGTCCGGCCCCGGCACCAGTCGCATGATTTCCTTCAGGTTCGAGTTGGGCTTGCGCAGCAGCAGCGCGGTGGCGTCAAGAATTTCAGTCAGGTTGTGGGGTGGGATGTTGGTGGTCATGCCGACGGCGATGCCGGAGGTGCCGTTGACCAGTAGGCTGGGCACGCGCGTGGGCAACACCACCGGCTCGCGGGTGGTGTCGTCGAAGTTGGGGGTGAAGTCAACCGTGTCCTTCTCAATGTCGGCCAGCAGGTCCATGGCCACGTGCGCCAGGCGGCACTCGGTGTAGCGGTAGGCGGCGGGCGGGTCGCCGTCAACGGAGCCGAAGTTGCCCTGGCCGTCAATGAGCGGGTAGCGCATGCTGAAACCCTGAGCCATGCGCACCAGCGCTTCATAGACCGGGGCGTCGCCGTGGGGGTGGAACTTCTTGAGCACCTCGCCCACCACGCCCGCGCACTTGGAGTGCTTGCGGCCGGGGACAAGGTTCATCTCGTGCATGGCGTAGAGGATGCGACGGTGGACGGGCTTGAGGCCGTCGCGGATGTCGGGCAGGGCGCGCCCGACGATTACGCTCATGGCGTAATCCATGTAGGAGCGCCGCATCTCCTCTTCGATATCCACTCCGATGAACGGCGGCAGCTCGGGCCCGTTCGGGCCCGGCTTCACTGGCTCAGTCGCCATCTGGCTCTTGCTCCTATGCCTCAGCTTCTTTGTGTCTTAGTTCGCGAAAATAACCAGCAACAATAACCCGCCCCATTGCGCGGACGCATCGACTCCTCTCCTGCACACCAAGAACTAGTGCTCCCGCTCCCAAGATGAACCATAGCCCCCTCCGGGGCCTCTCAATAGGCCGCACACTATTAGCGTCGCCGAAAGCGCAGCCGTGAGTCCTGCGAGCCGCAAGCGGCGTCGATACAACTCACCCAAGTCGGGGAAAAGGGTCATGTAATGAAGCAACGGGGTCAGTACTATTGATTCCCACCTGTTCTCACCCGCCTCCACTTGCGGAGGCAATACCCGACGTCCTGCCGCCTGGCTTAGCTTGCGAAAGGCCCGAAGGGTGAACTCACGGTCAACCTTATCTTGTGCGAAACCAGGGCCGAACAAAAGCGACGCGGCGATCCAGTGCGATGATTCCTTTCACAACTACCCCGACAAGAATCTCGCCGAGGGCCTGCAGGCCAACTCCGATAACAAACGCTGCAACCGCTAATAAGAAGATTCTCGTAGTGTATCCCAGCACTTTGCTGCTCAGGAATGGCAACACCCAGCCTTCGCCAGCGCTTCCCCAAATCATGAGGAAAAGAATCCCAGGAACTTCGTAGACTATAAGCTCGTCCAGGAAGGCAGTGGTGGCAGCAAGCCGTACGGGTATGCCAGGCAAGTCCATGAGCTGCTAAATATCCAGGTTCTTTACTTCGAGGGCGTTTTGCTCGATGAAGGCGCGGCGGGCAACGACGTTGTCGCCCATCAGGGTGGAGAAGATCTCCTCGGCCACGACCACGTCTTCGAGCTTGACCTGGAGCAGCAGGCGCTCCTCCGGCTTCATGGTGGTGTCGTAGAGCTGCTCCGGGTTCATCTCGCCCAGGCCTTTGAAGCGGGTGATGGCGAGGTGGCGCTTGCCCTGCTCGACCAAATGGTCGAGAACCTCGCGCGCGCTCTGCTTCTGGAGCTTGGAGCCGTTGGAGACCACGGTGAAGGGCGGCTTGTCGTGCGCCGCCAGCCGCTTGGCCAGATCCACCACGCGCTTGTACTCCGGCAGCGACGCCAGCGCCCAGTTGATGCGGGTCTCTGCGCCAACGCCGTTGCGGATCACCAGCTCACGCAGGGAGTGTTCCTCGTCGAAGGCCGCCGTGGCTTTGACGCCCAGCTTAGCCAGCTTCTTGGCGAACTTATCGAGCTTGGTTTTGGCCTTGAAGTCGCCTTTCTGTTGCAGGTCGCCCGCAGCCAAGGCTTCGGCCAAGCGGCGGTCGCCCACGCGCCGCTCCAGCTTGTCGAGATATTGGTTGTACTCCGCCAGTTGCAGGAGAAACTTGCTCAGGTCGCCGCCTTCCAGCACGCGCCCGTTGCCGAGCTTGACCTTCTGCTCCTCCACCGCCCGGTTCATGAGCTTGCGCTGGAACTCGCGCTCGTCGTGGATGTACTCCTCGCTGCGGCCTTTCTTGATGCGGTAGAGCGGCGGCTGGGCGATGAAGACGTGGCCGCGCTCGATCAGTCCCTTCATCTGCCGGAAGAAGAAGGTCAGCAGCAGGGTGCGGATGTGGGAGCCGTCCACGTCGGCGTCGGTCATGAGGATGACCTTGTGGTAGCGCAGGCGAGCGGGGTCGAAGTCGTCCTTGCCGATGCCGGTGCCGAGGGCGGTGATGAGCGCGCGGATTTCCTCGTGGCCGAGCATTTTGTCGTAGCGGGCCTTCTCCACGTTTAAGATTTTGCCCTTGAGCGGCAGGATGGCCTGCGTGCGGCGGTCGCGGCCCTGTTTGGCAGAGCCGCCGGCCGATTCGCCCTCAACGATAAAGATCTCGCAGCGGGCGGGGTCGCGCTCCTGGCAGTCGGCCAGTTTGCCTGGCAGCGAAGAGCCTTCCAGCGCGCCCTTGCGTCGCACCAACTCTCGCGCCTTGCGCGCCGCCTCGCGCGCCCGCATGGCCTCGATGGCCTTGGCGATGATTTTACGGGCGACACTGGTGCGCTTGTCGAAATAGCCCGCCAGCTTCTCGTTGATGAAGGCCTCCACCAACCCCTTGATGTCGCTGTTGAGCTTGCCTTTGGTCTGCCCCTCGAACTGCGGCTGCGGCAGGCGCACGCTGATGACCGCCGTCAGGCCTTCGCGCATGTCGTCGGAGGAGAGGCCCTCGTTCTCGTTCTTGAGCAGGCTCAAGTTCTTGGCCTGGCGATTGAGCGTGCGGGTGAGCGCGGAGCGGAAGCCGGAGAGGTGGGTGCCGCCGTCCACGGTGTTGATGTTGTTGGCGAAGGCGAAGAGGTTCTCGGTGTAGCCGTCGTTCCACTGGATGGCGATCTCCATTTCCAGGCGGCCGGCGCCGCCGGCCATGTCGCGCGTGCCCTCTATGTAGATGGGCTCGTCGTGCAGCACGGTCTTTTTGCGGTTCATCAAGCGGACGAACTCGGCGATGCCGCCCTGGTAGTGGAACTTGGCCTGTTTGGCAGGGCTGGTACGCTCGTCGGTGAGCGTGATTTCCAGGCCCTTGTTCAAAAAGGCCATCTCGCGCAGGCGCTGGGCCATGGTGTCGTAGCTGAACTCGGTCTTGGGAAAAATCTCGGGGTCGGCGTGGAAATTGATCTTGGTGCCGGTCTTTTGGGTTTTGCCGGTGCGCGCCAGCCGCCCGGTGGGCTTGCCGCGCTCGTAGGACTGCTCGAAGACGCTGCCGTCGCGCCAGATTTCCAGGTCGAGCCAGTCTGAGAGCGCGTTCACCACCGAGACGCCCACGCCGTGCAGTCCGCCCGAGACTTTGTAGCTCTTGGTGTCGAACTTGCCGCCGGCGTGCAGCTTGGTCATCACCACTTCGGCGGCGGGCTTGCCGGTGCCGCGGTGGGTATCTACCGGGATGCCGCGCCCATTGTCGGTGACGGTGATGGAGTTGCCGTCGTGGACGGTAACTTCGATGTGCGTGCAGTGGCCCGCCAGCGCCTCGTCCACCGAGTTGTCCACCACCTCCCACACCAAGTGGTGCAAGCCGGTTGCCGCGGTCGAGCCGATGTACATGGCCGGGCGCTTGCGGACCGCCTCCAGGTCACCGAGGATCTGGATGCTGGTGGCGTCGTAGTGGTGCCCCGGCGCGGCAGCGGTTGTCTTGCTGCTCTTCTTTGTTTGCGCGGCAGTTTTTTTTCGGGGTTTTCGAGCCTTGGCCATCGTTTACCTCCACCTCGTGTGGCGAATTCGCGCGCTGCGGGAGGAAGAACCTGTTCGGTGTCTCGCTCGGCCAAGTCGGTGGGCGGGACGCCAAGCGCCGGCGGGCGAATCCTGTGCTCGAACCCGTGGGATGCTGCCTTGGAACAAGCTGCTCTTGCCTTCCTGTTCGGGGGCGCCTTTGCGGCGCTTTCAAAACAACTTATTTTACCAGATTTAGGGGTAGAAATCGAGAGCGAAAAGGGGGGAATATGCCAGCTTTTTCAGTTGGTTACAGCACCCCCAGGGGCGCCGCCCGGACCCCGCGGGGCGGCCCGTTTTGGCCGGCGCTAGGGGCCCCACCCGGCGGCTGTGGGCCAAGAGCCCCGCCGCCCATTACAGCCGCATGGGCATGACGACGTAGCGGTATTTGTAGTCCTCCTCGGCCAGCGGGCGCATCTGGCCGGCGGTCTGGTCGTCCTTGAATTCGAAGCTGATGGGCCCCGCCGCCGCCACGCTGAGGAAATCCAGCAGGAAGGTCGCGTTAAAGCCGATCTGCAGCGGCTCCCCGGTATAGGCCGTGGGCGGAATCAACTCCTCGTGGGCTTCTCCATACTCGGCCGAACTGGCGAAAATCTCCACTTTGTCTTTGCCCAGCGCCATCCGGATGGCATGGCTGCGCTGGTCGGCCACCAAGTCGGCGCGCTTGACCGCGTTAGCCACGGTTTCCCGCTCCAGCACCACCGTGCTTTTGTTCTCGCGCGGCAGCACCGCCTCGTAGTTCGGGAATTGCCCGCTCAGCAGGCGGCTGATCAGCAACCGCTCGCCAACCTTAAAGAAGAGGTGCGAATCATCGCGGGCGAATTGTACTTCTTCTTTGTCCTCCACCTCTTTTAGCAGGCGCTCGACTTCCGTCATGGCCTTTTTCGGTACCAGCACACGCACTTCTGTATTCAGCCCGCTGAATTTATGCGAGGTTTCGATATGGCTCAGCCGGAGCCCGTCGGTTGCTACCATTGTAATGCTGTCCGGCTTGAGTTGCAGCAGCGCTCCGCTGAGCGTGTAGCGCGACTCTTCCATAGAAATTGCGAAGGTGGTCTTCGCTATGAGTGTTGCTAATATCGCGGCGGGAATTTTTACCAGCGGGTGGGGGAAGTCCGGCAACGCCGGGAAGTTATCCCGCGCCATCCCCACCAGCTTAAAGCGCGACCGCGCACAGCGAAGCTCTACCCAGTTGTTCTCCAAGGCCTTGAACTTAATCTCAGCGTCTGGGAGCGTGCGGACAATTTCAAATAGGCGGCGTGCAGCAATTGTTCCTGCTCCCTCCTTTTTAACCTTCGCGGGCAGCACGATCCGGGTCCCCATCTCCAGGTCTGTAGCAGCAATCCAAAGCTGGTCTTTCTTAGCTTCCACCAATAGATTTGAGAGGATAGGAATGGTCGTCTTGCGCTCAACAACCCCCTGCACAAGCTGTAGCTCGCGAAGCAAATCAAACTTCTTCACACTAAAGTCCATGTTGTTATCCTCGAAGAGAGCTACTACTACTTAAAAACTATCTTATATAAAGACTAGCCGCCGTAGTAGGCGCGTGGACGGCGAGGAAAAAACGCGCAAGAGGCAGATAGAAAGGAGCTTGCCCTAGACAGTGCTGTTTATCCCGTGGTGGAAGGGCGGTGGAAAAATTAGTTGTTTGAGTAATCATCCACACCATCCACAGATAATGAAAAGGAAACCCACTACTAGCTTAACATGTTTGTGAGTTTGTGCAGCGCGCGAGCTAGTTCGCGATCCTCTTTGCGCAAAGCAGTAATTTTTTTCACAGAGTGGAGCACCGTAGTGTGATGCTTGCCGCCAAAGGCGCGCCCAAGTTCAGGCAAGGAGGCACCGGTCAGCTGCTTGGCTAAGAACATAGCTACTTGCCGAGGATAAGCAATAGCCTTGGCGTTGGTTTTGGATTTCAGCAGGAGCGGAGATAACCCGAAGTGCTCTGCCACACGCCGCTGCACGGCCTCGATGGAGATGCGCTTCTCCTGCTGCGCCAGGATGTTCTTGAGCACGTTCTCGGCCAGCGGCAGGGAGAGCGACTCACCCACAAGCTGAGTATATGCGAGCACGCGGATGAGGGCGCCTTCTAGCTCGCGGATGTTGGAGCGGATGCCGCGCGCGATGTACTCGGCAACCTCCGGGGGCAGAAGAGTATTTTCCGTCTCGGCCTTGCGCATCAAAATGGCAATTTTGGTTTCCAGGTCCGGCGGCTGGATATCAGCAATTAGCCCCCACTCGAAGCGCGAACGCAGGCGCTCCTCCAGGGTGGGAATCTCCTTGGGCGGGGCGTCGGAACTGATAACAATTTGCTTCTGCGCGTCGTAGAGCGCATTGAAGGTGTGGAAGAATTCCTCCTGGGTTCGCTCTTTGCCCGCCAGGAACTGGATGTCGTCCAGGAGCAGGACATCCACGGTTCGGTACTTGTCCCGGAAGCTGACCATGCGCTCAAAGCGCAGGGCGTGGATGACCTCGTTGGTGAATTTCTCGGCGCTCAGGTAGCTGATGCGCAGCGCCCGGTTGCGCTGGCGCACCCGGGCGCCGATGGCCTGCATCAGGTGGGTCTTGCCCAGCCCGACGCCGCCGTACAGGAAGAGCGGGTTGTACGCCTTGGAGGGCTGGTCGGCCACCGCCTGCGCGGCGGCGTGGGCGAACTGGTTGGAGGAGCCGACCACAAAAGTCTCAAAGGCGTAGCGGGGGATGAGCTGGTAGTCGGTGGAGTCGAAGTCAAGCTTCGTCTGCGCGTACTGGTTGGACGCCGCCTGGGAGGTGGCGGCCGGCCGTTGGTTCTCGGGCACGAACTCCACCTGAAAATCGTTCAGGTGGAGCGCCGCCTGGGCGTCCCGTATCAGGGTGCGCCCATCGCCGGACAGCCACTTCTGAAAGAACAGATTGGGGACCCGGACAACCAAAAGATTTCCCTTGACAGCCTCTAGCCGTGTAGGCTTGAACCAGGTCGAAAACGTGTGCGGGTTCACACGTGACTCAAGCTGAGCGAGAATGTTCTCCCACGTATTCATGCGATTACCGTGCGCACCCGCAGGGGTTTCCACGGCAATTTCCACAGGCGTGCAAAAGGTAACGGCATGCTAGTATGTTTGAAGGAAGCAACTTCCTCACGCTGCACAGTGTATGCCACCGCAAACCGTGTGAAAAACCGTGTGGACGCTACGGGAAAGAACGCAACCCCTTTAACTACCCTCCCCCAAGAGCGGCGCACTATAACATAACTTTCGGAAGAATTCCACCGGGGCACGGAATGGGCGGCGGCAGGCGGTGTGGGTTGACCAAGGCTTGGCAATTCGCCTATACTTAAAATTCACTTTCGCACTAATGCGCGAATGTCCGTGCGCGAACCCCGAGAGCGAAGATGCCGAAACGCACGTTTCAACCGAACGTACGCCGCCGCCGCAAGACCCACGGGTTTCGTGCGCGTATGAAGACCAAAGGCGGACGCAAGGTGCTCCAACGCCGCCGGCAGAAAGCGCGGTGGCAGCTCACGCCTGTGTAGTGCAGCTTCGTCTGTCCCAAGCCGCTCGCCTGCTGCGCACGCGCGACTTTGAGAGAGTTTATCGTCAAGGACGCCGCCGGCGCTCACCCCACTTTGTGCTGATTGCCACGCCCAATCAACTCCGTCGAACCCGCTTCGGCCTCTCGGTGCAGGCGCGTCTGGGCGGCGCGGTGGTGCGCAACCGCATCAAGCGGCGCGTGCGCGAGATCCTGCGGCAGCACCAGCCGAAAAAACCGCGTGCGCACGCGGCCGGCGAAGCAACCGGGTGGGACGTGGTGGTGCAGCCGCTCTCGGCGGAGGTGGCAGCGGCGGACTTTGCTGCGCTGAGCGAAGAGTTGACCCGACTGGTGGAGACTAGCCTGACCCGGTGACCGCAGGAAGCCAACGCGCGTTGCGAGCGGCGGCCCTGGCGGCGGTGCGCTGCTACCAGGTGGTGTGGCGTCCGCTCAACCTCTGGGGCTGCAAGTTCTACCCCTCCTGTTCAAACTTTGCGCTGGAAGCCATCGAGCGCCACGGTGCTTGGCGCGGTGCCGGGCTGGCGCTGCGACGACTGCTGCGCTGTCGTCCAGGGGTGTTGGGCGGATACGACCCGGTCCCGGAAGCGACGCCGCCAGCGCGCGCGAGTCAACCCCCAAAGCGCTTCGCCAATCCAGTGAAAATAAACAGCTTTAGGGCGGACACGGCCTGGAACAAGGGAGGACAAGCCGGTGGCTGAAATGAGCCCTGAGCGCCGGATTATTCTGGCCTTCGCGCTATCCTTTTTGGTGTTGGTAGGCTGGTCCGCCTACATGCGGGAAGTGGCCCCACCACCGGAACCGTCGCCGGCGGAGGAGGCACTGCTGCCGCCCAGCGCCGAAGCTGCTCCTGTCCAGCCTGCGCCCGCTCTTGCAGGCGCGCCGCTGCCGGAGACAAAGCAAGGCACCGAAGAGCGGACCATCACGGTTGAAACCTCCCACGCTACCCTCACCTTCTCCACCCGCGGGGCGGTAGTGCAAAGCTGGACGCTCAAGCACTACCGCGACCAGCAGGGCGAGCCACTCGACTTGGTGCAGGGCGCCCGCACCGGGCTGGGTTTCCCGCTGGAAATTGCTCTGGACGACCCGCAACAGGAAGCAGCGTTCAACCAAGCCGTGTTCGTCAGCACGGCGGACGGCGCACCCGCGCCCGCGATGCTAACGGCGCCGGTGGAACTGGTCTTTGAGTGGAACGATGGGCGGGTGGCGGCTGAAAAACGCTTTCGCTTTCCCGAGGGCTACACCATTGAGGTGGAGACGCGAGCCTGGGTGAGCGGCGAGCAGGTCGCGCACCAAGTGGCTTGGCGGGGCGGCTTTGGCGAACCCAGCACCCCAACCAGCAGGTTCCAGACGCAGTTCCTGCTGCGCACCCTGGAAGGATTGCGCCGCACAACAGTCGAGGCCGCGACTCAAACCACAGGATGGTTGTTCAAATCGCCGCCGCAGTTCCCGCCCTACACCGGCGAGGCCAGCTACGCCGGCATTGAAGATCAATACTTTGCCGCAGTTTTCTTTCCAGAGAACAGCCAGGTAAGCGCAGCCGTCGCCAGCGCGGAGTGGACCCCTCCCGGAGAAGAGCAAAAGCCGCAAAAGATCGGCGCGCTGGCCCTGGGCGCCGCCGACGCTGGGGACAACCGCTTCCGGTTATTCGTCGGGCCCAAGGCCATCCAAGAGTTGGCGCCTATAACGGCGCCCGCGCTGCCGGACGGCACCCAGCCGGTGCTGGCCGATGAGTTGATTGACTACGGTTGGTTCTGGTGGGTGGCCAAGCCGCTCTTCCTCTCCATGCAGTGGATGTACGAGAACGTGTGGAGCAACTACGGCTGGGTGATTGTCCTGCTGACGCTGCTCATCAACACCATCATTTTCCCGCTCAAGTACAAGTCCATGCTGGCGTCGGTCAAAATGCAGAAGTTGGCGCCGCAGATGCGCGCCATCCAGGAGAAATATAAGAAGTACAAGTTCAACGACCCGCGCAAGCAGCAACAACAGCAGGAGGTGATGGCGCTCTACCGCCTGCACGGGGTGAACCCCATGGGCAGTTGCCTGCCGATGCTGCTCCAGTTGCCCTTCTTCTATGGTTTCTACAAGGTGCTGGACTCCAGCATCGAGCTGCGCCAGGCACCCTGGTTCGGCTGGGTGCAGGACCTGAGCCAGCCCGACCCCTACTACATCCTGCCGGTGGTGATGGCGCTGGCCATGTACCTCTCCATGAAGATGACCCCGATGACCACCGCCGACCCCAGCCAACAGAAGCTGATGCAGTTCATGCCGCTGATGTTCGGGTTCTTCTTCCTCACTTTTCCGGCCGGGCTGGTGCTCTACTGGTTGATGTCGAGCGTGGCGGGCGTCGGGCAGCAGTGGTGGATCAACAAGCGCCAGCGCGAGCACGACCAGGCCGAGAAGCTGGCGGCCAAAGAGCGCAAAAAGCAAAAGCGCAGAGGGCGGCAGGAAGAAACCCGGGGTTGAAACGGCCGGCGGCCGGGGAGGGCGCGGCGTGAGCGAGCGGTGGATGAAGGACGGCCGGCTGGACGCCGAGGCGCTGGTTCCCGCCCTGCGTTCCTTCCTGGGGCTGGTGATTCGGGAAACCGGCATGGAAGTGCGGGCGGAGATTCGCGCGCGGGCGGGCGAGGACGCCGCCGGCGCGGAAGAGTCCGACATCATGGTCGATTTCCACGGGCGGGACGCCGACCTGCTGCTGGAGCGGCGGGCCGAGTTGCTGCAGGCGATGGAATACCTCAGCCTGCGCTGGCTGCGGCTCGACCGCGCTCACCAGGACAGCATCCGCTTCGACTGCCAGGACTACAAAGCCAACCGCATCGCCGAGCTCACGCTGGCCGCTCAGACCGCGGCCGAGCGGGTGAAGCAGAGCCGGGCGCCCTTCCGCTTCCAGCCCATGGAGGCGCGGGAGCGCCGCATCCTGCACCTGGCGCTGCGGGACGACCCCGCCGTGCGCACCGCCAGCGAAGGCGAGCGCGACCGCCGCGCTGTGGTCGTCTATTCCGCCTGACAGCTACCCCTGCGTCTTGCGCCGCCCCGCAAGTAAGTGCTGGCATTCGGCAGCCCAAGCCTGTTATTTTCTCCGGCACTCGCCTGAGCTACATCCTGCGGGGTGACGAGGGGCGGCGCGACCTCTGGGTGATTGACGTCAGGACTGGCGAGAAGCGCGTGCTGGTCAGCTACGAGCAGTTGAGCAACCTGGCGCCCTCCCCGGAGCAGGCCACCACCGACGAGCGCGAGCGGACGCGCCTGACGCGCTACGCCGTAGCTGCCTACCTTGGACTGGCGGCTCGCACGCACCTCTTCCGCTAATTCGTGGACTACCTGAAAAAGCACCTCTAACGGTGGATCAATTGAGTCCAGCCCAGCGGCCCCCGCCGCTGGGAAAGGAGCACTGGCCCGGTGGCAGGGGCCCTTCGATTGCGCTCAGGACAGGCCACCGGGTTGGACATGAGAGGAGAGAGTGCCCCGAATCGAAAGGCCGGCGTACAATTAACCCATTACCACTTTCCCAAAGGAACTCAGGCGGGTTTGCGGGCGCTGTACAGAGCAAGGGTCCCGAAGAGGGTGTTGTAGTGCGCGGCCTGCCGGGCCTCGGCCAAACCCGCCTGCCGGAACAGCTCCGGCAGCAGGCCCTCGACGTTTTCGCGCGAGTAGCCGTCCAGCAGCGCGATGAGGAGCGAGGCCGGGCGCATCAGCGCGTTTTGGGGCTTGCCCCAGTCGGCCACGTGCAGCTCGCCGCCGGGCCGCAGCACGCGCAGCACTTCGCGCAGCGCGGCTCGTTTGTTCTCGCTTGACAGGTGATGCAGCATCAGACTCGTGAGCACCCGGTCAAAGCAACCGTCGGCGTAGGGCAGCTCCTGCGCCAAGCCGTGCTTCCAGTCAATCTCCAGCTTGGCCCGTGCGGCCTTGGCTTCGGCCAGGGAAAGAATCTTTGGGTCGCCGTCGAAGCCCACCACGCGGGCGTGTGGGTGCGCGCTCTTGATCAGGAGCGTGAGCGTCCCGGTGCCGCAGCCCAGGTCGAGCACGCGCTGGCCGGGCTGGATGCGGGCCTGCTCGACTAGAGCTTTCTTGAAGGTTTGTTCGCGCAGGGTCAACCGCAGGATGGGATCGTAGAGCGGGGTCAGCCAACGGTACTTGAGAGCGTAGATGTACTCCTTGCTCGACTTGCCCATGACTCTATTCTACCGCGCTGGAGGAGTTTGACTAGTCGGCGTCCGGGAAGCCGCGGGTGAGGACGTCCCCATTGCCGTTCAGGGTAACGCGGAAAGTGAACGAGGGAGCGCGGCTGCTGTGGGCGCGGAAGCGCAGGTCGGTGTACTCAACCATGTGGCGGTCGCCGTCAGTCCGGTAGCGCGCCACCGGGAAGCGCGCGAACCACAGGTAGGTCTCCACCTCCGGCAATTTCTGGGTGCGGGTCACGTAGTCATTGCGCGCGCTGGGGAAGAACTGGAACGCGGGCTGGTTGGAGTCCAGCACGTTGAACCAGCCCTGATAGACACCTTCCGGCGTCAGCACCAGCCCCGACCAGCGGAAAGGCGAGAGCGGTTGCGGCAGCGCCGCCAACGCTTCCACCGCTAGATTCTTTTCCCGCACAAGCTCCTTCACCTGTTGCACCGCCAAGAAGTGGGAGACAGCGCAGGTGGCAAGATAGATTACCAGTGCCGCTACGCCGATGCGGCAGCAGGCGGCGCGCTCCTGCCGAAAGCCCCAGCCCTTGAGCGCCGGGGCCAGAAACAGTGCCGCCAGCACGGCGCTCAGCAGGGCAAACAGCTCCCAGTGGAAGGCTACCCCCAGGAAGGTGGAGACCAGCGAGTTGGCCAGGGCAGCAAGAGCCGTCAAGATCGCCCAGAGCAGCACGCCGCGGAGCAGGGCGCGGCGTGGGTCACGGTAGGTCCAGGCCACCAGGTGCGGCAGCAACAGGATGGCGGTGAAGCTGAAATCAATGATGAAGAGCAGGTCCCAGGCCAGACGGTCGCGGCTGAAGGGGTGGAAGACCATGGTGCCCCAGGAGGTCGCCACGTCGGTGAAGATATGCCAGAGCAGAGCGAATACGGAGAGGGTCAGCAGGCGGGGGTAGTTCTTGTCGCGGCTGAAGCGCCAGAACGCCAGCGCCAGCAACGGCGCCAGCACCACCACCCCCGCCAGGGAATGGGTGAAGCCGCGGTGGGCGGTGAAGCCGCCCATCAGGTCGTTGTTGAAGAAACCGGAGAGGATGTCCAAGTCCGGCACCACCGAGGCCACGGTTACGGCCATCACACCGCTGGGGCCGCGATAGTCGTCGGGCAGCGCCTTGGCCAGCAGCGCGCCGCCGAAAGCTGTGGTCAGTGGATC
Source organism: Candidatus Acidiferrales bacterium (assembly GCA_965247455.1). Taxonomy (GTDB): domain Bacteria; phylum Acidobacteriota; class Terriglobia; order Acidiferrales; family 2-02-FULL-67-57; genus JACZYA01. The sequence continues at coordinate 184,401 of CBDFHE010000017.1, forward strand.
CATAGCCGGTAGGATGCGCCATTCTGCGCGACCGCTTCACGGGGGTCAAGTTTGACTTCAGCGGCTAAAGCTGAAAGTGGACACTTAGCGTTTCCTAGCCCGGCTGGTGTGGCCCAACTCGCAGGCTGCGCCGCACCTACATGGGCGGGATTGAGCGTAGCGAGAGGAATGCCTACCTCTCAGAACTGTTTCGCGGCGTGGAGGCAAGCGCTGTTCGCCCGTACCGGCAGACAAGAATGTCTGCCCCACCAGCAAAAAGCAAAAATTCAGTAGGGCAGGCATTCCTGCCTGCCGCTGTCCAGCCCAGCGGCCCTTCAGGACGAGCCCCAGCCGCCGGGAGTTAGGCAGAGGGTCAAGGGGCTGGGGCTGCTGCCGGAGTTGCCGCCGGCGGCGCGGGGTGGAGCAGCGAGTCCAGCAGCGGGTAGCGCGAGCCCAGGAAGTGGAGGGTGTAGGATTGGAAGAACACCATCGCCGGGACGAAGACGAAAGCGATGAGGTAGAGCAGGCCCGCCAACACCGCCACGCCCAGCACGATGACCGCGTCGATGGTGTAGGCATCCCAGGTCAAGCCGGCGGCTTTGCCGGCCAGGAAGAGGCCCGCGCCCACCAGCCCAAGCAAAACGGACACGACCAGGAACAGGATCACATTGATGATTCCAAACAGCACGGCGCCGCCGACCGCCAGTACGATTTTCATCAGCACGTAGCCGGCGCAGGCCATCTTTTCGACCCGCAGCAGAGGCAGCACCCGTCGCCAAGCCGCCAGCACACCCAGACCCTCCAGGGCCATGAAGGGCACGACGAAATCTTTGGCGAAAAGCGCTACCAGCGCACCCAGCACCACCCATCCGATGAACAGGAAGAACAGCCCTACCCCACCGGCCACCAGCAGGCCGACGTGCTGATCGGCTTGGCGGAAGATGCCCGCCCACCAGGCCAGAAGGACCGGGACGCCGAAGAGCACCGCCAAGCTGGCGATCATCGCCGCAGAGAGACCGATTTGCCAGAGGAGTAGCTGAAGCCTTGCGGCTGCCAGCGGCGCCAGCCCTCGCCCAGGCGACAGCGGTCGTTCAGCACGGCGTCGAGCAGCACGAAGCGGAAGACGCTGGACGCGTAGGTCCAGAGCAAGCCCAGGAGGAATCCCCCTAACACCGCTGCTGCGATCCAGGGGAGAAACTCCAGTGCGCGCTCCCAGGAGGGGTCGGCCAGCAGCAGGAATTTGTCGCCGTCGTCGCCGCTGCCCCGCGGGAAATTGAAACCGCTGCTCCCGCCCCAACCCCCACTCAGGGATTCCCCGGTTACGAGCGCTACCAAGCCCAGGCGCGCCCAGAATCCAAAACGGAAGGGCTGGAGGAGAAGCCGCTTGGTGCGGGCGAAGGCGGGCGAGATGGCGTCAACGGCAGATAGAGGCGCGGGCATAGTTCCCCGACAACTGCGACGCTCACTCTAGGCGAACCCGCCCCGAGTTTTCAACGGCTAATTCGAACTGCGCGCGCCAGGGCGGCGCGCGCTAGGACTTGCGGGCAGGGTATCGCATGATGGGCCGGGTGGGGAGCGGCGGAGCACCTCTTTGAAGCCGGCCCTGCGGAAGGCGCCTTCCGGCGAGCATTCAACCTGTGTGCTCCACCGCATAAAACCACACCCAAACAAAATCGAGCCAGGCTTACCCTTGGCTCTTTTTTTGTTTAATTCGCCTTTGCTGGGTTACCGTCCAACACCAAGCGAAGACAAGGAACCGGGCGCGGGTCCCTTATCGTCCCGGATAGCAGCTTTTACTTTGGCAAGCAGGTCAGGCGGTATCTCGGCCATGCCGTGATCCTTCTTGGCATGTTCTGCTGCCTGCTTCAGGATGTCCTCCTCGGTTGCCCCACGAGCCTCAAAGTCGCAGTCCACGCCTACGTCCCGACACTTCAGCACTTTGGCCATCACGTTCTCCTTATATCGTTTAGTTGAGGAAACCCCACCGCTGCGACCATCCTATGCCCCACCCCCACCCAAGTCAACGCGAAGACCCTACTCCGCCTGCCCCGTGTCCTTTACGGGGGAAAGTTCATCCGTCGCAGGTGGTACAATCTCCGGAGGCAGGTCACCGGGGGCTGTCCGGAGCCCGGCGGATCGGATCTTCAGCCCATGAGGAGAGCTAACGATGGACGTACCCGGAGATAGGCTGCAGCGCCCGGCAATGTAGCGCGGCGGAACAGAAATGCGCGCTTTGGGCCTAACTCATTGGGAGGATAAGCAGTTACACTGGATCGTGAGTGTGGTCGCTCGGTGATAGACTGCAGCAGGCAGCAAGGTTTGCCTTGCTAGACGGTTCTGTCTAATTCTAGTTAGGTTTTACAAACTTATAGGATAGATTGTGGTGAACTACGCTAAAGCGACCTTGGAAGAATACTCATGAAAGCGATTGTATATACAAAATACGGATCACCGGATGTTCTTGAATTGAAAGAGGTAGAAAAACCTACTCCGAAGGACAATGAAGTACTGATAAAAGTTTATGCGGCATCCGTAAATTCATGGGACTGGGATCGCCTTAGGGGTACATTCCAAGGTCGCCTCGGGGCGGTTCGAAAACCAAAAAACAGGATACTCGGAGCTGATATTGCGGGGAGGGTTGAAGCGGTTGGCAGCAACGCAAACCAGTTTCAGCCAGGCGATGAGGTATTCGGGGACATCTCCGGGTTTCGTGCACGTGATTGGGGTGGTTTTGCCGAGTATGTATGTGCTCGTGAAGATCTATTGGCGTTGAAACCAGCCAGTATGACATTCGAGGAAGCAGCGGCCGTACCTCAAGCGGGAGTCCTCGCCCTGCAAGGTCTTCGCGATAAAAGACAGATTCAGCCTGGACAAAATGTTTTGATTAATGGTGCAGGTGGTGGCGTGGGTACGTTTGCGGTGCAAATTGCCAAATCATTCGGGGCTAAAGTGACAGGTGTGGACAGCGCGAGGAAATTGGACATGCTGTGTAAGATTGGTAGTGACCATGTCATTGATTACACTAAAGCCCGGATTTCCGATTTGGCTGTGGTACCGTATCGCCAGGACCAGTCGCTGCGCCTTGAGTTTTGGGGCTCCGACGTAAGGAACCACACTACGGAGGGTGACACCCGGTGGGTGAATTACAACACGAGCCATTCCAGTTCGCGTTCAACGGCTTCTTGAAAGTCGCGTTCCAGGGATCGCGCGTCACTTCTGACGCTGGCCTCATTCTGGTGCGCGAGTTGGATGAACGTCTGGGGCTGGAGACACTCATCGCCGAGCACCTGAGCGATTCCCGACAGGGGATGAACACCCAGTTCAGCGTGGTGGATCTCCTGCGGCAGTCGGTCTACAGTCGCCTCGCGGGCTACGAAGATCTCAACGACGCGGGGCGCGTGTCGGCAGACCCAACATTTCGTCTCATCGGGTCGCCAAAGCGCTGGGACCGGGGTGCGGCGCTGACATCGACGCTGCATTGGTTCGAGACAGAGCTGCTGACCCACGAGGAGAATCTCGTCGGGTTGAGGGCCGTGAACCGGGAGGTGCTTGCACAGGCCGAGATGGCGACGCGCGCCGACCGGATCGTGCTCGACATGGATTCGAGCGAGAGCCCGGTGCATGGGGCGCAGGAAGGGAGCGCCTATAACGGGCACTTCGAGTCCGTCTGCTACCACCCGCTGTTTCTGTTCACCGAGCATGGGGACTGCCTCGCCGCCACGCTGCGGCCAGGCAACGTGCATAGCGCCGACGACTGGGACGACCTGCTCGTACCGGAGATTGACCGGCAGCAGGTGGAGGGCAAGCGCGTAGCGTTCCGCGCAGACGCCGCGTTCGCGAAGCCCGAGATCTACGACGCGCTCGAGCAGCGCGACGTGGACTATGCCATTCGCATGCCGGCGAACAAGAGCTTGGAGCTGGAAATCGAAGACATCCTCTTTCGTCCGCCGGGACGGTCGAGCTGCAAGCCCTTGGTGCGCTACCAGAGTTTCCGCTATCAGGCCAAGAGCTGGACCACGCCCAGACGGATCGTCGCCAAGGTGGAGCACCACCAAGGTGAGCTGTTCCCTCGCGTCGGCTTCATCGTGACCAACATGGCCCTCCCGAGCCGCTCGGTCGTGCGGTTTTACAACAAGCGCGGTACGGCGGAGCAATGGATCAAGGAAGGCAAGCAGGCCACCCACTGGACGCGGCTGTCGTGCCATCGTTTCCGGGCGAACGAGGTGCGCCTGCAACTGAGCGTCCTGGCCTACAATCTGGGCAACTTGTGGCGCAGACTGGTCCTTCCGCTGCGGGTCAAGCGCTGGTCGCTCACGAGTCTCCAGCAGCGACTGGTGAAAACTGGGGGCCGGCTGGTGAAGCATGCGCGGTACTACTGGCTTCTGCTGGCGGAAGGGCATCTCACGCGGCGGCTGTTCGGCGACATGCTGCGGAGGATCTGGGCGCTACCCGTGCCGGCAGGCTGACGCGCGGCCTGAAGTGCAACGAAGCCCGCCCGGCGATGACACGGGGCACACGTGTGGAGCGGTGTCTGAGAAATGCCCGAAAAGCAGGGGTTCCAGTCGGTCGCACGTCGGCGCGGGCTCAGATGAAGGCCTTTGAAGCTGAGCGATTGTGCGACGATCGAAGTTTTTGTGCGATCGGCGGCGATCGGGTGTATAAACGTGCCATCAGGGGCAGGCAAAACGGAAATCCCGGATTAGGTTGGTTCAGCCCAGCGGCTTCTGCCTGCCTGCCGTAGGCAGGGCAAGCAGGCCCGTGGGCTGAACTGTCGTTATTTGGTTTGCTTGGAGAGCTGCCCCTGCTGAAAAACATTCCTCGGTGAGTGCAGCGCTCAGTTCGTCCACCGGCGGCGGTCGTCGTCGGGGACGACGCGGGCGGTGGTGCTGATGGGTGCGGCGGGGGACTGACGGGCGCCGGCGGCTCGAGCGCGGGCGAAGAGAAGCTGCTGGAGGCGACCGGGAACCAGAGCGGCTGCCCGGCGTGCCAGCCACTGCAAGCGTCGCAGGGTCCTCACGTCACCGCGCCAGTGCTCCAGCAAGATGGCGTCGTCAATCTGATTGAGCACACCATCGAGCAGCAGCAGGAGAGCTACCAAGTCGTCGAGCTGGCCCAGCACGGGGATGAAGTCAGGGATGAGATCCCAGGGAGAAACCAGATAGACGCCCAGGCCCGTGAGGACGAGCTTGGTGCGGGTAGGTACACGCTCGTCGGCGATGAGCTTGGGGATCAGCAGCGCCAGCCGTGGCAGCGCCAGCAGGTTTTCTTTCAGCCAGGGTTTCATCGGGCGTCTTCCACTCCGCTGGGATAAGGTTTCAAGCTAGCCAGGCGGTTGCTTGGAAAGGATTTTTTCATAGGCGGCGCGGTCGTTGGTGTTGAGCAGCACACCTTCCTCCTCGGTCGGCAACTCCAGTATATCATCGGCGTGCCCGCGGACAACGTGACGCGCGCCCACCTTGAGCGGCGCCGTGCGCAGCTCGTCAAACAGTTTGGTGGAGAAGAGCACCGGGTGGCCTCGGCGGCTCCGATAAGTGGGTATGGCGATGAGCTTGCCGCCGGCGCGGAAGTTTTCCCTCAGCGCGCGGATCAGCGTGCTCGACACGCAAGGGTGATCCACCAGGCAGACGACGGCGGCTTCGACGTCAGTCGGCAAGCTGTTGAGGCCGGCGATGAGCGAGATCAGCATACCTTTCTGCCAGTCGGGATTGAGGACGACTTCGCCCGCGCCGAAGGAAATGACTTTCTGCACTTCGTCCGCGTTCGCGCCCAGCACTACCCGCACCGCATCAACCTCGGAGTGTCTGAGCGCTGTCAGTAGATGCTCAAGGAAAGTCCTGTCGCCCCACCGCAGCAAGGCCTTGTCCTGCCCCATGCGGGAAGAAGCGCCCGCGGCCAGGATGATGCCGGCAATGCGGTTCATGGGTAGCCGCCAGGGGCCCGCGAACAGCGGCCAGTGAGATTATGCATAAAGGGCGAGGAGCAGTAGCTAAGAAGAGACTTCAACAGAGGAGGCTTCCGCCTTGGACTGGCCGATGGTTTTGGCGTGGGGGAGGGGGACGTTGCGGCGGACGGCGATCAGTTCGGCCACGATGCTGACGGCAATCTCCTCCGGCGATAGGGCGCCGATTTCCAGTCCGATGGGGGCGTGCACGCGCTCGAGTTTTTCACGAGCGATGCCTTCTTCTCCCAACGCTTTGTAGATGGAGAGGACCTTGCGCTTGCTGCCGATCAGGCCAACGTAGCGGGTGCGGGTGCCGACGGCCCAGCGCAGCACCCGCATGTCGTCCTTGTGGCCGCGGGTGGCGATGACAAGATAAGAGGATTCATTGGGATCGAGTTGCGCGAAGACTTTCTCCCAATCGTCGGCGTACACCTGGCTGGCGTCGGGGAAGCGATCGCGGTTGGCAAAGCGGGCGCGGTCGTCCACCACGATGGTGCCGAAGCCGGCCATTGCAGCGATGCGGGTAAAGAAGATTTCACCAAAAGTGGGAAGCGTTATGACCTGATTCTTGATGTTGTGGGATCTCGCTCGATTTTCGATTACAAGCGTGCATTAAGTCCCAAGGGAATTTATGTCATGGTCGGAGCTTCCACTGCTCGAATTTTCCAAACTGTGCTCCTAGGACCAGTGATTTCATTGATCGGGAGTAAGAAAATGAGTATCCTGGCGCATAAACCAAACAAAAAGGATCTACCCGGGATTTCCGTTTTGCCTGCCCCTGATGGCACGTTTATACACCCGATCGCCGCCGATCGCACAAAAACTTCGATCGTCGCACAATCGCTCAGCTTCAAAGGCCTTCATCTGAGCCCGCGCCGACGTGCGACCGACTGGAACCCCTGCTTTTCGGGCATTTCTCAGACACCGCTCCACACGTGTGCCCCGTGTCATCGCCGGGCGGGCTTCGTTGCACTTCAGGCCGCGCGTCAGCCTGCCGGCACGGGTAGCGCCCAGATCCTCCGCAGCATGTCGCCGAACAGCCGCCGCGTGAGATGCCCTTCCGCCAGCAGAAGCCAGTAGTACCGCGCATGCTTCACCAGCCGGCCCCCAGTTTTCACCAGTCGCTGCTGGAGACTCGTGAGCGACCAGCGCTTGACCCGCAGCGGAAGGACCAGTCTGCGCCACAAGTTGCCCAGATTGTAGGCCAGGACGCTCAGTTGCAGGCGCACCTCGTTCGCCCGGAAACGATGGCACGACAGCCGCGTCCAGTGGGTGGCCTGCTTGCCTTCCTTGATCCATTGCTCCGCCGTACCGCGCTTGTTGTAAAACCGCACGACCGAGCGGCTCGGGAGGGCCATGTTGGTCACGATGAAGCCGACGCGAGGGAACAGCTCACCTTGGTGGTGCTCCACCTTGGCGACGATCCGTCTGGGCGTGGTCCAGCTCTTGGCCTGATAGCGGAAACTCTGGTAGCGCACCAAGGGCTTGCAGCTCGGCCGTCCCGGCGGACGAAAGAGGATGTCTTCGATTTCCAGCTCCAAGCTCTTGTTCGCCGGCATGCGAATGGCATAGTCCACGTCGCGCTGCTCGAGCGCGTCGTAGATCTCGGGCTTCGCGAACGCGGCGTCTGCGCGGAACGCTACGCGCTTGCCCTCCACCTGCTGCCGGTCAATCTCCGGTACGAGCAGGTCGTCCCAGTCGTCGGCGCTATGCACGTTGCCTGGCCGCAGCGTGGCGGCGAGGCAGTCCCCATGCTCGGTGAACAGAAACAGCGGGTGGTAGCAGACGGACTCGAAGTGCCCGTTATAGGCGCTCCCTTCCTGCGCCCCATGCACCGGGCTCTCGCTCGAATCCATGTCGAGCACGATCCGGTCGGCGCGCGTCGCCATCTCGGCCTGTGCAAGCACCTCCCGGTTCACGGCCCTCAACCCGACGAGATTCTCCTCGTGGGTCAGCAGCTCTGTCTCGAACCAATGCAGCGTCGATGTCAGCGCCGCACCCCGGTCCCAGCGCTTTGGCGACCCGATGAGACGAAATGTTGGGTCTGCCGACACGCGCCCCGCGTCGTTGAGATCTTCGTAGCCCGCGAGGCGACTGTAGACCGACTGCCGCAGGAGATCCACCACGCTGAACTGGGTGTTCATCCCCTGTCGGGAATCGCTCAGGTGCTCGGCGATGAGTGTCTCCAGCCCCAGACGTTCATCCAACTCGCGCACCAGAATGAGGCCAGCGTCAGAAGTGACGCGCGATCCCTGGAACGCGACTTTCAAGAAGCCGTTGAACGCGAACCGGAATGGCTCGTGTTGTAATTCACCCACCGGGTGTCACCCTCCGTAGTGTGGTTCCTTACGTCGGAGCCCCAAAACTCAAGGCGCAGCGACTGGTCCTGGCGATACGGTACCACAGCCAAATCGGAAATCCGGGTCTACATGTTATGAAAGGTTTTTTTGAAGCCGGCAAAGTAGTGCCTGTCATAGATAGACGTTACCCGTTAAGCGAGGTTCCTGAAGCTCTCCGGTATTTTGGAGAGGGACACGTCAAAGGAAAACTAGTCATAACTTTGGAACATAATAACAAAACCTAACAAAGCACTTCACCCGACCGCTATTCCGCTGCGCTTCATAGTGGTCGGGTGAGCTCGGCCGTTAGGCAGAGCGCCCAATGAAGAGTCAGTCCGGAGCGAGATGGAGGCTGAAGGTGATGATAGGATCCGCGCTTTACGAGGTTGGAGCAGCGGGCCATGCCTAGGCAGTTGGACGCGAGTTTCGTAACGGAAGTCGTTATCCTCCTCACCTGGGCGCTGGCGACTTGGTATGTCTATTTCACCTTTAGAGAATCGGGCCATACTAAGGCCAAGACCATCGCGTTGACGCTGGTCGTACTTGCATGGAGCATCTTTGCCTTCGGCGCCGTCAAATACGGTTTCGACCGCGAGTTTTTCCGCGGATTACCCGTTAGGGCGTCTGTATATCTCTTTCTTGCGGCGGGCCTCGGTTACGCGTTCCGCTGGGCCTTGGTTGGCAAGGGGCTGTCCCAGCACATGTTGATCGGCTTGCAGGTGCTCCGAACCATCGGATTGGTCTTCGTTCTGGAGCACTGGCGAGGCAACTTGCCCGGGGTCTTCGCCCATCCGGCAGGCTGGGGAGACCTGCTCGTCGGCATCATCGCCCTAGCTGTGCTCATCCGCTACCGAAGCCAGGAAATCCCGAATGGCGCTATCAAACTTGTTTTCACCGTCGGAATCGCCGATTTCGTCAGCGCGTTCTTCTTTGGAATAACCAGTTCGGCGACGCCCTTCCAACTGTTCGCGTTTGACCAGCCAAATCAGGTGCTGCTTTATCCCACTGGCTTGATACCGCTGTTCCTTGTCCCCTATGCAGTCATCTTCCACATACTGTCGATCACCGAGATGCAGCGCTCTGCCTAACCACTCGCTGGAGCGGACTCGGCCTCAGCGGGCCGCTCAGCTCGCAGCCGTTAGGTCGTCTCGTGGAACCCCGTGAACGTTCGGGTGTTTTCCACAGGTGACAGGAGGGTTTCTGATAGCAGACCTGAAACTTGCTGACGGTCATAGCGGTGAGTGGATCGTTCCGAACACGGAAGTCGAGCGCTTCACCGGGAAGTTCAAGGGCGAAGTCCTCCGTCCTACCGATCCAATTCAACAAGAAAGAGAGCGGGCTTCCGCCCGCTCTCTTTTTGTTCAGCACAACAACGGTCCGCAGCTACCGCCCCTTCACACTCACCGAAATCTCCGCCCCACTCCGCCGCTCAATCCGCGTCTCCAAATCCTGATGATTCTCAATCGCTTCCACTAGGAGAACGGGTGTAAGCTTTTTCACTGGACTTGCCTCCCAGCAGACTCAAGTGTATCAGTGGCGCGGTTGATGGCTGCGGTCAGCGCTTCCAGTTGGTGGCGGGCTTGGTCGAAGTCGCCGGCGTCAATACTTTCATGCACGCCGGGTAACGGCACCGAGGCGTAGCCGGTGTAGGTGCCGGGAGCGAAGATGGCGTGCCGGAACCAGGGCCGCCCCGGCAATCCCTCCGGCAGCAGGAAGGCTTGCTCGGCCTCCACCAGGGCGCGGTTGACGCGGTCGAGGTGCGGCGGCTGGAGGCCTTGCGCCAGTGCCCACTCGTACTTCTCGCATAGGTCTTTGCCAGCCTCGGCCAGCCGCCGGGCGGCCTTCTCGGCCGGGGCAAAGTCGAGCTCGCCGGCTTGGCCCAGCAGCGCCAGCTTGTTGCGAATACCTTTCACGTAGCGCTGGATTTCCCGACCGTAGGCTTGGTAGTCGAAGGGCAGCAGGTCGGCTTGGGCCAGGCGCAGGGCCTGCAAGCCGTAGTAGCGGGCGGCGGCGACGTGGTAGAGGAACTCCGGGTCGCCGAATTCTTTCATCCAGCGATGGTTGTCGAAGATGGAGTGATAGACGCCGTAGTCGCCGCCGAAGCCGAAGTTGGTGGCGGGGATGCCGAGGTGGTCGAGGAAGGCGGTGTAGTCGGAGCCGCTGCCGAGGTTGCCGATGTTGATGCGGCGCTCGGCGATGGGTTTGGGTTCGGCGCCTCCGCCGCTGGTGGCGCGGCCAGGAACCACTCCCCGCTGCAACCGCTCGCGCAGCCGCTGGTTGGCGCGCTCCAGCACCGAGCCGCCCTTGGGGTCGGCGACGTCGGCCGCCACCTCGCGCAGGAATTCTTTCAGCGAGGGCACGGCGGAAGCGCCGAAGCGGTCGCCGGCCACGGCGGAGTCCAGGTTCAGGTAGGCGACGGCTTTCTGTTGCAGCTCAGCGGCATGCTTTTCCGTCCACTCGGTGGAACCGATCAGCCCTTGCTCTTCGGCGTCCCAACTGCACAGCCAGAGCGAGCGCCGCGGCCGCCAGCCCGTGCGCAGCAGGGCGCCCAAGCCGCGCGCCATCTCCAGCATGGCGGTGGTGCCGCTGTTGGGGTCCACGCCGCCGTAAGTCCAAGCATCGCGGTGGTTGCCCAGCACGATGATCTCGTCCGGGCGCTCGGCGCCGCGAATCTTGGCCACCACGTTCCAGACCGGCTTGACGGCGTGGTCCATGCGCACACGCAGCCTGACCTTCGCCGGGCCGGGACCGAGGTGGTAGGCGAAGGGCAGCCCACCCTGCCACTCGCGCGGCGCCACCGGCCCGCTGAGGTTCTCCAGGATGATACGGGCGTCGGCATAAGAGAGGGGCAGCACCGGCAGGTGGGTCATGTTGGTGGCGTCGGCGGGAGCGATGCGCGGTGCGCCTGCGACCGAAGGGCCGTCGGGGGTGGTGGGGTCGCCGGGGTAGTGGAAGATGTAGAGCACCGAGCCGCGCTGCACGCCCGAGGCCGGCCGCCAGGGGCCGTCGGGATAGGTATCGCCGCCGTGGTAGCCGTCGTCTTCCGGGTCGGAGTAGATGATCAGCGCCGCCGCTTTGTTTTCTTCCGCCACTTTGGCTTTCACGCCGCGGAAGCTGCCGCCGTAGCGCGCAATCACTATTTTGCCTTCCGCCGAGACATCTTCGGAGCGCAGGCGCTGGTAGTCGGCCGGCAGGCCGTGGTGGGCATAGACGACCTCGGCGGTGGCGTCACCCGAGGCCGAGTAGCCGTTGAAGCCCATCAAGGTGCGGCGGTCGGCGGAAGCTGGGTCGGCTTCAACGTATTCGGGGCGCGGGCCCGACCAGCGCACGGGTTCTAGGAGCTCCAGTTTCACCTCGCGGGGTTCAGTGAGCAGCACGTGGAATTCTTCGATTTCGGCTTCGAGACCGTAGCTGCGAAACTGCTCCAGGACGTATTCGGCCGTGCGGCGGTCGGCGGGGCTGCCGGCCACGTGCGGCTCGGCGGTCAGGGTCTTGTGGTGGGTCTCGGCGCGGGCGGGGTCGGTCACGGCCAGGAACTTTTCTTCCAGCGCGCGCTGCGCCTGACTACGCGCGGGGGTGAAGCCGCGCAGCGGCTCTTCCGGCGGGTCGGAAGCGACCAAGGCCGTCGCCACCAGCAGGATGAGGAAACTCAAGGGCCGTCGATGCCGCGTGCGCATAGAACCTCCTCGAAAATTGTTTGGGGTCAAGAGCGAAGAGTCTAGCGCAACCCCGCAGGCGCAACAAGCAAACCCGCATGGATGGTGGTGTCTTAATTTGAGCGATTCCGAACTCGGTGCCAACTCGCACCGAGCCCTGCGGCCTGCCTGCGGTAGGCAGGCGGGGGGCCCTTCGGCTTTGCTCAGGACAGGCCGCAGGGCTTTTTGCTTCCCCCAGGCAGGGGCTTGTCCTGAAGGCTTCAGCCCGAGGGCTCGCCCTGAAGGGCCTGGGGGCTCTGTGTGAAATTAGGACACCACCCGCATGGGTTCCTGCCGTCGCCTCTTCTTGTCTTGCTGTGCGGTCTAGCCGGTAGCAAAGCGGAGGAGGAAGTCGGCGTAGCCTTTTTCTTCGCGCTGCGGGCAGGCTGGCTAGGCGGTCAGGGTGGCCTGGGCGCGTTCGACGAGCTCGGTCAAGCGGTGCAGCGTTTCGGGAACCACGCCCACGAAGTGAAGGCCGACCTGGTGGTTGGGTGCGGCCCGGCCCGAGCCGGCGAAGACGGTCACGCGGGCCACATGGGCGGTGAGCTCGTAGGGCTGCGCGTCGCGCGGCAAGCTGAATCCCACGTTCACCCAACCCTGTAGCGGCGGGGCTTCTTCCAGCGCCACCAGCATGCCGGTGGTGCTGAGGTTTAGGGTTCGTCCCTTGACTTGGTGCTGGTTCCACACGCAGACCACCGGAGTGCGCACCGGGATGCGCGGGGCGGTGCGGCGCTCATCCAGCATCAACCCGCGGATGCCGTTAAGCAGGACGCGAACCTGCTGCATGCTTACCGGCTTGGGCAGAAAGAAATTGATGCCCATGCGGAGACTTTCCTCCCGCAGCTCAGGCGTGGCAAAGCCGGTGAGCATAACAATCGGGCAATGCGCGTTCACGGAGGAGTCGCGAATGCGCCGGGCCAGCTTCAGCCCGCTCAGTTCGGGCATGTTCCAGTCCAGGAAAACGCCGTCGAACCGTTCCCGCTCAACCTGCTCGGCCGCCTGCGGGCTCGATTGCACGCAATGAGGTTCAGCGCCCTCCCGGGTCAGCACTTCGCCCAACAGGTAGAGAACCTGCCGGTCGTCATCCACTACCAGGATTTTAGCTTTCATTCCAAGCTCTGTTTCGGTGCCGCCTCTGGCTGCCTGGATAACTTCTCTACTAATGGTGTTGTCGGCTGGAGATTAGAAAACTTTAATGCCGAGGGCGAAAAAATCTTCGGCGGGGTGCTGGAATGGCAGTCCTGCGCACCGAACGTCTATCCTCTTGACTTGTAGAGGCTTGCGCGCTGGCAGCGGGCGCGCTACACTGCGCTCCTCACACGGCCATGATAAAAACCATCGAGTGGACCGAGAAGGGCGTGGTTCTGATTGACCAGCTCGAGCTGCCCGCCCGCGAGCTCTATCGCACCTGTACGAGCTACGAAGAAGTCGCCGATGCCATCCGGCGCATGGTGATTCGCGGCGCGCCCGCCATCGGTGTGGCGGCGGCCATGGGCATTGCGTTGGGCGTGAAGAACGCGCAGGCCAAAGACCTGCCGGAGTTGGAGCGGGAGTTAAACCACATCTGCGAAGTGCTGGGGAAGACCCGGCCCACGGCGGTCAACCTCTTTTGGGCGATTGAGCGCATGCGGGCGACTTTTCGACGCGCCGCCGGCGGCGGCGTAGAAGCGGTCCGCGCGGCGCTGGTGGAAGACGCCCAGCGCATCTGCGCCGAAGACCTGGCCCAGTGCGAAGCCATCGCGCGACACGGCGGCGCGCTGCTGCCGGCGCAAGGCCGTGTGCTGACCCACTGCAACGCCGGGGCGCTCTGCGCCGCCGGCGGCTACGGGACGGCGCTGGGTGTCATCCGGGGCGCGGTCGAGTTGCAGAAGCAGGTGCAGGTGCTGGCCACCGAGACCCGGCCTTACCTGCAAGGCGCGCGGCTGACCGCCTGGGAGCTGCACCACGACCACATCCCGGTCACCCTCATCACCGACAATATGGTGGGCCACATGATGAAGACCAGCCAGGTCAACTGCGTGGTGGTGGGCGCCGACCGCATCGCCGCCAACGGCGACACCGCCAACAAGATCGGCACCTATACCATTGCGGTGCTGGCCCGCGAGCACAACCTGCCCTTCTACGTGGCCGCGCCTTTCAGCTCGATTGACCTCTCGCTGCCCTCGGGCGAGAGCATTCCGATTGAAGAGCGCTCGCCGGAAGAAGTCACCCATATCGGTTCGACGCGCATCGCCCCCGAGGATGTGCCCGCGCGTCACCCGGCCTTCGACGTTACGCCGGCACGGCTGATCGCTGCCATCGTCACCGAGCGCGGCGTCGCCCGCCCGCCCTTCGAGCAGTCCTTGAAAGAGTTGGCCGCCACGGCAAGCTTTTTCACCGTATAGCCTCGACATAAATGGAGGTGGTTCGATGGATGGCGAGAGAGAAGGCGTGGACACTGCACAGTTGACCCCTGGTCGAATCATGCAACTCGGTCTCGGCTTCTGGGGGTCCAAGGCCCTGCTGAGCGCGGTGGAGTTGGGCGTGTTCACCGAGCTGGCGAAGGAACCACTCGATGCGAAGATGTTGGCGGAACGGCTGCGGCTGCACCCGCGCAGTGCGCGCGACTTTTTTGATGCCCTGGTGGCTCTTGGGATGCTACACCGAAACCGCAGCAAGTATACGAACACCACCGAGACGGACTTCTTCCTCGACCGCGCCAAACCCTCCTACGTGGGCGGCATGCTGGAAATGGCCAACGCGCGCTTGTACCCCTTCTGGGGGTCACTGACCGAAGCCCTGCGCACGGGTAAGCCGCAGAACGAAATCAAGAAGGGCCAGGATTTGTTTTCCGCTCTCTACGGCGACCCGAAGCGCCTGCGGATGTTTCTGCAAGGCATGACCGGCCTCAGCCTAGGGGCGGCTCGCGTTATTGCTGCCAAGTTCCCCTGGGGCGAGTACAAGACCTTCATTGACATCGGGGGCGCGCAGGGCGGCGTGCCGGTGCAGGTTGCCTTGGCGCATGACCACGTCAGCGGAGGAAACTTCGACTTGCCGGTGGTCGGCCCCATCTTTGAAGAGTACGTGGCCTCGTTTGGTCTGAGCGGTCGCCTGCGTTTCTATCCGGGAGATTTCTTCAAAGACCCGCTGCCGCAGGCCGACGTGCTTATCATGGGCCACATCCTGCACGACTGGAATCTCGAAGAGAAGAAGATGCTGATTACCAAGGCCTACAAGAAGCTTCCCGCCGGAGGAGCACTGATCGTCTTTGAAGCTGTGATCGATGACGAACGGCGCAAGAATGCCTTCGGCCTGCTGATGAGCCTGAACATGCTGATCGAGACGCAAGGCGGGTTCGACTACACGGGAGCCGATTGTTCGGGCTGGATGCGGGAGATCGGTTTCCAGAAAACGCGGATCGAACATCTGGATGGGCCCGACTCGATGGTGATCGGCTTCAAGTAACGCATGTCAACGCAAAGTAGAAATGTCCGGTTTTTTGCCAGATAGAAATGTCCTCCTCCAAGGGTGATCGGGAGGGGGAATGTACTTTCGTTTGCCTTTCCTTGGGCCCGCAAGCCCCGTAGGCCGTAGGCCGAAGGGGGTTGCGGGCGCGGGCGGCGGGCTCGGGCAGGGCCGCAGGCTGAGATAAGAGCCGCGGAAGCGGACCCAGCGGCTGCCGTCGAGCCGCCGTTCGACCTCCACCCGCGCCCCCCGCAACCCCGCTCGCACCTGGGCGCGCGGGATCGCCCAGCGCTGGCCCTGCCAGCGCACGGTGTAGTCGCCTGCCACCCGGCGCGGTTCGCGCACGCTCAGGATTGACTCCAGCCGCTGGGTGCCTCCCAGCGGGCGGTGGGCATCGTGCGGCTGGCGCGGAGCGACGGTGAAGCGCTGCTCCCAGAAAGGCAGGAAGACTGCTGCCAGGAAGCGGTTGGCCTGCTCCACCGTGTGCACCCCGGCCAGGCGCATCTCCTTGACCAGGCGGTCCTGCAAGGTGCCGAATAGTCTCTCGATGCGCCCCTTGGCCTGGGGGCTGTGGGCGGGAATCCACTCGATCCCCAACTCCTGCAGGGCCCGCCCGATCTGGGTGCGGGCCGGCTGACCGCCGAGCTGCTCGTCGAGCCGGGCCGAGCGGGTGGTGCGGAACAGGCTGCTTTTGTCGGTATAGAGTGCCCGCGGCCGTCCCCAGCGCCGGAGCCAGCCTGCCAGGGTGCGCAGGTTTTCCTCGGTCGAGTCCTGGGCGGCGAAGCGGCCCCAGACCCGGCTGGTAGCGTCGTCGATCAGCGCGATCAACTGCACGGGAGGTCCGCGCCGCTCCAACCAGCGATAGGGCGAGCTGTCCATCATCACCAACTCGCCGAAGGCGGCCCGCCGCTCTCGCCAGACGTGCACCGCCGGCCTCCGCTGCCGGCGCGACCGCCACAGCCCGGCGGCGGTCATCCACTGCCGCAGCGTCTCCCGGCTGACCTGCCACCCATCTCGCGCCAGGTGCTCGCTGGCCAGCGTGGGCCCAAAGTCGGCGTAGCGCCGCCGCACCTGGGCCAGGATGCGCCCCTGGAGGGCCGCTGGAATCTTCCGGTTCGAGGGCCGCCCCCGCAGCCGATGCACTACGCCCCTGTCCCCCTCCGCCCGCACCCGTCTCAGCAGACGCCGCAGGTGGCGTACGCTCACCTGCACCCGCCGGCCCGCTTCCACCTGGGTCAGATAGCCCTGCTCGACTTGGTGGAGTACCTTCAACCGATCCTGCTCCCGTTGGCTCAATTCGATTCGCTCCTCTCTCATCGTCCCTCCTGGCCCTGATGAAAGAGGACATTCCTACTTTGCGCAAATAGGACATTCTCACTTTGCAGCTACATGGCGAAACTGGTAGGCAGAAGCGACAGGGGGCATGCTCCTCCCCTACCCTAGGAAGCATGATCGAGCGGGTGCGGAGCACCTCCTCTTCCGGACTAGAGTTTTCTCTTCTACGAGCGGCAGCGGGGCCCTTCAGCAGGCCCCCCTCGGCTGCGCTCGGGACAAGCCCTTCGAAAACGCGAGCCGCTCGGTTACACTAATGCTTCCCGGTGGAGGCAACCTAGGAGGAGTACTGTGCGCACAATGAGGCGAGAGCCACGGCATTGCCTGGCGCTGACTGTGCTGCTGGTTGCGCTGGCGGGAGGAGCAAACGGGGGCGGCGTGGAAGCGGGGGAGGCGGCGGGGCAGGCCCCGAGAACGGGGCAGGCAGCCGGCGGCGACGACGGTTTGTGGGAAGGGATGACGGAGCCGAACGCCGCCTACGATTGGCTGCGTCCGCCCGACGGGGTCTTCCAGCAAGCGCTCGAACGGCTGACCGAGGGCCGGGAACCTGGGGTTCCTCTCTACACCTACCAATGCGGAGAAATGCTGGGCTGCCGACGGAGGTTTCGGTTCCGGAAGAAGCGCTCGCTGGCCCGGCTCAACTTTCTCACCCCGATCCGCCTGGTGGTGGAGGACATCCGCCGGCACCACAGCGGGCATGAAGCCATACCGAGCCCGGAAGAGTGGAGCGGCCAGCGGGGCGTGTTCGGGATTTCGTTACTGATCCAGGCCAAGAAGAGAAGCGACAAACCCCGCATTGCGCTCCGGGTGGGAGAGGAGGTTCTGCTCCCGGCAGGCATGGCGGTGACGAACCGAACATTGGAGTCCTGTTGGGTGGGCGGAGGCAACAGATGCTGGCGCAGCCTCCTGACGGCCACCTTCGAGGTGGCGGGAGAAACAGCCCTGCGGGGCACAGGCCTGATTCGCGTCGAATGGGCGAAGGAGAAAGCGGAAGTCCCCATCAACCTTGACTACTTGCGCTAGCCCCCCTGCGTTGACTTGCCTGGGGGCGGAGCCTATTCGTACCGCAACGCGACCATCGGGTCGAACTTGGCAGCGCGCTGGTGGAGAATCCCAGCAACCAATCGGCGGCGGTCTCGCTCGGACAAGGCATCACCTATCGGGTGCGGCCCAATTGGGTGGTGGACTTCGCCGTGCGCGAGCTGGGCCTGGCGGAGGGCCGAGCCGACTACCAAATCCTCGCCGGCCTCACCGTCAACCTCGGCCGCCTGCGCGAGTGGTAGGTAAAACGGAGCGCAAGCAGAAAAGCGCGAGGCGAGCCCCTTGCGTGATGCCACGGGCAGAAGCCCGTGGGCTGAACAGGCTAGGAGTTGATGGAATCCCCCGCGGCAGGGGCCGCAGGGCTCGGTGCGAAGCGGGGCGTGCGTCTTTTGCGGAGTTTGCAGTTTGGCTGTGTTGGCGGTCTTGAAAGAGCGGAGGTTTGCGGGTTGATTGCTTGATTGGTTTGAGGCAGACTGCGGGCGCGAACGGGGGGCGGCGTCCATGAATCAATCTGACCAGACCGCAGCGCCGGGGCTGCGGCGCGAGCTGCGGCTGCGCGACGCCACCGCCATTGTGGTGGGGGTGGTGATCGGGTCCGGCATCTTTCTGGTCCCGACCGACATCGCGCGGGTGCTGGCCTCACCCTGGAGCATGCTGCTGGTCTGGATGGCGGGCGCGGGACTGACCCTGGCCGGAGCACTCTCCCTGGGCGAGCTGAGCTCAATGTATCCCGGCGCGGGCGGGCTTTACAGCTACCTGCGCGCGGCCTACGGCGACCGCGCCGGCTTCCTCTACACCTGGGCGTCGCTGCTGATGATCGGCACGGGCGCGAACTCAGTTCTCGCCGTCGCCTTCGGCATCTACAGCGCGCAACTGTTCCCGCTGGGCGCGGCGGGCGAGAAGGCGGTGGCGGTGGGCGTGGTCCTGCTGCTGGCGGGCGTGAACTGCCTGGGGGTGCGGGCGGGCAAGTGGGTGCAGAACATCTTCACGCTGGCGAAGGTGGGCGGCATCGCATTGATGTGTGCCGCCATTTTTGCGCGCCGGGCGCCGCTGGAAGCCAACGCCGGCGCCTTCTGGCCGGAGTCGTTTGTTCCGGCGTGGACCGAGTTCGGCATCGCGCTGGTAGCAGTGATGTGGGCCTTTGAGGGCTGGGCCTGGGTGGGCTTTTCGGGCGGCGAGATGAAGAACCCGGTGCGCGACCTGCCGCGCGCGCTCTTCCTGGGAACGGTGATTCTGGCCGGGGTCTATCTGCTGGCCTCGACCGCCTACTACTCGGCGCTGACGGTGAGCGAAACGGCCGGCGCCGACCGCGTGGCGGCCGAGGCCATGACGCGGGTGATGGGGCCGGTGGCGGCGGGGTTCGTTACGCTGCTGATTCTGATCTCCATCTTCGGCTCCCTCAACGGCTCCATTCTCACCGCCACGCGCTGCTACTACGCCACCGCCGCCGACGGGCTGTTCTTCCGCGCCTTCGCCCGCATTCATCCGCGCACACACGCCCCGGTGGTTGCCATCGTCGTGCAGGGAGCGTGGGGGGCGCTGCTGGTGCTGCTGGGCACGTTCGAGCAGTTGTTCACGGCGGTCATTTTCACGGCCTGGATTTCCTACGGGGCGGCGGTGGCCGGCGTCATCGTGCTGCGGCGCAGGCAACCGGAGAGGTCGCGGCCCTATCGGGTGCCGGGCTATCCGTGGCTGCCGGCGCTGTTCTGCCTGGCGGCGCTCGGCATTGTCACCAGCGCTGCCGTCAGCCAGCCGCTGCACGTCGGCCTGGCTTTCCTGCTCCTCCTGGGCGGCCTACCAGTCTACAGCTACCTGCGCCGGGCCGGTTGAGGCGCGCGCCCAGGGAAGCACCGCTGCGTTGTGAGCTACCACCTGGGCAGCAAATCCGGCCGTGGCCGCCGCACCCACGAACTCCTCATCCGCAACTTCTGACTGTTTAAGTGTACACTACCACTCGATCATGTAAGGGGGATACATGCCTAATTGGTTGACAATAGTTGTCCTAGATATGGCCCAAGTTCTTTTTTCAGTTGCGCTGGGCGCGTTGCTTACTCTCTATGTGCATGACAGGTTGGAGAAAAAACAGCAGCAAATAGAGGCAGCTCGTTTAGCGGGAGCACTCAGAGCTGAACTCTCCTCTCTCGAACAGCGTTATATGGAAAGTACTGGGATAGCATTGGAAGAAGCACAAGAGTGGTCCCACTTTCTAGCCACCTGGCCGATTGAGTCCGACTACTTCACCGTGTTCAACCAAAATCCTGGCAGGCTGGGTTTGCTGGAACCGCAAGACGCTGAGGCAGTTGTGCGAACTTATGTAATCGCCAAAGGGCACTTAGATGCTATGAGGCTGTGGGTCCGTTATTGTGAAGAATTCGATCAGATGGGGAAAAAATTCCTGCTTGAATTGGACCCAGAGATTCGAAATATGGTTTTGGACCTTGGTGATAAGCGTTTAGAAGAGCTTCCAAAAGACAAACCTAAGATTCCAAAGCTGGTGGCCGAGCAACTGGACTCCGCCTTCGGCTCAGTTCCTGAATATAGAATTATTAAGTCAAAACTGAAAGCTTATTTTGGACCTCTAAGGAAAATTCACAAGGAGCTACTCGCTGAAGTCAACAAGGTGAAAACAAACCTGAAGAAGTATCAGGACCAAGCCTAAAAGGCAGTGGGTAGTCTTTCACTAATTTATGTCCCACCGGCAACCCACCGAGCAACCCCAAGACCTCTTACTCCGCAGCCGATGGTGCTCTCTGCATTCAGCCCGCCGCATCTCACTGCGCCGCCAACTCAAAGTGATTCGACGCAAGATTGAGGTGGCCGGGCACGACCGCGCCGCCGCCCAGGGAAACAATCCGTCTGAGGCCAACCTCGTTCCAGCGCGAGCACCGCGCTGTGTGAACCCGCAAGGCCCCCGCCCTACCTGTGGGCGAGTGCAGAAGTTCCCGGTGGCAGGGGCCACCGGGCTCGGTGTGGAGGGGGAGTGGGCGCGCGGTTTTTACGGTTTTTCCGTTCGCCTTTTTGGGGTCAAAAACCCCCTCGGTGAAAAAAACCGCCGCAAAAACCGTAAAAACCGCGAAAACCTTAGACTTGAATCCCAGGGTTGGTGTAGGGAAGACGCTGGGAGGTCGGACCGAGGGAAGCGAGAGGCGGAAAGTGGACAGCGACCCGCCTACGCCCTGCGGGCTACGGCGGGCAGGCCGGTGGACAGTGGACAGTGAAGATCAAGATTCGCGGGCCGGCGGGCAAGCCCGTGGGATGGCGAGAAGCGAAAGGCGAAAGACGGAAAAGGGCATCTAAGGAAGTAGCGGTGTATGAATGAGATAGCGGAGTCGAGCGCACCCCAGAGCAGGTGAAGAGAATCAAATCTAAGGTGGCTAACGACTTGCACCGAAAGGTAAGTATGGGTAGAATACAACTGCCCGCAGCGCCCTGGGTTTCACCAGGAGAACAATGACTCGCACGCAGACACTAGGGATAATCTTGTCATTGGCGCTGGCCGGAGCAGGCTGCGCGGCCCACCGGGGAGCCGCGGCAGCCGGAAACGCGCCCATTCCATCCGCCACCGCCCCCCTCATCCTAAGCGAGGACGAAGCCAAAGTTCTGAGCCTGACTCGCCCGGCGCCGGAGTGGCCCGCCGAAGTTTTCCTGCTGGGCACGGGCATTCCGGAACGCATCGACCAAGTCCTGGCCGAAGCCGAAGAGGCCTTTGAGCGCGGCCAGGAGCACTACGCCGCCGGCCACCTGGATCACGCCCGGGCCGAGTTCGACCGGGCGGTGGACGGGCTGCTGACCTCGGGGCTCGACCTGCGCGCCGACCGGCGGCTGCGCTTTGGCCTCGACCGCCTGGTGGACCGCGTCCACGAGCTGGAGCTGGCGGCCCAGCGCGAGACCCCCCTGAACGGCGACGTGCCCGCAGTGCCCGC
The DNA here is from genome assembly GCA_965247455.1 of Candidatus Acidiferrales bacterium. Taxonomy (GTDB): domain Bacteria; phylum Acidobacteriota; class Terriglobia; order Acidiferrales; family 2-02-FULL-67-57; genus JACZYA01. The sequence goes on from CBDFHE010000017.1 coordinate 206,095, forward strand.
CGCCATTGAAGAGCTGGCGCCGCTGACTTTCCCCATCGACGCCAACTTGCGCCGCGCCGTGGATCGCGAGGTGGCCGGGCTGGGGCTCGACCTGCCGGTCACGCTCAACGACCGCGTCCTCTCGGTCCTGAACTTCTTCCAAAACAATCCCCGGGGCCAAAAGATTATCCGCAACGGCCTGCGCCGCAAGGGGCGCTACGACCAGCTGATCACTTCCATCCTGGAGCAGGAGGGCCTGCCGCGCGACCTGATCTACCTGGCCCAGGCCGAAAGCGCCTTCCACCCCCGCGCGCGCTCCCGCGTGCGCGCCAGCGGGCTGTGGCAGTTCATGAGCTGGCGCGCGCGCCAGTACGGCCTGAAGATCAACTGGTGGGTGGACGAGCGCCGCGACCCGGTCAAGTCCACCCGCGCCGCCGCCCGCCACCTGCGCGACCTCTACGACGAGTTCGGCGATTGGTACCTGGCCCTGGCCGCTTACAACGGCGGCCCCGGTCGCGTGCGCCGCGCCATCGAGCGCACCGGCCACGCCGACTACTGGGAGCTGGTCAACCGGCGTGTGCTCCCGCGCGAGACCTCCAACTTCGTCCCCACCATTCTGGCGGTGGCGCTGATCGGCAACAACCCCGCCCGCTACGGCGTCGAGGTCGAACCCGAGCCCCCGCTGGAGGTGGTCGCCGTCCCGGTGGACAAGCCCACCGACCTGCGGCGCATCGCCGAAGCCATCGGGGAAGACGTGGCGACGCTGCGGCAGCTCAACCCGCACGTGCTGCGCGGCGTCACGCCCCCAGCCTACGCCAACTTCCGCCTCTACGTGCCGCCCGGCAAAGGCCAAACGCTGACCGCGGCCCTCAAAACCATCCCCGCGGCCAAGCGCGTGCTCTGGCGACGCCACCGCGTTCGCCGCGGCGAAACCCTCTCCCAGATCGCCGAGCGCTACGGCACCTCCGCCTACGCCGTTGCCCAGGCCAACCGCCTCTCCCTGCGGAGCCTTATCTATCCCGGCCAGAGCCTGGTGATTCCCGGCGGCCGGCGGCGGCTCTCGGCCCGCCGGTCGAGCCCGCGCCGCCCCCAACGGAGCCCCAGCGGCAAAGGCACCTACACCGTGCGCTATGGCGACACCCTTTCCACCATCGCCGCCCGCCACGGCACCAACGCCCGCACCCTGGCCGCCGCCAATGGGCTCTCCCTGCGCTCCATCATCCGCGCCGGAGAACGCCTAGTGATCCCCTCGCAAACGGCTGAGCGCCGGTCGGGCGCTTCCCCGCCGGCTCAGGCCTCGGCTCCGGGCGCAGCAACTACGCCAACCACCGCCCGCATCCATCAGGCCCGCCGGGGCGATACCCTCTGGGACCTCTCGCGCCGCTACGGCATCTCCATCTCAACCCTGCGCCGGGCCAACTCCTTCCTCTACCAGCGCGGACTCCGGGTGGGCGACCGTCTCACCATTCCTCCCCCTACTCGCCTCGCGCACACCCAAGACGATTGAAGGCTTCCCAGCCGCCCGCCGCCGGAAATCTACCCTCTGCACTGAGGGCTTGACAAACTCCCAACCCTGTTCTCTAATGCGCCCAACTCTAGTCGGGGAAAGGTGACCATGGCGTTGGACGAATTTCGACTCAATCTAGGCGACGACGAAGGGACTTTCGGCTTCCCGGAGCGGGAAGAGATCGGCGAAGACAACCGGGAAGAAGAGCCGGCCGAGCCGGGCCTGGGGGCGCCCGCACCGGTCGCCGAGGCGCCGCCTGCTTTTACGCCCCCGCCGCCTCCGGCTCCCGTCCGCCCCGCTCCCAAGCCCAAGGCTAAGAAGAAGCGCAAGCCAAAGGCCAAGGCGAAGCGGAAGGCAAAAGCCAAAGCCCGGCGCAAAGCCAAACCAAAGCGCAAGGCCAAGCCGAGGCGCAAGGCGAAAGCCAAGGCGAAGCGGAAAGCGAAGAAGAAGGCTCGCAGAGGAAAGAAAAGAGCCCGTCGCAAGAAGAAGACCACTCGCAAGCGCCGCGCCGCCAGAAGAAAGAAAAAGAAGACGGCCCGCCGCCGTCGTAGGCGCCGTAGCTAGCCCCCCCCAGAGGCGAGGTACCCTCACCCTATTCAGTGGGGCAGACCTGCCTTTGGGTGTGTGTGCCCCCCCAATCAACCATTTAACCGATTAACCAGTCAACCGATCCTCCACCTCCCTCCATGCACTCCTGCCCCAACCGCCGTACAATGGATATGAGAGTTCCCTCTGGGTTCGAGTCAGGGACGGGGCCTTAGTAGTCAATGCAGCGCCGCTCACTAATCGAATACCTCAACCTCTTCCACCGGCACGGCTCGCAAACCGCCTACGTCCACCAGCGCGGCTACCGCACCCTGCGCTGGTCCTATCGCCAAATCGCTGAGACCGCCTGCCAGTTCGCCCGCGAGCTGGAAGCCCGCAACATCTCCACGGGCGACCGCGTCCTGCTCTGGGGCGAGAACTGTGCCGAGTGGGTGGTGGCGTTCTTCGGCTGCGTGCTGCGCGGCGCAGTCGTGGTGCCGATGGATTGCATCGCAGCAAAAGATTTCGTCCAGCGGGTCGCGCGCGAAGTGGACGCCAAACTCCTCGTCTGCTCCCGCCCGCAAGCGCGGCAAGCGCCCGCCCTGCCGGTTCTGCTGCTCGAAACCCTGCCGCAAACGCTGGCGCGCCACTCGCGCGCGGCCTATCCCTCGCCGGAGCTGAGCCACCAGGACATGCTGCAAATCATTTTTACTTCCGGCACCACCGCCGACCCCAAGGGCGTGGTCCTCTCCCACGGCAACCTCCTCGCCAACCTCGATCCGCTCGAAACCGAAATCCGCCCCTACCTGAAATACGAGCGCCTCGTCCATCCCATTCGTTTCCTGAATCTGGTTCCGTTGAGCCACGTCTTCGGCCAGTTCCTGAGCCTGTTCGTCTCGTCGCTGCTGGCCGGAACGGTGGTATTCCAGCAACGCCTCAACCCCTCGGACGTTCTGCGCACCCTCAAGCGCGAACGGGTCTCCGCCCTGGTCACCGTGCCGCGCTTGCTGGAAACCCTGCGCCACAAAATCGAGCGCGACTCCGAAGCCGCCGGCCGCTTGAACTGGTTCCGCCAACAGATCGAAGCCGCCCGGGACGAGCGTTTCTACCAACGCTGGTGGCGCTTCCGTCGCCTCCACCGCCAGTTGGGCTGGAAGTTCTGGGCTTTCGTCTGCGGCGGCGCCACCCTCGACCGCGACACCGAGACCTTCTGGAAGCGCCTGGGCTACGCGGTCGTCCAGGGCTACGGCTTGACCGAAACCACCTCCCTCGTCAGCGTCAACCATCCCTTCAAGCTGGCCGCGGGCTCCATCGGCAAAGCCCTGCCTGGACGCGAGCTCAAGCTCGACCCCGGCGGCGAAATCCTGGTGCGCGGCGAGAACATCGCCGCCGGCTACTGGCACGGCCGCAAGCTCCAACCGGTGCAGGGCCGGGAAGAATGGTTCCACACCGGCGACCTCGGCGCGCTCGACCCCGACGGCAACCTCTATTTCAAGGGACGCAAGAAGAGCGTCATCGTCACCGCCGAGGGCCTGAACATCTACCCCGAAGACCTGGAAGCCGCCCTGCGCCGCCAGCTCCAAGTGCGCGACTGCGTGGTGGTCGGCCTCCCCCGCGACGGAAACGAAGAGTCCTGCGCCGTCCTCCTCCTGCGCGCTGCCGGTAATCCCGAAGCAATTGTCCAGCGCGCCAACCAATCCCTGGCCCCCTACCAACACATGCGCCGCTGGTTCCTCTGGCCCGACCAGGACTTCCCCCGCACCTCCACCCACAAACCCCGTACCAATCTGATTCGGGAAGTAGTGCAGGCACACACCGAGCAGCGCGCCGCGGCGCCTGCCCCGCCCACCGGCACCCTGGCCGACCTGATCGCCCGCGCCACTGGGCGCGCGCCCGCTCGTCTCTCCCCCGACGCCAACCTCGAAACCGACCTCAACCTGAGTTCCATTGATCGGGTGGAGCTGCTCAGCGCGCTCGAAGACCACTATCAAGTTGAATTGAGCGAAACCCGCTTTTCCGCCGCCACCACCGTCGGCGAGTTGGAGCAAATGCTTCACCAACCCCTCGCCCGGCGACCTGAGTACCACTACCCCCGCTGGCCGCAGCGCTGGCCCATCACTTGGCTCCGCCTGGCGGTGTACTACCTGCTGACTTGGCCTGCCACCCTCCTGCTCGGCTACCCGAAAATCACAGGGCGTCGAAACCTGCGCGGCCTGCGCGGCCCGGTCCTCGTCATCTGCAACCACATTACCAGCATAGACCCCGGCATCATTCTGGCAGCCTTACCCGCGCGCTTCCGGCACCGGCTGGCGGTGGCGATGGAAGGGGAGCACCTGCAAGCCCTGCGCCGTCCGCCCACCGACGCAAACTTCCTCCGCCGCTGGCTCGACCAGGCAACCTACTATTTGGTCGTTGCGCTCTTCAATGTTTTTCCCTTGCCGCAACTGTCCGGCTTTCGCCAAAGCTTTTCCTTCGCCGGAGAATCGGTTGACCGTGGCTACAGCGTCTTGGTCTTCCCCGAAGGCGCACTGACCAAAGACGGCAAGCTGGCGCCCTTCCGCGCCGGCGTCGGCCTGCTGGCCTCGAACCTCCGCCTCCCCATCGTCCCGCTGCGCATCGACGGCCTGTTCGAGCTGAAGCAAACCGGCAAGAAAATCGCCCGCCCCGGCGCCGTCAAAGTCACCATCGGCTCCCCCCTCACCTTTGAGCCCGACACCGACCCCGTCCTCATCGCCCGCCAACTCGAAACCGCCGTCGCCTCCCTCGGCTGAACTTTCCGCCGAGAGACTCCGGGCGGCAGGTGCCTGCCTACCCTGCCTACCGCAGGCAGGCCGCCCGCCTCACCTCCCTCGGAAACCCGGCTAAGCCACGCGCGTAAGAAATGCTCAAGAACTGGTGGGGCAGACATTCCTGTCTGCCTCTCCCCCGCCGCCCCTATACTTTCTCAGTTGTGTGGATTATCATGGCAGTTCAGACGAACCGAAGGAGAAACCCCGATGAACTGCACGGCGCCCGGCCCCCAACCCGCTTCCGACCCCAGCGGTCGCACGGTCAAATGCACGAAATTCCAAAAGGAACTCCCGGGTCTGCCTGAGCCGCCCTGGCCCGGCGAGCTGGGCCAGCGCATCTTCGACAACGTCTCCCAGGACGCCTGGGCGCTCTGGAAAGAGCACGCCAAGATGATCCTGAACGAATACCGCCTCACCCCCTGGGCGCCTGAGTCCCAGGAAATTCTCGAAAAGGCGATGGAGGAGTTCTTCTTCGGCGAAGGCGCCGTCCTCCCGCCCGACTACGTTCCCCCCCAACAGAAAGCTTGAGCCCCCAGGAGTAGTGGATCAAATCAATATGTAAACCCTGCTCGAAAACCTTGGCTCTATTGTGGCATCATAGTACTATATGAGGAGGGTCAAGCATGGATGAGGGTAGCCAGTCAACCCCAAGAGGTGCTTGATGAAAGTCCCAGATAACTTACTCCCCTGGAAATCGAGGCTGTGAAAGCTAAATACTACAAACCGCTGGAGATCCCTTCATACGGTACAGTGGATGCAGCACGCTATCTCCATATTCCCTATCAGACGCTGCGCTATTGGACTGTCGGGGCCGATACTGAGCCAGTCATTTCAATCGCCTCTAAGACTCCCCCCCTTCTTTCGTTCATGGACCTGCTGGAATGCTGGGTACTCGCAAGCTTGCGGCACAAAGAAGGGATTCCCATGCGAAGTATACGTGGTGCCGTTGAAACTCTAAGAGAAAAGTACAATTCAGCACATCCACTGGCTGAAGTGGAATTTCCAACGGATGGGGTAGACCTCTTCATCGAAAAGGCAATCGGAATAGTCAACCTCTCCAAGAAAGATCAACTGGCCCTCAAAGAAATCGTCCGAGCTTACCTTCGGAGGATCGACCGAGACATAGAAGGTGTAGCTAGGAGATTGTATCCCTTCACAAAGAAGGCTTATTTGAAATCGAAAGTAGAAGTACCTAAAGTCATTATGATAGACCCGGTAATCTCATTTGGAAGACCTGTACTCGTTGATACAGGAATCTCTACCGCTGTCCTTGCGGATAGGCACCGGGGCGGCGACTCCATAAGAGCTTTGGCTAGAGAGTATGGCCGCCAAGCGATTGAAATCAAGGAAGCGATCGAGTGGGAAGAAGGAAAGGCTGCGGCTTAAAACCTTCGTTCTCTATCTTGACGAAAACCTTTGCGACTGTCGCGAAATAATCGATACCCTCGAGAAAACCAAAGTCAAATTCAAACGTCACACAGACTTCTTTCCTCGCTCAACAAAAGACCCTGTATTCTTGCCGCTCCTAGGCAAGAAAGGCTGGACACTGCTAACCTCTGATTCAAAGATGAGTCGTCGCGGTTTGGAAATGCAAGCGATTATGCACTATCGAGTTCGCATGTTCGTATTCACTTCAGGAAATCTTGGCGGGGCGGGCATGGCCCGTGTTCTCAAGATTGCGCATAGAAAAATGCGTCGTTTCGTGCAGAAAAACCCACCCCCTTTCATCGCCTCTCTGACAGAGACCGGCGCAATACATCTTAGCCCGGATTTCCGATTTGGCTGTGGTACCGTATCGCCAGGACCAGTCGCTGCGCCTTGAGTTTTGGGGCTCCGACGTAAGGAACCACACTACGGAGGGTGACACCCGGTGGGTGAATTACAACACGAGCCATTCCAGTTCGCGTTCAACGGCTTCTTGAAAGTCGCGTTCCAGGGATCGCGCGTCACTTCTGACGCTGGCCTCATTCTGGTGCGCGAGTTGGATGAACGTCTGGGGCTGGAGACACTCATCGCCGAGCACCTGAGCGATTCCCGACAGGGGATGAACACCCAGTTCAGCGTGGTGGATCTCCTGCGGCAGTCGGTCTACAGTCGCCTCGCGGGCTACGAAGATCTCAACGACGCGGGGCGCGTGTCGGCAGACCCAACATTTCGTCTCATCGGGTCGCCAAAGCGCTGGGACCGGGGTGCGGCGCTGACATCGACGCTGCATTGGTTCGAGACAGAGCTGCTGACCCACGAGGAGAATCTCGTCGGGTTGAGGGCCGTGAACCGGGAGGTGCTTGCACAGGCCGAGATGGCGACGCGCGCCGACCGGATCGTGCTCGACATGGATTCGAGCGAGAGCCCGGTGCATGGGGCGCAGGAAGGGAGCGCCTATAACGGGCACTTCGAGTCCGTCTGCTACCACCCGCTGTTTCTGTTCACCGAGCATGGGGACTGCCTCGCCGCCACGCTGCGGCCAGGCAACGTGCATAGCGCCGACGACTGGGACGACCTGCTCGTACCGGAGATTGACCGGCAGCAGGTGGAGGGCAAGCGCGTAGCGTTCCGCGCAGACGCCGCGTTCGCGAAGCCCGAGATCTACGACGCGCTCGAGCAGCGCGACGTGGACTATGCCATTCGCATGCCGGCGAACAAGAGCTTGGAGCTGGAAATCGAAGACATCCTCTTTCGTCCGCCGGGACGGCCGAGCTGCAAGCCCTTGGTGCGCTACCAGAGTTTCCGCTATCAGGCCAAGAGCTGGACCACGCCCAGACGGATCGTCGCCAAGGTGGAGCACCACCAAGGTGAGCTGTTCCCTCGCGTCGGCTTCATCGTGACCAACATGGCCCTCCCGAGCCGCTCGGTCGTGCGGTTTTACAACAAGCGCGGTACGGCGGAGCAATGGATCAAGGAAGGCAAGCAGGCCACCCACTGGACGCGGCTGTCGTGCCATCGTTTCCGGGCGAACGAGGTGCGCCTGCAACTGAGCGTCCTGGCCTACAATCTGGGCAACTTGTGGCGCAGACTGGTCCTTCCGCTGCGGGTCAAGCGCTGGTCGCTCACGAGTCTCCAGCAGCGACTGGTGAAAACTGGGGGCCGGCTGGTGAAGCATGCGCGGTACTACTGGCTTCTGCTGGCGGAAGGGCATCTCACGCGGCGGCTGTTCGGCGACATGCTGCGGAGGATCTGGGCGCTACCCGTGCCGGCAGGCTGACGCGCGGCCTGAAGTGCAACGAAGCCCGCCCGGCGATGACACGGGGCACACGTGTGGAGCGGTGTCTGAGAAATGCCCGAAAAGCAGGGGTTCCAGTCGGTCGCACGTCGGCGCGGGCTCAGATGAAGGCCTTTGAAGCTGAGCGATTGTGCGACGATCGAAGTTTTTGTGCGATCGGCGGCGATCGGGTGTATAAACGTGCCATCAGGGGCAGGCAAAACGGAAATCCCGGCCTAGTAGTTTCTTCAGGGTATCGTTCACCCGCCGGGGGTTGGCCTGGCCGCGGGTGGCCTTCATCACCTGGCCGACGAAGAACCCGAGCAGTGCCTGCTTGCCTTTTTTGTACTGCTCGACCTTGTCGGCGTTCTTCGCCAACACCTCGCCGCACAGTTTTTCGATCTCGCTTGCGTCGGTGATTTGCTCCATCTTCTCGGCCGCTACAATGGCGCGGGCTGACTTTCCGCTCGCAAACATTTTCTCGAAAACCGTCTTGGCCATCTTGCCGGAGAGCGTGCCGTCCTCGACCAGTTGGAGCAGCTCGGCCAGCGCCTGCGGCGAAACCGGCGACTGGCTGATTTCCCAGCCGGCCTCTTTCAGCGCACCCAGCAACTCGGTCTGGATCCAGTTGGCAGCGGTTTTCGCATTCGGAGCTTTCGCCGCCGTGGCTTCGAAGTAGTCGGCCAGGGCTCGGTTGGCGGTCAGCACCTCGGCGTCGTAGTCGCTCAGCCCGTAGTGTTCCACGAACCGGGCTTCTTTGGCCGCCGGCAGCTCCGGCATTGTGCGGCGGATTTCCTTCTCCCAGGCGGCGTCCATCACCAGCGGCAGCAGGTCGGGCTCGGGGAAGTAGCGGTAGTCGTGCGCGTGTTCTTTCGAGCGCATGGGCTCGGTGCGTCCGGCCTGCGTGTTCCACAGGCGCGTTTCCTGCTGGATGCAGCCGCCATTCTCCAGCAGCGCCACTTGCCGGTTGATCTCGTACTCCAGCGCCTTGGCGAGGTAGCGAAAGGAGTTCAGGTTCTTGACTTCGGTCTTGACGCCGAACTTCTCCGTCCCAACGGGCCGCACGCTGACGTTGGCGTCGCAGCGCAGCGAGCCCTTCTCCATGTCGCAGTCACTGACTTCGATGTACTCCAGCACCTGCTTGAGCGTGGTCAGGTAGGCGTAGGCCTCTTCCGGCGTCCGCAGGTCGGGCTCGCTGACAATCTCCACCAGCGGCACCCCGCAGCGGTTGAAGTCGAGGTAGGTCTTGGCCTCCGATTCCGGCAGACCTTCGTGCAGCGACTTGCCCGCGTCCTCTTCTACGTGCAGCCGCGTGATGCTGATGCGTTTCTTGCGTGTCTTTCCGCCGGCGCTGTCGGCGGGAATGTGAATTTCCAGCCTGCCGTGCTCGGCCAGCGGCCGGTCGTACTGCGAAATCTGGTAGCCCTTGGGCAAGTCAGGATAAAAATAGTTTTTGCGCGCGAAGACGGATTGCTCCCGCACCTGACAGTTGATTGCCAGCGCCGTCCGCGTCGCCAGCTCCGCCACCTGCCGGTTCAGTACCGGCAGCGAGCCTGGCAGGCCTAGGCACACCGGGCAGACGTTGGAGTTGGGCGGGTCGCCGAAGCGGGTCGAGCAGCTGCAGAAAATTTTTGAGGCCGTTTTCAGTTGCACGTGGACTTCAAGCCCGATGACGGCCTCATAGGCCGCGCGCTTGCGCTCGGCCACCGCCGCAATTTCCTCTCGCGTTAGCTCCATGGCAACCAGCCGATTATATCCCCGTCTGTAAGTTTTTCTGTTGAAAGTGAGGGTGCGGGTTGAGCGGGGAGGGGATTTCAGCTATTCTGGGGTGGTGGAAAGAATTGCCGCTGGCCCATCTGGCAGAGAAGGAGGTGGAAAGAAGCAGAAAAAACATGATTTTGAAACTAGTTCCCGTCGCTAAGTAGCTTCTTTTAAGTGAGTTAATCCCGCAAGGCGAGAAGATACCCCCCTGGTAGCTCGCTGCAGCGTCTGTGGGGTCATGGTTGTGAAGAGTTTGGTGGCCAAGCCCTGTTAAACCAGGTAGTTGGCGTTGCTTTCCGGCATAGGGCGGTTTCTGGAGGGAGATAAAGCCGACGAAGGAGTTGGAGGCTTCTTTGCCGCTACTGGCCTCTCCGCCTCACTTTCAACAGAATTGTGCGCCAGTGCCAGTTCCTCAACTCACCTTTCTCCTCCTGGGTTTTTCCGCTATCCTTTTCTTCAGGCATGAACGCACAATTCACTCGTCGCGGGCCTGCCCGCCGGCTTGTCCGCCGTAGCCCATCGGGCGAAGGGGGAAACCTTGGCGTAGGCGGGTCGCTGGCAACTGGTCGCTAATCCATGTTCATTGACGAAGCCAAAATCTGGGTCAAGGCGGGGGACGGCGGCAAGGGCTGCGTGGCCTTCCGCCGGGAGAAGTTCGTGCCGCGCGGCGGCCCCTCGGGCGGCGACGGCGGCGCAGGTGGCGACGTGATTCTGGAATCCACCCAGCACCTCAACACCCTGCTGCCCTTCCGCTACAACCGCGAGTTTCGCGCCCCGCGCGGGCGCCACGGCGAAGGCTCCAACCGCCACGGCGCTAGCGGCGACGACCGCACCATCCAAGTCCCGGTCGGCACCGTCCTCTACCAGGAAGAGAGCGGCGAAAAGCTGTTCGACTTCACTCAGCCCGGCCAGCAATTCGTAGCAGCGCCCGGCGGACGCGGCGGGCGCGGCAATGCCCGCTTCGCTACCTCCACCTATCAGGCCCCGCGCCGCGCCGATCCGGGTGAGCCGGGCGAAGAGCGCCGACTGCGGATGGAGTTGAAGCTGCTGGCCGACGTGGGCCTGGTGGGCTTCCCCAACGCCGGCAAGTCCACGCTCATCTCGCGGCTCTCGGCCGCGCACCCGAAGATTGCCGACTATCCTTTCACTACTCTGGAACCCTGCCTGGGCGTGGTGCGCGGAGATGACGAAGAGAGTTTTGTGTTGGCCGACATCCCCGGCTTGATCGAAGGCGCGCACGCGGGCCAGGGGTTGGGCACGCGCTTCCTGCGCCACATCGAGCGCACCCGCTTGCTGGTGCACTTGGTGGATATCTCCGACACCGGGCGTGACCCGGCGGAGGACTTCCGGGTGGTGCGGAACGAACTACACCAGTTCAGTACGGCGCTCGCGGAAAAGCCGGTGGTGGTGGCGGCCAACAAGCTCGACGCGCTGCCCAACCCCGAGCGTCTGGCCGCGCTGCGCTCGCACTGCCAAGCGGAAGGGTTGGCCTGCGTGGCCATTTCCGCTGTGACCGGGGAAGGCTTGGACGAACTGCGCCGCCTGTTGGCCGCGCAGCTGCGCAACCTGGCGCCCGCCGCCTCGGCCGCACCCGCACCCTAGGAGCTAAAGCCGCCGCGTGAGCCACCAATTGAAAATCGGGTTGTTCGGCGGGACCTTCGATCCCATTCACAACGGCCATCTGGCACTGGCGCGGGCGGCGCGGCGCCGCTTCCGCCTCGACCGCATTTACTTTATTCCCTCCGGTCTTTCGCCCCACAAGCAGGCCCGCGGGCTGAGTCCTTTCCTGCACCGCTATGCCATGGTGACGCTGGCGTGCGCCCACCTGTCGCGCGCGACGCGCGGCGGGGATGCTTTCCTCCCTTCGCTGCTGGAGGCCGGGCCCGACTTGAGCGGCCGCCACCGCTACTACTCGGTTGATACGGTGGCGCGCCTCCGCCGCCAACTCGGCCGCCGCGCCCGGCTCTATTTTCTGCTGGGGGCGGATGCGTTCCTGACGCTGCCTGCGTGGAAGAACTTCCGTCGCCTGGTTCGTCTGTGCGACTTCATCGTTGCCACCCGGCCCGGCTTCCGTCTGGCGGAGGCGCGCCGCGTGCTCCCCGCCGACCTGTTGGCGCCGACGGCACGGAGTTCCGCCGGGGAAATTCGGTTGCGCCACAGCACCGTCCATTTGCTGACCGGAGTGCACGCCGATATTTCCTCCAGCCGCATTCGCCAGCTTGTCCGCTCCGGGCGCGCGCGCTCAGCCTGGCGCAAGTGCGTGCCGCCCACCGTCGCGGACTACATCGAACACTCGCAGCTTTACCGCTAGATGGCCAAACACTCGGTTCCCAAACAGCTCCAGCGCGCCGCCGCGGCTGCCCTGGACAAGAAGGCCGCTGAGGTGGTTCTGCTCGACCTCGACGGCGTGGCCTCCTTCACCGGCTACTTCCTGCTGTGCACCGGCCAGTCCAACCGCCAGGTGAAAGCCATCGCCGATGCGGTGGAGGAGCGGCTGGGCCGCGCCGGGCTCGTGCCCGCGCACGTGGAGGGCTACGAGCAGGCCGAGTGGGTGCTGCTGGACTACCTGGACTTCGTGGTGCATATCTTCAGTCCCCGCGCCCGCAACTTCTACGACCTGGAGCGGCTCTGGCGCCGCGCCACCCGCTTCCCCTTGCCGGAACAGCAGGAGACCTGAACCAAACATCAACCCGAGCAAAGTTCCTACCTCACTCTCTGTTCTCTCGGCGCCCTCTGTGCCTCTGTGGTGACGCAGCTTTTCTGTGCTTGCCCTGACAGAGTTAGGGTGGTTTCATTCAGTCTATGAAGCTGCGGCTGGTATGCCTAGGCAAGACGCGCAACCCGCACCTGCGCGCGCTGATCGAAGACTACCGCCGGCGCATCGTGCACTTCTCGCCCATTGAGATTGTCGAGTGGAAGACCACCGACGGCGGCCCCCGCACAGTGGAGGAAGCGCGCGGCAAGCAGGCGAGCACGCCGGTAGTGCTGCTGGACGCCGCCGGGAAGAGCCACACCTCGGAGGAGTTCGCTCGCTGGCTCGCCCGGCAGATCAACCGCGCGCACAACCAGTTGGTCTTCCTGCTGGGAGGCGCGGAAGGCTTCGCGGAAGAGACCAAAAAGAAAGCCACCCTGCTGCTCTCGCTCTCTCAGATGACCATGCCGCACGAGTTGGCGCGCGTGGTCCTGCTGGAGCAGCTCTACCGCGCCTTCGCGCTCCTGCGCGACCACCCCTACCCCAAGTAAGCGCGTAATCGGAGCGCCGCACCAACTCCGGCCGCGCGAGGGTGCCGCCGCTGGCTCAGCCAGCTTGCGAATCCGGCTCGTGGAATCCCAGCCGCCACCAAACCGGGATGAGGCCAAATCCCAATAGAAGCAGAACCAGAATCCACGGCCAACGCCAGGGGAACCAAGTCGGCGCGGGACTCCCCACCAACCAAGAACCCAATCCCGTCAACAAGCAAAAGATGGAAAAGGCGGAGACGAGCATGGCGGCAAGGGCGCGTTGCAGGCGTCGCTGTCCCAGCCCGGCCTCTTCGTTCAACGACTCGGCCACCGGCCCCCAGAACCCGGGTGGGCGCGCCCGACGATAAAACTCCCGCAGGCGGCTCTGCTCCTCGGGTCCGGTGAGAAAAACCACCACGACGGCGGTCACGGTGGAACCTAGCGCCACCAGCAGCATTCGCAGAACCTCTTGTTCCGCCGGAATGGTCGTCAGCAGGACGGGAGCCAGAACCAAAGACGCCACGATGGCGGAAATTTCTCCCCAGGCGTTCATCCGCCACCAGAGCCAGCGCAACACGAGAACAATCCCGATGCCGGCGCCCAGCAGCAGGCTGGTCTCCCACGCCAACTGAATGGAGGTAAGCTGGGTCATGATGAGCAACGCAATCGCCAGAATCAAAAGATTGGCGCCCCGGGCGACCCACACCAGCGTCCGGCCGGTGGGCTTCCGCTTCAGCCAGCCTTCGCAGATGAACCGTTTGTAAATGTCATTGGTCCAATAGGAAGAGCCCCAGTTCAAGTGCGTGTCCACCGTGGACGCCAACGCCGCCAGCATCCCCGTCAACATCAGCCCCTTGATTCCGGTCGGCAACAACTCCGCCATCCCCCGGACAAAAGTCGCCTCGCGCTCCGCCGTCAGCACCTCGCCGGCGAGTTTCGGGTCAGGCGGAAAGAGAACCAGCAGCCCCAGTCCAATCACAAGCCACAGCAGGCTTCGGAAGATGATCTGGGCCACGGTGAAGACCACCGCGGCAAACTTGGCGTCGCGGTCGGTGCAACAGGCCATGGACCGCTGAGCCAAGTAGCCGGTGCCGTCGGAATACATGTGGATCAACCACTGGAACCCAAAAGCCAACAGGAGCATCCAGGAAACGTCGAAGGCGCGCGAAGGGGTAAAGGCCAGGATTTGCTCAGGACGAATTCCGCCCGGCCCGCCGGCGGCAAACAGTTGGTGGATGCGCTCGGTTATGACCGACAGCCCGCCGACCGCGCGCACAACCACAACCGCGTAGCACAGTGTCCCCAGCATCATGAGCGAGAACTGGAAGATGTCGGTCATAACCACACTGCGTAAGCCGCCGGTGGCGGAATAAAAAGTCGTCACCAGGACGATGGCGCCGATGGAAATCAGGTTGCTGGCGGTTCGAATCCACACACCCGTCCCATCGCCGGTATCAATCGTCAGCGGCATCCCGATCCAGCGCACCAGCCCGACCAGCGGATTGAACAGCCAGGAGGGCAGCCATTGGTCCCACAGCAAGAACGGCTCCGCGATGCGCGTGGCCGCCAGCAGAACCATGGCGAGCACGGTACAATTGATGATGGTCCCGAAGTAGATGGCTTTGACGCCGCGCAGAACCGCGGCCGGCTTGTGGCCGTAACGGATTTCTGTCAACTCAGCGTCGGTCAGAACGCCCGCCCGGCGCCAACTGGCCGCAAACACAAACCCCATCATCAAGAAGGCCAGCGCAAAAATCCAAAGCCGCCACAGAGCAAAAATCCCGCCGGTGGCGATCAACCCCGTCACCAGCAGGGGGGTGTCGGCGGCAAACTGGGTGGCCGCCATACTGATGCCGGCGCGCCAGCCTTTGAGGCTTCGGCCGGCCAGGAAATACTCCTCCAGATTCTTGGAAGCGACGGCCCGCGACCGCAAGCCCGCCCAAATCGCGTAGGCGATAAAGGCACCAATCATCAAAAGATCCAAGCCGCTCATCGAATCCCCTCAGCGAAAAAGTTGATTGGGCGCGCACGTCTTCGGCACCCCGGCGGCCAATCGAACCCGTGCGAAGCGAAATTTGGCTGCCCGATTCATCTCGTGGGTGCCCCCGATTGTACCGGAACTGTTGATAAATCATGCCCGGCTTTTGGAGCCTCGCTGATGCTCTTGCACGAAAACCCCAACCGCAAATAAAATGTCTCCCTCCCCAAGAACGGTCTTGGGGCAGGGAGTGGGATTGCACCGGCAGACACCATGAGCGAAGCAGGCAAGAAAGGGCTAATCATCGTCCACACCGGGCCGGGCAAGGGCAAGACCACGGCGGCGCTGGGGCTGGCCTTCCGCGCCATCGGCAGCGGGCTGCGGGTGCTGATGGTGCAGTTCATCAAAGGCTCCTGGCACTACGGCGAGCTCGACACCGCCGAGCTTCTCGGCAAAGACAAGTTTGAAATCCGTCCCATGGGCAAGGGCTTCGTCAAGCTGGGCGGCGACATTGACCCCGAGCACCGCCAAGCCGCCGAAGAAGCCTGGGCGTTTGCGCGCGAGAAGATTTTCTCCGGCCAGTACGATATGATTATCCTTGACGAGATCAACTACGCTATCAGCTACGGCCTGTTGAAAGTTGACGCGGTGGTGGAGGCGCTGAAGGGAAAGCCCGGGGGCTTGCACGTGGTGTTGACGGGGCGCAACGCCCACGCGCAGGTGGTGGAACTGGCTGACCTGGTGACCGAGATGCGCGAGGTCAAGCATCCTTACCAGAAAGGCATCGACGCCCAGCGCGGCATTGAATACTGATGAGGATTGATCGGTTGATTGGTTGATCGGGCCTTCCCAATAAACCAAACAACCGATGAACTGATAAACCAATAACCAGTCATGGCGTGGTTCCGACGAGAAAAGAAAGGCATTGAAAAGCCGGCCCCGGACGCGAAAACAGTTCGCACCGAGGGCCTGTGGCAGAAGTGCGACGGCTGCCGCCAGATCGTCTGGAAGAAAGACCTGGACGCCAACCTGAGCGTCTGCCCGCGCTGCCAGCACCACTACCGCATCGGCGCCCGCCGGCGGCTGGAGCTGCTCTTCGACGCGGGCGGTTACACCGAGCACGACGCCGGGCTGGCCTCCACCGACCCGCTCAAGTTCGTAGATACCAAACCCTACGACCAGCGGCTCAAAGCTGCCCAAAAAAAAACCGGACTACAGGATGCCATCCTGTTCGGCGAAGGTAAGCTGGCCAGCCGCCCGGTGCAGATTGGCGCGATGGAGTTCGCCTTCATCGGCGGCTCGATGGGAGCGGTGGTGGGCGAGAAGGTGACGCGGGCGGCGGAGCGCTCGCTGGAAGCGAAGCTGCCGCTGGTGATCGTTTCCTGCTCGGGCGGCGCGCGCATGATGGAGGGCGTGGTCAGCCTGATGCAGATGGCAAAGATCAGCGCGGCGCTGGCGCGGCTGGACGACGCGCGCGTGCCTTACATCAGCCTGCTGACCGACCCCACCACCGGCGGCGTCACCGCCTGCTACGCCATGCAGGGCGACCTCAACATCGCCGAGCCGGGCGCGCTGATCGGCTTCGCCGGGCCGCGCGTGATCGAGCAGACCATCCGCCAGAAGCTGCCCGAAGGCTTCCAGCGCAGCGAGTTTCTGCTGGACAAAGGTTTCCTCGACGCCATCGTCCCCCGCAAGGACCTGAAGAGCTACCTTGCTCACGCCCTCGACTTCCTCTCCCCTTAAGCTCAGGACTGAGGCGGACAGGAATGTCTGCTTGTCCTGAGCGGAGTCGAAGGACCCTACTGAATTGAACCCAGGATGAGTTTGGTGGCGCGGACCTGCCTGCGCCTGCCTGCGATAGGCAGGGTAGGCAGGCATTCCTGTCTGCGCAGGGCTTTGAAGTAAGCAGGGGGGCAGCGCCTCAGGGCCTAAAGGCCTCGGAAGGAGTGCGTAAGGTCGGCACGACTGAAGTCGTGCCCTGACGTCTCCCGTACCGGCGCGCTGTTGTCATTCCGAGCGGAGCCCGCTAGGGCGGGCAAGCGAGGAATCTGCTTTCGTCAGAATCAGCTGCCAAGCAGATTCCTCGTCGCTTGCAGCTTGCCTGCTGCAAGCAGGCTCCTCGGAATGACAGGCGCGGGAGACTGTTGCAGCAGTGTGTTCCACACCTGCCGCAGGCAGGAATGCCTGCGCCACTGAATTTTCCTTTTTACCGGTGGGGCAGACCTGCCTGCGGCAGGCAGGCACTCCGGTCTGCCGATAGGGGTAGCGACGATGCCCGTACGGGCATCGTCGGCCTTTTCCCCTAGCGGCTTGACGCTTGAAAGCCGAAACCGCATCCTAGTTGAAGGAGTACGAGCATAGGATAGCCAATATGGCAGCGAACAAAATCGGAATACTAACCGGGGGAGGTGATGTGCCGGGACTGAACTCGGTGATCAAGTCGGCGGTCTATCGCGCCAGCGAGATGGGCCGGGAGGTGATCGGCATCCGCAAGGGCTGGGAAGGCCTGACCCACATGGACCCCAAGCAGAAGCACGACCCGGCCTGCATCCGCCCGCTCAACCGCGAGAACACCCGCGCCATCGACCGCACCGGCGGCACCACGCTCCACACCTCGCGCACCAATCCGCAGAAAGTGAAGAAGTCCAAGCTGCCGCCGCACCTGACCCCGGCGGAAGTGGAAAAGTTTCCGCGCACGGGCGAGGTCTATGACCTGACCGCGCTGGTGCTGCGCAACCTGGAGCGATTGCACATCGGCACGCTGATCGTCATCGGCGGCGACGACACGCTCAGCTTCGCCGCCCGGCTCCAACAGGAGGGCGTGCCGCTGGTCGCCATCCCCAAGACTATGGACAACGACGTGCGCGGCACCGAGTACTGCATCGGCTTTTCCACTGCCATCACCCGCGCCAAAGACCTGATCACGCGCCAGCGCACCACGCTGGGTTCACACGAGCGCATCGGCATCTTCCGCATCTTCGGGCGCGACTCCGGCTTCACGGCGCTCTACACCGGCTACGTCACCTCCGCCCGCTGCCTGATCCCGGAGTATCCCTTTGACCTCGACCACCTGTGCAAGCTGCTGATGGAAGACAAGCGCAACAACCCTAGCAACTATTCGCTGGTGGTAACCTCGGAGGGAGCGGTGTGGCAGGGACAGCAGGTGGCGGAGTTTGGCGAGGCCGACGCCTACGGCCACCGCAAGAAGGTGGACATCGGCCACGCCCTGGCGGAAGAGATCCGGCGGCGCACGGGCGAGGAGACCATGACCAGCGACCTCACCTACGACCTGCGCAGCGGCCACCCCGACTCGCTCGACCACATGGTCGCCATCACCTTTGCCAACGTGGCGCTTGACCTGATCGCCGACGGCGTCAGCGGCCGCATGACGGCCGTCCGGAACGGCAACTATGACCACGTGCCGCTGCCCGACCCGGCCCTGGGGCCGCGCACGGTGGACGTGGCCGCGCTCTACAACGCCCAGCGCTACCGGCCCCACTACGCCGCTAAACTAGGCACGCCGCTGCTGCTCAGCTCCGCCTGAACTCCGGCGTTTTCTCCCCGGTCATTCCGAGGAGTTTACCTGCCGCAGGCAGGGTGGGCGACGAAGAATCTCAACAGTCGCCGGCCCGACGCCGGGGAGATTCTTCGCTGCGCCCCGCCGTTGGCGGGGCTGCGCTCAGAATGACAGGGAGGTCCGAGTTGAGAACGAAACACGGCGTCAGATATGCTCGACGTTAGTAGTCGGGTTGGCCGTCGAGTTGCATATTGGCCAGCTTGAAGCGGGCTTTCAATTTGTCGCCCTTCTCGCTGCGAAAGGAAAACTCTACCCACTTGGTGCCCTCGGGCAGGACGGCTTGGCCGTCGTACTGACGAGGAAAGAAAAAGGAGACGCCTTCGCTGGTGCCCAGCCCGTGGCGAAGGATGCGGTCTGGCTTCAAGCGCTGTTTGCGGCTGGTGCGCAGTTCGGCGCTGTCGCTCAGTTCCTCTTCGCTGAGGCCGGCGAAGATGTCGGGCACGCGCGGGGGTTCATCGCGCATCGGCCGGCCCGATTGATCGTACACCGTGGCGCGCGCGAACCGGTCGCGGCCTGATTCCGTCGGCGGCTTGACCACGCGGACGGTGAGAACGTAGTGGTCGGCAGAGAGCTCCGGCGGCGGAGCCTGCATCTCCCGCAGCACCGGCGCCACTGTGCGCAACCGCTCCAGGGCCTGCTGCACGATCGTGGCGGAACTCCAGCGCACGCCGTACACCGCTTCCACCCGCTCGGGTTCGGGAGAGCTGACCGGTACTGAATACTGGCGTGGCGGGCGATTGGGGACGTCCTGATAGACCACGGTGCGGCCGTTCGGGAGGCGTGCCAACTGCCGGCCGCTGAATTGCCACAGGCGGACCTGATGTGCCCAGGGCGAATCGTTCAATACCGCCAGCGCTTCCTCTTGCGTCCAGTCCGGCGGCGGTTTCTCGCGCCAGGACTCCTGCGCCTGCGCCACGCTGAGCAGCAGCAGAAGCGCTGCCAACAAGAACATCGGTTTTCTTTTCGCAGCAGCCATCGCTACTGTTTTTGATGCAAGATGAAACGGTGTCGGCAGCCTATTTCAGCAACGACCAGTTGGGGCCGGTGTGCAGGTCCACCAGCAGCGGGACGCGCAGGGGGTGGACCTGTTCCATGGCCGACTTGACGAGCGCACGGGCGGCGTCGAGCTCGTCCTCGGGGACCTCGAACAGCAGCTCGTCGTGCACTTGCAGCAGCATGCGCGTGCGCAGTTTTTCTTCGCGCAGGCGCTGGTGGATGGCAATCATAGCCAGCTTGATGAGGTCGGCGGCGGTACCTTGCAGGGGCGAGTTGAGCGCGGTGCGCTCGGCGAAGTTGCGCTGGTTGGCGTTGCGAGCGTTGATCTCCGGAATCGGGCGGCGGCGTCCGAAGAGCGTGCAGGTGAATCCCCGCTGGCGGGTTTCCTGCAACAGCCGCTCGCGGAACGCTTTGACGCCAGCGTAACGCTGGAAGTAGGCGTCGATGTAGCGCTGCGCCTCGCCGGGCTCGAGGCCCAGGCGGGTGGCCAGGCCGTAGGCGGTCAGGCCATAGATAATGCCGAAGTTGATCATCTTGGCCACGCGGCGGTGCTCGCCGGTCTGCATCAACGGCGGCACGTCCAGGACTTCCTGCGCGGTGCGGGCGTGAATGTCCTCGCCGCGCCGGAACGCTTCGATCAACACCTTGTCCTCCGACATGTGGGCCAGCACCCGCAGCTCGATTTGCGAGTAGTCGGCGCCCACCAGTTGCCAGCCGGGCTCGGCCACGAAGGCGGCGCGGATGCGATTGCCCACTTCGGTGCGGATGGGAATGTTCTGCAAATTGGGATCGGAGGAGGAGAGCCGCCCGGTGGCGGTGCCGGTCTGGTGGAAGCGAGTGTGCAAGCGGCCGGTGCGCGGGTTGATGGCGGCGGGCAGAACATCAATGTAGGTGGACTTGAGCTTAGCGAGCTCGCGATACTCCAGCACCCGCTTGGGCAGCTCGTGTTGCGCCGACAACTCCGCCAGCACGTCGGCGGCGGTGGAGGGCGCCTTGGTTTTTCCGCGCCGGCCCGGCACGGGGAGCTGCAACTTCTCGTAGAGGATGTGTCCCAGTTGCTTGGGCGAGTTGAGGTTGAACTCCGTCCCCGCCAACCCATAGATGCGCGAGGTGAGCGAGGCGATTTGTTTCTCGAACGTTGCAGACATGCTGCGCAGCGCCTCGGGGTCGAGGCGAATGCCGGCGCGCTCCACGGCGGCCAGCACGGAACTGAGCGGGCGCTCGATTTCTTCGTAGAGTTTGATCAGGTCCTGCGCTTCCATTTCTTCCCGCAGCGGCTCACGCATCCGGGCGACGAAATCAGCCTTCTCCGCCACCGCGCCCGACAGCGCCAGGCTCAGGCGGCGCGCGGCCACGTCTTCCAGGCTGTGCTTGGCAGTGGTGGGGTGGAGCAGGTAGGAGTAGAGCGCGGTGTCGTGCTCCACGCCGCGCAGTTCGATGCCCGCCGTGGCCAACGCCAGGCAGGTTGCCTTGGCGTCATGCACAGTCTTGGGCCGGTGCGGGTCTTGGAGGAATGACCGCGCGCCGTCGAGCGCCGCCTGCCGCTCGGCTCCGCGCGGCGGAACCGGGAGGAAGACGGCCTCGCCCAGGCGCGGCGAGAAAGCCAGAGCGGTGAAGTCAAGCTCAAGGGGCGGCTCGCCGGTGGTCTCGCACCAAAGCACCAGCGGCGCAGCGAAGGAGCCGGAGAGGAACTCGCGCAGCTCCTCTACGCTCTGGAGTTCGCGGTAGTTGACTTTCCCGGGCTGCGCCGGGCGAGCGGGCAGTTGCTCTTTCAACAAAGAAGTGAAGCCGAGTTCGGAGTAGAGCGCCACCAGTTGCTCGGAGTCAGGCGCTTGCCGGGCCAGTTGCTGGAGGTCGAACGGGACCGGCAGGTCGGTGTGGAGAGTGGCGAGCTGCTTGGAGAGGCGGATTTGGTCCTGCTGGTCGCGCAGGGCTTCGCGGTATTTTTTTTGTTTCACCTCGGCGTGGCGCTCCATGGCGGTCTCCGCCGAGCCGTAGGCGGCGATGAGCTGGCGCGCGCCTTTCTCGCCGATGCCCTTGGCGCCGGGGATGTTATCGATGGCGTCGCCCATCAGTGCCACCACGTCGGTCACTTTCTCGGGTGGCACGCCAAAGTAGTTTTCCACCTCAGCTTCGTCGTAGAGCAGATTCTTGGTGGGGCTGAAGACACGCACCGAGGGCCGCTGCCCGGAGGCATCGGTGCGGACCAGTTGCAGCATGTCTTTGTCGGAGGTGGCGACGACGGTGTCGAGGTCGGCGTCGGTGGCGCGGCGGGCCAGCGTGCCGATGACGTCGTCGGCCTCGTAGCCTTCATGTTGCAAGATGGGCAGGCGCAGCGCCTCGCAGAGCCGGAAGATGTAGGGAATTTGCACCTTCAGATCCTCGGGCGTGGGCGGGCGCTGGGCTTTGTAGTCTTCAAAGAGCTCGTCCCGCACGGTGGGCCCGACCGACTCGAACACCGCCGCCACGTAATCGGGCTGCTGTTCGCGCACCAGCTTGCGCAGCATGTTGTTGAACAGGAACACCGCCTGGGTAGGAATGCCTTGGGCGCTCGCAAAACGCTGCGGGGTGGGAGCGTAGTAGGCGCGGAAGATGTAGCTCATGGCGTCGATCAGGAACAGACGCTTGCGGGTGGTTTCGCGGCGGGCCATGGAAACTGGCAGTATAACTCAGGGCGCGGACAGGCAGGAGGCGGGGCGGAACAGCCAGGCCAGGTTTCAGGGCGGCGCTTCTCGCTCTGCTCTGATTGTTGCTGGAGAGACACAGGTCAGACTTAGAACTGTTGCTTATTTACAACACTATGGGTGAGAAAAATATTATGTGATTTATTCTATGTATATGAACAACAGGGTGTTACAAAATACCATCTCATCTGGTACTCTTAGCGCTTTTACGAATGCTCTGATGAAAGCTGAGACCAAGTTCGAGCACACCGTAGCGCGTCCGGTGGAAGTGGCGGGGACGGGGCTGCATACGGGAGTGGGCTGCCGCCTGCGGCTCTGCCCGGCGGCGGCGGGCACCGGGGTGGTGTTCCGGCGGGTGGACTTGGACGGGTTCGAGGTCGAAGCCCGCGCCGCCAACATCGCCCGGGTGAGCTACGCCACCAGCTTGATGAAAAAAGGTGTGCTGATTTCCACCACCGAGCACCTGCTGGCGGCGCTCTACGCCTGCGGGATTGACAACGTGGCGGTGGAACTCGACAACCTGGAGCTGCCCATCCTGGACGGCAGCGCGGCGCCCTTCGTGGAGCTGGTGCAGGCAGCAGGGCGCAAGCGCCAGCGCCGGCGCCGGCGCTACCTGCAAATTCTGGAACCGATTGAAGTCAGCGAAGCCGCGCCCAACCCCGTCAACGGCGGGACCGGCAGTGGCAAGGTGCGCCGCATCGGGCTCTGTCCGGCCAACGGCCGCGAACGCAGGCTGGAAGTGGACACCACCATCGAGTTTCCCCATCCGCTCATCGGCCGGCAGCAGTTGAGCTTCGAACTCAACGCCGACTCCTTCACCCGGCTGCTCAGCCGCGCCCGCACTTTCTGCTTCCAGAACGAAGTCGAACAGTTGCGGGAGATGGGATTGATTCGCGGCGGCTCGCTCGACTGCGCTCTGGTGCTCACCGCCGACGGTCTGATCAACCAAGGCGGGTTGCGCTACCCCGACGAATTCTGCCGGCACAAAGCGCTGGACCTGATCGGCGACCTCGCCCTGCTGGGCCGCCCGCTGGTGGGTCGCGTAGTGGCTGAGCGCGCCGGGCACGCGCTCCACGTCGCTCTGGTGTTGAAGCTGCTCCGCACGCGTACCGCTTGGCGAGAAGTTACCGCCGACCAGCTTGCCTCGGAGCCGCTGCCCATCCCACCGGCCCGCCCTGTCAAGCAATCCGTCGGCGAGGCCGCCGGTTAGGCTTTTCTTTTCCCCCTCAGTGCTCCCGGTAGCTGACGATCTCGGCGGTCACGTCGGTGAGCTTGCGCTGTGCGGCCTCGTGGTTGGCGCCCACCTTAGTGGCGGTGTCGATGGTGCGGACGATCAAGGTGTACTTCCCGAACTCGCACTCGTCCGGAAGCGAGAGGAAATCGCTGTCGTACACTTCGGCGAAGTGCACCTGCTTGTCCTGCTCCTTCACTTCCGGTGTGCGCACGCGCGCCACCAGTTTGTCGTTCTGATAAATGCCGTCGGCTTCTCGCATCATTGCTTCTCCACTAAGAGGATTGGTGTTTCAAAGCACTGGATCCAGCCTTGTTCCTACTCCGGCAGCGTCGGCTCGGTGACGGTGTAGTCCACTTCGAGCGCGCGCAGGAACGCCAGCAGGTCGGCTTTCTCTTCCTCGGTCAGCGTGACTGGCTTCAGGTTGGTGCGGTCGAGATTTTTATTGTCGAGCCCGCCGCCCAGCATCACCTCCACCGCTTCTTCCAGCGTGGCCACGCTGCCGTTGTGGAAGTAGGGCGCCGACTTGCTGATGTCGAGCAGGGTCGGCGTCTTGAAAGCGCCGCGGTCTTTGTCCTCCTCGGTCACCTTGTAGCGGCCCAAGTCGGGCTCGGCGTCTTTCATGCCGATGCCGACGTTGTGGTACTGCAAGTCGGTCAGCAGGCGGCCGTCGTGGCAGTTGGTGCAGTTGGCTTTGCCGCTGAAGAGTTGCCAACCGCGGCGCGCCGCTTCACTGAAAGCCGCCTCATCGCCCTGCTGGAAACGAATCCAAGCCGAGTCGTTGGCGACGATGGTGCGCTCGAACGACGCAATGGCCTGCGCGACGTTGTCGGGCGTGGCGTCGGCGCCGAAGACGTCCTGGAACTGCTGCCGGTAGCCTGCAATCTCGTTCAACTGCGCGCAGATCTCTTCCATGCTGGGGTGGCCGTCGGCGCCGCTGGCGCCCATGTTGCCTCCGCGCCAGGCGCCTTTCACTTGCGCTTCCATGGAGCCGCTGCGGCCGTCCCAGTAAAACTGGGAGTGGTAGCCGATGTTCCAGAGCGTGGGGCTGGAGCGCGGCAATGGCTTTTCGTAAGCTCCGATGGCGGTCGCGCGCCCGTCGGTGAGGCCGTGCTCTTTCACGTGGCAGGAGTAGCAGGAGCGCGAGCCATCGCCGCTGAGCCGCGCGTCGTAGAAAAGCTGCTTGCCCAGCGCGACCTTGGCGGGCGTCATCGGGTTGTCGGCGGGAATCGCCATCTCCTCGTAGCCGGGAAGCTGCGGCCACTCCGCTGGAGCTTCCGCCTCGCGTTGGCAGCCCGCCAGCCCCGCCAGCAGCGGGGCCAGCGCCACAAGAGCCAGCGTCACTTGCGCCACTCGGTTAGATTTATGTTGCACAATTTCCTTGCGCATCTCGCCCTCCTCCATTCGCCCGGCTGGAAAGACATCTATCCTAAGCCGCTTCCCCCGCTCCGCGCAACCCGAAACCCCTCCACAGCAGTCTGGAAGAGGTGCGGAGTTTATCCCGTAGGGGGCACCCGCTAGCGGAATTCTCTCTCAGAATTGTCCGAAGATAACGGCTAGGGGTATGTCAGTAGCTGAGAAGGAAGGAAAGGCCGAGCAGGTTAGATTTGCTGCGGTTGGGGGGTCTTGGCCGCGGGTGCGGAGGCGGTGCAGTTGATGATCTCGCCCTGCGGCGAAACGCTGCCGGTTTGCGCCGTGGCCGTCGCCTGCGCTCCCAGGCGGGAGTGAAGCTGGTAGATCAACCGCAGATCACTCGCCAAGCTTGTTCCCAAGGAATAGACCTGCTGGGCGGAGGAGTCCAGCGCCCGGTAGATACCGGCCGGGCTCAAGCTAGTGGTGTCGAAGCTGCCCACGGAAATAGAGGCCGCGGTAGGGAGCAGCGCCAACGACAGCAGCGCGGTCGCCAGCACCGGAGCCAACCGGGCCGGGCGGGGCCACAGCAGGCGGCGCAGCTTCTCCACCGCGTCAGCCGTGTAGCCTCGCAGCCTCCGCCGAATCGAATTTGCCTTGGGCCTCAGCATCATCTTTGCTTGCCTACCCTCTTTTAGATGTGCCCACCGGGAAAAAGTCAGCAACGATTTTTCGCTGCCCCCCGGAGGCCAAGCTCCTAGCACGAAAAGGGTTCCCGTTACTGGACGACGGCGGCGTTCCTCTCAGCCGTCTGGGCGGTCCCGTTTTTCGGCCAGTGGGCCAGCAGCAGCACCTTGCCGCTGTAGGGCGAAACGTGGAGGTAGAAAACCGAATCGTCGGCATGCAGCTCGTAGAAACCGTCGCGCTGCGGGTCAGCGTCCACCAGCGCACCTTCGGCCAGCAGTTGGCGCAGCTTCTCGACCGTCTCCAGCGGGTGATCCCGCAGGTTGTCGATGGTCAGGTTGACGTCCAACCGCAACAACATGGTCCACCGCTCCTCGCTGCCAGGGTGCCGATCTCATCAGTTTTCTTTTCATGCCCTCTACTTAGTTAGACGGCTCCCGCGCGCAAAGGTTGCCTGCTTGACTTTCAACCTGGTGAGTTACCGTTTTTTCAGGTGGGTTTCAAAGAACTCGAAGGCGGCACGGGTGGAGTGCAACCAGACCTCCGGCCGCGCCCAGCCGTGGTTCGACTGCGGGTAGAGGACCAAGTCGAAGGGCTTGCCCGCCGCCACCAGCGCGTCCATCAACTGCACCGCGTCCTGGAAGTGGACGTTGCTATCGGCCATGCCGTGCTGAATCTGGAGGTGGTTCTTCAGCCCGGCGACGTGATGGAGGGGCGAACTGCGCCGGTAGGCCTCCGGCTCCTCCTCCGGCGTGCGCAGGCGGTGCTGGGTGTAGTGGCGCGGGTAGTTCTCCCAATCGGTCACCGCCGCCCAGGCCGAGCCGGCGTGGAACACGTCGGGCGCGTGGAAGAGCGCCATCAGCGTCATGAAGCCGCCGTAGCTGACGCCCCAGATGCCCGCCCGCGCGGTATCCACATAGGGCACGCGCTTGAGGTAGTCCATCGCCGCCAATTCGTCTTGGAGGTCAAGCCCTCCCAGGTGCAGATAGACGTCGGTGCGCCAGTCGCGCCCGTAGCCGGAGCTGCCGCGGTAGTCCACGTCAATGACAGCGTAGCCGTGCTGCGCCAGGAATTGGTTGAAGTGGAAACGCTCGGTGTTGTAGCCGCCCCAACGGTTCAGCACCGCCTGCGCGTAGCCGGCCCCGTGGACAAAGTTCACCACCGGCACTTTCTTCACCTGCGGCCCGCGGCCTTTGCCGCGCCCGCGACGCGCGCGCCCCGGCAGGCGGCTGTACATCCGCATTTGCACCGCCAGCTCCGTGGGTTGGAAGAGCAGCGCCCGCAGCGCCTTGCCGTCTCGGGCGGGGAACTCCACCATCTCGGGCTGCGGCCAGTCATAGTCGGCGAACTCTGCCAGCGGCGAAGTGGTGACGCGCTGCCAGGTTTCTCCCACTTTCATGGGCCGCCCATCCGTGTTCAAGCCCACATAGAGGTCCCACGGCTGGGCGAAACTGGAAAACAGCAGGGCGATGTGCTTGGAGTCGGGCGAGACCACGGCAGCGTTGTAGCCTTCCCGCTCGGTCAACCGCAGCGGCTCGCCGCCGTTGATCGCGACTACATAGAGGTCACGGCGGCTGTGGTCCTCTTTGTTGGCGGTGAAATAGACAAACGCTCCGAAATGATCAAAGCGCGGGCGCATTGTAAGCGGCGTGCTGCGTGTTTCAACTTCCCAATTTCCGCTCGTCAATTGGTGCGGCTCGGCCTCCGGCTCGGCGTCGGCGGCAATCAAGTAGAGGTGGTTCCAACCGTCGCGCTCGCTGCTGAAGAGCACTTGCTTGCCGTCCGGCGACCACTGGACGAAATTGCAAAGAGTGCAAATCCACTTATCGTCACTCTCGCTGTAAATCGTCCGCACCCACGCCAGCTTTTTCTCCGTCTTCTTCTCTGCGTTCTCCGTGCTCTCTGCGGTTCGCTTTTCTTCCTCTGCTTCGTCTGCCTTCTTTGTCTCCTTTGAGTCCTTGAGTGCCGCGCTGACATTCACCACATCCAGTTGTCGCCGCTTCTGCTTCTCCCCCACCCGATTTATCGCAATGTGCGTGCCGTCCGGCGACCACTTCCAATCACGGTAGTATTGCCGCTCGGCCTTGGTCAGCCAAACCACGGCGCCGCCCGCGGCCGGCACCACGCCCAGACGAACCTTGAAGGTTTTATCTTTGGCGAAGGTGCGCCGCTGCTTGCGCGTCTTCACTTCAACGCCGGAGTAGTTGGGGATCAGCCGGGTGCGCGTGCCGCGCCGGTCAATCTGCTGGAAGGCGATCCACTGCCCGTCGGGCGACCACTTGAAGGTTCCCGGCGATCGTCCCGGCTCGGGTGGTGCACCGTTGAGGACGTCCTCGCCACCGCCGCTGGTGAGTTGGACTCGCTGCCCGCTGCGGAGGTCGAGCACCCACAACTCCCCGCCGCTGCTGAAGGCCAGCTTGTGCGAGTCGGGAGAAAACTTGGGGCGCGTCTCCGCCTGCTTGCTCTTGGTCAGTCGCTGAAGCGTCTGGCTGGCGTCGGCCGGCACCACGTAGAGTTCGCCGCGAAACGCAAACGCCAGCTTCTGGGAGTCGGGCGCCCACTCGAAACTCCGCAGGCCACCTTCGGGCGGAAGATATTGCTTGAGCTTGGGGTCCTTGTGCGAGGCTGGCGTGGTCCACTCGTCCGGCTCGTGGTCGAGCTCGGTCAGGCGGGTGAGCCGGCTGCTCTCGGCGTCATAGACCCACAGGTCGCGGAAGCGCATGCCTGCGCGGTTCCACAGGAAGGCGACTTTGCGGCTGTCGGGCGACCACTTGGCGCCGGTGGGAGGTGTCCCTTCCAGGCGCGGGTACTGGTAGAGCCGCTCCAGCGTCAGCTTCTTTTGGGCGGCCGCCTGCTGGCCCTGCGCCGCCGGCGCGCTCCCCGCCGCCAGCATCGTCGCAACCAGAAACGCAACCGCAACTCTGCCTCGCATCACTTTCTCCTCCCCCCTGCGCCCTCCGCGTCTCTGCGGTGAGCACGTCTGAACCGCAGAGGCACAGAGTACGCAGAGAAAAAACCGTCTCATTGGCCCAGGCGGCACTTTGCCGTGCTATCAACGAGTTCCCGGCTGGGTGATTTTGAACTTCTCTTTTTCCTTGGCCTGGCGGACGATGCGGCGGACATCTTCGAGCAGCTTCCGGACGTCGAAGATGATGCCATCCTTGATGGTGTAGCGCACCCCGCCGACGCGCACGGGCTGGTTGTTCTCATCCAGCTTGATGGCGCCGGTGCCGTAGAGCACTTTGAGATTCGCCAGCGGATTCTCTTCCACCACCACCAAGTCGGCCAGCTTGCCCACCTCTACTGTGCCGATTTCACTGTCGAGGCCCAGGGCTTCCGCGCCCTTGAGGGTGGCGGCGCGGATGACTTCGAGCGGATGGAAGCCGGCCTCGCGTAGCAGCTCCAACTCGCGGATGTAGCCGAAGCCGTAGAGGTTGTAGATGTAGCCGGAGTCCGAGCCGGTGGTCACGCGCCCGCCGCGGTTCTTGTACTCGTTGACGAAGGTCATCCAGAGGCGGTAGTTGTTCCGCCACGCCACTTCGTCCTCGGTGGACCAGAAGAACCAGTAGGAGCCGTGCGCTGTGCGGCTGGGGGTGTAGAAGCGCCAGAGCGAGGGCAGGGTGTAGGTCTCGTGCCACTCGGCGCGGCGCGCCCGCATCAAGTCGCGGCTGGCCTCGTAGATAGTCATGGTGGGATCGAGGGTGAAGCCCAGCTTGAGCAACTCGTCCATGACCTTTTCCCAGTGCGGGCTGAAAGGCGGCGCGGCCTGCTTCCACAGCCGGCCCGCCTGCCCGAAGCGGTGCTGCTCATTGTTGTAGTTGTAGTCGAGCGGGAAGTCCTGCACCGTGCGGCCGGTGAAGAGCGCCTCCGGCAAGCCGTACCAGTGTTCCATGGTGGTCAGGCCCAGCCGCGCGGCGTCCAGCACGTTCAGGCGCGCCACGCCCAACTGTGCCAGGTGCGCGGCGGTGCGGAGGCCCTGCTTCTTGGCTTCGTCGATGATCGCTGCCATCAGGTCGGGCCGGAACGAGGTGAGCTTCAGCCCGTCCGCTCCTTTCTTCGCTACCTCCGCCACCCACGCGCGCGCCTGCTCCGGCGTCGAAAGCCGACCGCGTTGGTCGGCGTCGTACCAGGGGTAGGCTAAAATGCGCGGGGCGGTAATCTGGTTTTTGGCGCTCTTGGCTTTGTGCTCCAACACCCACTCCAGGCCGTTGCCGCTGCCGGGGTCGCGGATGGTGGTGATGCCGTGGCCCATCCAGAGCTTGAAGACGTACTCGGCGGGCGTGCCCTGCGCTACGCCGCCGATGTGCGCGTGCATGTCCACGAAGCCGGGCAGCACGTACATCCCTGCGAGGTCGAGCTCCTTGTCGCCGGACTTCACTTTCGGGCGCTTCTTTTCTTCGATGGGAACGCCGGGGTAGCCGACGCTCTTGATCTCAACGATGCGGTTCCGCTCCACCACGATGTCCACCGGCCCGATGGCGGGCGCGCCGGTACCGTCAATCAGGGTAGCGCCGCGCAGGATGAGCCGGTCGAAGGGCCCCTCGCCTTCCGCGCGCGGCGGCGCTTTGGGAACGGACTTTTTCTCTTTGTCTTGCGCTTGGCCCGGCCCGGCCAGCCACAAGCACGCCAGCGCCACCAAACCGAGCACAACTCTACCGGGCTTCTGCATGGTTCCCCCCGCACGCGTTAATTATTAACGGCAGACCCCGCGGCACTCCGGCGGGGCAGACGAACAAAGCTCCAAAATCAGGCCCTTGCGACGGGGGCAACTTAGCCCGCCCGGCCCGGGCAGGTCAAACCCTTTCCGACCCACACAATTGCCTCTACCTTCTTCGAGCGCCTGGTTGTAAGCTTAGCGAAGGGCCCGTAGCTCAGCGGTTAGAGCAGCGGACTCATAATCCGTCGGTCGGTGGTTCGAATCCACCCGGGCCCACCAACACCAAGATTCTTGCCACTTACTCCGGGAAGTTCATGCCTGCCTACCGCAGGCGGGCGGAGGAGGGATTGGAAGCGGGGGTCGGAGCGCCTACTCCGTGGAAGACCGAAGGTCCGCGACTTTGCCGTCCGCTGTCAAGTAGAAAGAATAGTACCGCATCGCCAGCGCTGTGGGTTTCGTTGCCGGCAAGAACAGCATGCTTAAGCAACAGTACGAAAAAGAAAGGCTCGGTTGGAGCGTGTACTACGACACACTTGCGGCCGTAGAGAAGGCTTTGGAAAAGCGCGAGGACTTTGCCTTGGCGTTGCGCAAGCAAGCGGGAGAACACATCGACCGATGCAGACTTCGCCTGGGCTAAGCAGGGTTCGACCAATGCCGGAACCAGGGGGAGGGTACAGGCCGTGATCGAAAGTTGCCCAACGCCCCGCCCGCAGGCAAGTCAACGCGTAGGGAAGTTCAGGCCTGCCTACCCTGCCTGCGGTAGGCAGGCGGCGGAGGAGGGATTGGAAGCGGGAGCGTGCGGGCCTGTCGCGTCATTGCTTCTTGTGTTTCTCCCGCCATTCGCGCGCGAGGCGTTCCGCTTTGGCAACCTGCTCGGGGGTGATATGTTGCGCCACCGAGTTTCTGGTTTTAGCAGCGAATTCATCTCCAGCAGCCGCGCTCAGCGATAACCACATGTAAGCTACCACGAGGTTCTGGCGCACCCCTTTGCCATTGACGTACATTATGCCCAGGTTGGATTGCGCCGCGGGATTTCCCTGCTCGGCCGCTTGGCGGTACCACTTCAACGCTTCGGCGTAGTCCTGACGCACGCCTTGGCCGTAGTCGTACAACGCGCCCAGGCTGAATTGCGCCACGGCGAGCCCTTGTTCGGCCGCTTTGCGAGTCCACGTGATGGCCTCAGCGTCGTTCTGGCGCACGCCTTGGCCAAGGCCGATACATCACGCCCAGGTTCTGTTGCGCCCCGGGATTTCCCTGCTCGGCCGCTTGGCGGTACCACTTCAACGCTTCGGCATCGTCCTGCGGCACTCCCCGGCCCTCAGCGTACATCGTGCCCAGGCTGTATTGCGCCACGGCATCTCCCTGCTCGGCCGCCTGGCGATACCATTTCAATGCCTCGGCGTAATCTTTCGACACCCCTCGGCCGTGCTCGTACATCGCGCCCAGGTCGAATTGCGCTATGGCAGCTCCCTGCTCGGCCGCCTGGCGGTACCATTTCAATGCCTCGGCGTAATCTTTCGACACCCCTTGGCCGTGCTCGTACAACACGCCCAGGTGGTATTGCGCTATGGCGAGCCCTTGCTCAGCCGCCTTGCGATACCACTTAACCGCCTCGCGGTGGTTCTGGCGCACGCCTTGGCCATTAGCGTACATCGCAGGTTGCCTCGGCGTAATCTTTCGACACCCCTTGGCCATTAGCGTACATCGCGCCCAGGTCGGTTTGCGCTATGGCGAACCCTTGCTCAGCCGCCTTGCGAAGCCACTTAACCGCCTGGGCGTAGTCCTTAGATAGGCCTTCCCCTTTGAAATATCTTTGGGCTAGTTTGAACTGTTCCGCCGGTTCATTGGGTTCGTTTGGCTGCTGCCAAGCGGCGACTGGGAGCCACGCCCTCAGCAGCACGACCGTAAGGCAAACTACAATAGCTGGGAAAAAAATGGGATTGAGTCTCATGACTGCGCCCTCCTCTTTGCCCGCCATCCTAGCCCCCGCCCGCAGGCACGTCAACGCGGAGCGGGTGGTGCAAAGCTGGAGAGCCGCAATCTGGGTTTCAACAAGTGTAGTATCTTGCGGATTCAGAAACTGCATTAGAATGAGCAAGCCAGTAGCAGTGAGTGGGCGGACTTCCAAGGGGGTGGGCGGATGACTCTCTTCGACATCGCGGCGATCTTGTTGTGCCTATCGGCAGTGTTTGGCTATGTCAATCACCGCTATCTGCGTCTTCCCCCTACGATAGGTCTAATGGTCATCGCGATGGCCTCGTCCCTTACCGTCGTGGTTGTAGACCTGATCGTTCCGGCCCTGCAGGTGGGTCCAAGAGTATCGGAGGCATTGGCTCAGATCGACTTCCACAAGGCCCTCATGCACGGGATGTTGAGCTTCCTGTTGTTCGCCGGAGCCTTGCACGTAGATTTCTCCGCCCTGGCCAGCCGCAAATGGGCCATCTCTCTGATGGCAACCGGTGGCGTGCTGATGTCCACGTTCATCGTTGGGGCTTCCATGTGGTATGTCCTGCAATTATTCGGCATCGCCATTCCGTTCATCTGGGCCTTGGTGTTCGGTGCGCTCATCAGCCCCACCGATCCGGTTGCCGTCTTGGGAATTCTCAAGACGATCAAAGTGCCCAAACGGTTGGAAGCAATCATTGCGGGCGAATCGCTTTTCAACGACGGAGTCGGTGTGGTGGTATTTACGATTGTGCTTGCCCTTGCCCTCGGCGGCGAACAGGCAACTCTTGGGCTAACCGGGGTGGTGGGACTATTTGTAAGCGAAGCCCTGGGCGGAGCTGTGCTGGGCATGGTGGTCGGGTACCTCGCCTACCGTGCCCTGCGCACCATCGATGAATACATCCTCGAAGTTGTCATTTCGCTGGCCTTGGTGATGGTTACCTACGCGATTGCCCTGCGCGCTCACCTCAGTGGCCCCATCGCGGTGGTCGTGGCCGGACTGTTCATCGGCAACCATGGCGCCCGGTTTGCGATGAGCGAGAAGACCCGCGAACGACTTTTCGACTTCTGGGAACTGCTTGACGAAATCTTGAACTCCGTCCTGTTCCTCCTGATTGGCTTGGAAGTTTTGTTGCTGCGTTTCGACACCGGCTATCTTGCCGCGGCCTTGCTGGCGATCCCTATCGCATTGGTCGCTCGGTTGATTAGCGTCTCGATACCCATACTGTTGCTCTCCCGACGAGATAAATTCACCCAAGGGGCCGTGCCGGTGTTGGTTTGGGGCGGCCTCCGGGGTGGCATATCGGTCGCTCTGGCTTTTTCCCTGCCCGAGAATGAGATGAAGGCGCTGATTCTCGCCGTTACCTATAGCGTGGTGGTATTTTCCATCGTCGTACAGGGCCTGACGGTCAAAGCGGTGGTTGCAAAGTTGGTTCGGCCGGTAACCAACACGTAACTGGAACACAAAACCGCGCCGGGCGAGGCCGGTTGCGATCGTCGGCGCACAAGCCAGATTGGGCTAGGGCTGAATTTTCAGTTCCTCTTCCAGCCGGAAACGCAGGACGGTTTCGGGCGGGAAGTTGATGTTGCGCTTCCCGGTCAGCAGGGCCGCTGCGGTGCCCGCGCCGGCGCCGATGGCGGCTCCGGTGCCCGCGCCTTTGCCGCCGACGGCTGCTCCGGCACCGGCGCCGCCGCCGATGAAGAGGACGTCGCGCATGGTCTTGCTGCCTTCCTTGTGCCCGGCAGTGGTGGTGGCGATGTCATGGCTCCGACCCTTCACCTGCACGCCCGTCAGCGTGACCCACAGCTCGGCCCGGCCCTTCAGGCGGCCGGAAGGTTTGGCGCCGGTTACCCGGCCCGTGATATCTGCGCCTTCGGGGAGCGCCACCCGCTCGCCCACCACCACTGGACTGGCCAGCGTGGCCTGGAAGGTGTCGCCCGTCTTGCTGTCCTTGGAATTGAGGCCGGTGATCAGCCGCGCTTCCAGCTCGGTGCCCGCCGGCACGACAATCGGAGCCGGCCGCGGGCGCGAACGCGCCTGACGGGAAGGCTGCGCGCCCTCGCCCTCAGCGCTTTCCTCCGCCGGCTGCTGCGTGCAGCCAACGAATGCCAGCGACAACACCAGTACACTCAAACTCAACTTGCGGAAAGTCTTCATGGTTGGCTCTCCTGTAGAAAATCCTGAACCCTGATGCCGCCAGTCTAGCACATCCATCGGTGCCCGCCATTAGAACCGGAAGGTGAGTCGCCCGCCGCTTTCGTCAACCAGCAGGTTATCGATCAGGCGGACGCGGCCGATCCAGACCGCCAGCGCCACCAGCACGCGGCCAGTGACGCGCTCAACGGGCGCCAGGGTTTCCGCGTCCACCACCGCGGCGTAGTCGATGCGGGCGCTCGGTTCCTGTTCAATCAACCGCCGCATCTCGGCGGCGATGCTGGCGGAGTCGCGCTCGCCCTGTTGCAACCGCTCGCGCGCACGGCTCAAGGCGCGGTAGAGCACCAGCGCCGCCCGGCGTTCCTCCGCGTTCAGGTAAGCGTTGCGGGAACTTAGGGCCAAACCGTCGGTCTCGCGCACGATGGGGCAGACGACAATCTCCACCGGCAGGTGCAAGTCGCGCACCATGCGCTGCACCACCACGCACTGCTGCGCGTCTTTCTGCCCGAAGTAGGCGCGGTGGGGCTGAACGGCGTGGAAGAGCTTGGCCACCACCGTTGCCACGCTGCGGAAGTGACCGGGGCGGAACTCACCTTCCAGCGGCGCGGCCACCTGCTCGAGGGTGACGTAGGTCTGGAAGCCGGGGGGATACATCTCCTCCACCGTGGGGGCGAAGAGGAAGTCCACGCCTTCGCGTTCGAGCAGACCGCGGTCGCGCTCGAAGTCGCGCGGATAGTTGAGGTAATCCTCGTTGGGGCCGAACTGGGCGGGGTTGACGAACACCGAGATGACGGTAACGTCGCACTCCTGCTGCGCGCGCCGTACCAGCGAGAGGTGCCCTTGGTGCAGCGCGCCCATGGTGGGCACGAAGCCGATGGTGCGGCCCGCGCCGCGCACGCCGGCGGCGGCCACCTGCATCTGGGCTACGGATACAAGCGTTTTCATCTCACTCGGCGAGAAATGGCAATGCTCTGCTGCAAGCGCAGAGCCTGCCTGCGGTAGGCAAGGCAGACAAGAATGTCTGCCCCACCAGACGAAAAACGGAGGGCCCTTTTTCTAGGCGGAGGTCCCGCCTTCCTCCTTCGCTCTTCGAGCTTCGGAGGACAGGTCGGCGGGATAAACTCCGCACCCCTTCCCAACGGCAAATAACAATGCTCACTTCTTTTCAGCGAGGTAGGCGGAGGCAAAGTCCACCGGCAGCGGCTGCGCGCCCAGTTGCCGCAGCAGCGTGGTTACCTGGCCGCGGTGGTAGCTCTGGTGGTTGAGCAGGTGGTAGAGGGTCTGCCAGAGATCGAAGGTCAGTTGTTTTCCCTTGCTGTTGCTATAGGTAAACTCCTGGCCGAGCTTGAGCAAGTTGATGCCGGCCAGGTAGGAGCGCATGTCCTCTTCCGTCGCGCGCCAGCGCTCGGCGACGGCGGCCACGCTGGTGCATTCCTCAAAAGAAGGAGCTTCTTCCGGTGTGCGACCATTCCAGCGCTCAAGCCAGGCCCATTCGGCGATGACCATGTGGGCCAGGGTGTCGCGCACGGAAGGGAAGCTGTTGCCGAGCGGTTTCAGAAACTGCTCTTGGCTGAGGCTCGCGCACGCTTTCAATTGCTGGTCGCGGGCCCAGTAGTGGTAGTCGAAGAGTTCCTTGAAGATGCTGAGCGGAATCATGGTGTGGCTCTACGGCCGGGTGGAACTGCGGGCAATCCCCGCTTTCTGCGGGGTGAACCACTGCTCGCGCACTTCGGCGGCCAGGTGTGTGGTTTCGGCCTCGCCGGGAAAGCCACCCTTGACCACATCGGTGCAGAAGCCGCGTACCGCTTGGTCGAGCGCCGCGCGCAAGTCAGCGTAGCGGCGAACAAACTTGGGGTGGACGCCGAAGCTCAGCCCCATCAGGTCGTGTAGCACCAGCACTTGTCCGTCGCAGCCGGGGCCGGCGCCGATGCCGATGGTGGGGATGCGCAACTCAGCGGTGATGCGCTCGGCCACTTCCGCCGGGATGCTCTCCAGCACCAGCGAGAAGGCGCCGGCGGCTTCGACGGCATGGGCGTCGCGCAGGAGTTGCTCGGCCGCGGGCAGGGTCTTGCCCTGCATCTTGAAGCCGCCCAGCGCGTGCACCGACTGCGGGGTGAGGCCGACGTGGCCCATGACCGGAATGTCGTTCTCCGCCAGCCGGGCGATTAGCTCCAGGCGCTTCTCGCCGCCTTCGATCTTCACGGCTTCGGCTCCGGCTTCCTTGACGAAGCGGACTGCGTTGGCGACCGCGCCGGTAAGATCAATCTGGTAGCTGCCGAAAGGCATGTCGGCCACCAGCAGCGCGCGCTGGGTGCCGCGGCGGGCAGCGCGGGTGTGGTGCAGCATTTCTTCCATCGTCACCGCCAGCGTGTCGTGGTGGCCGAGGACCACCATGGCGAGCGAGTCGCCCACCAAGATGATGTCCACCCCGGCTTCGTCCACCACCCGGGCGGTGGGGTAGTCGTAGGCGGTCAAGCAGGTGATGGGTTCATGGCGGGATTTCTTCTTGAGAATTTCCGGTACGGTGACCTTGCGGGTCTCCCGTCCGGACTGCCCTGGACAGGCGTTCGCAACGGCACTCATGTTGTCCTCCGGGTATCGCGCCCTTAACGGGCTGCAATCCCTTGGGTCCCGCCGAAGCGGAACCCAATTATTAGACTCCTTTCCGCCGGTCTTGGCAACACCCTTTTCGGGAAGAGCCGGGCGGGGACAAGCCCCGCCCCTACCCGGGATGAGAAAGGCCGACGATGAACCCTGCCCCTCGCTGTGCTCCCTTCGGCTTCGCTTCCCTCGGCTACGCTCGGGACAGGCAGGGCAAGCAGGGACAAGCCGGGTTCATCGCCGCTACCGCGGGCGGGTAGTGTCCTAATTTGAGCGATTCCGAACTCGGCCCCAATTCACACCGAGCCCCCAGGCCCCTGCCTGGGGGGAAGTAAAAATGCCTGCGGCGGGGGCCGCAGGGCTCGGTGTGGAATTAGGACACTACCCCACGGGCGAAGTGCGCTTACTCGGGGCCGAGGGGGAGGAAATACTGGGTGCCTTTGACGGGCTCGCTCAGGCGGCGGAGCAGCTCTTGCAGGTCCTGGCTGCGCTCGACGAAATCAATCTCGCTGGTGTTGACCACCAGCAGGTTCGAGCCTTCGTAGCGGAAGAAGAAGTGCTCATAAGCCTCCACCACTTCCTTGAGATAGACGGCAGAGAGGTCGCGCTCGCGCGGGTCGCGTTTTTTCTTCAGGCGTTTGCGCAGCACATCGGGCGAGGCCTGAAGATAGATGACCAAGTCGGGGTTGGAGACCTGCGGGCGGAAAAGCTGGTAGTAGCGCTCGTAAAGCTGGAGCTCGGCATCGTCGAGGGTGAGGGCGGCGAAGATGCGGTCGCGCTCGAAGAGGTAGTCGCAGACCACCGGACGAGGGTCGCGCTCCAGGCCCAGGTCGCTCAACTGCTGGTAGCGCGTCAGCAGGAAGTGCAGTTGCGCTCGCAGGGCCGCGCCGTGCCGCTCGGCGTAGAAGTCGGCTAGGTAGGGGTTGTCGTTGGGGTCGGCGACCAGGCGGGCGTGCATGCGCTCGGCCAGGATGCGCGCCAGAGTGGACTTGCCCACGCGGATGGGGCCTTCGACCGCCACGTAGCGCGGCGGGGCGAATCTGGGCGCAGATCGCATTCCCCCCTCACAACCGTCCGTCGGAATGGAGCGGATTATACCTGAGGACGCAGCTTCGCGGGACTCAGGGCCGGACGCCCGACCGTCAACGGGGTAAGCCCCGCCCTTAGCGGGGCAAGCGGCGGACGGCGGCGCGGTCGGTGAGCCCGGCCAGCATCTCCGCGGCGGTCTTGCGCGTGAGGGGATGGCGCAGCTCAG
This sequence comes from Candidatus Acidiferrales bacterium, assembly GCA_965247455.1. GTDB lineage: Bacteria > Acidobacteriota > Terriglobia > Acidiferrales > 2-02-FULL-67-57 > JACZYA01. The sequence goes on from CBDFHE010000017.1 coordinate 244,189, forward strand.
GGGCGAGGTCGCACAGCGGCGCCAGCACAAAGCGGCGCTCGGCCAAGCGCGGATGGGGTATGGTGAGCTCAGCCAAGCGGACGACGCTGGTGCCGTAGAAGAGAATGTCAATGTCGATCGGGCGCGCCACCGGCTGCGGAGCGGCCGCCGGGCGGCGGCCCAGTTGGCGCTCAATGCGCTGAGCGGCGCGCAGCAGCGCCAGCGGCATCAACTCCGTCTCCACTTCCACCACGCAGTTCAGGAACCAACGCTGGGCGGCTGTGCCGACGGGCTGGGTTTCATAAAGGGGCGAGCGCCGCCGCACTGCTATGCCCGCCGCGGTCAAGGCCGCCAGCGCCCGCTCGATATGCCTCTCCCGGTCTCCCTGGTTCGACCCCAGAGCGAGATAGGTGGTCTTGGTGGTGCGAGTCATCGGAGTCTGCGCCGCTGCCAGCCGGCTGTGCGCGCCGCGCTGGACGGGAAGACATTCTAACTCCGTCCACGCAGCGCAGTCAGCCTTGGCCCAAGACAAACCGACGACCCGTACGGGTCGCCGCTACCTGAGGGATGCAAGAATTTGGGGCGCTGCTGAGTTTCCTGCAGCTGGATTTCATGCATCCAACCTGCGTAAGATGGCAGCTTCCGCGCCGGAGGGGTGCGGTTGCTTTGGTCTGATTCGCCTTGTACGCGAAAGAGAAAAAAGGAGTAGCCGCAATGTTCAAGCCAGCCACAAGGAAGTGCCAACTCATGGGTTGTTTCCGACGGAGCATTGGGTGGGCCCAGCTTTTGTTCCTGTTCGCCGGCTTGGCGCTGTGGGCTCAGCAGCCGGCACTGAAGACGCCGCCCGAGACGCGCCGCGACAACACGCGGGAGGTACTGCACGGGGTTGAGATTGCCGACCCCTACCGCTGGCTGGAGAACCAGGAAAGCCCGGAGACGCGGGCGTGGATTGACGCACAGAACGAGTACACGCAATCGATCCTGGGCGCGCTGCCGGGGCGTGAGCAACTGAAGCGGCGGCTGACGGCGCTACTGAAGATCGACACCATTGGCCTGCCGCGGGCGCGCGCAGGCCGCTACTTCTTCTCCAAGCGGCGGGCGGATCAAGACCTCTCCGTCATCTACACCCGGAAAGGAATCGAGGGCGAGGACGAGGCGCTGATTGACCCGCATCCCATGAGCCCCGACCACACCACCTCGGTCACGCTGCTGAATGTTTCCGCCGACGGCGTGCTGGTGGCCTACGGGGTCCGGCAGGGCGGAGAGGACGAGATTGAGGTCAGGCTGCACAGCGTGGATGCGCGCATGGACCTGCCCGACCGCCTGCCCAAAGGGCGGATTTGGGGGGTTTCGCTGCGGCCGGACAAGCGCGGATTTTACTACACGCGCTTCGGCACCGAGGGGCCGCGCGTCTATTACCACAAGATCGGAACCAAGCCTGCGCTCGACATTGAAATTTTCGGCGGGGCCTACGGGCCGGGCAAGATTATCGTCAGCGAGCTGTCCGAGGACGGGCGCACGCTGCTGATCCTGGTCGCGCACGGTTCGGCTGCCGACAAAACCGAGATTTACACCGTGGACGTGGCCAACAACGGACCGGCGGTTGCGCTTGTGAACGACATTGACGCCCGCTTTGAGGGGGAGATCGGCGGCGACACGCTCTTCCTGCAAACCAACTGGGAAGCGCCGCAGGGACGAATCCTGGCGGTTGACCTGGAGAATCCCGCCCGCGACGAGTGGCGCGAGATTGTCCCGGAGAGCGAGGCTGTCATCCGAGGATTCTCGCTGGTGGGGGGCAAGCTGTTCGTCAACTACCTGGAGGACGTCCGCTCACGGGTGCGGGTTTTCACGCCGGAGGGGGAGCACGTGCGCGACATTGAGTTTCCCACCCTGGGCACGGTGAGCGGCGTGCGCGGACGCTGGGGGAGCCAGGAAGCCTTCTTTGTGTTCACCTCTTTCCACGTGCCCACGACGATTTATCGCACCGACGCGGCCGAGGGAGGGCAGGAAATCTGGGCGCAGCTCCAGGTGCCGATTGACAGCGACGATCTGGAAGTCAAGCAGGTGTGGTACGAATCCAAAGACGGCACCCGGGTGCCGATGTTCCTGGTGCATCGCAAGGGACTGCCACTGCACGGCGCCAACCCGACGCTGCTGACCGGCTACGGCGGGTTCAACCTTAGCCGGACGCCGAGTTTTTCTTCCACCGCGGTGGCGTGGGCGGAACGCGGAGGCGTGTATGCAGTGGCGAACCTGCGCGGCGGGGGCGAGTTCGGCGAGGAGTGGCACCGGGCGGGGATGCGGGAGAGGAAGCAGAATGTCTTCGACGATTTTATTGCCGCGGCCGAATGGCTGATCGAGAACGGCTACACCAATCCCTCCCGGCTGGCCATCCGCGGAGGCAGCAACGGCGGGCTGCTGGTGGGCGCCGCGCTGACCCAGCGCCCGGAGCTGTTCCAGGCGGTGGTGTGCACCTATCCGCTGCTCGACATGCTGCGTTACCACAAGTTCCTGGTGGCGCGCTTCTGGGTGCCGGAGTACGGTTCTTCCGAGGACGCAGAGCAGTTCGACTACCTCCGCGCCTACTCACCCTACCACCGGGTGGAACCCGGCACCGACTACCCGGCGGTGCTCTTGATTACCGGCGACTCCGACACGCGCGTGGCTCCGCTGCACGCGCGCAAGATGGCGGCGCTGCTCCAGTCGGCCACCGGCTCGGAGCGGCCGGTGCTGCTGCACTACGACACCAAGGCCGGGCACTCGGGCAGCCTGCCGGTCAGCAAGCAGATCGAGAACTCTACCGACTGGCTCAGTTTTCTGCTCTGGCAACTGGGAGCCGGCGGCGGCCCAGGGAATCCCTAGCGGGCTTCTCCTCAGGCAGCCTTATTAAAGAAATCAAGGGAAAGCTTTAATAAGGCGGGGTGTTATTAAAGTTTGGTTGAATTCAGGTAGCGGGCCAGTTTCACGATGTTGATTTGCCGCTGAGTCCGGCGGCCTGCCTGCCCGCCCTAGGCGGGCAAGCGGTAGGCAGGCACCTGCCGCCGGGCGGATAAGCGGTACAAGCGCCCCGTGGCAGGTGCCCTTCGACTCTGCTTCCCTCGGCTACGCTCGGGACAGGCAGGACAGGCCACGGGGCTCGGCGTGAACTTACCATTTTCAAAAAGACTCACTACCTGAATTCAGGGTTCAGCCTGAAGTCTCGTTCGGAAGGGCGGGCGGTTGGGTAGTGTCCTAAGCGGGCTGTGCAGACAGTATCCCCGCAGGGGCCCCCGCTGGAGAACGAGGGGCAGGCTGGGGGCTCGGTGCGAAATTGGGACACTACTGGCGGCGGCTGGTTCTAGGCGAGGCGGTTGATGCGGTCGAGGCGGAGCAGGGTGCGGTAGAGGATTTCGCAGCCGCAGGCGACCTCTTCCGGGCGGGTGTACTCCAGCGGGGAGTGGCTGATGCCCTCGCGGCTGGGGACAAAGATCATTCCCACCGGGCAGAGCCGCGCCATCGACTGGGCATCGTGGCCGGCCCCGGAGACCATGGTCAGCGTGGGCGCGCGCATTTCCTCAGCCGCCTTCTGGACGTGGAAGCGGGCGGCGCGGTGGGTGAGAGCGGGCTCATAGGAGATGATCTTCTCCATAGAGAACTGCACGCCGTCGGCGGCGGCCAGTCCGGCGGCGCGCCGGCGGATGCGCTCGCCCAGGGCATCAATTTTTTCCAGCGAGAGGTCGCGCAACTCGACCGAGAGCTCAACCCAGCCGGGAATGATGTTCTGGGCGCCGGGTTGGACTTCGATCTGGCCCACGGTGCCGACCTGGCGGCCGGGCTCAGAGGTGACGAGCTCGCGCACGGCCAGGATGATCTTGGAGGCAGTGACGAGGGCGTCGTGGCGCTGGTCCATGGGGGTGGTGCCGGCGTGGTTGGCGTTCCCTTCCAGCACCACGGTGTATTCGTTGATGCCGACAATGCCTTCCACCACGCCGATGGGAATGCCGCGCCGCCAGAGGATGCCGCCCTGCTCGATGTGCAACTCCAGATAGGCGTGAATGCTACCGGGCGGCGGCGTCATCCGGGAGATGCGGTTGGGGTCGCCGCCGTAGCGAAGAATCCACTCCTCCAGCTTCACCCCCTGCTCGTCCACCAGGCCGAGCTCTTTCGGCTCCACCAGGCCGGCGACGGCCCGGCTGCCGAACAGCCCCCGGCTGTAGTGGTGGCCTTCCTCGTTGCGGAAGATGACCAGCTCGAGCGGGTGGCGGGTGCGGATGTTCTTCTCGTTCAGGGTGCGGATAACTTCCAGCGCGCTCATGGAACCGACGCAACCGTCGAAGTTGCCGCCGCGGGGGACGGTGTCCATGTGCGAACCGAACCAGAGGGCGGGCAGGTCGTCGCGCTCGCCGGCGCGGCGGGCGCGAATGTTGGCGGCGGCATCGACCATGACGTCGAGCCCCGCGTCGCGCAGCACCCCCAGTAACCAATTGTGGGCGGCCAAGTCGTCGGGAGAAAAACCGATGCGGGTGGTGCCGCCCTCGGACTGGCCCGCCGGGGCGGGCAGCCGACCGAACCGGCTCAGTTCCTGCAGGGATCGCCAGAGCCGCTCGCCGTTCACCAGGGTGGCCCGGCACAGCACCGGGCGCTCTTGCTGGCCCCACAGGCTGTTGGCCGCCGCCGCCGTGCCCAACAAGCCGGTGGCCATCTGCCGATTGAACTCCCGCCGCGTGAGCATTGCGTGCTCCTTACTGACTAACCTTTTGGAATGCCTTGCGTCTAACCTGAGTGGCGCAGTGAGCTTGCTAGAGTCGAGGGATAAGTGTCAAGCAGGAATCACCCTGTCCGGCACGGGAATGCCTGGGTAGTGGGTCAGTTTCACGATGTTGATTTGGCGCTGAGCCCGATGGCCTGCCTGCCCGCCCTAGGCGGGCAAGCGGTAGGCAGGCACCTGCCGCCGGGCGGAAAAGCGGTACGCAAGCGCCCCCGTGGCAGGTGCCCTTCGGCTCTGCTTCCCTCGGCTACGCTCGGGACAGGCAGGACAGGCCACGGGGCTCGGCGTGAGCTTCCCATTTTCAAAAAGACCCACTACCAATGCCTGCTTGGGCTTGGGCTTGTGCTCTGCCTCTCAGCAAGTACACTAGAAGCCGCGTTGTCAGGCCGTTGATTGGGTAGGAGCGATTGCGGCCCAGACCGAGTTGGAAGCGGGGGCATAATCACCCAAGGGACACACTGCTCTTAGAAGCAAAAGGGGATTTTTCCATGCAGCGGAGATACCTGTTCATGACAACCATTCTGGTCGCACTGGTATGCGTGCTGGCACTAACCCCGCCGATGGCGGGGTGGACCGGCGCACAGGAACCGGCCAAGCCAGCCGAGCAGGAAAAAGCAGCGGAGCAAGGGAAAAAGGACGAGGACGACAAAGAGAAAGAGAAGAAGAAAGATAAGGAAAAGTCCTTCGAGGAAGTGGTCGAGGAAATGGAGAAGATCGAAGGGCTGTTCACCTTCTACCGCAAGGCCGACGAGGACAAGGTGCTGCTGGAGCTGCTGCCCGAGCAACTCGACCGGGACTTCATCGTCTCGGCAGCGCTGGAACAGGGCACCGGTGAGCGGGGCCTTTACGGCACGGGAATGATCGGGGAAGCGGTGGTGCAATTCCACCGCGTGGGCAAGCAGGTGCAGTTGGTAGAGAAGAATCTGCGCTTCCGCGCCCCGGCGGGTTCGCCCGCCGCGCGGGCGCTGGAGAACTCGTTTAGCGATTCCATCATCAGTTCGAGCAAGATCTTGAGCAAACTGCACCCGGAGCGGAACAGTATCCTGGTGAACCTGGCCGATCTTTTGCTGGCGAGCGACATCCACGGCCTGGCGGCCTACTTCAAGCGGGCGTACGACGGCGGGTACAAGTTCGACAAGAAGAACAGCAGCTTCGTGCTGGTAAAGTCCTTCCCGCGCAACGCGGAGATCGGGACGGCGGCGCATTTCACGGCGCAGACCATCAAGAAGGGGTCGGTGGCCATCCCCGATCCGCGCAGCATCAGCGTCCGCTTTCGCTACAGCCTGATTGAAGCGCCCGAGAACGACTACCGGCAGCGGCTGGCCGACGACCGGGTGGGCTACTTCATGGACCAGTACCTGGATTTCGGCAACACCCGACCCGATACGCCCTACGTGCGCTACCTCAACCGCTGGCACCTGGTTAAGAAGAACCCGCGGGCGAAGGTCTCCGAGCCGGTGGAGCCGATTGTGTTCTGGCTGGAGAACTCCATCCCGGAAGAATACCGCGACGCTATGCGCGAGGGGATTCTGATGTGGAACCGGGCGTTTGAGAAAGCGGGGTTCAAGAACGCGGTGGTGGTCAAGCAGCAGCCCGACGACCCCGACTGGGACCCGGCCGACATCCGCTACAACACCATCCGCTGGTTCGTGAGCTACGACGCCTCCTTTGCCCAGGGGCCCTCGCACACCAACCCGTACACGGGACAGATTCTGGACGCCGACATCCGCTTCAGCGACGGCATCCTGCGGCTGGGGGCGCGGCGGCGCTACCAGCTCTACGTCGATCCGGTGCAGCGCATTGAGCAACTCTTGCAGGAGCCGGAGCCGCTGCCCCTGCGTTTCGGCCAGCAGAAGCTGCGCGCGGCCTGCACCTATGCGAGCGAGCTGGCGGAGCTGGCCTCGTTCGCCTACGACGTGATGGCGGCGCGGTCCGACTGGAGCTCGGAGAAGGAGAAGGAGTTCGTACAGCAGTACGTGGCGGAGGTGACGGCGCACGAGATCGGGCACACGCTCGGCCTGCGGCACAACTTTCGCGCCAGCACCATCAACCGCCTGAACCAAGTGGGCGATACGCGCCGCACGCACAAGGTCGGCCTGGCGGCCTCGGTGATGGATTACAACCCGGCCATCGTCGCGCTGAAGGGCGAGAAGCAAGGCGACTACCTGCCGCGGGTAGTGGGCAGCTACGACGAGTGGGCGATCGAATACGGCTACAAGCCCATCCCGGGGGCGCAAACGCCGGAAGAGGAGCTGGCGGAGCTGGGCAAGATCGCCGCGCGGGTGGCCGACCCGCTGGTGCCCTACGCCACCGACTTTGACGCCGGGCTGGGGCCGCGCGCCCTGGACCCGCGCACCACGCGGTTCGACTTCAGCGGCGAGCCGCTGGACTGGTTTGCCCACGAGTTCAAGCTGGTCAAGGAACTATGGGCGAACATGGAGTCGAAGCTGCTCAAAGAGGGCGAGAGCTACGCCATCCTGCGGCGGGCGTTCGGCTACAGCTGGACGCCGTATGCCCGCGGGGGGCTGACGGCGGCGAAATACATCGGCGGCATCTACCATAACCGCGACCACTTCGGCGACCCCAACGGACGGCTGCCCTTCGTGCCGGTGCCGGCTGCCGAACAGCGGGCCGCGCTGGCCTTCCTGGCGGAGGGAATCTGGGCGCCCGAGGTCTTCCGCGCCCCAACCGAGCTGCTGAACAAACTGCAGTTCGAGCGCTTCCCGGATTTCCAGCGTTCGGTGTATTCGGCACCGCGGCTGGACTACCCGCTGCACAACACTGTGCTGACGGTGCAGTCGTTGCCGCTCTCCACCCTTTACCACCCCATCAAGCTGAGCCGGTTGCAGGACCTGGAGCTGAAGTATCCCGACCCGAACGACCGCTTCACCCTGGCGGATATGTTCGTGGGGGTGCGGAACGCCATCTGGTCGGAGCTGGATTCGGGCGCGGCCATCAACAGCTTCCGGCGCAACCTGCAGCGGGCACACTTGAAGCACTTGGTGCGGCTGGTGCTCAAACCTGAGAAGGGCACGCCGGAAGATGGAGTCACGCTGGCGCGGGCTGACCTGACGAACCTGGCGGGCCGCATCGACCGTGCCCTGGGCGGCGACGGCCTGGACTACACCACCCGGGCTCACCTGGAAGAGACGCGGGCGCGCATCCGCCAAACGCTGGAAGCGCAGATGCAACGCGGGCTCTAAGCTCAGCGGTTGAAGCAACTAGACTCCCTCAGCGGGGAAGAAACCGCCGGGGGAGTTTCGTTTTTTCTTCGTAGGAAGAGGCGGGCAATGCTGACCGTGACCATCTACCTAATTGTAGGACTGCCGACGAGCGCATAAAACCATACCATCGGGGAAGGGCTGTGGGGACTTGCCGCCGTCAAGGTGGGGTCGTCTCTCGCGCCCCTATTTGTTGCAGGGAGTGCCATGTTAGCTCGGGGCGAAAAGAACGTTCGATCTCCCATCCTGGTTCAGGTCGAAGAGCAGGGGGAACGACAGAACTGTTTGGGGCGGGCCAGCAACATCAGCCTCAGCGGCGTCCTGGTGGAGACGCCGGACACGCTCGCCGCAGGCGCCGGGGTCATCATCCGCTTTTTCGTCCCGCCTGACCGCAGCCCCATCGAAACCGCCGGCCGGGTGGTGAGAAGCGACCCGGGCAGCTCCATGGCCATCGCCTTCCTGGGCCTGCCCGCAAGCCAGAAAGAAAAACTGCTTGCCTATCTCAAGACCGTGGACAGCACCGGCTTCCCCGAGCCGGTGCCGGCCACCAACGAGGCTGAGCCGCGCCAGCGCCGCAGCGGGCGCCTCGTCCGCCGAGTTTCTGTGCTGCTGAACTGGCAGGACCCCGAAGGACGCCCGCGGCAGCAAGCAGCCGAGACGCTGCGCTTGAGCCGCTACGGGGCCGTGGTGCTGTCATTCAGCGAGCTGCCGCCCGGACAACTGATCCGCATCTCGGTGTCCGATACCGGTCGGGAAGGCTCCGCCCGGGTGGTGTGGAGTGCGGCAGCGGAACTCCCGGGACGGGTGGAGCTGGGCCTGGAGTTCCTGGGGGCGAAAAACTTCTGGGAGATGGCGTTTCCCTCCGGGCAGCCCACCGCCTCCCAAGCTCCCAAGAGCACCTCTCGCCGCAGCGGGCGGCTGCCCTGCCGCATGGATGTGAGCGTGTGCTGGTCGGATGAGTTAGGGCGAGCGCGGGAGGAAGCGGGCCAGACGCGCCTGCTGAGCCGACACGGCGCCCTGCTCACTTCGCTGGTGCCGCTGGAAGTCGGCCAGGGCCTTCAGTTGCACGTGCCCGACCTGGGGCGCGAGGTGGAATCTCGGGTGGTGTGGGCCCGCCCGGGGGAGATTCCCGGCCGCACCGAAGTGGGCATCGAGTTCACCGGCACCGACAACTTCTGGGACATCAATTTTCCCCCGCCCGAACCCGCTCAGCCAGCTTGAGAGCGTCGCCGTCCTGGCAGCGGCGCGGAACCCGCTGCCTCTGCAGAGCCCCTTCCAAACACCTCAAGAGTCCCTTTCTCCTTCCCCAAACCGGCATGGTAGAATCGCGGCGAATACCTGCGAGAGGTGAGCCAGTGCCTTTTTCCCGTCCCCCGTGCGACTTCACCCCGACTGAAATCGAAAAACTCCAACAAGAGCCGAGGGTATATGGAATCACCAACGCCAGCTTCGAAATGATCTACATCGGGCAGACCGATAATTTGCGGCGCAGGCTGAGAGAACACTACAACGATAACAAACTCCTACTCTGGGAATATGCGCCCAAGAAGTTTTACTACCAAATCGTGGAGGGGAGCGAAACCGTGCGCAGAAAACGCGAGGCCAAGCTGCTGGAAGAACACGGCGCCCCGCCATGCAATAAATAATCAATAAGGAAGGCCGCGCTCTTTTTGCCACGAGCAAAAAGTTGCTGGTTGATTCTCGCAACGCTAGCGCTGCTGGCGGCCGGATGGGATGCGCGCCGCAGGTGGACGTGGAGGCCGAACGCACCGCGCTCCTCAACGCCGACGAGGCCTGGTCGGAGACGCTGCCGGACGTAGATCGGTTCATGTCCTTCATCGCTGATGACGCCTCCATACTTTCCTTCGACGCCCCGATCGCCACCGGGGCGGAAGTCTCCCACACCGGCGACCTGGGCTACACCATCGGCGCCTTCGAACTCACGGTCAACGATGCCGAGGAAAATCCGGTCACCACGGTGGGCAAGTACGTAACCGTCTGGAAGAAGCAGGCCGATGGGCAGTGGAAAGTCGTGGCCGACATCTCCAACCGCGACGCGCCGGCGGGGAATTAGGAACCCCTGAGAACCTCGCGCTCGTCTAGCGGCCTTTGTAGGTCAGGCGGAAGATGGTGCCGCCCTGGTCGTCGGAGATGTAGAGCGCGCCGTCGGGGCCGGTCTTCACATCCACCGGGCGATGGCTCACCCGCCCGCCCTTGAACCAGACGTCCACAAAGTCTTCCAGCGCCACCGGACGCCCCGCGCGGAAGCGCACCCGCACCACCTTGTAGCCGGTGGGGACGGAGCGGTTCCAGGAACCGTGGAAAGCAATGAAGAGGTCGCCGCGGTACTCTTCCGGGAACATCTCTCCGGTGTAGAACCCCAACCCCAGGGGAGCAGTGTGCGCCGGCATCTCGAAGGTAGCTGGCTGCGTCCGGGCGCAGCGCTCGGGGGAGCCCAGGTCGGGGTCGGGGATGCGGTCGCCATAGCAATAAGGCCAGCCATAGTCGCCGTCCTTCTCAATCAAGTTCAACTCTTCGGGGGGGTTGTTGACGGCCCACAGCTCGCCGGTCTCGGGATGCCAGGTGAAGCCGACCGAATTGCGCAGGCCGCGGGCATAGAGTTCAAACCGCCCGGTGGCCGGGTTCAGGCGGGAAATAGCGGCGCGCAGCGGATGCTCCTCCTCGCACACGTTGCAGGAGGAACCGACGGAAACGTAGAGCCCGCCGTCGGGCCCGAAGCCGATGGTACGGGTGAAGTGCTGGCCGCCGGGAGGCAGGCCGGCGGCGACTTCTTCTTGCTGGTCGGCGCAGCCGTCACCGTCGGTGTCGCGCAGGCGGACCACGCGGTGGGTCTCACCCACGTAGAGCCAGCCACCGTGCCACTCCAGCCCGTGCGGCGAACTCAAACCTTCGGCGAAGGTAATCACCTCGTCGGCCCGGCCATCCTGGTCGCGGTCGGGCAAGGCCAACACGGTGCCGGCGCGAATCGAGCTGACGTAGAGCGTGCCGTCGGGCCCGAACGCCATGAAGCGAGCCGCGCCCAGCCCGCTGGCAAACTCGCTCAGCGAAAAACCGGGCGGCAGACCCTGCTGCGCTGCGGCAGCCGGCCCCTCTGCCGGTCGGCTGCACCCAACGGTCAACAGCAGGGCCGACAGTAGAACCAGCACTACGCTGATGCACGCGGCTTTCATTCAGTAGCGCCTCCGAACGGAAGCTCAACATACACACTTGCCGCAAAGTTTTCCACGCTCAAGAAAATGGGCCGGGCGAGTGCCCGGCCCACGGTTCGGTTCTCGGTTGAATCGAGAGTGTTTATCTTTTGACTTTGACGGTGATGGCGCGGTCGAGCTGGAGAGCGAGCTCGGAGCCGCGTTCGAGTTTGATGTCGCGGCCGCGAGTCAGCAAGACCGCCGCGGTACCGGCGGCTGCGCCCACGCCCGCGCCGGTGGCTGCACCCTTGCCACCGCCTCCGGCAATGGTGCCGATGACGGCTCCGATGCCGGCGCCCCCGCCGATGGTGGCGGCGTCGCGCTTCTTGCTACCCTGGCCGGTGATTTCACCCTCTCCGCCCAGGGTTTCCTTTTCGCTCTCGTCCAACTCCGTGAGCGTAGCCACCAGGTCGAACACTTGGCCATCGGGGAGTTCCAACTGCTCGAGCCGCAGGTCCATCTCGGCCCGGCCCCGAATGCGCCCGGCCCGCTTGGAGCGGGCCACGCTGCCGCGCACCACGCTGCCCTCGGGGATGATTACCCGGCCGCCGATTTGCACCGGCTGGCTGACCACTCCGCTGAAGGAGTCGCCCGCCCGGTGGGTCTTGGTGCTGAGCGCCTCGTCCAAAGCAAAGGCAATCTTGGTGCCCTCCGCCACCCGCACGCTGACCAGAGCGGGCGGGCGTGGACGGGGCGGCCGTGCCGACCTGGGCGGCTCCGCCGAACGCGCAGGCGCCGAGGCAGGCTCAGGAGAAGAAGCGGCTGGGCGGCTGGGCGGAGTTGCCGAGCGCCGGGGAGGGCGCGAACGGGCAGCCCGCGTAGGCTCTGCGGGCGGTTCCGCCGCCGGGAGCGGCTCAGGTTCGGGAGGCGGTTCGCTCAGTGCGACCTCTTCCACCGTCTCCGGCGCGCTGCGGAACTGCGCACCCACGAAAAATGCCGCCACGGCTACAACCGCAATCAAAACTGGTACCAGGATTTTCGCTTTCATGCTTCTTACCCTTCCTTCCCCCCGCTGGCTCTTTGGTTATCTCCACCCCCGATTCGGGGTTAGGGGTGGTCGGGGGCCGACCCGCACTCCATTGGAGAGTCCCACGGCCCGGCGGGTTGCCTGGGGCCGGCCGCCTGGCTGGGACTATAGCACCCGGAAGAGGTTTTGGTTACTGTGAGCGGTCAAGGTCAATCAGTCCGGCGAAGCCCGATTCTTGGTGGAGAAAGACGCGTTCCCGCAGTTTGCTCAAGTTGGCCACGGTGGCACCGATGCGTTCCGCATAGGTGAGAATATTGCCCACGGTTTCCGGGTCGTACTGCGGGAGCGTGCGGAGCTTTTCGGCCGACAGCTGAATCACCTGCAAGGGGTTATTGATTTCGTGCAGCAGCGTCGTGGCGACCGCGCGCACTATTTCCAGCTCGGCCAACCGGCGGGTCAGGCGGATGACTTCATACAGCAAGACCGTCCCAAAAGCGGCCATCAGCGCCCCCATCAACAGCATGTGCCAATAGGAGGGCATCGCAATGATGTGGCCGGCGGTGTAGTAGACCTGATTGGACAGGGTATGGAGAAAGAGGAACACCAGCGCGCCCATCAACGGTGGGTAACGCAGGGCCAAGCGCACCGTCCATGTTCGTGCGCGCTGCCAAGATGAACTCATCGCTCGAAACCTCCCCGGAGGTACCCACAGGAGTACTTCCTGAATGCTATCCCCCAAGTCCCCTATCGGCAATTGGCGCCAAAACAGGAGAGGCGGTAAGTGTTTTCCGGCAAGCAGACCGGGGACGACAGCGCTCTGGGTGTTGCCCTAGACAGCCCTTAAGAAGGACCTTTGGATAGCATGGCGGAGGAGGAGGGATTCCCCGCCCAAGGCGGGTGCGCCTAGGGCGCAGAACCCCCTCGGCGTAGTGCTCGATCCAACTCCGCCCGCCCTTGGCCGGCCTTGAGGGACAGTTCCCTTCGACGAGCTTCTCGGTTGGTTCGAAACACCTCCGCATAAACTACCCTCCACGGCAGACCGGCTTTGGTGGATCACACCTTTTCGCGGTTTTGTTGCTTTAGTCGAGCTGGAAGATTCTTGGTCGAGCCGACGTAGCGCTTGCCCGTCCGCTCACTGCACAGAACGTAGACGGTAAACAGAAGAAGAGTTTGGCGATAGATGGCGGAGGAGGAGGGATTCGAACCCCCGAGCCCGATCTCTCGGGCTAACCGCTTTCAAGGCGGCCCCGTTAAACCGCTCCGGCACTCCTCCGCTCGCATTCTACGGTCTCGTGGGTTCGGCGGCAATCCCTGTTGCCGCAACCGATCCCGCTGAAGAACTCGCCGACGAGACCGGTGGCGTCTGCTGCCCTGCCAGCGGTCAAATTGGCGCTTGCCCCAAGGGGCGAGGGCGGTACCATCAACGAATCCGATCGCGCCGATGCCACCGAAAGGAGACGCTATGGGAGTACGCTTGGTTCAGGTGGACGCCTTCAGCGACAAAGCCTTTGCCGGTAACCCGGCGGCGGTGTGCCTGCTGCCCGCGCCCCGCGACGACGCCTGGATGCAGAGCGTCGCCTGCGAGATGAACCTCTCCGAGACCGCTTTCCTGGTCAAGCAGGAAGACGGCTTCGACCTGCGCTGGTTCACGCCGGCGGTGGAGGTGAACCTCTGCGGCCACGCCACCCTGGCCAGCGCCCACGTCCTGTGGGAGGAGGGACTGCTCCAGCCCGGCGAGCCGGCCCGCTTCCACACCCGCAGCGGACTGCTGACGGCCGAGCGCCGGGCAGACTGGATCGAACTCAACTTCCCCGCCCATCCCCCGGAGCCCGTCGCTGCCCCGCCCGACCTCACCCGCGCGCTGGGCGTCGCACCCAACTACGTGGGCAAGAGCGGCGGCGGTGATTACCTGGTAGAAGTCGAGTCGGAGGAAGTCGTTCGCGCTACCCGGCCCAACTTCGCGCTGCTGGCAACAGTTCCGGCGCGGGGCGTGATGGTCACCAGCCGCGCCGCCGCGCACGCGTTTGATTTCGTCTCCCGCTTCTTTGCACCCCAGTCGGGCATCAACGAAGACCCCGTCACCGGCTCGGCGCACTGCTGCCTGGGGCCGTTCTGGGGCGAGCGCCTCCACAAGACCGAGTTCGTGGCCTACCAAGCCTCGGAGCGCGGCGGCGTGGTGCGCGTCCGCCTGGACGGCGACCGGGTGCTTCTGGGCGGGCAAGCGGTCACGGTCCTGCGCGGCGAGCTGGCCTGAGGTGTTCCGCCGCTGTCCCAGCGGCAAAGACCCTTTGCCTGAAACGAAGGACAAACCGGTGAAGAAGCTTCCGGCTTCTTCGCCGCTACCCTTCTTCTATCGGATTTGGTAGCGGCGATGCCGTCCGGCATCGTCGGCCTTTTCTCTGCATGGCTTTTCAAAGAAGCTGCTGGGCTCCGTTTCGCCCACATCCGGGCACACAGTTCGGTTGCGCCCAACAGGAGCGGCAGGCTAGAATCCGTTCCGTTCGCGGCACAAAGTTCTCCAAGGAGTCTTCTGACGATGAAACGAGTGTTGCTAGGGTTTGTTCTCTGCACGCTGCTGTCGGTGACGGTGACGGCACAGAATTCCCAAACCGGCGACGCGCTGATCAACCTGGCCGAGCTGCCGGGTGTGAGCGGCTACGAAGAGCCGGTCAGCCAGTGGCTGGCGGAGCGGCTGCGGCAGGTGCACCCGCGCGGGGTCAGCATCCAGGTGGAAGTGGATAACCTGGGCACGGTGCTGGTGACGCTGGGGGCGGGTGAGCCCCGGCGCTTGCTGGTAACGCCCATTGACGAGCCCGGCTACGTCACCAGCAACATCACCGACGACGGCTTCCTGCGCGTGCAGCGGCTGCCGCAGGGCGGCGTCCACCCCTGGTTCGACCTGCTGCACGCCACCTGGCCGGTGCAGATTCTGAGCCGGCGGGGAAAATTGATTCCCGGCGTGGTCGCCGGGCTCTCCACCCACCTCCACCGGATCCGCGAGCCGGTGCCCGCGCGCAACCCCGACCACCTCGACCAGATTTACATTGACGTCGGAGCCCGCTCGCGCGCCGGGGCCCGCTCGCTCGGCATCGACCTGCTCGATCCCATCACGCTCGAAAAGCACGCCTACCGCCTGGGCAACAATGGACTCACCGCGCCCTTTATCAGCGACCGCGCCGGGGCGGCGGCGCTAGTCGAGTTGCTGGAGCGGCTGGAGGGCACCAGTTTGCAAGGCACGCTGACGGTCGCCTTTGTGGTGCGCCGCTACCTGGGCAACCAAGGGCTGGACCGCCTCGCCCGGCAGGTGGACGCCGACGCGGTCATCTTCGTGCAGCGAGTCGAGGATAGCGACGCACAACCCGGCGCGGGCGTCTTGCTGGCCCCGCTCGGCGACGGCGGCAGTGAGTTGGTGGACGAGCTAGCAGCCAAGGCCAGCGAAAAGCAGATTCCTGCCACCACCGTGCCCGCCCAGCGCGCTCCCCGTGGCCGCTACACGGGCGCGCTGCCGCTGCCGGCGCGCGCCGCCGTGGTCGGCGTGCCGGTGAAGTTTCCGCAGACCCCGGCAGAGATCGTGAGCCGAAAAGACATCGGGGCCGCCTCCACCCTGCTGGCCGCTTGGCTGGGGACAACGCTGTCGTCCTTTTCCCCTAGTACGGCAGAGATCAACGGGGTAGTGCCCGCGCTCACCGAACCGCCGGTGGTGCGAGACATCCTGCGGCAGTTGGTTGAGGTCTATGGCGTCAGCGGCTACGAAGAGCCGGTGGTCGAGAAGATCAAGCAATTGCTGCCGGAGTGGGCGCGGGAATGGGCCACGGTGGACGGCGCGGGCAACCTGATCGTTCCCTTTGGCCGCACTGGCCGCAAGCCGCGCCTAGTGTTCGTCGCCCACATGGACGAGATCGGCTGGGTGGTGCGGGAGATCACCGACGAGGGGCGGCTGGTGCTCGACCGTCGCGGCGGCTTCCGCCCCGAGTATTTCTGGGGCCACGCCGTCCTTGTGCACACCGAGAAAGGCCAAGTGCCGGTTGTGCTTGAGCTGCCGGTGGACTACCGCACGCAGAAGTTCGCGCCGGTGCGCAACCCGCGCTACACCGCCTACACCGGCGCGCACACGCGCGCGGAAGCGGAGGCGCTGGGCATCAAAGTGGGCGACTCGGTGACGGTGCCGAAGAAGTTCCGTAAGCTGGGCGGCACGCGCGTGAACGGGCGCTCGTTCGATGACCGGGTAGGCTCAACCGCACTGATTGCAGCGCTGTGGAAAATCCAGCCGGAGGAGATTGCCCGCGAGGTGGTGTTCGTGTGGGCGGTGGAGGAAGAGATTGGCCTGAACGGCGCCAAGCACTACGCCGCCCGCATGGCGGAGACGGGCGGCGTGCCGGACACCGTCTTCGCGGTGGACACTTTCGTCTCCTCCGATTCGCCGCTGGAGTCGGCGCGCTTCGCCCGCGGCCTCCTGGGCAAAGGCTTTGCCCTGCGGGCGGTGGACAGCAGCAACGTGGCCCCGCGCAAGCTGGTGGACCGGGTGATTGCGCTCGCCGGGCGGAACGGCATCCCGGTGCAGTACGGCGTCACCGCCGGCGGCAACGACGGCGCTGCCTTCGTGCCCTACGGCTCGGTGGACATCCCGCTGGCCTGGCCACTGCGCTACTCGCACTCCTCAGGCGAGGTGGCCGACCTGAAAGACGTGGAAGCCCTGGCCCGCATCGTGGCTGTGCTGGCCAAAGAGTTCTGAAACCACCGATGAACACGGATGTTGAACCACAGAGGCGCAGAGAACAGACAGAGCAGGTGCGCAGACCCTCAGGGGCGGAAGCCCCAAGCGTTTTCGCAGGCGACGCGTCGCGCCTGAAGACGCGACCCACAAGGAGAGGTGGCGGTGGCGATGGTTGATCCGTTTTCGTTGGACCAGTACCTGGCGCGGCGCAAGCTGCTGACGCTGTTCACGCCCAAGTTTCACATTTACGACACCATGGACAACCTGGTGGCCTACGTGGAGCAGAAAGCTTTCAAGCTGAAGGAAGAGATCACCATCTTCGGCGACGAGCAGAAGCAGCAGGCGCTGCTGCTGATCAAAGCCCGGCAGATCATTGACTTCAGCGCCGCCTACGACGTCACCGACGCGCGCACGGGCGAGAACGTGGGGGCGCTGCGGCGCAAAGGCTGGAAGTCGCTGCTGCGCGACGAGTGGCTCCTCCTCGACGACGCCGACCAACCCTTCGGGCGGCTGCGGGAAGACTCGGCCCTGCTGGCCACCTTGCGCCGCTTCCTCAGCAACCTGATCCCGCAGCGCTATCAGGTCGAGCTCGACGGGCAGCCGGCAGGAGAAATCAAGCAGCACTTCAATCCCTTCGTGCTCAAGCACACCGTGGACCTGCGCGCCGACCCGGGCCGCCGCCTGGACCGGCGGCTGGCGCTGGCGGCGGTGGTGCTGTTGCAGGCCATCGAAGGCCGCCAGGACTAGGTTCTTTTGTGCCCGTCGCAGGTGGAACCCTCATCGCTTGCGCTCTCCAAAGGGAAGTGGCCGCGCTGCGCCGGCATCTGGAAACCGAGTGCAACTTCCTGGTGACGGGAGTGGGAGCCCGCCGGACGCGCGCGCGGTTGGAGAAACACTTCCGCGCGCAGGCGCCCTCCCTGTTTATTTTTACGGGTACGGCCGGCCAGCTTGACCCTGCGCTCACAATGGGACAGGTGGTGTTACCCGAGGCCTGGTGCCTGAAAGGCGGCGACTGTTTTTCCGCCCATCCAGAGCTGGTGGAACGGTTACGGGGCCTGGGGTGGGAGATTGCGGGCCGGGGGTTGACGGTCAGTTTTCCGGTAGTGCGCGCCCGGTCGCGGCGTAAGCTCCACCAGCGGTTCGGCGCATGCATCTGTGACATGGAGGCAGCCGCCGCCCTCGAGGTCGCTGCTGCTTTCCAGATTCCCTGCCTGGCTCCCAAGGTGGTTTCTGACACCGCCGCCTCGGGCCTGCTCGCCTTCTGGTTCCACTTCGACGCCAACCTGCGCGCGCTGGCCGATTATTTGGATCGCTTGCTTGCCAGCGTGAACCCCAGGATGCCGTAGAAAGAGAACCAACCTAGCGGGTGTGGAGAAAGACGTTCCAGGGGAACGACTGGAAGCCTGCGCGTTGGAAGAACTCGCGCGTGTGACGGCCACGGGTGCCCAGGATGAAAACGTATTCCACCTTCTGGCGGCTGAGCTCATCTGACACGCCACGCAGCAGACTGGTGCCGGCTCCCCGCTTGCGGTGGTCCGGGTGAGCCACCAGGTTATCCACCAAGGCGCACAGCGCCCCGTCGGAAATCACGCTGGCGAAACCCACCAGACGTTTTGCATTCCACGCCGTCACCACCAGGTGGGAGCGGCTGAGCTTGCGCCGGAGCTTCTGGTCGGAATAGCGTGCAAGGTCTTCGGTCCAACCGGCGGCGCGAAAGAGGGTCTTGAGCTGGGCAGGTGCGACGCGCTTTGAGATGCGCAGTGTAATCCCCTGGGTTCCCCTCCTCACGCTTTCCCTACTGTGGAATTTTTCCCGGCTAGAGTTCAGGACAAAACTACTATGGACACCACCTAGACTCTCAGAGAGCGCGAATTGCCTAAAAGAAAAGACTTTGCTAGGCTGGAGCCAGGAAAGCAGGGAGCATGATTGACGCCCGCGGCAACCGGCCAGCCCTGGTTCGGGCTTACAACCTCTTCAGCTTGCTCTATGGCAGCACGGCGGCGCGCCTGGAGCGCGAAGGGGTGACTCGCGGGCTGGCCCGGGCACGCGTCCAACCGGGCGAGCGCGTGCTGGAAGTGGCGGTGGGCACGGCGGCCGTGCACACCCGGCTGCGGCGGCGGCTGGGCGCCCACGGACTGCTGGTGGGGGTGGACTTCTCCTCCGGGATGCTGCGCGCCACCCGCAAGCGAATGCCCGGGGCGCGGCTAGTGCAGGCCGACGCGCACGCGCTGCCTTTCCCAGCCGACGGCTTCGACCTGCTCTGGGCCAGCTACCTGCTCGACCTGATCCCCACCAAAGAGCTAACGCCGCTGCTGGAGGAGTTTCGCCGCGTCCTGCGCCCCGGTGGGCGGCTGCTGCTGGTAAACTTCAGCAAGGACTCAGAGAAACTGATCTGGTGGGAACGGCTCTACCAGTTGACTCCAACCTTTCTAGTGCCGTGGCTGTTTGCCGGCTGCCGCCCGATCGAGGCCGCGCCCTTCGTGCGCGCCGCCGGCTTTGTGGAAGTCGAGCGGGAGTGCATGGCGGGCGGCTTCAACTCGGAAATTATCACCGCCCGCAAGTGACACGCACCACCCCGCGAACGGTTGAACCGCAGAGGCGCGGAGAGCGCAGAGAAAACACAGAGAGGGTGAGATGCCGATACGGACGATTACGGCGGCATCCGCTCGGTGGAGATTGGCACGCTCATGTTCGGCGCGCGCGCCGGGCCCCGTGGCACACGGCGGCAGGTGCTCCGCAGAAAAGCGCGGGACAGGCCGCCGGGCTCAGCGTGACTGGAGTAGCGGCGAAGAAGCTCGGAAGGGATTCTTCGCCGGCGTGTTTCGATTTTGTTTCATCCAGCGGGTGCCCCGCCATCCGCGGGATAAACCCTTCGGCTCCGCTCAGGACAAGCTCCGCACCCCTTCCAGCCTTACAAGGCAGGTCGCCGCTTCACGGCGCGGCTTGAGCCACTGTAAAAGGAAGGGGGGCGACGCGCCAAGTCCGATGGCGAGTCGCCCCGGTGGAGGGATCGCGCGTTTCGCGCGGGACTAAAACTGCTAGGAAACGCCCATCGCAAACTGGCCCGACGCTCTCAAGTCCACGCCCGGCGCGGTGTTGCCGAATTCGGCTCGCTTGAAGAAGCCGACGGTCACCGAGGTTTGCACGTAGCCTCCGATCACCGAGCCGGCCTCCAGGAAATGGAAGCTGGCCTGGGGCCGTCCAAAGCCCTTCACGGACGACGCGCTGGTGTAGGCGAACGGAGTGATGAAAGCGCCGGTCTGGCCCTCCCAGTTCAACCCCTGGGCCAAAGCGGGACTGGCAAGAATCCCGCAGGCGGCGGCAACAGCCAACAACACTAGCAAGCGCCGGGCGGCGCTGCGATGACAAAAGAAAACTCAGACAGAACCCGACCCCTGAAACATGGCGAACCTTTCCCTTTTTCGACCACGTCCCCTGTATTTTCCCGCGCGCAATCCGCGAGCACTATGTTACTTATCGTACAGTTGCACTAAATGATTAGTACTCTGGCCAGAATTCCTGAAATTGTCCAACAAGCCGGTTGGCAGAGGACTAAGCCGGGATTTCCGTTTTGCCTGCCCCTGATGGCACGTTTATACACCCGATCGCCGCCGATCGCACAAAAACTTCGATCGTCGCACAATCGCTCAGCTTCAAAGGCCTTCATCTGAGCCCGCGCCGACGTGCGACCGACTGGAACCCCTGCTTTTCGGGCATTTCTCAGACACCGCTCCACACGTGTGCCCCGTGTCATCGCCGGGCGGGCTTCGTTGCACTTCAGGCCGCGCGTCAGCCTGCCGGCACGGGTAGCGCCCAGATCCTCCGCAGCATGTCGCCGAACAGCCGCCGCGTGAGATGCCCTTCCGCCAGCAGAAGCCAGTAGTACCGCGCATGCTTCACCAGCCGGCCCCCAGTTTTCACCAGTCGCTGCTGGAGACTCGTGAGCGACCAGCGCTTAACCCGCAGCGGAAGGACCAGTCTGCGCCACAAGTTGCCCAGATTGTAGGCCAGGACGCTCAGTTGCAGGCGCACCTCGTTCGCCCGGAAACGATGGCACGACAGCCGCGTCCAGTGGGTGGCCTGCTTGCCTTCCTTGATCCATTGCTCCGCCGTACCGCGCTTGTTGTAAAACCGCACGACCGAGCGGCTCGGGAGGGCCATGTTGGTCACGATGAAGCCGACGCGAGGGAACAGCTCACCTTGGTGGTGCTCCACCTTGGCGACGATCCGTCTGGGCGTGGTCCAGCTCTTGGCCTGATAGCGGAAACTCTGGTAGCGCACCAAGGGCTTGCAGCTCGGCCGTCCCGGCGGACGAAAGAGGATGTCTTCGATTTCCAGCTCCAAGCTCTTGTTCGCCGGCATGCGAATGGCATAGTCCACGTCGCGCTGCTCGAGCGCGTCGTAGATCTCGGGCTTCGCGAACGCGGCGTCTGCGCGGAACGCTACGCGCTTGCCCTCCACCTGCTGCCGGTCAATCTCCGGTACGAGCAGGTCGTCCCAGTCGTCGGCGCTATGCACGTTGCCTGGCCGCAGCGTGGCGGCGAGGCAGTCCCCATGCTCGGTGAACAGAAACAGCGGGTGGTAGCAGACGGACTCGAAGTGCCCGTTATAGGCGCTCCCTTCCTGCGCCCCATGCACCGGGCTCTCGCTCGAATCCATGTCGAGCACGATCCGGTCGGCGCGCGTCGCCATCTCGGCCTGTGCAAGCACCTCCCGGTTCACGGCCCTCAACCCGACGAGATTCTCCTCGTGGGTCAGCAGCTCTGTCTCGAACCAATGCAGCGTCGATGTCAGCGCCGCACCCCGGTCCCAGCGCTTTGGCGACCCGATGAGACGAAATGTTGGGTCTGCCGACACGCGCCCCGCGTCGTTGAGATCTTCGTAGCCCGCGAGGCGACTGTAGACCGACTGCCGCAGGAGATCCACCACGCTGAACTGGGTGTTCATCCCCTGTCGGGAATCGCTCAGGTGCTCGGCGATGAGTGTCTCCAGCCCCAGACGTTCATCCAACTCGCGCACCAGAATGAGGCCAGCGTCAGAAGTGACGCGCGATCCCTGGAACGCGACTTTCAAGAAGCCGTTGAACGCGAACTGGAATGGCTCGTGTTGTAATTCACCCACCGGGTGTCACCCTCCGTAGTGTGGTTCCTTACGTCGGAGCCCCAAAACTCAAGGCGCAGCGACTGGTCCTGGCGATACGGTACCACAGCCAAATCGGAAATCCGGGCTAAGAGCGTGTTGTGCTATCTGGTGACGATGGCAGCGATGATTGCTTGCACAAATGCAATGCCCAAGACAAACCGACAAAGAAACCTTAGTTTCTTCGCCACTGCCCTCCTTAGTCGTGGCCTGCCTGCGGTAGGCAGGCACCTCTTCCAAGCTGTCTTTTTCCGGGCCTTTCGGTTTCGCTCCCTTCGGTGAACTCAGGACAAGCGGGGCAGGCCGACGAATAGACGCATCCTGGCAACAACACGTTTTTACCCACTGCCAAGTTGGCGTATAGTGGCACGCTGGCCGGAGGTGAGAGGATGCAAACCGTCGAAAACAAAACCCAGACCGAAGCGGTGCTTCACATGGACGACAAGCTGTTCATCAACTGTGCCTTCACCCGCTGCCAAATGGTGTACTCCGGAGGCGATTTCGCCTGGGCCAACACCATTTTCAAAGACTGCCGGGTGACCCTGGAAGGACCGGCCAAGCGCACCGCCGAATTCCTGAGCCACTTCAATCTGTTCCGGGCGGAGGCCTTTGGGAAGGCGCCGCCGCCCCCCAGCTCCAGCAGCAAAGAAGTGAACTGAAAACTCCACTCCGCAGGCGGTAGAAAAGCCGACGAAGAAGCCTTCCCTCGACCGTACTCGGGACAAGGCGGCTTCTTCGCCGCTACTAGATAGCGAAGAGTAGCGGCGATGAACCCGGGTTGGTCCTGCTTGCCCTGCCTGTCCCGAGCGTAGCCGAGGGAAGCGAAGCCGAAGGGAGCGCAGCGAAGAGCAGGGTTCATCGTCGGTCTTCCGCCAGCGGCTGACGCCGCGCGCTTGAGTGCAACCCCAGGTGTTTCTCTCTTTCCGGCCACCCGAAGCATCCTTGCTGTCGAAACGAGAATCCTACTAAGTGAAGAGAGGAGAGAAGTCATGCTGGCTTTTCTGTTGCAGCTTTCCGCCCGAGCAGTCGGCCTGGCTCAGTCTAGCCGTGGTGGGTGCGCTGGTGCTCCTGCTGGGCTTGGCGGGCGAGTACGCCGACTACCTCTCCCACCGGTCCAGTCGAGGCGGAAAGTCCTGACCGCCTTGCCCTAACCGAACTCCCCAACCCGTAGCTCTCTTTCTTTCGCAGCCTTTGGATTGCGGGACCTTGAACCCTTGCGGTAAAATGCTTGGCGACGGAAGGGGAGCTTCCTGATGCCCGACCCCGTCGGGGCCGGTTTCCCGTCCTACTCTGCCAGGAAACGAGGAGAAGAGAAGCATGCCTGCGAAGACTCTTGATCAGGCAAAGGCCGAAGCCTTTGCTGGGCGGCTGCTGGAGGTTCTGAACAACGGTGGCCTGACCCTGATGATTTCCGTTGGGCACCGCACCGGCCTGTTTGACGCCATGTCGGAGTTCCCGCCTGCCACCAGCGAAGAGATTGCCCAGAAGGCCGGACTCAACGAGCGCTACGTCCGTGAGTGGCTGGGAGCGATGGTCACCGGCCGCATCGTTACCTACCACCCGGACACCCGCAAGTACAGTCTGCCGGCCGAGCACGCGGCCTTCACCACGCGCCCTGCCGGGGCCGACAACCTCGCCGTGTTCGCCCAGTACATTTCTGTCCTGGGGAACGTGGAAGACGAGATTGTCGAATGTTTCCGTAACGGCGGCGGCGTTCCTTACAGCAAGTTCTCACGCTTCCACACCGTGATGGCCGAAGACAGCGGGCAGAGCGTGCTGGCCAATCTGGAAAGCGCGGTGCTTCCCGTGGTTCCGGGGATGATTGATCGGCTGAAGCAGGGCATCAAGGTGCTGGACGTGGGCTGCGGCAGCGGCCGGGCGCTGAACCTGATGGCGCAACTGTACCCGAAGAGCCACTTCACCGGCTACGACTTCTCGGTGGAAGCCATCACCCGCGCCACCGAAGAGGCCCAGCAGCACGGTTCGTCGAACGTGGAGTTTTACGTCATGGACGTGGCTCTGCTTGACGCGCACGAACAGTTCGACTTCATTACCGCCTTCGATGCCATCCACGACCAGGCCAAACCGCTGGAGGTACTGCAAGGCATTCACCGCGCGCTCAAGCCCGACGGCGTGTTCCTGATGCAGGATATTTCCGGCACCAGTCACGTGGACAAGGACACGGAGCACCCCATTGGCCCGCTGCTCTACACCATCTCCTGCATGCACTGCATGACGGTGTCGCTCGCCCTGGGCGGAGAAGGCTTGGGCGCCATGTGGGGCGTGGAGAAGGCCAAGGAATACCTGCGGAAGGCTGGGTTCACCACGGTTGACATCAAGAACCTGCCGCACGACTTCCAGAACAGCTACTTCATTGTCCGCAAGAACTAAATAGAAACGAAGCCTTCCGGCAGGGCACCCTTGGACGGGCTCAGCATAAACAAGGCCCCGCCCTACCCTATGCACGTTCAGCCCAGCAGCTCTAGCCTCTCCCGTTGGTGTTCAGAGGCGGTTGTACCAGGCAGCCAGTTCTTGGCCGATCAGGTGTGGGTTGTCCTCCTGCAGGAAGTGCGTCCCCGACCCGATGTCCACCGTCTTCAGATTCTTCAGGTTCTGTCGGCACCAGTCCACCAGCGGCGCCGGCAGAAGGGCTCCCGGCGTGGCGTGGAAAAGCAGCTTGGGCAGCGCCGATTGCTGGAGTTTTGCGTTGAAGGTGTTAACCGCCTCCACCACATCCGCCGGCTCCCCCGCGATCGGAATCTCGTTGGGCCAGCGCCAGAGCGGCTTACGGCTGGCGGGCTCCCTGTACGGTTCGCGGTAGCGGTTCATCTCCTCCTCGGTGAGCTTACGAACGATTCCTCCCGGCAGCACTTGCTCGACGAAGAAGTTCTTGTTGACGATCATGTCCCAGCCCACCTCGGGCGTCCGGAAAGCCTGGAACATTTGCCGGAAGCCTGCCGGAAACATCTCCCAACTCGGCACCGTTAAGAGAATCGCCTCCATGAATGCAAGCCCCTTGACGTTGCTCTCGTGCCGCATGGCGTAGTGGAAGCCGAGCGCCGAGCCCCAGTCGTGAATCACAAAGGTGATGTTCTCGAGCCCCAGCTTCTCGATGAAGCCCTCCACGTACTTCACGTGGTCGAAGAAGCGGTAGTCCAGGTCGGGCTTGTCGGAGCGGCCCATGCCGATCAGGTCGAGCGCAACCGCCCGGCCTTTCGTGCTCACATAGGGAATGATGTTGCGCCACAGATAGGACGAAGTGGGATTCCCGTGCAGGAACAGGATCGGGTCGCCCGCGCCCTCGTCCACATAGTGCAGCTTGGAGCCGTGCACCTCGACGTAGTTCTCTTGGAACGGAAAGTCGGCGGAGATGCTCTGTGTGGAAGCCATTCGACACCCCCCTTGATTGACTTGGCCGGCAGTATACTCCAGCCGGCTCTTCACCGCTCTGTTCTAGGACAGGGAAGCAGCGGCCGAAGGCCAGCAGCAGGCGCGGCGACTGCCCTCGTCCTACTGCTGAAGCGATGCCGATGCCGGTTGAGACAACTCTCCACCTGGCCTCTCCAACCTAGCCCGCTTGAAGCTGCACCGGGCGCAACGGAACAGGGAGGGTGTCGCCTTGTTTCGTTCTTGCCTGCCCCGGAGTGGGGCGGCGTGTCAGCCACCCCACCCCACGAGAGGCGTTATCGCCCGTTCAACTCCCGGTAGATCGCCTGCACGTTCCACCGGTGTACGCCGGCAATGAACGGGAGCAAGGGAGCGAAGGGCGAATCCGCCGACGGAGCAAACTGCCCCGGAAGCGGCGTTTGGGCCAGCGTGACCCCCAGGGTTTTCCCGGCGCGGGTCGCCTCTCGCACAGAATCAATCAACCCGTTGAGGTAGGCGAGATAGCGGCCCAAGACCGCCCCCGAGATGAGAGAACCGTGGCCGGGAACGATGGTCTCCACCCCCAACGTCTGCGCAAACCGGGCGATGGCCTGCATGTAGGCTCCTGCGCCGCCTTCGATCAGAAACGGAATGCTCTCTTCACCGAGGATCACCAGGTTGCCGGTCCAGGCGACCCTGGCCTCGGGCACGTACACCACCGTGTCGCCAGGGGTGTTGCCGGGCCCGAAGTGGTAGAGCTCCACCACCCGACCCCCGAGGTCCAGCCGCAGGTAGTCGTCGAATACCACGTCGGGCAGGCGCAAGCGCACGTCGGCGTACACCGTGGGATCATTGTTCACGGTCCCCAGCAGGAACTTTTTCTCGTGCTCGAAGTCGCGCGTGCGCTCGGCGGTCTCGCGATGAGCTACGATGCGTGTCTCAGCCGGGAAGGCGTAGTTCCCGAAGGTGTGGTCGCCGTGGAAGTTGGTGTTGACCAGATAGAGGATGGGCTTGTCGGTTACCCGGCGCACGGCGGCCTGGATCTGCCGGGCCATGGCGCCGTTGATGTGGGCGTCAATTACCAGCACGCCGCGCTCGCCTACGACGAAGCCGCTGTTGTCCACCGGGGGCTTGTCTGAAAGAAGGGCATAGACGCCCGGCGCAAGCTGCTTGGTTTCGAGCTGCGCGCCGGCGGGGTGGAGCGGCGGCGGGATAAACCCCTCCGGTCCGACGAGCCCCTCCGACTCCTGGGCCGCGGCCGACAGCGCCAGCACAGCCAAAAGCAAGAACTGCAGTACTGCCTGAGTTTTTCAGGTTGTCCTTTTCATGGTTGCCTCCTTAGTTCCTGAAATCATTCTACTAGATGTGTATACATCTTAATGGATGCAAATCTTTTTAGGCGCGCAGGACGGCCGCCGTCACCCGGCCTAAGGCCGCCTGCAAACTGTTCCACTCAGTCTCACCCAATGCCTTCCGCAGCCGCTTTTGGGCCCGCTCCCAATGCGGGCGGGCGCGTTTAAGCTGGCGGCGGCCTGCCGGCGTCAAGCGCCAGAGGCGCTGGCGGCGGTCGGCGCCGGGCTTGGAAGCGATCCAACCCCTAGCGCGCAGCGGCGCGAGCGTGCGAGTCAGGGTTGTGCTGTCAATGACGAGGCGTTCGCCCAAGCGCCCCTGGGTTATTTCTCCCGCGTGCGCGAGGGCCATCAGCAGACTTAACTGTGTGCCGTCTACCCCGCTGCGCCGAATCTCCCGGCTGTAGAGCTGGGTGACGGCGCGGGCGGCCCGGCGCAGGTTGGCGCAGGCACAGGGCAGGACGGTGATTTCCGCTTCTTTGCGCTGCGCTGTAGCTCGGCCCGTCATAACAATACATGCATATACACTTATCACGTCGGCTTGTCAAGCTATTTTTTCACCTGAGGAAAAGGCCAGCAAAACTCTACTTAGGGAGTAGGCTCGCCGACTTCTTGGGCCTTCTTCTTGCGGCGCTTCTTTTCTTCTTCCTCGAACTGGCGCAACTCTTCTTCGGTATAGTCGTAGTAGGCGTCGCGGGGGGCGAACATCTCCTGCCCGCGGCCGTCGGAGGTTTTGGGCTCGACCAGCGGGCTGGAGGTGGAGGCCAGGTCGCGCACGCGGCGCAGGGGCTGGCGGATAGCGCCAGCCTCGAGCAGCAGGTCGCTGACCCGCTCCAGGCAATCGTTCAACTGGATGGGCTTGGTGACGTAGGGGAGCGCGAGCCCTTCCAGGCGCCGGCGGGCGCGCTCCTCGACGACGGCCGGGACCAGAAACAGCACCTGCAAAGGGCCGTCGGCGCGCGCCAGCTCCTTCAGCAGCTCGAAGAGCGGCCCGCTCAGGCTGCTCATCGAGACGTTGGCCAGCACCAGGTGCCAGCCGCCCCGACGGAGCTGCTGCATGCCTTGTTCGGGCCGGGCGACCACTGCGATCCGCCAACCGTCGCTGTGGAGGACCGAGGCCAACGCCCGGCGGCTGGCCGCGTCGTCGTCAATGATGAGTATCCGAACCGGCTTCACCTATTCCTCCTTGCTTAGCAGTCTAGCACCGAGGCCGGCCGCTGCCCCCTGGCCGCAGGGCCAGTTCTGGGACGGGTACCGTTGCCCCCGCAAGGTCCCGCCAGCTACGCAAGAAGTGGAAATTCAGTCAGTTAGCTGAATTAGCGAAAAGGGTAGGTGGGAAAGCCGGGAAAAGTTCAAACGGGCAATCACCTACTTGGATTACCGGAACTGTCCCCGCACTACTAATCACGTTGAACGAGCCAATCGTTACTACCGCAAACGCGCTAAGACCCATTATCGCAATCGAACCAAACGGGCTGTTTGGAACATGATTAAATGTGATCTGATGTTGAGGAAGGCTAGCAGCAATGGACATGCTAGACAGTACCTCCACGCTGCGGCAGAGGCGGTAAACCGGGGGCGGGAGCTTTAGGCTGACGTTTCTGTATATCTATGGCCATTGCTACGATTGCGCTTTGGGCCACCCCAAAGAGCACCGTCGCTTCGTCAATAGACAAAAAAACTTCCGGGTGGATAACAGGGTTCCTGTGCATGTCGCGTATCTGGTCTAGTACGGACACAATCTTGGGGTCGGCTCCGTGTTTTCTAAGTACCCTGATGTATACGCCCCAATTTCTTGTTTTCGGACTGGCTGTTCCCTTAGTTACGACGTTGTAGTAGAGACGAATTGCCGTCTCTACTGCTCTCAAGATGTGGAAACCAGCAGCAGTAGGGAGGTCAAATGCTAGACATCTACCGGCTTGTCGAATGTCCAGTTTTGCTTCATCGGGAAGGACTTTTCTGATTTCTTCTGGGAAAGAGTAATCCGCCCTCTCTATAAGGTCAGGGGTTGAGTAGATAGCTTTTTGGGAAATAAAGTAGGTATCAAGCGCTTGTAGTTCAGCGGCGAATACGTTTTCAAACTCCTTGATGCCTGCGGTGATGTTGTGAGCCTGGAAATAGTCCACCTTCTTTTCTTCAGGTATTGTCGCCATACCCTTTGCTGTCGCTGGGATAACGTGCGATATCGCCCCAAGCAACTTGCCGCCCGCTGGTTTGCACATGGTTAGAGCAACATAGCTGTCACGCATGAAGTCTTGCAGCCATAGTCTCGCCTGAAAAAGTTCCCACTGTAGCTGCAAAGTGAGAATGTCCTATTTGCGCAAAGTAGGAATGTCCTCTTTCATCAGGGCCAGGAGGGACGATGAGAGAGGAGCGAATCGAATTGAGCCAACGGGAGCAGGATCGGTTGAAGGTACTCCACCAAGTCGAGCAGGGCTATCTGACCCAGGTGGAAGCGGGCCGGCGGGTGCAGGTGAGCGTACGCCACCTGCGGCGTCTGCTGAGACGGGTGCGGGCGGAGGGGGACAGGGGCGTAGTGCATCGGCTGCGGGGGCGGCCCTCGAACCGGAAGATTCCAGCGGCCCTCCAGGGGCGCATCCTGGCCCAGGTGCGGCGGCGCTACGCCGACTTTGGGCCCACGCTGGCCAGCGAGCACCTGGCGCGAGATGGGTGGCAGGTCAGCCGGGAGACGCTGCGGCAGTGGATGACCGCCGCCGGGCTGTGGCGGTCGCGCCGGCAGCGGAGGCCGGCGGTGCACGTCTGGCGAGAGCGGCGGGCCGCCTTCGGCGAGTTGGTGATGATGGACAGCTCGCCCTATCGCTGGTTGGAGCGGCGCGGACCTCCCGTGCAGTTGATCGCGCTGATCGACGACGCTACCAGCCGGGTCTGGGGCCGCTTCGCCGCCCAGGACTCGACCGAGGAAAACCTGCGCACCCTGGCAGGCTGGCTCCGGCGCTGGGGCCGGCCGCGGGCACTCTATACCGACAAAAGCAGCCTGTTCCGCACCACCCGCTCGGCCCGGCCCGACGAGCAGCTCGGCGGTCAGCCGGCCCGCACCCAGATCGGGCGGGCCCTGCAGGAGTTGGGGATCGAGTGGATTCCCGCCCACAGCCCCCAGGCCAAGGGGCGCATCGAGAGACTATTCGGCACCTTGCAGGACCGCCTGGTCAAGGAGATGCGCCTGGCCGGGGTGCACACGGTGGAGCAGGCCAACCGCTTCCTGGCAGCAGTCTTCCTGCCTTTCTGGGAGCAGCGCTTCACCGTCGCTCCGCGCCAGCCGCACGATGCCCACCGCCCGCTGGGAGGCACCCAGCGGCTGGAGTCAATCCTGAGCGTGCGCGAACCGCGCCGGGTGGCAGGCGACTACACCGTGCGCTGGCAGGGCCAGCGCTGGGCGATCCCGCGCGCCCAGGTGCGAGCGGGGTTGCGGGGGGCGCGGGTGGAGGTCGAACGGCGGCTCGACGGCAGCCGCTGGGTCCGCTTCCGCGGCTCTTATCTCAGCCTGCGGCCCTGCCCGAGCCCGCCGCCCGCGCCCGCAACCCCCTTCGGCCTACGGCCTACGGGGCTTGCGGGCCCAAGGAAAGGCAAACGAAAGTACATTCCCCCTCCCGATCACCCTTGGAGGAGGACATTTCTATCTGGCAAAAAACCGGACATTTCTACTTTGCGTTGACAGTTGACAGACGAGTACAGAAGTTTGTGATCTCGTGTCATTCGTGGTACCCTATTGCGAGGAGCTTCCTGGAAACGCTCATTCAGTTTAGGATTACCCATCGCCGCACGCCCTACGACCAACCGGATGGCAACAGCTACTGCGATCCCTTCCACAGCGGCCCGGGAGAGGCCCGGGGGAGTATCGTGCAGCACATTTGGGATTACAATCATGACCGATCCCTCGAGGGCTGTACGACCTGACATCCCGAAAGGCATTTATGGCCTTTGTGAGTGACCTAAGAAATCCAGGCTTTACTTCTCCGAATAGGCGCGACGCGCTACAGACGGAAACTTAGGCATATTCTTCTTCAGAAGGACACGCCATGACGAAAGCTCCATTTGATGCATGCAATACGCTTCGTATCAGTGAGGCCAGGGAATCATTTCTGAGAGTGATCTTACTTGACATTAGGGAGCAGCAGGAGATCGCTACTGCCTTGGATGCTGGATGTGGGTTTGGCTTCTTTTCGAGATGTCTTCTCGACCTTGGTCTTCGAGTACTGGCTATTGATGGTCGGTCAGAGAATGTCGCCGAGGCAAAGAGGCGGAACCCAGGGGTAGAATTCAAGGTATACGATATCGAAGCCCCGTCCATAGCAGGTCTCGGCCGATTCGATCTAGTACTCTGTTTTGGGCTTTTATCCCGGATTTCCGATTTGGCTGTGGTACCGTATCGCCAGGACCAGTCGCTGCGCCTTGAGTTTTGGGGCTCCGACGTAAGGAACCACACTACGGAGGGTGACACCCGGTGGGTGAATTACAACACGAGCCATTCCAGTTCGCGTTCAACGGCTTCTTGAAAGTCGCGTTCCAGGGATCGCGCGTCACTTCTGACGCTGGCCTCATTCTGGTGCGCGAGTTGGATGAACGTCTGGGGCTGGAGACACTCATTGCCGAGCACCTGAGCGATTCCCGACAGGGGATGAACACCCAGTTCAGCGTGGTGGATCTCCTGCGGCAGTCGGTCTACAGTCGCCTCGCGGGCTACGAAGATCTCAACGACGCGGGGCGCGTGTCGGCAGACCCAACATTTCGTCTCATCGGGTCGCCAAAGCGCTGGGACCGGGGTGCGGCGCTGACATCGACGCTGCATTGGTTCGAGACAGAGCTGCTGACCCACGAGGAGAATCTCGTCGGGTTGAGGGCCGTGAACCGGGAGGTGCTTGCACAGGCCGAGATGGCGACGCGCGCCGACCGGATCGTGCTCGACATGGATTCGAGCGAGAGCCCGGTGCATGGGGCGCAGGAAGGGAGCGCCTATAACGGGCACTTCGAGTCCGTCTGCTACCACCCGCTGTTTCTGTTCACCGAGCATGGGGACTGCCTCGCCGCCACGCTGCGGCCAGGCAACGTGCATAGCGCCGACGACTGGGACGACCTGCTCGTACCGGAGATTGACCGGCAGCAGGTGGAGGGCAAGCGCGTAGCGTTCCGCGCAGACGCCGCGTTCGCGAAGCCCGAGATCTACGACGCGCTCGAGCAGCGCGACGTGGACTATGCCATTCGCATGCCGGCGAACAAGAGCTTGGAGCTGGAAATCGAAGACATCCTCTTTCGTCCGCCGGGACGGCCGAGCTGCAAGCCCTTGGTGCGCTACCAGAGTTTCCGCTATCAGGCCAAGAGCTGGACCACGCCCAGACGGATCGTCGCCAAGGTGGAGAGCACCACCAAGGTGAGCTGTTCCCTCGCGTCGGCTTCATCGTGACCAACATGGCCCTCCCGAGCCGCTCGGTCGTGCGGTTTTACAACAAGCGCGGTACGGCGGAGCAATGGATCAAGGAAGGCAAGCAGGCCACCCACTGGACGCGGCTGTCGTGCCATCGTTTCCGGGCGAACGAGGTGCGCCTGCAACTGAGCGTCCTGGCCTACAATCTGGGCAACTTGTGGCGCAGACTGGTCCTTCCGCTGCGGGTCAAGCGCTGGTCGCTCACGAGTCTCCAGCAGCGACTGGTGAAAACTGGGGGCCGGCTGGTGAAGCATGCGCGGTACTACTGGCTTCTGCTGGCGGAAGGGCATCTCACGCGGCGGCTGTTCGGCGACATGCTGCGGAGGATCTGGGCGCTACCCGTGCCGGCAGGCTGACGCGCGGCCTGAAGTGCAACGAAGCCCGCCCGGCGATGACACGGGGCACACGTGTGGAGCGGTGTCTGAGAAATGCCCGAAAAGCAGGGGTTCCAGTCGGTCGCACGTCGGCGCGGGCTCAGATGCAGGCCTTTGAAGCTGAGCGATTGTGCGACGATCGAAGTTTTTGTGCGATCGGCGGCGATCGGGTGTATAAACGTGCCATCAGGGGCAGGCAAAACGGAAATCCCGGTTTATATCACCTTGAGAATCCATTTCGTGCGATACGGAATTTGGCTTCAATTACGGAAAAGGTTCTTCTCCTTGAAACCGTAGTTATACCGGGAACATCTTTGGCGGCATTCCTATATGAAGACGGCCAGGGGCAAGACCAAGCGTTGAACTATATCGCTCTGATTCCAACTGAAGCTTGGTTTGTTAAATGTCTATATAGAGCTGGCTTTCCGTTTGTCTACAAGACAAGGACGTTGCCAAACCACGAAGAGTTTCGCCCGTCTTTGCTCAAGAGGCAGAGGAGAACCGTTCTGGTCGCGTCGAGGGTTGGCTTAACCGTTCCTCTTCTGTATCTCGTCCCGGAACCTAAAGCGAGACGATATATTGGGTATGCGTTCGGAACAGGATCTGTGCTTGAGGTAGAGGCAGTACGAAACTTTCTAAAGTCCAGGCGCCGTCTGTTCCGTGATTTCATTGATAGGCGAAAGCGTGACATTGACCGGTGATGCTTTGTTGAACAAACTGCTATGGACTCCATTAAAGCGTGCTGCTGAGTTCGTGTGGTGCACTCGTAGCCGTTTTTCGCTTCTAAATGTGCCGGTTCCGTGGCGCCTCCCCTACGGCGCTTGGTTCCTAGCGTACGGAGACACGATGGGGGCAAGAATCTGTGGGTATCCTTTGTCGCGGAGGCCGTATGAAGAAGGCCAATGGAAATTTGTTTCCCGGTTCCTCAAGGCTGGAATGACCTTCTTTGATATCGGCGCCAACCAGGGTTTCTACACAATCCTGGCGGCAAAGCGCGTTGGTTTCCAGGGTAAGGTGTTCGCCTTTGAGCCGGCGCCAACTGAATACCGCAAATTGCGAAGGAATTTGTTGATGAATCGTTGCCTGAATAATGTAGTTGTGGAATCGCAGGCCGTGGGGGTCTATGAGGGGCTTACGGAGTTTTACATGTGTTTTGATCACCAAGGATCATTCAGCAGTATTCGCCATCCCGCGGAAGATGTGATATCTCGCAAGAAACCCATCAAAGTGCCGATTATAACCTTAGATTTGTATATCCAGCACAACAATATCTCTTCGATGGATTTTATGAAGTTGGATGTTGAGGGTGGAGAGCTAGATGTTCTCAAGGGTGCAGGGGGGGTCCTTACGGAGCTGCGTCCGCTGGTTCTGTGTGAAGTAGCTGACATAAGAACACGACAATGGGGATACAGGGCATCTGAGCTGTGCGAGTTCCTAGCAGGATATGGATATATATGGGTTCCCCTAAGGTCTGATGGGACTCCTTCCGGTGGCAGAACGGAAGGAAATGTCCCTGATTGTGACAGTCTGTTGGGCGTACCAGGAGAGAAGCTGAAGGATATTGGGTAAGATGAATCAGACGGGTAAACCACAAGATAGTCTACTGGCCAAGAACACTGTTCTCAATGTATTGGGATCAGTCTTGCCAATGCTCGTCGGGATCGTGACGATCCCCTATGTTGTTCGTGGCCTGGGAGTGGAACGCTTCGGAGTTTTGTCTTTTGCCTGGGTCATTCTTGTTTATTTCAATCTCTTCGACTTCGGATTAGGGCGAGCCACGACCAAGTTTGTCGCGGAGACCGTGGGCGCAGGCAAAATATATCGTCTTCCTACGTTGGTTTGGACATCCCTCGTGTTTCAACTTGTGCTCGGAACTCTGGGTGGAATCACCCTCGCCGCGCTGACGCCCTTCGGTGTCGAACGAATCTTGAAGATCCCTGCCGTTCTTGCGGTGGAATCTGAAACTATGTTCTATGTGCTAAGTATGGCAATCCCGGTCAGCATAGGTTCCGTGTGCCTCAGGGGTGTCTTGGAGGCAGCGCAGCGGTTCGACTTGGTTAATGCTGTGAAGGTTCCTTTAAATGCTTCGGTGTTCTTAATGCCAGCGGTTGCGCTCATGCTAGGCTTCTCTCTTCCAGGCATAGCCTTGCTGTTGCTCGCCACACAACTGGCCGGTGCAGTCGTGTATCTAGTGCTCTGTTTCAGAGTGTTTCCGGTGCTGAAGCAGGGTTTGTCTGTCGAACATGCGATCCTGCGCCCTCTGCTTACCTATGGTGGATGGGTCACGGGCTACACTTTGACAATCCCGCTCGTGCATTATCTTGATAGGTTTCTCATCGGGATCCTGCTCTCCCTGGGCATGGCCGCATACTATACGGTTCCGTATGACGCAGTTTCTCAAACCCGGGTTCTGCCTTCGAGTCTGTCGAGGAGTCTGTTTCCGGCATTCAGCACATTGGGGAAGGTTCGCAAAGAGGTCGTCGGGGAACTCTGCGCCCGGAGTTTGAAATACTTATTGATGGCGATGGGACCTCTCACGCTGACCCTTGTTCTTTTTGCCGGTGATATATTGCGCCTGTGGCTTGGTCAGGATTTTGCTGCGAATAGCACCCTAGTTTTCCAACTACTGGCCATAGCGTTTTTCCTGAATTCTCTCGCGTGGCCTCCCACGACGGCTCTTCTAGGTCTCGGGCGCCCCGACCTCGTTACGAAGTTATTCTTCCTACTCTTGCTGTTACATGCTGGCTTGGCGTGGCTGTTGATCCAGAAGATGGGATTAGTGGGAGCAGCCTTGGCGGTGGTGGTGCGTGAGGGGCTCCACGTCATCCTTTTCTTCTTCGCGTTCTGGAAGACCATCTCATTATCTTTTTCTACTTTCGCTCAAAAAGGCCTCTTTCGAGCTGCGATAACGACCGGTACGTTGGTCGTCACACTGGCATTCTTAGTCTCAACTCAGAGCCATTCAGTCTTGTTTCAGATTGTTACTACGGTCGGACTCAGCCTCGTGTTCTTGCTAGTAACATTACGTTATGTTTTGGATGCGGGCGAGTTGGTCGAGTTGCAGGCCGGGTTCTTGCAAGTGCTCCGTCGGGCAAAGGGCTCAAAATAGCCATCACTTCATTTGACAGCAAGAGCACATTCGAATAAGTGTGTTAAAGTTCGTACTGTGTGAAACGGATTCGCCACTTGACACGCGGAGATTCTGACAGCGATGGCCCACTATAAACGCAAGACTAAGGGAGTCTAGCTTCCATTGAAGCACACCCAGAAACAAGGTCTTCATTGACCATCCGTGAGCCGATCAATATGATTCGCGAACTGATTTACAGGATCGAACCCACACTCATTCGCTTTTATCGCCGGATCGCCTTGCCGGCGCCTCCTAACCTTGAGGGGGACAGATACATCGAATATTCTCAGATCACAGCCCATTTACCCTGGGGTCCCGGCAAGGCATTGGAGTTCGGATGTGGTAGAAGCTACCTCGCTCTCGTAGCTGCCCAACGGGGCTTCGACGTGACGGCAGTTGACTTGACTCCGGTGGATTGGCCTTACGTACATCCCCGTCTTAGGTTTATCCAAAAAGATATCTTTGATCTGGATTTTCCACTTTCAAATCTGGATCTGATTATCAATTGCTCGGCCATCGAGCACGTGGGGCTGGGCCGATGCGGGGGTCACCCGGATACGAATGGAGATCTGGGGGCCATGAAGCGTTTGGGCAGCCTCCTAAAGCTTGGTGGGGTTATGCTCCTGACCGTCCCGGTCGGACAGGACGCAGTCTTTGTGCCACGCCACCGCGTTTACGGGCCGGAAAGACTCCCCCTGCTTCTGGATGGCTATCTCGTTGAACATAAAGACTATTGGACTAAGGACGGCCGAAACCGCTGGGTGATCGTGGACGAAGACGAAGCGCTGATGCGAGAACCCACGCCATCTGTGTACAGCTTGGGGTGCTTCGTTTTGAAGTCCTCCATGGCTACAAGAAGAACGGGTAACTTGTGATGCTTACGCTTTTTACGATGCCTAAACCGTTCCGCGGCCACATCGGCGTCATTCAACGGAATGCCATCCAAACTTGGTTAAGACTTCGTCCGTCTTGCGAAATCATTCTGCTGGGTGATGATGAGGGAACGGCGGCGGTAGCAGTCGAACTCGGGGTACGTCATGTTCCCCAGGTAGCTCGAAATGAATCTGGGACTCCCTTGGTCAATTCGTTGCTCAGGGAAGCTGAAAGAGTGGCTGCCTATCCACTTTTGTGTTACGTCAATGCCGACATCATTCTGATGAGCGATTTTCTGGCAGCAGTCGGACAAGTCGTCTTTGAAGCACCCTACTTTTTGCTGGTGGGACAAAGGTGGGATTTAAACGTGGAAAAACCACTGATCTTTGATAACGACTGGGAGTCGAACCTTAGAACATGTGTCGCGCGGAAAGGTCAACTGCATGGCCACACCGGTATGGACTATTTTGTGTACCGTACAGGACTGTGGGGTAAGGTACCCCCTTTCGCGATTGGGCGCCGCACGTGGGATCAGTGGTTGATGTATCAGGCGCGCCAACAAGGGGCGTCTATCGTAGATCTTACGAATATGGTGATGGCTGTGCACCAGAACCACGCTCTGCCCGTAGCAAAAACTATCACCACGCACCCTGAAATAGAACACAATTTAGCACTTGCTGAAGGCCGTGCCTACGCGGCCACCTTGTCATCTGCAACCCACAAGTTAACACGCCGTGGATTGGTGCGGAAAAGACGAGGCCTCTATGAGCTTTATTGGCAACTGGTAGTACTTTCTGTTTCCTATCCCGTTTTTAAGCCGATTGTCAGTTTCGTCTTCTTGGTGGGTTCGAGCATAAGGGCCGTCTTCCGCAATTTGACGGTCGCAGTCCGTTGCCGCCGGAGGGAAGGCGTTTAGTTATCGCCGCGCTTAATCGAGCCCTAACACAAGTGGAATCCAGCGATTTGGCATCTTGACTTTGACGGAACGCCGCATGGCTGTACTGGTTGATGCGAGAAGGTCCTTATTGAAGCCAGGTTTTCCAGTTGTGCTCGTGGGCATTGCGATTGTTTTAGGTCTTAGTATTCTCGCAGTTCAAATCGAGCTTTTGATACTGTTATGGAGTTCGTCCGTTGTCTTATTTTCTTCGCTCTGGTTGATGCAAAGGACCATCCGAGTTCTTGATTTTCGCCGGCTCACTATCCCCGCTTTTTGGTATTACAGCTATCTTAGTATGATTTGGATACCCGCCTTTCTCATATTCTTTAAGGTTACCCCGTATGGCTATGCATATCAAATTCAGCCAGGACCACATCTGTATACATTTCTTTTTGCCGCTCAAAGCATATTGATCACCGTGCCCCTAGGGATTTTCCTCACGAATAAGCTGTTGCATTTTGAAAAAGACGAAATTGAAAGGTATTTTGGGAGATCCCCACAGCAAGGGAGCTCCGTCAGCCCGGTTAGTTATTCCCTGTTTTTGAGCGGAGCTATCGCCCTTACACTTTATTACTTCTTCGAAGTGAGACAGCTACCAGTCCTCGAGATGTTTAGGGACCCGGGAGACTTCAGATACCTGACAAAGCTAAGACAGGAATCTTTTTCGGCATTGGAGTCGCCCTTTGTTTATGCATACTCTGTTCTCAGAGAAGTCGTGTACCCTTTCTTGATCGCTGTTTCATTTGGTTGTTATTTGCACACTCGTCGAGCAATCTGGCTCTTTTTGTTCATCACGACCCTCATCATCGGACTTCTCTATGCTTCGACCTCTATTGCCCGCGGTCCTGTGGCAACGATGTTCCTGGTCTTGGCCTTTTGCTATTATCTATGGAAGCCTGCTAAGCTTTCACTTCGCAATGTTATGCTGACGCTTGCTTTCATATTTTCTTTTCCCGTTGCGGTGACTATTCTCACCAGGTCCGGTTGGACCCTTCTCGATGCCTTGAAGGCCATCGGAATCAGACTATTCTACCTTCCCTCGTATGTCGCTCATCTTTACTTCGAACTAATCCCATTCGAAGTGGGGTACCAGTATGGAGCCACGAGTGGGAAACTAGCCTGGCTGTTCGGGATGGAGTACTTTAACATTGGCCAGTACGTTCTCCTGCGTATTTACCCCAATGCACCACTATCCGGGAACGCGGGCGGAGCATTTTTCGCGGACTTTTATGCAAATTTTGGAATTCCCGGTGTGTTGTTTGGAGGAGTGTTGTTTGGTGTCATCATGCAGGGACTGCAGATCTTGCTCTTGAGGCAGGAGAAGTCGATTGCCAGCATAGCAGTCTACGCATTTTTGTTTTATGCTTTTTGGATGACGACTTCTCGCCATTTGCAAACAGTGCTGCTATCCACGGGTGTATTGTTTGTCCTCCTTTTCTGGTGGACCCTTGCGATAGGCGACGAAATCCTGAAACGCGCTCGCTCGAAAACTTATGCCTAGCACTTGCGCTCAAGAACATGCTCATGCCTCCAGAGTCTCCTGAAAACAAGGCCGCCAGAGGCGCTCAAGGGGAGAACCTTGCGCAAGAGAGGTGCCTGAGTAGCGTGAAGGGTGGAGTAACAGTCAGCGTGATTCTTCCGACGCGCAATGAAGGGCGAGAGATTGCTGCCTGCCTGGATTCGATCGTAGCGAATGATTACCCGAAGGATTTGATCGAAGTTCTTGTGGCGGACGGAATGAGTGAGGATGGAACACGAGCCATAGTCCAAGAGTTTGTTGATCACTATTCCTTTATTCGGCTCCTGGATAATCCCAAGAAGATTGCGTCAACTGCGCTCAATATCGGGATTAAGAATGCCAGAGGCAGTATCATCATGAGGATGGATGCGCACAATGCCTATCCCCCCAACTATATCTCTGGGCTGATCACTTGGCTTGAGAGGAGCGGAGCTGATAATGTCGGTGGCCTGTGCATCACGCGCCCTGGCAACGACACGCCCCTAGCGCGGGCGATAGCGATTGGTTTATCGCATCCTTTCGGGGTCGGTAATTCGTATTTTCGAATCGGTGTGTCCGAACCGCGTTGGGTTGACACTGTACCGTTCGGGTGCTACCGGAGGGAGATTTTTGACCGTATTGGGATGTTCGACGAAGATTTGGTGAGGAATCAGGATGATGAGTTTAACCTGCGGCTTATCAAACGGGGAGGTCGCATTCTACTAGTACCGAATATTATTTCCTATTACCATGCCAGGGGGTCACTTGCGAAGCTTTGGCGATTATATTATCAATATGGGTACTTCAAGCCACTCGTTGTGAGAAAGGTAGGAGGTGTTCTGACCGTTCGGCAGGTGATTCCTGCGACGTTTATTCTAGGTCTGCTCGTAGCCGGGATGCTGGCGCCGTGGTATTCCAGCGTGAGTACAGCCCTAGGAGTAGTTGTCCTCTCCTATGTCGCGACAGTTGTGGGCTGTTCGGCCTTCGTCATGTTTAAGCGAAGGTTGAGAGCTGCCCTTTTGCTCCCCATCGTGTTTCCGGTGCTGCACGTGAGTTACGGGTTGGGGTTCCTGAAGGGAATGTTGAATTTTCTCGTTCTAAGGCGGGTGCCGGAAGCTGCCCGGATCCCGATCACCAGGTGATGATTCGGTTGCCATAATAAATCATCGGCGCTGTGAGATTCCTCCAGGTATGAGTTAGCTCGGCTCCGAGCAAGTTCGGCTGGGTGGAAAGTCGGAGGAGAGGGAAGAGAAACTTCCGATCTCAGTGGAAGACGACGCTCTGTGATTGCGTGCCATGGTCACGACAGATGGCGAAATCGCTCGCATCAAAGTTGCCTACGCTCGACGTAGGCAGAATGTTCCCGGAGGCTTGTATTCTCGCTTTAACTCGGGACACCTGTTCATGCTCCAGAACCGCGAGCGGCATCTGCTTTCCCTATTGGCGGTGCACGGGTGGGTGAATCTCGAAGCAGCGAAGATCCTCGATGTCGGATGTGGTACCGGGCAGGGCATTCGCAACTTTATTGAGTGGGGTGCACGCCCGGGAACCATCACGGGAATCGACCTACTGCCTGAGCGTGTTGCTGAAGCCCGCCGGTTGTGTCTTCCGTCGGTGAGAATCGAATGCGGGAATGCCGAGGAGCTTCCTTTTGGTGAAGCCACATTCGATTTGGTCCACCAGGCGACCGTGTTCACTTCAATCCTTGATTCGATCATGAAACGCAGAATGGCCATGGAGATGGTGCGTGTGCTGAAACCTGACGGGCTGATCCTGTGGTATGACCTCTGTGTGAATAATCCTCGAAACCCAGACGTGGGCGCCGTGACCCGGAAGGAGATTAACAAACTCTTTCCCAATTGTCGGATTTTTCTGAGGAGGATCACGCTAGCCCCCCCTTTGGTCCGAATATTTGCCCCGTATTCCTGGGTCCTGTGTCAAGCGTTATCATCAATTCCATTGCTCTGTACGCATTACCAGGGGGTCATTCGAAAAAAATAAGGATATGCGCCAAGACTTTCTTCCCTTTCATGTTCCGAGCCTTGGTGAAGCCGAGGTGAATGCCGTGGTGGAGGTAATGCGTTCGGGCTGGCTGACGATGGGACCGAAGACATTTGAGTTTGAGCAGCAATTTGCGCATTACGCTGGTGCTCGACATGCTGTGGCAGTTTCATCTTGCACAGCGGCTTTGAAGCTCGCGCTTGAGGCCGTCGGTTTTCAACGAGGGGATGAAGTGCTTATTCCCACCACCACCTTCACCGCCACGGCCGAGGTTGTATGCCACTTGGGCGGGCGCCCGGTCCTCGTAGACATCGACCCAATCACAATGAATATGGATCCTGAA
The DNA here is from genome assembly GCA_965247455.1 of Candidatus Acidiferrales bacterium. Taxonomy (GTDB): domain Bacteria; phylum Acidobacteriota; class Terriglobia; order Acidiferrales; family 2-02-FULL-67-57; genus JACZYA01. The sequence continues at coordinate 285,476 of CBDFHE010000017.1, forward strand.
GATGCTGCACGGAGGATGACGCCGCAAACGCGCGCTCTCATTCCTGTCCATCTTGCTGGACAGCCATGTGATATGGAGGAAATCCAGCTGTTCGCGAGACAGCACAAACTCCGTGTTATCGAGGACGCGGCCCATGCTTTGCCAGCGAGCTACCGAGGGCAGCGCATTGGCTCAATCAGTGAGTTGACCGCCTTCAGCTTTTACGTAACCAAGCCGTTGACCACGGGTGAAGGCGGGATGGTGACAACAGAGGATGAAGAACTCGCGAACCGGATGCGCTTGATGCGGCTACACGGTATTAGCCGCGACGCTTGGAAACGATATACTGCCGAGGGTTCTTGGCGATACCAAGTTCTTGTGGCAGGTTACAAATGTAACATGACCGATTTGCAGGCAGCATTGGGGCTCGTCCAACTCTCAAAATGCGATAGGCTTTGGGCTGTTCGCAGTCGGATTGCCGAGCGGTACACAAATGTTTTTCGGTCAGTGGAGGGCCTGGAAGTTCCCAAAGTCCGTGAGGGGAGGGAGTCGGCTTGGCATCTGTACATTTTACGGCTCCAATCAGAAAGACTAAGAATCAAACGTGATACCTTTATTGAGGAACTCAAGAGGCGGGGCGTCGGAACCAGTGTTCATTTCATTCCTTTACACTTGCAGCCATACTACCAAAACACATTTGGCTATAGACAGGGTGACTTTCCGCGGGCCGAGCGTGAGTTCTATCGCTGTCTTTCACTGCCAATTTATCCGAGTATGAGCACCGAGGACGTTGATCGTGTGATCGCGGCGGTTAATGAAATCACCCGCGCCCATGCGAAGTAGGGACTATGTTAATGCAAGTGCCGCACAGCCGAGTCGACACTCCTGGCGAGCCTTGTAGTGAAATAGCAAGCCGGTTGTCAGAGTCAAAGGTGACAGGGGGTGGATTTTATTGTCGGGCAGGGAAACGCTTGCTTGATTTGGGCATCGCATCTGTTGGGCTGGTTTTGCTAGTGCCGCTATTCGCACTCTGTGCTGCTGTCATTAAATTCAGTTCTCTGGGGCCAATATTCTTCCGACAATACCGTGTTGGAAGGTATGGGCGGCTGTTCCACATATTGAAGTTCCGTTCTATGGTGGCTGGTGCCGAGCGGGTTGGGCTAGGCATTACTTCTTCAGGTGATACTCGGGTGACACGTGCCGGAACTACCTTGCGGCGGCTGAAGATAGATGAACTGCCCCAGCTTTGGAATGTTTTGAAGGGCGAGATGAGCTTGGTCGGTCCCAGGCCGGAATTACCTGAATACGTAGCAAACTATGACCCACAACAACGCCGTGTCTTAGACGTTCGTCCCGGCATAACGGATATTGCCTCGATCCGTTTTCGGCACGAGGAAGAACTTCTTCGTCGTAGCCCGGATCCCGATCGATTCTATCGAGAAGTGCTTCTGCCCCAAAAGTTGGCGTTGAACTTGGAATACACGCAAAAGATATCACTTTCCTTTGACGTATATTTGATCTTCCAAACACTAGTATCGCTTTTCTTTTCATTCCGACCTTTGGAAAGAAGGTAAAGTTAAAGTGAAGTTGCAGTACGATATTTATTCAAGAGCGAATCAATACGTCGTTGACGGCGTGATTGTTGGCGTTTCTTTCTTATTGGCCTATCTGCTTCGCTTCGAAGGCCAGGTCCCAGAGGCACATCGGCTCCAGATGTGGGCGCTTCTGCCTATCGTCATTGTGAGCCGCCTGTCGGTTAATGTTATCTTTCGCATCTATCGGCAAATTTGGCGGTATATAAGCATAGGAGACGCGTTTAGAATTCTTCTCTCCTATACAACGGTTTCAGCGGTGCTGCTTCTGTTTCGCCTCGGACTGCCCGCGCGTTGGGCACTTTATCGTGTTCCGTTAAGCATAATCGCAATGGAATTCTTGGTCTCTCTCTACGGCGCAGAGGGCGTCCGGATCCTCCGCCGGATTCTCTATCAGTGGGAATTGCGGCGTGACTCAAACCTTGGAAAGAAAAAGCGACTGCTCCTTGTGGGTGCTGGGAACGCTGGGGTAATTGCAGCGAAGGAGTTGAGCCTTCGCCCTGATATTGAGATTGTGGGCTTCGTGGAGGACTTTCCGAAAATACAGGGCTCGCGGATTGCGGGTTTCCCCATACTCGGGCCCACTGGCAGAATAACTGAGCTAGTACGCAAACACGGTGTGGACGAAGTCGTCCTGTGCCTTGCTCGAGCGCCGGTCGCAACTCTGAAGCGTCTGTGGCGGCTCTGCGAAGGAACTCCGGCTCGAACTCTGATTATTCCCACCCTCCACGAGATCTTTGACCGCGAAGTAGGAATCAGTCGCCTTCGCGAGATCAAGATCGAAGACCTCCTGAGTCGCGAAGCTGTGGAACTGTCTTCGGCTACCCCTGAAGTTTCAGCCACCTTCCGTGATAAACGAATTCTTGTAACCGGAGCGGCAGGATCAATAGGGTCTGAGCTTGTTCGCCAGCTTGCTGATCTCGAACCTGCATGCCTACTTCTGCTCGATAAAGATGAGAATGCGCTCTTCGAGAGAGAGCTCGAATTGAAGGCCCGCATTCCAAGGGTAGCTTTCAAGATTCTCGTTGCGGATATCCGGTTCGAGCAACGTCTTCACAAGATATTCGACCAGTATCATCCGGAGGTTGTGTTTCACGCCGCAGCGTACAAGCAAGTTCCTCTGATGGAAGTGAATCAATCTGAAGCCATTCTTAACAACGTATTTGGGACATACAACTTGGTCCAACTTGCCATCGAGTATGAAGTTGAGCGTTTAGTCTTTATATCCACCGACAAGGCAGTCAAACCAGCCAGCATAATGGGGGCCAGCAAGAGACTGGGGGAGTTGGTGATCCAAGCGGAAGCAGACAGATACAAAGCGTCTTTCTGCTGTGTTCGTTTTGGCAACGTAATGGCTAGTCGCAGCAGCGTTATCCCCCTTTTCCAGAGACAGATCGCCGCTGGCGGGCCTGTTACTCTAACGCACCCAGAAATGCAGCGGTTTTTTATGACGATTCCGGAAGCTGCACAACTTGTGATTCAGGCCGGTACACTTGCCGAAAACGCGTCAACTTATGTCTTGGACATGGGTGACCTGGTCCGCGTTGGCGACCTCGCGCGCGATTTGATTGAGCTATCTGGGCTGCGGCCGAATCAGGATATTCAGATCGATATCGTCGGGCTGCGTCCAGGCGAGAAGCTAACTGAGGAGCTAGTGGGTGATGGGGAATCCCTGGAGCCGACTCGAGTGCCCAGGATCCTTGCGGTCACTAGCAATGGTAGTTTAGACGTGAAACGCTTTGAAGTCCTTCTAGGCTGCTTGCGAAAGGCGTCAGAACAAGACGATGTCGCCGGAATCCGCCTGTTGTTGCGTGACCTGAGTATTGGGTACGATCCGTCACCCCCAAAAGAAATTCATAAGCCAATTGCAAAATGATGAGCAGCCAGGATGGTCTTGAAAGTTCGGGGCGTGTCCGGGGGTGTTTCAGAACTCCCGCTCTCAATTAACAAGATGCCGTTCCAGCTTCCGTTTAAATTCCTCCGGCGCAGCGCGGCGAGCGATAGGAGTAGAGTGGTGTCTTCTGCTAGTGGCGGCGGTGATGCCAACCCACTAGTGTTAGGGCAATCAAAGCTCCTGCGGTATCAATCCCTATATCTAGGACCGATCCAGTCCGCCTCGGCTCGAATGCCTGGTGAAATTCATCCAGTCCTGCAAAACCTACAGCCAGCAAGAACGATAGTGAGGCCCACTGCCAGCGGTAACCCGTGAGGGTATCTTGGCGAAAAGCGCGGTAGAGAAGCAGCGTAAAAACGCAGTACTCGACCACATGCGCTGTCTTCCGGACCCCGGCGTTCACCAGCTCAATTTTGTCTTGGCTGATACTAGGCAAGAAGTAGACCAGCATCGACCGCAAGATTCCCTCGGTTGACCCCTCGTGAAAGGCATCTGTCGAAAAGAGGGTGATCAGTGCCGCCCATGCTACCACCGGAAGCCAGTAGTGCAGGATTCTAGCCATCAGAAAGGGGACTCTAGCTGTCGGAGGGGGTTCGAATCAACCATCTGATCTCGGTCAGTCCTACTCAAACTCTTCCCAGGGGGCAGCTCTGGCCTTCTGGAAATGTACATCTTGGTGGCAAGTGGCACAGAGGGTGATTAGGTTTTGCTCGGTATCGTCGCCGAGGCGGCCCCGGGGGTGGATGTGATGAATCTGGAGGTCGGTAGAGCGGCCGCAGGATTGGCAGCGCCAAGCGTCGCGCTCTAGCACCTGCTGGCATAGGTGGCGGTAAGAGTCCGGGTCGAGGCGGAGCCGGGGCCGGCGCGGGAGCAAGCGAGTCACGAGGTCTTTCTTAGCTGTTCCAAGAACTGCTTTTGCTGCGGCGGAGGTAGGAACTGATAGAGCCGAGAGATGGAGAAGAGCAGGGCATTGGGATTGCTGTTCTCAAGACTGGCGCCGCCCAGAAAGTCGGCACAGATCATCTCCAGGCAGTAGCCACGGGATTTGTCGGTGCCCAGCATGAGAGCGGCCGTCTCCACGGCCTGCTCCACCACCGCCAGTTGGTCCCTGTAGAGCTTGAAGTAGATGATCTCCCAGGGCTCGGTCTCCTTGCCGGTCAGGTGGCGGCTGACCTCGCGCTTGAACTCCTCCTTCGGCAGCGACCGAGCTTTGTGCAGCCAGGTTGCACAATCGAAGCGCTGCCCCTCCGAGCGCGCCACCTTGACCAGTTCGGCCGCCTTGGTCCAGCCCACCTGCTTCAGTTTCTTTCGAGCCTGCGGGGGCAGGTGCTCGTGGATGGCCATCAGGTAATAAGCCTTGCGCCGGGATTCGGGGAAGCGCTTCTCCAGCAACTCGTCGAAGGAGCTGAGATGGTCCAACCGCCAGTACTGGCCGGCCCGCACTTCGCACAGGTCGCTGGCTCCGGGTCGGCGGACGAGTTTGGCCTCGACAAGGTCTTGGTTGCCCAGGCACAGCCCCAGGCAGGAGCAGCTCAGGCAGCCGTTCTGGGGGAAACGGATACCGCTATGGGGAGGGAAGAGCCCAGCTTCGATTTGGGAGACGGTCTGCTCGACCAGCTGGGTGTATTGCTGGCGCTGCTCCTCGCTGATCGTGGTTCGCAGGTACTGGATTTCCGGCTGGCTCTTGCGCACGAACACCACCAGGGCCGCCTCGGCGATGCCGCTGACCCAGGAATAGCAGACCAACTGGGGGTCGAGATGTTAGATCGTTAAGTAGTCTGGATTCGCGGTAGTTGGCGGTGGTTCGCGGGAATTGGTGGTAGTTTTTCTTTTTGTTGGAGTTGCGGCGGGATATGCTCCAGGGAGAAGTGAGAGGCGTGCGGGAATAGTCTGGAATTATACGGGGAATGTCCCCGGTTCTTGACTTAACGCTTACTGAAAACAAAAGGCTTATTAAGACTTAACGCTGAACTGTCGGCGCAAACCGGGGACAGGTAACAAGTTTCGAGGCAACCCACTGACAACATTAAAGATAAACCGGGGACAGGCTGCAATACGCTGGAAAAAACCGGGGACAAACCGGGGACACAGTTTCAGAATCTGGAGAGGGAGGAGAGCCCACGAGCGGCTTCCCTCCCCCACCAGGACTGCGCCTGACGGACTACCTGGGCGGGGGAGCGACCTACTACGAGGACCTCACAGCTAGGGACCCGAAGGAGGATCGTCCGAAGCCACCAGCTTCTTTTCTAACGGCGCGCGACCCCATCGCGCCCCGTTAAGGGTCAACTACTGCCGCTCCCCTCAATCCCCAAAACCTTCTCCTCCTAAACTGGCGGGCGCAGGCCGCGGTCGCGCGCGGCGCGCCGGATGGTGCGCAGGGTGAATGCGGCCAAGGCGCGCTCGTCCATGCCGGGCGTCGGGTGAATGTGGATTGGCCCGATAGTGACGTTGCCCATCGGCGCTTGGCCGGCATTGACCCGCTCCAGGTTCTGCACGCCCACCTGTTGCACCGCATCACGCCGGATGACAAACTCGCCCGGATGCAGCAGCGACGGCACCAGCCCGCCATGGGAGAATTCTGGAATCAGACTGGCAGAGGAAAGCAGCAGCCGCGCGTCGCGCGCGGCCTGGATTTCAGCCAGGCCGTTCTTGACCGCAAACACCAGCGGCGAGATGCTTCTGACCGCGTTCCGCCCGGCCTTCCCCAGCGGCTGCACCTGGCCCTGAAAGGCAATGAAGAGCTGGTCAATGGTAGCCAAAGCGCCTTCCAGGTCAGTCTGGAAGGCCTTGAACTGGTCGATCACCTCGCCCAACTGCGCTGTCAAGACCTCCTCCGATGCCGCTGCCCGGCGCTTCTTCTTCCCACGGCTAAGTATTCCGCTGACCAGTCCGATCGCACCCAAGACCAGGCCGGGGACGATACCCGCTGCCAGACTGATTCCCAGCGGCGCTCCCAGCAAACTTCCAATGCCCAACGCAGTGCCGAAACCGATGCCGACGCCGCCCAGCCCGCCCAACAGGGGATTCCCGCCGCTACCCAACAAACCGGCAAGGATTCCGCCGCCTGCTAGCAGCGCCAGTGGATTCAGACCCAGCGCCGCCAGGGTCCCACCCTGCGCCGCAATACCGCTGGCTGAGCCCGCCGGCGCCGGCGGGAGCCCGGTGGGGATGCCGATGCCGGGCACGCCTAAAGAAACCAGAGCGCCGCCAGCAGAAATGAACTGGCTTTGGGTTGCCGGTGCGCCGCTGAAGGTGCCGGTCCCGCCCGGCGCGGTCGCACTTCCGAAACCTCCAAACCCGCCAAACACCCTGCTCAGGATCGAACCGATGCCGCCACCGCCCAGCGAGCGCCCGGCTGAGGCCGCTTGAATCTGCTTCATGCCTAGAGACCACGCTGCAACCATCTTCGCTATGGTCGAGATAAACACTCGGAGCATCTGCTGGGTGAGGGAATTCCAGACATCGCTGAGCGACCGCGCCCCCAGAAAAGTCTGAGTGAAAAACGAATCGATTTCAAACGACAGACGCCGGAACGCGTCCCGCATTTGTTCGGTGGAATCAATGATGGGCGGAGCAGCTCGGGGAAGTTGTTGCAAGGCGTCCATCGCAGCCCGCGCTCCAGCCTCCATGTCTTTCAAATTGCCGGGCACAAGAAACAACTGGTCGTTCAGCTCCTTAATTGACTGGTCTATTCGTGCCTGCTTCAGTTTCTCCAGCGCTTTTGTAGCCTCCTCGGCAATCTTGCTAAATTTAACTTCTGAGAGCGCGAAACTAAGGCCCCGAACACCTCCACCGCTAGGCCCCGGCGTTCCGGCCAAGTCGTCCACTGTCTTCTTGGTCTTCTGCGCTGCCTCTACTATGGTTTCCATCCGTTTTATGAATGCTTCTGTTCGTACGGCCAGTTCACGAACATCGTCCTCGGGAAAAGCCGCTGCCAATAATCCCCCATCTCAACTCTTTCCCTGGCTTTGTTGAGGTCCTTAAAGAAGTTGGTTGCAACGCCTGCGGCCTTCGTTATTAGACTCGCGAAAATTCCCACATCCTCTTCAAATTTGAAAGCTATCTTGAGCTTCTCTAGTTCGGCGCTGAGCTCGGCCACCTTGCTTCTTGTAGTCGCAAACTGTTTCTCGGCAGCGACCATGGTGGCGGTGCCTTCTTCCTGGGCCTGCTTCAGTTTCGCCAGGCTTGCAGCAAAATCGTCTGCTCCGGCCCCAGTCAGGGTGAGCACCAAGTTGAAAGCCTCGACGCTCTCGAAGAAGTCGGCCAGTTTAAGGTTGGCGGCTCCGGTACGTTCTTTCAACAAGTTCAGCGCATCAAGCAGCCCTCGCTCGGCAAGAATGGCTCGCAGTTCGTCCGCGCTAAGACCGATGCCTTTCAGAAGTTTTTGGGCCGCAGCGGTGGGTTTCTGAAATGCCTTGAACAACTGTATCATCCCACTCACCACTATGCTGAGAGGTCGGCCACCTTGTCACCGCGCTGTCTCTCGCCGCCCGTACTGCTCATTTCAAACAGCAGACATGCTCCGCACTGGAACCTTTGGCTCAACAGCCATCGCCTTCCGGGAATAGTGGGCCAGGCCGAGAGCTCATTTTGCCTTTCGCCCCGCCGAGCCAAACGGAGCAGGCGCTCTCCACGGCGGCTCCTCCGGGTGTTCCTGCTTACCAGCGCAGCTTTGTCGATAAATGGTCCGGCATCATCGGCGACTGCGCCAACGGCACCTGGAAGAAGTACCGGGGGATAGTCTTTGAGGGTTTCGCAATTAAGGGCAGCCGCGACTTCGTCCACGCGCTGGCCCACCAGCACGGCATTGGGGTCTCGACCATCTACTCAAAACTGAAAGTGCTGCGCCAAATCCAGCGCGACCCGGCAATCCCTCCCGACCGCAAGATGACGGAATTCTGGACGCAGATTTTGCCCAAGCCCAAGCCAGGCCGCAGCGGGCACACCTTCTTCCATGAAGCGGAAAACCTCTGGATGGGTCCGAAGCTGCAAAGCCTCTATCTGACCCAGGCTAGGCTTTCCGTCAAACGAGCCCATGAGCTCTTGCTGGCCGAGATCGAAGCCAAGCAAAAAGCTGCCTGGCTCTCTCACCTGTACCAGAAGCCTACTCTTCACCAGAGCCGCACCTATCTTTCAAAGATTGACGTAGCCACTCAGGCTCTGGCACGAGAAGGGGAGAAGGCCTACCAGGACCGCTGCGCGCCTTACATCTCGCGCCGCAACAACCTCCGGTCGAACCAGCTCTGGGTCACTGACCAGAAACTCTATGACGTTCGGTTGCGCGACGGAGGCGAGCGCCTGGGGCGTGTCTGGGCGGTGAACGTGCTCGACGTTTCCTCCTGGCGCTGGCTCGGCGGAGCTGTCGGACCATATCTCTCCGGCGACCTGGTGATGTACGCCTATGCAATGGCGCTCCAGCGCGGCGGCGTGCCCGGCGCGGTTCACATAGACCTCGGCAAGGAATTCACCGGGAAGCGTTTTCTCGGCGGCGTCTTCAAAATTTCAGGCGCGGCGTTGTTCGACGAAGCCGTGGGGATGTGGGACCGGTTGGGGGTGAATATTGTTAAGGCTATTGGCCGCAACCCGCAATCGAAAATCATCGAGCGCTGGCACCGCGAGATCGACCGCTGGACGCAGGAGATGCCCGGCTGGTGCGGCTCTGACACGAAGGAGCGCCCGGAAAAGCTCGTCCAGGAAGAAGCAGAGCACGCAGCCTGGCTCAAGAACGGCGGAGGCCGCTCGCCTCTGCTAAGGGCCGGAGACTTTATCTGCGAGTTCTTTGAGTGGGCGGAAGGCAGGTGGAATGCCGCGCATCGGAGCAAAGGGAAGTATCTGCAAGGAATGACGCCTGGAACACTCGCTTGCCTGAAAAAGGATTGTGGCGCCTTTCGCCTTCCGAGGTGGACTACTACACTGCTGACCGCCGATTTGTGAAGGTGGGGCGCGGCGGGCAAGTCAACCTGACATTCTACGGTCAGATAATCGAGTACGTGGCCCCGGAGCTTTTCACCCTCCAGGGTCAGCGCGTCGAAGTTTTGGTTAGCCGGCTGAATCTTCGCGAGGTCACAGTCAATTTTGAAACCGTAGGGGGATACGCGTCGTGTACCGCCGTGGTGAAGCCCCAGCACGACTGGCTGCCAGAGGACCGCCAAGAGTTGAGACTCGCGCTGCGCTGCAAGGCTGCCGTACGTAGAGCGGTAAAGCGCGGTATTGAAGCGTCTCGCGCCCTCGATGAGGCTGACACCCCCGTCGAGCTCCTAGCGGTAGCACAGCAGAGAAAAGCACTCCCGGCCTCTTTTGGCGCGCCAGCACTACCGCCGCGTCCCCGCAGGGAGAAGCCGCGATTCGCTAATGAGCGTGCGGCCGCCGTGCTCGCAACGATGGATGAGGAAGTAGAGTCATGACCCTCGGCGAAGAAGCCCGTGAGAAGGTACGCGCCTACCAGGCCCGCACCGGCCTGTCGGTCGGCCAGGTTGGGAGATTGGCGGGATTTGCTCATCAGACGATGATGCAATTCATGGCGGACCGCTACCCGAATCCCGACAACTCAATTGCCCGCCAGATCACTAAAGCGCTGGAAGAAAACCCACCGGAGGTCGCAGACGTAGAGGGCAGGCTCTACACAACCCACAAATGTTCGCATCCTGGATCGCCAGCTACAAGCGGCACGAGAAGGTGCTCTCTCGCTCATTTACGGCTCTCCAGGGACGCAAAAATCATTCGTGTTCCAGCGGCGGGTAGCGGAAGCGCTCCGTCGAGCTGCACTTGAAGCTCCAGCAATAGGATACATTTATGCATCCGGGGCGATGGGGCGGAGATCACTTGCCCAGGAGATTGCCCGGCAATTCGTAGTGTTCCCGGATGGCGCAGCTTACCAAATCATCACGAACGTTGTTTTCGCACTCCGGCGCCGGCGGCAGCGCGCAGTTCTAATTGTCGATGAGGCTCAGCACTTGGGTGGGAATTTGCACCTGCTCGAAATGCTCCGCGAGCTGGTGGACCGCGCCAGCATCGGCCTAATCGTTGCCGGCCACGACCGGCTTGAACAGATATTCGACCCTGACCGCTCTCCTTTGGAGCAGTTTGTCCAGCGCTTCGACCATCGCCTACGCCTGCCGGGGCTTGCGGAAAAAGAAGTCCGTGAGATTGCCGTCGCAGAGCTGGGTCCGCTCAATGAGCGCACGCTGAAGGAAATCCTGAAACAGGCAGAAGCCCGCGACCGCCAGACACGCACTGGTTACTATTCCGCGCGCTATCTGTTCAAGGTCATCGCGCAGGTGCGCCGTGCGCGGGCGAGGAATGGGCATCGGAAGCGAGTGAACTGAAGACCACAAGAGGAGCACTCCTACAAGCTGAAGAAAACGAAGTAGAGTCAAGGAAGCCTTCTACTGCATGCCCCACTCGTAAGGTGTAGTGTCGCCCGCCGATTGAGTCCAGACTATTGTCCCAGGATTCCAGCCTATTAGCCGATTTAGTCCAGACTATTCGCCGACGCAACAGTTGGCCGGCTTGCTTGCCCCGCACCGGCGAGCTATAGTGGAATTTCTCTAGCGGCACACTCGCCGATCAGTTTTGGGGGGGGGTATCATGGGGTACCACTACGATCCCGAACAAGCCTTGGAAGAGTTGCAGGAGGACGCGGTCCTGCCCAACCCGGTCTATGTGCGCGACATGATCTTCCGCGCCCGCCTGCCAGTCGAAGTGACGCGCACAGTGGACGCCGATCTTCAGACCTATTTGGCCGACTTTGGCGAAACCCAAAAGGTGGCCCGGCGGATCCTGGAGCGGCTGGCGGGCGCGCGTGCAGCGCGCTAGGCCGCCGGCACCCGGACAGGCATGCGCCATCAGCGGAAAATCCTGCTGATTGACGCCGACGACACCCTCTGGGAAACCAACGCTCTGTTTGAGTGCACGATTGCCGCCTATATGGAGTTGTTGGCGCCGCTCGGCTACGACCCGCAAACCATCCGGCAAGAAGTGGACCGCACCGAACACCGAAACATCCAGCAGCGCGGGTACGGCACCCGGAGTTTTTTACTCACTTTGGAGGAAGTCTATCTGAAGCTCGCCCGCCGGGGCGGGCAGGCCCGCCACGGTGGGCAGGTCGGGCGGCGCGCCGAAGACAAGGTGCTGGAAGAGATTCGCCGCCTGTCGCGCATTCTGCTGCCGGTTCCTCATCGAGTGTTCGATGGAGTGGCGCAGACGCTGGCTTATCTGAAGCCGCGCCACCGGTTGTTCCTCCTGACCAAAGGAAACGCTGAGGAGCAGAGCGCCAAGCTGGCAGCCTCCGGGCTGGAAGGTTTTTTCCACGGGTGCGAAATCGTAGCCGAAAAAGACGCTTCCACCTATGACGAGTTGGTCGAACGGCATGGGTGGTCACGGCCCGAAGTCTGGATGGTGGGCAACAGCCCGCGCTCGGACGTCAACCCGGCCCTGGCCGCCGGCCTGAACGCGGTCTTCATCCCCTCGCAGGTGACTTGGGACTACGAAAACGAGGAAATACGGCCGGGCCGCGGCCGCCTGTTAGAGCTGGAGCAGTTCGGCGATTTGCAGGAACACTTCTGAGCCGGCACAGGCCGTTGCAGCGGTTTAGGTATTGAGCTTTGATTTTCGAAGTGCTACAAACGAGCAGATGAGTTTCTGCCGGGAGGAGGAGGGATGGCGAGTTTCACGCAAAGAATGATCGGGGCGGCCAAGCTGGACGTCCACACCTACGAGGAAGTGGAGGCTGATACCACTGCCACGGGGCAGGCGATGGGGGTGGTGGTGCTTTCCAGCGTCGCTTCCGGTATCGGCGCTGTGGGCACTGGAGGCGGTGCCGGATTGGTTGTCGGCGCCATCGGGGCGCTTATCGGTTGGTTCCTATGGGCCTTTGTCACCTACCTGGTGGGAACCAAGATTCTGCCCGAGCCCCAGACGCGGTCGGACGTAGGCGAGCTGCTGCGCACCATCGGTTTTTCGGCCTCGCCGGGCGTGCTGCTGGTTCTGGGTATTATTCCGGTGCTCGGCGCGTTTGTCAGCTTGGTGGTCTCGATCTGGATGCTGGCGGCGTTTGTGGTTGCGGTGCGGCAAGCGTTGGACTACCGGAGTACGGGGCGCGCCGTGGCTGTTTGCGCGATTGGCTGGTTGTTCTTTGTCGCTCTCAGTGTGGTGCTGCGGATGTTCGTGGGCGGAGGCGGCCCCGGCTAGAGCGTTCCCTGCATTTCCGGCAGGCTAGCCGTAGCCCGCGCCGGGGTGGAGCAGGTTCAGGGCCAGGGTATAGACGGGCCAGAACAGCCGCCCGAACAGGAACCACGCCAGCAACAGTCCGATCAGCCCGAACGACCGGCTGAATTCGCGGAAGCGTCGCCCGGTCTCTTCGCTCATCAGCAAGGTGATGGCGGTGTTGCCATCCAGCGGCGGCACCGGCAGCAGGTTGAAGAGGAACAGCAGCAGGTTGAGCACGAACAGCACGCTCAGGAAAGTGGTGGCGAACTCCAGCGTGCCGGGCTCGGTCGCCGCCACCACCCGGGTAAAGGTAGCGCGCTCCGGGGCGGTAAACACCCCCAGCGCGACGCCCGCGCGGATGGTCGCCGCTGCCGCCAGCATCAGCGCCAGATTCGCCCCCGGGCCGGCCAGCGACATCCAAGCAGACCGCCGCGGGTAACGCTCCGCCCAGTGGGGGTCGTAGGGCGCGCTGGCCCAGCCGATCATCCAGCCGCCCATGAAGTAGGAGGCCAGCGGCACCAGCACCGTCCCGAAGGGCTCGCGGCGGATGTGCGGCAGCGGGTTGAGCGATGCCTGGCCGGCGTGGAAGGCGGTCGGGTCGCCGCCCAGTTTGGCGGCCCAGGCGTGCGCGCCTTCGTGGGCGGTGATGGCCAGCAGAAAGACCACGTACCAGACGGCGCCCAGAACCAGGGCGTGCGGGGTAAGCATTTCCATGACAAATTTTTGGGCTGACGTTCGGCTCCAACCGGGATAGTATCACAGCAGAGGAAAAACATGAGGAAGCCCCTGCGCGCACAACTTTTTCTTTGTTTTGCTTTGGCCGGGCTGGCGTCGAGCCTGGCGGCTCAGGTGCGGGTGGAAGTCCCCGCGCCCAGCGGCTCGGTCAACGTCACCTATACCGACCCGGCCGAGGAGGGCCAGGCCGAGCGTCTGCGCGACCTGGTGTTGCGCGTGAAACCGCTGGCCGATCAGTTGCACGACGTGGAGCACATTGAGGTGGTCATTGTGCGCAGCCAGCGGGAGCTCGACCTGCGACTCGGCCCGCGGGGGGCCGGTGCGCTGGCAGGGATCAGCTACATCCACGGCATCCTGTTCCTGTCGCCCCTGAGTTGGGAGGGCAATCCCATCGAGGAGGCTCTCGAGCACGAGATGGAGCAAGCCGTGGCGCGCTACGCCGCCAATCAATTGGCCGGGGGCCACCGTCTGCCCGCGTGGCTGGAAGAAGGGCTGGTCAGCGTTCTGACCAGGCGCTCGTTTCCGCCCACCACCGCGGAGCTGGTGGCGGGTCGAGCGGCGCTGCTGCTGGCCCAGAGCGAGGAAAGCGATCCCGCTGTGGGTTACTGGGCGGTCCGCTACCTGGCCGAGGCCCGCGGCGGCCTGGGGCTTCTGCGCCAGCTCCTCCGACTGGTGGCGCAGCGGCCGGACAACTTCCTGGAGAATCTTCGATTGGTGTACGGCGTTCCGGTCGGCACGCTGGAGCGCGACTGGCGCGCTTGGCTGCGCCAGGTGGTAGAAGAGGCCCGGAAGGGTGAGGGGCGCGTCCGCGAAGGCCCGCTCATAAAACAAGATTAGAGGCAGTTGCATAACCTCTGCTTGGCGGGTCAGGGCTTCAGCCCTGACATAAAAAGCCATAGAAACCAGGGACTTTAGTCCCTGAGGCTTCTCTTGAAATGAAGTTATGCAACGAGCTCTAGAGAAAAATAGAGGGCCGCGCTGCTCCGCCGCTTTTACTCTGCTCGGCGTGAGGTGGGTGGGCTTGCCTACTGCGCGCTGGGCGCTTCGACTTCGACCTTGCGGGTTTTTTCCTTGATGCGGGTGGCTTTCTTGCCTTTCTTTCCCCGCAGGTAGTAGAGCTTGGCCCGGCGCACCTTGCCGGAGCGGATGACCTCGATGTTCTGCAGAGTGGGAGAGTGCAGCGGGAAGATGCGCTCCACCCCAACGCCGAACGAGACCCGGCGCAGGGTGAAGGTTTTCTGGATGCCGCGCCCGCGGCGGGAGATCACTACGCCTTCAAAGGGCTGCACGCGCTCCTTGTCGCCTTCTTTGATCTTCACGTGCACGCGCAGCGTGTCACCGGGATGGAACTGGGGCAGCTTCTCGCGCAGTTGGGCTTGAGCAATTTTCTCTACCGCAGACATTGGAGTTTCTCCCCAGGCGGATACCGAAGCTCTTACCTTACCACACCTTAGAGAGTTTGGCTAGGGGCTGTGCTCGTCCAGTAGAGTAGTAACGCTCTGCCTCTTTTGGTTGCAATTGCCACTGCACGAGAAACTACTGCGGGGTTAAGTACTCCGAAGGCTTGGTGCGGGCGTACGGTATGGGAGACGTACTCCCAGGCCCGCGGTTCCTGGTTTGAGCCAACTATCTCCCGGGAACAATCCGTGGCTTTGCAGAACTCCTTGGTGTGGGTGCGCTGCACTCGGGCGCTCGCAGCCGGTAGCGTTGATGGGGCAGGGTGGTGCGTGTGACCTTCCTGGCCAGTTCTCCCCCGGCAATCTTGTCCTGAGAACTCGGTGTCCGCTTTGTCTGTGTTAGGCGCGACACCGCCGGCTGCCGGCGCATCCTTGACTTCAAGGGTTGTCGGTGCTAGCTTCCCCTCACAAATAGAGAGATGGGAGAACACGTCAATAGATAGTTGGAAATACTCCACTGTGTCGCTCTGGAGAGAAATTCGAGAAGGCTGTCGATGCAGTTTCTCTTAAAGCATCCGGGTTTGACAATCGAAGTAAAAAAGGCAGGCGTGTTGGCGCATATCCCGACGCGCAGATAGGGGGAAACAATGGCTTTTGCTTACCGGCATGACTGGCCTTGGTCCCGGTATTCGAATCGGTATGCCCAACGCCGGGGCAGGAAAGATGGAGCGAAGAACATTCCTCCTCCCGATGGGGAAGAATTCGCCGATTACGAGATGGAGCTGAAGAATCTAGCCGACGAGAATATCCGGCGAATTGGTGCTGCTTGGGCAAGGGAAGATCGAACCCTGAAGAGAGAGTACTGTCAGTCTCTATCCGAATTTGAGGTGTCCAAACGGGACGCCGGACCGGCTAAAGCCGCGTATGAACAGGCCGCCCGGGAGCACCGCGAAGCCACGGAAGAAATGGGGAAGCATTACGGGAAGATTCAACTAGCCCCTTTTGCCTACATGATCATCATGGCAATCATTATAGTGGGAGAGATCCCGCTGAACGCCGTGGTGTTCCGAATCATGGGGGAATCCGAAATCATGACCTACGTGATTTCCCTGGTCATCGCCGTCGGGCTTCCTTTTGGCGCCCACGCTCTGGGAATGCTTCTTCGGAAAAAGCCCTTTAAGCAGGGAGTGCTTACCACCGAGAGTATCTTCACGATACTCGCGATGGTTATGCCGGTCTTGGGGATTATGGCGGTAGCGTATGTCCGCCAAAAATACTTCGAATTGCCCACGGTGCAAGCCATATCAGGGGTACGAGCGGATCCGGCTGCAGTGACGCTGGTATTCATTATTATTAACCTGTTGGTATTCACCGTGGCTGCTCTGGCTTCTTATCTCACGCACGACCCTCTGGTTCAAAACTGGAGGAGGAAACTCAAGCTGGCAACCAGAGATCTGCAAATCAAGCAACGGCGGTTTGCTTAGGTCCAAGAGCGGCAAGGGAGTGTTTTGAGTCGGTTGGAGAAGGCTAAGGCCGAACGCCAAAACAAGTTTGAAGAAAAGAAACGCGACACTGAGGAAATCCGAGTTTTTGTTCATAGGATGATTGACATCTATCGGGGAGACAACCTTTTGACTCGGCAGAACACGGCGAGACCCAAGAAATGGAATGAAGGGTACCCTGAGGTCGGCGTGAACCCTCCCTTTTATGAGCAAGCCCTCGATTGGAACTGTCATACAAAAGATCAATCGCCTTACGGTGCCTCGGACAATCCATCTGCGCATGGCATGCCGGGCACCGAAAGCTAGGGGCACGGATGAGCGGTCTGCATGAACGCTAGGTTGCCAAAGCTGTTCCTCGCGTTGTGCCTGGGAGCGGGGACCCTTGCGCTGGGCGGGTGCCAGAAGGAGGAGATCCCTCCCAAGACGGAGTTTGTGCTGTTTGATCTTTCCGCCAGCACCGCCAGCCGGGAGGTCCGCGCCCGGTACCTGGAGGATTTCGAAAAGCTGCTCGCCAATATGCGGGGGGAGACATCCTGGTCGTCGATCGCATCACCAGCAACCCGCTGGCGCAATCGATCTTTCCGGTCAATGAGACCTTCGAGAAGATGAATCCGTGGACCGAAAATCTGCTCAAGTGGCGGCGAGAGTCAAAAGGACAGAGGGAGCGTATCGTACAGATACTGAAAAAAATGGTGCTGGACTCCAAGCAGCGTTCCCGCAAGACCTCTATCGTGGATGCTTTGCACCTGGCGCAGCGCGTCTTTGCGACCTATCCCAACTCGCGCCAAGTGTTGGTGCTTTTCTCCGACATGGTGGAGGAGTCTTCCTACTACGATTTCCGAAAAGAAGACCTGGCTCCGGCAAGAATTCGAGCGATCCTGGCAGCCGAAAAAGCGGAAAACCGGTTGCCCAAGCTCGATGGCGTCAAGGTGTACGTGATCGGTGCCTCGGCGGGTTTTTACAGCCGGATGGAGCCCGAGGCAGTCCGCAAGATTCAAAATTTCTGGCTCGAGTATTTCAAGGCTTGCGGCGCCGACCTGCCGGTGGAGACATACGGCAGCGGTTTGATTCAACCTCCCGAATGAAACGGTTTTTTGTCGAATGCCCTGATCTTCTACCACTGGAAGCGCCGCTACAACCTCCACGAGCTGTCGAGCTTAGAGGAAGCGTGTTCCCACCGCTCCCAACGCGGGTGGCGGGGGCTTTCTTTTACTGCGCCACTTCAACTTTGAAGCGCACTTTGATCTTTTCCCAGCGCAGCACGACCGTGGCAGCCTTGGCGGACAGGCCCTCAAAGCTAAAACCCATCCACTCGGTGTGGCCGGCGGTCTGCGGCTTGACCTGCACGCGCAGGGCGTCCTGGCCGGCGTCGTAGTTCGTGCCCCACTGGTCTGCGACCTTGTTGAAGATGAGGGTCCACTCGCCCTCGGTGGGGATGGTGTAAAACGAGTAGGCGCCCTTGGACAACTTCTGTCCTTCGATAAGGACGTCGCCGCTGAAGGTAATCTTGGTGGCTTCGTTGGCGCCTGCGCGCCAGACTTGGCCGTAGGGCACAAGCTTGCCCCAGATGGTGCGGCCTTTCACGCCCGGCCGGCCATAGCTAATCGTCACTTCGGTGGTTCCGATGGTTTGCGAAACGCCGGCATTGGGACTGGGCCGGGCCGCATCGGAACCCCTTTGGGCCAGGGTGGGTAGTGCTGTGGCAAGAGCGAGAATCACAACGGAAAAGAATAGATGTCTAAGTTTTCGCAACGGTTTTTCCTCCTCCGGGCAGTTTCACCGATTCTGGGATTGTATGCGCAATTCGGTCGCATGGGCTACCAGAGATTGATGCCGGTTCTGGCAGAGAGGTTGGGTCTGGCTGGGGCCGGACGCGCTTCCGCCGTTGGGGCCACTACCGGCTTGACGACGGCACCACAGATGACGGAGAATTCCACCGCGATGTAGCATCCCAATATTTTTTGAGGCTTTTCTAATGAGCTTGTTAGGTCTTTTTCGCAAACTTGATCGGCAGTGTTGGTTCCTGTGCTACGAGTGCATGCGGCACAGCGGGCGCGAAGGGAATCCCGATGCGATGCAGGCAATCTTCCGCTATGACGGCCCGGCGGTGGAAATCAACGGGCGGTCGTACGTGAAGTGTCCGCGCTGCGACAGCATCAACACCGTCTCCTTCCGGCAACTGAAGGAGGAGGGGGAAGAGGCGCAGCTCTGGGGCTTGGAGCGGATTGCCAAAGCGCATCCCCGCAGCATGTTTGAGGTGAAGCGCTCGGCCTGAGCTTCCCGTCCGGCTCAAGGTTCACCCAGTTCTTCCAGCAGAGCGCGGTCGTCATCGCTGAGGGCCGCGCGTTCCAGCAGGTCGGGGCGGTTGCGCCGGGTCTTGGCCAGCGCTTGGCGGCGGCGCCAGCGTCTCACCTCTTCGTGGTTCCCGCTGAGAAGGACTTCCGGCACCTTGCGGCCGCGGAAGTCGGCGGGCCGCGTGTAGTGGGGGCAATCGAGGATGCCGCCGGCGCTGACAGTAGCATCGGAATGGACCGTGAACGAATCCTCGACCGCTGAGCGCGGGTCGCTCAGCGCTCCGGGCAGCAGCCGCGTGACCGCGTCCACCACTACCGCCGCCGCCAGCTCGCCGCCGCTCAGTACGAAGTCACCGATGGAAATTTCCAGTGGAGCCAAGTGTTCTATCACGCGTTCATCCACCCCTTTGTAGCGGCCACAGAGGAGCACCAAGCGCGGCCGCTGCGCCAGCTCGTGCGCGACCGACTGGTTGAACAGCCGCCCCTGCGCCGAGAGCAGCACCACCGCCGTCTGTCGGCGCTCCTCCGCGGGCTGCTCGGAAAAGAGACTTTCCACCGCGGCGAAGATAGGTTCCGGCTTCAACAACATGCCTTCGCCCCCGCCAAAGAGCCGATCGTCCACGGTGCGGTGCTTGTCGGTGGTGAAGTTGCGCAGGTCGTGGACGCGAATCTCCACCAAGCCGGCCGCGCGCGCGCGGCGCACGATGCCGTGGTCGAGCGGCCCGGCAAAGAAGTCCGGAAAAATGGTGACGATATCGAAGTTCACGCTCGGAATCATACCGCAGGGTTTCTTCCCGCTGAGAATGTTTCGCAGCTCCCGTTGCGGGGAACAGAGTCTCCGGGGCGAGGGAACGCAATGCGAGCGGGGGGTCTTGGTCTCCTACGCGCTTCCGGCCGGGCCGATTCGCTGATTCCCATCGGAGGAAGTCTCTATTAAAATGTCTCCAGTCCTGCGCCGATTCCACCGGTGTTTGGAAGGCGCAGCGCGCTTTTCCTTAGCCACGGGGGAGATGGCGAAGTGGTCGGCCCAGACAAAGTTCTGGAGTGGATCCTCAGCTTCCGCGAGGAACGCCGGGAGAGGGGGGAGGCGCCCTTTTATGAGGCGCGCCTGTCCGGGTGGCTGCCGCGTCGCGCGCTGGCGCTTTCGGTGGTGCTGCACGTCTTGGCGGTGGTACTGCCGCTGCCGGCCTTCCTGTTCGCGCCGCCCCCGCAGGAACCGGCAAGTGCGTTGCGCATCGAGTACGATGTACAGTGGGCCCAGCCGCAGCGGCTGCCGCTGATTGCGCCCAGGCGCGCGCGGAACACAAAGCCTCCTCGGCCAAAGCCGAAGAAGGCGTCGCCCGCGCTGGCGGCGGAGTCCTACCAGCCGCAGGCGATTGTCTCCAATCCTCCCGAGCCCAACCATCCTACTCAGACACTCCTGACTAAGCTCGACGCCGCCACCGCGCAGCCAGCCGACCTGCGCCTGCCCAACATGGTCATTCCCCACGCACCGGAGGTAAACCTGAAACCGGTGGTGCGGTTGTCGCCGCAGCCAAGGCCCGCTTCTCTCCCGCGGCTCCCCAGCCCGGGCGAATTCATGCTGGCCGAAACCAAACTGGAAAACCTTCGGCCACGCTTGCCTGTTCGTCCGGGGAGTCCTCGCGGCGTTTCCGCTCCGGAGGTGGGCGGGCCCAAAGTTTTGCGCCAGGCCGTGGGTGTACCGGGCGGTTTGGTGGCGCTCAGCGCCAATCCTGCCGTGCCCACCCCTTTGCTGGAAATTCCCCAGGCCCGCTTGCAGGCGCGCTTTGCCGCCGGGCCCAAGCCCGGTGAGGGCGGCGGTGGCGCAGTGGAAATCGGCGCGGGGATGGGAATTGAATTGCCTGACACCTACGTCAGCGGCGGGAGTGGTGCGGGTGTGGGTGGCTTCGCCATTGTCGGCCCGGCCCCACCACCACCGGCGGCACCCCCGCCGGAGAGGAGCCGGGAGGAGCGCATCCAGGAGTTGCTGGAAGCAACTGAGCCGGGGGCGCACAGCCCACGCGTACACAGCACTTACCTGTTCCTGTCTAACCTGACCGCCCAGTCGTCGAGCTGGCTGCTGCGGTTTATCGAACGAGAACCCGGCAACCCGGCGGCAGGCGAGGCCGGCCAGGGTCGGAGCTTTTCGGCTCCGGTGGTGGTGCAGAAAGTTGACCCGTGCTATCCCTCCGACGCCTACACCGAGCGGGTGGACGGCACGGTGTTACTCTACGGAGTGATTGGCGCCGACGGCGGCGTCGAAGACGTCACCGTCGTGCGCGCAACCGAGGAGCGGCTGGCGGAGCGAGCGAAAGACGCCTTCGCCCGCTCGCGCTTCCAGCCCGCACGCAAGAATGGGCGGCCCATCGCCGTTGATGTTTTGGTCGAAATCCCTTTCCGCCTCGCCCTCTGCTTTTAACTGCGCTCACTTCTCCCGCGTGAGTTTCAGGGCGGCGGAATTGATGCAGTAGCGCTTGCGCGTGGGCGGGGGGCCGTCGTCGAAGACGTGGCCGAGATGAGCGTCGCAGGCGCTGCACAGCGCTTCAGTCCTTCGCATGAAGAGACTGTCGTCGGTTTCGGCGTTTACGTTCTCCGGTGAAATCGGCGCCCAGAAGCTCGGCCAACCGGTGCCGGAATCGTACTTGGTCTCCGAGCTGAACAAGTCGGCGCCGCAACACGCGCACTGGTACATCCCTTCCTCTTTGCAGTCGTGGTATTGCCCGGTGAAGGCCGGCTCGGTGCCTTTTCGCCGGCAGACTTCGAACTGTTCCGGCGTGAGCAGCCCTCTCCATTCTTTCTCGGTCCTATGTAGTTTGCTTTTCATTTTTTTCATCCTTCATCGCTTGCCACTAAGGGTTGAGGTCGCGGAGACCTTCGGGGAGGGCGACTTCGATGAGTTTTTCCTCGGGGGCGATGCGGGGGCAGAACTCCTGCGCGAAGGGAATCAGCAACTCCTTGCCCTCCGGTGTCTCCACCACCAGGCGAACCGCGCCGCTGTCGTTCTGTACCGCGCGCACACTGCCCAACTCGGCGCCGCTCTTCGCTTCCACCACCCGGCAGCCCACTAGGTCGTCGAGATAGTAGCTGGCCTCGGGCAGGGGCGCGGTTTCCGAGCGGGGAATCTGGATTTCGCGCCCGACCAGCTCCTGCGCCGCCGAGATGGAGTCGCAGCCGGAAAACTTGAAGATCAGATATTTCTTGTGGAACCAGGTTTTTTCCACCTGCGCGGGAGTGGGCTGGCCGCGGCCGTCCCAGAGGAAGACTTCAGCGCGCTCGGCCAGTGGTTGGGGAAAGTTGGTCAAGATTTGGGCGGCGACTTCGCCGTGGCGGCCCTGGGTCTTGGTAATGCGGGCGACCGTGAGCCAAGCGGAGGCCGGGCCGGCGCTGCCGCTGGGTGAACTGCGCCCTTGGGGCAAGTTTACTCCAGGATTTCCAGGGTGAAGCGCTTGCGGAGTTTGGTTCCGGCAGCGCCCAGAATGGTGCGCATGGAGCGGGCGGTGCGGCCTTGCTTGCCGATCACCTTGCCCAGGTCGGACGGATCGACGCGCAACTCCAGCACCGTTACCTGTTCGCCTTCTACGGCATTCACCTTTACTTGATCGGGATTGTCCACCAGGGCCTTGGCGATCTGCTCGATCAGCTCCCTCATGCCTTCCCCCCTCGACTCCGCTTTCTGCTTTCGCCCCGAGGAGCCGAATGATCCTGGACTTGAAGTGCCGTAATCTCCTAAAGCAGCTTGTTCTTTCGCAGGAAGCTCCGCACGGTCTCGGAGGGTTGGGCGCCCTTGCTGAGCCAGTACTGCACACGTTCCGCCTTCAGGTTGATCTCCGCCGGTTCCCGGCGCGGGTTGTACTGCCCCACGATCTCAACGAATCGGCTGTCCCGCGCGCGCTTCTTCTCCGTTACAACGATGCGATAGACAGGCTGCTTCTTTTTTCCTACACGTGTTAAGCGGATCGTCAGCAAGCTCGTTTCCTCCCCCAAAGGATTGCTCCATTATAGCGGTTTTTGCCCGGTTGGGGAAGGAGAGGATCGGCCCCCGGCTTGCGTTCCTTAGCTGCGCCAGCGCAGCGTGACCGGCCCCTTGAGGGGATGCTCCATCGGGCGGCCGGTGCGCTGGGCCTCCAGGTGCGCCGCCTTCAACTGGAAGTACCACTTGGCGGGCCGGTCGGCGTCGTCCACCAGCATCAAGGCGGGGCTGTGCCGCAGGCCGACCGCCTGCTTTTCCATCGTCAGGCGATCCTGTTCGATGAACATGCGCCCGAAGAGGCGCAGCAGCGACACGGCGAAAGGAAGCCACGGGAAGATGTTCCACGCGGCCACGAAGTCAATGCGGCAGAGGTTGCGCTCGATGGGCGTGACGGTGGCGCGGCTGGAGAACCACTTGTCTCCGGCGCGAATCTGCTCGAAACGCATGTTGGGCAGGACAAATTCAATCGTGGTAGTGGGTTGGCCGTATGCTTTCAGCAGCTTGTAAGGGGCACTGTTGGCTGAGGGCGTGTGCGGTGCAATCCGGAAGCCGTTGGGGATGGGCTCGAAGGTCTTTTCCTTTACTTGAATGCTGCGGCGGCTGCGCCACCACCAGGCCTGGTGCACAAAGGGGCCGTGGGCCGGGTCCATCAGTCCGATGATGCCGTGGTCCACGTTCGAGGGCAGCTTGGCAGCGAGGTGCGTAATGCGGTAACGCTCGCTGAAGACCGGCAGGCGCGGCACCGGCGGCGGCGAGGAGATGCGCGTGGCGGGGTCGGGCAGGAAGACCCAGACGTAGCCGTCAGCCTCTTCGCAGGGGAAGCTGGAAGCATGGATGCGCTCGACCTTGAGCTTCTCGTGCCCGGCGAGCGAAGGAATCTCCCGGCATTGGCCGGTGGTGGCTTCGAAGCGCCAGCCGTGGTAGCAACACTCGACCTGCGCGCCGTCGAAGCGACCCTCGGAGAGCGGCATGCTGCGGTGCGGGCAGGTGTCGCGCAGGGCGAAGGCGCGGCCGTTGTCGTTGCGGCCGATCACCAGCGGCACGCCCAGCAGCATGGCCTTGTGCAGCTTGCGGCCGCTGACCTGCGGGCTGCGCAGCGCGGGATACCAGAAGCCTAGCAGCATTTCCGCGTCGGGCGTCTGCGGAGTGGGCGTGGCGGCGTCGCTCATCTTCGACAGGCAGCCTACACCAGCCCGCTCAACTCCGGCAAGGGAGCAGAAAGGCTCGTAGTGGGTCCGTTTCAAACTTGCAATATCACACCGAGCCCCGTGGCACCTGCCACGGGGTGCTTGTGCCACTTTTCCACCCGGCGGCAGGTGCCTGCCTACCGCTTGCCCGCCTAGGGCGGGCAGGCAGGCCGCCGGGCTCAGCGACGAATTATGTATCGGGAACCTGATCCGTTATCTAACAGGTTGGCTGCAGAGGCGCGGAGGACGCAGAGAAAGAACAAGAGCCAGGAGGCAGAAAGATTTGCTGCGGAAGCTACTTCAGGTAGCCGTGGTCGCGGTACCAGCGGTAGGTTTTCTCCAGCGTCTCGCGCAACGGAGTTTGCGGGTAGCCCAGCTCGCGGATGGCGCGCTGGCAGGTGTAGGTGCGGGCGAAGCGCGCCATGCGGACTAGCTCCGGCGTCAGCGGCGGCTCCTTGCGGGTCAGGAGCGAAACGCCGTACGCGCCCCACGCCGCCGCCTGCGCCACCCAGTGGGGGACGGTTTGGATGCGCACCGGCTTGCCCATCACGGCGGCGATTTCCCGAATCAACTCGGAGTAGCGGCGCGGCTCGCCGCCCAGGATGTAGCGCCGGCCGGATTGGCCGCGCTCCATGGCGGCGATGTGGCCGTGGCAGACGTCGTCCACGTCGCAGGTGGTGGTGGCACCTTCCAGTCCGCGGATGGTGGAGCGCTCCGCCACCATCTTGAAGAACCGCCCGGCGTTCCAGTGGGCATCGCGCGGGCCGAAGATGAGTGCGGGATTGACCACCACCACTTCCAGTCCGCGCTCGACCGCTTTCAGCGCTTCGCGCTCGCCCAGGTATTTGGTGGTGGAGTAGTAAATGTCGTAGGGGCCCCAGTTCCAGCGAGTCTCTTCGTCGGCGGGCTGGCTGTCGGTGCGGAAGCCGATGGCGACAATCGAGCTGGTGTGGACTACGCGGCGAACGCCGCTGCGCAGGGCCGCCTCCACCACAAAGCGCGCGCCCTCGACGTTCACCTGATGCTGCCGCACGCGCCGGGGACGCCAGTAGCTGATCAAGCCGGCGACGTGGTAGATGCCTTCCACGCCTTTGCTGGCCGCCAACACCGAGTCGTAGTCGGTGAGGTTGCCTTCGACGATTTCGACCGGCAGTCCCTCTAGCAGCGTCAGCGGAGTTTTGCGGCGCTTGAGGATGCGGACCTGGTCGCCGCGCTTAACGAGGTGGTGCACGAGGTTCGCGCCCAGAAACCCGGTCGCGCCCGTCACCAGGACTTTCATTTATGCAGTCTCCGTTTTTCCTCTGCGTCCTCGGCGCCTCTGCGGTATTTTGCTCTTGAACTCACCGCAGAGGCACAGAGAGCGCCGAGACTAGATTGGCAGCCGCATCTTGCCGCCGAAGCGCGCGGCCAGCTTGCGCATGGCCTTGCCGCCCTGCATAGCCTTCATCATGCGCCGCATGTCGGCGTACTGCCGCAGCAGTTGGTTGATTTCCTGTACGCTGGTGCCGCTGCCGCGGGCGATGCGTTTGCGGCGCTTGCCGTTGAGGACGCCGGGCCGGCGGCGCTCCTGCGGCGTCATGGAATTGATGATGGCTTCCAGGCGCGTGAGCTTGCGCTCGTCCACTTCCGCGCCGCGGACTTCCTGTGCGACGCCGGGGATCATGCCCAGCACCTGGTCGAGCGGGCCCATCTTTTTCAGTTGGCGCAACTGGTCGCGGAAATCTTCCAGCGTGAACTCGGCCCGGCGCAGCTTGCGCTCCATTTCTTCCGCCTGGGCGCGGTCAACGGTTTCCTCCGCCTTCTCGATCAGCGAGAGCACGTCGCCCATGCCCAGGATGCGGCTGACCATGCGGTCGGGGTGGAAGGGTTCGAGCGCGTCGTAGTTTTCGCCTACGCCGACGAACTTGATGGGCTGGCCGGTAACGTGGCGGACGGAAAGCGCAGCGCCGCCGCGGGCGTCGCCGTCCATCTTGGTCAGAACCACGCCGGTCAGGCCCAGCCGTTGATGGAAGCTGCCGGCGCTTTTCACCGCGTCCTGCCCGGTCATGGCGTCGGCGACGAAGAGGGTTTCCACCGGCGGGTAGGCGCGCTTCATCTCTTCGAGTTCCCGCATCAGCTCGTCGTCAATGTGGAGGCGGCCTTGCGTGTCCACCAGGATGACGTCGTAGGCGGAAAGCTCCGACTCGCGCTTGGCGGCCTTGAGCAGTTCGAGCGGTGAGTCGGTGGCTTTCTCCACTACCGGAACGCCCACCGCGCGGGCGATCTGTGCCAACTGCTCACGCGCGGCCGGGCGACGAACGTCGGTGGAGACCACCACCGGGCGGTGGCCTTTCTTCGCCAGCCACTTGGCGAGTTTACCGGTGGTGGTGGTCTTGCCGGAGCCTTGCAGGCCGGTGAGGAAGATGATGCTGGGCGGCTTCTTAGCGAACTGGAGCGGGGCGTGGGCGCCGCCGAGCAGGGCGACCAATTCGTCGCGGACAATCTTCAGCACTTGCTGGTCGGGGTTGAGCGAGAGCAGGACTTCCCGGCCCAGGGCTTGGCGGCGGATGTTGTCGAGCAGTTGCTGGACCACCTTGAAGTGGACGTCGCCTTCCAGCAGCGCGACGCGGATCTGGGCGAGCGCCTGGTTGATGTGTTCTTCGGAGAGCTTACCCTCGCCCCGCAGGTTCTTGAAGACCCGCTCCAGTTTTTCCGTCAGCGCCTCAAACATGAGCTTTCCTTATACAAGAAGAAGCAGACGGTATTAGGCGTTTGCGCCTACGATTAGGGCAGCGACGTGCTGTGTCACTTCTCTCATCTGTGGGACAGGAATTACAGCATAGTCCGTAACCTCACCCGAGATTCATGTCAGGGTATCTTTGTGCTGCGAAATTCACTGCTCCATCGGAGAGATGTTTGAGTACATCCGTTGCATTCTCATAAACCTTGCGGATGTCATCAGTCGATGCTTGAAGGAGTTCCTCAACACTTGTGCGCTGCACTGAATGAAAGATGTGTTGCCAATCGGAGTCGAGAGCGTCCAAAGCAACATAGGTTGAAGCGAAACGCGCTCCCGTCAAAGCCCAGGCAACATTCCTGATCAAGATAGAAAGTAGTCTTCTAGGATCGGACAAATGTGAACCTTGGCTAGTTCTTGTCTTGAACTTTTTAATCCCTTTGCGATTTGTGATGCAAACTTCCCAGCGCTCTCTAGCTGAATGGCAAACAGGAGGTAACTTTATAAGGTCAGAGACATTGGGTCCGTATTCAGGATAAATCCTAGCATAGTGTGCAAAGTTAGAATAACCTAGCAAGGAATGTCTCTGGTAGTAGTGAGTCCCCTCCTCCTTGATTTCGACATCAACAGTGCGAGAATCCTCAGGCCTGAAATTATAGAAATATTCGGTGTCGTCACCCCAGACGATGCTAAGTCTCAAGCCCTCGAGTAGATTCCTGATCCTGCGCTTTACGCCAGATGCAGTTTCATTCTTGACAATAACCATTACATCGAGGTCCGCGTCATAGGTCTTCCTAAGCTCGGCTGTGGCCACTCCGATAGTTTGTGCTCCAGAAGTCCCGAACAGCCCGACATGCAGAACGTCGTCATCATCTTCCGCCCAGCGTAAGAGAGCGTTACGAGTCGAGCTAGTGAAGTCGTACATGCTTCTGTTCTTGGAACGCTGGTATTCTTTGAAATCACGAACCCCATCTACGCCCCGATGGTACTCCTTGAGCTTCCTAAAGTAATGGCTCAACAGTTCAAAAGCCCATTTGTTGCGCAACCTAATAGCAAAGTTGTCGCGCTTTCCGTTTTCAACCGTATCCAACCCGATGAGACAATCGTATTTACCTTTTGCATCTCTGTAGAGAAGCATGTTTAACCTGGGTATGACTGACCAAACCAGAGGTGGCAGAACTGGAATTGTTTTTGGTGTAAATGCAACCGCAGTAACTCTGGCATCTAGTGTACTGTCCCGGAAATATATGAGCAAAGTCGTTCGACCTTAGCGAGGATGGATTCGGCCGTGGCGGTCCAGACGAAAGGACTGGTGTTGGCGTTGTAATGTTCGACGAAGCGCTCGATGTTACGGACGAGAGCCTTGACGCTGGAGAAGGAACCTCGGCGAATGGCCTTCTGGGTAATGATGCCGAACCAGCGTTCGACTTGGTTGAGCCAGGACGCATAGGTTGGGGTGAAATGAACGTGGTAGCGGGGACGCCGAGCGAGCCAAGCGCGGACTTTGGGATGTTTGTGAGTAGCGTAGTTATCGACGATGAGATGGACGTCGAGGTTGTGCGGCACACTGCCGTCGATCTGACGCAGGAAAGTGAGGAACTCCTGATGACGGTGTCGCGGTTTACAGCGGGTGATGACTCTCCCGGTGGCCACATCGAGAGCCGCGAACAGAGTGGTCGTGCCGTGACGTTTGTAATCATGGGTGACGCCTTCGACGTAGCCGAGGCCCATGGGGAGAACGGGCTGAGTTCGCTGAAGAGCTTGAACCTGGGTCTTCTCATCGACCGAGAGCACCACGGCGTGGTCCGGGGGATTGAGGTAGAGACCGACGATGTCGCGGACTTTCTCGACGAAGAACGGGTCGTTGGAAATCTTGAAATGCCGCTGGCGATGCGGCTGGACGCCGAACAGATCGAACCACCGCTGGACCGTGCTCTTTGAGACTCCCGTGTGTTCCGCCATGGAACGCACGCTCCAGTGCGAACGATCGGGAGGTTCGGTTTGCAGGGCCGTGTTGATGACTTCCGCAACACGTTCATCCTCATGCGTGCGGGGGCGTCCGGGACGCAGTTCATCGTGTAGTCCGGGGATTCCATGTTCACGATAGCGCTTTCGCCACTTGCCCACGGTCGTATTGGTGACACCCAGACGCCGGGCCACGGTAGAGCCGGGAACGCCTTCGGCGCAGGCCAGCACAATCTGGGCCCTCAGCACCAGACTATGCGGCAAGGTTCGGGAGCGGGCGAGGCTCCCCAGTTCCGATTCCTCACTCTCACTGAGAGTGAGGGGAGTAACGGGGCGACCGCGTGGCATGGGCATACCTCCAGAGGCCAAAGGTTGCCCATTAATATATCGCTTATTTCCGGGACAGTACACTAGCTGCTCACTCATATTTTTCAGGACGTTGTACAGCGCATCTTGGTTGTCGGTGACAATCACTCGTTCATATTCCAAGTCGCGTTCAACCCTCTTTAGATATTTTTTGGCAAAATCATCCTCGGGGAGCATGCTGTGTGGTTTTATGCTCGTTGCTACCAACTTCCCCCCTCTGTTACGGGCCTTATCATAAATTTCTTCAGCCGTTTCTCGTGCCTTTTCATTGGATCTGAGAAGTTTCGGAAACCTTTGACGTACCCAGATAGTTACTCCCCACGCAGCAAACCCACATGCGATCCCAAATAGTGCCATTGAAGCGAAAAAACCAAACCATGAGCTTTTATCTGCCTGAATTCCTACTCCTGCGAGGATGAGGCTTATTACTATTTGGATTGAGTATAGCTTGGTCATGTTAGTTCGGTTTTCCACATGGCATTTGGTCGCCAATTAGTCAGAAGGTTAGCCTTTTCGGTAAATTCTACCATAATCTACTATGTTTTGGTGTTGCTAGCCAACCGGCGGGGCACTTGAAAAGCAGAGGAACCAGTTGAACAGTGGAGAGTTGGGGAGTGTCCTTGATTTAGTGAGAACGAGAATCTGGCTAGCTCAAAGCGAGCCCTACGAGAACATTATGCGCTGGATGCGGGTGCTGCGGCCGGTGGACTCGTCGATGCCGAGGGTGACGCCGCAGAGGCGGACGTCCCCCGTGCCGACCTCCAATCGTTCGTGCAGGCCGGTGAGGAAGCGTTCGAGCACGGCCTGCTTGTCGTTGCCAATGACGGAATCGTAGGGGCCGGTCATGCCGACGTCGGTAATGAAAGCGGTACCACCGGGCAGGATTCTTTCGTCGGCGGTGGGGACGTGGGTGTGGGTGCCGATGACGGCGGAGACGCGCCCATCGAGGTAGCGGCCCAGCGCCTGCTTCTCCGAGGTGGCTTCGCCGTGGGCGTCCACCAGGATGACGTTGACCTCGGGCGGGAGGCTTTCCAGCAAGCGGTCGGCGGTGCGGAAGGGGCAATCGATGGCGGGCATGTAGACGCGGCCCTGGATGTTCAGCACCGCGTAGGGGACGCCGCTGCCGGTCTTGCCGAGATAGACCCCGCTGCCGGGGTTAGTGCCGGGGTAGTTGGCCGGGCGGAGCAGGCGGCCCCGGGCAGCGCCTTGCTCAAAGAAAGGGAGGATTTCCTTGCGGTCGAAGATGTGGTTGCCGCCGGTGAGGACGTCAATACCGGCGTGGAGCAGCTCCTGCACCAGCGGGGGCGTGATGCCGTAGCCGGCGGCGGCGTTCTCGCCGTTGGCGATGACGAGGTCGGCGGCGCGCTCGGCGGCGAGCTGCTTCGCCTGCTCGCGCACGATGCGGCGGCCCGGGCTGCCGAAAACGTCACCGATAAAAAGAATGTTCATGGCGAACCGGGGAGTGTAACACAGGGAAGTTTCCGCGTGGCCGGGGCCGCTGGCATCATTGGCAAGAAAAATGAACTACGTCCGCGGGCGCCGTGGGACACTCGACAAGCCTGAACCCTCGGTTCAGGTGGGTGTTCTGCGCGCGCCTTCAGGCTTTCCCGATCCCGCAGGATCGGGCCATGCTCACCGGCGCGCGACGTGAACCCCCATTCTCTAAGTGTTGGCTCAGTTTATCCTCGTGCCCTCACCTGCGTCGCAGGCGTAGTTCACACTAGAATTGTAGCCCCGCCATCGTGGCAGTCGTCAATAGGAAAAAAGGCGAAGAGAGAAGAGGCGCCGATTCAGACGAATTTGGCCGACTGCTTGCTGCTGCCGTGGCCAGCTTCTGCCAGCGCGGCATCGAGCTGGCGGTTGCACGCCGCCAGCCGCTGCGCCAGTTTGCGGGGGAGCTTTTCGGAGGGCGGAACCGGTTCGGCTCCGGGTTTCGGCAGCGTTTCCTGTTTGGCTTGCTGGAGCTCGTCGGCAAGGTTGAGGGCGGCCAGCACGGCCAGGCTGCGGACGTCGCTGGTCCCGGTCTGGTCGGCCAGCGCGCGCATCTTCTGGTCCACCAGCGTAGCGAGCTGCTCGACGTAGGTGGGGTCGAGAGCGCCGCGAATGCGGTAGCTTTCTCCGTAGATCTTCAGTTCGATATCGTCCATTGGTTTTCCTTTCGTGGGCGAGTCACGAAGATGATTTTTTCTCCAGGGTTTCGATCTGGGCGAGGAGTTGTTCGATGCGGCCGCGCACTTTTTCGCGCTCGGCCTGGTGGTCGAGCAGTTGGGATTCCAGCTCGCGGATGGTCCCGGCGCGATAGCGGAGAGCGGTGCGCAACTTCTCCGTTTCGCCGCGGGCGGAGTTGCGCTCGGCGCGCAGCGATTGCATGCGCTCCACCGCTTGGTGCAGCTTGGCCTCCAGCGCTTCCAGTTCGCGCAGGGCTTCGTGCGCGGGGTCGTCCATCTCGCCTCCCGGACGACAGTAATCCTCGGCGGTTAAGTGCGCAAGGTGGCGCCGAGCTCGGCTGCGAGCGCAGCCACGATGCGGTCGGTGAACCGGCGCACCTGTTCCTCCGCCAGGGTTTGCTCGGAACTCTGAAAGATGGCGCGCACCAGCAGGCTGTACTTATCTTGCGGGAGCGGCTGGCCGCGGAAGCGGTCCACGGCAGCCACCGAAACCAGCTCAGGAATCTGCAACTGCTCGATCACCTGCCGGACGGCGCCGAAGCTGGTGCCGGGGTCGAGCACCAGAGAGAAGTCGCGCTCGACCGCCGGGAAGGGGGAGAGCGGCTGGTAGCGGCGCGCGCGCAGGCCGGCGGCGTAGAGCGCTTCCAGGTCGAGCTCGGCCAGGTAGGCGGGCTGGCGCAGCTTGAAGGCGGCGGCCACGGGCGCGGCCAGTTGGCCGAGCACGCCCAAGGGTTTCTCGCTTGCAAAGACGGCGGCGCGGTGGGCGGGGTGGAAGCAGGCGGCGTCACACGTCTGAAACCGCAACCGGTCGAGCGCGAAGGGTTCGAGCGCCGCTTCGAGCGCGCCCTTGAGAGCGAAGAAGTCATAAGGCTGGCCGGGCTCGTACACGCTCTTGGTGCGCAGTTGGCCGGTGGCGGCCAGGGTGAGCACGCGACGCTCGCGGAAGCGGCCGCCTTCAACAGCATAGGTCTTGCCAATCTCATAGAAGCGAACGTCGCGCTGCCCGCGGTTAACGTTGCGGGCCACGGTTTTGGCCAGGCTGAGCAGGCCGGTGGGGCGGAGGACGGACGCTTCCTGCGAGAGCGGCTTGGAGATGCGAGCCAACTCCTGGCCGGGGGCGAGGAATTTTTCCGCTTCGGTGGGATCGACGGGTGAGAAGTTGACGGCTTCATCGAAGCCCAACCCTTCCAAGCGCTGGCGCAGCGCTTCTTCCGCCCGAGCGTGCGGCTGGCGTGCCACCGGCTGGCGCGCCGCCGGCAGGCGGGCGGGGAACTTGTCGTAGCCGTGGTGGCGGGCGATTTCTTCGATCAGGTCAATCTCGCGGGTGACGTCACGGCGCCAGGGAGGAACGGTAACGCTCCACTGGTCGGCGGCTTCGCGCCGGCAGGTGAAGCCGAGGGCGGCGAGGATGCGCTCGGTGGCCTGGTCGGGCACGGGCGCGCCCAGGATGCGCAGAATTTCCTTGCGGCGCAGGGTGAGTTGCGGGCTTTGCCAGCGGCGGGGGTAGACGTCGATGGCGCCGGCGAGGAGCTCGCCGCCGGCCAGTTCGAGGAAGAGTTGGGCGCAGCGGCGCGCGGCGCGCAGCGGGGCTTCCACGTCCATGCCGCGCTCGAATCGGTGGCTGGCTTCGGTGCGCAGGCCGAGGTCTTTGGCGGCGCGGCGGGTGGCGACGGGCTCGAACCAGGCCGATTCGAGCAGGACGTTGCGGGTGGAGAAGCTGATCTCGGTGTCGGCGCCGCCCATGATGCCGGCCAGCGCGACGGGGCGGCTGGCGTCGGCGATGACGAGGTGGTGCGGCTTGAGCGCGCGCTCGACGCCGTCGAGCGTGGTGAGTTTTTCGCCCGGTTGGGCGCGGCGGACGATGATGCGGCGGTTGCCAAGCATGTCGAGGTCGAAGGCGTGGGTGGGGTGGCCGAGTTCGAGCAGGACGTAGTTGGTGACGTCCACGATGTTGTTGATGGAGGCGACGCCGCAGGTTTCCAGGCGCTGCCGCAACCAGTCGGGCGAAGGCTGGACCTTGACGTTGCGCAGGACGAGCGCGACGTAGCGATAGCAGAGATCAGGCTCGGCGATTTCCACTTGGGCGAGCGCGGCGGCGGACTCGTCGGCTTCCGGGGGCGCAGGCTGGATGGGCTTGAGCGGTTGGGAGTAGAGCGCGGCCACTTCGCGCGCGACGCCGTGGTAGCCGAGCAGGTCGGGGCGGTTGGTGGTGATTTCCAGTTCGATCAGGGTGCCGGCGTTGTTGGGGGCCTCCTCGACCGCCTCCACCGGAATGCCGACCAGGGCGAGGTCTTCGGTCAGCTTGGCGACCGGGACCTCCATCGCCACGTAGTCTTTTAACCACTCGAGCAGTATCTTCATGGCTTAGAGCAGCCGGAGTAGTCGAGCACACCGGTGTGCATGGTCATTTTCCATTCCTTGCCACATTTGGAATAGACCTTGCAGACGCGGCCTTTCCAGTGGTTGTCGTTGCCGGTGGCGTCGCGCCACAGGGTGTCGATGTCCACCACGGCGAAGGCGCCGTCGCCCTCCTGGGAGATTTCGATTTTCTTGATTCCCCGCCGGTTGTGGATGAGCTTGTGGGTGGCGAACAGTTCTCGCCAGCCGCGCTTCCAGCGGTCGTGATTGTAGCGCCCCAGCACGAAGACCCAGTCCATGGGGTCGTGCG
This sequence comes from Candidatus Acidiferrales bacterium, assembly GCA_965247455.1. GTDB lineage: Bacteria > Acidobacteriota > Terriglobia > Acidiferrales > 2-02-FULL-67-57 > JACZYA01. The sequence goes on from CBDFHE010000017.1 coordinate 319,116, forward strand.
AGAGCGGGGTGCGGGGCCAGGGCCAGACCATGTCGGGGTGGAAGATGGTCATCAGCAGGTCAGCGTCCTGCGTGTCCCAGGCGCGCGTCTCCCGGTAGACGATCTCTTCGATTTCTTTCCTGCTGTCTGTCATACACTCCAACCGCAAATGTTAGTGTGCTGCGACCATCGCTTAACGCACGAACTGTTGCAGGAAGCGGACACCTGCCTTCGCTAAAGCTTCCCCCTGCGCCGAGGCTTCGGGGGACAAGTTGGCGGGCGGGAGGGATTTATTTTCGCGTCTTCTTGATTGCGCAAGCATTACTTACCGCCCAAACTGCTGGAGAAATCTCACATCGTTCTGGAAAAAAAGTTGGAGGTCGTCCACGCCGTACTTGAGCATGGCAAAGCGCTCGACGCCGATGCCGAAAGCGAAGCCGCTCAGCTCCTCCGGGTTGTAGTCCACAAAGTCATAGACGGCCGGGTCCACCATGCCGGAGCCCAGCAGCTCGATCCAGCCGGCGAATTTGCAGACGCGGCAGCCGGAGCCGTTGCAGAAGACGCAGGTGCCGTAGACGTCGGCCGAGGGCTCGGTGAAGGGAAAGTAGCTGGGGGCGAAGCGGGTTTTGGTTTCGGGCCCGAAGAACTCGCGCAGGAAGTATTCCAGGCTGCCCTTGAGGTCGCAGAAGGTGATGTCGCGGTCCACGGCCAGGCCTTCAACCTGATGAAACATGAAGGAGTGGGTGGCGTCGGGGTTGTCGCGGCGATAGACCTTGCCAGGGACGACCACGCGCACGGGCGGCGGCTGCTTTTCCATCGTGCGGATTTGCATGGGGGAGGTGTGGGTGCGCAGGAGCGGAAGGTGGGAGCGATCGTCGTGGCCGCCGCGCAACTCGGCCGGCAGCGTGGCGGCGGGCAGGTCGAGGTAGAGCGTGTCCATGGTGTCGCGGGCGGGGTGGTGCGCGGGGATGTTGAGCGCTTCGAAATTGTAGTAGTCGGTTTCCACCTCCGGCCCTTCGACCACCGAGAAACCGATGCGGGTGAAGATTTCGCAGATTTCCTGGGACGTTTGCGTGAGCAGGTGGCGCACGCCGTGGCGGGTGGCCAGCCCAGGCAGGGTAAGGTCGAGCGCTTCGGCTTTGGTGGTGGCGGGGGCGATTTCCAGTTGCGCTTTGCGCTCGACCAAGCCAGCCTCGACGCGCTGGCGCAGAGCGTTCATCTGCTTGCCGACTTCGCGTTTCAGGTCGGGCGCAGCGGGCTGGAGCCAGTTGTTCTTGACGTGGGTGAGCAGGCCCTGCTTGCGGCTCTGCCAACGGTCGCGCAATTTTTTCCAAGAGGTGCTATCGGTGGCGGCGGGCAGCTCGACGCCGAAGGTTTCACGCAGCGCAGCAAAGAGCGGGGCGACCGCCTCGGGGGAGTGGACGCCGAGGGCGCCGAGCTTCTTGCGGGTTTTTTCGGTAATGTCGGTCATGGCGAGTCGAAGCGGCAGTTTACACGAGAGACGGAGAAGGGAAAAGCCCGCGGCGGAGGCGGGTGCAGAGCCTGCCTGCGGCAGACAGGCACCTCTTCCGGACCAGAATGATCTGATCTGTGGATGCGAGTACCTCGCCCACGCCTTCGGCGGGTTGCGCGGCGGAGGGTGGCGGACAGGAATGTCCGCTTGCCCTGCCTGCTCCGAGTGTAGTTGCGGGGAGCGCAGCCGAAGGGCTCTACCGTTTCTGGATGGGGTGGCGCAGACATTCCTGTCTACGGATTTTTGAAAAGCCGACGAAGAAGCCGCGCAGCGGCTTCTTCGCCGCTACCATGTTCCTCTGCTAAGTAGCGGGGCAGGCCGTTGGCAAGGCAAAGGCGCTAGAGTTTGTTGCATAACCGCTCCCAGTGAGACGTCAGGGGCCTGCCATGCGGAGGTTATGCAACAGCTTCTAGGCGGCTTTGGAAGTTTTCTTGGCGGTGGCGGCCAGGGCGGCGAAGCCCTTGGGATCGCGGACGGCGATATCGGCCAGAATTTTGCGGTCGAACTCGATGCCGGCCTGGCGCAGGCCGCCGATCAGGCGGCTGTAGCTGAGGCCGTTCTCGCGGCAGGCGGCGTTGATGCGCACGATCCACAGGCTGCGGAAGTCGCGCTTCTTGCGGCGGCGCCCGCTGAAGGCTTGCTCCATGGCGCGGTGCACGGCCTGGCGCGCCTGGCGGTGGAGCTTGGACTTGGTGAGGTAGTAGCCCTTAGCTTGCTGGAGAATTTTTTTACGGCGACGCGCGCGCCGCGGTCCACGTTTTACTCTCGGCATTGGTGCTTCTCGTCCTTTCTATTCCAACCTGAACTGTGTGACCCAAAACTCGCCTGCCCCTTCGCTCAGTAGGGGAGCATGCGCAAAGTTTTGGCCAGGTCGGCCTCGCTGACCAGAGCACCGCGGCGCAGTTGGCGCTTGCGCTTGCGGCGCTTGCTGGTGAGGATGTGGCGCATGTGGGAGTGGCGGCGGCGCAGCTTGCCGCTGCCGGTCTTCTTGAAGCGCTTGGCCGCGCCTCGATGGGTCTTGAGTTTCGGCATCGAGCCCTGCCCTGTTCTCCTTGGATTTCTTTCAGTCCGCCGGGGCGCTGCTGGTCTGCTTGGCGCGCGCCGGCTTTTGTTTCTTGGGCTGCAGTTTGGGCGATAGGATGACGATCATGGCGCGCCCTTCCATTGAAGGTTTCTTCTCCGGGGTGCCAAATTCGGAGACTTCTTCGATGAGCTTGTCATATTTTTTCTTGGCCAAGCTGACGTGCGCCATCTCGCGGCCGCGGAAGATCATCACCAGCTTTACCTTGTCGCCCTCCTCCAGGAAACGAATGACGTGGTTTCTCTTGAACTCGTAGTCGTGCTGATCGGTGCGGGGACGGATCTTGACCTCTTTGAGGCGCAGGCCCTTCTGGTGCTTGCGCTGCTCGTGCATTTTCTTGTTGAGCTCATAAAGGTACTTGCCATAGTCCAGGATGCGGCAGACCGGCGGCTGGGCGGTGGGGGAGATTTCCACCAAGTCCAAGTTTTTCTCCTGGGCTAGCGTGAGGGCCTCGCGGGGGTCCATGACGCCGACCTGGTTGCCTTCGTCGTCGATCACCCGGATTTCGCGGGCGCGAATCCTCTGGTTCACCCGCAGGGTTCGATTGGAGACTCCCGTAGCTTTTTACCTCCTAAGAAAGTAGAAACCGTCCGCAGCGCGCCACGAGCGGCTCAAGATAGCAAACTGGCGGCTCCGTCAACCTGGGTCTCATTGACTCCTCGCCCGCTGGCGCCGTGCACTCCCCCGCGCCCACGGGCGAAACGCTGTGAAAGTATAGCACAGAAGCCAGGGAGGCAAGCAGCGCAAGTTTTTCTTCCTCCGGGTCGGGTGGCGGGCGGCGGCACAGCGCTCAGGCTTGGGTGGCTTTGGTTTCGACCAAGCGGCGCAGCTCCTGCTGGAAGTCGACCAGGGGGCGGGGGCCGAGGTCGCCCCGGGTGCGCGAGCGGACGCTGACCGTGCCGGCTTCCTGCTCCTTCTTGCCGCAGACCAGCATGAAGGGAATCTTCTGCAACTGGGCGTTGCGGATTTTGGCCTGGAGTTTTTCGTTGCGGTCGTCGAGCTGCACACGGAAGCCTGCCTGCTTTAGCAGGCCGGCTACCTTCTCGCCGTAATCGAGCACTTTTTCGCTGATGGGTAGGACGATGGCTTGCACCGGCGCCAGCCACACCGGGAAGGCGCCGGCGTAGTGCTCGATCAGCACGCCGAAGAAGCGCTCCACCGAGCCGAACAGTGCGCGGTGGACCATCAGCGGGCGGTGGCGCGCGCCGTCGGCGGCGACGTATTCCAGGTTGAACCGTTCCGGCAGGTTGAAGTCAAACTGCACGGTCGAGAGCTGCCAGGGGCGGCCAATGGCATCAATCAGCTTGATATCAATCTTGGGCCCGTAGAAAACCGCCTCGCCTTCCATGCGTTTGAAGGGAATGTTCATCCGAGTGAGCGAGTTCACCAGCGCGCCCTCGGCCTGTTCCCAGTCTTCGACCTTGCCGGCGTAGTCTGCGGGCCGGTTGGGGTCGTGCACGGAAAGTTCCACTTCGTACTGCTCGAAGCCGAAGGTCTTGAGCAACGCCTGCGCAAAGTCCACGCAGGCTTCAATCTCGGTTTCGATCTGGTCGGGGGTGCAGAAAACGTGGGCGTCGTCTTGCGTAAAGCCGCGCACGCGCAGCAGCCCGTGCAGCACGCCGGCGCGCTCCCAGCGATAGACGGTGCCCAACTCGGCCAGCCGGATGGGCAGCTCGCGGTAGCTGCGCAGCGACGACTTGTAAATCAGGATGTGGCCGGGGCAGTTCATCGGTTTCAACTGGTAGGCGACGTGTTCGTCTTCCATGCCGGGGAACATGTTCTCGCGGTAGTAGTCGAGGTGCCCGGAGGTCTTCCACAAGTCTTGCCGCAGCGCGTGCGGGGTATAGACCAGGTCGTAACCGCGTCGCAGCAGCTCCTCGCGCAGCCAGTTTTCCATCAGGTGACGAATGATGCCGCCCTTGGGATGCCAGAAGATGAGGCCCGCGCCGGCTTCTTCTTGAATGCTGAAGAGGTTGAGTTCCTTGCCGAGCTTGCGATGGTCGCGGCGCTTGGCTTCCTCCAGCTTGTGCAGGTGGTCGTCGAGCTCGGCCTGCGAGGGGAAGCTGGTGCCGTAGATGCGCTGCATCTGCGGGTTGCTTTCTTCGCCTTTCCAGTAGGCGCCGGCGACGCTCAGCAGCTTGAACGCCTTGATGAATTTGGTGGAGGGGATGTGCGGGCCCAGGCAGAAGTCAATGAACTTGCCGGTGGTGTAGAACTGCACCATCTTGCCGTCGGAGAGGTCGCGCACCAGCTCGCACTTGAGCGGCTGCTTCTGCTCCTGGTAGAGCTTCATGGCCTGGTCGAAAGGAACCAGTTTGCGCTGGTTGGGCAGGTTCTGATTGCGCAGTTCGGCCATCTTTTTTTCGATTTTTTCCAGGTCCTCGGGCGTGAAGGGCTTCTCGCGCAGGAACTCGTAGAAGAAGCCCTGGTCGGTGGGCGGGCCGACGCCGAACTGCACTTCGGGGTAGAGTTCCAGCACCGCGGCGGCCAGCAGGTGGGCCGAGCTGTGGCGGAAGACAAAGAGGCCGTCAGGGTCGTCGGTGGTGAGGAACTCGACGCGAGTGTCGCGCTCCAGCGGGCGGTCCAGATCCACCAGCGTCTCGCCCTTGCCGAGGTCGGCGCGCGCGACCACTATCCGCTTGGCGATCTTCTGCGGGAGTTTCTTCAGCAGGTCGGCGGGCTTGGTCCCCTGCGGCACCTGCACCGCCTTCCCGTCTTTGAGCGTGATGTTAATGTTACCCATGTTCGCCGGTCTGGGTTAATCGCAACTCTTATCCCATCAGCAATTGAGGAATCATCACCCAACCCGCCGTAGCCTTGGCGTAGGCGGGTGCTAGCCATGAATTCCTAGCCTGCTTGGGTAGGGCGGGGCTTTACGCCCCGCCGAAATCCCCTCGCGCTCATTGAGCAAATGACCATCGTAGCAACGCCTCCCCACAGCGTCAATTCGGAGGAAACCACAGTAGTGGGTTAGTTTCACGATGTTGATTTTGCGCTGAGCCCGGCGGCCTGCCTGCGGTAGGCAGACACCTGCCGCCGGGTGGAAAAGCGGTACAAACGCCCCGTGGCGGGTGCCACAGGGCTCGGCGTGAGCTTCCCATTTCCAAAATGAGCCACTACCGAAACCACGGATGGACACGGATACGAGAGCCCTCTCCTGGATATGGGGTTGGTACGGCGGGGGCTAGCGGCGCTGCTGGAGTTTGAACTGGGGGACGCCGTGGAGGTCCACGGTCAGCTTGTAGTGCTGCCAGTCGGTGCGGCGCCAGGAGTTGCGCACGCGGTAGCGCGCTCGGACGCGCACGCGCCCGGTGGTGGGAAGGTCTTTGCAGCCAATGCTGGCGAACGACTCGCGCAACTCCTCGACGCACTGGATGGTTTTCGATTCGTTGGCCGGAACCACCACCCGCGCTTCAACCTCCACCACCTCTCCCCGGTCGGAGAGTTTCTCGGCCGCCACCGCCACCGTCTCCACCCAGACGCCGAAGGAAGAAAGATTGGCGATGGCGAAGTGCAGGTCGCTTAAGTTCTTACCCCACACGGTCGGCCGGAGTTCGGTGTGGAGTTCCACCCGCAGCCGGCCCTGGCGATAGATCACCCACAGCATACAGAGGATCGCCAGCAGAAGCAGGTACTGGGTGAGTGTATGCAGATCAAGCGCAGGCACGTCCACGGCCAACAGAGGGTACCCCGACATCGCGGGGGGAGTGTAGCACGCGGGTTGTTCCGGCACAGGAAAATTTTCCGGCGACGGGAAAGGAGTAGAATGACGGACGCACATGGCCGCACGACAAAAGTCTCGGCACGGCAAGGGCTCTTCACGGAAGAAGAAGCGGGTGCCCCCGTACGGGGATAAACCTCGCACCTCTTCCAAGCTGACTGGGAGTGCCAAGAAGCCTTTCAAATTTCTCGATCATCCGGCGGACGTGGGTTTGGTGGCGCGAGGGCGAACATTGGAGGAAACGTTTGCCGCCGCGGCGCAGGCGTTGTGCGAATTCGGCTGGGAGTTGAGGAACGTCCGGCCGCGCCGGCAGATGGAAATCCGCGCACGGGCCGCCAGCCTCGAAGACCTGCTCTGCTCCTGGCTGAGCGAAATCCTCTTCCTCACCGACGTCGAGCAGTGGGTCTTTCGCCGCTTCCAGGTTAAGAGCATCCGGCGGGAGGAAGTGGAAGAATTCACCGCAGAGACGCAGAGGACGCAGAGAAAAGCATCAGACCCTGCGGCAGGGGCCGCAGGGCTCAGTGCAGAAGAAAGGCGTACGCCGTTCGATAGCACCAAGAGTGAATCCCAACCCACCGAGTCCCAAGGCGCGTGGGAGATTCAGGCCACGGCGCAGGGCGAGAAGTTCAACCCCGCTCGCCACCGCAGCCGCACTTACATCAAAGCCGTCACCTACCACCAGTTATCGGTGAAAAAAATACGCACCGGCTGGCAAGCCACCGTCTTCTTGGACGTGTAGAACGTGGTGACCAGTGCCCGGCGACAGGGAAGATTGACTCTGGGGTGTGCTGTGTCAGGGCACGACTTCAGTCGTGCCGGAAAGGTCGAACAAGAAGGACGGCTTTAGCCGCTGAGGAACATCGCGCCATTCGTGCACAGGGGACAGGCCTGGAAGAGGTGCCTGTCTGCCCTGCCTACCGCAGGCAGGCGCAGGCAGGTTTCGCACCTGCTTCTTCTCACTCGCCGGTCGCCCACAGGCCGAGACCGGCGGCGCGTGCTTCTTCTTCCAGCGCGATGAAGTCATCGAGCAAAGGATGCGGGAAGCGCCGGTAGGCGCGGGCGTAGCCCCGGCGCAGGAGTTCAGCGTTCAGCAGCGTGCCGTCTTGCAAGTAGATGTAAGCCAGCGTCCGCCCGTAGTTGTCGGTGGCGTCCGGCCCGCGCTCCAGTCGCACGCGCTTCCCCTCCACGGCATCACGCACAAAGGCGGTGGCTTTCTCGGCCAAGGGGTCGGGAGTGCCTTCCACCCGCGCGCGGGGCGAGTAACCCATCTCAGGGGTGTCCACGCCGATCAGGCGCACCCGGCGGCTGTCGTCCAGGTCAAGCGTGTCGCCGTCAATTACGCGCGCCACCACGCTCCAGCCCTCGCCCGCGGGTGTGGGCCGCGGGCTTTCGCTTCGCTGCGGCGAGCGCACCGCCCAGTACACCAGCGCCAGCAGCACCAGCAACAGCCACGGGTTGTGCCGGGAGAAGCGCGGGCGGCGCACCGATTGGAGAAACGGACGGCGGCGACGCGGCATGAGAAGAGTCTAGCGCGAATGTCGGCGCGCTGACAATTTCCGCTTGTCCTGAGCGAAGTCGAAGGGCAAATTCCGCAGAAACCGCAAAAACCGCAAACGCCTTGAAAAACGCAAGAACCGCGAAAATTGAACGCCGCCTGTTCTCCGACGGTTAGCGGGGAAAAAATTGCTTGCAGCGGTGTTTCATGTGAAACAATCCGCGCCGGCGCCGGGGCTCAGTTTTCGGCCAGCGCTTCCTCTTGCGTCTCGCGCAGCCGCCGGCGTTCGGCCTGCGTCCACGCGCAGATGGTCTGCACGTCCTGCTCGGAAAGCCGCGCTTGGGCGTGCATCCACCGGTAGGACGCCAGCGGCATGGCGCCCTCTTCGACCTCCTCGCAAATCTCCTCCAGCTTGTGGTCGGCGTCCTTGCGCTCGTACTGCGCCCAGTCGGAGAAGTTCACGTGGCTGCGGGCGTTCTCTACGTCGTCCGCCACCATCCACGACACCGGCGCCACGAAGCTGTACCAGGGCCAGCGGGTCTGGTGCGAGTGGCAGTCAAAGCAGGCGCGGTGGATGATCGCGCTCGCCGCCGGCGGTATCTCCGTCTGCGCTTCCACCGTGCGCACCTGCTCAATCGGCGGGTTGGTCCGCTCCGGCTGGAAGAACTGTATCACCACTGCAAAAATTACCAGACCGAGGAGCAGCCACTTCGGGTTCCTCTTCATGAGTCATCCCTCCGATTTGAGCTCAACCGCCGCCTCCGGGCCGGCCGCGCCTGCGAAAGCAGGAACGGCCCGCCCCGCGCCATTGTACCAATCCTGTCGCATCCCAGTCTTCCCGTGCGGCTCGATTCCCGCCTCTCTCCGCGCGCGTCCGCGTATAATGGAAGGCGGAACGGAATTTGCGATGCGCCTCCAACTCTCGCAACTCAAAAAGCTCGACGCCTGCCGCTACCTCATCCCCCGCGGCACCAAGCCCGGCATGCGCACTGACGCGCTCATCTATGCCGACGAAGCGCTGCTGAAGCAGATTCTCCCCGACCTCTCGCTCGAGCAGGCCATCAACGTCGCTTTCCTGCCCGGCATCGTCGGGCCTTCGCTCGCCATGCCCGACATCCACCAGGGCTACGGCTTCCCCATCGGCGGCGTGGCCGCCACCGACACGCGCACCGGAGTGGTCTCGCCCGGCGGCGTGGGCTTCGACATCAACTGCGGCGTGCGCCTGCTGGCCACCCCGCTCACGCGCGACGAAGTCACCCCGCGCATCCGCGACCTCGTAAACCAACTTTTCCGCGACGTGCCCTGCGGCGCCGGCACCAAGGGCGGCATTCAATGTTCAATCAAAGAACTCGACGCCGTGCTCACGCGCGGCGCGCGTTGGGTGGTGGAAGAGCGCGGCGCCGGTTGCCGCGAAGACCTCGTCTTAGCCGAAGAGGAAGGCGCCATGCCCGGCGCCAGTCCCGACGCCTGCTCGCAGCGCGCCAAGCAGCGCGGCGCCCCGCAACTGGCCACGCTTGGTTCCGGCAATCACTTCCTGGAAGTCCAGTACGTCGAGCGCATCTTCCATCCCGAAGCCGCCAAAGCGATGGGCTTGGCCGAAGGACAGGTGGTGGTGCTCATCCACACCGGTTCGCGCGGCTTCGGCCACCAGGTCTGCACCGACTACCTCAAGCAGATGGGCGAGGCCATGCGCCGCCACGGCATCGAGCTGCCCGACCGGCAACTGGCCTGCGTGCCGGTCAACTCCGCTGAGGGCCGCGACTACCTGGGCGCCATGGCCGCCGCCGCCAACTTCGCCTGGGCCAACCGCCAGGGCATCACCCACTTCACCCGCCGCGCCTTCCAGCGTCTCTTCGGCCAGGCCACCGAGGTGCGCGTGGTTTATGACGTCGCCCACAACATGGCCAAGCGGGAAGAACATTTCATCCCTGAGTTGGAAGAATCAGAAAGCGTCCGGAAGAGGGGCTCGGCCCCCGCCCGGACGCGGAGGGAAGTGCTGGTGCATCGCAAGGGCGCGACACGCGCCTTTCCCCCCGGCTCGCCCTTCATCCCGGCGGCCTACCGCTCCATCGGCCAGCCGGTGTTGATTCCCGGCTCGATGGGCACCGCCAGTTGGGTACTGACAGGCGCCGAGCGTGCCATGCGGGAGGCCTTCGGCACCGTCTGTCACGGCGCCGGCCGCCGCATGAGCCGCACTCAGGCCAAGCGCAGCGAAGCCGCCCGCACCGCCCGCCAGCGCTTGGCCGCGCAGGGCATCTACGTCAAGTCGCAAACCCGCGAGGGCATCGCCGAGGAAATCCCCGAGGCTTACAAGGACGTGGACCAGGTCATCGAAGTCGTCCACCGCGCCGGATTAGCTCGCAAGGTCGCAAGACTCAAACCCATGGGCGTCATCAAGGGCTGAGCGTGGCCGAAGGTCTGATCGGCTGGTGGACGCGGCGGTTCTGGCGGCGTCGTTTTGCTACGGTCGATCCGCACCTGCCCGAGATCAACTGGTCGCGTCACCCGCTGGTCAAGCAGCTCTGCATTCACCCCCGTGTCTCCGGCCGGCCCGACCACGACTGGCTCGACTGGCTCCAGTCCACCTATTTCCCCCGGCCCGCCGACCGCGCCCTCAGCCTCGGCTGCGGCACCGGGCAGAGCGAGCGCCGCGTGGTCGCGATGAACCTCTGTCGGCAGCTCGACGCCTGCGACCTCTCGCCCGACGCTATCGCCGCCGCGCAAGCGGCCGCGGAGAAAGTCGGCCTCGCCGGTCGCATCAACTTCTTCGTCGCGGACCTGAACGCCCTCTCACTGCCCGAAGCCGCCTACGACCTCATCCTCTGTTCTATGTCCATCCACCATGTCGCTGCCCTGGAGCGCTTTTTCACCGAAGCGCGCAAGGCGCTCCGCCCCGACGGACTGCTGGCCGCCAACGAGTTCGTCGGCCCCACCCGCTTCCAGTGGACGGCAAAGCAGCTTCGCTACGCCAATGAAGTCTTGCAGAACCTGCCGCTGCGTTACCGCCGCAACCTCGACCCGCGCGGCTGGCGCCGCCGGCTCGCACCCTACCGCAAGCGGGTGCGCCGCCGCCCAGGCTGGCGCATGTACTTAGAGGACCCCTCGGAGTCAGTGCGCTCCTCGGAAATCATTCCCCTGCTGGAGCGCGAGTTTGAGATTGTCGAACGGAAAGACTACGGCGGGACGCTCTTGCAGTTGGTGCTCGACCGCATCGCCGGCAACTTCCAGGACACCGAAGAAGACCGCCGTGTGCTGCGCGCCCTCTGCGAATGCGAGCAAGAGCTGATCGACCGGGGCGAGCTCTCCAGCGATTTCGCCGTCCTCCTCGCCCGGCCCCGGGGATCGTCATCAAACATTGGTCACAGGTAGGGACGGGCCTCAGCCCGTCCGTTCACGGTGGAACATTTCTTTTGGCTTTCGCCATTGAAGAAAAACCAGGGATGAACCCGGCCGGGTTCACCCTCGCTATCACCGCATCAACGAAAAATAGTGGGGCGGATATACTCGTCTGCTAAGCTGCGCCGCGCGACAAGCCGAAGGCTAAAGTTGCACCAGACGGGCGAAGGTGACGGCGGAAATCCTGCCCAAAGTAATGGGTCTAGCGGAGCAAATTGACGAACTCATCAACGCTGAGTCCGGCATGGCGGAGGATCGCGCGGAGGGTGCCGCGATCCAAGGTTCTGTGATCTGGAACGACGACCTGAGCGAAGGGTGAACCACGTCGAAGGATGATATGGCTGCCCTGCTGACGCCGAACAGCAAAGCCTACGCGCCCCAGAGCCTTTACGCACTCTCTGCCGGAAATGACCGGCAGTTTGCTCCTACGTTTACAATTTCCGCCTCAGAGCTTTCCGGCGGTACAGGCAGGTGATCTTCTTCGAGCGTTGAAATGTAGAGCCGAATGGCCTCTCGAATATTTTCAATCGCCGCTTCTCGTGTTTCGCCCTGACTCACGCAGCCGGGCAGACTGGGGCATTCAGCCACCCATTTCGCGTCTTCGCCTCGATAAACCAGCACTTGTCTCACGTCACACTCCACTAAACCTAAATTCTAATCTTTCCATATTCGTCAAGCAAGCTCGCACACCGAGTCAGTCATAATTGCACCAGGCGGGCGAAGGTGACGGCGGAAATTCCCCGCAGCGCTTCCAGCAAAGCCTTGGGCACAGGACCGTCCACGCGCACAATCGCCAGCGCTTCCGCCCCCCCGCCTGCGCCGACGCTGCCCATGGAGCCGCTGCGTTCCCGCCGGCCCAGCGCAAAGGTTGCGATATTGATGTTGCGGCTGCCGAGCACGGTGCCGATCTGCCCGATCACGCCCGGCACGTCGCGGTTGCGCGTAAAGAGCAGCGTGCCTTCGAGCGGCGCTTCGATTTCAATATCGTCCACGCGCAGCAGGCGCAGCGCCGACCCGTGCACCACCGTCCCTTCTACCGAGAATTGACGATCACCCGATTGCAGCGTCACTCCCAGCGTATTCGGAAAACCCTGCTCGCGGCGCACGTGTGCTTCTTCGATGGTCAAGCCGCGCTCGGCCGCCAGTTGGGCCGCGTTCACCAGGTTGGCGGGCTCGCTCAGCACGTGGCTCAGCACGCCCTTGAACGCAGCATTGCGCAGCAGATGCGTATTCATCTCGCCCACCGCGCCGGCGTAGGTCAGGTGCACGCGGCTCATCGGCCCCGCCACCTGCGCCGCAAACGCCCCCAGCCGCTCGGCCAGCTCCAGGAAAGGCCGCAGCCGGCGATACTCCTCGGCGGAAACCGTAGGCAGGTTGACGGCGTTGCGTACCACGCCGTCGCGCAGGAAGTCGCGCACCTGTTCGGCAATCCGAAACCCGACTTCCTCTTGCGCCTCGGCGCTGGAGCCGCCGATGTGCGGCGTGGCGAGTACGTTCGGGTGCTGCACCAGCGCGGAAGCGCCGGGCGGCTCGGTGGGAAAAACATCCAGCGCCGCCGCGGCCACCTGCCCGCTCTCCAGCGCCTCCAGCAGCGCGGCCTCATCAATCAGCTCGCCGCGCGCGGTGTTCAGGATACGCACGCCGCGTTTACACTGAGCCAAGCGTTCCTTGTTCAGCAGCCGCTCGGTCTGCGGGTTGAGCGAGACGTGCAAGGAAAAGAAATCCGCCCGCGCCAATGCATCTTCCAGCGACGCCAGCTCCACCCCCAGGTCGCGCGCCAGCGGCGCGGCCACAAACGGGTCGTGCGCCACCACTTCCATTTCGAACGCCAGCGCCCGCCGGGCCACCTCCTGCCCGATGCGCCCCAGGCCCACCAGCCCCAGCGTCTTGCTTTTCAATTCCATTCCGCCGAATTCTTTCTTGCGCCACTCGCCCGCGCGCACCGAGGCGCTGGCCGCCGGAACTTTCCGCGCCAACGCCAACATCAGCGCAAAGGCGTGCTCGGCTACGCTGACGGCGTTGCCGCCGGGCGTGTTCAGCACCAGCACGCCCCGGCGGGTGGCGGCGTCGAGATCAATGTTGTCCACACCCACCCCGGCGCGCCCCACCACTTTCAGCTTGGGCGCGGCGTCCAATAACTCCGCCGTCACTTTCGTCCCTGAGCGCAGCAGCCAACCTGTTGCATCGGCCAACACCCGGCGGATGCCGTCCAGGTCTTTCGCCCCGACCTGTTCCACCGCCCAGCCTGCACGGCGCAGCAGCTCCAGCCCCCGCTCCGCGATCGCATCCGTGACCAGAATCTTCATCTTGGTTGGCTTGCCTCGGACCATCCGGGCACGTATTCTAGCTCAGTCGAACATTTCACGGTGAACTCAGGAGGGCAGGCACTGAGATGACACTGGTGGACAAAGTTCAGAAAGATTTGGTCGCGGCCATGAAAGCCAAGGACGCGCTGCGGTTGGGCTGCCTGCGGATGCTCAAGTCGGCGCTGCACAATCGCAAGGTGGACAAGGGCGGCGACCTCGATGACGCCGAAGCCATGGTGGTGGTGAAGTCGCTGGTTAAGCAGCGCCGCGAGGCGGCCGCCGAATTCCGCAAGGGCGGCGCCGACGACCGGGCCCAGCAAGAGGAAAAGGAAATCGCCATCCTCGACGCCTACTTGCCCGCCGCCGTCAGCGAAGACGCCATCCGCGAAGCCGTCGAGGCTGCCGTCAAAGAGACCGGCGCCGTCACCGTCAAGGACATGGGCAAAGTAATGAAAGCGGTCATGGGCCGCTTCGCCGGCCAGAACGTGGACGGCAAGCAGGTGAGCCATCTTGTCCGCCAGCGCCTCTCCGGTTGAAACCGGAAACCACCCTTCGGCAACCTCAGGGCAGGCCGATACACACTGATGCACACGGATTTCCCTAATCCATCTATCTGTGTTCATCCGTGTGCATCTGCTCGCCCTGCCTGCCCCGTGTTTCTTGCGGGGAGGTTACCTGCCTTGGGCAGGCTGGCCGAAGGGTGGTTTCATACGGCTCGATGCCCATCGGGGTAGGGCAAAGCAAAACGGCAGGGGACAAGCCCCTGCCCTACCCGCGAGCGTGCGACGGCATAAGAATGGGGTAGGGCAAGACCATGCTTGTCCTGAGTTGGTCGAAGGGCGTCTTGCCGCCTGCCTCTTCAGTTCAAACGCGACTGCCCGCCGCCGCACATTATTCCTCTGAATCCATCTATCGGTGTTCATCCGTGTGCATCTGTGGTTTCATACTGTTTGATGCCTGACCCGCCCGACACCATCCCGGTCAAGTTCACCGAAGACCTAGCGCAGTACGCCGACATCCGCCCCGTCCGCCGCCAGCCCATGACGCTCGAGGAATTGGTCGGGCTGGTGTTGGCCGTCACCGGCAAGCATCCCGAGCGCATCCGCGAAGTCCTCCGCCGCGGCACCTGCACCTACAACATCTTTCGCTACTGGTGGGACGCGCTGGAGCTCGACCCGGCGATACTGGCGGCGCTGTTGGCGGAATTTCCCGACCCTGACCCCGCGCGCCCCTTCCGCCCCGCGGCGTGCCTCTGGGTGCGCTTCTCCGACGCGCGCCCGCCCCGGCCGCATCTGGCAGTGGTGACGAAGGAGGAAGCCGCCGCCCGGCGCTGGTTCCGCCGCCAAAGCCTCTGGAATTTTCTGCTGGCCTTCGCCGCCGCCCGCACGCCCCGCTATCTCGACTACTCCTACTACGACCGCGCCGACGTCTATGCGTTCGAGCCCTCCGACCTCGACCGCGCCCTGCTGCTCGGGGAACTGCACCGCTTGGCGCGGCGCGAAATCCGCCGGCGGCTCGCGCGGGCCGACCTCTGCGCCCGGCTGGAGTTGGGTTGCGCCCGCGACGCTTGACGCTTGCAGCCGCCACGCGCCCGTGGTAGTTTCCCCTCGGTTTCCCTGACATCAATTCGTCGCCGCCGCCATCGGCACAGAGGAGGGCACCCATGGCCGAGCCCACCGGTAGCCAAGGTTGGTCTTCCACCGCTCCGCCGGGGCAGTTCCAGCCCTTTATCGCGCCGCGGGAAAGCGTGGCGGAGTTCACCCTCCGCGCAGTCATCCTGGGCGCGCTCTTCGGGATTTTCTTCGGTGCCGTCACCGTCTATGTCGGCCTGCGCGCCGGACTGACGGTTTCCGCCTCCATCCCCATCGCCGTTCTCTCCATCAGCCTGCTGCGCATGTTCAGCCGCGCCACCATCCTGGAGAACAACATCGTGCAGACCACCGGCTCGGCCGGCGAGTCGGTGGCCGCCGGCGTCATCTTCACTCTGCCGGCGCTGATCTTCCTTGGCTTTGAGTTGGAATACATGCGCATCCTTCTGCTGGCGCTGATCGGCGGCTGGGTGGGCGTACTCTTCATGATTCCGTTGCGGCGTCAACTCATCGTCAAGGAACACGGCAACCTGACCTACCCCGAAGGCACCGCCTGCGCCGACGTGCTGGTGGCGGGCGAGCGTGGCGGCAACTTTGCCGGCCGGGTCTTCTGGGGACTGGGCCTGGGCGGCGCCTATGCCTTCCTCATGCACGCCATGGGCTTTTGGAAGGGGGCGCCCGACTATCGGCCCGCCTGGTACCCCGGCGCAACCGTGAAGGCCGAGGTCACGCCCGAGTATCTGGGCGTGGGCTACATCATCGGCCCGCGCGTGGCCGGCACCATCTTCGCCGGCGGCGTTTTCTCCTGGCTGTTGATGATGCCCGCCATCAAATTCTTCGGCTCGCGCCTGGCGGAGCCCATCTATCCCGGCACCCTGCCGATCGCGCAGATGACCTCCGAGCAGCTTTGGTCCGCCTACGTCCGCCCCATGGGCGCCGGCGCCGTGGCCGCTGCCGGGTTGATTACGCTCATGAAGACCATCCCCACCATTGTGGATTCCTTCCGCCACGGGCTCAAAGACCTGCGCGAGCGCAACAGCGCCGCCAACGCTGCGCGCTCCCGCGTCGAAGACGACCTCTCTATGAAAGTTGTGCTCGGCGGCTCCGCTGCTCTCATCCTGCTGGTGATCGCTCTGTTGACCTTCTACCCCGTGCCGGGTGCGCCCACCGGTTTCGGTGCCAACGTGTTATCCGGCATCCTGGTGGTGGTCTTTGGATTCCTCTTCGTCACGGTCAGCTCACGCATCGTGGGCTTGATCGGCAGTTCCGCCAATCCGGTCTCGGGCATGACCATCGCCACCCTGATGGCCACCTGCGCGCTGTTCCTGCTGGCGGGCTGGACGGGCGGCTCCTATGCCGCGCTGGCGCTTTCCATCGGCGGGCTGGTGTGCATCGCCGCCGCCAACGCCGGCGCCACCTCCCAGGACCTCAAGACCGGCTTCCTGGTCGGCGCCACGCCCTGGAAGCAACAGGTGGGCCTGATGGTGGGCGTAAGCGCCTCCGTGCTGGTCATCGGCTTGACGCTCATCCTGATGAACCAGGGCTTGGCCGAGTACCGCCCGGTGACGATTGCCGTGGACATCCAGCAGTTGCCCCAGGGGGTCGAGATTGAGTCGCGCGACTTCGATTACGAAGGCAGCTCTTACTACCTGCTCAACTCCATTGGTTCCCGCACCGTCCCCGACGGCAAGTATCTCTATTCCGCCGAGTCCAGCCAGATTGAAATCCAGTGGATTCAAGGCATCGGCAGTGAGCGCGCCGCCGCCCCCCAGGCTCGCCTGATGGCCACCGTCATCAACGGTATCCTCAACCAGCAGTTGCCCTGGGGCTTGGTCCTGCTGGGGGTTTTCCTGGTGATCACCGTCGAGCTGCTCGGCATCCGCTCGCTCGCCTTCGCTGTGGGCTCCTACCTCTCCATCGGGACCACGCTCGCCATTTTCTGCGGCGGGGTGGTGCGCTGGCTGGCCGAGCGCGGCAGCGAGGGCGAGGAAAGCGAAGTCAGCCCCGGTTCGCTCTACTCCAGCGGGCTCATCGCCGGCGGCGCCATCTTCGGCCTGCTCGCCATCGGCATCGCGCTGATGGAGGACCGCGGATGGATTCAGGAGGGCTTCTTCTTCCGCGGGCCGGACTGGCTGGGCGGCCTCGCCACCGGCAACTTCTTCGCGGTGGTGATGTTCGCGCTGCTTTCGTTCAGCCTCTACCGCTTCGCCCGCAAGAAGCTCGACTAGGCTCTTTCAAAGAAAGACAGTTTGGAAGAGGTGCTCTGCACCCGCTTCTCGCCGCCACTTGTGTTCTTTTCCCCTTCGCCTTACTCTATTTAGATGAGCTACGGCTTTCGCACCGGCGGCTATCGCGGGCCTTCCTACCGCTCCTACGGCGGCGGAGGCTTCAGCTTCGGCCCGCTCCTCACCCCCATCGTCAAGCAGCTCATCATCGCCAACGTCGCCGTCTTCTTTTTGATGTCGCTCCTGGGCGCGTTCAGTCCGGGCTGGCAGCGCAGTTTCGTGTACCTGTTCGGGTTGGTGCCAAACGGCATCTTCTCCGGTTTCCTCTGGCAGCCGGTCACCTACCTCTTTTTGCACTCCGGCTTCATGCACATTTTCTTCAACATGTTTGCGCTTTGGATGTTCGGCGCCGCCCTGGAGCGTGAGTGGGGGCGCCGCCGCTTCCTGAAGTACTACTTCATCACCGGCGTGGGCGCGGGCGTCTTCAGCGTGATTGTCACCACCATCACCGTCAGCGCCGGTTGGCTGGCCGCCGGCCGCTTCGATCCTATGACCATTCCCACCATTGGCGCTTCCGGCGCCATCTACGGCATCTTGCTCGCCTTCGGGTTGCTCTTCCCCAACACGCCCATCCTGGTCATGTTCCTCTTCCCGATCCCTGCCCGCATTTTTGTCATGATCTTCGGCGCGCTGGCTTTTCTCTCTGCGCTGGGCGGACCCGGCAGCGGCGTCAGCCACGTGGCGCATCTGGGCGGGATGGTTATCGGCTACGTTTACTTACGCGGCGACCGGTTCTTCTACCGCGCCACCGGCAGCTACTACCAATGGCGCCGCCAGCAGCTCCGCCGCAAGTTCGAGGTCTACCGGCGCGAGCAGGACGAGCACGAACGAGACTCCCGCCCCCCCGACCACTGGGTCAATTAGCCGCTCCCTTTCCCCGTTATGGCCTGCCTTGTCCGTCGCATGGGACGGAGTTCGCCCAAGTCGTCGGTGAAGCCCCACTGTTGGTAGAAGGGCACCAACTCAGGCAGGCAGTACAGTTCAATGTGCTTCACGGAGTGCAGGGCGGGGTGGTTCACGACCGCGTCCATCAACCGGCGGCCCAAGCCGGTTTTGCGGTGGGGGGCGGCTACGATGACATCAAGGAGCAGCGCTTTGTAGGTGTAGTCGGTGAGCACGCGGGAGAAGGCAACCAGTTTCCGGGTTTCCGTTTCGCAGAGTGCGACCACCACGTCCGACTGCTCCACCATCCGTCGCACATCCGAAAGCTGCCGTCCTTTGGTCCACCACTCCAATTGGTAGAGTGCGTGCAGTCCTTCCACCTGCCGGTCGGTGAGACGATCAATGATGTCGAAAGACATGCTGCGCCCTGCTACTTATATTTCCCTCGCCGTGTCTTGTGCAGGCCCTCGCCCAGCTCGCGTAGCACTGTCAATAAGTAGGCCGCATGCTCGGGCTCAGTACGATGATTGACGTTGCAGGCCCGCAGCGCCGTCTTGCCGTTAATCAGCGTCTTGCTTAAAAAGACGCGGCCGTCCTTTTGCGCCGCAGCCAACAGCTCCAAGTTGAGCGCAGAGAGATACTCTTCGTCCGCGCGTGTGCGGCCTGTGGGCGGGACGTAACGGAAGCAGATGGTCGAAAGTGGCACCGGCGCCAGCCGCTGGAAGTCTTCTGATCCGTCCACCAATTCTCCCAGCTTCTGCATGGTACGGATATTTTTTTCGATCATGTCCCGTAGCGTCTCGGCACCATAGGCTTTGAACGTCAGCCACACCTTCAACGAGCGGAACTTCCGGCTCAATTGGAAGGTGTACTCAAACGGATTGAACTGCTCCGTCGGGTCGGTTTCGGTTTGGAGGTAATCGGGCAGGAAGCAAAAAGTGTCGCGCAGCTCGGCTCGCCTCCGCACCAGCACGCACCCTGCCTCGAATGGAACGTAGAGCCACTTGTGCGGATCAAGCGCAAGCGAGTCGGCTCGCTCGATTCCTTTGAACAGCTTGCCTGCCAGTGTTGTACCCGCCGCCGGTGCGCCATAGGCCCCGTCCACGTGGAACCAGAGCTTGTACTCCGCGCACAGGTCGGCCAATGCATTGAGCGGATCGACCGCGCCGGAGTTGATGGTCCCGGCAGTGCCGATAACACAGATGGGGGTGCAACCGGCGGCCCGGTCGCACTCGATTTGCTCCTCCAGCTTGCCGACATCAATCGTGAAGTCTACTTTAACGGGAATCTTGCGCAACTGCTTTCGCCCCAGGCCCAGCAGCTCAACGCTCTTGTCCAGGCACGAGTGGCCTTCGGTGGAAACATAGACCGTCAGCGGCGAGCCGCCCCGCACCCCGTCCTGCGCTACATCAAAGGGCGCTTTCACCTTCCGAGCCACCGTCAAGCCGGTCAGGTTGGCCACCGACCCGCCGCTCACCAGAATGCCGCCGGTGTCAGCCGGGTAGCCGATGAATTCGGCAATCCAGCGCACCACGCGCTGTTCCAGCTCGGCGTTGGAAGCGGACAGGCTCCACATGGTGCAGTTTGGGTTCAAAGCCGTGCTCAGGAATTCTCCCAGCAGGCCGGCCGGATTCCCGGCGGAGAGAATGTAGCCGTAGAAGTGCGGGCTGATGTTGAGCGTAGAGGCGCCGAAGACGTCGCGCTCCACTTTCTCCAGCAGATCGTGCAGGTCGGTCGGCTGGGCCGGCAACGGTTCGTCGAACAACGCCCGGACCTCTGCCGGCGATTTCCCGTGAAACACCTTCTTCTTCTCCACGTCGGTGTAGAGCCGCACCGCCATATCCGAAGCCGAATAGAGCAGTTCCCGAAGCTGCTCCGGCGCTAAGTCCAGGTTCATGGAACGTCCCCCTCCGGCCGCCCCCAGGGCGGCCTGCAACCCAATCTGATGCCGGTGCGGCGCATCCGGCAAGGGCCAAAATGTCTCACGCTATGTTTGTAGAAAGAGTGCGACACAGGACAACCCGTTCGTTGCTTCTGTAGTTCCGTGTCTTTGCCGTTGAAGTCAGACTGCGGCCCAAACCAAGCAGTGGGCTAGCTTCCGACCGTGTGGAGCTTGAGCAGGTTGGTGGTGCCCGGAACTCGCAGGGGCGTACCGGCGACGATTCCGACAACGTCACCTTTCTTCACCAGCTTCTCTTCTTGCAGGCGGCGCTCGGCCTCGGCGGTGAGCGCATCCACGTCGTTCATCGCTCCAATCCGTCGCGGCATGATGCCCCAGTAGAGTGCCATGCGACGCCGCGTTTTCCGCTGGGGCGAGAACCCGATCACGAAGGGCGTGGGGCGATGCTTGGACACCAGCCGGGCGGTGTAGCCGCTCTCGGTAAAGACGGCGATAACTTTCATTTGCAAGTGATCGGCCGCGTGGGCCACCGCTTCCGTGATGGTCTCGGCGATGCCGACTTTGGCCTCGCGTCGGCGCTGTTCCTCCCGCCGGGTTGCCGCCGCCTCGGCCTCTTGGATGATGCGGCTCATCATCGCTACCGTTTCCCGCGGATAGCGCCCGGTGGCGGTTTCCGCCGAGAGCATCAGCGCGTCGCTCCCGTCGAAGATGGCGTTGGCCACGTCACTGGCTTCCGCGCGCGTGGGCCGCGGGTTGTGGATCATGGACTCCAGCATCTGCGTGGCGGTAATCACCGGCAGTCGGCTGCGGTTGGCCATCTCGATGATGCGTTTCTGTGCCACCGGCACTTTTTCCGGCGACATCTCCACCCCCAGGTCGCCCCGCGCCACCATCACCCCGTCAGCCACCGCCATTATTTCTTCCAGGTGTTCGAGCGCTTCGGGCTTTTCGATTTTGGCCAGCACCGGCGTGTCGTAGCCCAGGCGGGCGATCAGCCGCTTGAGCCCGCGCACGTCGGCAGCCGACCGCACGAAGGATTGCGCCACGTAGTCCACCTCGTGCGCCAGCGCAAACTTCAGATGTTTCTTGTCGCGCGCGGTGAGCGAGGCGATGCTGAGCTTCACACCCGGAAGGTTCACTCCCTTGCGCTCGCCCAGTGCGCCTCCATTCACCACCCGGCAGAGCAGCTCCTTCCCGCGCTTTTTCTCCACCCGCAGCTCGATCAACCCGTCGGCCAGCAGGACGCGGTCGCCGGGATGGAAATCCTGGATCAAGCGGGGATAATTGATGGAGATGCGTTCGGCGGTTCCGAGCAGCTTTTCGCTTGTCAGGGTCAGTCGCTGGCCGGACTTCAGTTGCACCGGTTGCTCCGCGCGCAGCCTGCCGGTGCGGATCTTCGGGCCCGGCAAGTCGGCAATGATGGCCACAGCGCGTCCGACGCGCGCGGAGAGTTCCCGCAGCAGTTCGATGGTCCGGCGATGATCGCTGTGCTCGCCGTGGGAGAAGTTCAGCCGGGCCACGTCCATCCCCGCCCGCAGCAATACTTCCAGCTTCTCCTGGCTGCCGGAGGCCGGCCCGATGGTGGCGACGATTTTGGCTTTGCGCTTCACGCTCCGTCCGCCTGTGCAACGCCTCCCCGCCCGCGCTTCGGTTTCAGCCCCGGCGCTGACATCACCAGTGCTCCATCCTGCATCCAATTCAGTGGGTGCTGCGGAGAGTGCAGCAGCCGTTTCGGGGCGACGCCGGAAGCCTCGTGCGAGGCGGATCAGCGAGCTTCATCTTACCATACGGATTGACCCGGCCCGTGGAGCGTGGCAAGATGCAGCGGGGGAGACGAAGGCAATGAAAATCGCACAAGCGAAACCGTTGGCTCTTCTGTTGCCGCTCCTGTTGGGTCTCGGCCTCTACTTGGCGGCGGGCGCGCAGCAGCGGCCACCCAGCGAGCAGCGCCAGGGCCCCATCCGGCCCAAACAGCAGCAAGAGGCGGAAGAGCCCTACGCCCTGCGCGTGGATGTGCCGCTGGTCAACGTGGACGTGACCGTGGTGGACAGGAAGGGCAACATCATCCCCGGGCTGCGTCGGGAGCACTTCCGCATCTTTCTGGACGGAGAGGAGCAGGAGGTGGTCGCGTTTGCCCCCTCCGAATCGTCGCTGACCACCGTGCTGCTGGTGGAAGCCAATCCCGGCTTGGGCTATCTCCTCTATGACAATCTCGACGCCGCCTACCTGTTCCTGAACCAGATGCGCAAGGACGACTGGGTAGCCCTGATGAGTTATGACATGAAGTCGCGCATCGTCACCGACTTCACCCGCGACCGGCGCGACGTTATTCAGGGCCTGCGTCAATTGCAGTACGGCGGCGGCTTCCGCGAGGCCAACATGTACGACGCCCTGGCCGACACCTTGGATCGGTTGAATGATGTCGAGGGCAAGAAATCCATCGTACTCATCGCCACCGGCTTGGATACCTTCAGCAAGCTTACCTGGAACAAGATTCGCAAGATCACCCGCGAGCACCGCACCACCGTCTATGGAATTGGGATGACCTGGCTGCTGCAACTTTACTACGACCGCCTCGAGTCCCGTGGCTACCGCACCAGCATTGCTCGCATGGACTTGAACGTCGCCCAAGCTCAAATGCGCGACTTGGCCCAGCAGACCGGCGGCCGGGCCTACTTCCCCCGCTTCCAGGCTGAGCTCCCTCGCATCTACCAAACTATCGGAGCCATGCTGCGCAACCAGTACACACTGGCCTTTCACCCGCACAACTTCAAACCCGATGGCAAGTACCACAAGATAGAAGTCAAGCTGGTGGGCCCCGACGGCAAAGCCCTGGTGGTGGTGAACGAAAAGGGCAAAAAGGTCAAATACAAAGTCCGTGCCCGCCGGGGATACTACGCGCCCGCCGCCTAGACCCATCATCGCTCTTTTGCGCCGCCTCCTGTTGGCCGGCGCTATTCTGCTGCTGGCTCCACGGCTGCTGCCGGCTCAATCCAACCCACCGCAAGCGCCACCTCTGCGCGTGGACGTCCGCCTTGTGAATGTGGACGTGGCCGTCATGGACGTCGAAGGGAGCTTCATCCCCCACCTCCGCCCGGAAAACTTCCGCCTGCGCGAGGACGGTGAGCCGCAAACCCTCTCCCACTTTGCTCCCGTGCAGGCTCGGGTGCGCATCGCGCTGCTGGTGGAGGCCAGCCCGGTCGTCTTCCTGATTCGGCGCGACCACTTGGCCGCTGCCTACCATCTGCTGGCCGGGCTGCGGGCGGAGGACGAGGTGGCGTTGTTGACCTATGCACGCGGCGCACGGGTCGAGGTCGGGTTCACCGCCCAGAAAGAGCGCGTGCAGCGGCAGCTCGAAACCCTGGGCCGGTTCGGGCTGGGGATGGCGGAAGTCCACTTGCGCGACGCCGTCGTCAATACGCTCGAGTGGCTGGGTTCGCCGCCCGTTCGCACCGCTGTGGTGCTCATCGGCACCGGGCTCGACAGCGGCAGCATCATCAACCAGGAACTCCTCCGGCGCCGACTCGGCAGCAGCCAGGTGACGTTCTTCACCGTTGCCACCGGCAGCCTGCTGCGCGGCGCGCCGGAGCTGGGTAGAAAGAAAAAGTCCCGTTCGCGTCCTAAGCCCCGGACCACGCCGGATGCGCTCTTCGCGGAAGCGGACCGTCGCCTGCGCGCGCTCTGTGAAGCCACCGCCGGGCAGGCCTACTTTCCCCGCTCGGACGCAGAGTTGCCCGGCATCTACACCCAAATCGCCCAACGCTTGCGGAACCTTTACAGCCTGGGCTACTACCCCAGCGATCGCGCGCAAGACGGCCGCTACCGCACCATCAGCGTGGAGTTGGTGGACGCCGCCGGCGCCCGGTTGGCATTGCGCAACCCCAAAGGGAAACGCATTGACTATCGCGTCTTCGCCCGCCCCGGCTACTTCGCCCCATCACAGTAAGGCGGACAAGAATGTCCGCTTGTCCTGAGCGCAGCCGAAGGGCCCCACTGTTTCTTATTGGTTTGGTGGCGCAGACATTCCTGTCTGCGGTCTTGTCTGAAAAGCCATTGTAGAAGTCAGTGGTTCCTTCGCCGCTGTCTTCTCCGACTCGGTTATCCAGTCCGGAAGGGCTGCGGAGTTTACCCGTACGGGCACCCGCAGTCAGGATGCTTGTATGTCGGGTAGCAGTAAAACTTTCCCGATGTTCTTGCGGTCGTGGATGTAGTGGTGTGCCGCCGCTGCTTCCGCCAGCGGGAAGGTCATGCCGATGTGCGGCTTGATCTTTCCGGCGGCGTAGAGCCGAAACAGCTCTTCCGTCCAACTGCGCACCAGCTCCGGCCGGGCGCGGCCCAGGGTGCCCAGGTGCACGCCGATGACGGCGCGGTTCTTTCCAATCAAATCTATGGCATTGAAGCTGGGCGTATTCCACCAGGCGCCCACCGCGCGCACCGTGCGTCCCTTGCCGGTGACCGCCGCCGACAGGCCGTAGCAGATCAGCCGTCCGCCGTGCCGCAGCAAGCGGTAGCCTTTGCGGTAGGACTGCGCGCCCACCGCATCGAGAATCACGTCCACGCCTTCGCCTTTGGTCAGCCGCCGGACTTCTTTCTCGAAATCTTCGCTGCGGTAGTCGATGGCGTGGTCCACGCCTTGCTGGTAAAGGAAGTCGTGCTTGGGCTCGGATGCGGTGCCGAAGATTTCTGCGCCCGCCAGCTTGGCCAACTGAATCGCCGCCAGCCCCACCCCGCCCGCAGCGGCATGAATCAGCAGGCGCTCGCCCGCGCGCAGGTGCGCCATGTAGGTCAGCGCCTGGTAGGCGGTCAGGTAGTTCACCGGCAACGCCGCTGCCTCTTCGAGACTCATCTTCTTGGGCACGGGAATCAGCCGGTTCACCGGCAGGCGGAACTTCTCGGCGTAGCCGCCGCCGAAGGTGAGCGCCATCACCCGCTGCCTGACTTTCACTTCCGGCCCTGCGCCTTTCCCCAGCCGTTCGATGGTGCCGGCGACTTCCAGCCCGGGGACAAACGGCGGCTTGGGCGTCCCGGCGTAGAGGCCCAGGCGCATCAGTATGTCAGCAAAATTGATTCCGGCGGCGTGGATGCGGACAACCACTTCCTGCTCGCCCGGCACCGGGTCGGGCACAATGTGCGGCTCCAGCGCCTCCGGCTCTCCGTATTTCATTACCTGGACGACTTGCATGGCTCACCTTTCATTGTTCATTGTAGCTTTTTAATAGCCGCGCTGCTTGTCCACCACGTTCCGTAATTCCTGTCCCTTGAAGTAGCGGTCCAGGTTGTCGAGCAGTAAGGCAGCGTGCCGATGCCAGAGCCGCTCGGAGGCCGCCGACAGGTGCGGCGTGATGAGCAGGTTGGGTGCGCTCCACAGCGGACTCTCCGGCGGCAACGGCTCTTGTTCAGCCACGTCAATGGCAGCGCCTCGACCAGCGCGCCGGTCTCGACCAGCGTGCCGCGGCCGACGTTGATGAAGTGCGCGCTCTCCTTCATGGCCTCGAACTCCCGTTGCCCAAAGGCGTGCTCGGTTTCGGGCGTGACCGGCGTGGCCAGCACGACGAAGTCAGCTTCGGCGAGGACTTCCAGCAGGCGGTCGCTGCCGACCACGGCGTCTGCGTGTTCCGTGCCGCTGCTTGGATCGCGCTTCACACCCACGACCCGCATCCCCAGCGCGCGGGCGCGGCGACCCAGCTCCCGTCCGATGGCGCCGTAGCCGACAATCAACAGCGTGCGTCCGTTGATTTCCGTCGGCGGCGGCTGTTCGTTCCAGATGTCCTGCTGCGCCCAGTGCTTCTGCGCCTGATGCTGAACGGCGCTGGGAATCCGCCGGGTCAGCGCCAGGATTAAGCTCAGCGTGTGCTCGGCCATGGGTATGGTCATCACTCCACGGGAGTTGGTGACGACCACCAAGGAGCGCCGGACGCCTTCGTACATCAGTTGGTTCACGCCCGCGGCGGTGGCGTGAATCCATTTGAGTTTCTTGGCCAGCGCGAACTGCTCCGGCCGCAGCGACCACCCGACGAAGATGTCGGTGTCGGGAAGCTCCGCTTCCAGGCCCTTGTAGTCGGGCAGGTGCACGACTTTCATCTGCGGATAGCGCTGGCGGACGGTCTGCGCCAGCCACTCCGGGAAGCACCACAAGTCGAAGTGGTACCACACGCACGCCACCAGCTTGGTTTGGGCTGGCTCAGGCATAACGCACTATGAAACCACGGATTTGCGCGGATGCACGCAGATTTTTGCAGAAAATTATCGGTGTGAATCTGTGTGCAGCGGCCTACCCTGAGGTTACCGAAGGGTGGTTTCAAAGCAGCCGGAGGTCGCGGCCCTTCATGTCCTGGGGTTGGGGGAGGCCCAACAAAGCAAGCAGCGTGGGCGCGATGTCTTGCAAGGCGCCGTCGGAGCGCAGCCGCAGATCGGTGTTCGGCGTCACCAGGACCAACGGCACCGGGTTGGTGGTGTGGAAGGTGTGGGGCGTGCCGTCGGCGCCGCGCATGGTCTCGGCGTTGCCGTGGTCGGCGGTGATGATCCACGCGCCGCCTCTTTCTTCCAGCGCCGCGTAAATGCGGGCCAGGCAACGGTCCACGGTCTCCACCGCCCGGATGGCGGCGTCGAGCTTGCCCGAATGGCCCACCATGTCGGCGTTGGCAAAGTTGACCACCAGTACGTCGAACTCCCCGCCCTTGATGGCCTTCACCACTTCCTCGGCCACGCCGGCGGCGCTCATCTCCGGCTTCAGGTCGTAGGTGGGCACCTTGGGCGAGGGAACCAGCGCGCGCTCTTCGCGGTCGTAGGGTTTTTCCACCCCGCCGTTGAAAAAGTAGGTAACGTGGGCGTACTTCTCGGTCTCGGCCACGCGCAGGTTGCGCAGGCCCTCGCGCGCAAAGACGTGCGCGAGGATGTTGTCGGGGTGTTCGGGCGCAAAGACAAACGGCACCCAGGTAAAAGTTTTGTCGTAGCGCGTCAGTGAAGCAAACAGTAAATCTTTGGGCCGAGCTGGATCGCTGAGCTTGTTGAAGTTGGGCCCGGTGAGGGCGCGGGTGAGTTGGCGGGCGCGGTCGGCGCGAAAATTGAAGAACACTACCGCGTCGCCGTCGCCGATGGGCGCGCGCGGTTGGCCGTCGCGGTCCAGCAGCACCACCGGCTCGATGAACTCGTCGGTCACGCCGCGCTGGTAGGAGGCGCGCACCGCTTCGACCGCGTCGGTGTGGGTCCCCTCGGCTTGGCCGTGGACGATGGCGCGGTAGGCTTTCTCGGTGCGCGGCCAGCGGTTGTCGCGGTCCATGGCGTAGTAGCGCCCGCTGACCGAGGCCACCTGCCCGCAGCCGAGTTGCTCCATCCTGGCCTGCAGTTGTTGCAGGTAGTGCTGGCCGGATTCGGGCGGCGTGTCGCGCCCGTCGGTGAAGGCGTGGACGAAGGCGCGGCTCACACCGTTGCGCTTGGCTAGTTCCAGCAGGGCAAAGAGATGATTGAGGTGGGAATGAACGCCGCCGTCGCTCACCAGCCCCAACAGGTGCGACTGGTTCCGCCGGCCGCGCTCCATGACCTTGAGCAGCAATTCGTTCTGAAAGAATTCGCCGACTGGATCGCCAGGTCGATGCGGGTGAAGTCCATGTAGATGACGCGGCCGGCGCCGATGTTCAGGTGGCCCACTTCGCTGTTGCCCACCTGTCCTTCTGGCAGGCCGACGCGCGGGCCGGAGGTGTGCACCAGCGTGTTGGGGAACTTGCGCAGCAGTTCGTCGTAGGTGGGCGTGCGCGCCTGCGCAATCGCGTTGTCTTCGCGCTGCGCGCGGTAGCCCCACCCGTCCAGGATGGTCAGCACCACCGGCTTCGCTCGCTTCGGCATAGTCTCCTAGTCTACAACACCAGTATCTCTACTTTAGCCTCACGGCGAACCCCCGATGCTTCTTGCACGTCACAAACCAGAAACTATGGTTTTCGCTGAGAGATAATCTTCCGCCCTCCAGCACCGAGCCCCCAGGCCCCTGCCTGGGGGTCAGGCGGCGGGGAACGTGAGCAGGTCTACCGGCACAGGCGGCTTTGTTCCCCCGACATACGCACCAGCGCTGGACCACGGATAGTTATCTGGTTCTTGCACCAGTTTTTCGCAGCGGGGATTGTCGTGGATGTAGTTTAATCTCCGCTGGATCATCTTTGCATTCAGGAGCGGCGTCATGTAACTGTTTCGTTGCCAAACTGCATATTGAGAGTCCTTCCATCGCTTCCGAGAGTGGCTTAACGTAAGTTGGGCTAGCAACTGGCTGTACTGTTTTTCTCTTAGCCAGTCCACGATTTGAATTCCAATAGAGCTTTTGAAGTCGCGGAGAAAGCTTGCGAGCGCTTGTTCGGGCGGGAAGTTAATCAACAAGTGGAAATGGTCCGGCAGTAAGACATACGCGTGCAGCTTGAAACCATACTTCCGTTGATAGAACACGAGGTTTTCAAAGAAGATTTGGCACGGACCGCGATAGCGGAAAAGCGGGATGCGGCGGTGGGTAACACCGGAGATAAATAGAATGCCTGCACGGGCCTTATGGGTGGCTTTGATTTTCCCCGCGGCAGGGGCCGCGGGGCTCGGTGTGCTGGGCTGACGTTCTGCACGTTGTGGCACGGTGGGGGTGTTCATCTCAATGAAACAGGGTTCAGCAGAAGAATCAAAGAGGCATCCCTGCTCATAGCAAGTTTCAAAGTGATATTCCTAGAGACAGGAGGGCTTGGGTGATTCTGTGTTTGTCGACCTCTGGCATCGGGGTATCACCCGTCCCCTCCAAGACCACCATAGCAAACTCGCCGCGATTTTCAGCGGCGATTTGCTGCCAGATATATGTGCAGTGTGAGGTGGTCTTTTCTTTGCTTCCCAACTGGGGTTGTGCCCGAATGATTACGAGTAACTTCTTTCGTGTTGGGTGAAGGGCTAAGTCAACGATTGCTCCCCGGATTTGCTTATACACTCTTGCTTCAATTTCAACTGCACATTCAATAGCCCGATTGTCGCGAGACCTTACGACTCCATCTAGTGTACTGTCCCGGAAATAAGCGATATATTAATGGGCAACCTTTGGCCTCTGGAGGTATGCCCATGCCACGCGGTCGCCCCGTTACTCCCCTCACTCTCAGTGAGAGTGAGGAATCGGAACTGGGGAGCCTCGCCCGCTCCCGAACCTTGCCGCATAGTCTGGTGCTGAGGGCCCAGATTGTGCTGGCCTGCGCCGAAGGCGTTCCCGGCTCTACCGTGGCCCGGCGTCTGGGTGTCACCAATACGACCGTGGGCAAGTGGCGAAAGCGCTATCGTGAACATGGAATCCCCGGACTACACGATGAACTGCGTCCCGGACGCCCCCGCACGCATGAGGATGAACGTGTTGCGGAAGTCATCAACACGGCCCTGCAAACCGAACCTCCCGATCGTTCGCACTGGAGCGTGCGTTCCATGGCGGAACACACGGGAGTCTCAAAGAGCACGGTCCAGCGGTGGTTCGATCTGTTCGGCGTCCAGCCGCATCGCCAGCGGCATTTCAAGATTTCCAACGACCCGTTCTTCGTCGAGAAAGTCCGCGACATCGTCGGTCTCTACCTCAATCCCCCGGACCACGCCGTGGTGCTCTCGGTCGATGAGAAGACCCAGGTTCAAGCTCTTCAGCGAACTCAGCCCGTTCTCCCCATGGGCCTCGGCTACGTCGAAGGCGTCACCCATGATTACAAACGTCACGGCACGACCACTCTGTTCGCGGCTCTCGATGTGGCCACCGGGAGAGTCATCACCCGCTGTAAACCGCGACACCGTCATCAGGAGTTCCTCACTTTCCTGCGTCAGATCGACGGCAGTGTGCCGCACAACCTCGACGTCCATCTCATCGTCGATAACTACGCTACTCACAAACATCCCAAAGTCCGCGCTTGGCTCGCTCGGCGTCCCCGCTACCACGTTCATTTCACCCCAACCTATGCGTCCTGGCTCAACCAAGTCGAACGCTGGTTCGGCATCATTACCCAGAAGGCCATTCGCCGAGGTTCCTTCTCCAGCGTCAAGGCTCTCGTCCGTAACATCGAGCGCTTCGTCGAACATTACAACGCCAACACCAGTCCTTTCGTCTGGACCGCCACGGCCGAATCCATCCTCGCTAAGGTCGAACGACTTTGCTCATATATTTCCGGGACAGTACACTAGGTCGGCCCGCACGCCGGCTTCGTCAATGCTCCACTCAAGCGCGAGGGAATCCCAACGAGGTCCAAGCAAATCGGCAAAGAGGCACTTCCCATACTCGTCATGTTTTCCCATCAGTTCCACCTAGCGACAAAACAGCCGAGTCTTTTCCAAGACCCTCTTGCTGTCTTGCACATACCTCCGGGCACCGAGCCCCGTGGCCCCTGCCGCGGGGATAGACAACCGAACTACAAGCGCAGGGCGGAGTGGCCGGGGAAGCGGGCGGCAGCGCCGAGCTCTTCCTCGATGCGGAGCAGTTGGTTGTACTTGGCCACACGGTCGGTGCGCGAAGCCGAGCCGGACTTGATCTGCCCAGTGCCGAGCGCCACTACGAAGTCGGCAATGAAGGTGTCTTCGGTCTCGCCCGAGCGGTGGGAAACAATCGAGGTGTAGCCCGCTGCGCGCGCCATCTGGATGGCTTCGATGGTTTCCGTCACCGTGCCGATCTGGTTGAGCTTGATCAGAATCGAGTTGGCGATCTTCTCGTCGATGCCGCGCTTGAGCCGCTCGGTGTTGGTGGCGAACAGGTCATCGCCGACCAACTGGACTTTCCCGCCCAGTTCTTTCGTCAACGCCTTCCAGCCCACCCAGTCGTCTTCGGCCAGGCCGTCCTCGATCGAGACAATCGGATACTGTCGCACCCAGTCGGCGTAGAACTTGACCATGTCTTCGGCGGAGTGGACGGAATTGTCGGACTTCTTGAAAACGTATTTTCCGTTGTCGAAGAATTCGCTGGCGGCGGGGTCGAGCGCAATCGCAATCTGCTCGCCCGGTTGGTAGCCGGCGGCGGCGATGGCTTCCAGGATGACTTCCACGCCCTCGTCGTTCGACTGCAGGTTGGGGGCAAAGCCGCCCTCGTCGCCCACCGCGGTGGAGTAGCCGCGTTTCTTCAGCGCGCTCTTCAGGTGGTGGAAGACTTCCGCGCCCATGCGCAGCGCCTCGCGGAACGACGCCGCCCCCACCGGCATCACCATGAACTCTTGCAAGTCCACCCGGTTGTCGGCGTGCGCGCCACCGTTGAGGATGTTCATCATCGGCACCGGCAGCGTGTCACCTCCACCGCGCGCGAGATGCTTATAGAGCGGGACGCCTTTAGCAGCCGCAGCGGCGCGGGCGGCGGCCATGGAGACGGCCAGGATGGCGTTGGCGCCCAGCTTGGACTTGGTGGGCGTGCCGTCCAACTCGCACAGGAAGCGGTCCAGCCCGGCTTGGTCGGCCGCGTCGCAGCCTTTGACCTTGGGCGCAATCCGAGTGTTGACGTTCTCGACAGCCTTGCGGACGCCTTTGCCCAGGTAGCGGGACTTGTCGCCGTCGCGCAGCTCCAGCGCCTCGTGCTCGCCGGTGGAAGCGCCCGAGGGCACAGCGGCGCGGCCAAAGCCGCCCCCCGCAAGAGATACGTCGGCTTCCACAGTGGGATTGCCGCGCGAGTCAAGAATCTCGCGCGCGCGAACAGCAGTTATCTTGGTCATGCGTGCGTCTCCCGTCCTATGTCCACTTGAGCTTGATGTCGTGCTTGGCGTCGAGCTCTTTGGCGTCGGCGGCCAGGCGTTTGAGGTTGAGCGAGGCCACGTTCATGTTGGCCAGGGCAACTTTCCAGCCCTTCTCTTCGCCCCGCCAGTTCCACTCGTAGAGCTTCATTTCCTTGCCGACCTTGCTCTTCAGGGCGCAGAGCACCACCCAGCGTTTGGGCGTGCGGAGATAGGTGCGGGCGTCGAGCAATTCGTAGTAGTCGCTCAGCGGAGGTTTTTGGGTTTCTTCAGCCATAACTTTCACCTCAAGGGATGGCTCCGCCGCGGGCTTGTTGCGAGTGGCGGGGCCGTGGCAGAAGAGTAGCAGCATTACCGTTGCCAACGGTAGAGGGAGGTGCAAGTCTGGGCAGGTCGCCCCGCGGGGGGAGCAAAACAGCCAAGTTGGCGAGGCGCTGGGATGGAGCCCAAAACTAGAGCGAAACCAAAGGGCTGCAAGAAACTGGTAGTGTCTTAATTTGAGCGATTCGGAACTCGGCCCAAATCACACCGAGCCCTGCGGCCCCCGCCGCAGGGATTTTCGCTTCCCCCAGGCAGGGGCCTGGGGGCTCGGTGTGAAATTAAGACACTACCCAAGAAACTTCTTGACTGGAGAAGGCTTTTTTTGTAAGTCTAACGCACGTTTTCGTATCTGGTGGTTTACCAAAAGGGGGTGCAACGGAGCTTGGCAGAAATTCGAATCCAGGAAGGGGAGTCTCTGGAAGGTGCTCTCCGGCGCTTCAAGCGGAAGGTGCAGCAGCAAGACATCATCAAGGAGATCAAGAAACACTCCTACTACTTGAAGCCCGGGGAGAAACGCAGGATCAAAGCGGCGCTCGCTCGCAAGCGGGCTCGCAAAAAGATGAGGCGCGAATTCGTCGGCTAGGCGCGTCGTGGAAGTCGGGGAGATAGACGGGTCAGGTCGGGGCTACGTGCGTGGGGGAGAATGGGATGGAATTCCAGGACAAGGTACTGACTTGTGTGGACTGTGGTGCGGAGTTTGTGTTTACCGTCGGCGAACAGATGTTTTTCACCGACAAGGGTTTCAAGCACGAACCCAAGCGCTGCAAGCCTTGTAAGACTAAGCGGAACCAGAACTCGGGTCGCAACCATTACTCGCGGGTAGAATCGTCCGTCGTTTGTTCGCAGTGTGGCCGGGAAACAACCGTTCCCTTCAAGCCCACCCAGGGACGGCCGGTGTTTTGCCGCGAGTGTTTCCAGCACCGACGGGCGGTTGGTGCGGCAGTGGTCGCTTAGCGGTTCTTTTCGGCCAAAATTTTTCTCGCTCCTTTGTCCCGCTGGAAGTGTATTGCCTTCCGGCGACAGTCCTCCCTAGACTACAATAGTTGTTCGATGCGCTTTTACGTCCAGAACTTCGGCTGCCGGGCGACGCAGGCCGACGGCGCGGCGCTGGCCGAGCAGCTTGGTGCGCAGGGCTACGTTCCCGTCTCTGAAGTCGTCCAGGCCGACTTGGTGCTGGTGAACACCTGCACCGTAACCGCCTCGGCTGACCGCACTGCGCGCCAGTACATCCGCCGCCTGCACCGCGAGAATCCTGCCCGGCGTATTTTAGTGACGGGCTGCTACGCCCAGCGCGCTCCCGAAGAGCTCGCGGCGCTCCCCGGAGTCACCTGGGTGGTGGACAACTCCTGCAAGCCGGAAATCCCCGCGCTGCTTGCGCAAGAACTGCCTCTGAGGCACAACGGGGGAGCAGGCGCCGCGCAGCACAACTTTGTTTCCTTGGAGTCTTTCGTGGGCGCACGCCAACCCGCGCCCTTCACGGCCGAGGGCGAACTAACCCTGGCGGAGCAGCCGGCAAAAATCATTACGGGAAACATCTTCGAGCAGAGCGCTGTGCTGGTTGCTCCCAGCTTCGGCGCCGGCGTGGACCGCACGCGCCCCACCCTCAAGATTCAGGACGGGTGCAACAACCGCTGCGCTTACTGTGTGATTCCCTTCGTGCGCGGGAAGTCCCGCAGCCTGCCGCCCGAGGAAGTCGTCGCGCAGCTGCAGCGCCTCGCCGGCGAGGGCTACCAGGAGGTGGTTCTCTCCGGCGTGGACTTGGGCAGTTATGGGTTCGACCTCAAGCCGCGCACCGACCTGCTCGAACTCATCCAGTGCGCCTTACAGGAAACTTCCGTGCCGCTGCTGCGCCTCAGCTCACTCGAACCCATGGACCTGACCGAGGAGTTTCTGGCTCTGCTGGCTTCGACCACCCGGATCGCGCGCCACATCCACGCGCCGTTGCAGTCGGGCTCCAGCCGCATCCTGCGCCGCATGCATCGGTGGTACACCGCCGAAGCCTTCGCTGAGCGCATCGAACGCGCCCGCACCGTGCTCGGCGACGTCGGGATCGGCGCTGACGTCATTGTTGGCTTCCCCG
Organism: Candidatus Acidiferrales bacterium; assembly: GCA_965247455.1. Lineage (GTDB taxonomy): Bacteria > Acidobacteriota > Terriglobia > Acidiferrales > 2-02-FULL-67-57 > JACZYA01. The sequence goes on from CBDFHE010000017.1 coordinate 353,351, forward strand.
GCGAGACCGACGACGATTTCCGGCAGACCTACGAGTTGGTGGATCGCTTACCCTTTACTTATTTGCATGTGTTCAGCTACTCGAAGCGTCCTGGCACGGCGGCCGTGGTACTGGAGGGCGAAGTGTCCCCCAAGGTCATCCGCGAACGCAGCCGTGCCCTGCGCGCATTGGCGGCGGAAAAGGCAGCGCACTTTCGGGCCCGCCAAGTGGGCGCGCGCTTGCGGGCTTTGACTCTGACCAGCAGCAATCCCGACGGCACCCGCAACGCCCTGAGCGAGAACTACCTCAAGCTTCGCCTGCGCGGCTCGGACGTGGGCGCAAACCGATTGGTCAACGCGCGCATCGAGGCCGTCGAGGGAAACTATCTGTGCGGGTCCGTGTGAAAAAAGAGAGGAGAGGCGAGAGGAAGGCTTTACTCCAGTGTTTTAGTTTCACGGCGGCATTGGTGTCGCTGGCGGCGGCGGCGCAGGCCGGAGTGATGATCGAACAGGAGCAACGCGACCTCAGTGGAGAAGTAGTGATGGGGCGCACGGTCTACTACCTGGAACCGGGCAAGGTTCGCATCGAGACCAGCAACGAAGTAAACGAGATGGTTACGATTTTTATAGTTGCGCGCCGCGTGGTGTGGGTGATTGACCGCAACGAGGGCACGTACTACGAGTTGAAGCCGGCGGAAGTCGAGCGCATGCGCCGGCGGATGGAGGAAGCGCGCCGGCGGATGGAAGCGGAACTGGCCAAGCTGCCGCCGCAACAGCGCGAACTGATTGAGAAGATGATGAAGCAGCAACAACCGCCAGGGCCGAGTGAGGTGTCGGTACGGAAGACCAGCAGCGGGGAGAAGTTCGAGCGGTTTGTCTGCTCGCGTTATGAAATTCTGCGCAATGGTCAGCGCTACGGCGAGGTGTGGGCGGCTTCGCTGGATCAATTGCAAATCGAGCCGGAGGAGTTTGAAACTTTCCGGGCCCTGGCGCGTTTTTTCGAACCCCTGGGCGCCAGCGCGCCCGCCTCCGCCGCGCTGCTGTCGGCGGGAGAGCAGATGGAAGGATTTCCGGTTCGCATGCTCATTTACGAAGACGGACGACTCCTACGGGAAGAGCGGGTGGTGCGGGTCGAGCGACGCAGCCTGGACGCGAGCCACTTCACCCTGCCGCCGGGGTTGCAGAAAGCCCAATGGGGCCAGTGAGCGCAGCTTTAGAGGGTTCGGCGGCTGGTGGTTCGTGGGCAGGCGGGTTCCCTCAGCCGTAGGTCCACTAAGACAAGAGAGGCGGGACGGTAATGGGAGCGGAACCGTCCCGCCTTTCCGATGGTTGTGTCCGGCCGTTACAGCCTTGCGGCCGTGCCCACAAATCAGCGGACGAACACAACCACTTGCTTCTTGAGTCGAATTTCAGTGATGACGCCGTCCGCATTCCGGAGCACCGAACTGCGGGTGGAACCGTTGGTGCGAGGTTTTACCTCCACCGTTGCCTTGGCCACCATCTTACCGTCGCGGTAAATCAGCGCCTCGTTGTTGCCATTCAGTTCGAGCTTGTAGACGCCGGACGTGAGTTCGGTCCCGTTAATCGAGGCTGCTTAACCCAACCGGAAGCTGTAGGTTTTTGCCCACAGAGGGCTGGAAGCCACCGTGGCAACCAGCGCGGTAAGAAGTACAGCGGTCATGAGCTTGCGCATGTTTCCTCCTAAAGTTTGCTCTTGCCTTGGTTCGGTTCAGCATCGCAGTGTGGGCCTCCGCAATCTGAATCGCACGCTCAAGTCGTTAGACGGAGCTGCGTCCCAGCCGGTAGCAAAAAGTTGTTTTGCCGCACCGTTGCGACTCTTGTCTTCCGTCTCAGACTTCACTAGGGATACAAAGCAAGCAAGCTGCATGTTCCTTGCTTTGATTCCCCGCGTTCATTTGCGCGCAACGTGCCGCGTTATTGCTGTCATAACTGATTGAGCCACCCCGGCTTAAGTGTGCGAAACGCGAAAAATTATGTTTTCGCTGTCCGCTTCCGGGATTGTGCGGTCGCGCAGCCGGACACGCGTTGCGGGAACGGGAAGAATATTTGTTGTTAAAAACTGATTTCAGTTTTCGAAAAATACTTGGGCGAGAGCGAACTGGGGCGTGTGAGTGATGGAAAGCGCGATGTGCCGCACGTCCAACCGGGCGGCTCGCTCGGCTGCCGCGCCGGTGAGCCGGAGGGTGGGCTTGCCGCTGGGTTCATTCTTGACCTCTACTTCCTTCCAGCGAATCCCGAGGCGCCAGCCGGTGCCCAGCGCCTTGAAGGCGGCTTCCTTGGCGGCGAAGCGGGCGGCGTAGCGCTCCCACTTGTTGCGTTTGCGTTCGCAGTAGGCGATCTCGGCGGGCGTGTACACCCGTTCCAGAAAGCGCTGCCCGTAGCGCCGGATGGCATTTTGTATGCGGTCCGGTTCTGCGATGTCAATGCCGGTGCCAACAATCATTCGCCGCGACCTGCGACCTGTGAACGGGTCAGGTATCGTAGTGTATCATCGGAGTGGCGGTGGCGGTGCAGGTAGAGGGCCGAGTGGTGAAAGGAAGTGTGATTGGCGCACTTCGTGTCTGATGGCGCTTGATTCGTGAAAGAATCGATTTCGTCTTCCCAAGCACGAAAGACCGGGCTGATCCAAGCGGCTCCGTTGCGCCGCTGTGGGTGGCTCGTGCACGGCTTCACCACCCGCCATCAAAGCGCCGGCCGTGATTTCAATCTGAGCTACTCGGTTGCGGATGACGCGAAAGTCGTAAGCCGGAACCGGCAGCGGCTGATGCGCCACTTGGCTGCGGAGGGCCTGCAACTGGTTACGCTCCGGCAGCGGCACACCGACATGATTCAAGTCATTGACTCGCTGCCCCACGCGGGAGAGCACGAGCGCGATGGCGCGCCGAAATTGCCGGGCGACGCAGTGGTGACCAACCGGCCGGGGCTGCTGCTGGCCGTGCAGGTGGCCGACTGCCTGCCCCTCCTGCTGGTGGACGCGAAGCGGCGCATAGTGGCGGCAGTGCACGCCGGCTGGCGCGGCACGCTGAAGCGCATCGCGGAGAAAACCATCGGGCGCATGCGGCAGGAGTTCGGCACCAATCCCCGGGACATCCGCGCCGCCTTCGGGCCCAGCATCCGCCGCTGCTGCTACGACGTGGGCCGCGAAGTGGTGGAAGCCTACCAGGGCACGTTCAGCTACTGCGACGAGCTTTTTTCTCGCACCAAGCCTTCGCCCAGCGAAGTGCACTGGCAGCAGCCGCTGCTGACAGACAATCGCGAGCTTCGTCCGCGCCCGAGCGTGACCGCACCGCCCGGCGAGAAGTTTCACCTTGATCTGGTGGCTGCCAACCGTCGGCAATTGCAGGCCGCGGGCGTTCCGGCGCGCAGCATTTGGACTTCTCCTCTTTGCACCGCCTGCCGGACCGATTTATTGTTCTCCCACCGCGCCGAGCGCGGCCGCACCGGCCGCCTGCTGGGCTTGGTGGGAATGACACAACCAAGGGGGAACAGGATTCAGAGACGCTGATTTTTCGCGGAACTCTCCGGCTGTCCACTCCGTCTTGAAGTTAGTGATTCCCCTCGCCCGCCGCTGAACAGCGGCGAAGCCGTCAGGGCTGGGCGAAGCGGTTGTACACCCAGGCGAAGAGTGCGCCGGCGACCGCGCCATCCACCACGCCGTAGAGCGTTCCGATAATCACCTGCCCGAAGCTGGCCGTGGCGTGATAGCCGGGATAGACCGAGGCCATCACATCAAGGAACCCTTGGGCGTAGCCGGCCCAGATCAGGTTGGCCACGCCGGTCAGGAACATCGCCAGAATTCCCCAGATCAGACCGCCCGTGAGCGCCAGAGCTTTCACGTCGAGTTTCATGGAAGGCACCTCCGTACTCCGCGGGGCTGCACCGCGCATTTTAACTCCAAGAGCGAGTGCTCGTACAAGTAAACTTCCCGCCTCTATCAGGGCCCGTACGGGCCGTAGTGTGCTGCCGAACAGGAGTGACTGTAGCCGCTTCTATGAAAAAGCCGACGATGAACCCTGTCCCTCGGCTGAGCTCCCTTCGGCCACGCTCAGGGCAAGGGGGGCAAGCCGGGTTCATCGCCGCTACCCAATCGGGTAGAAGGGGGTAGCGGCGAAGAAGCCATCGGCTTCTTCGTCGGTTTGTCTTGGTTCCCCTGCGGACTCGAGATGCTTTGTTTTGTTTGCGCCTAGGAGGTGCCGAGGATGGCAGCGATTTCGGAGATGACGCGCTCGATTTCTTCTTCGGTGTTGTAGAAGTGGGGCGAGCAGCGGATGCCGGCATTGGGGCGGTAGTCCACCAGCACCTCGCGGCGGAGCAGTTCCTGCAAAACCTCCGGCCCGCGCGGAACATCGAGCGTGACGGTGCCGCCGCGCTCGCGGTCGGCTTCCGGGGTGTGGACGCGCCAGCCTTTTTCCTTGGCGCACTCGATCAGGCGCCGGGTCAATTGCAGTGAACGCCGACGGATTTTCTCCACGTCCACTTGCCCGATACGGATTGGGCTGCTCGGACGGCAAGGCCGCCCATGCTAGTGTGGCGCGGGTGCGAGGTCAAGCGAGCAAGCAGGGAACGAACCAACCGTCCCCGCGAGCGCCGTTCTCGTCTAAGTTGGTTCCTCGGCGTGTCCGACAGATGGGGACGTCGCCCCGCGGGCGCATTGCGATCAGGTGGTGATTTCCAGCAGGCTGAGTTGGCCGCAGGCGGCGAAGACGTCCTGGCCGCGGGAGCGGCGGATGAAGGCCAGCAGCCCCGCCTCGCGCAGGATTTGCTGGAAGGTTTCGACGGCCTCGTCCGCGGGGGCGCAGTAGGGGAGCGCGGGCACGGTGTTCCAGGGAATTAGGTTGACCTTGGAGCGCAGGCCACGGATGAGCGCCACCAAGCGCCGGGCGTCCTCGGCCGTGTCGTTGAAGCCGCCCAGCAGGACGTACTCGAAGGTCAGCCGCTCCCAGGAGCGCAGCGGGTAGTCGCGGCAGGCGGCCAGCAGCGGGGCCAGCGCGTACTTGCGGTTGAGGGGCATGATGGCGTCGCGCTGCTGGTCAGTGGTGGCGTTGAGCGAGACGGCCAGCTTGGGGCGGATTTCTTCCTGCGCCAAGCGGCGGATGCCGGGGACGATGCCGGAGGTGGAGAGAGTGATCCTGCGGAGGGGGATGTGCATCCCCTCGGGGTTGGCGAGCAGGCGGACGGCTTTGAGGGTTTCTTCGTAGTTGAGCAGCGGCTCGCCCTGGCCCATCAGCACGACGTTGGTTTGCGGGCGGAGTTCCTGGCAGTGGGCGTTCAGCACCGTCAACACTTGGCCGACGATTTCGCCGGCGGTCAGGTTGCGGATGAGGCCAAGCTGGGCGGTGGCGCAGAAGTGGCAGTCCACGCCGCAACCGGCCTGGGAGGAAAGGCAGAGGGTCTGCCGGTCAGCTTCCGGCATCCAGATGGTTTCGACAGTGGTTGCGGAAGAGCGGCCCCGCTCGGCGGGACTCTTCCGGGCTTCCGCATTCGTGTCGGGTGCGAGGCGGAGGACGTAGCGGACGGAGCCATCGGCGGAGGGGTAGCGCTTTTCGATGCCGGGCAGTGTGACGGAGGCTTCCCGCAGCAGGCGCTCGCGCAGCGTGCGAGAAAGATTGGCCATCTGGTCGAACTGCCAGCGGCGCTCGACGTAGAGGGCATGGTAGAGCTGGTTGCCGCGGTAGGCGGGCAGGTCCCACGCTACCGCCTGCCGGCGGAGTTGGTCGAGCGTGAGGCCGAGGAGTTCGATCATCGTGTGGTCTATCGGTCGCAGCGCTGCTGGCCGCGCGACTAGCCTATTGTAGTCTAGCAGCTTGTTGAAAAATGGTTCGATTTGTCATTCCGAGCGCAGCCTGCCTGCGGCAGGCAGACTCCTCGGAATGACAACCAAACGGGTTTTTCAACAACCTGCCAGAGTGTCAGCGCGGGGGAGAGAGCGCGGTTGTGCTAAAATTGAGTTCGCGTCCTCAGTGGAATGACTTTTCTTCCGGGGCCGACAGCATGGGTGAACCGCTCTCCAGCCCGAGGCAGGAGGATCCCGCCAACCCGCCCACTGCTGCGCGTTTTGAGGCGCTGCTCGAGAAGGTGCAGCAGTACCGCCCCCACGACGACCTCGACCTGCTGCGGCGCGCCTATCAGTTCTCCGCCCGGCAGCACCGCGCCCAGACGCGCGCCTCCGGGGAACCTTACCTTTCGCATCCGCTGGAGGTGACACACCTGCTGGCGGAGATGCGGTTGGATGTGACCACGCTGTGCGTCGGGCTGTTACACGACGTGGTCGAGGACACCCGCGTAGATCTGCCCGCTCTCACAGAGTTGTTCGGCCCGCAGGTGGCGCGCTTGGTGCAGGGGGTCACCAAGATCAGCCGGGTGGAGTTTTCCGGGCAGGAAGCCCAGCAGGCGGAGAACCTGCGCAAGATGCTGCTGGCGATGGTGGACGACGTGCGCGTGATCCTCATCAAGCTGGCCGACCGGCTGCACAACATGCGCACGCTCGGCTATCTGCCGGCGGAGAAGAGCGAGCGGGTGGCGCGGGAAACCCGGGAGATTTACGCGCCCATCGCCCACCGGCTGGGCATGGGCAAAATGCGGAGCGAGCTGGAAGAACTGGCCTTCCGCACCCTGGAGCCCGACGCTTACCAGCAGATTCTCAACCAATTGGAAGAGCGGCGCGCGTTGAACCAGCGTTTTCTGGCCGACGTGCAGCGCACCATCAAGACTGAGTTGGAGCGGAATGGGGTATCAGCGCAGGTCGAGGGGCGCGTCAAGCGCCTTTACTCCATTCATCAAAAGATGACGCGGCAGGGGGTGCACCTGAGCCAGATTTTCGACTTGCTGGCGGTGCGCGTGGTTACCGATTCGGTCAGGAACTGCTACGCAGCGTTGGGAGTGGTGCATCAGTTCTGGCGGCCGGTTCCGGGGCGGTTCAAAGACTACATCGCCATGCTGCGGCCGAACCTCTACCAATCGCTGCACACCGCCGTCATTCACCCCACCGGGCACCCCTTCGAGGTGCAGATTCGGACGCAGGAAATGCACCGGGTGGCGGAGGATGGCATCGCGGCCCACTGGCGCTACAAAGAGGGCGCCGAGGTGACGCCGGACGACCAGGAGCGGGTTGCCTGGCTGCGGTCGGTGATTGATTGGGCGCGGGAGGTACAGGACCCGAGCGAATTCCTCTCCACGCTCAAGATCGATCTCTATCCGGAGGAGGTCTATACCTTCACGCCCAAGGGCAAGGTGATCGTTCTGCCGCGCGAGGCCACGCCGGTGGACTTTGCCTACGCCATCCACACCGAAGTGGGCCACCGGTGCGTGGGGGCAAAGGTCAACGGGCGCATCGTGCCCCTGCGGTACCACCTGCAAAACGGCGAGATCGTCGAGATTCTCACCCAGGCCGGGCATACGCCCAGCCGCGACTGGCTCAAGCTGGTGCGCACCTCGCGGGCGCGGAACAAGATTCAGCATTGGATCCGCTCGCATCAGCGCCAGCAAGCCGTTGCGCTGGGGCGCAAGCTGCTGGAAAAGGAAGCGCGGCGGTACCGCTTCAACCTGAAAAAGGTGGAAGAGGACCAGTGGCAAGACCTGGCCCAGGGTAGCGGCTGCCGCACAACAGACGACCTGTACGCTCGCATCGGTTATGGAAGGAACTCACCCCGGCAGGTTCTGGCCAAATTGACTCCTCAGCCGCTGGCCGAGCAGCGCCCGACCCCGCCCCAGCGGCTGGCCGCCGGCCTCAGCCGCACTGTGCGGCACATGTTCCGCCTGCGCGACCCGGGCTTGAGCGTGCGGGATCAAGACCTGCTGATGTATCGCGCCCGCTGCTGCAACCCCATTCGCGGCGAGGCGGTGCTGGGCTACATCACCCGGGGGCGCGGCGTCGCTGTCCACGCCAAACGCTGCCCCAACGTAGAGAACCTGCTCTACGACCTGGAGCGCCGCGTGGAGGTGGACTGGGCCGAAGGCAGCGCGGAGGTGTATCCCGTGCGTCTGACCATTCGCTCCAGCGACCGCCCCGGCTTGCTGACAGCTATTTCGAGCGTGATCTCCGACCGGGATTGCAACATCCGCGCGGCTGAGGCGCGCACCGATCCCGCCACCGACCACAGCCTGATTGAGATCGTCTTTGACGTCGAGGAAAGCAAGCAGCTCGACCGCATCATCGGTTCCCTGAAGAAGATTCGGGGCGTTCACGACGTGATCCGCGTCCTCCGCGTTTGACGTCCCGAGTTGGGGGAACAGAATTTCTCCCCGTGCGCATCAGGGGGTGCGGTCTTTGGTAGTAGTTTTTTTGAAAAGATGTTCACGCCGAGCCCCGTGGCCTGCCTGCGGTAGGCAGGCAGGTGCCCCGCCGGAAAGAGCGGGACAAGCCGCCGGGCTCAGCGACAACTCAACACCGTGAAACTGATCCGCTACCCGGTCTTTTTGCGTCTTGACCGGGATTTCCGTTTTGCCTGCCCCTGATGGCACGTTTATACACCCGATCGCCGCCGATCGCACAAAAACTTCGATCGTCGCACAATCGTTCAGCTTCAAAGGCCTTCATCTGAGCCCGCGCCGACGTGCGACCGACTGGAACCCCTGCTTTTCGGGCATTTCTCAGACACCGCTCCACACGTGTGCCCCGTGTCATCGCCGGGCGGGCTTCGTTGCACTTCAGGCCGCGCGTCAGCCTGCCGGCACGGGTAGCGCCCAGATCCTCCGCAGCATGTCGCCGAACAGCCGCCGCGTGAGATGCCCTTCCGCCAGCAGAAGCCAGTAGTACCGCGCATGCTTCACCAGCCGGCCCCCAGTTTTCACCAGTCGCTGCTGGAGACTCGTGAGCGACCAGCGCTTGACCCGCAGCGGAAGGACCAGTCTGCGCCACAAGTTGCCCAGATTGTAGGCCAGGACGCTCAGTTGCAGGCGCACCTCGTTCGCCCGGAAACGATGGCACGACAGCCGCGTCCAGTGGGTGGCCTGCTTGCCTTCCTTGATCCATTGCTCCGCCGTACCGCGCTTGTTGTAAAACCGCACGACCGAGCGGCTCGGGAGGGCCATGTTGGTCACGATGAAGCCGACGCGAGGGAACAGCTCACCTTGGTGGTGCTCCACCTTGGCGACGATCCGTCTGGGCGTGGTCCAGCTCTTGGCCTGATAGCGGAAACTCTGGTAGCGCACCAAGGGCTTGCAGCTCGGCCGTCCCGGCGGACGAAAGAGGATGTCTTCGATTTCCAGCTCCAAGCTCTTGTTCGCCGGCATGCGAATGGCATAGTCCACGTCGCGCTGCTCGAGCGCGTCGTAGATCTCGGGCTTCGCGAACGCGGCGTCTGCGCGGAACGCTACGCGCTTGCCCTCCACCTGCTGCCGGTCAATCTCCGGTACGAGCAGGTCGTCCCAGTCGTCGGCGCTATGCACGTTGCCTGGCCGCAGCGTGGCGGCGAGGCAGTCCCCATGCTCGGTGAACAGAAACAGCGGGTGGTAGCAGACGGACTCGAAGTGCCCGTTATAGGCGCTCCCTTCCTGCGCCCCATGCACCGGGCTCTCGCTCGAATCCATGTCGAGCACGATCCGGTCGGCGCGCGTCGCCATCTCGGCCTGTGCAAGCACCTCCCGGTTCACGGCCCTCAACCCGACGAGATTCTCCTCGTGGGTCAGCAGCTCTGTCTCGAACCAATGCAGCGTCGATGTCAGCGCCGCACCCCGGTCCCAGCGCTTTGGCGACCCGATGAGACGAAATGTTGGGTCTGCCGACACGCGCCCCGCGTCGTTGAGATCTTCGTAGCCCGCGAGGCGACTGTAGACCGACTGCCGCAGGAGATCCACCACGCTGAACTGGGTGTTCATCCCCTGTCGGGAATCGCTCAGGTGCTCGGCGATGAGTGTCTCCAGCCCCAGACGTTCATCCAACTCGCGCACCAGAATGAGGCCAGCGTCAGAAGTGACGCGCGATCCCTGGAACGCGACTTTCAAGAAGCCGTTGAACGCGAACTGGAATGGCTCGTGTTGTAATTCACCCACCGGGTGTCACCCTCCGTAGTGTGGTTCCTTACGTCGGAGCCCCAAAACTCAAGGCGCAGCGACTGGTCCTGGCGATACGGTACCACAGCCAAATCGGAAATCCGGGCTTGACATTTCAGCCTGCGCCTCACCAAGATGCGGCTGCGCGCTCCGCTACCTGGGCGCAGGATTTCAATGCGGCATCGGATTGCTCTTCAGCTTGCGTGTGCCGTAGCGGTTCTCCTGGCACAGCCACCCCTGCTTACGGCGGAACTGGCAGTGAAGCAGGTGGATCTGGATGTGCGGCTGGACCCCCCCCGCCCGGATGCTGTACGCCAAGGCGACGGTTACCTTGCGCAACCGGGGAGGAAAGGAGGTAGAGATTATCAAATTGGAATTTCCCCCACCGCTGGGGCCGCGCGTTCAGGTGAATGCGGTCTGGGACCGGCAGGGCGAGATGGAGTGGCGCAGCGACGCAGTGGAGGGGGAAGGCGAACCGCGCTCACTTCTGCTCGCAACCCGTACCCTGCTCCGGCCGGAGAAAAAACTGGCGGTGGTGGTGAGTTTCGAGCTCCGCCTGGAAGCAGTGGCGGCGGCGGACGCCGCCGTCATGCTGACGGAGGAAAGCGCGCGGTTGGGCAGCGCGGGCTGGTATCCTTTGCCGGCGGCTGCGCACCCGGTGCTGCCGCAGCGGCTGCGGCTGACGGTACGCTTGCCCCGGGCGTGGCAGGTGTCTGCCCCGGTGCGGCTGAAACCTTTGCCCGGCGGCACCACTCTGGCCGGCTACGAGCTGGATTGGAAGGAAGTCAAACCCGGCGGCGTGGTACTCTTCGAGGCTTGGTCGCGGTCGCAGCATTGAGCAGCACCAGCAACAAGCAGACTCACCAGGAGGGAAAAGCGATGAAGACAATCGTGCACACTGATAAGGCCCCGGCCGCCATCGGCCCCTACTCGCAAGCGGTCAAGGCGGGCGGGTTTTTGTTTCTGTCCGGACAAGTGGCCCTGGACCCGGCCAGTGGGCAGGTGGTGGAGGGCGACGTCCGGGCGCAAACCGAACGGGTGTTGCAGAACCTGCAGGCAGTGTTGGCGGCTGCAGGCAGCTCGCTGGCGGCGGTGGTCAAGACCACCGTGTTTCTGGCCGACATGAACGACTTCGCCGCCATGAACGAAGTCTATGGGCGGTTTTTCTCCGGCGACCCGCCCGCGCGGGTTACGGTGCAGGTCGCGCGCCTGCCCAAGGACGTACCGGTGGAGATCGACCTGATTGCGCTGGCGGGAAGTTAGCGGGAGCCAGTACCGTTCCAACTTTTCGGGCTATTTGCCGTGGGCCACAGACCTCTTGAAGTAGCCTCGACCTGTGCTATCAAATCGCCGTCACGCCCGTATAGCATAGACTTAGCGGTCTGCAAGACGTAACTACCCATGCGCAGGCTCATCAGGTTGGAACGGCACTAGGCGGCTTTCTGCACCCGGCCGCTGCGGATGCAGGCGGTGCAGACCCGCAGCCGTTTGTTCGTGCCGCCGATGCGCACTCGCACGCGGCGCAGGTTGATGTTCCAGCGCCGCTTGGTGACGTTGTGGGCGTGGGAGATGCGGTTTCCGGTCAGCGGCTTCTTGCCGCAGATGTCGCAGCGTTGTGCCATCGCTTTGTGCTCACTCGAAAGGAAATGGTGATTACTTACGAAGCTGTCAGTTTAGCAGAAAGTCGCGCCGCCTGCCACTGCCTTCGCTGCCGCTGGTAGTGAGCTATAAGTGGGTTGCTGTGTCTGATGGCCTCTCTCCAGCGGCCTGCCTGCGGTAGGCAGGCGGGGGCCGCTGGGCTGGACAGTGATTTAAGAATGACGAACGCCAATCTCGCAACGGCTTTTCGGCGCCGACAATCGCCTTCGCGTCCAACCCGGTGGCCCCTGCCACCGGGGCTCAAAGCTCCCCGTCGTCGCACCAACACTTTTTTGACCCACTACCCAGGCGGCGGGCCTGATTGACTTTTTTATCGGCCTGCACTAGCGTGAGCGTTTCTTTGTCTTCGTCAGACAATTTTTCCGAGGAGCGTGTCCTATGGAGCTGAATCACCTGCCCCGCCGCCGGCGGGGCCTGTTGGGAGCAGCCGCAGTCCTGCTGGCAGTTGTTTCGGTGGTTGGCCCAGAGCCGTGGGCGCAGGAGGAAGACCCGGTGGCAGCAGCCGACCGCCGGATTCTGACTGAGGTTGCCGAGCATTCCGAGCAGATGGAGAATCTCCGCTACCTCACCGACATCATTGGCTCGCGGCTGACCGGCACCGAAGCGATGAAGCGGGCGAACGAATGGACGGCGGAGCGCTTCCGCGCCTACGGCCTGGCGAACGTCCACCTGGAGTCGTGGACGATTGCGCATTCCTGGAAGCGGGGAACGGCGCGCGCCAGCGTGGTGGCGCCAACTCAGTTCACGCTGGCGGCGAAGGCGGCGGGTTGGAGTCCCAACACCGCGGGAACGGTGCGCGGGCCGCTGGTTTATGTGCAAGTGGAGAAGGTCGAAGACCTGGAAGCCTACCGCGGCAAGTTGCGGGGCGCCATTGTCATCACCGCCAAGCCCCGGCCGCGCCAGCGAGTGGAGGAACGCCCGTTGCACCCGCGGCCGCCGCGACCCCGGCGCAACTTCGCCGCCTTGCGCAAACTTCGTCAGGAGCGCGACACTTTTTTCAAAGAAGAAGGCCTGGCGGGCGTGCTGCGCGACTCGGACAAGAGTTTTGGCCTGTTCAACATGTCCAGCGCCGGGCGGAATTACCAGCCCGCTTCACTCCCCACCGCCTTCCTTTCGCCTGAGAGCTACGACCTGCTGTGGCGTTTGCAGGAGAAGGAAGAAGTTGTTGAGGTGGAGTTGACGATTGAGGGTTGCGAGTTCAGCGAGGGGCCGGTGGAGGTGTACAACACCGTAGCGGAGATTCCCGGGAGCGAGAAGCCGGACGAGGTGGTAATCCTGGGCGCCCACCTGGATTCCTGGGACCTGGGCACCGGCGCCACCGACAACGGCACCGGCAGCTCGGTGGTGTTGGAAGCGGCCCGCGCCTTGCAGAAGCTTGACCTCAAGCCCAAGCGCACCATCCGCTTCATTCTCTTTTCCGGCGAGGAGCAGGGTTTGCATGGTTCCCGTGCCTACGTCAAAGCGCATGAGGACGAGATGGAAAAAATCTCGGTAGTGCTGGTGCATGATGCCGGCACCGGACGGGTAGACACGGTTGCGCTGCAAGGGAACGCGCAGGTGTACGGCGTGGTGACGAGGGCGCTGGCGCCGCTGCGCCGAATGATTGGGCTCGAAACCCCGACTCTGCGCAGCGTCGGGGGCTCCGACCACGCCTCCTTCAACCGGGCCGGCGTGCCGGGGTTTTTCTGCGGACAGGAGCGAGCCAGCTACCGGCAGACGCACCATTCGCAGGCGGATACCTTCGACAAGGTCATCCGCGAAGACCTGCTGAATGGGGCGCAGGTGATGGCCGTGTTCGCTTACAATATTGCCCAACTGGACGAAATGCTGCCGCGCCGGCCCTCGACCGGCAGCGAATAGAGCTGATTTACACAGCTTGAGGGAAGGAATGATGCGCCGCGGATTCCGCCTGCTGCTGGCGTTGATGGCGGTTGTGCTGCTGGGTGGTTGCGGGTTGCGCCCGCCGGGCGAAGAGGTGTGGGCGGAGGTCAACGGCCAGCCCATCCTGCGCGCCGAAGTGGAGAAATACTACCAGCGACAGGTGAGCAAGCTGCCGGAACCGCTTTCGAGCGAAGAAGCCCTGGGCCGCAAGCTCAGCATCCTGAATGGATTGATCGAGAACGAAATCCTGCTGCAAAAGGCGGCGCAGGCGGGGCAGTTGGCCAGCACCAATGAAGTCGAGGCCCGTTGGCAGGAACTGCGGGCACCCTTCAGCGACGAAGAGTTCCAGCGGCAACTCGATTCGGAAGGCATGACGGTGGCGGAACTCAAGCAAGAAATTCAGCGCGAGGTCAGCATTGGCAAGCTGTTGGAGCAGGCCGTCGCCAGCGGGATTGAGGTCAGTGAGCAGGAAATCGCCGACTACTATGAGCAGTTCAAGGAGCACTTTTCCTATGTGGAAGCGCAGTACCACGTGGCGTTGATACTGGTGACGCCGCGGGGCGACCGCGAGATCCGCAACCTGAAGAACGACAATGCGCGCACCAACGCGCAGGCACAGCGCAAGACACAACTTCTGGTGCAGCGTCTGCGCGCCGGAGACTACTTTGCCGAGCTGGCGCGCAACTATTCCGAAGATCCCACCACCGCCCTGGCCGGAGGCGACCTGGGGGTTTTCCCCGAATCGTCCCTGGCCGAAAGCCATCCGGCGTTGCGGCAGGCGGTGCAGCGGCTGCGCGAGGGGCAGTGGTTCGGCCCGGTGTTCACTCCGGAGGGCTACCACATCGTCAAATTGCTGGAGTACGAGCCGCCCGGGCAGCGAGAGCTGAGCAATCCCCGCGTGCAACGCAACATCCGCGAACTCTTGCAAGGCCACAAGCGGCAGGTGGTGGAAGCCGCCTACAACGAGCGCGCCCGCAATCAAGCCCGGGTGGTCAACTACCTGGCCGCCCAGATTCTGGAGTCCCACCAGAGCTCTCCCTAGGAAATTCTCTTCCACCCGCCGACCGACCGGCGCAGCGCTCCTTCCGGAACACCGAAGCGGTCAGAACAGGGTTGGAGTAGCTAAGGGCGGGCGGTGGTGGTTTGGCCATCGCAGAGGCGGCCGTACTCGCTGGTGTATTCAAGCTCCACGTCGCAGTAGGTGCCGCGGTCGATCTGGTAAATCTCGCAGGTATTGAAGGGGCGCGAGTAGATGTGCAGGCTGACGGCGCGCTCCTTGTACTCGGCCAGGTTGAGCACCTGGTGCACGGGTTCTTCCTGGTCCACTTGCGCGGGCTCCGCGGGGGTAAGCAGGAAACTCTCGGTCGGCACTAAGCGGCAGGTTCTCTTGGTGGGGTTGCGGTCCTCGACGCGGTAGGTCTGGGTCTTGAGCTTGCCGATGGGCACGGCCATCCAGCATTGCTGATCGCGGTGATTGTGGATGCGGCTCAACTGCCCGACCTCCCAGCAAATGGCGATCAGTTCAAAGAGGTCGTTCTTGAAGATCAGGTTGCGGGTGTAGCTGGCCGGGCTGAAGAATAGGTAGGGCTGCAAGGAATCGGGCCGCACCGGATGGGCTTGGAGGTAAGACAGGACCGCGTCGGGCTTGAGGTCCGGTATTGCAGCCAACCCCTGCGCGAGCTGCTCGATTCCAACCTGATGGACCGCTCCTTCTGCCATGGTTTCTCCTTTTGCACCTAACCCACAATCAGCAGGGTATCGCCGTGGTCAACGGTGTCACCTGCTTGCACGAGCACTTTTTCTACCACACCTTTCTGGGGAGCCGAAATTTCATTTTGCATCTTCATCGCTTCCACCACTAACAATCCCTGACCTGCCTCGATCTCCTGCTTTTCTTCCACTAGCACCCGAACCACTTTGCCCGGCATGGGCGCGGTGACGGGTTGTGGCCCTTCGTGGCCCCGGCTGCCGCCGGCGCGTCCCTGCCAGCGGCGCGGGTTCTGGACCCGGGCCAGCAGGTCGGCGCCGCGGCTGTGGACGCGATAGCCGCCATCAACACGCTCGACGTGCAGCTCGAACGATTCGCCGTCCAGCAGGAGCGAGAAGACGCGCGGCGCCACTTCCACCACGTCTGCCGTTCGCGGCTTGCCGTTGACGACGCAAGTCCAGCCGTCGTCGCCTCGCCGCGGATCGACCGTCTGTTCCCGGCCGGCAACTTCGACGTGGAATTTCATCCGCTATCGCCGCGCGGGACGCAGGCTGCGGCGGAGCGCTTGCTCGCGTCCGGCGTGCTTCCAGCGGCTGAGTTGCGGCCGCGAGCAGATCCCATTGGTAACAGGCTGGCCCGCCGCGGCGGGCGGGCTCAGTTCCCCCAGCACCGCCGCCACCGCTGCGGCCTCCACCAGCGCCGGCT
Source organism: Candidatus Acidiferrales bacterium (assembly GCA_965247455.1). Classification (GTDB taxonomy): domain Bacteria; phylum Acidobacteriota; class Terriglobia; order Acidiferrales; family 2-02-FULL-67-57; genus JACZYA01. The sequence goes on from CBDFHE010000017.1 coordinate 369,293, forward strand.
CCGGTGGCGCCTTGCTTGGTTCGGCCAGCATCCGATCAAGCAGTTCGGTATCCAGTTCTCCGCGCGCGAACTCCGGCTGGCGGACCAGCCGGCGGAAAAAGGGAAGATTGGTTTGGATGCCGGCCACCAGGTATTCGTCCAGCGCCCGTGCCAGCCGGCCCAGGGCTTCGGGCCGGTCGCTGCCCCAACAGATCAGTTTGGCCAACAGCGGGTCGTAGTGCATCGGAACGTCCCAGCCCTCGTACACGTAGCTGTCCACGCGCACGCCCGGGCCGGCGGGCCGCTCCAGCCGGGTGATTTTTCCCGGGCAGGGGAAGAAGTTGTTGGCGGGGTCTTCGGCGTAGAGGCGGCACTCGATGGCGTGACCGCGCCAGGTGACGTCTTGCTGGCGCAGGCGGAGCTTTTCGCCCGCGGCGATGCGGAGTTGTTCTTTGACCAGGTCGAGCCCCGTGACTAACTCCGTGACCGGGTGCTCGACTTGCAAGCGCGCGTTCATCTCCAGGAAATAGAACTCGTAGCCGAAGGGGCTGTGTTTCGAAGGAACCACCAGGAACTCCAGCGTGCCGGCGTTGGTGTAGCCGGCGGCGCGCGCAATTCCGACCGCTGCCCGGCCCATGGTTTCGCGCAAAGCGGGCGTCATGATGGGCGAGGGCGCTTCTTCCACCACCTTTTGGTGGCGGCGCTGCAAGGAGCATTCGCGCTCGCCCAGGTGGATCAGGTTGCCGTGGTGATCGCCCAGGATTTGAATTTCGATGTGCCGCGGCCGCTCCAGATACTTTTCGATGTACACCGACGGGTCGCCGAAAGCGTTCTGCGCTTCCGACTGCGCGTCGCGGAGCGCGGCAGCCAGTTGTTTCGCGTTGCGCACCAAGCGCATGCCCTTGCCGCCTCCGCCGGCCACTGCCTTGAGCATGACCGGCAGGCCGATTTCGGCGGCGACTTTTCGGGCTTCTTCCACCGAGCCGACCGGCTCGCGCGTGCCGGGTACCAGCGGCGCGCCGGCGCGCTCGGCGACTTGGCGCGAGGCGATCTTGCTGCCCATCAGCTCCATGGCTTCGGCTGAAGGGCCGATGAAGACCAAGCCAGCGTCGCGGCAGGCGCGGGCCAGCGCCGGGTTTTCCGCCAGGAAGCCGTAGCCGGGATGCAGGGCGTCGGCGTTGCACTTGCGGGCGACCTCCATCAGCTTGTCGATGCGCAGGTAGCTTTCCGGGGCGGGCGCGGGGCCGAGCGCGTAAGCCTCATCTGCCATGCGCACGTGCAGGGAGGCGCGGTCCACTTCGGAATAGACGGCGACCACCCGGATGCCGAGTTCCCGGCAGGCCCGGATGATGCGGACGGCAATCTCGCCTCGGTTGGCAATCAGAACTTTGCGAAACATCCCTGTGCTCCGGAGTTAGGTGAAAAAGAAGTGAAATGTTATCACAGAGCAGTTAGGCGGTGGGACTTGGCCTGGGGCGCTCCGGTGTTTTTTGGACAGGTGTGCGGCCTGTACCAAATATGTCCGGCGGGACAGTTGCAGGCGGGAAGGGAGAACTGTTTACTAGAACCCATGCCAAGCGGGCCACGCCGGGCAGCGTCAAGTGTAGCCGCAAGAGCGGCTTGAGCTGTGCCGGGACTCAACCCTGTTTCCAGGGCGGTCGATAATAGAAGAGAAAGGCACAGAAGGGCTATTCCCGGCCAGGGAGTCTGGCCGGCAGCAAAAGGGGATGATGATGAAGACGAGAAAACTTTTTGCACTCTGCGTGATGGTTCTCCTGGGCGTGTCGCTACCCGTCTGGGCCGGCGGCAAGAAGAAAGTCGTGGTTCTGGATTTTGACTCCGCCGCGGTGCAGAAGTCGGTCCAGCGCATTTTTGGCTCGCAGGTGGATGTCGGCCGGGGGCTGAGCGAGCTGGTTGCCCAGTACCTTGACGTGGACGGCACCTACCAGCCGGTTGAGCGCGAGAAGGTGGAGAAGGTCCTGGCCAAGCAGGAATTTGCTCAACTCGACCTCACCAACCCCGCCAGCGTACGCAAGCTCGGCAAGGCGCTGCGGGCGGACGCCGTGCTGGTGGGCAAGGTGAGGTACATGGGCTGGCGGCGTTCGCGGCGGAAGAGCAAGAGCAGCCGGAAAGCGCTGGTGGGCGTTGATGCCCGTCTGGTGGCTGTTCGCAGCGGCGCAGTGCTGTCGGAGGCAGAAAATTGGGGGGTATCCGACCGCACCGGCAAGGCGCTGCTGGGCGGCAAGCAGTTCGAAGAGTTTGGGAATGGGAGGCCGAACTTCGCGCGCGCCGATTTCCAGTCCACCCTGCTGGGCGAGGCGGTGGTGGCGGCGGTTGACCGGCTGGGGACCTTTGTTTTGGGTGCCCGGGAGAAGCTGGGCGGGCGCCAGTTTTCCGTGACGGCCATGGTGCTGTCAGTGGACGGCCCCGAGGCGGTTCTGAACGTGGGGCAAGGCATGGGGTTGAAGGTGGGTCGGCGCCTCCCCGTTCTGCGCGAGACGGGCGAGGTCAAGGATAGGACTTCCGGGATTGTGCTCGGCAGGCTGACCCGGCGAGTGGCGGTGGTGGAGATCGTATCCATGGACGACCTGGCGGTGGTCACGCGGGTGGTTTCCGGCGGCGTGCAAGTGGGGGACGGCGTCAAGATCGCCATGAACTAGCAACACCGCTCTTCGGCAGTCTCCCCGCAAAAAACACGGGACAGGCAGAACCAACAACAGCCTACCGTTGAAGGTAGGCGCGGTTAGTTTTTGCGGCAGCCCTCCGGACTGACTGCATCGAGGGCGCCCCACAGAGCCCGCAAGGCGCGCTCGGCACCGTGCAGCACCGCTTCCGTATCCACGCCGGACTGTTGCGCCAGCCAAGTCCGCCAAGCCTGGCGGTGGCGCACGTCGGCCTCTTCATGCACGGCGAAGTAGGCCAAGCTGCGCGGCTCGGTGATGTCGTAGAAGCGGCGCAGGCCGTCGATCTTCCGCGTGGCAATCTCCGGCACTTGCGACTCGTAGGCGTAGAATGCGGCCACGGCTTCGGTCGGTGTGCCCTGCTCGGAAATCTGCTGGAAGGTGTCCACCAATGCCTGCGTGCCAGGAAGCGGCTGGGTGGAGTCCAGGGTCGCGCCCTCTACGTCCAAGGAAGCAGCGAAGTCGCGCCAGAGTTTCGGGTGCGGCAGGCGGGGGTTTTCCTCTTCGGCCAAGTTCTCTTCGATCAGGCTGCGCAGCTCGCCTTCGGTGCGCGTCGCCAGCCGGCGCAAGTGTTGCGGGAAAGCTTCCACGTGCTTGTAGTACTGCGCCGCATAGAGCTGGAGCGAGGCGCGGTCGAGCGTACCCTTGGTCCAGGCCTGGTAGAAAGGATGCTGCAAGAGGTGGTGCTTCTGGATGAGTGCGTCCAGCGCGGTAATGAGTGCTTCTCCGGCGTGATTTTTCATCGAGTCCTCCTTGAAAATTTGGTGAACCTGCTCCCAGCGGAGAGTGACATCCTAGTCGAACCCGCGAGAGAATGGTAGGGGGTGGCTTTGACGGCACTGGCGAACAATTCTGTTGAAAGTGAGGCGGGGGGAGGCCAGTAGCGGCGAAGAAGCCGCGCAGCGGATTCTTCGTCGGCTTTATCTCCCTCCAGAAACCGCCCTATGCCGGAAAGCAACGCCAACTACCTGGTTCAACAGGGCTTAGCCACCAAACCCCTCGCAACCACGACCCCACAGACGCTGCAGCGAGCTACCGGGGGGTATCTTCTCGACTTGCGGGATTAACTCGCTTAAAAGAAACTGCTTAGCGGCGGGAACTAGTTTCAAAATCATGTTTTTTTCTGCTTCTTTCCACCTCCTTCTCTGCCAGACGAGCCAGCGGCAATTCTTTCCGTCGCCACCCCAGAATAGCTGAAATCCCCTCCCCGCTCAACCCGCACCCTCACTTTCAACAGAAAATCTTACAGGCGGGCTTGGACTAGGCAGCGGGAAAGAGTTCGCAGCTTCCGTCAGGGCACGGCTTTACCTGTCCTGTTTATCCCGAGCGCAGGCGAGGGGAGCGAAGTCGAGGGAGCCGTGCCGTGCCTGCTGAGTCTGACGAAGGGCGCAAGTCGTCAGACCGGAGCGGCATTATTTATTGAAATTGCTCCGCCCTGTCAGGCTCCGCAATGGCCTACGGCAGTAAAGAAGGGAATCGTTAGCACAAGCCCTTCTGTCGGGGTAGAAGCTCCGGCCCGCCGACTGTTATTCGCAAGTGTTGTGCCGCTCTGTTCCGGCACAACTGTCAGGGCACGGCTTCAGCCGTGCCGCAACGCAAGCCAAGAAATAGGGGCTTTAGCCCCTGAGGTCGCTTCCCGGTCGCGGGGCACCGGTCGCCGTTACAGCGGGATATTGCCGTGTTTTTTGGGCGGGTTTGTGTCTCGTTTGTTCTCGAGCATTTGCAGCGCGGCGATAAGCTTGGGGCGGGTGAACTTGGGCTCGATGACGGCGTCCACCCAGCCGCGCTCGGCGGCAATCCACGGGTTGGCGTAGCGCTGCCGGAACTCCTCCGTCTTCTTGGCCCGCTCGGCGGCGGCGTCCTTGGCGGCGGCCAGTTCGCGCTTGTACACAATGTTGACCGCGCCTTCGGGGCCCATGACGGCAACCTCGGCGGTAGGGTAGGCGAAGTTGACGTCGGTGCGGATGTGCTTGGACGACATGACGCAGTAGGCCCCGCCGTAGGCCTTGCGGGTGATGACCGTAATCTTGGGCACGGTGGCCTCAGCAAAAGCGTAGAGCAGCTTGGCGCCGTGGCGAATAATGCCACCGAACTCCTGCTGCGTGCCGGGCAGGAAGCCGGGCACGTCTTCGAAGGTGATGAGCGGGATGTTGAAACAGTCGCAGAAGCGCACGAAGCGCGCGCCCTTGTCCGACGCGTTGATGTCAAGCACGCCCGCCAGCACGGCGGGCTGGTTGGCAACAATGCCGACCGGCTGGCCGGCGAGCCGCGCGAAGCCGACCACCAAGTTGCGGGCGTAGTGCTCCTGCACTTCGAAGAAGTAGGCGTCGTCCACCACCAGTCGAATCAACTCCCGCATGTCGTAGGGCCGCATGGGGTCGGCGGGGACTAAGTGGTTCAGGCGCTCCTCGACGCGGTCGGCGGGGTCGGAGGTCGGGCGGCGGGGCGGGTCGTCCACGTTGTTTCCCGGCAGAAAGCTGAGCAGCTCGCGAATCATGGCCAGGCATTCCTGGTCGTCGGCGGCCATGAAGTTAGCGACGCCGCTGGTGGCGTTGTGGGTGCGCGCGCCACCCAGTTCTTCTTTGGTTACTTCTTCGTGCGTCACGGTCTTGATGACGTCGGGGCCGGTGACGAACATGTAGCTGGTGTCGGCGGTCATGAAGATGAAGTCGGTGATAGCGGGCGAATAGACCGCGCCGCCGGCGCAGGGTCCCATGATGGCGGAGATTTGCGGGATGACGCCGCTGGCCAGCGTGTTGCGCAGGAAGACGTCGGCGTAGCCTTTGAGCGACATCACGCCTTCCTGGATGCGCGCGCCGCCGGAGTCGTTCAGGCCGATGATGGGCGCGCCGTTCTTCACCGCCAGGTCCATCACCTTGCAGATTTTCTCCGCGTTGGCTTCGCTCAGCGAACCGCCGAAGACGGTGAAGTCCTGCGCGAAGACGTAGGCCGGGCGACCGTCGATGCGGCCGTAGCCGGAGACGATGCCGTCGCCCGGCAACCGCTGCTTCTCCATCCCGAACTCGTCGCAGCGATGGAGGACGAGCTTGTCCAATTCCTCAAAGGTGTCGGGGTCAAGCAGCAATTCGATGCGCTCGCGCGCGCTGAGCTTGCCGACCTTGTGCTGCTTCTCGCGGCGCGCAGCCCCGCCGCCCTCTTCGGCGGCGCGCTCGCGCTGGTGCAGCTCCTCCAGCCGTTCATCCGTAGCCGAATTTTCCGTCGGTGTTTTTCGCGGTGCCATTCCCTCTCTCCGATTTCCGGCCTAGAAGGATGCCACAAACTAGAGCGGAAAGGGAGAAGGAACCCAGCGACAGCGGGTGCCCCGCCTGGAGCGGGATAATCTCCGCACCTCTTCCGAACAGAGATTCTAATCCTTTGTGTGGTGGCGCAGACATTCATGTCTGCGATCTCCCAGCGGTGTGAATCCTGCACAGCAGGGAGTCAGCTAAGCAGACACTTTAGACGCCCGACCAGTCTTCGCAGAGGATGATGGAGTTGGTGGGATGCTGGGGATCGTACTTGACGGCGGTGGACCGGCCGGCGGCGATGCGGCGCAGGTCGAGTTCCTGCTGGTAGAAGCTGATGTCCTGGGCGGCCTGGTATTCCACCCCGCGCACCTCGTAGCGATAGACCAGCAGGCGCCCGCTGCCGGCCGCATCGGTGGGTGGGTCAATCAGGTCGAGGATGCGGCCTTCGACGATGCGGCCCACCTCATTCACTTTTTGGCGGCGGTGCTGTTCGGGGTCGCCCGGAACAGGCCGGAGCCGCTTCCACAGCCACCAGCCGCCGCCCGCGAGCAGCAGCAGAGCAGCGGCGCCCAGCGTCCAGACGAGCAGGTTGGGGGACTCAATCACTTCTTGGCTTTAGCCGTTTCCCGCGGAGCGATGTCGCCCAGTACGGCGCGGGCCTTCTCCCAGTCGGCCAGAAAGCCCTGCAGGCCGCGGTCGGTGAGCGGGTGCTTGAAGAGCTGCTGGAAGACCTTGAAGGGCATGGTAGCGATGTGGGCGCCCAGCTTGGCCGCCTCCACCACGTGCATGGGATGGCGCAGGCTGGCCGCCAGCACCTGGGTCTGGAAGTTGTAAGGCCGGTACACCTCAAGGATGTCGCGCAGCACCTGCATGCCGTCGTTGGCGATGTCGTCCACGCGGCCCAGGAAGGGGCTGACGAAGTAGGCCCCGGCCTTGGCCGCCAGCAGCGCCTGCGCGGCGGAGAACACCAGGGTGACGTTGGTGCGGATGCCCTCGGCGTGCAGCACCTTCATGACTTTGAAACTTTCCGGCAGCATCGGCAGCTTGACCACGATGTTCGGGTGCAGCGCGGCGATCTCCCGGCCTTCGACAATCATCCGCTCCGCTTCGGTGGCCACCACTTCGCCGTTGACGATCTCCACCAGCTCGCACATCTCCAGCAGGGCATCGCGGAAGGGTTTGCCCTCCTTGGCCATTAGGGTGGGGTTGGTGGTGACGCCGTCCAGAATGCCCAGCTCGGTGGCGGCGCGGATTTCCTCCACGTTTCCGGTATCCAGAAAAACTTTCATTGTGCCCTCTCTTTCTTGGCCCGGAGGCGGCCAAAAGAAACTCTGTGCGGCCAACTTACTCCTGCGGCGGCGTGACCTTGTTGCGGAGCCGCCCGATGCCTTCGATGGCGACCTCAACCGTGTCGCCGACGCTCAGCGGCGCGACGCCGGCCGGGGTGCCGGTGGCAATCAGATCGCCCGGTTCCAGCGTCATCACCCCGCTGATGAAGCTCATTATAGCATCGAGGGGAAAGATCATCTCGCTGACCTGTCCGCGCTGACGTTGCTGGCCGTTCACGTGCGTCACAACGATTAGATGTGCGGGGTCGAGTCCGGTTGCAACCACCGGGCCCACCGGGCAGAAAGTGTCGAAGCCCTTGCCGCGGGTAAATTGCCCCTCGGCCTTTTGCAGGTCGCGGGCGGTGACGTCGTTCAGGCAGGTGAACCCGAAGACAAAGCTGAGAGGGTCGTCGCTGGGTTTGAGGTTCCGGCAGCGGCGGCCGATCACCAGTGCCAACTCGCCTTCGTAGTCCACCCGCTGCGACTGGGGCGGATAGACAATGGCTTCGTCGGGGCCGATGATGGCCGAAGGCGGCTTCAGGAAAATCAATGGCTCTTTCGGGGGCTCGTTGCCCAGTTCGCGGGCGTGCTGGAGGTAGTTGCGTCCCACGCAAACAATCTTCGAGGGCGCCACCGGCGCCAGCAATCCGACTTCATCGCGGGCGTAAGTTTTGCCGGTGCGCTCGCCGCCTCGCCAGGGCGCGCGGCTGAGCTCGGCCACCTGCTCGCCTTCCTCCACCGCCCAGAAAGTAATAGGCTCCTCGGAGTCTTCTCGTTTCCTGTCATTCTGAGCGTAGCCCCGCCGTCGGCGGGGCAAGCGAGGAATCTGCTTGTCGGGATGCTTCGCTCCGCTCAGCATGACAGGCGGGCGGAGCTGGCAGCGGCAGTACCTTCTCGGAGCGACGGCGTTTCTGGCTTGCGACATCGAGTTCACTCCGGCGGCCGAGGCGTCACTGCCACCGGGTTGGAATAACCGCTTTCGTTCCCGCTGGCATCCACGGCGGTGACAACGTAGTAGTAAGGCGCGCCCGGCTCCACTTGCCGGTCGGTAAAGTTCTGCACCTGCAAAGGCTCCGCGTGCAGCCGCGCATAGCCTGTCCCTGATTCCCGGCTGCGATAGACGTAGTAGCCCGCCAGGTCGGCGGCCTCGCTGGCATCCCAGGTCAGGTTCACCTGCGCGGGCCCGGCCACGGCAATCAGCCCCGCGGGCGCCGAGGGCGGGAAGCGATCTTCCGCCAGGACTTCCGCACTCGCGGAGTGGTCGCTTTCCACTGTGTCGGTTCCGAACTGAGCCAGGGTAGTGACGCGGTAGAAGTAGGTTTGACCCAGCGCGATGTTAGTGTCCTCGTAGGTGGCGGCGGCGGTTGTGCCCACCAGCGCGAAGCTGCCGTCCTCGCCGCTCGCGCTGCGGTAGATTTGGTAGCCCGCGATGACCTCCAGTGGGGTCCCGCTGGTGGTGCGCGTGGGCGGCGACCAGCGCAGGCCGATGGCGCGCTCGGTGACTTGGGCGGCAATCTCTTCCACCGGCGTGGGGACGGGATGGAGGCGCAGCGCAACTCGATGGGAGAAGCCGGCGTCCTGCCCTTTCTTGTTCACCGCCTTGAGCGCATAGACGGCGGTGCGCCCGCTCTGCTCGCCCAGCCGCCGGCTGCCGAGCACGTCGGGGAAAACTACAATCTCGCCGTGCCGGAAGCTCTCCACCACCTGCGCCGGCAGGACGTACACCACGCGGGCGCGCTGGTCAAACTGTTGATCGACCTCGGTGCTATCGTCCAGGAAAGCGCGGTGGATTTCGATGGTGGGCTCAGCTTCCAGCCGGGTGCCGTCGGCGTGCAACCGCGGCCGGGTCCAGCGCAGCAACACCCGCTCACCTTGTTGTTCGGCCACCAGATCGGTCGGTGGCTGCGGAATCTTGGGCGTGGGCGGAACCGGTGCCCCGGGAATGCCACAGCTTGCGGCCAGAAGCGCCAGCAGCGCAGCCGGGAGAGCCACTTGTTTTGTTGGTTGAGTCGCAAGCCTTGCCCGCGGCGGGGCCAGCGGGCTGCGGGACTTTTTCGGGAGAAGCGGTGGGCTCGGGAACGCTTCGTCGAATGCGGTCGGCACTATGGCTAGAGGATATACCGGCTCAGGTCCTGATCCTTGGCGATGTCGGCCAGCATGCGGCGGACGTAGGCGGCGTCAATCTTGATCTGTTTACGGCGCATGTCGGGCGCTTCAAAGGAAATTTCGTCCAGCAGTTTTTCCATCACGGTGAAGAGGCGCCGGGCGCCGATGTTTTCGGTCTGGGTATTCACCTGGCTGGCGGTGTTGGCGATTTCGGCGATGGCTTCTTCGGGGAAGATCAGCTCGACGCCTTCCGTCCCTAGCAGCGCGATGTATTGACGGATCAGAGCATTCTTGGGTTCCTGGAGAATGCGGATGAAGTCCTCCGTCCCCAGCGAATGCAGCTCCACCCGGATGGGGAAGCGCCCTTGCAGCTCCGGGATGAGGTCGGAGGGCTTGCTGACGTGGAACGCGCCGGCGGCGATAAACAGGATGTGGTCGGTGCGCACCAGGCCGTGGCGGGTGTTGACGGTGGTGCCCTCGACGATGGGGAGGATGTCGCGCTGCACGCCTTCGCGGCTGACGTCGGGCCCGTGGCCGCCTTCGCGCCCGGCAATCTTATCTATCTCGTCAATGAAGATGATGCCGGAGTTTTCCACCCGCTCGATGGCGCTGCGGGTCACTTGGTCCATGTCGATCAACCGGTTCTCCTCTTCCTGCGCCAGGTACTCCCAGGCCTCCGACACCTTCATCTTGCGCTTCTTTTTTTGCTGTCCGAAGAAGCCCGGCAGCATGTCTTTGAGATTGACGTCCATCTCCTCCATGCCGGTGTTGGAGATGACTTGGAAGCTGGGGAAGTTGCGCTCGCGCACTTCCACTTCCACCAGCTTGTCGTCGAAGGCGCCGGCGCGGAGCTGCGCCCGCATCTTCTCGCGGGTCTTCTGGAAACTTTCCTGCTTGGCCGCCGGGTCGGCGTCGGGACCGACGGCGACCGGCGGTGGGGGCGGCAGCAGCAAGTCGAGCAGACGCTCTTCGGCGTTCATCTCCGCGCGCTCGGCCACCTCTTCCAGCTTTTCTTCCCGGACCATTTCGATGGAGCCGTCGAGCAGGTCGCGCACCATCGACTCCACGTCGCGGCCCACGTAGCCCACTTCGGTGTATTTGGAGGCTTCGACTTTGACGAAGGGGGCGTTGGCCAGCCGCGCCAGCCGCCGCGCAATTTCGGTCTTGCCCACGCCGGTGGGGCCGATCATGAGAATGTTTTTCGGCAGGACTTCTTCCGCCATCTCAGGCGGCAGTTTGCGCCGGCGGATGCGGTTGCGCAGGGCGATGGCCACCGCGCGCTTGGCGGGCTTCTGGCCGATGATGTACTTGTCCAGCTCGGTCACGATTTGCCGGGGGGTCAGCTCATCAAACCGCGCCCGCGCGGGCGCCGCTTCTTCTTTTTCCTTCACAACGCCGGGAAGATGTATAGCCATGGGTTGTTTGCTCTAGGACAGCCGGGCCGCCACTCCCGGGCGACCGGCGCCATTATAGCACGCCTGCTTGTGCTACCGCCGGGAGGCGGGGAAGCCGGCCCGCTCCACGGCGGCGATGAGTTGTTCCACGCTGACGCGGTTGGGTGCGAAGCCCACCCGGGCGTATCCGCGGGCGTAGTCGGTTTGGGCGGCGGCAACACCCGGTGACCTGCCCCCCTTAAATCGGTCCAGTTGATAAGTTAGAGGTTAGGGTACGGACTGGACATGGAAGGGGGGAGGAATGCCGAAGAAGCGATATCCAGCCGAACAGATCATCCGACATCTACGAGAGGCGGAAGTGGAGCTGGCCAAGGGCCAGACAACGGGAGGGGTCTGTCGGAAGTTGGGAATTACGGAGCAGACCTATTACCGATGGCGGAAGGAGTACGGGAGCTTACGAGTGGATCAGGTGAGGCGACTGAAGGAACTGGAACGGGAGAATGGCCGACTGAAGAAGTTGGTAGCAGATCAGGCGTTGGACCTTGCGATTCTGAAGGAGACATCCTCGGGAAACTTCTGAGCCCGCCCCGACGGCGGCAGGCAGTGAAGCATGTCTGCCAAGCCATGGGGGTGTCGGAGCGGCGGGCGTGTCGGGTGGTAGGACAGAATCGATCCACGCAACGGCATCGAACCTTGGCGCCACAGGATGAACCGAGCCTGGTAACTCGGACGCTGCAGTTAGCCGGCGAGTACGGCCGTTATGGCTATCGGCGGATCACGGCGCTGTTGCGCCGGGAGGGGTGGCGGGTGAACCACAAGCGGGTAGAGAGAATCTGGCGGCAGGAGGGACTGAAAGTGCCGAAGAAACAGCCCCGCAGAGGCCGGCTGTGGTTGAACGATGGGTCGTGCCTTCGGTTAAGACCGTGCTGGCAGGATCATGTCTGGGCGTACGATTTTGTGGCAGATCGAACCCACGATGGTCGTCCACTGAAGATCTTGACGGTGGTGGATGAATACACGCGAGAGTGTTTGGCGATCGACGTAGAACGGCGAGCCGATTCGATGAGTGTTTTGGAACGGCTAGCAGCCTTGTTTGTGGAGCGAGGAGTTCCCGATTACCTTCGCTCGGATAATGGGTCCGAGTTCACCGCTCGGTTGGTACGGGACTGGCTGGAACGGGTCGGGGTAAAACCCCTGTTCATCGAGCCTGCGAGCCCCTGGGAAAACGGGTAGGTAGAATCGTTTAACGGGAAGTTTCGAGACGAGTTTCTGAATGGAGAGATCTTTTACACCTTGCGGGAAGCGAAGGTGTTGATTGAGGGATGGCGGCGGGAGTATAACAGAGTTCGCCCGCACAGCGCGTTGGGCTACCGGCCGCCAACCCCGGAAGTGATCCTGCCGTTACCGCCGGGTTCCGCTCCGCTCCACCCGGCTGCAACGGCGTATGGACTAACATGGAAGGTGGACCAATAACCGGGGGCAGGTCACCGGGAGGCGCCGCAGCGCTTCCGTCACTTGCAAGGCGTCCACGTCCGATCTCATCCCCTCGACCCGAAGTTCGACCGTATCGAGTACGGCCCGCGCCGGGTGCCCACCCGTGGGAGACAACTGCTCCACGCCCGAGCGCTGGAAAAGTTTCAGTGCAAGCAGTACCATAGCTCCCAGCACCACCAGGACCAGCAGCGTTTGCACCAGTCCTGCGCCGTGTTCTTTCCCGCGTGCTGAGGAAAGCGTGAAACGGCCGGGCAGCATGGTCGGCTCCCTACAGTTCTTCGAAGATAAATTGGCTGTTGGTGTAGACGCAGATGGAGGCGGCGATCTGCATCGCTTGTTCCGCAATCTCTCGGGCCGGGAGTTTGGTGTGCGCAGCTAGGGCGCGGGCGGCGGCCAACGCGAAAGGCCCGCCCGAGCCGATGGCGCAGACGCCGTCGTCGGGTTCGATGATGTCGCCGTTGCCGCTGAGCAGAAAAGTCTGCTTGCTGTCGGCGACCAGCAGCAGGGCGTCCAGGTGCCGCAGGATGCGGTCGGTGCGCCACTCCTTGGCCAGCTCCACCGCGGCCCGGCTCAAATTGCCGTGGAACTCTTGCAGCTTGTCTTCGAAGCGCCCGAAGAGCGAGAGGGCGTCGGCGGTGGAGCCGGCAAAGCCGGCCAGCACCTTGTCGTTGTAGAGGCGTCGAATCTTCTTGGCGCTCTGCTTGATGATGGTCTGGCCCAGGCTCACCTGCCCGTCGCTGGCTAAGACGAGTTTCGAGCCGCGGCGCACGCACAGGACGGTGGTGGAGCGCCAAGGCTGGCGGCCGGAGGAAGTGCTGGTTCTGTTGGTGTCCACAGGCGAGATTCTACCATTCTCGCGCGGATGCCGGGGGGTCAAACCCGTCGCGCGATTTGTTAGTCGTCGTCCTTCTTCTTCTTTTTCTTCTTCTTGGCGAATTTCTGCCAGCGCTGTTCCAGGTTGGCGCGGCCGAAGAAGTGGTCCTCCAAGCCGGTGTTGTAGCGGACTTCAATGAAGAAGGCCTCGAAGCTGCGCAGCCCGGTGCGTGTGCGGCTCACTTGCATGGGCGTGTAGACGCCCTGCACGCGCACGTACTTGCCGTAGAATTCGACCACCGGGATGCGCGCGCCGGTGAGCGCGTCGAGGCGGCTGTAGTGCAACTGCATGGGCAGGTAAGTGCGAGCATCGACGTAGAGTTTGTAGCTTTCACCATCGTCGTCCACCATTTCGATGATGTGGGCGCGGCGGTTGTCCACGAATTCGCGGCCCAGGTAGTAGTACTGGATTTTCTCCTCCCGCAGGCGGAAGCGCAGCAAGTATTCGAAGTCGCGCTTGTTGGACTGGTGGAAGTTCTCGATCGCCTCCGGCGGCATTTCGCTGATGCCCTGGCGGTCGAGCTCCCAGCCCTCTTCCCCGTTGTTGAGATAGACGATGTTGCCCTTCTTGCCGATTTCCAGCCATTCCTTGCCAGGGAACTTGACGTAGTCGTGGAAGCGGGTGCCGGGGCTGGCGAGTTGGCCACGGTCAAAGTCGTAGAGGCGGCCGCGGCGATCGATGTCGCGCACGTTGAGGAAGGCGTCGCCGCCCAGCGCTTCCAGCGCGCGGTCGATGATCTGCTTGGCCTTGTCCAGCGCCGGCGTGGCTTCCGCTGTCTGTTCTTGCGCCGTTGCGGTGACGCCGGCCAGCAGCAAGGCCAGCAGTACAGGAATCAGTGCTTTTTTCATCGCTCCTACCCTACCAGGACTGCGCCTCCATTTACATTGACGATTTCACCGGTCAGGAAGGTTGCCAGCTCAGAGGCCAGGAAGAGAATCGGCCCGGCGATTTCCTCGGCGGTGGCTGCGCGCCCGAGGGGAATCTGGCTCGCGACCTGGCGACGCAGACGCGGGTGGCGCAGCACCGCCTGCGACAGATCGGTATCCACCCAGCCGGGCGCCACGCAGTTGACCAGGATGTGGTGGCGGGCCAGCTCGGTGGAGAGGCCCTTGACCAGGCTGATGATGGCGCCTTTGCTGGCGGCGTAGTGGCTGTGGAAGGCCTCGCCGCGCTGGCCGGCGGTGGAGGAAATCGCAATGATGCGCGCCGGGCGCCGCGTGCGCGCAAACTGGCGCTTCATCAGCGGCACCGCGTAGTGCACCACGCTGTACACCGACTTGAGGTTGGCCGCCATCATCTGCTCCCATTGCGCCTCGCTCAACTTTTCGATTGGGACGTCCTTCTGGTTCCAGATGCCGGCGTTGGCTACCAGGATGTCCAGGCGGCGGAAGCGGCGCGCGGCGCGGTCGATCAGGGCGCGGGCGTCGCGCATGCGGCTGAGGTCGGCCCGCACCGGGAGGATTTCCACTCGGTGCCGGCGTGCGCGCACGGCTACCTTCTGAGCAGCCGTGCGATTGCGATGATAGTTGAAGACCACGTGCGCGCCCGCCTGCGCGAACAGCTCGACCGTGGCGGCGCCGATGCCGCGCGATCCGCCGGTCACCACCGCAACTTGTCCTGAAAGATCAATCACGAGCGAATGTCTCCTTTGTGGCAAAGCTGCTCATCATAGCAGCAGGTTTTAGGAGCCGCAATCACACGAAGCCGCCGGGCAATGGGTCATTTTGGCAATGGGAAAATCACGCTGAGCCCGGTGGCCTGCTCTGAGCCTGTCCCGAGCGAAGTCGAGGGGCGAAGCCGAAGGGCACCTGCCACCGGATTGGACATAAGAGGAGAAAGTGTCTGAATCGAAAGGCAGGTGTAAAATTGACCAACTACCAAGCCACTGGGCTGCGTCTGCAACCGGGGTAGGACAAGGCCTTGCCCTACCCACCCCGTCCCCAACCAAAATTCAGTTGTGGGGTAGGAGTGAGGTTGTTATCTATGCATCTATGCAATCGCGGACGCGGGTGATGAGGATCTCAATGTCGGCGCGGGTCAGGTCCTCGGTGGGGATGGGTTCATCCACGATGATTTCCACCGTGCCGGGGCGGAGGTGCCAGGAGTACCGCGGCAGAACGTGGCCGGAGCCGCGAATGGTGATGGGGACGATGGGCGCGCGCGCTTTGAGCGCCGCCAGGAAAATACCCGGTTTGAACTCTCCCAACTCGTCGTTCACGCTGCGCTCGGCTTCGGGGAAAACCAGCAGGGAGATGTTTGCCCGGAGGCACTTGATCGTTTGCAACAGGCGGCGGGCGTTGGTGTGGACGTTCGAGCCGGCGATGGGAAGATGGCCGGCGCGGCGGATGTGCCAGCCTAGAAAAGGAAGGTGAAAGAGCGAAGCCTTGGCCATGGTGCGGAATTCCCCCGGCAGGCGAGCGAACAGGATGGGAATGTCCAGGTAGCTGCGGTGGTTGGCGAGGTAGACGTAGTGCCGGGCGGGGTCAAGCTTTTCCAGCCCGCGCACGCGGACGCGCACGCCGCAGATGATCAGCAGCAGCCGTCCCCACAGGCGGCTGTACTCATGTTGGCGGCGGGCGCTGGGGTTGATGGGGGACAGCAACAGCGACACCACGCCCAGAACAGCGGTGCAAAGGTAAAACAAAGGCAGGGTGAAAAACAGCGAGCGCAATAGGCCCAGCATTTCGAGTAGCAGTCGCATTACTTTTGAGCAGCGGAAACAGTTGTGCCCGCTGCGAGAGCTTTCAGGCAGTCGCCCACCAGGAACAGGGAGCCGGCCACGAAGATGGCATCCTCTGGGGCTGCGTGGGCGAGCGCCCGTGCCAGAGCTTGCGCGGGGTCGGGCTCGACCGCGACCTGCGGATTGAGCGCGCGGGCCAGCGGCGCCAGGGTGTCCACGCCGGCGGCGCGGGGCGTGGCCGGTTGGGTCAGGGTGAGGGAAGCGGCGCGGGGGAAGAGCCATTCGGCAATCTCGTCCACCGCTTTGTCGCGCAGGGTGCCGTAGATCAGATGCAGGCGGCGGCCGCCGAGCCCCGCCTGCGGCGGGGCAAGGTGTTCCTCCCAGAACTCGGCCAGGCGGCGCGCCCCGGCGGGATTGTGCGCTCCGTCCAGGAAGAGCAGCGGGCCTTCGGTTTGGCCGGTGGGCCGCACCAGTTGCAGCCGTCCGGGCCAGCGGGCCTGCGCGATGCCCGCCTGGATGGCTTGGCTGGGAATGTTCCATCCCTGGCGGGCGAGCTCACGCGCGATGGCGACGGCAGTGAGCGCGTTGGGAATTTGAAAGCGGCCGCGCAGGGGCAGCGAAAGGCGCAGGTTGGCGTGGTCGGGTGCTTTCAGGGTGAACTGGTAGCAGCCGAAGTCGCGGCTGGTGATTTGCTCGGCGCGGTAGTCGGAAGCTAGATCAACCAAGGGCGCGCCCAGCCCAGCCGCGCGGCGGGCGATGACGGCGCGGGCTACGGGGTGCTCGGCGGCGTTGATGACCGGCACGTCGGGCTTCAAGATGCCGGCCTTTTCGGCGGCGATCTGCTCGATGGCGTAGCCGAGGTAGCGCTCGTGGTCGAAGTCGATGGAGGTGACGGCGCAGACGGCGGGGGTGACGACGTTGGTGGCGTCCAGCCGCCCGCCCAGGCCGACTTCCAGCACCGCCACTTGAACCTGCGCCTGCGCGAAGTGCCAGAGGGCCATGGCGGTGAGAGTTTCGAAGTAGCTGGGCTGGTGGGGTAGGCGGTCTTCGGCCAGCAGCACCTCGATGGCGTGGGCGACGGCGTTGAAGGCGGCGGCGAACTCGGCGTCGCCGGCGGCGACGCCCTCCACCGCGATGCGCTCGTTGATGTGGACCAGGTGGGGCGAGGTGTAGAGCCCGGTGCGGTAGTTTGCTTGCCGTAGGATGGAGTCCACCAGGGCGGCCACCGAGCCCTTGCCGTTGGTGCCGGCAATGTGGACGGCGGGGAAGCGCCGCTCTGGGTGGCCGAGGCGTTCCAACACGGCGCGGATGTTGTTCAGGTCCCACTTCAGGCTGCGGCCCTCGTGCCCCAGCCAGAGCAGGCGCTCGACCGCCTGCTTGTAGGTTAGTTGCATTGCGGTTGCGGTTTGGCGGGATGCCGTCATGGGACGCCCAGGCGCAGGCTGAATCAAGGGATGCTACACGGCGCCGGGAAACTACACAAGCGCCCCGGCCTCTTCGTAGTGGATCATTTTGGAAATGTGAATCTCACGCCGAGCCCCGTGGCACCTGCCACGGGGTGCTTTTGCCGCCCATCCACCCGGCGGCGGGTGCCGCCGGGCTCAGCGGTAAAGGCAATGTCGTCAAACTGACCCACTACCGGCCTCTTCGTTGGCGGGATGGATTCTTCGCCGCAGAGGGCGCAGAGACCCTGGCTACGGAACACAGACAAGAATGCCTGCCTACCGCAGGCAGGTCTGCCCCACTGGAATATGAAAGAATAATTCAGTGGCGCAGGCATTCCTGTCTGCCAAACCGGGATGCGGATGCCTCCCTGTACGGGGTAAACCCTGCCTGCGCCTGCCTGCGGTAGGCAGGGCAGGCAGGTCCGCACCTCTTCCGGGCTGGGATCAAAAACAGACTGAGCCGTGAACAAAGCAAAAACGGGGTAGGGCAAGGCTTTACGCCTTGCCGTATGCCGGCAGGGGATGAACCCCTTCAGGGAGAGCCCTCAGGGTGAACCCTGCCCTACCCGGTCAAACCAGTCGAGCCAGCCAGGGTGGCCGCTTCGAACATAGCCGAAGGGCCTGTCGCGAGTTCACCCGACGAGCGTTTTCTACGGGGGAGGGTTGCGTTTGGAACACGAGGTCGGAACCTACCTATTCCGGAAAGTTCATCCGCCGCAGGAGCTGCTGGAACCGAGGGTTATCCCTCAACGGGTCGAACGTGGGATCCACGTTGATGAAAACCAGGTACCAGTTCCGCTCTTCGTAGGACTTTTCCAGCCAGTCGAGCGCCTGCTCTTTCTCCTACGAGAGCTGCCTAACGGACTTGCGATTCTGCTGCGCGACCAATCTGCACACCGCGCGCACGGCGCGCGACCCTCCAAGCCTACCGCGACAGCAGCAATCGCTTGTTAGGTGGCTTGTTGGGACAGCGCCAGCACGACGCGTGACGCAGTTCCGGCTATGGAATGATGCATTCCCGGCGGGCACGAACGACCAGCTCCCGCAACTCGAGCCCATCAAGATCATCCGCATCGTGGCCCTTGCGTTCGAGTTCCGCGATGAGCGAGTAATAGTACTCAAGTTTTGCGAGCTTACTGGTAGGGTAGTCGCCTTGCGCTATTGCCTCTCGATCCATGTTGGTGGCCCGCACAACATTGTCAAACGCTGACTGGTCCAACGTCGAGCAGGATGGGCCTCCGTCAGTCGCAAACTCCACCTCGAACACGCCCGGTACGCCCACCTTCCGCAACGCGATGCCTGAGTAGAGTTGGTACCCCACAAAACCAAGCAATACGATCGCCGCAAACCACTTGAGGCGTTCGCTGGATTTCTGTTCGCTCATGGATGGCTCACGCAGCGGCCGTTATCCACATGGCCGAATATATGAACCTTGAGTCAAGCCACCTAACGTTTGAGTTCAGCGGCGGCCGGAGGCCGTCCGCTGGAACGGCGCGTTAGGTGACCAGAAAAACTAGAGCCTTGATTCCACGTACTCTTTCAGCGCGACGACGTTGTTTAGGCGTCGTTCCTTGGAGCTGTACAGGAACGTCACCGTGCCGGCGCGAACGTAATCAGGAAGGGCTCTTACAGTGTCCGGTTTGGACTCCAGCTCTGCGAAGTACCGCCGCTTAAATTCGGACCATCTCTCCGGATCGTGGCCAAACCACTTGCGAAGTTCGGTAGACGGTGCGATCTCCTTGGGCCAATAATCGATTTTGGCGTCAGCCTTTGACAAACCGCGAGGCCAAAGTCGGTCAACCAAAATGCGCCGGCCGTCCCGCGTCGACGGTGGCTCGTATAGGCGCTTGACGCGAATACCCATTTGACTCCGCCTGTCCACTAACTAGAATTAGACAGCATCGTCTAGTGTACTGTCCCGGAAATAAGCGATATATTAATGGGCAACCTTTGGCCTCTGGAGGTATGCCCATGCCACGCGGTCGCCCCGCTACTCCCCTCACTCTCAGTGAGAGTGAGGAATCGGAACTGGGGCGCCTCGCCCGCTCCCGAACCTTGCCGCATAGTCTGGTGCTGAGGGCCCAGATTGTGCTGGCCTGCGCCGAAGGCGTTCCCGGCTCTACCGTGGCCCGGCGTCTGGGTGTCACCAATACGACCGTGGGCAAGTGGCGAAAGCGCTATCGTGAACATGGAATCCCCGGACTACACGATGAACTGCGTCCCGGACGCCCCCGCACGCATGAGGATGAACGTGTTGCGGAAGTCATCAACACGGCCCTGCAAACCGAACCTCCCGATCGTTCGCACTGGAGCGTGCGTTCCATGGCGGAACACACGGGAGTCTCAAAGAGCACGGTCCAGCGGTGGTTCGATCTGTTCGGCGTCCAGCCGCATCGCCAGCGGCATTTCAAGATTTCCAACGACCCGTTCTTCGTCGAGAAAGTCCGCGACATCGTCGGTCTCTACCTCAATCCCCCGGACCACGCCGTGGTGCTCTCGGTCGATGAGAAGACCCAGGTTCAAGCTCTTCAGCGAACTCAGCCCGTTCTCCCCATGGGCCTCGGCTACGTCGAAGGCGTCACCCATGATTACAAACGTCACGGCACGACCACTCTGTTCGCGGCTCTCGATGTGGCCACCGGGAGAGTCATCACCCGCTGTAAACCGCGACACCGTCATCAGGAGTTCCTCACTTTCCTGCGTCAGATCGACGGCAGTGTGCCGCACAACCTCGACGTCCATCTCATCGTCGATAACTACGCTACTCACAAACATCCCAAAGTCCGCGCTTGGCTCGCTCGGCGTCCCCGCTACCACGTTCATTTCACCCCAACCTATGCGTCCTGGCTCAACCAAGTCGAACGCTGGTTCGGCATCATTACCCAGAAGGCCATTCGCCGAGGTTCCTTCTCCAGCGTCAAGGCTCTCGTCCGTAACATCGAGCGCTTCGTCGAACATTACAACGCCAACACCAGTCCTTTCGTCTGGACCGCCACGGCCGAATCCATCCTCGCTAAGGTCGAACGACTTTGCTCATATATTTCCGGGACAGTACACTAGCAAGGCAAACCTTGCTGCCTGCTGCAGTCTATCACCGCGTGACCACACTCACGATCCATTGTAACCGCTTATCCTCCCAATGAGTTAGGCCCAAAGCGCGCATTGCTGTTCCGCCGCGCTACCCTGCCGGGCGCTGCAGCCTATCTCCGGGTACGTCCATCGTTAGCTCTCCTCATGGGCTGAAGATCCGATCCGTCGGGCTCCGGACAGCCCCCGGCCCTCGGTTCAGGACGTGCGTGTAGATGATGGTAGTGCTTATGTCCCGGTGCCCAGCGACTCCTGCACGGTGCGGATGTGAGGATGATTCAGCTTAGAGAACGCTTCGGACTCCTTGCGGAAGCGCTTCCGGGCTGACTCGTCGGCCAGGGTGCCCGCCGGCAGGACTTTGAGGGCGACATCCCGGCCCAGGTGCTCATCGCGGGCGCGATAGACCTCGCCCATGCCGCCCGCGCCCAGCTTCTCAGTGACGCTGTAATGGGGAATCTTTTTCCCAATCAACGGAAAGACGCCCCCTCTTGTTGCCCGCCCTGCCTGCCGGCAGGCAGGCATCTTAGGCCCCACCCACAGGCAAGTCAACGCAGTAGGGACAGAAGGTAGTGGGTCAGTTTCACCCTGTGTCACTTTTGGCTGAGCTCGGCGGCACCTGCCGCCGGGTGGACAAGCAGCATAAACGCCCCGTGGCGGGTGCCACGGGGCTCTGCGCGAGTTTTTTTGTTTCCAAAGTGACCCACTACCGGGACAGAAGGGAGCTTAGTTTTGGTTGAGGCTTAGCGGTAGGAGACGACGATCTCTCCGTTTTCGACCCGGAGGTCGCGGATGTGGGGCGGCAGACGGAACTTCTCTTTGTTCTCGGGCGAGTCGAACAGGCGGCGGACGGCGCGGTCCACGCTGGCCTGGGGGATGGGCAGCGAGCCGAGCTTGACGGCGGTGGGGTCGAGCCGCAGGTAGCCGTCCTCGACGCGCAGGCGGCCCTCCAGCAGTAGGGACATGTCTTTCCCGTAGAGATTGAAGACCACGTAGGCGCGGACGCGGTCGTCTACCAGGTCAATCTTGACGTCGCGCACGTTGGACTTGACCTCTTCAATCGTCGGCTCGGTAGTGGGTTCGTTGCCCGGGAGAACCGGAATCTGATCCGGAGCGGCGGGGGAAGGGTTGTCGTTGGTGCTGTTGCCTGGGGCGTCGGGGGCCTGGGCCAGGCTCGATTGGAGCCAGCTATTGACCTCGGCTTCGTCCAGCCGCAGGGTGTGGGGCTGGCCGCGCCGGAGGGCGCGGTCGAGGCGCTGGAGCTTTGACTCCAGCCGCTGAGGCGCCTGGGGGTCGGCATCGATGTTCGGCGGCGGGGACTGGTAGAGGATGAGGAACAAGACCAGGGCGGCGCCGGCCAACACTACCCAGCGAAAGACGCGGTAGAAGCGGATGAAGGGGCCGGGAGCGGATTTCTCCTCCGTTTCTTCCAGCGGCTCCGGTGCCGGAGGGAGTTCTTCTGAGGGGCGGTAGCGGTCGAAAATGACGCCGCAGCGCAGGCACTCGCGGCCGCTGGCCTGCTCGAAGCCGCATTTGGGGCAGGGGGCCATGGTCACTATATCCTTATCGGCTAGGGTGTACGCTGGCTTACAGGAAAAATCAAGTCCTTAGAGCACGCTTAGAAGCAAAGGGGCCGAGTTCGGAATCGCTCAAATTAGGACACCGCCAAAAAAGGGCTTGCCAAGTGGTAGGGGTTTGCCCTAAGATGGGTCGGTTAGGAAGTGGACTCGAGGAGGTAGCGATTCGAGTCAGAACCCGGCAGGACACATCCTGAGGTAGGCTTCAAGCTTCGAGCTGTGCACCGTGTGCAGCGAGATACAGCCCGGCGCTTGGCGCAGGGTTTTTTGTTCTTTGACAACTGAAATGGGCACATGGCTCCGATCCGTCAGGGTCGGGGTCAAGGCACAAGTACGTGCCGAAAGCTCAGCGCGCAAGCTTGCCAGCCGCTCTCTTCCCGCACGGGGGAGAGGGGTTGAGTAAGTTTTGTGGTCAAGCTACTAAGGGCGTACGGTGGATGCCTTGGCGCCAGCAGGCGATGAAGGACGTGGTCAGCTGCGATAAGCCTCGGGGAGCCGCAAGCAGGCTTTGATCCGGGGATTTCCGAATGGGGCAACCCTGTCCGATAAAATCGGACAACGGCCCGCTGAATACATAGGCGGGCGCGAGCCAACCCAGGGAAGTGAACCATCTCAGTACCTGGAGGAAGAGAAAACAACAGTGATTCCGGGAGTAGCGGCGAGCGAAACCGGAAGAGCCCAAACCTCGGTTCTGTCTTTGGCAGAACCGGGGGGTTGTAGGACCGCGTGAGTAGAGTTACCAATCCGATCGGTAGGTGAACGGCGTGGAAACGTCGGCCACAGAAGGTGAGAGCCCTGTAACCGAAACCGGCCGGACTCGAAGCGGTATCCTGAGTACCACGGGACACGAGAAATCCTGTGGGAAACTGGGGGGACCATCCCCCAAGGCTAAATACTCGCTGGCGACCGATAGTGAACCAGTACCGTGAGGGAAAGGTGAAAAGTACCCCTGCGAGGGGAGTGAAAAAGTACCTGAAACCGTATGCCTACAAGCAGTCGAAGCCCCGCACCTAAATCACTCTAGAGATAGGCCTGTGTATTACGTGTACATCTTGCAGAGCACCGCGGATCCGGGAAAGTTTTATCTTGGTTGCACCGGTGATCTGAAGCAACGGCTTCGTTCACACAACCAGGGGGAAAACAAAGCCACCCGGGGGAGCCAGTGGAAGCTGGCTTACTACGAATCGTACACGACACTGGCTGCCGCCAGGAAGCGCGAGTCCCGTTTGAAACACAACGGGAAAGCGAGAGCCTCCTTGATGCGGCGGATTCAAGAGGATCTCAGTCGAGAGTGATTTAGGTGCGGGGTGACGGCGTGCCTCTTGCATAATGAGCCGGCTAGTTACTCTCAGTGGCGAGGTGAAGCGAAAGCCAGCCGCAGCGAAAGCGAGTCTGAACAGGGCGTTCAGTCGCTGGGAGTAGACGCGAAGCGGGGTGATCTACCCTTGGCCAGGGCGAAAGTCGGGTAAAACCGACCGGAGGCCCGAACCGGTGTTGGTTGAAAACAGCTCGGATGAGCTGAGGGTAGGGGTGAAAGGCCAATCAAACTCCGTGATAGCTCGTTCTCCCCGAAATAGCTTGAGGGCTAGCCTCGGATGATTCATCGCGGTGGTAGAGCACTGAATGGGCTAGGGCGCATCAAAGCGTACCGACTCCAATCAAACTCCGAATGCCGTACATGACAGTCCGGGAGTCAGACTACGGGGGATAAGCTCCGTGGTCAAAAGGGAAACAGCCCAGACCGCCGGCTAAGGTCCCCAAGTGCAGGCTAAGTGGGAAAGGACGTGGGGTTGCCGTGACAGCCAGGAGGTTGGCTTAGAAGCAGCCATCCTTTAAAGAAAGCGTAACAGCTCACTGGTCAAGCGACACCGCACCGACAATCCAACGGGGCTCAAGCCTGCCACCGAAGCCGCGGATGTCTGGAGGCTCGATGCTGGAGGTTAGAAGCTAGATGGAAAACGAAACCACCAAGCGCATACGCAGTTACCCCAACAAGCGCAGCCAAGTAGGGCGGTGATTTTTCCAGCTTCTAGTCTCAAGGTTCGAGTCTCCTGACGTGGTAGGGGAGCGTTCTGTAGGGTCTGAAGCTCGGGCGCGAGCCCGGGTGCACTCTACGGAAGTGACTCTGCCGGCATAAGTAGCGATAAAGAGCGTGAGAATCGCTCTCGCCGAAAGCCTAAGGTTTCCTGAGGAAGGTTCGTCCGCTCAGGGTTAGCCGGTCCCTAAGGTGAGGCCGAAAGGCGTAGCCGATGGACAGGGCGTCAACATTCGCCCGCTCCCACGTGGACGTTATGACGAGGGGGGGACGCAGGGTGTAGGCGGAGTCTGGTGATGGACGTCCAGATTGGACGTCGCAGCGGGATCCGGTAGGCAAATCCGCCGGGTCACTAACCGCCGCGACGGACGCGAGGCCGCAAGGCCATAAAGTCCGCTAAGAACCTGCCAGGAAAAACCCCTAAGCAGTTCACGAGGGAACCGTACCGTAAACCGACACAGGTAGGCGAGGTGAATATCCACAGGCGCGCGAGTGAAGGCTCGCTCAGGAACTTGGCAAATTAGCCCCGTAACTTCGGGAGAAGGGGCGCCCTAGTACTTTCTCGCAAGAGGGAGGAGAGGGCCGCAGTGAAAGGCGCTCTGCGACTGTTTAACAAAAACACAGCTCTCTGCAAAGTCACAAAAACGACGTATAGGGGGTGACGCCTGCCCGGTGCCGGAAGGTTAAAGTGAGGGGTTATCCCGAGCGCAAGCGAGGGAGAAGCTCTGATCTGAAGCCCCGGTGAACGGCGGCCGTAACTATAACGGTCCTAAGGTAGCGAAATTCCTTGTCGGGTAAGTTCCGACCTGCACGAATGGCGTAACGATGGAGCGACTGTCTTGGCGAGCCGCTCGGCGAATTTGTGGTCCCGGTGAAGACGCCGGGTGCCCGCACCTAGACGGAAAGACCCCGTGCACCTTTACTGCACTCTAGCCATGAGTGTCGGAACTATCTGCGCAGCATAGGTGGGAGGCTACGAACCCATCCTCTTGGGGGTGGGGGAGCCAACAAGTGAGATACCACCCTGTTAATTCTGCTGCTCTAACCTCGCCCCCTTAGCGGGGGCAGGGACATGGCTAGGTGGGTAGTTTGACTGGGGCGGTTGCCTCCTAAACAGTAACGGAGGCGTCCAAAGCTCGGCTCAGGCTGGTTGGAAATCAGCCGCAGAGTGCAAGGGCAGAAGCCGGGTTGACTGCGAGACTGACAAGTCGAGCAGAGACGAAAGTCGGGCCTAGTGATCCGGTGGTCCCGCATGGAAGGGCCATCGCTCATCGGATAAAAGGTACGCCGGGGATAACAGGCTGATCGGAGCCAAGAGTTCACATCGACGCTCCGGTTTGGCACCTCGATGTCGGCTCATCGCATCCTGGGGCTGGAGAAGGTCCCAAGGGTTAGGCTGTTC
Organism: Candidatus Acidiferrales bacterium; assembly: GCA_965247455.1. Lineage (GTDB taxonomy): Bacteria > Acidobacteriota > Terriglobia > Acidiferrales > 2-02-FULL-67-57 > JACZYA01. The sequence continues at coordinate 394,620 of CBDFHE010000017.1, forward strand.
GCCTATTAAAGCGGTACGTGAGCTGGGTTCAGAACGTCGCGAGACAGTTCGGTCCCTCTCTGGTGTGGGCGTAGGAGACTTGCGGGGATCTGTCCCTAGTACGAGAGGACCGGGATGGACAGACCTCTTGTGTACCAGTTGTCGCGCCAGCGGCACCGCTGGGTAGCGAAGTCTGGCAGGGATAACCGCTGAAAGCATCTAAGCGGGAAGCCCGCCCCAAGATAAGGTCTCCCAACCCCGACTTCGGTCGGGGTAAGAAGGGCCCAGGAAGACTACCTGGTTGATAGGCGGGGGGTGTAAGCGCAGCAATGTGTTTAGCTGACCCGTACTAATCGCCCGTTCGGCTTGGCCCAAAACTTACTCAACCTTTGCCCGCTTTCCTTCTTGCACCGAGGTGTTGTCAGGGCGCGGCTTTTCGAGGATCCCGCGTTTTTTGCGGGGAGCCGTGCCGTTGATTGCTCCCCAACCTTCCAGGGGCTTCAGCTTGCCTGCGGCAGGCAGGCCCCTGAGGCTCTGCAAAGGCTTGCGGGCCGGCGGAGTAAGCCAGCGCTGCACTTTCGCGCGCACTTGCGCTTGCCTTTTTTGTGGGTCGGGGCTTCAGCCCCGACTTATGCCTCGCCCTCAGGCGGGTTTTAACCCCTGAGGGCCAGGTGGCAGGGCATGCCCATTTCAGTTTAAGTTCGTTCCAGTCGCCACGGATCTTAAACAGTCCGGAAGAGTCCCGCTTGGCGGGACCGCCGGATTGGTAGCAGGCCGCTGGACAGCGATTTTCCCGGTGGCCACACCGCGGGGGCCACACCCGTTCCCATCCCGAACACGGTCGTTAAGCCCCGCAGGGCCGATGTTACTGCCCGCCTTGGCGGGTGGGAAAGTAGGTCGTCGCCGGGTCTAAAATAAAAAGCCCGCCCTGGTGGCGGGCTTTTTATTTTTGGATCCGGCACAAGTTCTTTCCAAAAGGTCAGAGTTTATCCCGAGCGACAGCGAAGGGCTTGCCCTGCCTGCCCGCCATAGCCTTGGCGAAGGCGGGAGTGCAGTCGAGGGGCCGGGTTTGAAATCAGCAAGAGGCGGGCTTCATGCCCGCCGTTCTTGTTCTTGCCACTTCTTTTTACCCGCAGGATTGGGCCAGAAGTCAGTTCGGAAGAGGTGCCTGTCTGCCACACAGGCAGGCTGTGCGCGCGCTCTTTCACACCGAGCCCCCAGGCCTCTGCCTGGGGGTATTTGGCTCCCTGCGGCCTGCCTGCCGCAGGCAGGGTAGGCAGGTTGGTCGAGCCTGGCCAGCCAGTCGGGTTAGCGCAGCCAGAGGATTTTGATTTCCCTTTGGACGGCTTTGAAGTCCGGGTCGGAGGTTGCCAGCCGAGCTTTCTCTTGTTGAGCGAGCGCGGCTGCAAAGCAATCTGCATAGGGTAGCTTGTACTTGGCTCGGAACCGAGCGGCGCGAATGGTCAGGGAGCGGTCTGCAACCATCAACTCAATCGGCAAATGATCTACGAGATGGAGCGTTTGCTCGGCTGCTTGGGGTCCGCGGAAACGCCACACGTGGTAGAAAACCTCTCCCCAGTTGATTACGCACATAACGATGTGCGCAGTTTGGCTCTGTACTTCTTCGATCGCTTGTTGGACTCGGCCGGCCCCTCGACGATCTTCCAGCAGGTCAACGAGCGCGGAGGCGTCGAATGCGTAGCTCTTCACGCTTCAATTCTTCCCTGTGCTCTTTGAGTAATTCGTCGTGCAGCGATGGACGTCCTTTCAGCGAGCCGCGCAGGCTGCGGATGAACTCCTTGGTCACGGGCTGAAGAATTAACCGGCCCTGTTCCTCAGCGATGTGAATCTTCGTGCCCTTATGAATCTTGAGTCGCCGACGCAAGGGGGCGGGAATTACCATTTGGCCTTTTGAGGTAACGGTCACTGTTTCGCGCTTCATGCCAATACTCCTGCTTAGCATTAAACTCTTACCATAATAACAATGTAAGTCAAACTGTATTTACCTTACCTAGCTAGAGAGGCAAACTACGTCCCAGGTGGCGGAGCCAGCGGGCGCCGAAGTAGAAGGCTGCGGTCAGGCTGCCCCAGAGCAGGAGTTGATCGAGCACAGCCAGCCAGCGAACGTAATCCCCCTTCAGCAGGCTTTCCTGTGCCACGTAGAGCCAGGTGGGCAGGTGCAGTGCAATCAGGGCGGCGGCAATCTTCAGTACGTCGGCGGTCCAGCCGCGCTCGCCCCGCGCGCGCGTCCCAGGAAGTAAAGCCCCGCGGCGGTGAATCCTAGGAAGCACCAGAACCCCAGCCGGACGACGTGCTCGTTCAAGTGAGCTTCAATCAGCAGCGCGTGCCGACGCATCTGGTCTGAGGCGGCGTGGTACTGCATGGCCGCATGGGGTGCCACCACGCCCGTCCAGATTGCCACCGCCACCAGCGCCAGCGTTCCCGCCGCCAGCAACAGCCCCGCCAGCCGCGCCGAGGTGGGATGCACGCGAGCGGCGCGCGCCGCCACTGCCAGGAAAAAGAACGCCGCCGTCAGCGCCACCGCGAACAGGGCTACTCCGCCCAGCGCTAGAATCGCAGCGTTCACAGCGCGTTGTTCCAGGAGCTGCTCCCACTGTCGCACCATGCGATGCGGGTCCTGCCGGCTGACAAAGAAGACGCCCGCTGCCGTGGCCGCCACTAGAAAGCCGCTCAGCAGATAGCCCACCCCGGCTGCCGCCAGCACCGCCCGTCGTCGCTCGAACACAGCGCCCCATCCCTATCAGACTGCGGTTGCCAAAGTCAAAGTCTTCTCCGTCGTGCGACGTTCCCCACGCCACTTGCGCGGATGACGCCGCCGCGCTAAGCTGCCGGTTTCCACTTCATCCCTCAAGGAGGACTTATGGCCAAAGGAAAGCCCACCCACGCCGAAGCACAGCTCCACCTTCAACTCTACGACCTGCGCCGCGAAGCCAAGCTGCGCGCGGCGCGGGAGTGGTTTGCAGAGAAGTATTCCCCGCAGAACCTGAACGATGCCAACCGCCTGGCTCCGCCCGGGTCGCAAGAGAACGCCTACATGCGCATGGTGGTCACCTATTGGAAAATGGTTTGCCAGTTGTTCAAGCAGGGGTTGCTGAACGAGGAGTTGTTCTTCCACACCAGCGGCGAGTTCTACATGGTCTGGGACCGCGTCCGGCCGATTGTTTCCGATTTGCGGGAACGCTACCGCAACCCGCTCTTTTTCGCGCACCTGGAAAAGGCGGCCAAGCGCTACCAGAAGTGGATCGAGCGGCGCGCGCCCGACAGCCTCGAAGCGATGCGCCAGCTCCAGCAGCAAGCCCGCGCGGCCGCCGCCCAGACGCGCTAAGCGAGTAGGAGGAGACATGCCACACGTGCAAGTTACCTTGCTCGAGGGCCGCACCCCGGAGCAGAAGCGCAAGGTCGTCGAGGGCATCACGCGGATACTGGTGGAAGAAGCCGGCGCCCGCAGGGAAACCGTCAGGATCGCCTTCCTCGATGTCCGCGCCACCGACTTTGCCCGCGCCGGCGTCCTGGTGGCCGACCAGAAACGCGCTCCCTAGCGGCGCACCGCCCCTCCAAGAAACAGCGGGGGAAGCTGAAGGTTCGCCGCGCGTCTGCCGATAGTTTTGTACGACGTCCGGTTTTTATCTGTGCCGCTGTCCGCGCCCGTCCTGGCATCTTCCTCATCTTCGTGCGACTGCTGTGCTATCTTCTTCCCGTGAAGAAAATATCTCGAAGCGCGGCCGTGCTTTCAATCCTGGCAGGGGTCTTGCTTGTCTTGGTGCCGGAGGCCGCCCAGGCGCCCAAGCAGCCGCTGGAAGAAATCGTCCAACGCTTCGCCCAGAAAGAGGAGGAGTACGCCGCCGCGCACGCGCTCTACCAGTACCGCTTACGCATTCGCATTCAGGAGATTGACAAAGAGAGCTCTGTGCTGGGCGAGTTCGAGCAGGTCTCCGAGGTGGGTTTTGATCGCAGCGGACGCCGGGTGGCGCGTCTGGCTGCTAATCCTCGCACCGACCTGCTCCACCTGGGCATCCAGCGCCTGGAGTTGGAGGACTTATCCCGCGTCTCGCTCTTTGTCCTCCACCCTGAGCAGATTCCCGACTACACCACTACCTACTTGACGCGCGAGCGGCTGGACGAGGTGGACACCTACCTGTTTCGCCTCCAGCCCAAGCGTCCTGCCCACGGCCGCGAGAGCTTTTTTGAAGGTATTGTGTGGGTGGACGCGCAGCAGCTTGACATCGTCCGGGTCCACGGTCGCAGCCTTCCTGCGCGCGGCGTCGGGCCGCTGGGAAAGTATTTTCAACGCTTGGAGATTTTTCGCGAGCCGGTGGACGATTACCTGTTTCCCACCTACGTGCGCGCCGACGATGTGATCACTGCCGTCGGCGGGCAGACCGTGCGCGCCCGCTTGATCATCCGTTTCACCGACCACGAGCGCGTCCGCGATCGCTCCCCGTCCCCTGAACCTTGAGACACCTTCGCGGTTACCGTCTCAGACGGCTTCCGGGACGACCCCCAGGGCCGTAGCCATACGGTTGAGGAAGTTGAAGTGGCTCACCACCAGGGCGGCTTCCAGGATGGCGGCGTCGTCCCAGCCGTGGCGGCGCAGCTCGGAAACATCAGCCTCTTTGACCTCGAACGGCGTCAGGGTCAACTTCTTGGCGAAGCGGAACAGCGCTTTCTCGTTTTCGGGGCCATCGGCGGCTTCGTGGTCCAGGACAATCTGCTCGCTCAGGTCCTCGCTCACTCCCAGGCGGCGCAGCAGTTCCATGTGAATCCGGATACAGTAGGAGTCGGAGTTGGTGGCGGATACTACCAAGCCGATCTTTTCCTTCAACTCCCGCGGCAACACCCCCTGTTGGTAGAGCGAGCGCCACAACTGCAAGCTGGCCTCGACCACGTCCGGCCGGCTGCCCTGCGCCTGCCAAAAGTGCGGCACGAAGCCGAACTCCTGCCGAATCTGGTCATAGAGTCGGCGCAAGCCGGCGTCAGCCTGCTGCCCCGACACTTCAGGAATGTACGCCACCGCAGACCTCCCCCCGGTAACCCAATCGCAACCGACCGAAGGAATCGCTGCCTATCTTACTGAGAGGATTTCACCGGCGCAAGCAAAACCCGCCAGTGAAAAATGGAAGGCGCGCACCCTGTATTGCTTGACCAGTGCGGTGAACTCGTCGGTTTGCTAGACAACTCGCAGACAAGAATGCCTGCCTACCCTGCCTGCGGCAGGCAGGCGCAGGCAGGTCTGCCCTACCCTGATCAAGAAAAACCAGTAGGGCCCTTCGGCTGCGCTCAGGACAAGCGGACATTCTTGTCCGCCAGGCGCTAGTCGGCGGAGACGACTTCGGTAGGGTCGCGCAGCTCGGACTTGACCTGGACCAGCGGGGCAGACGGCCGGTGCGGAAGAGGAGGCATGGCCCGCTGGGGGGCGCGCCAGTTGTCGATGATGGCCACCTGCTGCACGCAAGAGACGGTGCAGTGGGGCGCGCAGGACTTCTCGGTGGTGTACTCGCGCCGCAGGTGTTCGAGGGTGTATTCCTGCAACGGGATGGCGGGATAACCGCGCTGCTGCGAGCAGTAGTGCACCAGTCCGTCCTCGCAGATGTAGAGGTAGCGGGAACCCGCCCGGCAGCGCCACTGGTGGGAGCGGCCGTAGGCGATGTCGTCCTGGAAATTGTTGAAGCGCGCGAAGGAGAGTCTGCGCCTCCCCATGCGGTGAATCTGAAGGTAGATGGACTGCTCCTGCGGACTTAACGGTCGTAGCTGCCCATCGCCGTCGTGGATGACCCCGACCGTGGTGCCGAGGCCGAGCGCGACCGCCCGGCGCGCAATCACCAGCGCGTCCTGCGGGTTGTTCACGCCGCCGCCCAGCACGGAGTTGATGTTGACGTGGAAGTCGGCGTGTTCGGCCAGCAGCTCCAGCTTCTTGTCCAGCACCTTGAGGCTCTTCTTGGAGACTTGGTCGGGCATGACGTTGTCGATGCTGATTTGCAAATACTCCAGCCCGGCGCGGTTCAGCCGTTGGATGCGGTCAACGGTGAGCAGGTAGCCGTTGGTAATCAGCCCGGCGATCATGCCGTGACCATGAATATGGCGGATGACGTGGTCGAGCTCGGGATGCAGCAGCGGCTCGCCGCCGCTGATGGTGATGACGCGGGTGCCGAACCAGGCCAGCCGGTCGATGCGGTTGAACAGTAGATCAAGGGGCACGGGCTGGGAGTGGTCGTCGTATTCGTTGCAGTAGGTGCAGGAAAGATTGCAGCGCCGGATGGGAATCAAATGCGCCAGCAGAGGATGCCGACTGGAGAGCAGCCCTTCGACGATAAACCGCACCCCGCGGTAGGTGCGGTAGTGGGCCAGCGCTCTGCGCCGGATGGCCTTTAAGACGTTCACTCTTCTGGCCCCTCCTCGGTTGGCCTCACGTTGGGATTCACTGGCCCAGTAATTTAGCTCCTTCCGGGTGTTGGTGCAAGCCCCAGAGCCTGAATGGAGAGATTCCAATCTCGAACCTAGCGGAAACCTGCTTGGAAAGAAAACACTTAGGGATGGAAGCCCTCCGCCACCTGCCAATTGGCTTGCCCGCCTGCCGGAGCACCGGGTCGGCCTCTACCGCTCAGATGCGTTGCAAGTTGGCAAGAGTTCTCTCACTTCGCACATTGCCGGTGTTCAGGGTGGTTTTCGGCTCCAGCAGCAAGACGTGCGTTTCCTCTTCTGCGACCGGCAGATGTTCCACCCCTTTGGGAATAATGACGAATTCGCCCTCTTGCAGCCAAAGGTCGCGGTCCCGGAGCCGGATGAGCAGTTTCCCCTTGACCACCAGAAACAGTTCGTCTTCTTTTTCGTGGTGGTGCCAGACGAACTCGCCTTTGAGCTTCACCAATTTGACATAAGCGTCGTTGAGTTCGCCCACAATTTTTGGGCTCCAGTGGTCAGCGAATAGGCTGAACTTTTCGGCTAAGTTTACTTTGTCCATGGCGGGGCTTGCCTCTGGGCTTTGCTGGCGCGTTCGATGTATGGCAGACTGGCGGCCCACGCGTCAAGGAGAGACACCATGAAGCTCAAAGACCAAGTGGCCATCATTACCGGCAGCGGCCGTGGCATCGGGCGCGCCATCGCGGAGCGCTTTGCTCGCGAGGGCGCAGCGGTTTTACTGAACAGCCGCACAGAAAAAGAACTCCAGCAGACCGCTGACGCCATCCAGCAAGCAGGCGGGCGCGCCGCTTATGTGGTCGGTAATGTGGCCGAGGCATCAACGGTGGAAAAGTTGGTCGCGACAGCCCGCAAGCAGTGGGGACAGGTTGACATTCTAGTAAACAACGCCGGCATCTTCGGCGGCGTGAAGCCGCTCACTGAGATCACAGCGCAGGAATGGGACCGCATCCTGGCCGTCAACCTGCGCAGCGCCTTCCTGCTCACGCGGGCGCTGCTGCCGGCGATGGTGGAGCGGCGGGGCGGGGTTATCCTGAACATCTCCAGCGTTTCCGGCAAGTATGCTTTTGGCCTGAGCGGGGCCTACGCGGCGTCGAAAGCGGGCCTGCTCGCGCTGACGCGCACGGCGGCAGCCGAAGTCGGGCGCCAGGGTGTGCGCGTGAATGCGCTTTGTCCCGGCGTCGTCAAGGGCACCCGGATGTGGCACGAAGTGGGTGAGGGACTACAGAACGCCTTCAACGTCACCGAGGAAAAGCTGGAGGAGCTGAGTACGGCTACGGTTTTGCAGGGCCGCCAGTTGCAGCCCGACGAGGTGGCCGCCGCCGCGGTGTTTCTTTGCTCCGACGATGCCGGCGCCATCACCGGCCAAGCCGTCAACGTGGACGGCGGTTTTGTGTTCTACTGAGGTCTTCTTCGGGGGTTACATATCGGTGCGGGGTTTGACGCGCTTGGTGCCGCGGGGGGCGCTGAGGCTGAGCTTGGCGCGGGGGATAGGCACCCCGACTTTGACCTCGGTGTAGCGGGTAGTGAGGGAGTCGCCCCCAACCTCAAAAAACTTTTGCTGTACGGGCACCCAGGAAGCTAGGTCGAACCAGAGGAGAATCCGGTGGATTTGCGTGCGGATGCGCTCGTCCTTGGGGGTGAGTTCGACTTGAAGCACGGCGTTGGTGCCGAGCCGGGTTTCGCCCAGCACGGTGATGAGGTAGGCCTTCTTCAGGTCGTCCCCTTTGGTGCCGAAGCCCAGCAGCAGGAATTGGTCGATGAAGCCGCGGTGCTTGGAGAGGTCGAACTCTTGGATCTGCTTCATCTTGGGATAGAAGATTTCCGCCTTGTTATCGCGAAAGAGGATTTCCTTCTTTTCCGGTTGGAGAAACTCGATCAGGATGCGGCGGTGATTTTTCCTGTAGTAGAGCTGTCCGGTTTGCACCTCTGTGTGGTCCACCACCGCGGTCAGCTTGGTGTATTCCAGTTTGGCGGTGAGGGTGGTGAAGTGGTCGGCGGCGCGGTTCAGTCGCTGCGCCAGCGTTTTCTCGCTCCAGGCGCGGGGCTTGCGCTGCGCCCCCACGTTGAGGGACACCAGTAGAGACAAAAAAAGAAGCGCAGATTTTTGCGCTGTACTCACAGAGGTTGTACGGCTCCCCTTACCGCTCTTCGCGCACCCAAACATCATACCATACGATTACACCGTCCTGTGCTCGTACGGGTTCGATGCGCGTGAGTTCGAAGGGGTGGTCTAGATTCAGGTTGAGCACCCTTTGGGCGGCGCGGCGGGGATCGTCGTCGTAGCTTGCCAGCAGGGCGGCGCTGACTCGGTAGCAGGTGCCGTGGCTGTCCTGGCTCAGGCGAACCACGTCGCGGATGAAGGAGGGGTTGTACACCGGCTGGTCGTGGAAGAAGCGCGCCGGGGTGAGGAACACAAACAAGAGAATCAGCGCCACCACCACGTCGTACTGCCAGGAGCCCCGCTCAGGGGACCAGAACACAAAGTCCTTGAGGGTGCGCGCCAGCCGGCGTCCGGGGGAGCGGCGCGGGGCGGGCGGCGACAAACTCATTCCGGGATAATCAGCTCGTGGGTGTGTTTCGGGGGCGCGGAGTGGGTCTGGGCGTCGAGCGTGCAGCCGTCGCGCATGTGAAGGATGCGATCAGCATGGGCGGCCACTTCGGGGTTGTGGGTAATCAGAATCAGGGTCTGTCCGAGTTCGCTATTGAGTTCCTTCAGCATCGCCAGCACGGCCTCGGAGTTCTGGCTGTCGAGGTTGCCGGTGGGCTCGTCGGCTAGGACCAGCTTGGGGTCGGTGACCACGGCGCGGGCGATGGCCACCCGTTGCTGCTCGCCGCCCGACAGTTCCCCGGGCCGGTGGTGCAGCCGCTCCTTCAACCCCAGCAGCTCGACGGTAAGCTCAAACCGGTGCGGGTCAAACCCGTCGCCCTGGATGTGCTGCGCGATGGCGATGTTGCCGTAGGCTGTCAGGGTGGGCAGCAGGTTGAAGCGCTGGAAGACAAAGCCGATTTTCCGCCGCCGCAGCAGAGTGCGCTCACCGTCGCTCATTTCGCCCAGGTCGTTGCCGTCCACCAATACCCGGCCCGCGCTGGGCGGCGTCAGTCCACCCAGAACGTAAAGCAGGGTGGATTTTCCGCAGCCGGAAGGTCCCATGACGGCGATGAATTCGCCCTCGCGCACCTCCAGGTTGACCCCGCGCAGCGCCGGGACTTCGACCTTCCCAGTGTGGTAGATCTTCCATAGGTCAACGCACTGGACGACCGGTTCCACTCGTCAAGCCACCTCGCTACACTCTTGGGCGAAACTCCTACCCTCGCCGTGCAAGTTGGCATTTTACACCCCTCAGCCAGACCTCGCCACCCCATGTACTCGTCCGGTAGTGTCCTAAATTTGAGCGATTCCGAACTCGGCCCCAATTCACACCGAGCCCCCAGGCCCCTGCCTGGGAGGAAGTAAAAATGCCTGCGGCCTGCCTGCGGTAGGCAGGCGGGGGCCGCAGGGCTCGGTGTGAAATTAGGACACTACCTACTCGTCCACATGATTAGTGACACTTTCCGGAAAAAGAGGCCGTTCCGACATCCTAGAAACCCTTGCAGGAAAGGTGAATTAGGTGGGTAGTGCTACCGCAAAGCCAGACCGGCAGTGAGGCGAGAAGAAAGAACCCTCCGGCGGAGGAAAAAGAATCGCTCCAGAAAAGTTCAGGGTTGCGCCGCAGGCCATCCTGAGTGTCACGGATCATTCTGAACGAGTACACCAGCGGCGCTCGGGCTCGAAGAGCACGATGTGGTCATGCGCGTGGCCGGGTGTGTGAAGTACCTGGAAGCGGAACCCCGGCGTTTCCAGCCAGTCTCCGAGGGCGGCGGCCTGCGCTGGCGTCGCCACGCCCCAGACCATACGACGATAAAGCTGCGGGTTTGTTTCCGGCCGGGCCAGGCGCGCGAGTCCGCTGGGATGGGCCAGCAAAGGGATGCCAAGTTCCTCGCCCAGCAGCCGGTGGCCGCCGCAGTGGTCTTCGTGGTGGTGGGTGGTGACGCAGCGGCGGACGGCCAGCTCGCGGCACAGGCGCGCTACCGCGCGGGCCAGGTTGGGCGGCCCGGAATCCACCAGTAGGCCGTCAACCAAATAGACGCCGGTCCAGTAAAGTGCCCGCCCCAGATTAGGTGCGGGCCATGCGGAAGTAGCGCACCGGGCCGTAGTCGAAAGAACGAATCACGGCAGGTTGAGAGATAGCACGAACCGTCTGCGGAGGGAAGAGCGTGGGGGAATGTTGCGAAGAAGGTCGTTACTCGTAGGCGAGGGCGACAATGGCGTCCTGCCGGGCGGCCAGCCAGGCGGGATAGAGCGCCCCCAACGTCCCCCCGACAAAGCCCAGCAAAGCGGCCTTGGCCAGCCAGCCGACGGTGATCAGGATGGTGAGGGTGGGGAACAACTCCATCAACAGATAGCGCCCGCCGTAGCAGAAGCCGACCCCGAGGCCAACGCCCACCACGCACAGCAGCAGCGACTCCCACAGGACCAGCCGGATGATGTCAGTCTTGGAGGCGCCCAGCGATTTCAGGATCCCGATCTCGCGCGTCCGCTCCAGGATGCTGGTGTACATAGAGAGGAAAATCGCCAAAAAGCCCACCGCTACCGCCAACGCAATCATCGAGTCCACGAAGGTGTTGAGCATCGGCAAGGGCGAATTGACCATCATGGACAAATACTCTTTCATGCGGCGGAGTTTGTGCCGGGGGAAGTCCTGGCGGATTTCGTCTTCCACCCCGGCGACGTTCTTGGGGTTGTCGGTGCGGATATAGAACAGCGAGGCTTTGTCGCGGGCCGCAGAAAGCTCTTGCAAACGTTCGATGGGGGCGAACAGGCGGGCGCCTTTGCCGTGCTCGACGATTCCGCGCACGTAGAAATCGTTTTCCAACAGGTTCAGGGTGTCGCCGACCTGCACGCCCTTCCCCCGGGCGTAGCGGTCGTCCACCAGGATGTCTCCGACGTCTTGGAACGGCCCTCCTTGATGGTAAACAAAGCCGCTGCTGACGCCGCGGAAACTTTCCAGCTCAATTCCATAGACAACCTCGAAGCCGGAGGTGTTGAAGACCACCAGCACCGGCGCGACGGCGGCCACATGCGGAACCTCGGCCAGCTTCTCCCCGATCTTGATCGGCATGGGAGCGCTGGTAATTGCCATGACGAAGCTGGACCTGGGCGGCTGCAACAACAGGTCGGCGCCCACCCCCTCGACGCGCTTGGCGGTCTCGTACCGCAAGCCGGTGGTCAGGCCGACGATAATCACCACCAGGCAAATCTCGACCCCCACCGCCACCACCGTGATCAGACTGCGCAGAGGGCGGTGCAGCAGGTTGCCCAGGATCAGCGCCCGCTCGGCGTTCATCGCCCGTCCTCCTGCGCCGCAGCCGGCACCTCGGCGATGCTGCCGGTTTCGTCTTTTTCTTCCAGCTCCACCAGCTCGGCGCCGGCGGGCTTCTCCAAGTGAAACTTCTCCGGCGCCAGCGGCTCATTCAAGGTCAACTCCTTGATGAGCAGCTTCAGGCGGTAGTCGTCGTGGGGGCGGATGAGTTCAATCGTGCGTGGGTAGGAGACCCCGCCGGCGTCCTGCCACTGGGCGTAGTGGATGTCGGCCAGCAAGCGCCCGCTGGGGTCGAAGCGCTGCACCCGCACCAGGGCCAAGTCGGTGCGGTCAAACCACCACTTGCGCGCCAGTCGCCAGTTTTCCCCGGCTTCGCGCACTACTTCCGACACCGCATAGTACCGCCGACTGTTAAACTCATTTTCTTCTTGCAGGTGGAGGGCTCCGGCCAGCGGCGCCGCCGGGAAGAGCGCCTCCAACAAGTGTTGCGGGCGCAGGTTTTCCATGGGCTTCTCGCTGCGGCGGGTCAGGGTAGTCGGTCCGACGATGAACTTGTTTTTGGGGGGAATGTGGATGCGGAAGCTGTGGTCGTCGGCCACCATGTCGAAAATGGTTTTCCGCACAATCGGCGCCTGGCCGATCATGCGAATCTGCTGGCCCCGCCAGCGGCGGGGGTGGCTGTTGTCGGATGGGTTCACACTTTGCCGGGCCAGCACGAAGGCGCGGACGTCGCGGTACTGCTCGATCACACCGCTGTAGGCCGACCCGGTGGAAGGCACCAGCTCCGTGACCGCGTTGAGGGAGTGGACGGCGGCGGCCTGTTGCTGGAGCTTCAACAACAGTTCTTGCAGGGTGGCGGAGAGAAGCGGGCGGATTTGCTGCGGGTTGAGCCGGGTGGTGGTTTTAACCGCGCACCCCACCCCGCCCAGCACGAGCAGCGCCAGCAGCGCCATTCGGATGGTGTGTTTGAGCAACCTTCTCTCCTCAGCCGGTTGGGCGCTCAGCGCCCAACCGCACCAGTTTAGATGCGGCTTGAGGCACGGTCAAGGAAGGGTGGGGGAGGGGTAGTGTCTTAATTTGAGCGATTCCGAACTCGGCCCCAAATCACACCGAGCCCTGCGGCCCCCGCCGCAGGGATTTTAGCTTCCCCCAGGCAGGGGCCTGGGGGCTCGGTGTGAAATTAGGACACTACTGGGGGAGGAATGAAAGTTGTGAACGCGGGAAAGATTGGCTAGGATGGCGTACCCTTGAGGACGGACGGCGACGCGGCGGTGGCATCTCTGTAAATACGTGGCGGGCTGGAGCGCATCATGCTGACAAAGAAGAAAATCGCAGTGATCGGAGTGGGGAAGCTGGGTGAGACGCTGATCCGGGCCTTGCTGGATGCCGGCGTGGTGCGGCCCAGCCAGCTTACGGCCACGGCCAAGCACCCGGAAACGCTGGAGGCGAAGAAGGGCCTCGGCATCCGCCTGACGCTGGACAACCGCGCAGCCGCGAGGGGGGCCGACATCATTATCTTGGCGGTCAAGCCGCAGGCGATGGCCGAAGTCCTGGGCGAGTTGCGCTCGTCGGTCACACCCCGGCAGCTTGTTATTTCCATCGCCGCCAGCGTCGGCACGGGGACGATTGAGCGCGGGCTCGGCAAGAAAGTGCCGGTCGTGCGCACCATGCCCAACACGCCCTGCCTGGTTCGGGAAGGGATGACCGGAATTGCGCCCGGAAAGCACGCCACGCGGGAGCATCTCGCCCTGGCGCAGGAAATCTTCAATGCTTTGGGCCGCTCGCTGGTGCTGGACGAAAAGCACATGGACGCCGTCACCGGGCTTTCGGCCAGCGGCCCGGCGTTCATGTACGTGGTGCTGGAGGCGCTGGCCGAAGGCGGGCTCAAGGTTGGGTTGCCGCGGGAAACCGCCACTGAGCTGATTGCGCAAACCATGCTGGGGGCGGCCAAGCTGGTGTTGGAAACGCGCGAGCACCCCGCCAAGCTCAAGGACGCCGTAACCACCCCGGCTGGCTGTACCATCGACGGACTGCTGGAGCTGGAGGAAGGGGGGCTGCGAGTGGCGCTCATCAAAGCGGTGGTGCGCGCGACGCAGCGCGCCTCGGAACTCCAGCGTGGCTGAGATTTCCTCGCCATTCGGAATCTGACCATAGCCGTGCCGCCCGTCCGCTATTTTTGCTGGGCGACTGGGCGGCGGGCTTTCCGTTACTGCTGGCGGCGGAGGCGGCGGTAGCGGGCGACGTTGCGGTCGTGCTCGGTGAAGGTGCGGGCAAAGAAGTGGCCGCCCTGGGTGTTGCTGACAAAGTAGAAATAGTCCGATTGGGGCGGGTTGAGCGCCGCTGCCAGCGCCGCCCGGCCGGGCGAGGCGATGGGGCCCGGTGGCAGTCCGACATGCAGGTAGGTGTTGTAGGGCGATTTCCGGTCCAGGTCGGATTGATGGATGATGCCGTCGAACTCGCCGCCGGCAGCCAGGCGGGCGGCGTAGATGACGGTGGGGTCGCAGGCCAGCAGGAAACGCCGCCGCAGGCGGTTGGTAAATACTGACGCAATCAGGCCGCGCTCCCCGGCGGCGCCGGTTTCCTTTTCAACCAGCGAAGCCAGCGTCACCAGTTGGTGGGGAGTCAGGTTCTGGGGGTTCGTCCCCTCGGAGGCTCGCTTCGAGGCGGCTTGGCGCAGTTCGGAATACACCCCACGGAAGCGCTCCACCATCGCGGACACCATCTTCTCCGGGGAGGAAGGGCGGGCGAAGTGGTAGGTGTCAGGAAAGAGGTAGCCTTCGAGCGAGGCGGCCTCCGGGGCCAAGCTGCGAATCAACTCCGGGTTTTCAGCGGCACGCAGAAAGGCGTCGCGGTCGGCCAGGTGCCGCCGGGCGACTTCGTCGGCAATCTCCCAATGGGTCCAACCTTCCGGGATGGTCAGGGCGTACACTCGGACCTCGCCGCGCTCCAACTGGTGGAAGACGCTGGCGGGGCTGCGCGGGCGGTCGAACAGATACTCACCCGCTTTCAGGGTGTGGCCGGCGTGGAAGTAGGCATAGAACAGAAACGGCCAGCGCGAATAGAGGACGCCGCGAGCGGCCAGCCGGTCGGCAATGGCGCGACGGCCCATTCCCTGCTCAACGATGACGACCGCTTGGCGCCTGTACCCCTGGTAGGGCCAGAACACCGAAGCAGGCGTGAGTCCCAGGAAAAACGCCAGCGCCGCCAGTGCCACGAGTTTCCCCCAGGCGGGGCGCTGCCGCCACTCGGCCAGCCGCACGCGGAGGTTTTCGCGCACGAGGGCCAGCAGGCCGGCGTTTTGTTTCTCGGAGGTCATGACTCCAGCGACCGGCGCGTCGCTTGTTGGTCCAGGTAAGTTTGCAGGATGAGTTGGGCGGCGATCTGGTCGGCGGCGCGGCGGCGTTCCGCGCGGGTGGCGCCCGCCTCCCGCAGCAGGCGTTCGGCCTCGACGGTGGTCAGGCGCTCGTCGAACAGTTCCACCGGAACCTCCAGCTTTTCCCGCAACCGGTCGGCAAAGCGCTCGGCTTGCTGGGCGCGGGCGCCGGCGTAGCCCTTGAGGTGCAGGGGGTGGCCCACCAGGACGCGCTCGACCGCCAGGGCTTCCACCAGCTCGCCCAAGTGGGCCAAGTCGGCGCGACGGTTGGAGCGGCGCAGGGTGGGCAGCGGCTGGGCCGTCAGCCCCAGGGGGTCGCTGACCGCCAAGCCGATATTTTTGGTTCCCAGATCGATGGCCAGGATGCGGTTGTCCTTCCTCACTGGCTCATTCTAGGCTGTGGGTTTGCGGGGTGTCCAGAGGCGGGTCGTTCCTCGGAAACCTTTCACGCTTTTCGAGAGGACGCGCAGGCTGCAGGCCATCGGCGAGGCCCGCCTCGCCCTGGAGGAGTACGAAGCCGACTCCGCCGCCTCGGTTCTGATGACAGCGGCTGCTGCCGCGCCGCTCCTTGACCCTTTCGACGAGCGGCTGTTATAAAATTTGTTTGTCCGGTGGGCCGCTAGGAGTATTTATGTTTCGCAAAGAGTTGCCGAGGGTATATGAGCTTCGCGACCAAATTGAAGCACTGGGCTCTCCAAGTGCATATTTCCAAGATTTCGACGATTCTCTTCGAAATCAGCCATCAAAGATGCGAGCATTTCGCGCACTGGAAGATGAATTACAGGGACTCGATCCAGCTTCATGGGAATTCTTAAAAAAAGAAGCCCGCCCACATTTAACCAAAAGGGATGAAGCGCGTGGGTGGCAACAGCTAATTGGTATGTTAAATCAAGCGCGAGCATATAATTATCTAAAAACCATTTGCTGCTCAAATATCCATTTCATTCCACCTAGCCGTGAAGGTGTAAAGACCCCCGATCTGCAAGGAGTACTAGATTCCACCAAGGTGTTATGCGAAGTGAAAACAATTAACATATCCGATGAGGAGACTAGGGCCCGTCGCACCCCCGTTGCGAGAGAAATAAAAGATCAACTCGAACAAGGCTTTTTCAATAAACTTATGTACCATCTAATACGAGCCAAAGAACAGCTAGAAGCCCGTGATGCAGGCAAAGAAGCAAGGCGCATCGCATACATCATTATTAACTTTGATGATTTCTTTGCTGAATATAAAGAAAGATATTTCCAACAAATTGATCAGTATCTTTCTAACAAGGCAGTTCCCGGAATCGAAATAGTGTTTCATAACCAAGTAACGTCCTTTCATAAAATTATCACTATTAAATCCGCAACCGTTTTCAATCCAGACGCCCCTGGATAGAGTGTGGCTAATCTCCGAGTATGGAGGCTATCGTGAGGAAAATCGTCGGTCTTTTCTGGGCCTTAGTCCTTCTGCCTTTCTGCTGCTTTGCGCAGATTGCCACACTGCTTGCCCCAGTTCGTCCGCAAAAGCTTCAGACTGTTGGTGGCTTCCTGGAGGTTTGCGGGCGCGAGTCCACCCAGCTGTCCAAGGAGCGCTTTGACGCTGTTGCAAAAGCACCGCCGGATGAGTTCATGGATGCACTCGAAAAGGCGTGGGACCAGGGGTTAGCCGACCAAACGGTTTGCCTCGGATACTTGACAGGACTGTACGAAGGCTGGAAAGAGGGCCACGAACACGGTGTTCTGGCGGCAACGTTTCCCGCCGGAGTCCCACGCGACCTAGAAACGGCCTTAAACCGGGATTTCCGTTTTGCCTGCCCCTGATGGCACGTTTATACACCCGATCGCCGCCGATCGCACAAAAACTTCGATCGTCGCACAATCGCTCAGCTTCAAAGGCCTTCATCTGAGCCCGCGCCGACGTGCGACCGACTGGAACCCCTGCTTTTCGGGCATTTCTCAGACACCGCTCCACACGTGTGCCCCGTGTCATCGCCGGGCGGGCTTCGTTGCACTTCAGGCCGCGCGTCAGCCTGCCGGCACGGGTAGCGCCCAGATCCTCCGCAGCATGTCGCCGAACAGCCGCCGCGTGAGATGCCCTTCCGCCAGCAGAAGCCAGTAGTACCGCGCATGCTTCACCAGCCGGCCCCCAGTTTTCACCAGTCGCTGCTGGAGACTCGTGAGCGACCAGCGCTTGACCCGCAGCGGAAGGACCAGTCTGCGCCACAAGTTGCCCAGATTGTAGGCCAGGACGCTCAGTTGCAGGCGCACCTCGTTCGCCCGGAAACGATGGCACGACAGCCGCGTCCAGTGGGTGGCCTGCTTGCCTTCCTTGATCCATTGCTCCGCCGTACCGCGCTTGTTGTAAAACCGCACGACCGAGCGGCTCGGGAGGGCCATGTTGGTCACGATGAAGCCGACGCGAGGGAACAGCTCACCTTGGTGGTGCTCCACCTTGGCGACGATCCGTCTGGGCGTGGTCCAGCTCTTGGCCTGATAGCGGAAACTCTGGTAGCGCACCAAGGGCTTGCAGCTCGGCCGTCCCGGCGGACGAAAGAGGATGTCTTCGATTTCCAGCTCCAAGCTCTTGTTCGCCGGCATGCGAATGGCATAGTCCACGTCGCGCTGCTCGAGCGCGTCGTAGATCTCGGGCTTCGCGAACGCGGCGTCTGCGCGGAACGCTACGCGCTTGCCCTCCACCTGCTGCCGGTCAATCTCCGGTACGAGCAGGTCGTCCCAGTCGTCGGCGCTATGCACGTTGCCTGGCCGCAGCGTGGCGGCGAGGCAGTCCCCATGCTCGGTGAACAGAAACAGCGGGTGGTAGCAGACGGACTCGAAGTGCCCGTTATAGGCGCTCCCTTCCTGCGCCCCATGCACCGGGCTCTCGCTCGAATCCATGTCGAGCACGATCCGGTCGGCGCGCGTCGCCATCTCGGCCTGTGCAAGCACCTCCCGGTTCACGGCCCTCAACCCGACGAGATTCTCCTCGTGGGTCAGCAGCTCTGTCTCGAACCAATGCAGCGTCGATGTCAGCGCCGCACCCCGGTCCCAGCGCTTTGGCGACCCGATGAGACGAAATGTTGGGTCTGCCGACACGCGCCCCGCGTCGTTGAGATCTTCGTAGCCCGCGAGGCGACTGTAGACCGACTGCCGCAGGAGATCCACCACGCTGAACTGGGTGTTCATCCCCTGTCGGGAATCGCTCAGGTGCTCGGCGATGAGTGTCTCCAGCCCCAGACGTTCATCCAACTCGCGCACCAGAATGAGGCCAGCGTCAGAAGTGACGCGCGATCCCTGGAACGCGACTTTCAAGAAGCCGTTGAACGCGAACTGGAATGGCTCGTGTTGTAATTCACCCACCGGGTGTCACCCTCCGTAGTGTGGTTCCTTACGTCGGAGCCCCAAAACTCAAGGCGCAGCGACTGGTCCTGGCGATACGGTACCACAGCCAAATCGGAAATCCGGGTTAAAGTCCCTGTCCCTCAAGGAACTGGAAGCTGTGCGCGCAGCGTTCGAGAACGATGTTCCGTGTACACCCGACGATATGACCTTCGGTGAACTACAAGAGGTTGTTGTAAAGTACTTTCGCCGTGAGTTCGAAGAAGACCCACTTTCTAGCATTTTGTTGACTTCCCGCAAGTTCCCGGAAGCACTCCGCGACGCATTTCCTTGTCCAGTTGCGAAGCCTGCGACGCCCCAATAGGGGGCGGACTTCTTCAGCTCAACGTGCGCGGCCAGGGGCGGTTTTCCTCTTCGCCGAGCAGGGTGAAAAGGAGAACCTGTTTTCAACACGGTGGAGTGTAAGCCGTTTCTGCAGACTAACGACGCGGAAGCCTTCCCTCAGTTTTCGCCGGACGGCCGCCGCTTCCTCATGATCCAGACGGTTGAGTCGGAAACCAACCTTGGGCCTATCGGGGTCATCACCAACTGGTTCGACGAACTCCGTCGGCTCGTGCCTTCCGAGTAAGAACCAAGCGGCTTAGGAGGTTTCCACCAGGGCTCGCAGCCGCGTGACTGTTTCTTCCAGGTCAGCGCTTTGTTGGAAGAGGGTGATGGCGGCCAGGCCGGCGGCGCCGGCGCGCAGGCAGTCGACGGCGTTCTCCAGCGTGACCCCGCCCAGCGCCAGCACCGGAATGTTGACGGCGCGCACGGCCTGAGCCAGTTTTTCCAAGCCCAGCGGCGGGCCGTAGGCTTTCTTCGAGGGCGTCTCGAAGACCGGGCCGAAGACGGCGAAGTCGGCGCCCCCGTCGGCGGCGCGGCGCAATTCTTCCAGGTTGTGGGTGGAGGCGCCGATAAGCAGTTCCGGATAGCTGCGGCGTACCTTATCAACCGAGAAGCCGCGAGCGGGAAGATGCACGCCGGCAGCGCCGGCTGCTACCGCAACGTCGAGGCGGTCGTTCACCAGCACGCACGTGGGCCCGGCGCTGGCCCGCTTGACGGCTTCTTCGACCAGGGCGAGTAACCTGCGCACGGGCAGGTCGCGCTCGCGGATTTGGATCAGGTCGATGCCGGCGGCCACGGCCTGCTCGATGATGGGGAGCGGGTCTTCGCCCGGCAGGGCTTTCCGGTCGGTGATGTAGTAGAGCAGCGGGCGGCGCTCCAGGGCGCCACGGGTCGGGCGGCGGTGTTCAGGTGGTCTCGCCACGGGTGACGGATGCGCTGGTTTGCGAGCGGGCCGACGGCTTCGGGGTTTGGCGCAGGCGAGCCAGTAGTTGCCGGAAGTGGGCTGCGTACCAGACGGACAGGCCCAAGTCCACCAGGCCCAGCCCGGAAATGAAGCCGCGCAGGTAGTGGTTCATCAGCCAGTTCGCCAGTTGGGGCCAGCGGTAGAGGAAGTAGTTCTGCTCCCACACCGCCGACCAGGGGATGACCAACAGGAAGAATCCCAACTCGAAGCAGAACAACACCAGCGAGAGAACCAACAGACGGGATAGCATGAATGCCAGCCGTCAGGAGCCGGCCTGGGCAGAGAGTTGGCGGATGCGCTCGCCCACGTTGCGGTAATCAACGTTGGAGCCGTAGACTTCCATGAAACAGCCCAGCGCCGCCTTGTGGTCGCCGGCTTCCTCCAGCGCTTCGCCCAGGTCGTAGCGGATGGCCAGCGCTCCCTCTGCGTCCAGGCCGGGCACCTTCAAGGCACTCTCGTACCAGCGGACGGCAATCTTGGGCATGCCTTTTTCGCGGAAGCAGAGAGCCAACAGGATGCAGGATTGGATCAGTTGGGGGAAAGCCTTGCGCTTCTCGGCGGCCCGCGTCGCCTTCTGGAACTCGCCGATGGCTTCCTCATACAGCTCCATTTCTTTGTAGGCGATGCCGAGGTTGTAGTGGGTCTCAATGTCTTCGACTTCTTCCTTTGCGTCGCCCAAATCTCGTTTGAATTCCTCAAAGATGTCGGTCAGGGGGCCGGCGGGCAGCGGTGTCTCCGGAGCCGAAGGCGCTGGTGGAGTTTCCGGAGCGGGCGCCCGGGATTCCGCCGTGGGCGTGGAGGTCGCAGAGCCGGGTGAGGCAAGGTCCTCCCGCTGCGCCAGGCCTTGTTCGATGTCACCCGCCATGTCGGAAAAAAAGTCCTGTGCGCTCATGGAACCGGCCGCCGCCGGTGCGGGTTCGCTGGGTTGCTCTTCCAGGACAACCTCGTAGCCTTCCTCGGGCTCTTGCGCCGGTGCGGTGGTCTCCTCGGCCGGGGCTGTGGCGGCAACTTCTTGCGCCGGCTCTTCCTGTGGGACTTCGGCTGGCGCCGCCGCTTCAATGCGGGCGCGCAGGTCGGCGAGCGCGGGCTCGTTGGGAAAATCGCGCTCGTAGCCGTCCACAGTGGACCGGGCTTCTTCGACCATCCCCTGCTTCAAGAAGAAGGAAATCTCTTCGGTGGCTTCAGCGGCATTGAAGGTGGCGGGAGCTTCTTGGGCGGCGGTTTCTTCCTCCAGACTGGAGCCCCATTCAGCCGTCAAGTCCACCTCTTGCACCACCGCTTCTGGGGTTTGTTCCGGGGTTTCCACCGGGGTTTCCGCCGCCTGCGTCACGGGGGTTTCGGTTGGCAGCGCTATTCCCAGCTTTTCGGCGTAGCGCTTGGCTAGTTCGGCGACTTCCTCTGCCCGCTCGGTGTTGTTGTGGTTGCGGTGCAGGCGCGCCAGGCGAGTCGCCACTTCGACCACGCCGCGGTCGTTGCCGTTGCCCAAATAGAAGTCGAGCAACCTTTCGCTGGCGACGGTGTGGCCGGGAGCGCGAGCTATAACCTGCTCGGCCAATTCGATGGCCTTGTCGGTCATCCCGTAGCTGGAGAACAGATCGATGTCGGTCAGCGAAGCATCGACATAAGCCCGGGTCTCGTCGTCGAGTTCCTCGGCGGGAGGGGCGGTGACGGCGGGAGCTGCGGCAGTGACGCCCGGTTCTTCCACCACGGGTGTTTCGGTTTCGGGTGCTTCGCCCAGTTGTTCGCGCAGTTGGGTGAGCTGCTGCGTGAACTCCAGGTTGTCTGGCTCCAGGCTCACGAGTTCGTTGTAGAGGTCCTTGGCGCGGGGGAAGTCTTCCGCACGCAGGGCAGTTTGCGCCATACGGTTGAGCGCTTCCACGCAGGCGCTTTGGTCGCCGCACTTGCGTCCGGCTTCGAGCAGCAACTGGTTGGCTTCGGGCGAGTCGGGCCGGGCCGAAACCACCGGCCGCACCGCCGCCAGGAACGAGGCGGGGTCGCGCTGCAGGGCCGGCTCCGCCACTCGCCGCAGAATCTCCAGTGCCTGATCGGGCTGGTTCTGTTGGACAGCGTACTGGGCGAGTTGCAGCAAGCCTCCGTACTGGGTGGAGCCGGCGGAAAAGAGCTTCTCCGCCAGGGCGGTCGCGTCCTCGGTGTGGCCGGCGGCGAGCTGTGCCGCCACCAGGACTTCCACCGCTTCCGGCTTCTCTTCAACGCCGGGGATTTTTTCCAGCGTGGCCAGAGCCTCGGCAGCCTGCCCGGCTTTCTGCTGGGCACGCGCCTGCAACAAGAGGGTTTCGGGGTCCTTCGGAACCAGAGCAGCGGCTTGGGTGATCCACTCCAGGCCGTCGTCGGCTTCGCCGCGCTGCAGCGCGCGGGTGCCCAAGCGGCGGTAGATGGCGGCCGCTTCCGGGTTCTGCCCGTGCTGCCGGTAGAGTTCGGCCAGGCGCCGCTGCAACTTGATGTTGTCGGGTTCCAGGTCGAGGAGCTTCTGCATCACCTCCACCGCCAGCGAGACCTGGCCGCTCTTGAGGTGGAATTCCGCCAGGTGCAGATACTGCGCGCGGGCCTCGGTCATCAGCCCCTGCATGGTGTAGAGTTCGGCCAACCGTTCGACCGCACGGGTGTTGCTGGGATCGAGTTTGGTGATCTTCTTGAACATGGCGATCCCGCGCACCAGGAAACCGCCGCTCACGTAGAGGCTGGCCAGCTTGGTGAAGTAGGTGAGCCCTTCCGATGTTCTGTTCAGCCGAACGTGGAGGTCGCCGAGCGTGTTCAGAACGGTTTGGTCTTGCGGGTCTTCTTTGTAGAGCTTGAGATACTCGTTGACGGCTTCTTTCAGCTTTCCTTGCGCCGCCAGTTTCTGCGCGCTGGCGATGATTTTGGCTTTGTTAAACGCCACCAAAGACCTCGAGCGGGCCGGATTCGCAGCCGTGCCGACCCTAGCACGAGCCCAAGTGGGGTGTCAACGCGCGCGCAAACCAACTGCGCTTGTCTGCGCGGCCGGCCGCAGCGTGGCGGCGGCTTCGGTTTTCAAAAGGGGAGAGGTTCCTGTTCGGCGGCGCGCAGCAGGGCCAGGCGTTCGCGCACCGGGCGGAACGACCGCCGGTGCAACGGCGTGGGCCCGTAGCGCTCCAGCCGCTCCAGGTGCTCGCGGGTGGCGTAGCCCTTGTGGTGCGCCAACCCAAACTGGGGAAACTCCCGGTCCCAGCGCCGCAGCAGGTCATCCCGATAGACCTTGGCCAGGATGGACGCGGCCGCAATCGAAACCGAGCGCGCGTCGCCCCGCACCAGCGGCTTGCAGGGGATGTTCAGCTCCAGCGGCATAGCATCGCTGAGCACATAGTCCGCCGCCGGCGCCAGCCGTGCCACCGCCGCCTCCATTGCCCGTCGGGTGGCTTGGTAGATGTTCCAGGCTTCGATCTGGTCCGGGTGGCTCTCCGCCACCGCCCAGGCCAATGCCCGCGTCTGGATTTTTTCCGCCAGCTCTTCCCGCCTGAAGCGCGACAACTTTTTGGAGTCGTCCAGGCCCACGATGTGCCGCGCCGGGTCCAGAATCACTGCCACCACCACCACCGGCCCGAACAGCGCGCCCCGGCCGACTTCATCTACGCCCGCCACATGAGCGAAACCCGCTTTCCACGCGGCTCGCTCGTACCGTCGGCTGCATCTTCCTGCCATCGCTCGGACTCACACCGGTTTTGGTTCCCAGCGCTTGTCGGGGATAATACCCCAGGCGAAACCCGATTGGGTAGGAGAACCGCGTGCGAGCCGCTGTAAGCCCGGATTTCCGATTTGGCTGTGGTACCGTATCGCCAGGACCAGTCGCTGCGCCTTGAGTTTTGGGGCTCCGACGTAAGGAACCACACTACGGAGGGTGACACCCGGTGGGTGAATTACAACACGAGCCATTCCAGTTCGCGTTCAACGGCTTCTTGAAAGTCGCGTTCCAGGGATCGCGCGTCACTTCTGACGCTGGCCTCATTCTGGTGCGCGAGTTGGATGAACGTCTGGGGCTGGAGACACTCATCGCCGAGCACCTGAGCGATTCCCGACAGGGGATGAACACCCAGTTCAGCGTGGTGGATCTCCTGCGGCAGTCGGTCTACAGTCGCCTCGCGGGCTACGAAGATCTCAACGACGCGGGGCGCGTGTCGGCAGACCCAACATTTCGTCTCATCGGGTCGCCAAAGCGCTGGGACCGGGGTGCGGCGCTGACATCGACGCTGCATTGGTTCGAGACAGAGCTGCTGACCCACGAGGAGAATCTCGTCGGGTTGAGGGCCGTGAACCGGGAGGTGCTTGCACAGGCCGAGATGGCGACGCGCGCCGACCGGATCGTGCTCGACATGGACTCGAGCGAGAGCCCGGTGCATGGGGCGCAGGAAGGGAGCGCCTATAACGGGCACTTCGAGTCCGTCTGCTACCACCCGCTGTTTCTGTTCACCGAGCATGGGGACTGCCTCGCCGCCACGCTGCGGCCAGGCAACGTGCATAGCGCCGACGACTGGGACGACCTGCTCGTACCGGAGATTGACCGGCAGCAGGTGGAGGGCAAGCGCGTAGCGTTCCGCGCAGACGCCGCGTTCGCGAAGCCCGAGATCTACGACGCGCTCGAGCAGCGCGACGTGGACTATGCCATTCGCATGCCGGCGAACAAGAGCTTGGAGCTGGAAATCGAAGACATCCTCTTTCGTCCGCCGGGACGGCCGAGCTGCAAGCCCTTGGTGCGCTACCAGAGTTTCCGCTATCAGGCCAAGAGCTGGACCACGCCCAGACGGATCGTCGCCAAGGTGGAGCACCACCAAGGTGAGCTGTTCCCTCGCGTCGGCTTCATCGTGACCAACATGGCCCTCCCGAGCCGCTCGGTCGTGCGGTTTTACAACAAGCGCGGTACGGCGGAGCAATGGATCAAGGAAGGCAAGCAGGCCACCCACTGGACGCGGCTGTCGTGCCATCGTTTCCGGGCGAACGAGGTGCGCCTGCAACTGAGCGTCCTGGCCTACAATCTGGGCAACTTGTGGCGCAGACTGGTCCTTCCGCTGCGGGTCAAGCGCTGGTCGCTCACGAGTCTCCAGCAGCGACTGGTGAAAACTGGGGGCCGGCTGGTGAAGCATGCGCGGTACTACTGGCTTCTGCTGGCGGAAGGGCATCTCACGCGGCGGCTGTTCGGCGACATGCTGCGGAGGATCTGGGCGCTACCCGTGCCGGCAGGCTGACGCGCGGCCTGAAGTGCAACGAAGCCCGCCCGGCGATGACACGGGGCACACGTGTGGAGCGGTGTCTGAGAAATGCCCGAAAAGCAGGGGTTCCAGTCGGTCGCACGTCGGCGCGGGCTCAGATGCAGGCCTTTGAAGCTGAGCGATTGTGCGACGATCGAAGTTTTTGTGCGATCGGCGGCGATCGGGTGTATAAACGTGCCATCAGGGGCAGGCAAAACGGAAATCCCGGATCAAACACTTGCTCGTCACCTCCACATAAGGGATTGCGCTCTCATCCTCATAGAACTCGGGAGTGGACCCAAAATCGGTATATGCCCGCACCATCGCTTCCTTCGCCTGAGCACCCTAGGAAACGACCCTTTGTTTGTCACGATCCCAACCGATGGCCTTTTCTTTCTGGAGAGAGAGGTTTATGAGATGGGCCACTGCCGCCGCCTCATGTCCCATGGTTGCATTTTCAAGTGGCTCCTCGCGCGCGCGCATGTAGCGGAAAAAGTTCCTCATGTGCTCGGTGGTGGAGTCATATCCAGAAGGCACGGCAAAGGACGCCAACGTTTGCCGTGGTTCCGGTGGTGTCCGTTGCGGCTGCAAAGGAAGATTGTGTTCCCGGTAAAACTCCTCCCGCAATTCTCGTGGCCAAGCCTCGACCACGTAGGCATACCCTTCCGCATAGCGCTCTTCGTAGAGGGTCCAACCACGATGCGTCAACTCCAGGGTGGCCTGCGTCCCCAGGATCTGCACCACTTGATCGCCGTAGCCGTTCGCCTGCGTCGCCCCGATGGTCAGAATGACATCTTCCGGATACTGGCAAACGCTGCTGAGCGTGTCGGGCACATCGCGTCCGTCCTTCCAATGAAAGATGCCCCCTGTGGTAGCGACCCTCGTAGGCATACCGAGGTCCAGCAGCCAGTGGATTTCCGTAATCAAGTGACTCAAGACGTCTCCGGCCAGGCCCTCGGAGTAGTCTGAGTAGCAGCGCCAGCGGAAGATACGTTTGGGGTCGAATTCCCGATAAGGTGCCGATCCCAAGAAAGCCTTCCAGTCGATGGTCTCCGGCGAGGCGTCCGGGGGAATCGGTTTGACCCAGGCGCCTATCAGACTGCCGGTGTCCCACCGGGCCTTGACCTGTGTGATCCGGCCCAGGCGCCCTTCCTGGATCAACTCCTTCGCTTCCGGCAGATGGATGGAACTGAGCAGTTGGCTGCCCACCTGCAACACTCGTCCGGTTTGGTTCACTGCCTCGACAATGTTCTTGCCTTCTTCAATGGTGTGTGCCAGCGGCTTCTCGAGATAGACATCCTTGCCGGCTTCAAGGGCGTCCACCGTCATCTGCCGGTGCCAGTGGTCCGGCGTGGAAATGACTACTGCGTCGATGTCTTTGCGGTCCAATATCCGGCGGTAGTCCTTGGCCATCTCAACATTTCCGCTGAGAACCTCGGCAGCGCGCCGAAAGCGCCCATCGTAAACATCGCACACGGCTGCCACTTCTCCACCGGAAGTCCTCGCGACTGCCATCGCCAACTGCCTGCCGCGCACTCCAAAACCCAGTATGCCCACACGGATTCTGTCTGAGGCGGCCTTCTTTTCGGCCGCTTTGACTAGGGGAGCGCCCACCGCCATAAGCCCCAGTCCTACCGTCCCGCTGCCTGCGGTCTGGATGAATTCTCGGCGGCTGATCCGATGCTCTTTCCCTTTCTGATTCCGCATGGTTATCTCCTTCTGATTCTTTCCGAGGGTAATTTTCTACGAACTCGCTTTTCACCGGACGGGCTGGGCGCAGCCCGGCTCGGCTAGATTTCAAGGCTTAGCTTGTTCACCAGATAGCGGCGATTGGCCAGTGCGGTTTCCCGCGCCGCCGAGCGAGAGTCCGCTTCCACAACAATCCAGCCGTCATATTCGATTTCCCGCAGGATTGAGACCAGGGCCGGGAAGTCCACCGTGCCCTGGCCCAGCCGCGCAAAGCGTCCTCGCCGGCCTCTCCACCCCGGTTGGGTTGGATCGAAGTCTTTGAAGTGCATATGCACGATGCGGCGGCCGTAGGTCCCGAATACCTCCACGGGATCAGAACCTCCGGCCGCCAAGTGGCCCGTGTCCGGGGCCAGGAAGAAGTAGCGAGGGTCGGTCAATTCCATCAGACGCCCGATGTCTTCACGATACTGGATCATGTTTCCCCTGTGGGGGTGAAAACCTACTTTGATTCCGTACCGCTCCAGCGCGCGCCGGCCCAGTTCGTTGGCGGTGTCCGCCAACCGATGAAAATCATCGCTTGTAGGGTTGTGGGTCTCCGAGCCGCCCACCACCAGCACCCTTCCCCCCATCGCTTGCAGAAACTCCGCTGCCTGGAGGTTGTGAGTGAAGTTCTGGTAGCTTTCCCCTTTTCTTTGCAGATCACTGGTGCTGTAAAGAGCTGCCAGTTGTAACCCAAATTTCTGCATTCGACGCCGAAATTCCTCCCACCGGCCTTCGTAGAGATGGGAGATGGTGCTCTCGCCTTCAATACCGGAAAAACCCAGCGCGGCCAAGTCGCGACACCCGTCCCACCAGTTTGCCGGGTAGTAACGTCCCCAGCTCAACAGTTGGTAGCCTACGCGGAATTTCTGGTCAGGAGCCAAGAGCATCGAGCCGCGCAGGCCAGCGGGCGTAGCCGCAACGGCACCCCAGGACAACATGCCTTGCAGCCATTGTCGACGAGAAAACTGCATGCTGTTGAACCTGCCTTGCTGCATCGCTAAGCGCTTAGTACTCTAGGGCGAGGAGGCGTGGGTGTCAAGGCGCGGCTGCGGCCACCGTACCGGCGGAGTGTTTTGCGCGAAGTTCCCGCTTGACAGGAAAGAGCGCCAGCATACACTACCTCTGCCGCGCACGGAGAGTTGTTCCAAATGAACGATCGAAAAAAGGTCTTGGAGGAAAAAGCTGAGTCTTCTAGGCGGTTAGAAGATCGGCGCCGAGCCTTGAAGCAAATCGGTGCGCTCTCGGGGCTTTGCGCACTCGATTTGTTGTGCGGGTCCGAGCTCAAGGCGGCCGTCATTGACTTGGTCGAAATCAGTCATCCGAAGCAAGCAAGGCTCCAACCAACCACCGCCGAGATGGAGTACCGACCCCTGGCGACGGGGACTGTGCCCAAGTCGTTCACTCGCGACGACCTAGATTTGCTGGGTGACTTGGTTGAATTGATCATTCCTACCACCGACACCCCGGGTGCGCGTGCCGCTGGCGTTCACTGGTACATTGATGCCGTGGCCGAAGTGAACACGCAAATTCGCCAAAGCTTTTCGGAAGGCTTGGCTTGGCTCCGCGAGCGAAGTCAGCAGCATTTTGACAAACCCTTCGGTGTTGTGACTGAATCCCAACGCGTAGAGTTGCTCACGCATATGAGCCAGTTGCCGGCAACAGAGCCAGGAAAGCAATTTTTCGAACTTGCGAAACAGTGGACGCTCGATGGCTATTACAAGTCGCAGATCGGCCTGCTCCAGGAGTTGGGCTGGGTGGGGCACGAATACCTGCCCTCTTTTCCCGGTTGCCCCCACCCCGATCCGTCGCACCGGCGGAAAGGGGCCACTGGCCGGTTCCTTCAGGAGAAGGATGCATGAGCAACCAGGACGTCTATGACGTCGTCTTGGTCGGCACCGGAGCCGGCGGCGGGATGATGGCTCATTTCCTGGCCACGCATGGAGTGAAAGTTCTCAACTTGGAGTACGGAGCGCCGGTGCCGACCGAAGATTTGGGATCGTTCGAGATGTTCCACCAAGCGTTTGCTCGCATGCCCTACGCGGAGTTGCAGAAAGCCCTCTACGAACCGGGACCGGAAAGCTGGAAACGGTCGAAATATTTCATTTACCCGAATGAGTGCGACTACAAGACGGCTGGTGAAGGTTGGTATTGGCGCCGCTACCGGAATGTGGGAGGGCGAACAACGTGGTGGGCCGGCGTATCGCCGCGCCTGAGTCCGCTTGATTTCAGAGCCGGCAGCACGGATGGATTCGGGCCGGACTGGCCGCTGACCTACGAAGACCTCGAACCCTACTACGATTGGATCGATATCAACCTGGGCAACGCAGGTCCCAGCATTGGTCATCCCGATTGTCCCAAAGGGATCTATCACAAGCCCGCACCCCTGCGCTGCGGCGAGCGCGTCTTGCAGGATGCCGTCTATGGCAAACTCACACGCGATTTTCCTCTCATGCAGTGCGAACCCATTCGCAAGATGATTGCTACCGAAGAGATGGGGCCGGGCCGCTCGCCCTGTTACTACCATGGGGCCTGCTGGGAAGGCTGCGCTGTGGGCGCGCGTTTTGATGCAGCCCAGCACTTGATTGCTCCGGCGTTACGACTCCCGAATTACACCCTGCGACAGAATGCGGTTGTGGCCGAAGTCCTGGCAGACAAGAACACGGGCAAGGCCAAAGGCGTCCGCTACGTGGATCGTCTCACCAAGCAGAGCTACGAGGCGTATGGCAAAGTCGTGGTGCTCGCTGCTTCTGCCATCGAGACCGCTCGCATCCTATTGAATTCGAAATCTACTCTCTACCCCAACGGCATCGCCAATGGCCTGGACCAAGTGGGGAAACATCTGTGCGAACAGATCCGCTGCCTCGCCGACGGCTACCTTCCACAGCTCTACGGAATGAAACCCCACAACGATGACGGCTATGGCGGCAACATCTACATGCCGCGTTTTACCCGAACCTATCAGCGGAAATCAGGCTTTATCCGCGGGTATGAGGTTCGAGCGGGCAGCGGCAAAGGCATCGATAGCGGCGTGGCGAGTTTTGGCAGGAATCTCAAGACCGGGATCAAGGAGCATTACCAAGCGCACTTATTCCTGGAAGCTTTCGGCGAGAAGCTTGCCAATCCTGGGACACATGTGGAGATCGACCCGTCGGGTGCGGTGGATAGCTTCGGCATCCCCATCGTCAAGATTCACTCGGCCCTGCACGAGAATGACAGGAAGATCTTTCGGGACATGAAGGCGAAAATGCGAATCCTGCTCGAGGCCGCGGGAGCGGAAAACATACGGATCGACCAGAGACCACCAACGCCGGGCATCAGCGAGCATGAGGTAGGAACCTGCCGCATGGGAGACGACCCGAAAGAGTCTGTGTGCAACTCCTTCGGTCAAACCCACCAGGTAAAGAATTTGTTCATCGCAGACGGAGGCTTTTTCACTCAAGCCACCGAGAAGAGTCCCACGATTACAATCCTCGCTCTAGCCAGGCGAGGCGCCGACTATCTGGTCGAGGAATTGAGCCGGGGGAGCTTGCAGACATGAAAGCGGCCAGCCTAGCCATTCCCCTGGTGCTGGTTGTTGCTCTTCTCGGCTACCTGGGTCGGATTTCGGCCCGGATCCCCTACGCCAAGGAAACAGGAAAGAAGTGCATCTTCTGCCATGCTACTACGCGCCCGAGTGCAGGCGACTTGCACTGGGCCGGCAAATACTACGCCGAAAAAAGGACGCTCAAAGGGTACACGCCGGACACCATCACCAGCGCCACACAAATAACAGAGGGCTCTGCACCCGCCCCTGAAGGCGAGCCGTCGCCGGAACGGATCCCCAGGAGGCTGCGCCGAATCTACCATACCAAGTGCTCGGCCTGCCACGGACCAAGGGGCGAAGGAACCCCTGCCCTGAACGCCCGCGATTTCACCGACTCAGCTTGGCAGGCATCGCGCACCGACAAGGAGATTCGGCAGGCCATCGAAAAAGGCCGCCTGCCCTTGATGCCACAATTTGCCGACAGCTTGGATGACGAAACCATCCAGAGCTTGGTGAAGCTGGTGCGCCAATTTGGTGCGACCGAAAAGGAAGAGCAGCAAAAGTAGCGCTCAGCCGGAACAAGCCATCGTGAAAAAAGTATCCAGTCAATACGTGCTGGCTGGCGTGGCCTGCGCTTCGATTCTTGTGTGGGGGAGCATTGCCACCCTGCTGGGTTCGATTCTGCCCAGTCTATCCACGCGGGCGGACCTGTCCGTCACCCAAGCCGGCCACATATTTCTCGCCAATGGCCTTGGACTGGCCGTTGCCAGCCTTATCGCCGGCCCCTTGATCGATGTCTGGGGCAAGAAGGGCGTCCTGTTGGGAGGTGCCGGGCTGGTGGCGGCGAGTTTGCTCCTGTTCGACTGGGCAGTGACCCCGCTCACGGTGATGACTCTCGCCTTCACCCTGGGAGCCGGGGGCAGCGCACTGGTGACCGGAGCCAACGCCGTGGTTTCCGACCTGTTCGCGGAGAAACGGGAGGCGGCGCTCAACCTGTTGAATTTCTTCTTTGGAGTGGGCGCGTTTGTCACCCCCTTTGCGATTGTGCCGTTGGAACAGACAGGGGGCTTGCGGGCGGTATTGGCGGCGCTGGTGGTCATCGCAACTGTCTCGCTACTCTTATCTGCCGCAGTGCGATTTCCGCCTCCGCTGCGGAGCGGCGGCTGGTCTTTCGCGGAAGCGGCCACTTTGGTTCGCAGGTCTCGCTTCTTGCAACTGGGAGCCATTCTGTTCTTGTATGTGGGAATAGAAGCTTCGATCTGGAGCTGGCAGGTCACTTTCTTGATTGAACGATTCGGGGCTGACCGCTACGTGGCGGCGCGGGTGCTTTCCGGCTTTGCGATCACGCTCATGATTGGCCGGCTGCTGTCGAATCGGATTCTGCTGGTCTGGGGGCCCGCGCCCGTACTGCTGGCGAGCACAGCCGCAGGGGCCGTGAGCTTGGGGCTGGCCTATAGCGTGAGCCACCTGGGCGTCTCGGTCGGCGGCTTCCTGGCGACGGGGCTGTTTCTTGCCAGCGTTTTCCCGACCGGGGTGGGGTTGCTGGGGCGGAATTTCCCGCGGCTCTCGGGCACGGCCACCGGGCTCGGCATCACGTGCGCTTGGTTGGGAGCGATAGTGGTTCCCCCGGCTATCGGTTACGTGGCCGCGGAGTATGGCCTGCAAACGGGAGTTCGATTGATTTCGTTGGCGGCGATTGTTCTTTGTCTCCTGTCTGCGGCGGTGTACTGGCAGCACAAAGCCCCCCAGCGCCAAGCTGATGGCCTCTAGGCACGCAAGGTGTGAACGGCATCGAGAGGGGGATATGGCCTAAGGAGGATTCTCCATGTCCGGAGATAACAAACTTACGAGACGAGAATTTGTCGAACGGCTGGGCAAAGGCGCGGTTGCGGCCGGGACGCTGTTGAGCGCCGCCCCTTGGGCGTCGCATGCCCAAGCACCGGCGGCTAGCAATCGCGTCAGGCTGGGCCTGATTGGCTTCGGGATCAGAGGGCGCCAATTGCTACCGGCGATCCAGCGCGTGCGGGGCGCCGAGGTGGTGGCCGTGGCTGATCTCTACGATGGCTATCTCGAACGGGCCCGCGAATTGACCGGCGAGGGCGTCGAAACCACGCGCGACTACCGCCGCCTGCTCGACCGCAAGGATATTGATGCCGTGGTTGTGGCCACGCCCGATCACTGGCACGTCCGCATCATGCTCGACGCCGCCTCAGCCGGCAAAGACATCTACGCTGAGAAGCCCCTGACGCACACGTGGGAGGAGGGCGAAGGGCTCCTGAGCAAATTGCGCCAGACAGGCCGTGTGGTTCAAGTCGGCAGCGGCCGGGTCAGCCAGCCGCTCTATCAGAAAGCCAAGGAGATCGTGCAGTCGGGCCGGCTGGGCAAGATTACCTTTGTCACCGGCTGGTGGGACTCGAGCGGTTCCATCTATGCCTGGCAAACTCCCATCCCGGCCGATGCCTCCCCCCAGACCATCGATTGGAAGACCTTTCTGGGCCCGGCACCCGAGCGAGAGTTTGATCCCAAGCGGTTCTTCCGCTGGCGGTGCTACTGGGACTACGGCGAAGGGCTGGGGGGCGACTTATTTTCGCACCTGCTCACCGCCATTCACTGGGTGCTGGACGTGAAGCTCCCGCGCTCCGCGGTGGCGCAGGGAGGCATCTACCGCTGGAAAGACGGACGCGAGGTGCCGGACACTTTCAATGCCCTCTACGACTACCCGGAAGGGTTCGCTCTCTCGTTGAGTTCCACCAAGAACAACTCCAGCCGGGATCAGGGCATCCGCTTCCTGGGGACCGATGCTGCTCTGCTCATCAGCTCCCGAGAACTCATCGTCCACACCGAACCCGAGGAAGAACGATACTCCTACGTAGCTGAATCTTTGCCCAAAGAAAGCCGGGAGTTGTTCTATATCGTGCACGGATTGGACCGGAGCGGGCGTCGCCGCACTCCTCCGCAGGTGAGAGAAGCCATGGAACGTTACCAGCTTCCTGCCCGCCGCTTCGGCGGTGGCAGCGGCCATATGCAGGATTTCATCAATGCTGTGCGGACGCGGCAGGCTCCTCGGGAAACGGCGGAGATGGGCAATAACGCTGCGCTCGCGGTCCACATGGCCAACCTGGCCTATCAACACGGGACCAAGGTTAGCTGGGACGATAAGCATCATCGGCCCACCTGGTAGGTTCTTTCGGACGGCGGGATCACTTCAGTTTTCCAAGAGCCAGGCGTAGCTCTCGCCCCATTCATCCCGCTAGAATGCACTGGGCTAACCCAGCTCCGCTGCGGGGTTGGCCCCTGAAAGGCAGTGGCTGCGGCCCGGTATCCGGAGGTGAACGATGAGCAAAGAATCTCCCTTGCAATCCCAAGCACGGCGCACATTCCTGCGCAGCGCAGCGCTCCTTCCTTTGGCGCACGCCGGCGGCGCGCTCCTGGGCGCCTCGTCTGCGACCCCGACCACTGCGCAGGCGGAGAACGCGGCCACCGCTCAGAGGGAGTTTGTTCGCGTCCCCGGCTCTGCGCTGGCGTCTCACCTCAAATCTTCTCCGTTGGCGATTCTCCCCCTCGGCAGTGTCGAGTACCACGGCCCCAGCGGCCCGCCGGGCACCGACAGCATGATAGCCGCTGGCCTTGCCCAGCGGCTGGTTTCGCGCCTGCGCGCCTCGTTATTTCCGACCGTTCAGTACACTCACAGTCCCGCCCACACCGCCACCTTCCGCGGCACCATTTCCATCCGTCCCGAAACCATCACCGCCTATTTGACCGACATCCTGACCGGCTTGATCGCCCACGGCTTTGACAAAATCTTTGTGCTCAATGGCCACGACGGCAACATCGGCTCGGCCCGGCTGGCCATTTCCCAGGTCACGCAACAGCACCAAGATGCCGCCGTGTTGTTTGTGAGTTGGTGGGAGACCCTGCCCGGACCCCTGGTGGACAGCCTGCGCCTCTTCAGCCAGCCCAACGGAGGCCACGGCCACGGCGGCCCCTTGGAGCTCTCGGTCGCGGCTGCCTTTGCCCCTGAATCCGTCCTGCCCGGCCAGGGCCCCGACCTGCCCCCCATCCAATCGTTTACGGAGGACTTCCCCTACTACCTGGAGAAGAGCCGGGGCGAAGGCTGGCCCGGCTACTCCGGCAAGCTGAGCGAAATCTCCCCCGAAAAGGGGGAGCGCTTGCTGCAAATCGCCCTCGAACGACTCCAGCAACTGGTCGAAACCTGGCTGGCGAATCCGGCCAAGCCCGGAAGTTGGTAGAAGCCTACCTGCCCGGCGAGGCTCGCCCTGCCAATTGCGTTTTACCCAGTGGCGGGATACACTGGGACAGCTTAGCTAAGCGCCTAGGTAAATAATGCCTTTTTGCGTTGCTACTGCGCCGGTGAGCTGGGGTGTGATGGACACACTCCCACTCCCATCCGACTGGTCCTACTCACGCGTGCTCGACCAAATGGCGCAGGCGGGCTACGGCGGCACCGAACTGGGCCCCCACGGTTTCTTCCCCACCGACCCCGCCACCCTGCGACCAGAGCTCGACCGGCGCGCCTTGAGGCTTTGCTCTGCTTTTGTGATGATGCCCCTGGGAAGAAGGGATGCGCACCCAGCCGGGCTGGAGCGCGTGCGGCGCACGGCACAGTTGGTCAGTCAAGCCGGCTGCCGGCTCTTGATCCTCTGCGACGAAATCACCCCCGACCGGTGTGCCGCCGCGGGACGTCCTGCCGAAGCCAATCAACTCTCTTGGACCGCCCAGGAGCTAAAAACAGCCCAGGAGGGCATACGTGCGGTGGTGGCGAGTTGTGCCGAACTGAGGGTGCAGGTTGCCTTCCATCCCCACGTGGGAACGCACGTGGAAACCCCGGAAGAGGTGCATCGGCTATTTTCTCTATTTGCGGCCGACGAGCTGGGATTGTGTTTGGATACGGGACACGCCGTCTACGGGGGAGGCGACCCGGTGGCGCTGCTCGAACGCTACCTCGCCCGTGTGCGCTGCGTGCATCTGAAAGATGTGGATGCCGACCGCCTAGCTGAGGTGCGGCGCCATCGGTTAGACTTCTACCAGGCAGTGAAGCAGGGTGTGTTCACTCCGTTGGGACAGGGCACGGTGGATTTCCCTCAGGTGCTGGCGTTGCTCCGAAGCCGCAATTTCGACGGCTGGGTGGTGGTCGAACAGGACGTGCTGCCGGGCGGCCGGGGTGCGGACAGCCCGCTCGCCAATGCCAGCGCGGGACGGAGATTCTTGCGCAGCCTAGGTGTCTGAATGAAACCCGCTGGGGGCGCGGCTCCTTCCCCCAGCGGCGAAAGCATGGAGAGGTGAAGTTCCTTGGACGCCTGCGTACTGGGCCGCATCGGCTACGATCTGCATGCGGTCGAGCACAACCGGCCACTGGCCGAGGTGGAGCACTTTTCCCGCCATCTGGGTGGTTCCAGCGCCAACATTGCGGTCGGTCTGGCGCGCTTGGGCCTGCGCGTCGGCATCATCAGTTGTCTGGGGCAAGATGCCCTCGCCGACTATCTGCTCGGCTTTCTTCGTGAGGAAGGCGTGGACACGCAGTTCGTGCGCCTGGTGGAGGGGTATAATACGTCACTGTGTTTGACGGAGGTTTCGCCGCCGGATCGCTTCCCCCAAGTTTTTTATCGCCGGCAGGCGGCCGACACCCGGGTGCAAGTGGGCCCGGCTGAGCGGGCTTACATCCAGAAGGCCCGGCTGTTTGTGACCAACGGCACCAGCCTCGCGGCCTCGCCCGCCCGCGAAGCCACCCTAGATGCCCTGAAAACCGCCCGGGAAGCCGGACTGCGCACCGTGCTCGATGTAGACTACCGCCAGAGCTCATGGCCCTCGTCCGAGGAGGCCGGGTGTCAGGCCCGCGCTGCCTTGCCCTGGGTGGACGTGGTGGTGGGCAACCAGGAGGAACTTTTGCTTCTCACCGGCAAGGACGACCCTTCTGCGCAGGTAGAAGAAGTGCTGGTCACCAACGTAACGCTGCTGGTCCGCAAGCTGGGGGTGAAAGGGGTGGAAGCCCACACGCGCACTGAATGCTTCTCCGCTGCGCCGATTCCCGTCCCCGTAAAGAGCACGATTGGGGCCGGCGATGGGTTTGCTGCCGGCTTCCTCTATGCCCTGCACCGCGGGCTGCCGCTGGCCGAGTGCTTGGCCTATGGTAATGCCGCCGCCGCTGTGGTCGTCAGCCGCGTCAGTTGCTCGGACGCCATGCCCCGCCGGGAGGAGCTGGAAGAATTTCTGCGCGCAACCAGCGGAAGAAATTAGCAATCCCTGGCTGCGCTGTACAAGAGAGGAAACAGTGAAAAAACCTCGCCGCCTTCGCCGCCGCAAGGCGCGCAAGATTCCCAACATCTATGATGTTGCACGCATGGCACGCGTCTCCGTCTTCACCGTCTCCGCCGTGACCAACCACAGCGGCCATGTCAGTGTGGCCCTCAAACGCCGCGTCGAAGCCGCCATCCGGAAACTGAACTACCGCCCCAACCTGCTGGCGCGCGGCTTGGCCAAGCGCCAGACCCACACCATCGGAATGATCGTACCCGACATCGCCAACCCCTTTTTCCCCCAGGTGGTGCGCGGAGCGGAAGATGAAGCCCAAAAGGATGGCTACAGCATCCTGCTCTGCAACAGCGACGACAAACAGGAGAAAGAAGAAGTCTATCTGGAGCTACTTCTCTCTAAGCGGGTGGACGGTATCCTTCTGACCAAGACGCCGGGGCGTTTCAGTCCTCGCCTGCAACAGATGCTGGCCTACGTCAAGACGCCGATAGTCCTCTTGATGCGCACGGCCCCGGGTGTGCGGGCCGACGCCGCCGTGACCGATGACTCGAAAGGAGCCTTTGAAGCCGTCTCGCATCTAGCCCGGGTGGGCCACCGCACGATTGCGCTGGTGAGCGGCCCGCTGCATGTAAGCAATGCCAAAGCGCGCTGGCAGGGGTTCCGCAAGGCACTGGTGACAAACGACCTCCCCTACGACCCCGCCTTGGTGGTTGAAGGAGACTACCGGATTGACTCCGGCTACCGGGCTGGCCTCGCGCTGCTGCCCCGCCGCCCCGAGGCAATCTTCGTAGCCAACTACCTGATGACCGTCGGCCTCCTGAAGGCAGCGGAGGAAATGAGGATGCGGTGCCCGGAAGACTTTGCCCTCGCCAGTTTCGACGACTATCCCTGGCTAGGCTTCTTCCGGCCGCGCCTGACCACGGTCGAGCTGCCCAAGTACGAACTGGGCGCGACCGCAGCGCAGATGCTGCTGGAACGGATAGCCGGCAAGCGGGCCCGCCCCCTCACCCGCAAATTGATGCCCCAGTTGTGCGTACGCGACTCCTGCGGCTTCACGCAGCATGTCCGGAAATTGGCGGCGGTTACGAAGGCCCACTGAGTCAGCTTGACAGCCTGCCGCCCGCCTGCGTACACTACTCTCCCAGTTCGACTAACCGCTTAGGCGAAAGAGGGGGGTCATGCGGCTGACAGGGGCGGAGATCGTGGTGGAGTACTTGATCCGGGAGGGGGTACCTTACTTGGTCGGCATCCCCGGCCACGGCAACGTCCCTCTATTCGACGCGCTGGTGGAGCGGCAGGGGAAGATCGAAGCCTTCCCGGTGATGCACGAGCAATGCGCGGTGCACCTGGCTGATGCCTACCACCGCGTCTCCGGGCACCCGCTGGCCGTGAGCACCTCCATCGGCCCCGGCGCCGCCAACACCGCCTGCGGCGTCGCCCAGGCCTACGTGGACTCCAGCGCTGTGCTGGTGCTCACCGGCAGCGTTCACACCTACATGCGCGGCCACTCGGTCTTGCAAGAGATCGACCGCACCCACTGGGCCAATTTCCCGCGCGTGCTCGAACCCATCGTCAAGCAGTGGTGGCAACCCAGCCGGGTGGATCAGTTGCCGTTTGTGCTCCACCGGGCGTTCAACCTCATGCTCACCGGGCGGCGCGGCCCAGTGCTGATTGATCTCCCCATGGACATTCAGGCGGAGAGCGCTGACGTCGAAATTCCCGATCCGGCTCGGCACCGCCCGCTGCACGGTCCGGCTGGTCATCCCCAAGACATTGAGCGTGCCGCCGAGCTGCTGGCCGGCGCCCAGCGGCCCGTGCTGCTGGTCGGGGGCGGGGCGGTGACCTCCGGCGCAGCCGAGGAAGTGCGCAAGCTGGCCGAGCACCTGGGCGCAGCGGTGATCACCACCTGGTCGGGCCAGGGGATCTTTCCCGAAGACCACCCGCTCTACGCTTGGCACCCCGGCTCCATCGGCAGCCTGTGCGCCAACCGGCTCTGTCAGAGTGCCGACCTGGTGCTGGCCGTGGGCACGCGCTTTGTGGATTGGACCACCGCCTCTTACACCGCCGACATCTATCGCATTCCTCCCACCAAGCTGATTCACATTGACATCGAAGAGCGCGAGATCGGCAAGAACTACCCGGTCGAAGTCGGCATCCGCGCCGACGCCAAGGTGGCGCTGGGCCAGTTGCTGGCCGCGCTGGAAGATCGGAGTAAGAAGCCGCGCGACTATCGCAACTCGCCCTACTTCGCGGAAATCGGCCGCCTGCGCCAGGAGTTCTTTGATTCCTTCCGGGAGCGGCGGGAATCCGACGCGGTGCCGGTTTCGATCTCCCGCGCCCTAGTTGAGGTGCGCAAGGTAGCGCCGCCCGATTCCATCTGGGTCAGCGGCGCAGGACTGCCTCAGAGCCAGGTGTACCAGGAAATTCCTTTCCGCGAGCCGCGCACCCACATCACCAGTGGCGGTTTTTCGACCATGGGGTTCACGGTTCCCGGGGCCATCGGCGCCCAGCTCGCTGCCCCCAAGCGGCGCGTGCTCGGCATCGCCGGCGACGGCGACTTTCTGGCCAATATGCAGGAACTGGCGGTGGCGGTGCGGAAGAACCTCCCCATCGTGTACGTCATCATGAACAACTGCGGGTGGCAATCAATTCGGAACTTGCAGGCCGGAGAGTACGGCCAGAAGCGCGTCATCAATACCAAGTTCGAGAACACGCAGGGCGAACACTACACGCCCAACTTCGCCGAGGTAGCGCGCGCCTTCGGCGCCAAGGCCTGGCGCACCGACCATCCCAACGAGGTGGGCCCGTTTGTTCGTGAGGCGCTGGAGTCCGGCTCGCCCAGCGTGGTGGAGGTGCTCACCAGCCGCGAGTTCTCAATGGGCGGGCTCTCCAAATACGGCTGGTGGGATATGCCGGTGCCGGAGTATTTGAAAGAGGCGCGCAAAGAATACGAAAAGGTCCGCGCGACCGAGAAGCTCTAACCGCAAACGCCAGGGGCGCTTCCCGCGAAAGAGACTGAAAGGGGCAGGCATGGAGAAAGACAACTTCTTGGTTCATTCGCAAACCCTCCCGCCAGGGCA
Organism: Candidatus Acidiferrales bacterium; assembly: GCA_965247455.1. GTDB lineage: Bacteria > Acidobacteriota > Terriglobia > Acidiferrales > 2-02-FULL-67-57 > JACZYA01. The sequence continues at coordinate 434,262 of CBDFHE010000017.1, forward strand.
ATCGGGCGAGTTGTTCAGCCTGCCGCGCCAACGCGCGGACTGGGAATGGATGAGCTTCTTTGTGCGGCGCCTGGGTGCGGGCGAAACCTGGGAAACCCAGACGGAACAGGAGGAAGTGGTTCTGGTGCTGCTGGGCGGCCGCTGCACGGCCGATTGGGGCGAGGGCAAGCAGCGCATGGGCCAGCGCGCTCACGTCTTCGACGGGCTGCCCTACGCTCTCTATCTCCCCTCCGGCTCCGGCGCGCGCCTGGAGGCTGAAACTGCGTGCGAGGTGGCGGAGTGCCGCGTGCCTTCCAGCGCCCGGCATGCGCCCCGGCTGATCACTCCCAGCGACGTTGCGGTCAGTCTGCGGGGCGGCGGCAACGCCTCCCGCCAGATCGTGGACGTACTGCCCCCGGACTTTCCTGCCGACAAACTGATTGTGGTGGAGGTGTACACGCCCAGCGGGAACTGGTCCAGCTTCCCGCCACACAAGCACGACGTACACAATCTTCCCACCGAAGCGGACCTGGATGAGATTTATTATTACCGCATGAACAAACTCGGCGGGTACGCCCATCAACGCCTCTATACAGCGGACGGGTCCCGCGACTTGACGCTGACGGCGCACGATGGCGACGTGATCCTGGTGCGGGACGGCTACCATCCGGTGGTGGCCGGACACGGCTACGACGTGTACTATTTGAACTTCCTGGCCGGCAGCGCGCACGTGCTGGCCTGCACCGAAGATCCCCAGCACTCCTGGGTGCGCTCAACCTGGAACGAAGTCGATCCTCGCCTACCTTTGGTTCACGACGGGACGCGCTGAGGGAGAAGAGGCTATGGCTGGCCGTCCTACCGAAGTCGAGAGGCAGACCTACCAATGCGCAATCTGTCTTGGAGGGGAATGGCAGTTCTCGCGTGGCCGCACGGAGACGCTTACCGACCCGGCCACGGGTGAACCAAGTACCCAGATTCCTTATTGCACCGGGGAGGAAGTGCAGAGTGCCATCCAGGTGGCGCACACGGCTTTTCCTTCCTGGCGGCAGTGCCCGACGGCGCAGCGCGCGCGCATCCTATTCCGCTACCGCCACCTGTTGGAAGAGCACCGGGAGGAGCTGGCCGCATTGGTCACGCGTGAGCACGGCAAGACGCTGGAGGAAGCCCGTGGGTCGGTGCAGCGGGGCATCGAAGCGGTTGAGTTCGCTTGCGGCATTCCCACCCTGATGATGGGCGAGTCGCTGGAAAACGTCGGCATCGGCGTGGATAGCGTCTCCCTCCGCCAGCCCCTCGGAGTCTGCCTGGGCATTCCACCCTTTAATTTTCCGGCGATGGTGCCGCTGTGGATGTTTCCGCTTGCGATTGCTTGTGGGAACACTTTTATTTTCAAGCCCTCCGACAAGGTTCCGCGCACGGGGGTGCGCTTAGTGGAACTTTTCCATGAGGCTGGGCTGGCGGGGGGCGTACTGAACCTTGTGCACGGTGCCAAGGAGGTTGTGGATGTCCTGCTCGGCGACCCGCGGGTGAAAGCGGTTTCCTTCGTGGGATCGAGTCCGGTGGCGAAATACATCTACCAGACTGCCGCCGCCAAGGGCAAGCGGGTGCAGGCGCTGGGCGGCGCCAAGAACCATCTGGTGGTCATGCCCGATAGCGACCTGAAGGCGGCCGCGAAGGCGATTCTTGCGTCGGCCTTTGGCTGCGCGGGCGAGCGCTGCCTGGCCACCAGCGTGGTGGTTGCTGTGGGTGAAGCCGGGGCCCCGTTGGTGCGCGAACTGGTGCAAGCCGCCGACGCACTCAAGGTGGGCGCGGGGAACCATCCGGACACCGCAATGGGACCGGTCATTTCAGCCGCTCACCGCGAGCGCATCCTGCAGTACATCGAGATTGGCGAGCGCGAGGGCGCGGCTTTGGTGCGGGACGGTCGCACGGTGAAATCCCATGACGGCTCGGCGGGCTACTACGTCGGTCCCACCATCTTCGACCGCGTGCGTCCCGGGATGCGCATTGCGCAGGAAGAGATTTTCGGTCCGGTGCTGGCGGTCATCCAAGCCAAAGACCTGGAGGAAGCGATTGCCATCGTGAACGCTTCTCGCTACGGCAATGCGACCGCCATCTTCACCCGTTCAGGGCGGGCCGGGCGCGAATTCGCCTCCCGGATTGAAGCCGGCATGGTGGGCATCAACGTGGGTGTGCCCGCTCCTTCGCCTTACTTCCCCTTCGCCGGTTGGAAGGGATCGTTCTATGGCGACCTGCATGTGCACGGGAAAGACGCCATCGAGTTCTACACCGAGAAGAAGGTAATCACTTCGCGCTGGGTGAGCTAGACCATTGGCGTAATCATCTCCAGAAAACTACGGGTCGCCAAGGCTCTGTCCCTTCCTGTAAGTCAGCCACGGGGAAAACAACCGCGCGGCACCGCTGCAGGAAAACGATTGTGATTCTGGTCTTCAGGCACACTGTCGGCTTGAAAACTTGCATCAAATTGTGAAAATAACGCCTTACATTCGGCTTTGGTTGTTCCTGGCCGGTGCGGTCGTGTCCGGCCATCTTTCCGCCATACCGGTTCTCGCCGTCGAGGTGCACATCCCCCGCGTGAGCCAACCACCCCGCCTGGAAGACTTCCGCGACATGAACCCCCACACAGGGAACGGGATGCTGCGCATCGACAACTTCACCCAGCGAACACCGGACGACGGAGCCCAAAGCAGCCAGCCCACCGTCGTCTACCTCGGCTACGACCAGCAAAACTTCTACGCCGTGTTCGTTTGCTCCGACCGGGAGCCGGAGAAGATTCGCGCGCGCATGGCCCGCCGGGAAGACATCTTCGCCGATGACCGCGTGGGCATTATCCTGGACACCTTTCATGACCGGCGCCGCGCTTTCGTTTTTCTGGCCAACCCGCACGCCATCCAGGCTGACGCCCTCTACCGCGAAGGCGGGGTCGGCGTTGATGGCTTGCTGGAAGGGCAGGCACCGCGTCGAGGGGACTCTCCCTTCTCCTTCGATACCCTCTGGCATACCAGCAGCCTGCGCACCGATGACGGCTATGTGATCCGCTTGGCCATCCCCTTCAAGAGTCTCCGTTTCCCGTCCCGCCCGCAGCAAACCTGGGGCATCGTGCTGGTGCGGGCCATCCCCCGCAACAGTGAAACTAGCTTTTGGCCGCCTGTGACCAGCCGGGTGTCGGGGCTGCTCCAGCAGGGAGCCACCCTCAACGGAATCGAAGGCATCTCGTTGGGTCGCAATCTGCAATTTGTCCCGTTTGGATTCTTCCGCTCCTCGCGCGCGCTGGACGAATTGAACCGCGCGTTCGTGCGCGACCGGGCCGATGTCGATATCGGTCTCGACACCAAGGCCGTGTTTCGCGACAGCCTGGTCTTGGACATTACCTTGAACCCCGACTTCAGCCAGGTGGAATCCGACGAACCCCAGGTGACAGTCAATCAGCGCTTCGAGGTCTTCTTCCCGGAGAAGCGCCCCTTCTTTCTGGAGAACGCCAGCTTCTTTGCCACCCCCATCAACCTGGTTTTCACTCGCCGCATTGCCGACCCACAAATGGGCGTGCGCCTGACCGGGAAGGTGGGCAATACCGCCATCGGTGCTTTGTTCGCCGATGACCAGGCTCCGGGAAGAGTCGTCACGATGGACGATCCCTTATTTGGCAAACGCGCTCACGTCGGAATCCTGCGCATCAGCCACGATATCCTGGAGCAGTCCTCCCTGGGCGCCATCTTTACCAACCGCGAAATCGAAAACGGCTACAATCGGGTGGGCGGCATAGATGGCCGGCTCAAATTCTCTCCCACCTGGAACTTTCAATTTCAAGGCCTAGCGAGCAGTACGCAGACGGTGGAAGGAGAGCTCCTGGCCGGGCCGGCCTACAACGCACGGTTGGAGCGTTCCGGGCGCAGCTTTGATTACTTCCTCAGCTACGACGATTTCAGTTCAGGCTTTAACACCGACCTGGGGTTCGTGCGCCGCGTTGACCTGCGCGAGCTGCGCCAGCGTACCGTCTATCGCTTCTGGACGAACGGTGGACACCTGATCTCCTGGGGACCCCGATTGTTTCTGCGGCGGAACTGGGACCACTCCGGAGTGCCGCAGGACTGGACCTCTTCGCCGGGCATCAGCTTCGACTTCCGCCGGCGCACCAGTTTTGAGGTGCAGTACCGCAACAACGGCGAGTTCTTCGAGGGTATCCGCTTCTCCAAGCGGCGTCTGGTGGTAGAGGCCTTCAACGCCTGGATTCCCCAGGTGGAGGTTGACCTCCGGTATCAACGAGGAACGGAGATCAATTTCGATCCTCCCGACGGTCTGAACCCCTCCCTGGGCCAGCTTACGAACCTCCGGCTGCGCACCGTCTTTCTGCCCATCACGCCGCTGCGCATCGAAAACTCCTACTTCTTCACGCGGCTCAAGCAGCGGGAGACCGGGATTAGCGTCTTCAACAACCACATCCTACGCTCCAAAGCGAACTACCAGATGACCCGGGAACTCTCGCTCCGGCTCATCCTGCAATACGATGCCAACCTCGTGAACTCCACCCTGACCTCCCTCACCCCGACCAAACGATTCACCGGCGACTTCCTCATTACCTACCTGGTCAACCCCGGCACGGCACTGTTTATCGGCTACAGTAATGCCCTGGAGAACTTGGATCCCCGGCTGATTGAAATTAACGATGTACTGCTGCGAACCCGGCGGAGCCTGCTGGAAACCAGCAAGCAATTCTTTGTCAAGTTTTCCTACCTGTTTCGCTTCTAGTCTTCAGCCTAAACGGTGCGGGTGATCTTCTTGAGGTGCCGGGGTGCGTCGGGGTCCAGCCCTTTCGCCTCGGCCAGGTAGGCGGCAAACAGTTGTGCCGGGATGATGTAGGGAATGGGGGTCCAAAGCTCGGGGATCCGTCCGGGGAGTACCACGGCGGTGCGAGCGAGCGGCAAGCGCCCCTGGTTGCTGAACAGTAAGATGTTCGCTCCCAGTTGCTTCAGCCGCCCGACCAGCTTCTCCAAGCCGGGGCGCGTGACTCCCGGCGGCAGGAAAACAAAAACGGGGAAGCCTCGCTCAATCAGCGCAATCGGCCCATGCAGAAGGTCGGCGGCGGAAAAGCGCTCCGCCACCACGTAGCAGGTTTCCATGAGTTTCAGCGCCAGCTCATAGGAATTGGCATAATTCAGTCCCCGTCCGACCACGATGCAGTGCTGCATCGTGCGGTAGCGCCGCGCGGCGGCTTTCACCTGCCCTTCCAACTGCAGCGCCGTGGCCGCCAGGGCGGGCAGGCGCTCCACCTCGCGCCGGCGAAACCGTGCCCCCAACGCCCAGGCCAACTCGTAGAGGAGCAGCATCTGCGCGGTGTAGGTCTTGGTGGCGGCCACGCTACGCTCGGTGCCCGCGTGGCTCAGGAGCACCTCATCCACAAGCTGCGCCATGGGCGAGCCGCCGTGGTTGGTGATGCCGACCGTAAAGGCGCCCTGCTGGCGGCAGGCCTCCAACACCAGGTTCACGTCAGCGCTCTCGCCCGACTGCGAAATTCCCACCGCCAGGGTGCGCCGCAGGTCGAGCCGGGCGCGGTAGAGCGTGTGAACCGAGGGAGCCGCTAAGGAGGTCAGGTGCTTGGTGGTGATCTCAATCAGATACCGCCCAAACAAAGCGGCGTTGTCGGAGGTGCCGCGCGCAATCAGATAGACCAGCCGAAAACTTCTTCGCTGCGCGATCTTCTTGATCCGCACGATGGTGCTGTGCTCCATCCGCAGGGTGCGCTCGAGCGCCGCCGGTTGCTCATGTATCTCCTGCACCATCAACGACATACAGGGAACCTCACAGTTAAAGTCCGGGGCCAACTCTTCGGCGGAGAGGGCAGGCACCGCCGCCTCGGGGCGACCTTTCCCGGCAGGCTGTCCCGAGCTTTACCTCGAACAAGTTGGAGCATCGCCCTCCCTCTCGATCATTTCCAGCAACAGCCGGGAATCATCTTCGCGGGGGAATTCCAGGCCCAAGATACATGCCAGCGTAGGCGCGACGTCTTCGGGACCGGCTTCCTGGCCATAGTTTCCAGGCCGAATCAAAGCGCCCAGGAAAATCACCGGCACGTGGCGATCATACTTGTAGGGCGTGCCGTGTCCCGCCTTTATCCCGGGCTGGGCGAGAAGATAGTGCTCCTTGAAGCGCACGAATACATCGGGGCTGCGCCCATCAAAATAGCTGTTCCGGTAGAAACGCACAAATTCGTCCTTGCCCGGGCTGGTCTCCAGCAGTTCATTGCGGGCGTAAATCTCCGCCACCCCGTATTGTTCCTTAAAAGATAGGTCCTGTAGGATGGCAGCCAGGATTTTTTCGGCCTCTGTCCGGGTCAGACCGAGCCGGGCAACTTCTTTCAAGTTCAGAAAGATTCCCCACTCCTCAATATGCTGGATGATAGGCCCGTCGGGGGGTGAATCCCCTTTTCGCAGGCCAGCGAAGATGGCCTTCTCAAATTCTTCCTGCTTGATCCGCCGCGCATCCTTACCTTGGCGGGCGAGACGCTCGGGCATCGCCACGCCACCGTGATCGGCCGTGAGGACCACCAGAAGACGATCCTTACCAACGCGCTGCCCGAGCCAGTCCAGTAACTCACCCAGGACTTTGTCCAGACGGATAAATTCGTCCTTGGCCTCCTCGCTCAGGGGCCCATAGTCGTGGCCGATGATATCCGAAACCGAGAATCCCACCGCCAGCAAGTCCGGAACTTCGTCTGTACCCAACCTGTAGTTCTCAACCACGCGTTTGACCATTTCCAGGGTGATACAGTCACCGAATGGCGTGCGTGAGACCTGCCGGTGGTTTTTGATGGGGTGAGAAAAGAGCTTACTGCCTGCCTTCCGGGAAGGCGGTCCTTCGGAGTCAGTTCTCCGGCAAACCTCCTCGTTCACCTGCAACGGCTCCCAGGTTTGGCCCACAAAAGCGTGCGCAAACCGAATGGTGTTGAATGCGCGAAGCCATTTCGGAGCCTCTTTCGCGTAGTAAGAGCTGGTCACATAAGACCCGCTTTCATCGTGAAACCAGTAGGCGGCATCCGGCGCCCAGCCGCCCAAGAGGATGGCTACGAGGCTCTTGTTAGAAACGCTTACCACCTTGGCTCCGCGATGCTCTCTCTTGAGAGCGTCGCCAACCGTCGGAGACAACAGCTTGCGGGGCGAGGCGCCCATCCCTGCATAGCCCGCGCCACCCACCGTTCTGACTGCAGCGTCCTCGACCGGGGACACCCTTCGGCCCAATTCCCGATCGAACCAGTGGTTCACGGCGATGCCGGAGTGCGAGGGATGTCTGCCGGTGAGGATGACGGCGTGCCCGGGGCCGGTCGAGGTGACGGCGTGGCGGTAGAGGGCGTTGGTGAAAACAGCCCCACCGTCCAGCAGGGTGCGGAACCCGCCCTGGTACAGGTGGTTGAAGCGGGTCAGGTAGTCGAAGCGCATCTGATCCACGCTGATAACTACAACCAGTTTCGGCGAGGGAGAAAGGTTCGAGGGGGGCGGACTCGCTTGGGCCTGCGCAGCGCCCAACCAGAGCGCCAACCCTACGGCGGCTGAGATGGAGAGCCACCGAAACAGGGCGCTGCGGACTCTGCGGCCAATAGGAGAAACCATCGCGTCGGCTGAAAATGAAAAAAGGCCAGCCACCGGCTTAGAACCGGTAGCTGGCCTATTCTAGAGGTTCTACCTGCCTAGAAGTAGAACTTTATCCCCAACTGCATCACCCGCGCATCTCCGACGAAAGCACGCCTGGTTGAGCTCGTCCTCCCGAAGTCGGAGGTCGATGGGTCGCAAGGAAGCCCGGTTCCGCTGCTGCAGCTGTTGCTGGGGGGGTTGAATTGGGGAGTGTTGAAGATGTTGAAGAACTCGAACCGCAGTTCAAGCCGCCGCTCCTCGTCGATGCGGAACTTCTTGAAGACCGACATGTCCGCGTTGTGGCGCGACCAGGAGCTAAGCTGATCGACGCCGCAATTCCCGAAGGTGCCGGAATTCGGTGTCGCAAAAGCGGAGATATCCATGAACTGATCCACAGTCTGGTTGAAGCCGGAGGGCAAGGGATTGCCGATGCAGTCCGCCCGTGCGGCGGGGCTGCGCGTGCCGCTCCTGTCGGCGGCGCCGACGCCGAGGGGCGTCCCGGAGGTGGAGGCCCAAATGCCGTTGACTTGCCAATCGCCCAACAGCTTGGCGGCCAGACCCCCGCTCAAGTAAGGCTGGCCGGGGCCAAAGGGCAATTCCCACTGCCAGTTGACGACGAAGCGCTGCCTCTGGTCAAACACCAGGCGGCCATAGTCGGACTCCAGGTCATTGACATTCTGGGGCTGCCCGCCTTGGGCGCTGCCGCTCCCTCCGACCAGGTAGCCGCTCACCGTGCCCAGGGCTTTGCCCCAGGTGTAGGCAGCGTTGAAGGCAAGCCCCCCCGCCGGGGTAGCCGAGAAACGCTTGCGGAGGTTGACCTGCAAGGAGTGGTAGTTCGACCTGCCGTTCGACTTCAGGAAATCATTCCCAACACGCCCCTGCCGCCAATCCGGGAAGGGGAAGACGACGGAGGTAATGTCTCCGGGCGTGACCAGGTTTCCCTGGCCGATCCTCTGCAGCCGACGTAGATTGTTCGCGTCCTGGCCCACGTAGTCAACCTCGAGCACCAGGTCGGGGGTCAGCTCGAACTGGGGGCCGACGCTCCACTGGTGGGAGTAAGGCGAGGTCTCGTCCATGTCCCGGCCGCGCAAGCCGCTCGAGAGTCCGATCAAAAGGTCTATGTCAGCGGGCGCAACGGCTGAAAGCGGGAAGCCATTGCGGAGCAGGAACTCCGGCGGCTCGTCAAAGTCAGCCCTGTTAGAAAGTTGGAACTGGTGAGGCGGGTTGAGCTGCAAGATGGCGGAACTGCCGATGCGATCACCCACCTGGTAGAAGACCGCGTAGCCGCCCCGGAAAACTATTCTGTCTTTGATCTGCCAGGCGACGCTCAGGCGGGGGGCGAAGTTGTTGCGGTCGGGGTTTATCAAGGTCCGCGCAAAAATGCTGTCGCCGCTCGGGCCCCGGATCAAACATTCGAAGGGGGTGCCGGTGGGGTCGTTGGTCAGGGTCGGGTTCCCGGCCGGGTCCGAACACCCCAGCGTGGCCGGCAGGGGCCCCGGAAAGGTTGTGATCAGGGCGCCGCGGCCGCCATTGGCGGTGGGGTCGAAGTTGGAAGTCAGGCGGTCGCGCTCAATCACAGGGGTGAAGTACTCATAGCGGACACCGTAATTGAAGGTGAAGGTGGGAGTAGCCCGCCAACTGTCCTGCGCGTAAAACATCGTGCCATCAATGTAATTATGGGGCACCAGGGGGCTGGTGAGGACCGTCTCGGCAAAGTTGCCCAAAAGGAAGTTGGCGATACCGCTGTTGGTCCAGTTGCTGCGGGTTCTCATCTCGCCGTTGGGCGCTCTGATATCGAGGAAGTTGTTGATGGCGCGCTTGAACTCAAAGCCAAACTTGAAGGAGTGATCGCCGCGGAAGTAAGACAGGTTGTCGATGAACTGCCAGACCTGCGAACGGGTGTCCTGGGGCCGCCACCGGTTGGTTCCCAAGATTTCAAACCCGTCCACGATAATGGGAGGGAGCCCGAAGGCGAACACGTCGGGCACGCCGGTGAGGCCGAAGTCGGGCGCGGCATTCCCCTGGGGCGCCAGCGGCTGGGAGACGCTGAAGACGTAGTTGGTGCCAAGGCGAGCATCGTTGACCAGGGTAGGACTGAAAGTGTGCACCCAGGCCAGTGAGAACACATGAGTGCGCACTTTGCTGTTGGCGCTGAACCCCCCGGGGGCGAGCGGGTTCTCGAAAGGCCCGCGCTCGATTACCCGCACCACATCGTAGCGGTCGTACACGCCGTAGATGTTATCCTTGTCGCTAATCCTCTGGTCGATGCGGATGTCAAAGGACCACTGGTCTTCGGGAACGGCTGGGGTCCCGAAAAAGTCGTTGGGGAGCGGGCCGGTAGAGGCCGGCCACAAGCCCACCAATTGCGCGGCGACCGGGTCAGCACAGGGCAAGCCATCGGTGCGGTTGGCGGCGAGGTTGAGGCTGAGCAAGGAATCAATATCCCCGTTTCCAGTCGTGTCAGCCACATTGATGCACGGCAACTCTTCCGGGACGGTAGCGAGAAAGTTAGTCAGATTTGCCGGGCTGAACCCAATCGGACTGGCGCTGAAATCGCCCAGCCTCTGCGCGGGCGTGGGTACCCGACCGAAGGAGGTCGTACCCCTGCGCCAGTGCGATTTGTCGTAATCGAAGAAGCCGAAGGTGTGGTCGCGCCAAATGGGCCCGCCGACTGCGAAGCCAAACTGGTTGCGGTTCTCTTCGGGCTTGTTAACGCCGGCGCTGTTGAGGAAATAGGAAGTGGCGTTGTATTTTTCGTTGCGGTAGAACTCCCAGAGGCTGCCGTGGATGTCATTGCTGCCCGACTTGATTTCCGCGTTAACCACGCCCCCCATGGCCCAGCCGAACTCGGCCGAGTAGGTGCGGGTCTGGATTTTGAATTCGCGCAAGGCATCGGGCACCGGCCGAGCCGCCTGCGGGCTGGAGTCCTGGGCGTTCTGGGTGAAGGAGTTGTTGTCCACGCCATTCAACACGTAGTAGTTCTGCAGGGTTTGGTTTCCGTTGACAGCGAAGCGTCCTTCGCGCGGGTTGCCCGAGTTCTCCCCCCCTTCAGCCAGGAGCACGCCGGGCGCGAGCAACATCAGGTCAATGTAGCGGCGCCCATCCAGCGGCAGATCCACGATGGCCCGGGAGTCCACCACTGTACTCACGTCGCCTGTCTGGGTTTCGAGCAGCGGGGTCGCCGCCATCGTTTCCACCACTGTAGTAACCGCGCCCAACTGGAGCGTAAAATTTAGCTGCAAGCGGTCGTTGACGTGCAGCACAATGCCTCGCCGCACAGCGGTTTGAAAGCCCGAGGCTTCCACCCGAATTCCGTAGGGGCCAGCACGCAAAAGCGTCGAGACGTAGTCGCCGACCGCGTTGGTTTGCACCTCAGTCGCGGCCCGCACCTCGCTATGGGTGACTGTCACCGTGGCGCCCGGAATCACAGCTCCGGTCGGATCCGACACCGTGCCGACGATCACTCCGGTGTTGGTCTGCGCTTCAAGCGCCGGCGTGAAAAGAAGACCAGCCAGACACACAACTACCACGCTGCAATACACTGCTGTTCTCATGCTTCGCACCTCAAGCCAAGTTTGTTTGCGTTGTCTGTGAATGCGACCGCCCCCCTCTTTTGCTAAGCGGCTACACTCTTTTTCATAGCAGCAATTCTGTCTCCAGTCAAGTCCAAAATTGCGGCTTTCGCTGAACCCCTTTGTCAGGAGTCAGTTGGTGAATCTTCTCCCGCGCCCAAGGCGGGCTGATGGCGCTATATGAGATTTCGTATGATTCCACCGGAAATCTTCCAAATCCTGTAACCGCCAGCCGCCTCCCCCGCCCGGGCGCTTGGCCGTGAACCCTGCTGCCGTGTCATCTGGCAGTGCCCTCCACCGGCCCGGAAGCGAACGGCCACTCCCTGGTTTGACGCGCGCGCAGCATGTACAAACCGACTCCCGCTGCCAGAACCACGGCGCCCATGATAATAAATTTCCATTCCTGCGTCAGCAGGATGTAGAGCCAACCAGCCGCCGCCAGGAAACTGGGGAGCGGGTAGAACCACATCTGGAACGGTCGGTGAATGTCGGCCCGGCGGCGGATCAACGTCACCGCCCAAACCTGCGCCAAGTAGAGAATGATGATCTGGATGACCATTAAGATCTGGATGATTTCTTCCAGCTTAAAGAAGCAAAAGAAGGTCGAACCCAACCCCAGGATCACCACCGAAACATGGGGGAAGCGTCCGGTGGGATGCAGGCGGGCAAAGACGCGAAAGAATCGCCCGTCCGCCGCCGCCGCGTAGGGAATGCGACTGTACCCGAGGAGGAGCGCAAACACCGACGCAAAGGCCGCCCCCAGGATGAACACGGTGAGCACGTGGCCGGCCCAGGGCCCATAGATAATTTCCATGAAGTCGGAAACGACGTGTTGCGATTGCATTGCATCGCGCCAGGGCACGACGCCGATAATCGACGTGGTCATGAAAAAATACAGCGCCGTCACCAGCAAAATCGAAACAACTATTGCTCGGGGTATGTTCTTGCTGGGATTCTTTACCTCTCCGCCGAGGAAGCAAACGTTGTTGTAGCCGCCATACCCGTAGATGGCAATCAAACTCGCCCCGCCCAACCCGATAAAGAACCCTTTGGAAAGCGAAAATGCCTGGGGCGGGAAATCAAACACCATCCCGAGATCCATCCGAAACAGCCCCGACACGATCACCCACAGGATGCTGCTGAGCACGACCAACATGAACACAAAAGAAAGGCGCCCCACGGTTTTGATGTCCCGGTACAGCAGCACCGTGATGGCGAGCACGACGCCCACCGCGATCAGTTTCGTAGCCAGCGGTGTCAACGAGGGGGCGAAGTAGCCAAGATATTCGGCGAATCCGACCGCGCCGGTGGCCGCCGACAAAGGCGCAGTGAATAGAATCATCCACACGAACAGGAACGACATCAATTGCCCCATCCGCTTGGCTCCGTAGGCTTCCCGCAGGTAGAGATAGGAGCCGCCTGCACCCGGCATAGCCGCCCCCAGCTCCGCCCACACCAGACCATCGCCCACCGCCAGGAGCGCGCCCACCATCCACCCCAGCAAAGCTTGCGGGCCACCCATCGCGGTCAGCAAAAACGGAATGGTGATGAATGGGCCGATGCCGACCATCTCGACGACATTGGCCGCCGTCGCCTCTTTCAAGCCCAACCCGCGAATCAGCTTTTCACCCGGGTTGGGAGAGGTTGGCGCGGAGGTGGAATCTCGGTTCGTCACAGCCCCTCTCTTGTTTGTCTCTAGGGAGTCGAGCCTAGATACGCGTTCTGCCCGCGCGTGTCAAGGATGAAAAAAAAGCGGTAGTGGGTCACTTTCACTAGGTTGATTGGGCCGCCGGGCGGAAAAGCGGCACAAACGCCCCGTGGCAGGTGCCACGGGGCTCGGCGCAAACTCCCCATTTTCAAAATGACCCACTACCAAAAAAGCAGACCCCTTGACAAACACCTAACCGCTTTGGTAATTGGAATGTTGCCGATCCGCCTCATCGAGGGTGGGCGGATTGGCCACAAGTTCTTTATTTTGCCCCCGCCGAATTGAGGAGGTCAGCATGAATTCAAGAAGGTTTCTCTGCACATTGGTTCTGGTTTCATTGCTTGTGCTTGCCCCGCCGGCCGGCGGGGGCACTGCCCTGCCCGAAGACCGTGGCGCCGCCGGCCTGTGGCAGGCGCTACTGAAGCTGCGAACCACCGCCAGCGCGCTCCACATCACCGCCCACCCTGACGATGAGGATGGCCCCATGCTGACGCTGCTGGCGCGCGGACAGGGCGTCCGCGCCATGCTCCTCACCTTGAACCGCGGCGAAGGCGGCGCCAACCTGATCGCGCCTTACTTCTTCGATGCCCTCGGTATGCTGCGCAGCCTGGAGCTTCTGCAGTCCGACCGCTACTACGGCATCCAACAATTCCACAGTCGCGTGGTGGACTACGGGTACTCCAAGTCCCTTGACGAAGCTCTCACCAAGTGGGGCGGAGAGAAAAATGTCCTGCGGGACGTGGTTCGCGTCGTGCGCCGTGAACGGCCCGACGTCATCATCTCCCGTTTCCGCGGCAATCGCCGCGACGGGCACGGCAACCACCAGACCGCCGGCGTAATGGCCCGGCAGGTGTTCGAAGCCGCCGCCGATCCCAACCGCTTCCCCGAGCAGATCGCGGAAGGCCTGCGCCCCTGGCAGCCCAAGAAGCTCTACATGAACAACATCCGTCCGGAATCGCGCCCCGAAGACAAGGACCTTTGGACACTGGTCGTGCACTCCGGCCAGTACGACCCCATCCTGGGCCGCTCCTACTACCAGATTGCCCGCCAGGGACTGGGGTACCAACGCTCGCAGGGGGCTGGCAGCCGGCCAGCGGCCGCTGGTTCCTACAAAACTTACTACCGGCTGCTGGCCACAGCAGAGCCCGGGGACAGTCCTGAGCAGGAGGAGTCATTCTTTGACGGGCTCGACATCAGCCTGGCCGGGATCGCCGCCCACGCCGGCAGCAATCCCCCTGCCTGGCTGACGCAGGGGCTGGCCACCATCAACGGTTCGGTCGAAGCGGCCTTGGCAGCGTTTGACCCCGGCACGCTGGCGGCGCCGGTTCCCTCGCTGGCGGCGGGCCTGAACGCCACCCGCGCGCTTATCGCGGAGGCGAAGCAGTCCAGCCTGGACGAGGCCGGCCGCGACCACATCTTCCTTGTCCTCAAGCGCAAAGAGAAGCAGTTCCAGCACGCCCTCGCAAAGGCCCTGGCACTGGACCTGGAAGTCGCCGTGCAGCCCGACGACCCGCCCACCGGGCCCTTTGCCGCCTTCGTCACCCCCAGCACCTTCAACCACGCCATTCCGGGGCAGGACTTTGCCGCCGGCGTGCGGCTGGTCAATCGCAGCTCGGTTGAGGTCACTCCCACCGCGGTCGAGATTCGTGTTCCGGAGAGCTGGGCAGCCACTGCCGAGACTGTGGAGTTGAGCCCGCTGGGCTATAACGATGTACTCTCAGCCCGCTTCCGCCTCCGGCTCAGCGAGCAGGCCGAACTCACTCGCCCTTACTGGCACCGCGATTCCATTGAAGAAGCCGTTTACCAAATCGACCAGCCCCAGCACCACACCCGTTCCTTCCCGCCGCCGCCCGCCTGGGGGGTGGTGAAGCTGGAGGTAGCGGGCACCTCCATCAAAGTAAAAGAGCCGCTGCGCATCCTGCGGCGCGACCCCACCTACGGCGCTCTGCGGCCGCCGCTGACGGTGGTGCCCGCTCTCAGCGTCCGCTTCAGCGGCGAGCACGGCATCATTCCGCTGGGCCAGCAACAGTACAAGGTCTCGGTGGTGGTGCACAGCAACGCCAAAGGCGCGGCCGAAGGCACAGTGCGGCTGCGGCTGCCTTCGGGCTGGCAGAGCACACCCGCCACGATCGCCTTCTCCTTCGCCAAGGAGGACGAAGAAGCCTCCTACGATTTCACGCTCTCGGTCCCGGTCGGTTTGCAGAAGCAGGCCTACACGCTGGAAGCCGTGGCCAAATACCAGGGCCGGGAGTACCGCGAGGGCTACGTCACCATCACCGCGCGCGACCTGGGCCGCTTCAACCTCTACAGTCCTGCGCGCCACCATGTGGGGGGCGTGGACGTCCAGGTGGCCGAGGGGCTGCGGCTGGGCTATGTGATGGGATCAGGCGACACTATCCCGCAGTCGCTGGAACTGCTGGGCATCCGCCCGGACATGCTGGGGCCGGCCGATTTGGCCACGGCCGACCTGGATGGCTACGACTCCATCATCGTGGGGGTACGCGCCTACGCCGTGCGACCGGACGTGAAGACCTACAACGGCCGCCTGCTCAACTACGCCAAGAACGGGGGTGTCCTGATCGTGCAGTACCAGACTCCGGAGTACGACAACAACTACGGGCCCTATCCCTACTCCCAGACCCGGCGGCCGGAGGAGGTCAGCGAAGAAGACTCCCCCGTCACCATCCTGGCTCCTGACAACCCCCTCTTCAACCACCCCAACAAGATTACGCTGGCGGACTTTGAAGGCTGGGTGGAGGAGCGCGGCTCCAAGTTCCTCAAGAGCTGGGACGAGCGCTACACCCCGCTGCTGGAAACCCACGACCAGAATCAGGAACCGCAAAAAGGCGGCTGGGTCTATGCCCCCTACGGCAAGGGGGTTTACATCTACAGCGCCTACGCTTGGTACCGGCAGCTGCCCCACGCCGTCGCCGGGGCCTTCCGCCTCTACGCCAACATGATCTCCCTACGCAAAACCCTGGCCGAACAAGGAGGCAGCCCCAGCGACTGAAAGCAGCCATGCAACCAACCCACACCAAACGTTTTGGGTCGGGGTTAAAACGCAATCCAAGAAGCGGGCGCGGCTGACACTTACGTCCGCGCTCTTGGCTTGGAACTCTTTGCTCCTTGCGGAGTGCTCCGCTCGGCACGGTTCTGCGGTTTTCCCGCGCCCAAAGAAAAACGGCGGTAGAGCCAGTAGGTGAGGGAAAAAGCCACCAGAAAGATCAGGGCAGGGAGGATGACGCCCCAGATCGGGCTTCCCAGACGCTCAAGGGCGACGCTTAGCAGGTTCACGGTCGGTCGTCCTTGGTGGTGGGATTGCCCTGCGTGTTCCGCCGGCGCTTCCGGTAGGACAGATAGGCCAGAAGCATACCGAGAAAGGAAGCGAAGTAAGCGATTGACATCCCGATGACTACCATCAGGCCTTGGTCCACAGTTATTCCTCCCAGCGCTGGATGCTTTCCAACTCTTCCAGGTGCTTCCGTTGCTTTTTTTCGAATTCCTCTGAGATGGTGCGGAGCTTGGGGTCAATGACCACGTACATGGCGTAGGCGATCAGGGCTCCCAGGATCAGGAGAAAATAGCCCCACGCCTGTAACAAGAGCGCGTGCAGAACCCCCAGGCTGAGCACAAAATAGGCCAAGGGCGAGAGAATACTCGCGATCAGGTCTTCCCGCGTCCATTCTTCCGCCGCCTCCGGCGTCCACTTCCGTCGTATCCACGCCATATTGTTCTCCTCTCCTACTAATCTGAACCAGGCTGGGCCGTTGGTTGCAGCAGACCCCGTTCGATGGCCGCCTGGCGCACCGGCCCCCACCAACCCAGGGGGCGTGCCATCACGTAGTACTTCACCAGGTGATCCATGTCGTCGGGTGGCGTCAGGTAGGTGACAGGCAGGAAAATCACCGTGCCCAGAGCCATCAGCGCCCAAAACTGGAGATAATCCGGCATCTCAGGGATCAACCCATAATGGGGAAGAATCCAAACCACCAGCCAGCTCATGCCCAGATTGGCTATCCAAGAAGCCAAATAGCCCCAGGCGTTGAAACGCCACCAAACCACTTGCAGGATATTGGGCAGCCAGACGCCGGCCATCATGATCCAGAGCGCAAAGATGAGCCAACTGGTAATATCTTCCATCATCAGGCCGTAGATGAACGACCCCAGCAACAACAAGAAGGTGGAGAAGCGGCCCACCCAAACCAATGTCGCCTCCGACGCCTGCGGATTCACATAGTGATGGTAGAGGTCGCGGGTGGCATAGACGGCGCCCAGGTTCAAATGGGTGGAGATGGTGGAGAGATGAATCGCCAGGATGGCGGCAAAAAAACAGCCCACCATCCCGATGGGCAGGTACTCAAACCCCAGTCGGTACCACCCCATCTCGTACTCGGCAGACGACTTAATGTTGGGGTAGAGAACGTAGAATCCCAGAATGGCCACCGCCCAGAGGGAGTTCCGCAGCAGCACCAGAATGGTTCCAGCCCAGATGCTGTAGCTGGCATCCCGCACGGTCTTGGCGGATTGGATGCGCTGGGCTTCGGGATACCAGTCAATTGAAGTTCCCATGCCCACGCCGCCCACGATGGCGATGACCATCATGGTGATGAACCACGCCACCGGGAAATCCCCGCTGAAGAGGCCCGTAAAGGCAAAAGGATTGAGCCGCCACGACTCTCCCATGGCATCTAACCGGCTCACAATCCCGCTCGGCCCCCCGGCGGCAGCGATGCCCCAGAGAGAAGTGATCACAATGACGGCCAGCGCAATCACGCCCTGCTGGAAGTCGGCCATGACCACGCCCCAGTAGCCTGCCGCCAGGACGTAGATGGCGCAGACGGAAGAGAAAACAATCAGCCCCACCCATTCCGGCCAGTTGAAGAAGACATTGCAGATCTTCCCCATCGCGATGCCGACCCAGCCCAGCACGAACATGTTCATGAACACGCTCCAGCCCGCCATCCAACCGCGCAGCAGCTCGCTGCCCAGCCCGCTGAAGCGCAGGCTTTGCCATTCCGCCTGGGTGTAGGCCAGGGAGCGGCGAAAGATGCGGGTGGAGACAAAAGCGCTGATGGCGCACCAAGCGGAGAAAAAGGCGTACCAAATGCCGCGCAGGCCATGCTGGTAGACAATGCCGGTGATCCACATGGGCGTGTCGGTGGCGGTGTGGGTGGCATAGACGGAAGAGGCGGGCAGCCACCACGGCAGCCCTCGTCCAGCCAGGAAGAAGTCGGCTTGGGAGCGCTTGCCCAGGCGATAGAACAACACTCCAGAAGCGACCATCAGGCCCAGGAAAGCCAGCAGCCAAAACCAGTCGAGCGGCGAGAGTTTGACCAAAGGTGTCATCCCGCTGGTGACAATGCCCGTTTCTGCACTCAAAGGCACACCTGGGCGGCGTCGATACCGAACCTACCCCCGCCATGGTACAGGAAACACTGCCAACGAAAAATACCCGTTTGCCCTTGGGGGTACACCCACGGCGGCAGGCAAAGCGACCCAAAATGCGCCCGCTCCATAAATGTGCGCAATGAACTTCCCCGGTGTCCTGTCCGACGGGTCAGATGCTTTTCTCCCTTGACTTTACCGGGAAGGAAAAGCGAGGCTTACACGGGTCAAGAGAGGAAAAGCCGTTTCGGAGGGTTGGGTTTCTTTGGAGTCAGATGAGAGAATGTGTTGGCGGCTGGAAAAGAGGACTATGCGGAGAGACCTGCGTCCCTCAGCGGAGCCGCAGCATGTTGGGAAGAAGGAGTCTCGCATGAAAGAGCGTAGGGTACTGGCCTGTCGATTAGCGGTTGTTTTTCTTTTAGCGATTCCGCTGGGGGGTAGTGAGTCGGCGGGATCACGGCCGCTTATTGCTTCTGTGAACCCGTTCATCGGCACGCACAAGGGCGGCAACATTGTCCCCGGGGCGGGAGTCCCTTTCGGTTTTGTCAGCCTCAGTCCTGACACGACCAAGCCCAGGACCTCCGGCTACAGATCAACCGAGGAAATTCTCGGATTCAGCCATACGCATGTCAGCGGTACGGGCGGCGCCAGCAAGTACGGTAACTTTCTCACCACCCCGATTGTAGGCGAATTGCGAACCACCGATCTCGGCTCGCCCAAGGCGGAGGAAACGGCTTCGCCCGGCTACTACAGCGTTATGCTGGCCCGCCATAGTGTCCAAGCTGAATTGACCGCCACCCGCCTCGCCGGGATGCATCGCTACACCTTTCCGCCCTCGAAGCAGGCTCACATACTGATCGATGTGAGTTCCGTGGTTCGTCCGGGGCGGCGTGAAAGACCGTGGAGCCAGAAGCCGCTGGATTGCACGGTGCGCGTCGTTGCTCCCAATCGCATGGAAGGCACCGGGCGTTTCACCGGCGGGTGGAATCCCGCGCCCTACACCCTGCACTTCGCCGCTGAATTCGACCGACCGTTCACCGCCGCCGGTACCTGGAAGGGGGAGAAGTTCCAGCAGGGGGCGACGTCTGCCCAGGGAGAACGCGTGGGCGCCTTTGCCACCTTCGACACCCGGCGCGATCGGGTTGTGCGCCTGAAGGTCGGCGTCTCCTTCGTAAGCGTCGCAAAGGCGCGCGCCAATCTCGAACGGGAGATTCCGGATTGGGACTTTGATGCCGTGCGACGTCAGGCGGAGGCAGCGTGGGAACAAGTGCTCGGAAAGTTGGTGGTGGAAGGCGGGACTGAAGCACAGCGCAGAATCTTCTACACCGCCCTCTATCATTCCCACTTCATGCCGCACGACCTGACGGGAGAGAACGTCTGGTGGGAGTCGGACGAGCCGCACTACGAGGACTACTACTGCCTCTGGGACACCTTCCGCACGCTCCACCCCTTGCTCACGCTGATTCAGCCTGAACGCCAGCGGGACATGGTGCGGTCACTCATCGACACCTACGTGCACACCGGGTGGATGCCCGACGCGCGCATCGCCGGTGCCAACGGCATGACCCAGGGGGGCTCAAACAGCGATGTCCTGATTGCCGATGCGCTGGCCAAAGGCCTGACCGGCATCGACTACCAAAAAGCGTTTGAGGCGATGGTGAAGAATGCCGAGGTTGACTCCCCGCGGCACCTGCACGAAGGGCGCGAAGTGGCTGAGTACAAGCGGCTGGGCTACCTGAGCCTCAAGCACGCCCGCTCGGTCTCGCGCACCATGGAGTATGCCTACAACGACTTCTGCCTTGCGCAGGTGGCGAAGGCCCTGGGTCGGCTGGAGGAATATCGCAAATACCTGGAACGATCCAAGAACTGGATGAATTTGTGGGACCCAGAGATTCGCTCCGTCCGGCCCCGCTACCCCGATGGCCGCTGGTTGGAGCCTTTCTCGCGCACGCACGGCTATCCCGATAAGCAGTACAGTTACTGGGAGGCGCCCTTCTACGAAGGAAACGGCTGGCAGTATTCCACCTACGTCCCGCACGATGTGCGGACTCTGATTCTCCTGCTGGGTGGCGAGCGCGGCTTCCTGCAATGGCTCGACCAGTTCTTCGATCAGGGAATCTACAATCAGGGGAACGAGCCCGACATCCTCGCGCCCTACTTGTATATCCACGCCGGACGGCCTGACCGCACCGCCGAGCGCGTGCGGCACCTGCTGGCCACCGAGTACGGCACCGGACGTGACGGCCTTCCCGGAAACGACGACGCGGGCGCCATGTCTTCGTGGTATGTGTGGGGCGCAATCGGACTCTACCCCAATGCCGGGCAGCCCTACTATTACATTGGCAGTCCACTGTTCCGCCGCATACGCATAGACTTGGGGGGAGGTAAGGCTTTCATCATAGAAGCCCCCGAGACGTCAGAGACCAACAAATACGTTCAGGCGGCACGGCTCAACGGCCAACCTTTGCGCCGCGCTTGGTTGCTGCATGCGGAGATCACACGCGGTGGCCGCTTGGAGTTGCAGATGGGCTCCAAGCCTTCCACCTGGGGGCACTATATGGCCCACAATCACATACCTGGACCGGAAAATCTGCCCACTTGGCCATGAGTGACCATCCGGCTGGGATGAAGAGAGAAAGTAAGGAAACGCCAGCACGCAGGAAATCAGAAGCTCTAGCGCAGATAGTCGAGCCAGGGGCGGTGGGCGGCCCGGTACTCTGCTGTCATCTTTTCCGCCAGCGACCGGTCGGCGACGAGCGGGTTGGCCGCCAGGGCTTCAGCAGCGCGCGCGGCTGAGCCTTCCACCGCCGCCTGCACCGTCAGCCGCTCGTACTCCTTCATCTGTAAGAACAGAGAGCGCACGGCGGCTGGCACCGCTCCCACCGCCAGCGGGTGCGCGCCGTTGCCGTCAATGACGCACGGCACCTCGACGGCGTCTTCGGCGGCCAACTCCTCGATCGAACCCTGGTTGGCCACATCCACCGGCATGACCGTAGGCTGGTTGGTGCGGATGGCGCGCATGACGTCCACGGCAATGCGCTCGTACCCGGCCGCCCGCTCGTAAAGTTCCCGCCGGGCTTTTTCCACTTCCTGCTCGCGGACGGCGGCGCCGGTTTCGAGGCGGAAGTAGGTGGCGTCGCGACGCGCCAAATAGTTTTCGTAGGCCGGCAGGATTTTCTCTGGATCGTCCCCGTTGCTTCCCAACTGCGCAAACAGTTCTTTTTCCTGCTCAGCCACCATCCTGCCTCTGGTGGTCGCCTGCGCGCGAATCTTCTCGACCGCCTCCCGGCTGCGGTAGTAGAAATACACATATTCGCTCGGCAACAGACCCAACTCTTGCAGGAAAGCCGGCTCGAACAGCGGCACGTGATAGAAGCGCGCCAGTCGCTCCGGCTGCGCGAAGGCCGGAGCCAGCAGGTCCCTTCCGTTCACCAGCACGCGCCGCACCCAACCCAGGTGGTTCAAGCCGAAGTAATCGAAGAATGCCTCGCGGCTCTCCACCTGTAACTCCTTGGCCACTGATTCGAACAGCTCCCGGGGCGTGTCGCATACGCCGATGACGCGTTGGCCGCCGCACCCAACCACCGCTTGCAGAACAATGCCGACGGGGTTGGTGAAATTCAGCAGCCATGCTTGCGGCGCAACCTGCTCCATTGCGCGCACGTAGTCCAGCACGGGTGGAATCGTCCGTAGCGCCATCGCCCAACCGCCCGGACCCACCGTCTCCTGCCCCAAGACCCCGTGGGACAAAGCAATGGTCTCATCCGCGATGCGGCTGGCTGCGCCCCCCACTCGAATGCTGCAAATAACGAACTCGGCTCCTTCCAGCGCCTCTTCCACCGTGCGGGCAGAATGGATCCGGAGCGGAATCTGGTAGCGCCGGGTCAACGCCCGGCACAGGCGCTCGATGGCGGGCCCGCGCTCATCGTTCACATCCCACAGCGCCACCTCCTCGGTGCGCAACTCTTGGTGGAAGCGCAACAACCCCAGCACCAGCAGCGGCACGCGCGTGCCGGCACCGCCCAGAACGGCCACTTTCATCGAAGTCTCCTCAAATGGCGGGCCAGTTCCGCGCGCGTGGGTGTGCCGGCGCTCCCGCCCGGAACTCGGGTGGAAAGCGCGCCGCAAATGTTTCCCGCGCGCAAACAAGCGGCCAAGTCAGCTCCCTGGAGCCAAGCGTGCAGGAAGCCGCCGTTAAATGCATCACCGGCGCCGGTGGTTTCGATGGCCCGCACCTTCAGGCCGCGGGCCCGTCGCCGGCGGCCGTCCGGCCCAATGGCCACCGCTCCCCTGGCTCCGAGCTTGATGACAACACACTGGCCGGGCTGAGCCAGGCGGCCCAGGGCTGCTGCCGGGGTTGACCGACCCGAATACCGCAGCGCTTCGTCCTGGTTGAAGAAGACAACATCCAGCAAAGCGTTCAAGCGACGAAAGCCCAGCTGCCGCGCCGTTTCCGGGTTCCAGCCCAGGTCCCAAGAGGTGGTGACGCCGCGGCTCCGCAACCATGCTGCCAGCCGGGAGAACGGTTCCCAGCGTCGCGGCGACAATGCGAAGTGCACATGCCGCGCCCGGCCCAGCCGCTTGCGCACCGAGGGCGAGAGCAAGTAACGTTCCACGAGAAGGTTGGCACCGAGATAAGTCAGGAAGTAGCGGTCGCGCCGCAACGAAACCGCGACCGTCAGGCCCCCCCTGGTACTCTTTTCCTCCTTCAGGTATTTCGTACCGACCCCCGCCCGTCTCAGCTCGGCACGCGCAAACCAATCAAGCGCGCTGTCGCCGATGACACTGACGAGATCAACTTTGCGACCCAGCCGGGCGGCTGTCAACGCCGTGGTCACCGCGCCGCCTCCCAGCGCCAGGCCGAAGTTTTCCGTCTTCAATTCCTCGCCCAAACGGGGCAGGCGCGGGAGATGATGGAAAATCAGATCGAAGTAGAACTCCCCGGCTGTGACTAGGTCGGTCAATCTTTCTCCTGCTACGGCTTCAGGCTGTAGATGAACTTAGTCCTTTGGCTTTCGCGGCGCTCGAGCTCAGCATCCTGCCGCTCCTTCAACTTCCGATAGCGCGCCAGCGTGGCTTTGGCTTGGGCAGAGTTTCCCACCCGTTGATATGCCAGCGCCAGGCGGTAGTGGGCCTCAACAAAGTCCGGCTTGACCCGCACGGCTGCTTCCAGCGCAGGAACCGCCTCGCGCCACTGCCGTTGCTCGAAGAGAAGAACTCCCAATTGGTAGTGGGCTTCCGAGAGATCCGGCTGTAACGCGACGGCGCGCTGAAACAGCCGCGTTGCTTCCGCCAACTCTTCTTCGCTCGGTCGCCGGTCAGGAACCTGTGCAAGGCTCAAGCCGTAATAGTAGTTTGTCCAGGGGTCGTCAGGATGCCGTTGCTGAAACCGGCGCAGCCGCCGTTGCACGGCGTCGGTGTAGCCGCTGGTCCGCGCGAAAGCATCGACCAGAAGGCTGTTAGCCATTGCGTTGTCCGAGGCCGCCTCGGGAGCTTGCAACAGGGTCTGGACGGTCAGGTCGAACTCTCCCTGGGAGAAGTAGGCAGCGGCCAACCCCAACAGAAGCCGCTCCGATTGGGGATGCAACTGCACGCCTTTTTGAAATACGGCGGCGGCGGCATCCCAGCTCCAGTGAACCAAAAACTCGTAGCCCAGATCATAGAGATTGCGCTCGGAGGGATCCATCTCGGCGGCCCGCTGGAAGTGCTGCACCGCTTCGACGTAGCTTCCCAACTCCTCGTTCACTCCCCCCAGCAAGTGGTGAAGATCGGTGGTCTCCCATTTTTGCAAGGCTTTTTGTGCGGCGGTGCGGGCCTTCTCCCCCTGGCCGGCTCCCTGGTAGGCCACCGCCAGGGCATAAGCCACCGGGTAGGAGTCAGGATTGTTCTCAAAAGCGCGCTCGAACACCGGAACGGCCTCGGCGTGCAGGCCGAGCCCGAAAAACATCTGTCCTAGAGTCTCGTAGGTTTCGGGGGAAGGCGGCAGTTGGCGGATCGCCCGATCGAAAGCGCTTTTTGCTTCCGCCTCGTGCCCGAGCGCTGCGTGATTCAGCCCCAGCAGGAGCAGAACTTCAGCCTGTTCCCGCGCCTGCGGCTCCAGCACCGCCAGCAGTTTGCCGGCTTCCTCGTGACGGCGCAGGAAGAAGTAGCATAGGGCCAGTTTGTAGGCGTTCTCAGCCATGCCGGGCTGGCTCTGGTAGGCGCGTTGCAGGTGGGGCAGCGCGTCCTCAAACTGCTGCTGGGACAAATAGAGCGAGCCCAAATTGAAATGGGCGTTGGCGTTGTCGGGCTCAAGTGAGAGCGCCTGCTGAAACTCGCGCTCGGCTGCGGGCGAGTTTCCGAGCCGAAGGTAGTGGGCACCCAGATTCTGCCGCGCCCGCGCCGAGTCAGGCCTCAGTTTGACCACCTTCTCGAAGTGCGGAGTGGCGGCCTGGGGCCTTCCTTGAGCGGCCAGCACGATGGCCAGAGCTTCCTGCAGGTCAACGTCCTCCGGAAACTGGCGCACAAGCTGGCTCAGCAATGGTTCGGCTGCCGCATAGTGCTGTGCGCGTATGTGTTCGATGGCCTGCTGAAACTGGTCGGTCGCCTGCGGCGGCAACTGCTGGGACTGTGCCGGGAACAGTTGTCCTGCCAAGGCCAGCAGCAAGGTCACACCAACTCCTGGGACCACCCGCAGGCGGACGATAGGAAAGCGAGTTCTGCTTTGGGTTGGTCTCAGCACAAACCCCTCGCTCGGCGCTCCCCGATAACAGAGAAGACAGCCAGACTAGAACAAATCCTGCGGGTCTGCAATCCTTGACCGGAATAGGGCTAACCGCTTTGAGTGTTATCCTGCCAACTGCTGTCCTGCCTCTATTGTAGGATCGAGAACTCGATGCTAGGGTAAGAAGTCCATGCGCTTAACTTCCCTGCTACCCTGGGGGCCATCACTCGCGGTCTGTTTGCTGCTCTGTGCGCAGAACACCACTGACCAAGGTGGCTCCCTAGAGATCGCATTCAGGGATGGAACGGAAGCCAGCGGGCTGGGTGCCTTTACGCTGGTCAGCGGGTCGGCGGAGAAAAACTATCTCTTCGAAGGTATGAGCGGAGGGGTGTGCCTGCTCGACTACGACCGCGATGGTTTCCTGGATGTGTATTTCGTCAACGGTGGCACGGTTGAAAGCTTCAAGAGCGGTTCTCCCTCCGGGCTGCGCAACGCGCTCTTTCGAAATCAGGGCGACCGCACCTTCCGCGACGTCACCCAGGAAACCGGGGTGGCGGGCAATGGTAGCTGGGGATTCGGCTGCTCAGTGGCCGACTACGACAATGACGGTTGGCCTGACCTCTATACTACCAACTATGGTCCCAATGTCCTCTACCGCAACCTAGGCAACGGGCGGTTCGAAGACGTCACCCCCACCGCCGGAGTGAACGACCTGCGCTGGTCCACAGGCTCGGCCTGGGCGGACTACAACGGCGATGGTTGGCCCGACCTGTTCGTTGCCAACTACATTGAACTGGACCGCGCCAACTTGCCCGAGCCCGGCAGCAAGGAGTATGGCAGTATGTCCAGCGCCAGCGGATGCCAGTTTGACGGCCTGCCGGTGATGTGCGGACCCCTCGGGCTGCCCGGCGCCGGAGACACACTCTACCGCAACAACGGGGGTGGGACCTTCACCGACGCCAGTGAGGAAGCCGGTGTCAGCGACCCGGACGAATACTACGGCCTGGGCGCGGTATGGTGCGACTTCGACGGCGATGGCCGCCCCGACCTCTACGTCGCCAACGACTCCAAACCCAACTATCTCTACCGCAATCGCGGCGACGGAACTTTCGAGGAATTGGGGTTCCTGAGCGGGGCCGCGGTCAGTGGCCTGGGGCAGGAGCAAGGCGGGATGGGCGTGGCCTGCGGCGACTATGAGAACAGCGGTGCATTGGCGGTTTTCGTCACCAACTTTTCCGATGAGACCAACGCCCTCTATCGCAATGAAGGGGAGATGAATTTTCTGGATACCACCTTCCAGGCGGGCTTGGGGCCAGTGAGCTTGCCCTATGTGGGCTGGGGCACGTTCTTTTTTGACGCCGACAACGATGGCTGGCTTGATCTGTTCGTCGTCAACGGCCACGTGTATCCGCAGGTCGAAACACTCCCCGGCCCCAAGCGCTACCGGCAGCGCAGCCTGCTGTTTCGCAACCTCGGCAACAGACGGTTTCAGGAAGTGGCCGAGGAGGGACTGGGCGTGCCCGCGGCGGTGAGTCGCGGCGCCGTCTGGGGCGACCTCGACAACGACGGCGCTCTTGACATCATCATCACCAACCTGGGGGAACCGCCCACGCTGCTCTGGAATCGGGTTCGCCCGAAGCTGAATTTCCTCACCCTAACAATGGTGGGAACGGAATCGAACCGAGATGCCCTGGGGACCCGCGTGCGGCTGCGGACTGGCTCGCAGTGGCAACTGCGCGAAGTGCGTCGCGGCGACAGCTATCTTTGCAGCCATGATCCCCGCCTGCACTTCGGGCTGGGGAAGGCCGCGCAGGTGGACGAACTTCAAGTCCGGTGGCCGAGCGGGGCCACGTCTGTTCTGCGCGATGTACCCGCCAACCAATTCATCACTCTGCGCGAGCCCACTCCTGAGCCTGCTGAAATTCCGGTGGCGCGCGCTCGCGAACAAAATTAGGCAGTGATCTCTCGGGCTGGCCGCGGCCTGGGTTGAACCGACCGGGACAACCTCGCTCACTAACTTTGATTATGATAGTCTGGGCCGGCATAAAAGGAAAAGTTTCGCACGAGGTGTGCCGTGAGAGAGAAGAAGAGGAAAGCCGATCGGCTCCTACCGCTCGTGTGTGGGCTGCTCTTCAATAGTTTTGTCTTAGCGGCTGTCGCTCAAATTCCTCCCGCATTTCCTGCTGCTAAGACCGGCGGGAATTACCTGCATAACTACTACTTGCCCCCGCCCAGCAGCACACCCTTCTATCCTGCCTGGTCGCCCACGGGCGAAGAGCTTGCTTTTTCTATGCAGGGGTCGATCTGGAGAATCAAGTTGGGAGAGGGTGTCGCGTACGAATTGACCGCCGGACCCACCTACGATTCTTCGCCCGACTGGTCGCCCGATGGCCGGTGGATTGTTTACACCGCCGAAGAGGATACTCGCAACATCAACTTGATGCTGCTCGATGTGGAGACAGGGGAAGCCCGGCCCTTGACCCCCGGCTCCCATCTAAACCTTGACCCGAGGTGGTCGCCTGATGGAACGCGCATCGCTTATGTTTCCACCTCCCCGAATGGCTGGTTCAACATTTTTATCCTGCCGATCGAGAATGGGCAGGCCGGGGAACCGATTCAAGTCACACAGGACAACCGTTATCGAGCCCGCCGGCTCTATTTTGGCTTGTATGACCTGCACATCCAGCCCACCTGGTCGCCCGACGGCCAGGAACTGATCGGCGTCTCCAACCGAGGGATTCCTCTGGGCTCGGGTGCCCTCTGGCGTTTCCCGGCGGAGGCCGACGGCTTTGCCACCGCCACGGTCATCCATCGCGAAGAAACTCTCTACCGCACCCGGCCCGATTGGTCACCTGACGGGGCACGCATCGTCTATAGCGCGCACCTCGGGGGCGAGCATAACAACCTTTTCGTTTTGCCTGCGGATGGCGGCGAACCTTACAAACTGACCTTCGGAGACTGGGATCACTTCCATCCCCGCTGGTCTCCGGACGGCCACCATATCGCCTATGTCTCAAACCAGCATGGTTTGACCGACATTCGCATTCTGGGAACATTCGGCGGGCGCGAACAGAAAGTTGAGATTCGAGAGAAACGCTATAAGCGCCCGATGGGATGGTTGCGCGTGCGGGTGGTGGATGCTGAGACCGGACAACCCACGCCCGCCCGCATCTACGCGCAGGCGAGCGACGGGAAGACCTACGTTCCAGACGATGCCTACCACCGCGTGGGACGCCTGCGGGAGCATTTGTTTCATACCGACGGGACTTTCACTCTGCGCGTGCCCCCGGGCCGTATGCGGGTGGAAGCGGTGAAGGGCTTTGAATACCGGCCCGCGGCCCGGGAAGTGACGATTCAAGCCGATTCGGTGACGTCTGCCACGCTGCCATTAGTGCGGCTGGCCAATCTTGCCCGCCAAGGCTGGTACAGCGGGAGCAACCACGTGCACATGAACTACGGCGGCAACTTGCGCAACACCCCGGAAAACTTGATGTTCATGGCCGCGGCAGAGGATACGGCTGTTATCGGCGAGCTCATCGCCAACAAAGACAACCGCATTTTGGATTACGCCCACTTTCGGGGAGCCCTAGACCCGGCCTCGACCCCGGATCGGCTTCTCTATTTCAACCAGGAGTATCGCCCGCCTTTCTACGGTCATGTCTCTTTCATCAATCTAAAGGAGCACTTGATCTCGCCTTTTACGACAGGCTATGAGGGCACCGCTATCGAAAGCCTTTACCCCAGCAACACCGACATGTTTCGCCTCGCCCGCCGACAAGGAGCCATTGGCGGGTACGTGCATCCCTTTGGTACGGGTGATCTCGCCGCGCGTGGCTACGGCGGGGGGCGCGGCTTCCCCGTCGATGTGGCCCTGGGCGTGGTGGACTATTTGGAATTGATGTCCGGCTCCGACCACTTGAGCACCACCCGCGTTTGGCACCGCATATTGAATTGTGGTTTTAAGATTTCCGCCACCGCCGGGGAGGACTCCATCAGCGACCTGCATCGCGCAGCCTTGGTCGGCGCCAACCGTACCTACGCCTATCTGGGGCCAAAGTTAGACTACGACCTATGGGTGGAAGCAATTCGCAAAGGCAAAACTTTTGTTACCAATGGCCCCCTGCTGGAATTCACGGTAAATGACGCAGGCCTGGGCGAGGAAATTCACCTCCCGGCGAAAGGCGGGTCGGTGATCCTCCGCGGCCGTATGCAGAGCATAGTCGCGGTTGAGAAGCTGGAGATTTTCCACAATGGCGAGGTCATAGCGACTATTCCCCTTGCCGAGGGTGGGAAGAGCGCCGAGTTTCGGCTGGAGAAAACCTTCGAGCGCAGCGGCTGGTTCACGCTGCGCGCTTATGGCAGTCGCCCGGTGCATCCCATAGATGACCGCTACCTCTTCGCCGAAACGGGTCCCATTTATGTTTATGCCGGCAAAGAGCCTATCCGCTCCCGTGAGGATGCCGAGTATTTTGGCCGCTGGATCGATACCGTCGCCAAGTTGGCAGAGGAGCATTCCGGCTGGCGCTCGGAAAAGGAAAAGAAGCACGTCTTAGGGCAGTTTCAGGCCGCCCGGAAGATCTTTGTGCAGCGGGCGTTAGAAGCTCGTTAGGTTCTCCTCGCTGGGTCTGGGAGCTTGGCCAGGACGGTGGTGTTCCGTTCAAATCCACGGCGTATACCACGCAACGGTGTGTGCACGGCTTCGCACAGGCATTCACCGAAGGCGGGAATGTGTGGTGCGTATCGTTGAGTTCAAAACGGGTGATTCCCCTCTTGGTCAAGTGGCGCACAAATGAAATGGGCGTTCGCATGGCGCTGGGTGCCCATCGGCAGGATGCTCTCCTGACGATCATTTGATGATACTGATTCGGATCGGCGTGGCCGTGGGTGCGGCGGGAGTGCTGCTGGCTTGCCTCCGGCTCGCCGCGCAGCCAAGGCAGACCCGATGGTGGCGCTGCGCTGCCCCGCAAGTAAGGAGGTTGTCCCAAACCACATGGTTTGGTGCAGGGCAGGCAAAAGATCTTACCCTCCATTTTCCGTCCAGTTTACGCCCCTCACCAGGCCCCTTGAGGGCCCTTTCTTACTGTCCACTTACTGTCCATAACTAGAGGGAACGAGAGAGATTCGCCGGAACTAGAGAGACCCAAGAGAAAATCGCCCGAAACGCAGAAAACCAGCTTAAAAACTGCCTGAAATCGCTATGTGATAGATGTGGTAGCGGTACCGGGAATCGAACCCGGGTTTCCAGATTGAGAATCTGACGTCCTAACCCCTAGACGATACCGCCACCGAATCAGACCAGCGGCTGCGCAGAACAGCCGCCCTGTTACGGCACTTCGATTATCACGCAGCCGGACGAAGCGCGTCAAGCTGGCTCCCCGCGCGCGCCGTGTTCGTTGACTTGCTTTCACCCTGCCGGTAGCATACGAGTTTGCTCTTTTGAGTGGGGAGTTGCTTGAGTTCCCTTTCGGCCAAAACCGGCAGCGTGCTCGACCGCATCGTCGCGGTGCGACGGGAGGCGCTCGCCCAAACTAAGCAAGTTACGCCGGTGGGCAAGCTGGAAGAGCGCCTGGCCGCTGCTCTGCCGGTGCGCGATTTCTGCGCCGTGCTCAGCCGCGACGGACTCAACGTCATCGCTGAGTTGAAGAAGGCCTCGCCCTCGCGCGGCCTGCTGCGCAGCGACTACAACCCGGCCGCGCTCGCACCGGCACTGGAAGCGGCCGGCGCAGCGGCGCTTTCCGTCCTGACTGAGCCGGAGTTTTTCCAGGGCGACCTGGCCGATCTTCAGGTGGCGCGCAGCCTCTGCGGTGTGCCGCTGCTGCGCAAGGATTTTCTGTTTGATTCCTATCAGGTTCTCGAAGCGCGGGCCGCCGGCGCCGATGCCTACCTCTTGATCGCAGCGCTCCTCTCCACCACTGAGCTGCGCCAGCTACTCCTCGCGGGCCGGCAACTGGAGATGGCGGCGCTGGTGGAGGTCCACACGGCGGAGGAGTTGACGCGCGCGCTGGACGCCGGCGCGGAACTGGTCGGGGTCAACAACCGCAACCTGAAAACTCTGGACGTGGAGGTCGAGACTTCGCTGCGCTTGGTCGAGCAGATTCCGGCCGGCTGCGTCGCCGTCAGCGAAAGCGGCCTGCGCACCGGCGAGCAGTTGCAGCGCTTGCGCGCCGCCGGCTTCGACGCGTTCTTAATCGGCGAAAGCCTGATGCAAGCGCCCGACCCGGCGCAGGCGTTGCGCGCACTCACAGGAGGCTAGATCGAAGGGCGATGATACGCGTCAAGGTGTGCGGCATCACGAATCTGGAAGACGCGCTGGTGGCGGCGCTGGCCGGGGCGGATGCGCTGGGGTTCAATTTCTGGCCGCGCGGCCCCCGCTACATCGCCCCGCGCGCGGCTGCGGACATCATTGCGCAGTTGCCTCCGCTCGTGACCTCCGTCGCTGTGGTCGTGGACGAGCCTCCGGCGCAGGTCGCGCGCCTGGCCCGTAAGAGCGGCGTGCGAGCAGTGCAGTTGCACGGGCAGGAATCGCCGCAGGACGTGGCGGCGCTGGCCGCCGACGGTTTCGCCGTGCTCAAGGCTGTCCAGGTGGGGCGGGACTTTCGGCCTCAGCAGCTTCGCTCCTACGTCGGCGTGGATGCGTTCCTCCTTGATACCGAAGTCAAGGGACAGCAGGGCGGGACCGGCAAGAGCTTTGATTGGAAAAAAGCGCGGGCGGCGAACCGCTACGGACGAGTTTTGCTGGCGGGCGGCCTGACGGTGGAGAACGTCGGCGAAGCGGTCGCGCAAGCGCGGCCCTACGGGGTGGACGTCTGCTCCGGGGTGGAGCGGCGGCCGGGCAGCAAAGACCACGACCTGTTGCGGGAGTTCATCCGGCGGGCCAAGGGAGTCTAAGCATGAGAAGGTTGAGCAAGCTGGCGCTGGCCGCAGTTGTGCTGCTGCTGTTCGCGGGTCTCCTCCACGCACACTCCAAGAAGCCCTGGCCGGTTCCGGCCGCGGCCAAGGCGCGCAAGAACCCAGTGGCGGCCACGGCGGAGTCGCTCGCAGCCGGAGCCAAGCTCTTCCAGAGGAATTGCGCCGTCTGCCACGAAGAGACCGGCGATGGGAAGGGCCCCTGGCAGGACATCCTCACCACCCAGCCGTCGGATTTCACCGACGCCCACAGGATGGCCGAGCACACCGACGGGGAACTGTTCTGGAAAATCAGCACCGGCCGCGAGCAGATGCCGGGGTTCGAGAAAAAGTTGAGCGAGCAGAAGCGCTGGCACTTGGTAAATTACCTGCGCACGTTCGCCCGGAGCAAGGGCAAAAGTAAAGTAAGGATCGCTGAGGAATTTCTGTGGCACGCGGGGCTACTGTGAGTTTGCCGGATGCGCGGGGGCACTTCGGTGCCTTCGGCGGGCGCTTTGTGCCCGAGACGCTGATGGCGCCGCTGGAAGAGTTGGAGCGCGCCTACCGCCGGGCGCGCCGCGACCGGCGGTTCACGCGCCGGCTCAATGCGCTGCTCACTGGCTTTGCCGGTCGCCCCACACCGCTCTATTTGGCCGGGCGGCTCACGCGTCATCTGGGCGGCGCCAGGATTTACCTGAAGCGCGAAGACCTGCTCCACACCGGCGCGCACAAGATCAACAACTGTTTGGGCCAAGGGTTGCTGGCCGCGCGCATGGGCAAGCCGCGCGTGATTGCCGAAACCGGCGCCGGACAGCACGGCGTCGCCACCGCCACTGTCGCTGCTCACCTGGGTTTGAAGTGCACCGTGTACATGGGCGAAGAAGACATGGCCCGGCAGCGGCTCAACGTAGTGCGGATGAAAATGCTAGGCGCGGAAGTGGTGGGCGTCGGCTCCGGCAGCCGCACTTTGAAGGACGCCATCAACGAAGCCATGCGCGATTGGGTCACCAACGTCGAGACCACCTACTATTTGCTGGGCTCGGTCTGCGGCGCTCACCCTTACCCGGTGATTGTGCGCGACTTCCAGACTGTGATCGGGCGCGAGACCCGCGAGCAAAGCCTCCGCGCCGAGAAGCGCCTGCCCGATGCGCTGGTTGCCTGTGTGGGCGGCGGCTCCAATTCCATTGGGTTGTTCTACGAGTTCCTGCGCGAGCCGGCGGTCAAGATGGTGGGAGTAGAGGCCGGCGGTCGCGGAGCATCGCTGGGCGACCATGCCGCCCGCCTGGCCCAGAGCCGCAGGAACGGGTCGCGTCCGGGCGTGCTGCACGGAACCTTCACCTACGTTTTGCAAGACAAGCACGGTCAGATTACCACCACTCATTCGGTCTCGGCCGGCTTGGACTACCCCGGTGTGGGCCCGGAGCACGCCTACCTGCGTGACACCAAGCGCGTGCAGTACACCTCGGTGACGGACGAGGAGGCGCTGGAAGCCGCCCGCGTGCTGTCGCAGCAGGAAGGAATCATTCCCGCGCTGGAGGCGGCGCACGCCCTGGCCGAGGTCATCAAGCGCGCGCCCAGGATGAAGCCCGACCAGGTGGTGGTGGTGAACCTCTCCGGACGCGGCGACAAGGACATGGACATCCTGGCGCGGCATCTGAGTTGAGTGGTGGCAACCCTTACCATCAGCAAGCGAAGGAAGCGTAGTACGCGACGCACGTCGAGCAAGCGTTCCCGTGCCGCGCACGCCACCCCCCAGCGCCGGGTGGGATTGGCGGCGCGCCTGCGTCGCTACCGACGCCCGTCTGGGCGCAAGCTGAGCCGCAAGCAGCAGACCGCCTTCATCGCCTATGTGGCCGCCGGCGACCCGAACCTCCGCTTTACCGAGCAGTTGGTGCTGCGGCTGGCCGCGGCTGGCACGGATGTGATCGAGCTGGGCGTGCCGTTCTCCGATCCGATTGCCGACGGGCCGGTGATCCAGCGCGCTAGCGAACGCGCACTCCAGGCGGGGACGACGCTGGCGGAGGTTCTCAAGCTGGCTGCTCGCATCCGCCGCAAGAGCGAAGTGGGGTTGGTGCTGTTCAGCTATTACAATCCCGTGTTGCAAATGGGGGTGGAACGCTTCGCCCAGCGCGCCGCCGCCGCCGGGGTGGACGGCGTGCTGATTACCGACCTGACGCCGGAGGAAGCGGACGAGTATGTCGCGGTGCTGCGGCGGCGCAAGCTCGACACCGTGTTCCTGGCCGCACCTACTTCAACCAATGAGCGGCTGCGGCAGATTGCCCGGCTCTCGCGCGGGTTTGTGTACGTAATCGCGCGGCGGGGCGTGACGGGTGCGCGTCAGGACGTGCCGGATGACGTGCGAGCGGTGGTGCGGCGCTTGCGGCGATACACCACTCTGCCGGTTGCAGTCGGCTTCGGGATCGCCCATCGAGATCAGGTGGCTGCGCTAGCGCGGGTGGCCGAAGGCGTGGTGGTGGGCAGCGCGCTGGTGGAGTGTTGTGAGCGGCACGCCCACGGGCCGGAGGCGTTGGACGCCGCCGCCGCCCTGGTGCGGGAGCTGAAGGGAACAGGACGCTAGCAGATGGGTAGTGGGTCATTTTGACGACGTTGCCTTTACCGCTGAGCCCGGCGGCACCTGCGGTAGGCAGGCACCCGCCGCCGGGTGGATGGGCGGCAAAAGCACCCCGTGGCAGGTGCCACGGGGCTCGGCGTGAGATTCACATTTCCAAACTGACCTACTACCAGCAGATGGGTAGTGTCTTAATTTGAGCGATTCGGAACTCGGCCCAAATCACACCGAGCCCCCAGGCAGGGGCCTGGGGGCTCGGTGTGAAATTAAGACACTACCCAGCAGATGAAGGTGCTTGACTTGACGGTTCGATATCCGTATAGTATCGCTTCTATGCTGAGCGTGCAGGCAACTCGATTTAGCGGCTATTACGGCTATTTTAGCCGCAGGGGGTGACGCGCGCTCTGAGCCTTTAGCCCAACAAGGATTCTCAAAGCCCGCGTCACAGACGACGCGGGTTTTTTTTGCCGACAGCCAGCCGCGTTCAGGCCCAGGGAGGAGCGAGATAGCGATGGACATCAGTGATTGGCGCAAACGCATTGACGGGATCGACGAGAAACTGGTTGAGCTGACATCAGTGATTGGCGCAAACGCATTGACGGGATCGACGAGAAACTCTGCTCAACCAGCGGGCACGCGCCGCCGCTGCCATCGGAAAGCTCAAGCGTGCGGCCAGCGAGCCGGTCTACCAGCCCCAACGCGAGAACGAAGTGCTGGAACAGGTCCAGAAGCTGAACGCCGGGCCGCTCAGCAACCAGCAGTTGAGGCGGCTGTTCGAGTGCATCGTGGACGAGGCGCGCAAGATTGAATAAACGTCGGCGAGAAATCGTGGCGGAGGAAGACGGAAAAACGAAAGCGAGGTAGACGATGGTGGTTGTGATGCAGACAGGAGCAACAGAAAAACAGATTCAGCATGTGGCCGAGCGCCTGAAAGAGATGGGGTTCGGCGTGCATCGCTCCAGCGGGGAGGCCCACACGGTATTGGGGGCGGTGGGCGCGCGGCTGGGCTTCGATACCCGCGAGATCGAATTGCTGGAGGGCGTGCGGGAAGTCGTCCGCATCAGCGTCCCCTACAAGCTCGCCAGCCGGCAGTTTCGCCCCGAAGGCACGGTGGTGGAGGTGGGGAAAGACGTGCGGGTCGGCGGCAACGAAGTGGTAGTGATGGCGGGGCCGTGCTCGGTGGAGAGCCGCGAGCAAATCCTGGCCATCGCCGAGGCGGTCAGCGGCCACGGGGCGAAGATTCTGCGGGGCGGCGCCTTCAAACCGCGTACCTCCCCGTACAGCTTCCAGGGCTTGGGCGAACCGGCGCTGGAGTGGCTGCGCGCGGCTGCCGACCGGCACGGCCTGCTGGTCGTCAGCGAGGTGATGGACCACACCAAGATTGCGCTGATGGCGGAGTTGGTGGACATCCTGCAAGTGGGCGCGCGCAACATGCAGAACTACGACCTGCTCAAGGAGCTGGGCAAGGTGCGCAAGCCGGTGCTGCTGAAGCGGGGCCCCTCGGCCACCATTGAGGAGTGGCTGCTCTCGGCTGAGTACATCATGCACGGCGGCAACTACAATGTGATTCTCTGCGAGCGCGGCATCCGCACCTTCGAGACTTACACCCGCAACACGCTCGACCTGGCGGCCATTCCGGTGGTGAAGAAGCTCTCTCATCTCCCCATCGTGGTGGACCCCTCCCACGGCACCGGTCGGCGCGACAAAGTGGCGCCCATGGCACGCGCGGCGGTGGCGGCGGGCGCCGACGGCATCATGGTGGAAGTGCACACCGACCCCGAGCACGCGCTCTCCGACGGTGCGCAGTCGCTCGAGCCCGCGCAGTTCACCCGATTGATGGAGCAGTTGCAGATGATTGCCCCCGCAGTTGAACGACGGGTTGGTTAATGGTTGAATAGTTGACTGGTTAATCGGTTAATTGGTTCATCGGTTGATTCGTTTTCGATCGCGCAGATTTAGCCGATCAACTGATCAACCAATTAACCAATCAACTAATTAACCAACCATGGCTTTCCAACGAATCACAATTCTGGGTTGTGGACTGATCGGGGGCTCATTTGCCCTCGCGCTCAAGCAGGCGGGCTTCGCGGGCGAGATTGTCGGCTGGGGCCGGGAGGCTACGCTCGAGCGCGCGCGGCAGCGCGGCGCGATCGACCGGGGCGTGGTTGATCTGGCGCAAGCGGTCGCCGACGCTGATCTGGTCTATCTCTCCACGCCGGTTGGGGCCATCCTCGATTTGCTGCCGCAGGTGGGACGGGCGGTGAAGGCGGGGGCGCTGGTGACCGACGCCGGCAGTACCAAGGTTGCAATTTGCGCAAGAGCCAAAGAAGTCTTGCCGAAGAACGTAACTTTTCTCGGCGGGCATCCGTTGACGGGGAAAGAAACGTCGGGGATCGAGAATGCGGACGCAGATTTGTTTGTGGGCGCGAAATATGTGGTGATCAAGGAGACAAAGGAGGCAGAAGAAGCAGAGGAGGAGTTTGGGAGCGAGTCGGTGCGAGAGTTTCTCGATTGGCTCCGGAGGGTGGGGGCAGAGCCGGTGGTGCTGGACGCCGAGACCCACGACCGGGCGGTGGCCTTCACTTCGCATCTGCCGCAACTGCTTTCCACCGCGCTGGCCGGTGTGGTGTGGGATGAGACCGACCGGGACGGCCTGCCGGTGTCGCTGGCGGCAAGTGGCTTTCGCGATATGGTACGCTTGGCGGCCAGCCCCTATGAGTTGTGGCGCGACATTTGCTCCACCAACAGCGAAAATATAAGTCGCGCCTTGGAGCGGCTGGAGCGGCGGTTGGCGCGGTTGCGCGCGCGCCTTCAGTCGCCCGAGCTGGCGGAGGAGTTTGAGAAAGCCCAGGAGGTTTGCTCGTTATTGAAGACGAATGCCGGGAGGGGAAGCGATGGATAAAGTGGTGGCGAACGCGGACGAAGCCATCGAGAAGCTGAGCGACGGCGTAATGATCATGATGGGCGGCTTCGGGCTGTGCGGGATTCCGGAGAACCTGATTGCGGCGGTGCGCCGGAAGGGGAGCAAGAACCTGACGGTGGTGTCAAACAACGCCGGCGTGAACGATTTCGGCATCGGGTTGCTGCTGGAGACGCGCCAAGTGAAGAAAATGATTGCTACCTACGTGGGCGAGAACAAGCTGTTCGAGCAGCAGGTGTTGAGCGGCGAGTTGGAGGTGGAGTTGAACCCGCAGGGAACTTTGGCGGAGCGTATACGCGCCGGGGGCGCGGGCATCGGTGGATTTTTCACTCCCACCGGCTGCGGGACGCCCATCGCGGAGGGCAAGGAGACGCGCGAGATTGACGGTAAGATGTACGTGCTGGAGAAGCCGCTGCGGGCGCAGTTTGCGTTCGTCAAGGCGTGGAAGGGCGACCGCTGGGGCAACTTGATCTATCGCAAGACGGCGCGCAACTTCAACCCCGTCATGGCCACCGCGGCCGAGACCGTGATTGCGGAAGTGGAGGAGTTGCTGGAGGTAGGGCAGCTCGACCCCGACTCCGTGCACACGCCTGGTGTTTACGTGGACGCGATCTTTCAGGGCGTGAACTACGAGAAGCGCATCGAGCGGCGCACCGTGCGCCCGCGCTCGGCGTAGGAGGAATTGCCACAGAGACACAGAGAAAAGAAGAAAGGGATTAACCGCAGAGGACGCGGAGAACGCAGAGGCTAGAAAAGAGAAAACAGAAAGCAGAGGGAGAGTTAGTACAGAGGGCGTTGAGAAGCACGAGGGGGAGGAGATGGCGGCGTTGAGCGGAAGGGAAGCGCGGGAATCATCTCGCTGCGCGTTGCGTATCTGAGTGTTAGAGTGAAGAAGAGAACGGCGGATCAAGCAAAACAAATAGCTCAGCCCAGCGGCCCCTGCCGCTGGGATCACGATGAGAAGGCGAGAGAAATCGGCGGATCGAGGGTGGTTGTTCATCACGGGAGCGACCTACCGCCGTATCCCTCTTTTCCGGGAGCGTGAGCATTGTGAGATATTTCTTGAAAACTTGCGCTTCTATAGGAAGAAATACCGGTTCGATGTGAGTGGATATGCTCTTCTTCCCGACCACTATCACTTGCTGCTGAGGATGCCGGAAGAGGTTGCGCTCCCGGGCCTGCTGAGGGATTTCAAAAGCGCTGTGGGGAGGCAGGTGATAGATGCACTGAAGAGAAACAACCAGGATCGATTACTGGAGCGCTTGTTGGTGCCGCGGCTCCCGCGGAGACGAAAGGATGCGCGCTTTCGGGTATTGCAGGCAGACAACTACGTTAAGCGTGTGTTTTCAGCGGGAATCGCTCAGGTGCTCGGCGATGAGTGTCTCCAGCCCCAGACGTTCATCCAACTCGCGCACCAGAATGAGGCCAGCGTCAGAAGTGACGCGCGATCCCTGGAACGCGACTTTCAAGAAGCCGTTGAACGCGAACTGGAATGGCTCGTGTTGTAATTCACCCACCGGGTGTCACCCTCCGTAGTGTGGTTCCTTACGTCGGAGCCCCAAAACTCAAGGCGCAGCGACTGGTCCTGGCGATACGGTACCACAGCCAAATCGGAAATCCGGGTTCAGAGGGATTTTTCCGGCAGAAACTCGACTACATTCACGCAAACGCAGTACGAGAAGGTTTGGCGCAGAACCCGGCAGACTATCCCTATTCGAGCGCTAGGTGGTACACGGGCAGAGGGGAGGAACAGGCCCAGTGGCAGGGGCCACTGGGCTGAGCGTAAGGGATGTAGTATGGGGCAAAAATTCAAACGACGGCTCAGCAAGCTTTTGGAAAGCGGACGAATCTCTCGCGCCGAGTTCCGACGCCGGAAGAGAAGGCTAATGCGCTTTGCGATGCTAGAGGCCAAAAGACGAAGACACTTAGCCCGCCTAAAGGACAAAAAAGATGCCAAGATGTGGGGCGGTTCGAGCGCCATGCTTAAAGTACCAAGAACTCCGGCGCGTGTGGTCCAGGGCGGACTACCGGGCTTGGGTAAGGGTCAGTAGTCTGGCTGCATGACGATTTGGTTTGCCGGTCGAAAAACGCTCTGTCCAGCGGTCCACGCCGCTGGGAACAAGGAGGGAGTGAGGCGATGGCGGCGTTGAGCGGTAAGGAAGCGCGGGAGTTTATCGGCAAGCGGGTGGCGCAGGAGCTGCGCGACGGCTACTACGTCAACCTCGGCATCGGACTGCCGACGCTGGTGGTGAACTACATCCCGGCGGGGATGGACGTCATCTTGCAGTCGGAGAACGGGCTGATGGGCATCGGCCCCTGGCCGGTCGAGGGCGAGGAAGACCCGGACTTGATCAGCGCCGGCAAAGAGACAGTGACGGAGATTCCCGGAGCGGCCTATTTTTCCAGCGCCGACTCGTTTGCTATGATTCGCGGCGGGCACATCGACCTCTCCATCCTGGGCGCCTTGCAGGTGGACGCGGAAGGCAACCTGGCCAACTGGATGATCCCCGGCAAGATGGTGAAGGGCATGGGCGGGGCGATGGACTTGGTGGCGGGGGCCAAGTGCGTCATCATCGCCATGGAGCACACCGCCAAGGGCAAGGCCAAAATTGTAAGCCGGTGCTCGCTGCCGCTGACGGGCGTCAAGGTGGTGAACACTATTGTCACCGAGCTGGGTGTGATTGACGTGACCCCGGAGGGGCTGCTGCTGAAAGAGGTCGCGCCCGGCGTGACCCCGGACGAGGTGCAGAAAGCCACCGAGCCGAAACTGAAGGTGGCGAAGGACGTGAAAGAAATCGAGGTCTAGATCACAAAGCGGGTGCCTCGCCGCTGGCGGGATAAACTCTTCGGCAGACTCAGGGCAGGCTTCGCACCTCTTCCGAACAATATTTCATTTCTTACTTTCTTGTGAAACAGTTGTCAGTGGGGAGCAAAGCGGATGGAACTGAATTCAATTGTGGTCGTGAGTCTGCGCGAGCCCAAGGAGCGGCTCTGGGGGCAATTGCTTGCCCTGACGCAGGCGGGGATCACGGTGCGGGGGATTGATCTGAACTCGTTCACCGACTTCGTCCAGCAGGTGAAACATCCCGAGGAAATGCAGGTGGGGCTGGCCACGATTTTCTATCCTATGCAGCGGGTGGAGCGTATCGCGCTGGACGAGCCCAAGGGCGACATCCCCTCGCTGGGCCAGACGTTTGAGCAGCAGGTGGGACGCAGCATTCAGGACTACCTGGCCGGATTGGAGTCGCGCAGCCGCCCGGCCCGCCGACGGCGGCGCTAGCCGGCGCGGGGGCAGCAAGTCTCGTCGCAGGAATTACTGATGAAAAGCCAGATTTTCACCTGGGCCAACCAGTTCACCCTGCTGCGGCTGGGGTTGATCCCGTTCTTCGCGGTGGCGGTGTTGGAAGGGCGTTCCCACTGGGCTTTGTCGTTGCTGGTGGTGGCGGGCGTGAGCGATGCCCTGGACGGGTTGCTGGCGCGCTGGCTGAAGCAGCGGACTGCGTTGGGCGCCTACTTGGATCCGATTACGGACAAGTTGCTGCTCTCCACTGCCTTTGTGGTTCTGGCTGTACGAGGAGATATTCCCTGGACACTGAGCGTGCTGGTGCTGGGCCGCGACGTGCTGATGGTGGTGGTGGCGGGCGTGATTGTGGTGGCAGCGGGCTTCCGGCCCTTCCCCCCCAGCATCTTCGGCAAGGGCTGCACCGCGGTGCAGATGCTGACGGTGTTGGCGGTGGTGCTGGGCCGGGTGTGGCCGCCGGCTGAAGAGTCGTGGCGGGTGTTGCTGTGGTTGACGGCGGTGCTGACCGTGCTCACAGGTGTGCACTACGCCTACCAAACCGGAAAAGTGCTGCCGCGCTGAAAGGGGAGCAGCGGGACGGACGGTCCGCAATGGTTCTGCTTGGCGTGCGCTGGTAGTCTGGAGTACCCTTTCGGCTTTGTTGTATCCCTTCCAGCGTCTCAACGTGGGGGACGCTCAGCTGAGGGCCCGGAACAGAGACTGAAGAAGCAGGAGGTTGGGGCGTGGCTGATTTCTATCAAACCGGAGTGGTGGCTACCCTGCATCGGCTGGGGACGCGGCGTATTGAAGACACCGAGGATGAGCTGGTGCGGTTCGCGCGGCATGCGCCCATGGCGCTGGTGCTGCCGGCGCTCTATTCGGAGTTTGAGGCTCCGGCCATGGGCCGGATTCTGGAAGAGCTGTCGAAGGTTCCCTACCTGAAGCAGATTGTATTGTCGCTGGATCGGGCTGACGCCGACCAGTTCGCCGAGGTCAAGAGGCGGGTGAGTGGCGCGCATAAGAATGCGCGGGTGATCTGGAACGACGGCGAGCGGGTGCAGCGGCTGTTGAAGCTGTTGGAGGAGAATGACCTGGCGGCCGGCCCGCCGGGCAAGGGGCGGGGGTGCTGGCTGGCCTACGGGTACGTGCTAGCCAGCGGGCAGGCCCGGGTGGTGGGGCTGCATGACTGCGACATTGTGGACTACAGCCGGGAGTTGTTGGCGCGCTTGATGTACCCGGTGGCCAATCCGAACGTGGACTTCGAGTTCTGCAAAGGGTTCTACGCCCGTTACACCTCCAAGTTGCACGGGCGGGTGACGCGGCTCTACCTGACGCCGTTGGTCCGTACCCTGCAACAGATTTTCGGCTACCTGCCCTTCCTGGCGTACCTGGACAGCTTTCGCTACCCGCTGGCGGGGGAGTTTGCCATGGACACCGAACTGCTGCGGGTGAACCGCATCCCGTCTGACTGGGGCTTGGAGGTGGGTGTGCTGGCGGAGGTGTATCGCAACTCCTCCCTGAAGCGCGTGTGCCAGGTGGACTTGGCCGACAACTACGAGCACAAGCACCAGCCGCTTTCGGCCGATGATACCCGCAAGGGGCTGATGCGCATGACGGTGGACATCACCAAGATTCTGTTCCGCATGCTGGCGGCCGAAGGGGGCGTGCTGTCCGACGGGGTGCTCCGCACCATCCAAAGCAAGTTTGTGCGCACGGCGGAAGACACCATCACCCGCTACCACGCCGATGCCATGGTCAATGGGCTGGAGTTTGACCGCCACGAAGAGGAAGTGGCGGTGCAGGCTTTCGCGCGCGCGATTGCGCTGGCGGCCGACGATTATTTGAAGGACCCGCTGGGGGCGCCGCTGATTCCCAACTGGAACCGGGTGGCGGCTGCCCTGCCGGACTTCTTCAGTCAACTGGAACTGGCGGTCGAAGAGGACAACGGCTAATCCCGCGCTATGGCCGAATCCGACATCCTAACCACGGACGTACAGGCAGCGGTCGAGAAGCTGGGCGAGGCCGACATCGTGGTCGGGATTCCCAGCTACAACAATTCCCGCACCATTCGGCACGTGGTGCGGGCGGTGAGCGCCGGGCTGGCGCGGCACTTCTCCGACCTGCGCACCGTAGTGATTAATTCCGACGGGGGCTCTAAGGACGGGACGCCGCAGTCGGTGCTGGAGGCCCAACTGGAGCCGGAGAAGCTACTGCTCATGCAGCACCCGCTGCACCCGGTGCATAAAATCACCACTCCCTACCACGGTCTGCCGGGCAAGGGCAGCGCCTTCCGGACTATTTTTCGGGTGGCGGAAAGCCTGAACGCAAAGGCCTGCGCGGTGGTGGACGCCGACCTGCGCAGCATCACCCCGGACTGGGTGGACTTGCTGGTGCGGCCGGTGCTCCAGAACCAGTTTGATGATGTGGCGCCCTACTATCGCCGCCACAAGTATGACGGCACCATCACCAACACGATTGTGTACCCGCTCACCCGGGCGCTTTACGGCCGGCGGGTGCGGCAGCCGATCGGGGGCGAGTTCGGCCTTTCGGCCAAGCTGGTGAAGCGCCTGCTGAGCAAGGCCGAGGTGTGGGAAACCGATGTGGCCCGCTACGGGGTGGACATCTGGATGACCACCACGGCGCTGGCCGAGCGCTTCCAAGTGTGCCAAGTGTTTCTGGGCGCGAAGATTCACGACGCCAAAGATCCCGGCG
This sequence comes from Candidatus Acidiferrales bacterium, assembly GCA_965247455.1. GTDB lineage: Bacteria > Acidobacteriota > Terriglobia > Acidiferrales > 2-02-FULL-67-57 > JACZYA01. The sequence continues at coordinate 477,615 of CBDFHE010000017.1, forward strand.
GGGACCTGTCGGAGATGTTGGTGCAGGTGGTGGGCTCGCTTTTCCTGCTGATGGAAGAGTACGAGAAGAACTGGAAAGTCGTGCGCGGGTCGGTGCCGGCGCCGCTCTACGGCTTTCCCTACGAAGTGGGGTTGGAGCCGGTGAAGGTGAACCCGCAAGGGATGCACGCCAGCTTCCAGCAGGGCTGCCGGGCGCTGGTGCCGGTGTACGAGTCGTTCCTGCGCCCCGAGCTGGTGCGGGAGTTGAGGCTGTTGGCAGACCGGCCCATGGAACAGTTCCGGTTTCGGGACGACATCTGGGCGACCTTGATTTACGAGTACGCGGTGGCTTTTCACAAGCGCACGCTCGACCGCAAACATCTGCTGCAATCACTGACGCCGCTCTATCTGGGCAAGGTGACTTCCTTCGTGCTGGAGACGCAGGCGCTGGATCAGCGCCGGGCGGAGGACAAGATTGAAGAGCTGTGCCGGGACTACGAGCAGATCAAGACCTACCTGGCGCGACGCTGGGAAGAAAAACGGGGAGGCTGAACGTAATGGCCCAGTTGATTGTCTTCACCGATCTGGACGGGACCTTGCTCGACCACAGCAGCTACCGGTGGGAGGCGGCGCGGCCGGCGCTCGAACAGTTGCAGGCGCGACGCATGCCGGTGGTGCTGTGTACGAGCAAAACCCGGGCGGAGGTGCTGCCGCTGTGGGAGGAGCTGGGTTTGCGCGACCCCTTCGTGGTCGAGAACGGCGGCGCCGTGTACATCCCGCGCGACTATTTTCCTTTTCCGCTCCCGAAGGCGCGGGCGGACGCGCAGTTCCAGGTGCTGGAGCTGGGCGAGCCCTACCAGAAGTTGGTGCGGGCGCTGGATGAAGCCGCCAAAACCGGCGGCATTCAGGTGCGCGGCTTCAGCCGCATGACCGACAAGGAAGTGGCCAAGCTTTGCAATCTGAAAGTGCCCGCCGCCCGGCTGGCGCGCCGGCGGGAGTTCGACGAGCCGTTCGTAATCGAAAAAGCGACCCCGCAGCGAAAGGAGCGTTTTTTCAATTGGCTGCAGGAGCGCGGATTGCGTTGGCGGGAGGGCGGCCGCTTCCTGCATTTGATGGGGGGCAATGATAAGGGCGCGGCGGTGGAGCAGGCCAGCAACCTCTATCGGCAGATGTATACCGCCATTCGCACTGTGGGGTTGGGCGACAGTCCCAACGACCTGGACTTTCTGGCGGTAGTGGACGAGCCGGTGTTGGTGGCCAAGCCGGACGGCAGCCACGACGCTGAGGTGCGGTCAAAGCTGCCGCAGGTGCGCTTGGCACAGGGGGCCGGGCCGGTGGGCTGGAAGGAAGCCATTGAAGAGATTCTGGGCGGTCAGGCATGAGAGGGTAAGAGCTAATGCAGGGAAACTATTGGCATCTGAGATGTGCTGCGATTGCGGGGCTGATGGGACTGACGGTGGTTCTCTCGGCGGGGACAGCGCCGGTTTCATGGCAAGAGGAAAGCGTCCGGGAGGCGTATCCCTGCGAGAGTGAGCCGGGTTTTCTGCGGCTGGATTTCTGGGTGGGCGCGTGGGACGTGTACGTGCAGGAGCGGAAAGTCGGGACCAACCGAATCGAGAAAATTCTGCACGGCTGCGCCATCCTCGAACATTGGATCAGCACCGGCGGCGGCGAGGGAAAAAGCCTTTTCTACTACAACCATGTCACGGGAAAGTGGAAGCAGGTGTGGGTCACGCGAACCGCCACGCGCCCGGGCGGGCTGAAAGAGAAGGAGCTGGTCGAAGAGTTCGAGGATGGGGGCGTGCGCTTCCAGGGGGAGATACCCTTGCAGGACGGCGGAATGATGCTGGACCGAACCACGCTGACTCCGCTGGGGGACGGGCGCGTGCGGCAGGTGATTGAAACTTCCCGCGACGGCGGAAAAACCTGGCGGGCAGGCTTCGATGCCATCTACGTCCGGCAGCAGCGCTGAGGCGAACGCTGAGCAGCGGGCGCGCGCTCGGCGGCTTCGCGCGGGAACACTACTTTACTTCTGAGGGTTTTCTTCGGCGTGCTTGGCGCGGATGGCCTGGGCACGGGCCTCCATCTTCTCTGCCTCGTCGTGCCGATTGGGCACACGCAACATGCGGGCATAGTTCTCTAGCATCGTGGCAACGTCAGGGTGTTCAGGCCCCACGGCTCTGGTCAAGACAAGGAGCGCCCGCTGGTAGAGCGGCTCGGCTTGGGCGTACCGGCCCTGGGCGCGATAGAGCACCGCCAGGTTGTTGAGGCCGCTGGCTACCAGGGGGTGCTCCGGCCCCAGCGCCTTCTCCAAAATTGCCAGCGCCCGCTGGTAGAGCGGCTCGGGCTGGGCGTATTTGCCCTGGTTGTGGTAGAGCGCCGCCAGGTTGTTGAGGCCTGTCGCTACGCTGGGGTGCTCCGGCCCCAGGGCTTTCTCCTTTATCGCCAGCGCCCGCCGGTAGAGCGGCTCGGCCTCCGCGTATTTGGCCTGAACCCGGTAGAGTTCCGCCAGGTTGTTGAGGCCTGTCGCTACGTTGGGGTGCTCCGGCCCCAGGGCTTTCTCCCGAATCGCCAGCGCCCGCCGGAGAAGCGGCTCGGCCTGGGCGTATTTGCCCTGAGTGTCGTAGAGCACCGCCAGGTTGTTTAGACTGGTGGCAAAGCGCGGGTCTTGGTCTCCGAACTTTTCCGCCTTCTTGAGGGCAGCCAAGAACAGCTTTTCAGCCTGGGCGTAATCAGCCTGCTGGTAGGCCTTCACGGCGTCAGCCATTATGCTGTTCCAGCGCGTCTCCTGGGCGGATGCTGCGACCATGGGCCAAAGACCGAGGCACAGCAATCCCACCAACAGCCAGCGTCTCTTACCGGACCTCATTGAATCTCTCATGTCTTGCCGGGCGGCATCTATCTTGCAGAGCATGATCGAAAGTCGAAAAACGAAAATCGTTACATAAAGGCCCGACCGTTTACCATAGCAGAATGCTGACGAATCCCAAGCGTCACTCTGAGGCCGTCCGGCCGAAGAATCCCGGTGCCACAAGACAGACGGTAGAATTGAGTAGTGTCTTAATTTGAGCATTTCCGAACTCAGCCCCAAATCACACCGAGCCCTGCGGCCCTTCAGGGCGAGCCCCCGCCTGCCTACCGCAGGCAGGCCGCAGGGATTTTCGCTTTCCCCAGGCAGGGGCCTGGGGGCTCGGTGTGAAATTAGGACACTACTTGGTATTGCGTTCCTTCGGGCGTAGGCCCTTCAGGGTGAAGCCCTCAGGGTGAACCCCGCCGAGCGCTCCACACAGACTATTTACTAGATGGCTGCTAGGGCTTGGGGTTGGAGATGATGACGTCCACGGGGTCGTGCATGACGACTTGGGTGGGGTGCGCTTTTTCAAAGGTGGCGATCTTGTCCACGTGCTGGAGCGACTGGCCGATCTCGTCCAGCCCTTTCAGCAGGGCGTGCTTGCGGGAGGGATCGATGGCAAAGGAAAGCTCCAGGCCATCGTTGGCGATGGTTTGCTTTTCCAGGTTCACCGTGAGCCGGTAGCCTTCGGTCTGCTCGGTGCGCTGGAACAAATTGTCCACGTCAGCGTCGCGGAGCGTGACCGGCAGGATGCCGTTCTTGAAGCAGTTGTTGTAGAAGATGTCGGCAAAACTGGGCGCGATGACGACGCGGAAGCCGTAGTCGAGCACGCCCCAGGGGGCATGCTCGCGGCTGGAGCCGCAGCCGAAGTTGGCGCGCGCGAGCAAGATGGAAGCGCCCTGGTAGCGCGGCCGGTTGAGCACGAAATCGGGATTGGGTTTCTCGCCTTCCAGGTAGCGCCAACTGTAGAACAGCAGCCGGCCATAGCCCTCCCGCGTCAACAGCCGGCAGAATCGAACCGGCATCATCTGGTCGGTGTCCACGTTCACGCGATCAAGGGGCGCGACCAGCCCGGAATGTTTTGCGAACGGTTGCATAGTTTTTCTAGTCTGCTCCGTTGACGCCCCACTGGCGGATGTCCACGAAGTGGCCTTCAATGGCAGCGGCGGCGGCCATGATGGGACTGGCCAGGTGGGTGCGGCCGCCCTTACCCTGGCGGCCTTCAAAGTTGCGGTTGGAGGTGCTGGCGCAGCGCTCGCCGCTCGGCAGGATGTCATCGTTCATGGCGACGCACATGCTGCAACCGGCATCGCGCCACTCAAAGCCAGCGTCGGTGAAAATTTTGTCGAGCCCTTCTTTTTCCGCCTGCGCCTTCACCACCTGGGAGCCGGGAACCACTAGCGCCTGTTTCAACGAGCGCGCAACTTTTTTGCCCGCCACCACACGCGCGGCCGCGCGCAGGTCGCCGATGCGGGAGTTGGTGCAGGAGCCGATGAAGATTCGGTCGAGCGGAATATCCACCATGCGGGTGCCGGGTTCGAGCGCCATGTATTCCAGCGCGCGCTCGGCCGCCTTGCGTTCCACCGGATCGCGGAAGGAGTTCGGGTCGGGAACGCGCCCGGTGACGTCGGTGACCATGCCGGGGTTGGTGCCCCAAGTCACTTGCGGCTTGATTTCTTCCGCGTTCAACTCCACCGTGCGGTCGTAGGCGGCGCCGGGGTCGGTGGCCAGGGATTTCCAGAAGTCCACGGCGACTTGGAAATCTTTTCCGCGCGGCACGAAGGGGCGGCCCTCAAGGTAGGCAAAGGCGGTGTCGTCGGGCGCGACCATGCCGGCCCGCGCCCCGGCTTCGATGCTCATGTTGCAGACCGTCATGCGGCCTTCCATGCCCAGGTCGCGGATGGCTGGGCCGGCATACTCGATGACGTGGCCGGTGCCGCCGGCGACGCCGATCTTGCCGATGATGGCCAGGATGATGTCCTTGGCGGTGATGCCGGGCGGGCGCTGGCCGCGGATCTCGACCAGCAGAGTCTTCGACTTCAACTGCAACAGGCACTGGGTGGCGAGTACGTGCTCGACTTCGCTGGTGCCGATGCCGAAGGCGAGCGCGCCCAGTGCTCCGTGGGTGGAGGTGTGGCTGTCGCCGCAAACGATGGTGAGCCCGGGTTGGGTCAGGCCCAGCTCCGGCCCGATGACGTGCACGATGCCCTGGTTGCGGCTGTGCAGGTCGAAGAGGCGCACGCCGGTCTCGCGGCAGTTTTGGGTGAGCGCGTCAAATTGCGCTTTGGCAATGTCGTCCACGATCGGCAGGTGCCGGTTTTGGGTGGGGACGGAGTGATCCATGACGGCGAAGGTCAAGTCGGGCCGGCGCACCGTGCGGCCTGCTTGCTTCAGGCCAGAGAAGGCCTGCGGGGAGGTTCCTTCGTGGATCAGGTGGCGGTCAATGTAGATCAGGGCGGGTTGGTCGGGCCGCTCGTGGACGGCGTGGGCGCTCCAGATTTTCTCGTAGAGTGTGCGCGGTGGCATTGTCCTCTCAAGCCCGCACAGCCAGCGCCTTCGGCTCCAGCTTGGCTTGGAAGGCTATTATACCTGCGCCCGCTTGAGCTTGCCAGCAGCGCCGAGGGACCGGTTGATTCGTTGAATGGTTGATTGGTTAATTGGTTGAGCGGGAGTCGGCAGCGTGCGCGTTGACTCGCCGGCGGGCGGGGCTTGAGTTGGCGGGCAACGGGGCGTCCAAAGAGGGAGTTATCCCCCATGATTGGGCGGACGCTCGCTCACTACCCCAGGCGAAGATGTTGTTGAAACAAGCTGCGATCTTTCTGACTGGCAATTGTGTCATGCGAGACAATGCCTTACTTCCCTTCGCACTGACCCTTTACCCTACACATAGACTGTGGTAGGGTATGGCGGACTTATTGGAGCGACGGCCTTGTTTCGCGTGTAGCCTGCCCTTTTCCCGCTGCCTGCGACCTTGAGACTGCACTTCAGATAGATTAATGCCCGTTTGTGGAAGCAACAATGAGAAGGGAGTGTTTCGATGAAAAAGCTTTACGTTGGCAACTTGTCGTTCGAGGCGAGTGAACAGTCCTTACGGGACTGGTTCAGTGAGGCGGGCGCCCAGGTGGACAATGTCAATCTCATCCGTGACCGCGACACCAACCAACTGCGCGGCTTCGGCTTCGTTGAAATCAGCAACGATGAAGAAGCCGAGCGCGCCATCCAGACCCTCAACGGCAAGGACTTTCTCGGCCGCGCCGTGGTGGTCAACGAAGCCCGCCCGCCCCGCGAGGGTAGGGGTGGTGGTCGCGGGCGTGGCGGAGGCGGGCGTGGCGGAGGCGGGGGCGGGCGACGCCGCGACTGGTAGCCCCTCGGGCTCTGAGCTTCGCAGGTAGTCTCCGAAACAGAATGAGATTGCTTGCCTAGCAAGGAGGGAGAACGATCCTGTCCAGAGCGCCTTTGTGGGAGGAGCCCCATGGCAAAAAACCAACAGACATTCCGCAAGCGGCAACGAGAGCGGCAGCTACACGAAAAGGCACAGCGTAAGCGTGAGCGCCGGGAACGCAGACGCCTTGGGGAAGAGCCCACACCCCATCAGGATCCGCTCCAACCCCCGCTTCCAACCCCTCCTCCGCCGCATGAACCTCCCCGAGAATCAATAAATGGTTGAAGGGTTGATTGGGGATCAGGAGGCGGGGGCGGCAGGAAGGTGGAGCAGCACCATAACCACGCTCCAGAGGATGACCAGGGCCGAGCCCCAGCCCATCAGGCCGACCTGAAAGCGAGCCACCGCCGTGACCGGCCGGTGGGCGCTGACCAGACGGCCCAGTACCAGCCCGCTCACCAGCCCACCCAGGTGAGCGGCGTTGTCGGCGCCCAGGAAAAGCCCGATGATGAAGATATAAATGGCCCAGCGCACCAGCGAGGTTCGGTATTCGCTGGCGAAGCCGGAGCGCTGGGTGATGTAGCCGATCAGGATACCGATCAGCCCGAAGATGGAGCCGGAGCTGCCCACGCTGATTATCCTGGGGTCATACCACCAAGCGCTGGCCAGGAAGCCCAGCACGCCGGTGGCGAGATAGAGAAACAAGAAGCGCGCCGAGCCGAACAGCTCTTCCGCTTGCGGCCCCACCTGCCACAGCACAAAAGAGTTGAAGCCGAAGTGGATCACCCCGCCGTGGAGAAAAATCGGCATCACCAGACGCCAGTATTCGTGCAGATAAAAGATCCGCCCCCCGTGCTTGGCGCCCAGCAGGAACAACACCCGGTTGTCCAACTGGTTGAACAACCCGCCGGGCCCGCCGCCCCCCTGCACGGTGATGAGCCAAGCCACGATCAGAAAAAGCAGGTTGGCGAACAGGAGCGCGTAGGTGACCGGGTTTTCGTCCGGGATCACGGACAGCGAGAGGCGCTTGAAGACCGAGAGCGACACCGCCGACTGGCTGGTGCCGCAACTCGAGCAGACCTTTTCCAGCGCGCCCACCAGCCGCCCGCAATTGAAGCAGACGCGCGGCTTCGGCTCCTGGCGGAACGTCTGCTGCAAAACACCTCGGAGGTGTTCGCGGTAGCGGTTTAACTTCCAGCGCCAGTGTGGAGGAAGCATCGGTGAGTCGGTTGCCCTTGTGCTTTCGTCAGTAGTGGGTCAATTTGAAAGATTACCCAACGATCGACATCATTCCCAGAATGTGAAGCCCCATCTCGGTGTCTCCGCTCACTTGCACTTGAGGTTTGGCTACGCCTCGTTCAATACCTTTTGTGAAGACCCGCCAAGCAATTTCCTGCGGAATGGTCGTCTCTGAAACCTTTTCGCCGATAGCTACACCAATGAGCTTCCATGTCTCACTGTGACGATGCAGATACCAGCTACCTCCACATTCGCCTGAAACGTTGAACTGCGCCAACGTTCCAGACTTACCAGACTTAGCCGATACCGTTCGGTAGGTGAAGGGCAGACCACGCATGAAGCAATCCAGCACGGGATAGTAAAACTCGCGGATCATGATGCCCGGCTTATCGACGGCAAGCCGGATCTGCTGTTGATGGTGCCACCGTTCCGTGAACTCGCGGGCAGTGTCGAACCAGTTTGCGGACTTGTCCTCGCCAGCCCAAGTCACGGCAAAGAGCGCATCCGCAAAAGGATCAAGCGACTCATGGTACTCGCTGCTCTGTCTGGAGGCCACTTCCATCAATGAAACCAGCACATTCGGGCTCAGCCGACGATAGAGGGTGACGCCTTCCTGGTTTAACCGATTGATGAACGCTACTAGATCTGCGTACGAGTTGATACTTGGAAGCTCAGAAGTATATCCATCACGGCAGATCGTGAGCTTGCGAAGCTGGGTGTCCAGGAGATGAGCGGCAACGTCCTTTACCTTCCATTTCGGGGCAATGGTCTGCTTCTCCCAATCGTGCGGTTTGAGCGAACGAAGAAGCTCTATCAGCATGCTTTCGAGCTTCGAGAACAGGTGCGCGGTGAAAATCGGCTCTAGAGACTCTATCTTTATCTTTGTGTCCATGCTGAATATTGTATTCTTGGGTGCAGGCTCTTCTCAATTATAAGCAATCCGGGTAGCGGGTTAGTCAAACCGACCCACTGCCCTTTCGTCCGCTTGCTTGCCAGCGGGGCAGGCAGCTCTTATAATACACGAAATTTTTTACCTGGTTGAAGTGAGAGGGGCTCGAACTGAAGCTATCGGCAGCGCAGGCAGAGAGCCGAGCCGGGGAGGGCCGGCCTTCCCTGACGCTGGCGTTGGTGGGAGTGGTGCTGCTGGTCAGCGCAGTGGGCTGCCGCCGCAAGGCGCCCGCGCCTCCGCCCATCGTCCCGGTTGAAGGGGAGGAGCAAATCGGGCTGGCTTCCTGGTACGGCGTTCCCTTCCACGGCCGCCGCGCCGCCAACGGCGAAATCTACGACATGAATGCTCCGACCGCCGCCCACCGCACGCTGCCGTTCGACACCTGGGTCCGGGTCACCAACCTGGAAAACAATCGCTTCACCACCGTGCGCATCACCGACCGGGGGCCGTTCATTCAGGGACGCATCATTGACTTGTCGCGCGCCGCCGCCAAAGCCATCAACATGCTCGGCTCGGGGACGGCGCTGGTGCGGCTGGAGATTGTGGAGGACCCGGTGGCGGCCAGCGACCCCGCACTCTACGCCGTGCAGGTGGGCTCGTTCCTGGTGCCCGACAACGCCCGAGACTTGCAGAAGATGCTGGAGCGCGCATTCCAACATGTGGCCATCCAGACCTACGAAGCGCCCGACGGAGTCTACTACCGGGTGCTGGTGGGGCGCAGCGTCACGCTCGACGATGCGGAAGCGCTGGCCGAGCGCTTGCTCCGGCAGCTCGACATTGTCAACGCGTTGGTGGTACGTCTGAACTGAGGGGGATGCAGAATGGCGCCGGACTGCCTCTTCTGCCGGATTATCGAGAAGGAAATCCCGTCAAAGATTGTGCACGAGGACGAGCACGCCATCGCCTTCGAGGACATCAACCCGCAGGCGCCGGTGCACCTTCTGATTGTTCCGCGCAAGCACATCGCCGGGCTGAGCGATGCCGGAAAGGACGACGCCGCGTTGCTCGGCCATTTGCAGTTGGTGGCGGCGCAGTTGGCGCAGGCGCGCGGCATCACCGAGTCCGGCTACCGCACCGTCTTCAACACCGGACGGGGCGCGGGCCAGTCGGTTTTTCATCTTCACCTGCACTTGCTGGGCGGGCGCGGGATGCGCTGGCCGCCTGGCTAGGGGCTGGACATTTGCTCCCGGATGCAGAGGATGGTCTGGTGGGGGTCGAGCAGCACTTGGTCAGGGCGTTGGCTGACGGGAAAGCGGAACTCGACTTCGGAGCCGGCCACCAGCACGCGCCCCAGCGCCTGGAGGCGATCCCCGAAGCGGGCAAACACCGGAACCGGCATGGTGAACAGGTCTGAGACCTCGCTGGGCTCGATCAAGCCTTCCACCCAGAACTTGCCGGCGGCGTCGCTTGCCTGCTTAGCTTCTGCGGGACGAAGACTCCACTCCAGCCGGTAGCGGGGAATGCCGGTTCCGCGCACCCACTGGTCGAAGAACCAGTCCAGCCGCCCGTTCTCTTCCGCGTCGGCGTAAGCGGGCAGGCGCTGCTCGAAGGCCTGCTGGAAGTCGGCCGTGGTCAGTGCGTGGCCCCCACCGCGCGCGGCGAAGTGCCGCAAGGCGTCGAAGAAAAGTTTGTCCGACCCGGTTTCAGGGTCGCGCAGCAACTCCCGCAGCATGTGGATTACCCACGGGCCTTTGGAGTACACGAGGTCGGCATAACCGCTGGGGCGGCGGGAGGAGTCCAAGCGCACCCCCAGCGTCAGCGCTCCCACGCTGTCCAGCGTTTCCTCCCCCTCCTCGGTCTGGAGCAGGTCCTCCCGATAGCGCCGCAGCCATTCCTGTACCAGCGCGGAGCCGTCGGGTTGCTGTTCGAGGTAGAGCAGAGCCGAGTAGTTGGCCAGGGCTTCGATCAGCCAGGAGTCCCGGTAGGTGGCGACGGGGACCCGATTGCCCCACCACTGATGCGCAGTTTCGTGCGAAGGGACCAACTGGCTGAAGAGTTGGCCGCTGCGCTCGTCCAGCCCCACGTGCGCGTGGTCGGCGTGCGGCAGGAAGGTGTAGGTGGGCAGGTAGAGCAGCCCCGGAAAACCCTGCGCGAAGTTGCCTGGAATCTGGGAGACGTTCAGTTGGCGGTAGGGGAAGGGGCCAAAGAGTTGGGAGAAATAGGTAATGGCATAGGCGACGTCGCCGGCCACCTGGTCGGCCAGCGCGCTGGGCGGACCCAGGGGAGGAGGGTCGGAGTTGGGCGCGGGTTGCGCGTGATTGTCCTCGGGCGTTTCGGTCTCCGTCTCCTCGGTATCGGTACTCGGCGACGCCGCAGCCGCTCGGGCGAGCCGGGGTTCGAGCAGCCGATTGGCATAGACAGCCACGCGGTGCGCGCCCGCTTGCTTTTCGCGGACTTCGTAGTTCCCCAGGTTGAAGCCAGCCAGGGGCACCGGCACCTCGGTCACCCACAAGGCCTCGCGCCACGGGCCTTGCTCGCGGATTTCCGGGCGGGTGCCGGTGGCGACCAGCTCCAACTCGCGCGGGTAGCGGAAAGACATTTCGTAGTGGGCTGGCCAAGGGGTGTCCAGGCTGGGATACCACAGCCCGCGCGCACCCACGTAGAGCACACCGTTGCCAACGTGGGAGATGACGCGGCCTCGGTAGCGAAATTCCAGGGTGCGATGCTCACTGCGCTGCAAAGGTTCCACCAGAACCACCAACACCGAGTCGTTGCCGCGCGTCAGCACTTGTTCGGAGGGCGGGCCGGCGTTTTGGAAGATCTCCACCGGACGGTCTTGGTCGGTCACTTCCTGAACGCGGAGAAAGCGGGAGAGCTGGAAAATCAAGGCGCGCGGGCCGGTTTCCAAAGCTTCCAGCTCAACGCGGCAGATTCCTTCCAGGGTATTGTCGGGGTGGATGGTCGCCTCTATGCGGTAGCGGTGGACGCGCGCGGGCGGGCCGGGCGGGTTCCACGCCGGGAGGGCAAATGATGTCCACACATCGTAGTACTGCCGCCCTTCCTTTAACTTTGCTTGGCCCACCAGAATGTTTTCCGAGCGGCGCGCGTCGGCCACCAGATCAAAAATTCCCAGACGCTGACCGAAAAGGCCGGCGTAAAAATAGGGCTTGGTGGGCGATTGCACGAAGTCCAGCAGAATTCGCATCGAATGCGGGCGGTGGAATTCGCGCAGGCGGGGCTCCCAGCGCTCGATCAACTCAAGGGAATACTGCGGCCGGCCGCGCCCGGAGCGGATTTGCCGTAGCCACTGGGCGGCGGTGTCGTCGGTGAAGCGGAAGTAGGCGCTGGAGAAGGTTTCGGTGAGAATGGGCGAGCCGGTGAACAGTGCCAGTTGCCGGCGCTCCACCTTGTCGGGCGGGAGCACCAGTACGTCGCCCTCGCCTTCGAACACCGCGCCCGTGATGCGGCCTTCCAGGGCTTCCAGGAATACCAGCCGCCCGTGGCGCAGGGTGAGGCGAATTCCGTCGTGCCGCAGGAAAACATCGCTGACGCGGAAGCTGAGCGGGGGGTCGAGCCCGAGTTGCTCCAACCGCTCCAGCAGCGCCGCCCCTTCCCCGGTTGCCGCCGACGCCGGGGCGGCGAACGCTCCCATCAGAAACAGTGTGAGCAGCAACTTCCTCATCGCTTCGACTGTAGAACAGCGCCGCCGCTGATGCAAGTTCGGTGCAGGAGCAGGCTTTCTTTGCTACCATCGTCTCGATGCGGGCCGGGCACCACGCGCACTTTCTCCTCTTTAGGTCGGTTGTCTTATTTCTGCTGCTTTTCGCCGCAGGGGAGTTGCCGGGGGCGGCGGATGTGGTGGTGCTTAAGAGCGGCCGGCGCATCCAGGCCGTCAACGTGGAAGAGCGCGACGGCAAGGTGTACTACGAGACCGAGCTGGGCCGCATCGGCATTCCCCGCCGCTTGGTCGAGCGCATCGAGCGCGGCGACTACGTCGCCCAGCCTCCTAAGGTGGCCGAAGTGCCGGCGGCCGCAGACCTGGCGGCGCTCAGCGATGCTGACGTCCTGCGGGTGGTGACCAATGGGACGGTTGACCGTGGCCTGCTCTTGCGTCTCGAACGGGAGGCCAGCGCCAACGCTGCCTCCGGTGAGCCCCGTCGCAGGTTGGGTGAGCGCGCCGCCGCTGCCCACGTGCGGATTTCGCAGCTCCACTCGCAGCAGGGAAATCCCCGCGCCGCCGCCGACAGCCTCCGCCAAGCCCTGCGCTTCGCTCCCAACCATCCCGGCCTGCTGCTGCGGCTGGCGACGCTGGAAATCCAACTGGAGCGCTACGACGCCGCGCTCACGCACCTGCGGCCGGTGGTGCGCGACTCGCGGCTGGCCTTCGAGGGCTACCGCTTGCAAGGTTTGGTGTACTACCGGAAAGAGGAGATGAGCCGGGCGGTGGCGGCTTGGGAGCGGGCGCTCAGGCTGCGTTCGGATTCCGAACTGGAAGCACAACTCCGCCAACTCCGGCGCGAGGCCGATGCTTCCGGGGACTTCCGGCAGCAGGCCAGCGGCCACTTCCTGCTGCGCTACGAGGGGGACATAGCCAAGCCGCCGCGGCTGGCGCGCACCGTCCTGCGGGCGCTCGACCGCATGTACGGCGACCTGTCGCACGAGTTCAACTTGGCGCCGCGAGAAGCGATTGTGGTGCTGTTCTATCCCAATCAAGCCTTCTACGCTCTCACCGGCCTGCCGCCCGGCGTGCACGGCGTCTATGACGGGAAAATCCGCGTGCCGGTGGAGGGCTTGGTTTCGCTCACGCCCGCGCTGGAGCAGGTGTTGCGGCATGAACTGGTGCACGCCTTTGTTTTTTTGAAGAGCCGGGGCCGCGCGCGCCGCTGGCTGCAGGAAGGACTGGCGCAGTGGCACGCGCGCCAGCGGCCGCAGCACGCGCCCTCCGCTTTCCGTTCGTTGTTCGAGCCGCGGGATGGCTCTGCGCTGGGGCGCATCGAGGCGGGCTTCGGCGGTGACTGGAATCAGGTCACCGCTGCCTACAGCGCCGCCTGGCTGGTGGTGGATACCTTGCAGCGCCGCTTCGGGCGGGGCGACATGGAGCAAATGCTGGAACCGCTGGCCGCCGGGCAGGGAACCGAGGCCGCGCTGCGCCGCGCCTATCGCCTTCGCTCCGCCGACCTCGACCGCCTGGTCTTCGACTCCCTCCGCTAGTCCCCTTCGCGTTGACTGGCCTGCGGGTGGGGGGTAGGATGACCGACAAAGGGCGCCGAGCGGCGTCAAGCGGGATAGCTTACGCTGCCGGAGGGAAGTCATGGGGCTGGCGGTTACGCTTCTTGGCCGGGATTTCCGTTTTGCCTGCCCCTGATGGCACGTTTATACACCCGATCGCCGCCGATCGCACAAAAACTTCGATCGTCGCACAATCGTTCAGCTTCAAAGGCCTTCATCTGAGCCCGCGCCGACGTGCGACCGACTAGGAACCCCTGCTTTTCGGGCATTTCTCAGACACCGCTCCACACGTGTGCCCCGTGTCATCGCCGGGCGGGCTTCGTTGCACTTCAGGCCGCGCGTCAGCCTGCCGGCACGGGTAGCGCCCAGATCCTCCGCAGCATGTCGCCGAACAGCCGCCGCGTGAGATGCCCTTCCGCCAGCAGAAGCCAGTAGTACCGCGCATGCTTCACCAGCCGGCCCCCAGTTTTCACCAGTCGCTGCTGGAGACTCGTGAGCGACCAGCGCTTGACCCGCAGCGGAAGGACCAGTCTGCGCCACAAGTTGCCCAGATTGTAGGCCAGGACGCTCAGTTGCAGGCGCACCTCGTTCGCCCGGAAACGATGGCACGACAGCCGCGTCCAGTGGGTGGCCTGCTTGCCTTCCTTGATCCATTGCTCCGCCGTACCGCGCTTGTTGTAAAACCGCACGACCGAGCGGCTCGGGAGGGCCGTGTTGGTCACGATGAAGCCGACGCGAGGGAACAGCTCACCTTGGTGGTGCTCCACCTTGGCGACGATCCGTCTGGGCGTGGTCCAGCTCTTGGCCTGATAGCGGAAACTCTGGTAGCGCACCAAGGGCTTGCAGCTCGGCCGTCCCGGCGGACGAAAGAGGATGTCTTCGATTTCCAGCTCCAAGCTCTTGTTCGCCGGCATGCGAATGGCATAGTCCACGTCGCGCTGCTCGAGCGCGTCGTAGATCTCGGGCTTCGCGAACGCGGCGTCTGCGCGGAACGCTACGCGCTTGCCCTCCACCTGCTGCCGGTCAATCTCCGGTACGAGCAGGTCGTCCCAGTCGTCGGCGCTATGCACGTTGCCTGGCCGCAGCGTGGCGGCGAGGCAGTCCCCATGCTCGGTGAACAGAAACAGCGGGTGGTAGCAGACGGACTCGAAGTGCCCGTTATAGGCGCTCCCTTCCTGCGCCCCATGCACCGGGCTCTCGCTCGAATCCATGTCGAGCACGATCCGGTCGGCGCGCGTCGCCATCTCGGCCTGTGCAAGCACCTCCCGGTTCACGGCCCTCAACCCGACGAGATTCTCCTCGTGGGTCAGCAGCTCTGTCTCGAACCAATGCAGCGTCGATGTCAGCGCCGCACCCCGGTCCCAGCGCTTTGGCGACCCGATGAGACGAAATGTTGGGTCTGCCGACACGCGCCCCGCGTCGTTGAGATCTTCGTAGCCCGCGAGGCGACTGTAGACCGACTGCCGCAGGAGATCCACCACGCTGAACTGGGTGTTCATCCCCTGTCGGGAATCGCTCAGGTGCTCGGCGATGAGTGTCTCCAGCCCCAGACGTTCATCCAACTCGCGCACCAGAATGAGGCCAGCGTCAGAAGTGACGCGCGATCCCTGGAACGCGACTTTCAAGAAGCCGTTGAACGCGAACTGGAATGGCTCGTGTTGTAATTCACCCACCGGGTGTCACCCTCCGTAGTGTGGTTCCTTACGTCGGAGCCCCAAAACTCAAGGCGCAGCGACTGGTCCTGGCGATACGGTACCACAGCCAAATCGGAAATCCGGGTTGATAACCCATCCTCCAGGTCGAAAAGGAAAATACCAAATCATCTCATGGTGGGGGACACCTTGGTCTCACCGACAACCAAGTCGATTCACATCAATAATTTTGTTTTGCCTCTAGCTCGGGCTGGTAGCTGGTTTCTAGGGGAACATAGGAATCAGCGGACTACTGGCGCAAAACCGGCTACACTTGGTGCCGAGCCTACGGAGGAAATCCCGACCGGAGGTTTCCCTCCTTGACGATGGCGATGGAGGCGCTGGGTAAATCGAATGCCTTCATCGTTGCTTCGATCTCTTGGTCGAGACCTGCAAGAGCCTGCACACTTAGCGTTTGCGCCGGCGCAGAAACTGCAGCAGGGAACCCAACAAGGAATGGAAGCAGGAAAACGCAAACCCGTAGTGCGGTCACTCTGGCTGCAAATGTTACGGTGGCCACCCTTTCCCCCTTGGAATTGATCTGTCTGATCTCCGGGCTATATGCTACCCCAACCGACGATATTCCGACGCCAGAGCAGGCATCCACGACTGAAATCACCGCAAAGCCCTCGACGCACGGCGTATTCATTTGAGTCTTTCCTGGCGGGACGACCTAGGTTTGGTAGTGACGGAGAAGCATTATTCACAATCGATTGATTCTTTAACTTTTCGTAGGATCGCAGGCGTAAGATTGCAGCCGGTGATCAGCAAGACAACTGTCTGCCCCGTGTGGGCGCGGCTGGACTGGAAGAAAGCTGCAGTGGAGGCAGCGCCGGCAGGCTCGGCCACTACATGCTCGTCCAGCAGCAGACGACCGATGGCTAGTAACATCTGTTCGTCAGTGACCAAGTGCATTTCATCTACTAATTCACAGATTTCCTGGACATTTTCTCCGACTGTTAAGCGAGTGGCCAGCCCGTCGGCGATTGTGTCGCAAGCTCCGGTAGTAATCACACGCCTTTGTTTCCAGGAAAGATAGTAGGCGGGGGCTCTTTGAGCCTGTACTCCCACGATTTGAATGCCGGGTTTCAAAAGCTTGGCGGCAAGAGCCACTCCCCGAATCAGTGTTGTGTCGCCCACGGGAACATAGATGACGTCGGTTTCAGGCAACTGCTCCAAGATTTCGCACGCGATGGTGGCGGGACCGGGTGTCATATCAGGATCACGTCCGTCGTGCATGAAATACAACCCCTGCTCTTGCGCGTAGCGGATAGCGTGCTTGATTGTCTCGGCCAAATCGCTCCCCTTTTCTACAATGGTCGCCCCCAGCTCGGCGATCCGGGCGCGTTTGACCGGGTTCGGGTTCTCAGGGAGAAAAATCGTGCCCGGGAAGCCGAGAAGATGAGCGGCATAGGCGACAGCGGCGCCATGATTGCCTGTACTCGAGGTCACTACCCCGGCTAGGTGGCCGCGCTCTTGCCGCTTGAGCAACGCATGCAGCGCACCGCGCGGCTTGAAAGAGCCTGTGGGCATTTCATTTTCAAGTTTTAGGTAGATCTCGGACTTAGTTGCACGAGCCAGCGAGGGGGCAGGAACCAAGCGTGTCTTCGGTAGATGCGGCTGCAGTAGCGCACGCGCCTGCTCAAGTTGGACGATATTCATTTCCCTACTACCGTCTTCCCGGGAATGCGAGATAGGTTCAGCGGGTTAACCTTGACATGCGATTTGGCATGGGCAAGCCCGAGATATCCCTTCTTGCGCTGCTTATAAACTCCGGGCTAAGCCAATTTCCGATTCTTCCAGGTCCAACCCTAACATACGAACTGGACTGGCTTTTGGCGGTCAGGTCAATCTCATATTTTACACATAACTACAAAACTGTACTTGATTATGTTGACAGGTATGGGGTATCAAAACTTCCGACACAGGAATGGAAATTTATCATCATGCGCGCCGTGGTTCTGGCAGCGGGGAGCGGTTTGTACTTGTTGCGTGCGCGCCAAACCGGGGAGTGGCCCTTCGCTTCTGGGCCGGCGGGAGGCGCTGCCCCGTAGGGAGCCGGGCACTGATGTCGGAAGCCCCTGAAGGACCGAGGCCTCGGGAAATACGAGATTTGGAAGTCTGGGCTGAAAGAAATACAGAATTCCATATGCGAACGCCCGAACTGGCGGTTTGGGAGGGAGGAGAAGATTCACTAACAGGTTGCAGATAAAGAGGTTCGACCATAGGTCAAATTTTCGGCTCGAATGGAGAGCAATTTGCTGCTGTGGATGAAGGAATATAACTAATTAGAAAAAGGGGGGGCGTGAATTCCACTGCATTACTGGCACACACCCCTTACCAAAATTCCCGCGTGGTTGTGCAACGCGGGCAGTTCTATGGGGCGCTTCCACATGTCCAAGTGTAGATTTGCCTGTGGTTATCGCGAAGGCCCACCAAACACGAAGCGAGTGGCGGCTTTGACAGCGCACAGCTTCATCAACGGAGGAGAACGAGCATGAGAGGAATATGGGTAACCATCATTACCTGCGGTTTGATTCTGTCTACCTTGGCGCCAGAGTCGAGCGCCCAGATCAGCGGTTCTGTGGTCGGGACCGTTCAGGATAGTACCGGCGCTGTAGTGCCGAATGTGGCGGTGACACTGACCAACAACGCAACAAATATTGTTCAAACGACCGTAACCACAAGTTCGGGCGACTTTCGGTTCCCGCTCGTCTCGGTGGGAGAATACAGAATCTCCGCGGAGATGTCCGGGTTCAAGATTGCCGAGGTCCCCAGTCTTACCGTCGTGCTGGGCCAAGCCACCCGCATCGACATCGCCTTGGAGATAGGAGATGTCGCCACGACGGTTGAGGTTACCGGCGCCGTCGCGACGCTGCAAACCGAACAGGGATCGGTACAAGGACTTGTTTACCACGAGGATATCGTCAACTTGCCGTTGAACGGGCGCAACTTCGTCCAGCTCGTCGCCCTTCAGCCCCACGCGGTGCCCGTTCCGCGCAGATCGTTCGCCAATAACTTTGGCGGCTACAACGTCATCGCCGGCGCTCCCACCCAGGCCGCCGCCGTCAGCATCGACGGGATAAACATTCTGGACATCAATGACCCGCGGAGAACTATCGCCCCGCCCCCTGATGCCATTCAGGAATTCCAAGAATCGCAGAGTTCCTACTCGGCTGCGACGGGACTCGGGGGGGGCGCTCAAGTGAATCTGGTCACAAAATCTGGGACCAATGCCTTCCATGGGGCTTTGTGGGAGTTCCTGCGGAACGACAAGCTCGATGCCCGGAACTTCTTCGACTCCCCGATTTTGCCGGGAGCACCCTCGAAGCCTGCTTTCCGTCAAAATCAATTCGGAGGCTCGGTTGGGGGACCCATCATAAAGGACAAAAGCTTCTTCTTCACCAGCTATGAGGGCCTGCGGATCGTCAGAGGCGTGACCTCCCTGTTCACGGTGCCGACCCTAGCCGACCGCAGCGGCGACTTTAGCGCCCTGAATCCGGCGCCCGTAGCCTGCACCGACACAGGCGCCATCTGTGATCCTACGACAGGCTTGCCCTTCCCCGGCAACATGATCCCAACTGAGCGCCATGCTACCGTGTCGGTCAACGCTTTGAACCAGCTGTTTCCGCTTCCGAACCGGGCCGGCACCGCAACCAACGCAAACAACCTGGTCGGGCCCAAGCCGAACGACGACACCAACGACCAGTTTCTGATTCGGATCGACCACAACTTCAGCGAGAACGTCTCGCTCTATGGCCGTTACATCTACTACAACTACCGGCGCTTGTCCGGTGCTTTCAGTGGCCTTCCCAATTTTGCCGACGACTTCAACACCCCCGCGCAGAATGCTGTGATTGGTTACGTTCACACCCTCGGACCCCACAGCGTGAACCAGTTCCGGATCGGCTACCATCGCATGACCCAACTGCTCCAGGACGTTGAGATCGACGTGCCTATCAACCAGCAAATCGGCATCACCGGTACTTCCACTCTCTTCTTGGGCAATCCCGCTGTCAGAATTTCCGGATTCAGTGGGACCGGTGCCATCAGCAATGCGCCCAACAACCGCTCCGACAATTCCTACTACCTGTATGAGGATTTCACCCACACCCGGGGCAGCCATACCTACGCCGTGGGCTTCAACCTTGCCATTGAGCAGATCAATGGTGGTATCAATAGTAGTTCCCGGGGGAGATTCAATTTCAATGGCGGGTTCACCGGCTCTGCCGTAGCTGACTTTCTCTTGGGTTTTCCGTCCTCCTCCAATAGGGGGCTTGGGATCGGTTTTCGCAACTTCCGGCAGAACCGCTACGGCCTCTACTTCAACGATGACTGGAAGGCATCGGCCAACCTGACTTTGAACCTTGGTCTGCGGTATGAGTTTTTCGAGCCCGCTTATGAAAAACGCAACAACATGAGCGGCTTTGACGAGACAACCGGCCAGATCGTTATAGCGGGGGAAAGCGGCTTCCCCAGGGGCCTGCGCGTATCCCGCAAGAAGGGTTTCCAGCCCCGGGTGGGTTTTGCCTATCGTATTCCCGGCTACAAGATGGTCGTTCGCGGCGGGTATGGCGTGTATTTGATGCCGCTGACCACGTTCCCCTCGCCGTTCATCAATCTCTTGAACGCGCCCTTCTTCACTCTCGAATCGTTCACCGCCGATACCTCGGTTGCTCCCGTTCTGACGCTGGCGAACGCTTTCCCTGTCGGGTTGGGCGTAGGTGGCACCAGCCTGTTCAGCGTAGATCGCAACTTCAAAGACCCCTACTTGCAGCAGTGGAACCTGACCATCCAGCGGGAGCTTACGTCTAGCATGACCCTTGAAGTGGGTTATGTCGGCAACAAGGGCTCTCAGCTCCGACAAAACCAGGACATCAATGCTCCCTTCGCCGGTCCGTTTACTGCCGCCTTTCCTGACCTGCAAAGCAAGCGCCGGTATCCGGACTTTACGGGCATCTCAAGCTACAACAACATCGGAAAATCGACCTATCATTCCGGCCACATCAAGCTGGAGAAGCGTTTCACTGGCGGTCTGCTACTGCTGGCTTCCCACACCTGGGCCAAGCTGCTCAGTGCGGGTGGTATTTTAGGATCCGGCGACATCGGTACTTCCATCGGCCGCAACCCGCTCGATCCCAACGCCGAGAAGGCCAGGAGCGTGTTCGACGCCCGGCACCGCTTCGCCGGCAGTTTTGTCTGGGTTCTCCCGCTGGGCAGGGGACATGCGGTTGGCAGCAACTGGTCCGGCTGGGTCGAGCAGGTGGCCGGGAACTGGCAGGTTAACGGGATTCTCATCTTCCAGAGTGGCCTCCCGGTTACGGCGGGCTTCCCTGGTGACAACAGTAACACCGGCCTGTTCCAGGACCGACCGGATTTAATCGGGGATCCCAATACTGGGCCTCAGACGGTGCAGGCGTGGTTCAACACCTCAGCCTTTATCGCACCAGCGACCCCATTCAGCTATGGAAACGCCGGTCGCAACCTCATCACCGTGCCGGGTATAAGCCAGTTTGACTTCTCGATTTTCAAAACCATCGATCTAACCGAGCAAGTCAGGCTCCAATTCCGGACCGAATTCTTCAACATCACCAACCACCCCAATTTCGACCCGCCCGGCGGCACCTTCGGGACAGGGACTTTTGGGGTGATCAGCTCCGCAGATGACGCCAGGCAAATCCAGTTCGCCTTGAAGTTGCTGTTCTAGGTATACCTAGGGGATGCGAGCGCCTCAAGAGAGAGCGCTCGCATCCCCTAGGAACCCACAGAATGGACCTGCGGTGAGTTGCTGCCTGGTCATAGCTTTCGCCACATAGCGAGGGCTCCAGTTCACAGCGTAGGTGGTAGCATGAGCTGTAGCGGAACTTGCTGGTTTCCGAACAGGGGCCCAAATGTCTTTCAAAGTTGATCCTATTACTCTGCAGGTGCTCACCAACGCCGCCTACTCCATCGCCGAAGAGATGTCGGTCGCGCTCATACGGACCTCGCGCTCGACCAACATCAAGGACCGGCGTGATGCCTCCTGTGCTCTGTACGACACGGCCGGTGACATTGCCGTAATCTCGCAGAGCGAGATTGGCACTCCACTCCACCTGGGCGTTATGGGAGCTGCCGTGGGTACGGCCTTGAAGCAGATCCCCGCCTCGGAACTGGAACCGGACGACACCGTCATCATGAACAATCCCTATCCGGCGGGGCCCGGCCATTTGAATGACATTTGCATCATCTCCCCCATCTTCTACCGGAATGATTTGGTGGCCATCGTTGCCAATCAGGCCCATCACGTTGATGTCGGCGGGTATGCCCCTGGGAGCATGCCCTTCGGCGTGAGCGAGATTTATGCGGAAGGCTTGCAGATCCCGCCGGTCAAGCTTGCCCGTGGTGGTGTGATTAACGACGAAATATTAGCTTTCATCATGATAAACGTCCGCGACCCAGAGGAGCTGAGAGGTGATCTTCTCGCCCAGATTGCCGCCAACAATGTGGGTGCAAAGAGAGTCTGTGAGCTGATGGACCGCTGGGGCAAGGAGACGGTTCAGAGATACATGCAGGAAATCATGAACTACTCGGAGCAACGGATGCTGGCCGCCCTGCGTAGGCTGCCTCCCGGAAAATACTCCTTTGAGGATTATCTCGAGGGCGACAGCTGGACGGAGGAACTTATCAAAATCAAAGTCACAGTGGAGATAACACGTGACCAGTTCATTGTGGACTTTACCGGGACCTGTAAACAGGTTCAAGGTCCCCTGAATTGTCGCCCCCCTTCTGCGGCCGCCTGTGTCTATTACGTTCTCAAGTGTGTGCTTGACCCGGGACTTCCAGGTAACGCCGGCGCGTTTCGGCCGGTAAAGCTCATTACCCAGCCAGGCTCTCTGGTCGAAGTCACTTACCCGGGCGCCCTGGCAAACGCTAACATCGTTACAACCATGCGGATCGTGGATACGATTCTGGGAGCACTCAGTCAAGTGATCCCGGAGCGCATCGTGGCAGGCTGCCAGTCCAACCAGCTCTTCAATATCGGCGGCTACAACCCAAGAACGAAGAGGCGCTATAGCTACATCGAGACCTACGGCGGCGGCCAAGGGGGCCTGTACGACCGCGATGGCATGTCCGGTGTGCAGATGCACATGACCAATACGCGCAATGCTCCCATCGAGATTTTCGAGGCCAGCCATCCGATGTTTGTCGCACGGTACGGTCTCATCCCCGACTCCTGTGGAGCGGGCAAGTTCCGCGGAGGACTCGGCAAGCGGCGCGACATCGTTATTCTGAGCAGTGATAACACTTCCACCATGACCAGCGATCGTTGCAAATTTCCGCCGTGGGGACTTTATGGCGGCATGCCAGGCGCCTGCAGCAAGTTCCTCCTGACAGGCAAGAATGGAAAAACCGTTCAACTCCCCTCCAAGGGAACCAGGCGTTTAGAGCAGGGTGAGATGGTCTCCTGCATCACAGCCGGCGGTGGCGGCTATGGTGATCCCTTCGAGCGTGACCCCGAACGGGTGCGTTTTGATGTGATGGAAGGGCTTGTTAGTGCAAGGAATGCCCGCGAGCTCTACGGCGTAGTGCTGACGCAGAACTTTGAGATCGAACCTGCAAAAACGGCAGAGCTGCGCCGCAAACAAAGGAAAAAGCGGCCCGCCGCCTCGGCGAAGCTTGGTCCGAAGGCAAGAACCAAAAGAACCGGGTAGCTATGTCCTTGATCCTGGCAAGAGAAGACGTTGAGACCTATCTGTCAATGGGGGAGTTGATCAGCCAAATGGAACCCGCGTTTCTTGCTTTCCATAGCGGTGCTGTCGAGATGCCGCAAAGGGTCAGGATCATGTTGCCTCATGTTCCCGGCTACGGTTCCTTTATGCCCTGCTGCATCCCCGGTGTGAACGGGTTCGGCATAAAGGTGAATACCAATTTCAGAGACAACCCTTCACGTTTCGGGCTGCCAAGCATCTTGGGACTTGTCATTCTGCTTGACATCGAATCCGGAAAGCCACTGGCCATCATGGACAGTACCCTGATCACTGCCTCTCGCACGGCCGCCGTTTCCGGACTCGCCATTCGCTATCTCGCCCGTGAGAGTGCAGAGATCTTAGGCGTTCTCGGCAGCGGTGTGCTTTCGATTCCGCACATCCAAGCCGCCGCAATAGCCAGGAATATTAGGAAGGTAAAGGTTTACTCGCCCACGCTCGCGTCCCGACGCGAGGCATTTCTTGCGTCCACAAGAAAGTTGGTGCACGTTCCTGTGGAGGTCGTTGATTCTCCGGAAGACGCTGTTCGTCCCGCCGACATCCTCATCGTGTGTACCAATTCTAACTCACCCGTTCTGGACGGCCGCTGGATCCAGGACGGTGCCTGCGTTGTTGCTGTGGGCAATGCCACTCCCAAAGCAAGGGAACTTGATAGTCTCACCGTTATCCGGTCGAGAATAGCGTGCGACTCCTGGAAATCTTGCGTGCTGGAAGCCGGAGACCTCCTGATTCCTCGGCAGGAAGGGTTGATCACTGACAGCCACATAAAGCTTGACCTGGCCGAGGTACTGCTAGACCCAAGCCGTGGCAGATCAGACGACAAACAGATTACGCTTTTCAAGAGTGTAGGGCTTGCCTTTCAAGACATAGTGGCCGCATGTCATGTGTATCAACAGGCAGTAGTAAGAGGGGACGCACGGAGCTTCGACTTTAACGCTCCCCTTGCTAGTGCACCAACGCATTGATCTGAGGAGTATTTTCCCCGGAGGATCCTAGATGGGTTTGAGAATCGGGGTTGACGCTGGAGGAACATTCACCGACTTGTGTCTCTTTGACGACCGCAGCCGGTCACTCCGTATTGTCAAGGTTCCCTCGGTGCCTTCCTCTCCAGAGGAAGCCATTATCAGCGGAGTGCAGCGAATCTTGTCCGAGGGCAGACATCCTCCCGAGGAAATCGAGTTTTTCGTGCACGGGACGACTATCGCGACCAACACTATTATCCAATACAAGGGAGCGAAGGTCGCTCTTCTGGTAACCGGAGGGTTTCGCGACACACTGCAAATCGTTCGTCAGGATCGACCGAAGCTTTACGACTACTTCGCCCAGCGCGCTGTGCCCTTGGTCCCGCGCCGGCATACCTACGAGATCAGAGAGCGCCTGCTTTTCACCGGTGAAGTTAAGGTTCCGTTGGATGAGCCCTCCACCCGAAAGCTTCTCCGGGGAATCAAGAGGTCGGGCGAAGTGGAGATCCTCGCTGTCTGCCTTCTCCACTCCTATGCCAATCCGATCCACGAACAGCGTATCAGGGAATTGGCTCTCGAAGAGATTCCCGGCATGAAAGTAACGCTCTCTTCGGAAGTCCTGCCAGAAATCAAGGAGTACGAACGGGCCATCACGACGGTGGTCACCGCCTACGTTCTCCCGACTGTGAGCACGTACATTGAGCGGCTCGAGCAGGAATTGCAACGCAGGAAGGTCGGTTCCGACCTCTACATCATGCAATCCAACGGCGGCGTGATGACGGCCAAAACGGCTGTAGAGAAGAGCGTACACACAGTCCTCTCCGGCCCGGCAGCGGGCGCTCTTGGAGCCATGTGGGTGGGCAAAAGGGCTGGCTTTGAAAATCTCATCGCCATTGACATGGGAGGAACCAGCGCCGACGTTTCGCTCGTGGAGGCCGGCAAGCTTGCCTATGCCCAGGAAAGCTTGGTTGCTGGCCATGTGATTAAAGTTTCTACCATCGATATCAACTCCGTTGGTGCGGGCGGCGGAAGCATTGCTTGGATCGACGCTGGTGGTGCGTTACAAGTCGGGCCTGCCAGCGCCGGCGCCCATCCCGGTCCAGCCTGTTATCTCAGAGGAGGCACCGAACCAACTGTGACCGACGCCAACCTCGTGCTCGGCAGGTTAAACCCCAACTACTTCCTTGGCGGTGAAATGAAAGTGGACGTCGAGGGAGCGCGCCGTGCAATCAACGACAAAATTGCTCGTCCTTTGGGACTCGGCTTGGAGCAGAGCGCTGAAGGCATTCTCCGCGTCGTGAATGCGACCATGGTCAGAGGCATCCGGAGGGTTTCGGTGGAAAAGGGCCACGACCCCAGGGACTTCACCCTGTTTGCCTTCGGCGGGGGAGGACCTCTCCACGCGTCCATGCTCGCAGCGGAGTTGAACATTTCCCAAGTATTGATTCCTGCGGTAGCGGGCGTAGGCTCAGCGCTAGGATGCATTGTGGCCGATTTCCGCCATGACTATTCGCAAACCTTCTTGGGGAAATTCCTGGACTTTCCTCCTCAGCGTTTGGAGCGCTTGTTCGCGGCCCAAGAGGAGAAAGCGCTCGACCAGATGCGCCGCGAAGGACTTGCACCTGACCGCGTTAACTTGATTCGCAGCTTGGATATGAGATATCTGGGGCAGGGCTACGAACTTGAGGTGCCCGCTCCCCCGCAACCCCTTGACGCGGCTCAAATTAAGGCCATCGACGAGAGATTTCGAGCCCTTTTCAAGAAAACCTATGGGTACGAAGCCAACGACCCGACAGAAGTAGTCACTCTCCGGCTGGTTGCAGTGGGTAACTTGCCGCCCATCGCCCTTCCGTCACACGCAGAGGCAGGTAGCGATGCCAGCTCCGCCCTAAAAGGAAAGCGCCGTGTTTTCTTTGATGGCACATACCTCGATACTGATATCTACGACGGCTACAAGCTGGAGTGTGGCAATAGGTTAGAGGGGCCGGCCATCGTCGAGCGCCATGAATCCACGATAGTGGTTCTGCCGCAGCAATCTGCGTCGAAAGATGAGCACGGCAATGTCGTGATTCGTCGCGTTACTTAGACTTACTAGGACTTGCTAGAGAAGGATCGGGGGTGGGGCGACCTCTGCCAGCAGACCAAGATTAAATGAGCGGCTACAATGTCTGAGAACAATTATGTTGACATATTGACAAATATGGAATATTGAGAGGGGAATTGATTCCGCATGCGAGTTTGCTAAGAAATGGAGGGGGAAAGAAAATTGGCATGCAATTTGGGCCCGCGTATTTCGAGGGTGTTCATCTCAGACGAGTTAATTTCCCGTTTTAAGGAGTTGATCTCTAAGGGAGTGTTTATCCCCGCAAGAGGAGGGTTCTTATGAGGAACTGGCGTAAGTCGTCAATCTCAGTTGTCTGCATGCTGTTCCTGGCCTTGGGGGTGCAGCAGGCCGGGGCCCAAGCGCAGGACCCGGACTGGCAGGACAAGCTCTCGAAACGAACCTATGCCGAAGTCAAATTTCGCATGCACCAGGTGGAGATGCCGGACGGGATCAAGCTCAGTGCCGCTATTTGGACACCCGATGTCGAAGGGGAGAAGTTCCCTGTGATCTTGATTGCTACACCCTACAACAAGCTGAGCAACCGGCTCATCGAGGATGGGTACTTCTTTGCCCATCGGGGCTACGTCTACGTGGCCTACGACCTGCGGGGACGCTACGACTCGGAAGGGCAGGCCTACCTCTACGGCGCGCAAGACGGTGAGGATTTAGACGTGATGCAGAGCTGGGTGGCGCAGCAGCCCTGGTCGACCGGGAAGAGCGGGAGTTACGGGGGTTCCTACCTGGGATTCATCCAGTGGGAAGGGGCGCTGCATCAGAACCCCAACCTGACGGCGCTGATTCCGGAGGTTTCGCCGGACGACCACTACGATAACACCTATCCGTCCGGGGCCTTTCAACTCTCGAACAGCCTCAATTTTCTCTGGGGTTGCTGCGGGGGTCGAACCAACACGCCGAGCCAGGTGATGAACTGGGAGAAGTGGTATCAGCACCTCCCGATTAAAGAGATGGACGCCTATGCCGGGATTCAGAACGCGAAGTTGTGGCACGATCTGGTCTCTCACCCCAACCGGGATGATTACTGGGTGGGGCCGGGGGAACGGATTGCGCCCGGGAAGAACGGGCCGGGCAAATACGATCAGGTAAAGGTGCCCACCTTCAACATCTCGGGCTGGTACGACCAGGTCAGCCAGGCCACCATCAACAACTATGTGGGAATGGCCACCTATGGTCCCACCGAGATCCGCCAGACCCACAAACTCATGATGGGGCCCTGGGTGCACGGGGGTCTGTTCAGAAGGGAGCAGGGGGATCTGGTCTTTCCCAACCAAGCCGCCCCCAATGGGCGGGATTGGAGGTTGCGCTGGTTCGACTATTGGTTGAAGGGGAGGGAGAACGGCTTTGACAAGGAACCACCGGTCTATATCTATGTGATGGGGATCGACCGCTGGCGCAACGAGTGCGAATGGCCGCTCAAACGCACTCAGTACACCAAGTACTACCTGCACAGCCAGGGGCGAGCCAACAGCTTGCTCGGAGATGGGACCCTAGACACAACTCCACCGGGCGAAGAGCCGCATGATAGCTTTACCTATGATCCCGCCCGGCCGGTCCTCACGCTAGGTGGCAATATTGCCATGAACCCTCGTAACCGGGTGGGGCCCCATGACCAGGGGACGATTGAGTTACGCAGCGACGTGCTGGTTTACACGACCCCCCCGCTGGAAGAAGACCTGGAAGCGACCGGCCCGATCGTGCTGCATCTGCTTGCCTCCACCGATCGCACTGACACCGACTTCACCGGCAAGATCGTCGATGTGCATCCCAACGGGTATGCGCAGATCCTGCTGGAGGGAGTGATTCGGGGTCGCTACTGGAAGAGCTTCAGGGAGCAGAATCTGCTCACACCCAACAAGGTGTACGAATTTTATGTGGATTTGTGGTCCACCAGCCACGTTTTCTTGCAGGGCCATCGAATCCGCATTGAGGTGTCCAGCAGCAATTTTCCCAAGTATGACCGCAATCCGAACACCGGTCACAAGTTTGGGGAAGACAGCGAGCTGCTGGTGGCACAGCAGAAGGTGTACCACGACGCGACGCGTCCTTCGCACGTGGTGCTGCCGCTCATCCCGGCTGGCAGCCAGCCCTGCGAGGGAGAGCCAGCGGTGGCGGAGCGATAAAGCGCTCTCTGATTTTTCCGGTGCCGGTGGGGGAACCTTGACGACGGAGACACACGGGTACCGTCGGGCGGGCGATGGGGAAGGGGCAATTCAGTTGGCCGACTCGATCGTTCAGGCAGCAAGTACAGCTTTGCGCCTGCCAGTTTTCCATCTCCAGGCCATACCCCGAAACTCAAAATGCGGCGACGCTAGGTGGACCGAGTAGTTGAATCCTCTCGACAGTGTCAAGAGGCAAGAGGGCGCTGCATTCGTGCGCACACCAACCCGTGTTGGGCGCTACCGCTGGTTGATGTGTTTTCTGTTGTTCCTGATCACAGTCAACAATTACATGGATCGGCAGGCGATCTCGATTGTGGCACCGGTGATCTCTACCGAATTCCACTTAAGCAACTCCGATATCGCCATCATCGTGAACGCTTTCCTGATTGCTTACACTGTCGGCCAGCTCTTTTCTGGCGCTTTCATGGACTGGGTCGGGTCACGAAACGGATACACCATCCTAGTCGTGCTGTGGTCACTGGCCGGCGTCTTGACGAGTCTGGCACGTGGCCTCTTCTCATTCAGCGCCTTTCGTTTTCTCCTTGGACTGGCAGAGTCAGGGAATTTCCCCGGCGGCGTCAAGGTTTCCGCTGAATGGTTCCCCCTGCAGGAGCGATCCACAGCCGTGGGAATTTTTACCAGCGGCGCAAGCATTGGCGCAATCATCACTCCGCCGCTGATGGCTTATCTGGTTGTTACGGTTGGATGGCAGCTTGCCTTCATCCTTGTGGGGCTTCCAGGATTTTTCTGGGTGATCGCCTGGCGCAGGATGTATGCGCCAGTCACGAAGCATCCCCGAGTAGGTGAAGCGGAGCGCGCTCACATTCTAAGGGGTAGAACCGAATCGCCCGAATCGCAACTGAAATCCGCTCCGCCCTGGAAATTCTTCTTACGGCAACGGATGTTTTGGGGGGTGTTCCTGGGACGATTCATCGAAGAACCGGCTTCCTGGTTCTATTTTACTTGGCTTCCGCTCTACCTGAAGGGATTCCGCGGGCTCGCCCTGATGGATATCGGCTTTCTTCTGACTATCCCTTTTCTGACACTCGATCTCGGCTATATAGGCGGGGGATGGATCGCGTCGCGGCTCATCAAGCGCGGATGGTCGCTGAACCGTTCTCGGAAGACGGTGATGGTTCTCAGTGCTCTCTGCATGGTGGCGAGCATCCCCGCCCCCTTAGCTCCCACCACCTCCGGCTTTGTGCTGCTGATAAGCATTGCGACCTTTGGCCATGGGAGCTGGGCGTCGAACATAATGACACTTCCAGGGGACATTGCTCCTCACCGCTTGGTCGGCACCCTTTACGGGATGACTGCCTTTGGGGGCGGATTAGGTTCCATCCTGTTCATGCAGATCACCGGCAAGCTCGTGGATGTCCAGCAGTCGTTTAACACGGCTTTCCTGATTGCGGGAATCTTGCCCTTGCTAGCCGCGCTGGTCGTCCTGACCGTAACCGGAAAAATCCGGCCCTTGCAGATGCCGGTTCACTCCGCGACCAGCCTGGGTTCTCCAGCCGATAACCCTCGCTTCTCCCAGAACTAAAGGAGGGCTTGACATGGCACGAACTGTGGATGCAGTGGTGATTGGAGCTGGTATCAATGGAGCCAGCATCGCATTTAACCTGGCTAAAATGGGATGCCGCAATGTGGCGGTGGTGGAAAAATTTCTCATTGCCTGTGGTGGGACGGGAAAGTCTGCGGCCATAGTCCGGCAACACTACTCCAGCGAAGTTCTAGTGAAAATGGTAAAGCGCTGCCGAGATATTTTTGAGTTTTTCCCTGACATGGTGGGAGGGAGCGCTGGTTTCGTAAAGACGGGTTACCTCTTTTTCATTCCAGATTATGTCGTAGAGCCCTTCCGCGCCAATATCGCACTGCAGCAACGGCTGGGGGTGCGCACCTCTGTCATTTCGAAGGAAGAGGCTCGTGAAATCGCGCCCCAGATTGACCCCAACGACGCTGCGGCCATTGCCTATGAGCCCGACTCAGGCTACGCCGATCCGTACGAAGCCACTGTCTCATATCTAAAGCGCGCCATCGAACTCGGTGCTCGTCTGTATCAGACCTGTCCTGTCCAGTCAATCCGCACCAAGAAGGGGAAAGTAGAAGCTGTTATCACTGCCAAGGAAGAGTTCTCCACCCCCCTAGTCGTAAACGTCACCGGACCCTGGGCTAACGTGATCGGCGAAATGGTGAACATCACCTATCCCATAAAGGTGACGCGTGAGCAGGAGATTCTATTCCGGCCCAAAGTACCTTCCGATCGTCCAACTGTGACCGTCTCCGACATGTGCGGCGCCATCTACTTTCGTCCCTTTGGTCCTGATTTGCTGGTTGGGCGCGGCTTTCCCAAGGAGTACGAAGAGGTGGATCCCGACAACTTCCGGGAGGGGGTCGAACAAGGATTCATCGAGGAAATTGTGGAGCGCGCAATTAAACGGGTCCCCAGCTTGGAAGAGGCCCTGTGTCTTCGCGGTTACAGTGGTCTTTACGATGTAACCCCGGACTGGCACCCCATCATTGGCACTCATCCCGAGCTCAAGGGGTACATCAGCGCGGTTGGTTTCAGCGGACACGGCTACAAGCTGGCGCCTGTTGTAGGAGAGGCGGTGGCGGAGCTCATTTTGGAAGGGAAGCCGCGTGAGGTGGATTTGAGTCTCTTTAGCGCCGACCGGTTCGAGACCGGGCGTCTGTTCAAGGCGGCGTACGGCGGCAACCGGGCCTGAGGTTCGAAGAACTATGTCCTTTCTTGTGAAATGTCCGAACTGCGGTGACCGGGGAGTTTACGAGTTTCGCTTCGGCGGAGAGTACCGCGAGCGCCCCCAGCCGGACGCTTCCGACCGCACTTGGTTCGAATATATCTATGGGCGCAACAACATAGATGGTGTGCAAAAAGAGTGGTGGTACCACCGTGACGGCTGTGGCCAGTGGTTCCTAGCGGACAGAGACACCATTAGTAACTCGGTGTTGGCAACAATGTGGCCAGAGGAATCGGGTCATGAGTAACAACAGTCTCCGACTACCGCCACATCCAACACAGCAGGTGGACTATTCGCGCCGGCTTGTTTTCCGCTTCGACGGTAAGCCTGTCCAGGCGTTTGCCGGTGAGACCGTCGCCATGGCGTTGTTTGCCGCTGGCCGGCGGATTTTTAGCCGCAGCTTCAAGTACCATCGCCCGCGCGGCCTCTTGTGTTGTTCTGGAGACTGCCCGAACTGCCTGATGGAGATCGATGGTAGACCCAACATGCGTGCTTGCCGGATACCTGTCCGTGCGGGGGTGCAAGTTTTTTCTCAACACGCCTGGCCGTCGCTCGACCACGACTTCCTGCATATCATTGAGCTCTTCAGCTGGCTGTTGCCCATCGGCTTCTATTACAAGACGCTGTACAAGCCTAAGCTGCTTTGGAAGCTGGCCGAACCGATCATTCGTCGCTTAGCGGGACTCGGTGTCGTCCGTATCGAGAATCCCATTCATGGCGATTATGAACACCGGTACGAATTTTCCGACGTAACCGTGGTCGGAGGCGGCCCGGCAGGAATGCAGGCGGCTTTGAATGCCGGGGTCGGGGGAGCCTCCGTTACGCTCGTGGACTCCGAGGATCGACTGGGAGGACATTTGCGGTACCAAACCAGGACTTATGATGGTATCCCCTCCTACCAGGGACTTCCCGGATACGAAATAGCGCGCAAGATGGAATCCGCTGTCCGGGCCCATCCGAACATTCAGGTCTTGAATAACGCCACGGTGGTGGGTGTCTACGAGGGCTCCCTCCTGCCTGTAATCCAGGGAAACCGCCTAATCCATCTTCGGACGAAATGCCTGATTGTCGCTACCGGCTGTCACCAATACCCTTTAGTCTTTCGGAACAACGATCTTCCGGGCGTGATGCTGGGCCGCGCCGCCCTGCGCATGATCAATCTCTTCGGGATTCGGCCGGGGCATCGTGCCGTGGTGGTGACGGCTGATGATCGCGGGTACGACCTCGCGTCCGAGTGTCTGCGTTCCGGTATCGAAGTGGCTGAAGTCGTTGACGCCCGTCCCGGAGGTTCGGGCGATCCCCAGGCATCTCAATTGCGACTACAGGGTGTTCCCATCAGCACCGGTTCGACCATACGTGCGGCGATTGGGAGTCGTTCTGTCAAAGCAGCCCGGCTGGGCCCCCTAGACCAGAACGGCCGGCCCGCTTTGGGACCCGAACGGGTCGTCAAATGCGATTTGGTGCTGCTCTCAACCGCGTGGCAGCCCGCGGCTGCGCTTCTTTACCAAGCCGGATGCAAGCTGGAATTTGACCCACAACTCGGACAGCCGGTCCCGAGCAGCTTTGCGCCGAGCGTCCTCGCCGCCGGAGAAGTCCTCGGACTGCGACTTCTGCCCGACATTGTCTTCTCTGGCCAAGAGGCAGGAACCAGCGCCGCGGGTCTGTTGGGTGGAGGCCCCCGTCCCCCGGCGACTGACAGAATCGCACCGTTGCTAGCCCGCGTTCGCAGAACCTCTCCCGCCTTTCCCATTTCCAACACCACGGGACAGAAAAAGAACTTCGTCTGCTTGTGCGAGGACGTGCTGGAAAAGGACTTGCGGCAGGGAGTGGGAGAAGGTTATGACGAAATAGAAACCCTCAAGCGCTATAGCACGGTTTCCATGGGTCCCTGCCAAGGAAAAATGTGCGCGCGCCCCTCGGCGGAGATTTGCGCGCAGGCCACGGGCAAGGAGGTGGGGTCGATCGGCACCACGACCGCCAGGCCCCCCTTGTCTCCGGTCCCACTTGGGGCGTTGGCCGGGCCGGAATTTCACCCGGTCAAACTCACCAGCATGCACTACAAACATACGGCGCTAACCAGCAACATGATGAATATGGGTACCTGGAAGCGGCCGTATCTCTATACCTCCATCGCGCAGGAGTACGAAGCCGTGCGCAAGAAAGCCGGGCTCATCGACGTGAGCACCTTAGGGAAACTCGTGGTCAAAGGGCAAGATGCTCCTCGGCTGTTGGACAAGGTATATACCCACTGGTTTTCAAAGCTCAAACCCGGGCGCATCCGCTACAGCATGATCTGTGATGAGAGCGGCATCATCGTGGACGACGGCACCGTAGCCCGGCTTGCAAACGACCACTATTACATCACCACCACGACCGGCAATGTTGATTTCGTTGAGCACTGGTTAAAGTGGTGGGCCGCCGGGACGGGCTGGTGTGTTCATATCCTCAACCTAACCGCCGGCTATGGTGCGGTGAACCTGGCGGGGCCGTGCGCCCGAGACACCCTCTCAAAGCTCACCGAGGTTGATCTGTCGCAAACGGCCTTCCGCTATATGGATTGTCGAGAAAGTGCCGTCGCTGGAGTTCCTGCCCTGCTGCTGCGGATCGGATTCGTGGGCGAAACAGGCTGGGAAATCCATTTTCCCGCTGAGTACGGCGAGCACCTATGGGATCGCATCACGGAGGCCGGGCGCGAATTCGGAATTCAGCCCTTCGGCGTAGAAACCCAGCGGTTGCTCCGCCTGGAGAAGAAGCATCTGATCGTGGGCCAGGATACCGATGCCCTTTCCAACCCTTTCGAGGCGAATTCGGGCTGGGTGGTAAAGCTGGATAAGCCTGACTTCATCGGCCGCCACGCGCTGCAGAAGCTTCAAAAGGAACCTATGCGGAATCGTCTGATCGGCTTCCGAATCAAGAGCGCTCTTATCCCGGAGGACGGCAACGCCGTTGCCATTTCGGGAAAGCTCGTTGGCCGTGTCACCAGCGTTCGCTTCAGCCCGTTGCTCAACGAGTATGTAGGCATGGCTTGGGTTCAGTTGCGGTATGCGCAAGAGGGAACAGAGATCCAATTGCATGTGGACGGGAAGCTGTGCCCCGCAACGGTGGTCGAGAATCCTTTCTATGATCCCCCTGGGGTGAGGCTGAAATGACCGCCCTCTATGGACTCACACCCATGCACCAGTGGCACCGAGAACATGGTGCGCGCTTTACGGAGGAAGCGGGCTGGAAACGTACTGAAAGCTACGGCGATCCCGACCAAGAAACTGCTTCCGTTTCCACTGCAGTCGGAATCTGTGATACAAGCTCCTTGACGAAAATCGACGTTCAAGGGACAGCCAGCGACTCTTTCCTGCGGCGATACTTGGCGCTCCCCCTACCGCGCCCGGGCTTTTGCCTCTCAAGCAGTTCTTCTGCCGTTTCGGTCGGTGGTGCCTTACTGCACGTCTCGCGTTTGACCTCCCATCGTTTCCTGCTGTTGACTGAACCAGGAAGCCGGAGGGTTCTCTCCCAGCGTCTGTCAGACGCGGCATCAGCTTCTGGGTGCGTGCATGTGACCGACTTGACTTCCGCCTACGCCGCGATTCACCTGGTTGGTCCCAAAAGCCTGGATCTCTTGAAAAAGCTTTGCCCAGCCGATTTAGCTCCTCGAAGCTTCCCTTCCAGCCGATGCGTGCAAGCGCCGGTTGCCAAAGTCGGTGGACTGCTGATTCGGGAGGATATCGCGGGACTGCTCGCTTACTACCTCCTGGTTTCGCGCGATTATGGCGAGTACGTCTGGAAGTGCGTCATGGCCGCGGGGCAGGAGTATGGGATTCGGCCCTTCGGGCTGACCGCAGAGCGACGATTGGAGAGGAAGGAGGCCAAGGGTGTGGCAGCTATTTAGTCGCGATCGCATGTGGCAGAAAGCGTCTCTGCGCAACCACTATGATGTTGTGATTATTGGCGCCGGCATTCACGGGCTCGCAATTAGTTACTATCTGTGCAAGCGTGGCATCCGCAACGTCGCGGTTCTTGAGCGTTCTTATCTGGGCGCCGGTAACAGCGGCCGCAACACGGCAATCCTTCGTTCCAATTATCGTACCCCGGAGGGTATCCCCTTTTACGATGAGAGCATCAAGATTTGGGAGAACCTCTCCAGCGAACTTGATTTCAACTTGCTCTTCAGCCAGGAGGGTCACTTGACGGTGGCCCATACAGATGTCGCCATGAATGGGCTTCGTGTTCGGGCTGATGCAAATTGCTTGTTGGGTGTTAACAGCCGACTGGTGGATCCCAGCGAGATCAAGAAGATGGTACCGGCCATTGACATCAGCCGGGATGTGCGCTACCCGATTCTGGGCGGGTTGTACCATCCACCTGGTGGGATCATTCGGCATGATGCGGTGGTGTGGGCCTATGCGCGAGCCGCAAATCGCCTGGGGGCGGAAATACACACACGCACGGCAGTAATCGGCATCAGCCGCAAGAACGGGCGGATCGAGTCAGTGCAGACTACGCAGGGGAACATCAAGACGGGAGTCGTTGTGAATGCTACCTCTGGTTGGTGCACCACCATTGCCCGCATGGTCGGCGTCTCATTGCCGGTCACATCTCATCCCTTGCAGGCGTGTGTAACGGAACCGCTCAAACCATTTCTGAACAAGGTTGTTGTTTCTGCGAATCTCCATGTCTATGTGAACCAAAGTGATCGTGGCGAACTCGTTCTGGGCTCCGAGATCGATCCGTACACCTCTTACAGCCAGCGTTCAACACTGCCTACGCAAGAGATGATCGCCGCCCACACCCTGGACCTGTTTCCGTGCCTGCGCCACGTTTCTGTGATGCGGCAGTGGAGTGGGGTCTGCGATATGACCCCGGACTACAGCCCGATTCTCGGTGCAGCACCTGAAGTTAAGAACTTTATCCAAGATGTGGGTTGGGGAACATATGGCTTCAAGGCGGGACCTGTGTCGGGATTCCGTATCGCCGAGCTGATAGACACAGGGAGAACTCCCGAGTTGATTCGGCCTTTTGCACTTTCCCGCTTCGTGGAGAATCGGCTCGTTGGCGAGAAGGCCGCCGCTGCGGTTTCCAGCTAGTACCAACCGCTGCTTGGCTGCGAGGAAGCAGAGAAAGGGGGTTCTTCTATGGCTCGAACCCAAACGGAGCTTTTGGAAAGATTCCGGGAGGTCTCGCTTTGTCAGCTGGCCGATGCTATGGGAGCGTCTTGGCCCATCGAAACCAGCATCCGACCGATCGATCCACAGTTTCGGATCTGCGGGCCAGCTGAGACCGTCTTGTGCGAGCCTGACGACAATTGGACCGTACATCATGGTTTGCATCTTGCCCAGGCTGGTTGCATCTTAGTGGTTTCCGGGTCCGGGAGCTGTGGAGCGGCACTTTGGGGAGAGTTGATGTCGATCTCCGCTCAAGCTAAGGGCCTAAGCGGGACCATCATCGATGGCGCCGCGCGCGACCCGCTTGAGATCAAGGCTTTGGCCTACCCCGTTTTTTCGCGCGGGATCACCCCCCGAAAAGCGATGAAAGAAAAGTATGGGCAGCTGGACATCCCCGTCCCCTGTGGTTCGCTGGTGGTGAATCCCGGAGATATCATCTTTGCTGATGCCAACGGCATACTGGCTCTTCCGCAAGCCCGCGCTGCGGAAGCTCTCCAGAAAGCAGTAGAAGTTTCGCGAAAGGAGAAAGAGGCTAAAGAACAGATCCGTATCGGCCGCACTCTTTTCGATCTCTTGGGCTTGGACAAACGTCTGCCAAAGAAGAAGGTCAGATAAAGGAATCCGTACGTGGAGAGAAGAACAGCCGTACTGTTGATTTTCTGCCCCGACCAGAAAGGCCTGGTGGCGAAAATCTCGAATTTTATCTATCGCAACGGGGGCAACATCATTCAAGCTGAGCAACATATTGACTTGCAGCAGAACATCTTTTTCCATCGAGTGGAATGGGATTTGGACGGGTTTTCCCTGCCGTGCAACGAAATTGGAGATGCCTTCCACGAGCTGGCCGAGCGGTTCCAGCTGCAATGGGAGCTTCGATTTTCGTACCACAATTCACGCATAGCCATTTTTGTTTCCAGATACGATCACTGCCTACTTGACCTGCTGTACCGGAACAAGGTCAAGGAAATCCCAGGCTATATTGTCAGCATCATCAGCAACCACCCAGATCTCGAGCTGGTTGTTGCTCCTTTCAGCATTCCATTCCGCGTTTTTCCTATTACCCCGGAGAACAAGGAAGATCAGGAAGAGCGAGAGCTCACACTCCTGAATAAACTGGGAGTCGATCTGGTGGTGATGGCTCGGTACATGCAGGTCCTTACTTCTCGGTTTATACAGTGCTACCCCAATCGTATCATCAATATTCATCACTCCTTCTTGCCCGCCTTCACCGGAAAGAAGCCTTACCACCAAGCATACGAACGGGGAGTGAAGCTTATCGGTGTTACCAGTCATTATGTAACCGAGGACTTGGACCAAGGTCCCATAATTGAACAAGATGTTTGCCGCATATCACACCGGGAGACAGTGGAAGAGATGGTGCTCAAAGGACGTGACCTGGAACGGCAAGTTCTTGGACGTGCTGTTCGCCTGCACTTATTGAATCGTGTCCTGCCCTATGGAAACAAGACCGTAGTCTTCAACTGAGCTGATGATAGCCGTATCTCCTAGTTCGGGAGCTATCAGTGCAGCTTCCTCAGGACTTTCAAGCATAGGCGAGTTAGAAAGCAATAGTTGGGCTAGCAACGAGCCAGCCCTGAGAGAGAAATTAGAGAATCTCAAAAGGTAGGGGGCGATGCGAGCATTCAAAGTTTCTATGCGGCGGTTCTTATTGCGGCTGGAGCACGGTGAAGAAGCGATGGAGAAGCTGCGCGACTTCGCTGACGAGCAGCGGGTCGGTGCCGGGGTGGTGCGTGGGCTGGGTGCGGCGGAGTCGGCCGAGCTGGCTTTCTACAATCTACCGAAAAAACGCTACGAAACCTTTTCCGTTGAAGAACAGACAGAGGTGGTCGGCCTGCTGGGGAATCTGGCTCGCGGGGAAGACGGGGAGCCGATTGCCCACGTGCATGTCACGCTTAGCCGCCGCGACGGGTCAACGATTGGAGGGCATGTGATGCGTCTGATAGTGGGGGCAACACTAGAGATCGACTTAGAAGTGTTTTCCGGCACGTTGCGGCGCAAGCTCGACCCTGAAATCAAGCTCCCGTTGCAGCATGCTTACGAATAGCCGCAGACGATCCCACTGCAACTCTCGCTTAGGAACTGGGCTTCCGACCGCTTGCCCGATCGATCGCGCTACACTCTAGGAAACGAGCGCGGTGGTCGTTGGAGGCGGCGCATCGCGAGGATTCCCAATGTGCGGCCGAGGGCCATGACTTGAGTTAGCAGAAGGGGGTCCTACCGCTTTGAAGCGGAGGAGGTCTGCAGTTCGAGCCTGCACGGCTTACCATCTGAACTGCCTGGCCTGTCTCAGGTTGTGGCTATCGGCCATACCCTGCCTCAAGTAGCCGGTTACGCAATGGAGCAGAAAACGTAACAATTACCTAATCTGTTTATCAGTTTTTACTGGTTCCTGTTGACACAGGAATGGCATAGCGACTTTTTTCCCGAAGCGAGTGCTACAACAACATCCTCTCGGCTTCAGGGTAGTCAGCTTGCTGATAGGCCCTTAGGATGGCGCCTATGGACTCTGCCCAGTTTGTCTGTTGGGCGGATAGGGTTTCCTCCACGGACAGGACAAGGCAAGTAAACGCCCATCCCGCCGCCAGTAACCAGCGTGCCATTACAAGCATCGTTCCGAGAGCTTTTTCCGGTGGAAAAAACCCCCTCGCCGTCAACGTGCCTTCCATCCCCGCTCTTGCGTTTCCCAAGGGGCTGAGGCTTTCGGGGGGACCACTGCAAATATTTTCCCGTCTTATGAATCGCGAAGGAAAATGCCGGTCGTTGTTTCCTGTGTCCTCCGGCCAGGACCCTCTTTTTTCTAGAATTTGGCGGCTTCCATTCCCTTGGGTTGCCATTTGCCATCCTCGCCTTTCTCTATTACCATGACATAAACAGTCGTCGCCCATACTTCGGGCAAAGGGAACGATATTCACAGCACTCTGACGCACTTCTGAACTGATGTGCAACCAAAAGGATACAGCAACCACCAGCAAGAATCTTCAGGCTAGGCAGGCTGACCAAGTGTCCTGCCGGCAAGCGGAACAGTAAAGTGATGGAACGGAAGGGTTGCTATCGAAAGCGCAAGGCTCGCTCGCCCTTGGCTTTATTGTTTTTGGTCCCCACTATGGTTCTACTCTCGGAGAATCTTTCTATTCAGCCACGCATGCCCATACGTCTGGTTGACGTGGCCGAGCAAGTGGGTGTGACCCTCCTGAACGTTTGCGGTGGGCCTCGAAAGAAAAACCTCCTGGACGTTGCCGGTAACGGGGCGGCGTTCTTTGATTACGACAACGATAGAGACATGGATCTGCTAGTCGTCAACGGCTCAACATTCAAAAACTTTAGGCAAGGCGGCGATCCGATGGTGGCCCTCTACCGGAATGACAGGGGGGAGAAGTTTTCGGATGTCACTGGCCGGAGCGGGCTGACCAAAAAAGGCTGGGGCATGGGCGTTTGCGTGGCTGACTATGACAACGACGGTCTCCGGGACGTTTACATTACTGCGTATGGCCCGAACGTACTTTTTCGCAATAATGGGGACGGCACGTTTACCGACATTACTGAGCAAGCCGGTGTGGGCGATAGTCGTTGGAGCACCAATTGTGCTTTTGGGGATTATGATCGTGATGGGTATGTTGATCTTTACGTAGCAAACTACGTCCTGTTGGGCGAGAAAACCACCCCCACACGCGGAGCCACTACATTTTGTCAGTACATGGGCATGGACGTGTTGTGCGGACCGCGGGGCCTGCCTGGTGAGTCCGATGTGTTGTATGGCAACAACGGCGATGGGACATTCACGGATGTGACTCAGTCTGCCGGCATCCACGATCCTGGCTATTATGGTTTCGGAGTAGTTTTCACCGATGTGGACAACGACGGCTGGCCCGACATCTATGTCGCCAATGATTCTACACCGAACTTCCTTTTTCGGAACAATCGGGAGGGGACGTTCTCGGAAGTGGCTCTAGAAGCCGGCGTGGCTTTCAGCGAAGAAGGACGGGCCCAGTCGGGTATGGGCGTGGATGTTGGGGATTACAACAATGACGGCCATCTTGACATCTTCGTCACAAATTTTTCCCACGACTCCAACACTCTCTACCGGAACAACGCAGATGAAACCTTCAGCGTGGTGACCTTCCCGGCGGGACTGGGCGAATCCTCCCTGCCTTATCTTGCCTGGGGAACGGGCTTGGTGGACCTAGACAACGATGGCCTTCTTGACATTTTCATCGCCAATGGCCACATTTACCCCGAAATTGATCAATCTGCGCTGGGCTCTACATTTCTTGAACCTAACCAACTCTATCAAAACCAAGGAAACGGACGCTTCCAGGAGGTGACCGAGCAGATGGGGAAGAGTCTCCTTGCGAGGAAGTCAAGCCGGGGAGCCGCCTTTGGCGACTACGACAACGATGGCGACTTGGATATCGTGGTCATCAACCTTGACGAGCGTCCCACCCTGTTCCGTAATGAGGGGGGAAACAGAAACCATTGGCTTACACTGCGGTTGGTGGGGACGAAGAGCAATAGAGACGCCATCGGGGCGCGGATCGCAGTAGAAGTCGGCGATCGGAGACAGTTCGCCGAAGTGCGAAGTGGAGGAAGTTATCTGTCGCACAATGACTCGCGCGTTCACTTCGGATTGGGTCAGCAAACCCAAGTCAGGCGCCTGGAAGTACGTTGGCCCAGTGGTTTGGTGGAAACCTTTGAGAACCTCCAGGGTGACCAGTTTTTCCAAGTCACGGAAGGCCAGGGTGTGGTGCTGCTCAAAGCCCCTCGGAGAAGGGAGAAGCAGTAGAGCCTGTAGAGAGTTCATGCGGTGAAGACTCGAAACACTACTTCGGCGGGTTTTCTTGCTCGTACTTGTCGCGAATCGCCTTGGCGCGGGCCTCTAGTCTAGTGGCATCGACGGCTCGGTTCGTCTCCCGCAGTAGCGCCGCGTACTTCTCGAGAATCTTGGCTACGTTGGGGTGCTCGACCCCGAGGGTTTTCTCCACAATCGCCAGCGCGCGCTGGTAGAGCGGCTCGGCCTGGGCATACTGGCCCTGGGCACGGTAGAGTTCCGCTAGGTTGTTGAGATTAGTGGCCACGTTGGGGTGCTCCGGCCCCAGCGTTTTCTCCCAGATTGCCAGCTCCTGCTCGAAGAGCGGCACCGCCTGGGCGTACCAGCCTTGGGCACGGTAGAGTTCCGCTAGATTGTTGAGGCTCTGGGCCAGGCTGGGGTGGTCGGGCCCCAGAGCTTTCTCCCAGATCGCCAGCGCCCGCCGGTAGAGCGGCTCGGCCTGGGCGTACCGGCCCTGGGCGCGGTAGAGCGCCGCCAGGTTATTGAGACTCCGGGCCATGTCAGGGTGCTCGGACCCAAAGGATTTCTCTACAATCGCCAGCGCCCGCTGGTAAAGTTGCTCGGCCTGGGTGAAGCGGCCCTGGGCGCGGTAGAGTAGCGCCAAGTTGTTGAGGCCGATGGTCGCGCTGGGGTGCTCCGGTCCCAGGGCTTTCTCCACAATTGCCAGCGCGCGCTGGTAGAGGGGCTCGGCCTGGGCATACTGGCCCTGGGCTTGATACAGCAACGCCAGGTTGTTGAGGCTAGTAGCAAGGCTGGGGTGCTCCAGTCCCAGGGCTTTCTCCACAATCGCCAGCGCCTGCTGGTAGAGGGGCTCGGCCTGGGCATACTGGCCCTGGGCGTCGTAGAGTCCCGCTAGGTTGTTGAGGCTGGTGGCCACGTCGGGGTGGTCGGGCCCCAGGGCTTTCTCCACAATCGCCAGCGCCTGCTGGTAGAGGGGCTCGGCCTGGGCATACTGGCCCTGGGCGTCGTAGAGCGCCGCCAGGTTGTTGAGGCTGGTAGCAAGGTCGGGGTGGTCGGGCCCCAGAGCTTTCTCCACGATCGCCAGCGCCCGCCGGTAGAGCGGCTCGGCCTGGGCATAGTGGCCCTGGGCTTGATACAGCAACGCCAAGTTGTTGAGGCTGGTGGCCAAGTTCGGGTGCTCCGGTCCCAGGGCCTTCTTCGCAATCGCCAGTGCCTGCCGGAAGAGCGGCTCGGCCTGGGCATACTGGCCCTGGGCTTGATACAGCAACGCCAAGTTGTTGAGGCTGGTAGCAACGGCATGATGCTCCGGGCCAAGAATCTGGATGTCGTTGAGTACGGTCAACCAAGCAAGGCTGACGGACACTTGGGGATCATCAGGCCCCAACTTGGTGGCCTCCTTCAGAGCGGCTGAGAATATCTTCTGAGCTTCGGGGTAGTCGCCCTGCTCGTATGCCTTCCGGCCAGCCTCTATGTAGTTTTCCCGCTCCGTTTCCTGTGCGGATGCGAGGGCGAGACAGAAGGTCAGATACAATACTCCCCTTAACACCCAGTGTTTCTTGCTCTGCCTCATTTCAGTCTCTTTTTCTTGCTCTCTTGATAAGGGAGCACCCCCGCATTGTTCGCCATCTTAGGCCCCGCCCGCAGGCAAGTCAACGCGGGCAGGTGTTAAGGACCGCGATTGGTGGCAGTTGGCGGTAGTTGGCGGGAATTGGCGGTAGTTTTTATTTTTGTTAGGGTTACAGGGGGATTAAGGGAATTGGGAGGGACGCGCTCTGTGTCCGAGAAGGTGGGAACCTAGAACGGGCGGTTGTTATTTTTCAACAAGTTGCGGCGAGACCCTACAACATCAACCCTACAACCTGACCCTACAACCCTACAACCCTACAACCTTACAACTATAGAACAGATGGCGGGCGACATCTTCCCTATGGCAGGTACGGCTTGAAGAGAGTATCCTTGCGTCAACCAGGCACGAAGGGGGAAATACATGACAGCGACTAGAGCAGCAAAAATCGGACTGGGGACCGTTTTCTTCTTAGCTCTTGTACTGTGGATTTTCGACCTTACCGGCCCGTCCTCGCCCCCTTCTAGTTCGTCGCTCAGCGCCCAGCAAACAATTACATCAGGTTCTGCAAGATCTCCAGTCGTATCAGGGAAGGCTTCACCCTCAACCAGCGTCATTTATGCGGTGGTAAAAGAGGAAGTCTACGACGCACCGATCAAGACCCAGATTGAGCAGCACATCATAGTTTAACGGAATTTCCTAGTTTAAGGTCTTGACAACCAGCCCGTCCTATGGTAGGATCGTTCTGTGCTTGAATCGATTCCACCTGGAAATGGCTGGTTGCCATGAACATTATACAGGTCTTCGAGCGGTTCCCAACACAAAGAGACTGCATCGTACATCTTGAGCTGGCGCGGTGGTCGGGGAAGCCTCGCTGCCCCTACTGCAAGTCAAATAGGACCGCTCGGCTTCAACACCGCCATCGCTGCTATGAATGCAAGACGGCGTTCAGCGTCACCGTAGGCACGATTTTTCATCACACCCACCTGCCACTCCAGAAGTGGTTCCTTGCGGTCATGCTGATGCTGAATGCTAGGAAGGGGCTATCGGCACTACAACTGTCCCGCGATTTGAAGGTTAACAAGAACACCGCCTGGCGGATAGCTATGCAGATTCGCAAAGCGATGACTCAGGCCGGACAGCGCAACCTTCTCACAGGAATTATCGAGATGGACGAGACCTACATCGGCGGAAAACCGCGCAGGGGGAACAAGCGTGATGATGACGATCCTAACCCACGCGGGAGAGGAACAAGGAAGGCGCCTGTCATCGGAGCAGTAGAGCGCGGGGGCCGGGTTACGGCCAAGACGGTATCCAAGGGCAAGATGAAGGGGAAGCACATGCGCGCCTTCGTGCGTGAAAGAATCGACACCAACCGGGCTGGGCTAATCACGGACGAATACAAGGGCTACCTCGGCATGTCCAAAGTCGTGCCGCACTCTGTCATCAAGCACCAGAACTGGTACGTGGATGGCGACCTTCACACCAACACAATTGAGGGCTTCTGGGCGCTCCTGAAGCGCGGCATGTTCGGCCAGTTCCACAGCGTCAGTCGGAAGCGGCTGCAGCGTTACGT
The DNA here is from genome assembly GCA_965247455.1 of Candidatus Acidiferrales bacterium. Classification (GTDB taxonomy): domain Bacteria; phylum Acidobacteriota; class Terriglobia; order Acidiferrales; family 2-02-FULL-67-57; genus JACZYA01. The sequence goes on from CBDFHE010000017.1 coordinate 521,724, forward strand.
GGATGAATTCTGCTACCGCTACAATCTGCGCCACGTTGATCCATGCGCGGCGTTCGACTTCACCATCAATCGCGGGCTAGGAGTGAACGCATGAAAAAACGACCCTTGAAAGTTATCGCCGGAGCCCCGGACCGGCCCCTCGTAATCGGGAACATTGAGATTGAATGCTACGTGCTTGAAGACGAGACGCGAGTGCTCAGTCGAGGAGGATTCCAAGGTGCTCTCGGTCGCCATCGAACATCCAGGAGACACCAACCTCCCGACGGCGTCAACCTCCCCGTTTTTTTGGCTGCCGGAAACATTAACGCATTTATTTCCAGTGAGTTAGCGACGGCGTCAACTCCAGTAAAGTTCAAGGCTCCAGCGCGCGGCCCCGTTGCCTATGGATACCGTGCGGAATTACTTCCACAAGTCTGCGAGGTCTACCTGAAGGCGCAGGATGCTGGCGCTCTGCTGCATTCGCAACGGCACATAGCGAAGCGCGCAGAACTTTTGATTCGCGGTCTTGCCACGGTCGGAATCATAGCCCTCGTCGACGAGGTGACAGGCTATCAACAGATTAGGGACCGCCTGGACCTTCACAAGATTCTCGACAGGTTTTTGTTGAAGGAGCATGCAAGGTGGGCCAAGCAATTTCCTGACGACTTCTATAAGGAAATCTTCCGAATAAAGGGGTGGCAATGGCAGGGCATGAAGGTCAACCGGCCCCAGGTGGTCGGGCGATATACGAACGATCTTATTTGGGATCGGATTGCGCCTGGCGTGAGAGAGGAACTTGAGAAACGGAACCCGAAAAACGAATTGGGAGAAAGGTCGGCGCGTCATCACCAATGGCTCACGCACGATATCGGCCACCCAGCGCTCCAAAAACAACTGATCGGTGTCATCGCTCTCATGAAGTCTGTAAGGACGGAGCACGGTTGGACAGAATGCCTCCGACGAATACAACGTGTCTTCCCGAAAATAGGCGAGACCGCCCCGCTGGAGTTTGATTGAATGAGTACCTGTAATTGGAAGAACCGGACCATGTGGACCGGGGACAACCTGGACACCATGCGCGGCATGAACTCCGAGAGCGTGGACCTGATTTACCTTGACCCGCCCTTCAACAGCAATCGCACGTACAGCGCACCTATTGGCTCTCAGGCAGCCGGAGCCGCCTTTAAGGATACCTGGACCCTGAGCGACGTGGACAACGCCTGGCATGGCGAGATCGCGGACCGGCAACCAGACTTGTACTCGATTATCGACGCATCTGGTCACTCGCACGGAAAGGGCATGAAGTCCTATCTCATTATGATGGCCGTGCGACTACTCGAAATGCGGCGTGTCCTAAAGGCCACGGGCAGCTTGTATTTGCACTGCGATCCCACGGCAAGCCACTATCTCAAGCTGCTCATGGATGCTGTGTTTGGAATGGGGAGATTCAGGAATGAGATTGTCTGGCACTACAGAAGATGGACCGGAAAAGCGAAGCGATTCCAAAGGCTTCACGATCTGATTCTATTCTATGGCAAGACTAACGATCAGATATTCAATGTCTTATACGAACCATACACACCAAAATCGTTTGAGCGTAAACAGTATCACCACACCCGGATAAAGGATGGTGACGTTTATGTGACTTCTGTGGATGAGCGGGGCGTAAGAGCTGGAGATGTTTGGCCCATTGCAGTGCTTAATTCTCAGGCCAAAGAACGCGTCGGCTACCCTACTCAGAAGCCGATTAAGCTCTTGGACCGTATCATCAAAGCTAGTAGCAATGAAGGAGATATGATCCTAGACCCGTTCGCCGGATGCGCCACGGCTTGCGTGGCCGCCGAACGTTTGCATCGACAATGGGTGGGCATCGACATATCGGAGAAGGCCGCCGAACTCGTGCAAGTGCGTATTCGAAGAGAGATTGATCTTTTCCATGACTTCGAGCCGATCCGCCGTTCGGACGTTCCCCAGTGTACCGATCTAGGAAAGCTACCGAACTACCGAACGCACAAGCATTTGTTGTTTGGAAAACAAGAGGGGTGCTGCGGGGGATGCAGGGTAGCCTTTCCGTTTCGTAACTTCACAGTGGATCATAAAGTCCCACGGAGCAAGGGAGGAAGCGACCATTTTGACAACCTGCAACTTTTATGTGGAGCCTGCAACAGCGTGAAGGGGGACAGGGATCAGGCGTATCTTATCGCTAATATTAAGACCTTAAACTAGGAAATTCCGTAGTTTAACCAGGGACCAACTTAGAGAGATCATGGTCGAAGGCGTAACGATGGGTTGGGTGGACTGAAGCTGACCCTACTCCTTGTGGCCGTGCCACCAGATCACGCGGCCGATGATGTGGTGGTCACGGGTTATGGCCTGGGGGCGATAGGCTTTGTTCTCCGGGATTAAGACGTATTCCCGACCGAGACGATCGAGATGCTTGATGGTAATCCCGGCATCGTCGCCGGTCAACTCCTTGACGACAACCATTTGATGGACCAGGAGGGCGGGGTCGCGTTGGGCTGCGTCCACCGCGACGATGTAGCCCTCCTGGAGAATTGGGGCCATAGAGTCGCCGGAAACCTTGATGCAGACCGTATCGAGCGGGTGGGGCACATCTTCTGCCGCGACAATTATGTCGCGCTCGACGATCTGTTCGTCGATGATGCGCGGCGAGCCGGCGGCGGCGGAGTCGCTGAGGAGTGGGATGGCAACGTGGCCGACCTCCATCGCCTTGCGGCGGCCACCCTTGATGGCGTCGCGCGGGATGACCTTGATGGTCTCAGCCCGCTTGCTCTCTATCCGGCTGAGGACGTGTTCCTGGGCGTCCGCCATGAGCCGGTAGATGTCTGACTTCGACAGGCCCGCACGCTCGAAAAAGAACCAGCACTCAGGCGGGCCGGCGAGCTTGCCCAGCGATACGTACTGAGCAGTTGTAGGTTCACGCTTTCCTTTTTCCCACATCGCCCAGACCGATTGAGCTACGTTCACGCCACCTGTTATGTGGGCCAGACGCTCACACGCTTCTTGTTGAGACACCTTGGGCCCGAGAGATTTACGCAGTTTCAGGATTTCTAACTGCCAGTCTTTTTTCACTGCGCTTTTCGCTTGACATTCGATAGCGCCATGCTATAAGCATGGCGCTATATGGCAAACTCCCTTTCCCGAAACAACCATATCATGAAAAAAGCGCTGCGGGCGCGGCACCTGCGTGGGGTTCAAATGGCAGTTGCTGAACGCCTTGGGCTTAGCCGAGGTCATGTCTCTTTGGTCGTGTGGGGGCATCGGCAGTCCAAGCGGGTAGAGCGCGCCTTGGCTGAAGAGGTTGACCGGGTCGAGGGCAAGCAGGCGCGAGAGGGTGTGGAATGAGTGACCACGGCCAGTGCGTGACTATAAAAGGCTGGATAGCGGCATTCCATGTGACGCAGCAGGCGGCGCAGAAGAAGCTGGCGCGGCGGTTAGCCGATCGGAACGGAGACGGCGCGACGCTGGTGCATGAGGTGACAATCCGGGGCGGGCTGGAGAAACACTATCACGAGTCGTTGCTGACGTCAGAGGAAAGAGAAAGGTTCTTCACATGGAAGCGGGCGTCCCTCGACTCCGCTCGGGATAAACTCCACCCCTCTTCCGAACATGCTGATACGGGAGAGCCAGCCTCTACGCCCGAGGCAGGCTCTTCTCGCGCACACCAGGGCGCCCGCCTACGCCAAGGCTTCGGCGGACAGGGCAGCTCGGCCCCATCACCGCCTAATAAGGTTGGCGCCATGGCCCCTCGACTGCGCTCGGGACAAGCCCTTCCTTCGTCAGGACAAGCTCCCTCCACCGCCCTTTCGCTGTTCAACGTCGCGTTGCCGGAAGCGATAGAGAAGCAGCTCGGCATGATTCCAGAGCCAGAGAAGCAACAGCAGGCGCTGAGCCGCTTCCGCGTGATCGAGCCCCTCACCACGAACGGTGACTGGAAAAGACTGCGCGGCCAGTTCGTGCCGGGGATTGGGCTGTTGCAGACCAAGCAAGATGCCATCGTTTGGGTTGCCCGGCAGAACAAGATCGGCGCGCGCACGCTGGCGCGCTGGCTGGCTACGTTCCGCGCAGACGGGCTGCCCGGACTCATCGACCGACAGAGGAAAGATAAAGGAGTGCAGCGCACGCTCTCGCCCCAAGATCGCATCGACTTGACCAGGCTATACCTGGATGCAGGCAGCGCGAGGGGAGCACAGAGAGAGTTCGCCCGACAGACCGGGCGTCCAGTCGCATACTCGGCGGTTTGGCGGTTCATCAACAGCCTGCCTCGGCCGGTGGCGGCTCGCCGGCGCGGCGCCAAATACTTCAACGACACGCAGCTCCCCTACATCCAGCGCAACTACGACAACCTGGAGCCGAATGACATCTGGGTCTTCGACCACACCCAGCTCGACTTGTTTGTGAACGCCTGGGGCAGGGCAGTCCGGCCCTGGCTGACGGCGATTATGGACATGAAGGCGCGCTACATCGTGGGCTGGTGCCTTTGCCTGCAGCCGGATTCGATGACGATTGCCTCAGCTTTACGCATGGCGCTGGTAGATTGGGGAGTCCCGCAGGCCGTCTACCTCGACAATGGTAAGGATTTCCGCTCGAAGTACGTGAGCGGCAAAGGGTATTCCGGCCTCTTGCGGCAACGGCAGAAGGTGGGCCGGATTGACTTCGGCACCCGCGCGCGTGGGATCCTCTCCCAACTAGGCGTCCGGGTGATCTACGCTACACCGTTCCACCCGCAGGCCAAGTCAATCGAGCGTTGGTTCGGCACTCTTCACCGCCAGTTTGATTCGAGCTTCAACAGTTATTGCGGCAACAAACCTGCAAACCGCCCGGAGACTTGCCAGCCGCTGCTGGACCAGCACAAAGCCGACCCCGACCACTCACCCCTGCCGAAGATACAAGAGGTAGGCCTGGGATTGCGCTTGTTTCTCCAGGCCGAGTATCACGCGGCGTCTCATTCCGGTCGCAGCATGTTGAAGCGCAGCCCACAGGAAGTCCATCAGCCCTCCGACCAACGCATCGACGAAGCCACAGCCAACATGCTGATGCTCAAGTATGCCACCCGCAAGATTAACCGCGGGGCGGTGGAACTCTTCGGACATCGCTACGAGCATCCGCAGCAGGGCCTCTTCGCCCACAACGAACACCAGGCCGAGGTCGCCTACGACCCGCACGGCCATGTGTTACCCGACCTGCAAGAAGTCTTTGTTCACTGTTGCGGGCAGGTCTTCCGCTGTCGCTATCTCGGCCAGCCGGAAAACTACGATGAGTTGCAGACGCGGCTGAAAGAACGGCGCCGGCTGAAAAAGGCGGTGAAATCCTACATCCTCGAAATCCATCGGCGCGCAAGCGTAGTTTCTGCGGGCGAACGCCGCCAGGTTGCCGTGGCCGGTCTCCTGCCAGCCGAAATTGACCCCAGAACCAAGCTGCGGGAAACGGCAGGACCCAGCGAGGATCTGCGCATCGACGAAGCCGCCGACATGCTGGCCGAAGTAGAGGCGGGTCAGGCAACCAAAGAGAACCCCGAAGATGCAGGCATCAGATTGCCCGACTATGACACGGGCCTGGGCGAAGTCTTTACTTCACGAACGGAGGCAGAGAAATGTCAGCCGCGAAATTCGACCCGCGAATCATAAAAAAGAACCCGCCGCCTTCGACGGCAACCGTTCGGGCAGCGCTCCGCGCCTATCTCGACCGGAGCGGCCTGGTGGCGGCCGACGTCGCGCCCGACATCGGATATAAACGGTCGAGCGTTGACCACTTCTTGCGGGGGAGTTACGGGAAGCTGTGCCGCGACCAAATCTACATGCGGCACGCTGTGTCGGAGTTCCTCAATCGCCAACCAGTACAGGACGATGAGGAGATCCCGACCAAGCTCCTGCCGACTCACGACACCAAGCTGATCCTGGAGCGCATCCAGGAAGCCCACTCCAAGCACCGCATCGTCGTAATCGAAGGCCCCCCGGGAACGTGCAAGACAACCACCCTGCGGTGGTACGAAGCGGAGCGGAACCGCCGCCAGCGCACCGACGCCTTCTACGTCCGCGCCTTCACCCAAATCACGGGGCACGGTCTGCTGAAAGAGTTGGCGGTACGAGTGGGCGCCTACGCTGCCCAGCGGCGGGAACGAGTCTTGCGGAACTTGGTCCGCAAGCTGCGCGCGCGCAAGCCCAGCGTGCTGCTGGTGGACGAAGCGCAGAACCTGCTGGCAGACCGCGCGCAAGCGTTCGAGCAGCTCCGTGATGTGATTGACATGGCGGGCTGCGGCTGCGTGCTGGTCGGCCACTTCAATTTCGTTCGGCATCTGTCCAACGGTCTCGGCCGCGAGCTGGAGCAGTGGCTCTCGCGCATCGACATTCGGGAACACCTGAAGGGCTTGCAAGATGGCGAGGTGGACATGATCGCGCGCGAGTACCTGGGCGCGCCGCTTTCGCCTGGGCTCAGAAAGGTACTGGTTTCCTTTGCTCACGCGCGCGACCGCAACGCCGGGCTGCGGGCCGCCCTGGTGGGCAAGCGCGGGGCGCAGGTTGCATTCAAGTATCTCTCTATTCGCCGCGTACGGAAGTTCTTCGAGCGCATCGATGAGCTGCGCGCCATCGAGCAAAACCGGGGCGCATCGGTGGACAAGCTGGCGCGGGGCGCGCTCAAGCAACTGGTGGCGCCGGCGGGGAGAGCGTTGTGAGCGAAGCGAATCCCATTAGAGGGATGAAGGCGGAGGGCAAGGTGGCGTTGTCGGTGCTGGGCTGGCTGGTCTTCCTGGCGGTTTCGCCGCTGCTGGGCTTTCTGTTCGCGCTGGGTGCAGGGCTGGTGGAGGCATGGCTCTGGTTCGAGGGCTGTCGAACCGAGCGGGCGCTGTGTCGGGCGCGCAAGGCGCAGGAGGAATGCCTGCGTGGGCTTGACCTACACCTGGCAGAAACCAAGCGGGGCAAGTACGACCAGCAGATCTTCTCCGACCCAGCGACTCTGCGGCGGGCACGCTCCCGGCTGGCACCCGGTAGTAGGAGGGTGAACTGATGACGCACGTCGAGATGCTGCGTGCCTGCGGTGAGCAGGCCAAAGGCGTGCGAAGTGTGGCTCAAAACGAACAGAAAAAGGAGAGCGGCACATGAACCGCAACCAAAAGATTGACCGCACCATCGCTCTCTTCTACGCCAAGAAGAAGAAGCTGGAGGCCGACGCTGCCGCCCTGGAAAAGCTGCGCACCAAAGTCTTGATCCCGCTGGCGCGGCTCTACGGATTCAAAAGGCGTCGGGCGCTGCTGCTCAAGGGCGCGCACAACGAGGCGTTAGTGATTCGCGACTTCGAGGTCGTGCTCACCAGCCAGGAGCTGGCGGCCAAGCTGCCGCGCCGGCTGCGGCGCATCTTTCTGGCGGTGACGTTCAGCCCCTCCCCGCAGCTCCGCCTGTTGGCCAAGAACAGCGTTGGCAAGCCGGAGCGCGAGATGCGCACCTTTCTCAAGAAGGCGGTCAAGGTCAAGCGCCACTGGCGCGTCGCCCGCCTCGACGTGAGGAGTTCGAAATAGATGATGACCGCACGCGACGGTTGGCGGCGCTTCCCGCTCCACCTGGGCACCTGGTTCGGCGTCCCCTCGACCGTCTTCTACCTGCTCTCCGATGCCGGCATCGGCTTCGGCGCCATCGAGGAGAGCGCGCTGGACTGGCAGGAGGGGAAGAGCTTCACTCTCGATATCCGCCCGCTGAAGAAAGCCCCGCCGTTCCGGAACGCCACCGGTCACTTCCAGCTCGACTCGGTGGGACAGAAGACCCGCGTGGCGCTGGACATCAACTATACTCTCCGCTTCGGCCTGTTGGGACGGTTACTGGACGCCCTGATGGTCCGGCCGCAGTTCCGCAAGGCCGTCCCCGAGCTTCTTCTCGGGCTCAAGCACTATGTCGAGACCGGCGAGACCGTGGACCCCGCGGTCATCAAGCGCTTGCACGACGCAACTGGCAGCGCCGTTCCGGCTGAGGCCGCCTGACCGGGAGAGCTGCCCGGCTATCAGGCATTTGCATCATTATTCGTTACCTAAGCTAGGAGGAATACCATGAAGCTAGAGGGGAAAGTTGCAGTCATCACCGGCGGAAATAGTGGAATTGGATTGGCGATCGCCCAGGCCTTCACCAACGAAGGTGCCAAGGTGGTCATCTTAGGCCGCAATCAGGAAACACTGGAGCAGGCCGTGGAAGCGGTCGGCAACGGCACCCTGGCCGTGCAAGGCGACGTGGCGCGCATCGCCGACCTCGACCGGCTCTACCAACAAACCCAGGAGGAGTTTGGCAAGATTGACATCCTCATCGTCAACGCCGGCATCGCCCAGTTCACCCCCCTGGGAGAAACGACGGAGGAACTTTTCGACCGCATCTCGGACATCAACTTCAAAGGCGCCTTCTTTACGGTGCAGCAGGCCGTCCCGCACCTGAATGACGGCGCCTCCGTCGTCCTCGTCTCCTCCGTAGCGAACCAACTGGGCTTCGCTGATTTCTCGGTCTATGCTGCCACCAAGGCAGCGGTTCGCTCCCTGGCAAGAACTCTGAGTGGGGCACTGCTGCCGCGAGGCATCCGGGTTAATGTATTGAGTCCGGGCCCGATCGAAACGCCGATTTACGACAGGTTGGGCTTGTCGGAAGATGCCAAGCAAGAACTGGGAAAGAACTTTGTTGAGCAAAATCCCATGAAGCGCTTCGGAAGCCCCGAAGAAATGGCCAAGGCCGCCCTCTTCCTGGCGTCCTCCGACTCATCCTATGTCGCGGGTGCCGAGCTAGTGGCCGACGGCGGCATGTCGCAGCTCTAAGGAACTGTCGGACTTGCGGGGGCCGTGCACGGTAAAACGCGGCCCTCGCGCAGAAAGCGCTCCAGCACCTGCTTGTCCTTGGACGCCTCTTCGGGTAGGAACTTCAGGGCCACCTGGCGGCCCAGGCGCGTGTCCTCGGCCCGATAGACTACACCCATACTGCCGCCGCCCAGCTTTTCCAGCACACGGTAGTGCGAAACGGTCTGGCCAACCATTTGTGAGAAACCACCCCGATTGATGAGCCGATCTTAACCCCCACCCGCAGGCAAGTCAACGCGAAGGGCCTACTCCGGTAGGTTCATGCGGCGGGTGCTAGAACGCAAGGACGGGTGAATCGGGCTGGCAGAACAATGCGGAACGTACGAGAATATGGGTTGATCATCCATGTCCCAGCTCCTAGGGGCCCGAGGAGGACACATGTCAGACTTGGCCAGCAAGTCCTGCATTCCATGTCGTGGAGGCGTGCCTCCGCTGAAAGGAGACCAGGTTTCTTCGCTCCTTAAGCAGCTAGGAGGCTGGGGAGTCGTCGAAGAGCACCATCTATCCAAGAATTATCATTTCTCCGACTTCCAGACTGCGCTAGATTTCGTGATCCAGGTCGGGAAACTCGCTGAAGAACAGGGACATCACCCGGATATCTATCTATGTTGGGGGAAAGTCGAAGTAACTATCTGGACCCACAAGATCAATGGGTTAACCGAAAGCGATTTCATTTGGGCAGCCAAGTGTGACCAGATTCCGCACTGACCTGCGATGAACACAACTCCGGGGAAATTCATGCGGTGGAGGAGGGAGTGAAGAGGACGTCAACCCCTTAGTCGTTTCAATCAGCGCCGAAGGGATGATCGATGATATAGCGCCAACTCCCATCTGCCTGGCGTCGAACGACCTCTGTACCGCTGTGAGGCATCTCGAAGGGTTTCCCAGCAGAGTCGGTCCCGGTCATTCGCCACACGGACCGCAACAGAGCAAGGCCCCTGGCTTCCATGACAAACTTGGTTTCTAATTCAATCTTTGCTTTCAGCGCGAGATACCCTCGTAGAGCCTCGCGTACGGCTTGCGCGCCTGCGACCGGGGGCTGGTCCGGTCCAAGAAGCGTCGTGGCTTCGGGCTCATAGAGAGAAAACAGCGCCTCCAAATCCCCGGCGTTGAAAGCCTCAACAAACAATGAGTGAGCCTCTTCCGGCTTGCGTGCAACCATAACCTCTCCTCCGCCGCCTGAACTTCCCGGAGTAGATACTTCACCACCGTCCTTCCCACCTGCCTATGCACGAAAGGGGTAGAATAGAGGTGTACGCGCCCAGTTCATAAGGGCATGCGGAGAAGGATGGCATGGCTACTCTACGAGACGTTCTACACGAGAGTATTCGGGAGGGGGAGCTGTACGAGGCGCTCGACCGCAAAAGGGTACGCTGCTTCGCCTGTGGCCATTGCTGCCCGATCCCGGACGGCCAACCTGGGGTGTGCAAGGTTCGCTACAACCAAGGCGGAACTCTCTATGTCCCCTGGGGCTACGTCGGCGGCGTGCAATGCGACCCCATCGAGAAAAAGCCGTTCTTCCACGCTTTTCCGGGGGCCCTGGCCTATAGCTTTGGGATGCTGGGCTGTGACCTGCACTGCTCTTATTGTCAGACCTGGGTAACCTCCCAGGCGCTTCGTGATCCTGCCGCCGTTGCTCCACCGCTGCAAGTCACACCGGAGGGCCTGGTTCGCGAAGCCCTCAGTCTAGGGGCCAAAGTCGTCGTCAGCACTTACAACGAGCCGCTGATTACGAGCGAATGGGCGGTGGCCGTCTTCAAGGAAGCCCGCGCGGCCGGACTGTTGACCGCTTTTGTTTCCAATGGAAATGGAACCCCTCAGGTCCTGGAGTACCTGCGGCCGTGGGTCGATCTGTATAAAGTTGATCTGAAGAGTTTCGATGACCGCCACTATCGTCAGCTGGGCGGACGCTTGCAGCCTATCGTGGATACAATTCGCCGCCTGCATAAAATGGACTTCTGGCTAGAGGTCGTCACTCTGGTCATTCCGGGTTTCAACGATTCGGACGACGAACTGCAACGGCTGGCAGAGTTCTTGGTGGGCGTGTCGCCAGACATTCCCTGGCATGTGACCGCCTTTCACAAGGACTACAAAATGACCGATCCAGAAAACACCGGTGTCGAGACCCTCGTGCAGGCAGCCGGGATCGGCAAAAGGGCCGGTTTGCGCTACGTCTATGCGGGGAATTTGCCGGGTCAGGTGGGTGAGCTGGAAAACACTCGTTGCCCAACCTGCCAAGACCTGCTCATCGAACGCTACGGCTACCTGATAACGGGCTACCATCTCACTCCGAATGGCTGCTGCCCGTCCTGCGGCAGCGCTATTCCTGGCCGTTGGGGACCCTCTTTTCAAGGGCAGATTACCTCCCATCCCTTCGTGCCGAGCATGCGCATCCGGTCCAATCTGCTTTCCATCAGGAACTTCCCAGAGTAGACTGGAGGACGGTAACTCATCAAGGACAATGAGGGTAGGCCCCAGCGGAAACCCAAACGACGCATGTCCGTCCCTTACGCTGCGTGTTAGGGTGAGTCAAGACACCGCCCCAATACACTCTCACAAGCGGCTCTAGGGGCACGCTAATTTCCTTTGACATTCGGGTTTCATAGATATATGAAGCAACACTCCAGTTCGCAAGCAGCTAAGCTAATTGGCATGAGTTTACGGACACTTCAAAACTGGATTAGGGATGGCAAGGTCAAGGCCCCGAAGTTGACAGCCGTTGGCGGCGTCAAGATTCGCTTATGGTCGAAGGCTGACATAGCCAGGATTGGCAAAGCGAAGCAGAAATAAAGGGAGGGCAATGGCAAAACAAACAGAGAGAAAATGCTTCTTTTGCAGTGGTGGTGACGCTCCGAAACGCTGGTTTCAGTACATCGACAATTCGGGCATACCCTGTTATTGCTGCGAGGGTTGTGCCTCGTTGCTTGAAGCGGCAAGGGTAGGACAACGAAATTCGGATGCATTCATCATTGTTGAATGCAGATAGCAGGAATTCGCAAAGAAAGATGAAACAGCGAGACTACGCTTACCGGCCTGTGGGTTATGCCCGCTATCGGTTCAAGACAACACCGGAATTGGCAAAAGCACTCGGAGTCAGTCCTTCCACACTATGGGAATGGATTCAGAAGAGAAAGATAACAGCTCCCAAACCAGTTAAGGCTGGCAAGCGAAGAATCAGGTATTGGACTACTAAAGATATTAAGCGAGTGAAAAAAGAGTTGAAGCGTAAGTAACAGGGCGGGTGCTGGCTCCGCGCTAACAGAGCCAACACCCTAGCCAGTGGAGCTAGATGGATAGCGCCAATGGTTCTCGCCAATCTAGCCTACCCAAACCCCCAACTACAACACTTGGCGTCTGTTTCCAGGGCTGGCACCCGTCCGTTTATCGGTGACGTTTATTTGGAGTCAGAACAATGGACAAGTTGACGCGACCAAAAATAACTAAACTTAGACGGTCATTCCGACATGAAAACTACGCTCTGTTTGTCCAATTCTACAAATATCTTGTCGCTAAGAATATGGCCGCTACTATCATCGTCTTTCTTATCCTGTTTGCGGTCGTTGGCGATCTCGTCTCCTCCCATTTAGAAAAGCTACGACAAGAGAAACTCCGCAGAGTGGCCCCGAAAGTCGGCCTAACCTACTCACCCAACGAGCTTGCAGTTGACTCAGTGCTCCGCTCTATTCTTGGTTCCGTTCTAATTGAGCACAACAAACAGGACGGAGGAGTTGTAGGTGGTGTTTTGACAGGAAAAGTGAATAGCCACGATGTGACTATCTTGGACTACAAGTATCAAGTGGCCCTCCGCGTTGACTTGCCTGCGGGCGCGGGCGCGGAAGTTTGCAGGCCAAGGGCAAATCCGTTATGCGTGATGGTTTGTCCACCGTCAGGCGCGGTAACACTAGCGGGCGCGAGCGACCACAAACGTCAGGTCGTCTTCCTGCTTGCGGCCGCTGAACATTTCGACCGTGTGGACCAGGGCGTCGAGCAACTCGGGAACCGGCAGGTGATTGTGCTGCCGCACGGCTTCTACCAGGCGCTCCTCGCCGAATAGCTCTCCCGCGTCGCTCATCGCCTCGGTCACCCCATCGCTGAACACGACCAGAGTGTCGCCCGGGGAGAGTGCGACTTCCTCGACTGAGCAGTTCCAGTCTTCGAACAGTCCCAGCACGGTCGCGGTTGCTGTTAGGTGTTCGATAGCTCCGTCGCCGCGCAAGAGCACCGGCGGGTTGTGCCCACAGTTAGCGTAGCGAAAGCGGCGGCCGGTGTCGTTGTAGTTCCCTACGAACAGAGTGGCATAGTGGTGGGGCACGGTGGACTTGTACAACAGGCGGTTCACCGTTTCGAGCAGCCGGGGCAGGTCGTCCGGTGAAACCGCGTACTGGCCGCGCAGATAGGCCTGTAAATTCGCCATCAGCAAGGCGGCGGACATCCCTTTGCCCACGATGTCAGCCAGCACCAACCCCAGCCGGCCCGGCCCTAGCTCGATGAAGTCGTAGTAGTCGCCGCCCACGGCGCGCGCCTGAATGCAGTCGCCGGCGTACTCCAGCGTTTCCAGTAAGGGCGAGTGCTGGGGAAAGAGCTTGCTCTGCACTTCCTTGGCGATCTCCATCTCGCGGGCCGCCCGTCGCTCGGCCTCGATTCGCTCGGTTATCTGTTCGGCCAATCGGATACTTTCAAGCGCGATGCCGGCTTGACTGGCGACCGAGGCCAGCAGTCGCTTGTCCTCGCCCGAGTAGGGCTCTTCGGACAGCCGGGGGCCCAAGACCAGCAGACCAATCAGGCGCGCGTCGCGGCCCAGGATCGGCACCAAGCAGTCCGGCCGTAGGGGTGACAAGACCGAAAGTGCGTCGGCATCGCCCGCTTCCGCCGGTGGCACCTCCCACGGCTGGCCGCGCTCTGCAAGCTCAGCCAGCACGGGTAACGCAGTGGCAAGGGATTCCAACCCCGGCGGCACCCGCCCGTACTCCGCCCGCAGGAAGCCTTGGCTGCTCTCCAGATAAACGGTTTGGGCAGCAGGGTGGAGGGCTCGACGGAGGTGGTGCCCGAGCAGTGCGGCCAATTCTTGTCGGTTGGTTGCCGTGCGGGTCTTTTCCATCAAGTCTTCCAAAATCTGGCGGGCGTCATAGGCGCTGCGGAAGAAAGCGCGGTCAATGCGTTGCGTCACCCGTTGCCGGACGTGGGTGCCGGCCCAGACCAGCAGAATGCCCAGAGCCACACCGATGCCTACGCCGGGGCGCACGGAGCCTTCAGGCCTTATCTGCCAGTAGGTGGAAAACAAGCTTGCGGCGGAGGCCGTTATCGCGGCGCCGACTAGGATCAACAGAAGCGCAAACCCGCGTTGCACGAGCAGGTAGCGGGCGCTCCGCTTCAGGAGAACAGGGATTTCGAGTACCCGGTGCTTCACCACCGCGTAGGCGAACGACAGTGGGAGCAAGAACAGGGTCATGGTGCAGGACGTCCACACCCAAAACGGAAACTCGTAGAAAGGTTTCTTGGCGTAGATGGCCGCCGCTTGCAACAACAAGGCTGGCGTGAGGCCGACCACCGTTCCCCAGACGATCACCCGAGTCTTTCGCCGCGCTTCGGCTGTAGGCGCGTGGAGGCCGTTCCATACTAGCGACACCAAGCCCAGCCCGGCGGCGGCAAAGGCATACGCTAAGAACAGCCACACACTTGCTTTCTCGCCGACCCAGCCAGCAGGTGCCGCCACTGGGTGGGAGTTGCCCACCAGCAGCGCCCACAGCCCCAGCGGCACCGCCACGGCGGCTGCGGCCACCAGCAAAACCGACTTCAACCAAGGCAGGCGGCGGTCTAGCGGAGAGGCGACGGGAAACACCGCAAAGAAGTAGTAGAACAGCGCCGCCACTAATCCATCAAACGTCAGCTTGTACGCCAGCGCAAACCCCCGCAGCGTGGGATGGATTGCATATTCAATCTGGAGGAGCGGTGCGCGGGCAATGAAGCCGGCAAACAGCAGGGCCAGGAGCCAGGCGTTGCGGTCTTCTAATCGCAAGAACAACACCACCAACCCCACCACCAGGAACAAGACCGGGTAGGATCTAATAATCTCCAACGCCAGGGTCTGCGTCCGCGTCAACTCTAGTAACTCTTTTGGCCGGGGCGCCAATACTGCCTGCAGGGCCAAAGGCATCCCCGCACCGGGGCGCTCCACCGTGAGGTTGACCAAATCACCGGGCTGACCTCGTGTGACCACATCATAGAAAGGGGTAACGGTATCAAGCCGACGACCGTTGATCGCCACAATCCGGTCCTCAGGCAACAAACCCGCTCGCTCAGCCGGGCTTTCCTCCAAGACCTGGGCAACCTGCAAGAAGCCAGCGCTTCTTGAATATTCGAAGAAGTTGACTCCGAGTTCCGCCTTCGGCTCCCAGCGGATGTAGTACATCCAGATAGCGCTGTAGAGGATGGTCGCCATGGCGAACAACGTCGCCAGCGCCACCAGCAGCGGCCGTGGCAATGAGGTGAACCCCCGCATGACTTGCCTGCGCCTCATTATAGACGCAATGCTGGATTGTTGTCGGGCCAGCCTTCGCTGTGTGAGTTGACTCCTGCTCGCGTTGACTTGCCTGCGGGTGGCGTGAACTCGGTGATTGACAGGGCCCGCCCCCTGCAGATAGGCTTCGCGTCGGGCGTTCAATCTAGATTGAAACTATTGGTTGGATTCAGGAAACCGTACGCCTTGTCGTTGCATCGCTGCGGACGGCATCGCAAGAACTTCTAAGCCCGGATTTCCGATTTGGCTGTGGTACCGTATCGCCAGGACCAGTCGCTGCGCCTTGAGTTTTGGGGCTCCGACGTAAGGAACCACACTACGGAGGGTGACACCCGGTGGGTGAATTACAACACGAGCCATTCCAGTTCGCGTTCAACGGCTTCTTGAAAGTCGCGTTCCAGGGATCGCGCGTCACTTCTGACGCTGGCCTCATTCTGGTGCGCGAGTTGGATGAACGTCTGGGG
This sequence comes from Candidatus Acidiferrales bacterium, assembly GCA_965247455.1. Taxonomy (GTDB): domain Bacteria; phylum Acidobacteriota; class Terriglobia; order Acidiferrales; family 2-02-FULL-67-57; genus JACZYA01. The sequence continues at coordinate 537,526 of CBDFHE010000017.1, forward strand.
CTGGAGACACTCATCGCCGAGCACCTGAGCGATTCCCGACAGGGGATGAACACCCAGTTCAGCGTGGTGGATCTCCTGCGGCAGTCGGTCTACAGTCGCCTCGCGGGCTACGAAGATCTCAACGACGCGGGGCGCGTGTCGGCAGACCCAACATTTCGTCTCATCGGGTCGCCAAAGCGCTGGGACCGGGGTGCGGCGCTGACATCGACGCTGCATTGGTTCGAGACAGAGCTGCTGACCCACGAGGAGAATCTCGTCGGGTTGAGGGCCGTGAACCGGGAGGTGCTTGCACAGGCCGAGATGGCGACGCGCGCCGACCGGATCGTGCTCGACATGGATTCGAGCGAGAGCCCGGTGCATGGGGCGCAGGAAGGGAGCGCCTATAACGGGCACTTCGAGTCCGTCTGCTACCACCCGCTGTTTCTGTTCACCGAGCATGGGGACTGCCTCGCCGCCACGCTGCGGCCAGGCAACGTGCATAGCGCCGACGACTGGGACGACCTGCTCGTACCGGAGATTGACCGGCAGCAGGTGGAGGGCAAGCGCGTAGCGTTCCGCGCAGACGCCGCGTTCGCGAAGCCCGAGATCTACGACGCGCTCGAGCAGCGCGACGTGGACTATGCCATTCGCATGCCGGCGAACAAGAGCTTGGAGCTGGAAATCGAAGACATCCTCTTTCGTCCGCCGGGACGGCCGAGCTGCAAGCCCTTGGTGCGCTACCAGAGTTTCCGCTATCAGGCCAAGAGCTGGACCACGCCCAGACGGATCGTCGCCAAGGTGGAGAGCACCACCAAGGTGAGCTGTTCCCTCGCGTCGGCTTCATCGTGACCAACATGGCCCTCCCGAGCCGCTCGGTCGTGCGGTTTTACAACAAGCGCGGTACGGCGGAGCAATGGATCAAGGAAGGCAAGCAGGCCACCCACTGGACGCGGCTGTCGTGCCATCGTTTCCGGGCGAACGAGGTGCGCCTGCAACTGAGCGTCCTGGCCTACAATCTGGGCAACTTGTGGCGCAGACTGGTCCTTCCGCTGCGGGTCAAGCGCTGGTCGCTCACGAGTCTCCAGCAGCGACTGGTGAAAACTGGGGGCCGGCTGGTGAAGCATGCGCGGTACTACTGGCTTCTGCTGGCGGAAGGGCATCTCACGCGGCGGCTGTTCGGCGACATGCTGCGGAGGATCTGGGCGCTACCCGTGCCGGCAGGCTGACGCGCGGCCTGAAGTGCAACGAAGCCCGCCCGGCGATGACACGGGGCACACGTGTGGAGCGGTGTCTGAGAAATGCCCGAAAAGCAGGGGTTCCAGTCGGTCGCACGTCGGCGCGGGCTCAGATGAAGGCCTTTGAAGCTGAGCGATTGTGCGACGATCGAAGTTTTTGTGCGATCGGCGGCGATCGGGTGTATAAACGTGCCATCAGGGGCAGGCAAAACGGAAATCCCGGCTAAGAGAGGCTATGGACGTCTTCTCTTGTGACGTGCTAGTGGTGGGCGGTGGCGCGGCGGGCCTGCGGGCCGCTATTGCTGTCGCAGAGGCCAACCTGAACCTCACGGTGGCCGTTATTTCCAAGGTTTATCCCATGCGCAGCCACACCGTTTCGGCCGAGGGCGGGGCGGCCGCGGTCATCAAATCGGGAGACAGCTTGGATGATCACGCCTACGACACCATTTCGGGCGGCGACTGGCTGTGCGATCAGGATGCGGTGGAAGCGTTTGTCAACGAAGCCCCGGCCGAGATGCTGCGACTGGAGCACTGGGGCTGCCCCTGGAGCCGGCAACCCGACGGTCGCATCGCCGTCCGCCCCTTCGGCGGCATGAAGGTCGAGCGCACCTGGTTCGCCGCCGACAAGACCGGCTTTCACATGCTCCACTCGCTTTTCCAAACCACCCTAAAGTACGAAGCCATCCAGCGCTACGACGAATGCTTCGTCACCAAGCTGCTGGTGGAAGAAGGGCGCTGCCAGGGGGTGGTGGCCATCGAAGTGGCCACCGGAAAGATCCTGGCCATCACCGCCAAAGTTGTCATTCTCGCCACCGGCGGCTGCGGGAAAGTTTTTCCGTTCACCACCAATGGCGCCATCAAGACCGGCGATGGGATGGCGCTGGCCTACCGCGCCGGTGCGCCGCTCAAGGACATGGAATTTGTCCAATACCATCCCACCGGGCTTCCCTTGACTGGCATCCTGATCACCGAAGCCACACGCGCTGAAGGCGGTTGGCTGCTCAACAAGGATGGGTACCGCTACCTGCAGGATTACAATCTGGGCACACCCCAGCCCAAGCCGGTGTTGCGCTCCATGGAATTGGGCCCCCGCGACCGCCTCTCCCAAGCCTTCGTCAAAGAGCAGGAGAAGGGGCGCACCCTCGAAGGGCCCTACGGCCACTACGTCCACCTGGACATCCGCCACCTGGGAGAGAAGGTGATCGACAAAAAGCTCCCCTTCGTCCGAGAGCTATGCCGCAAATATGAGAACCTCGATCCGGTCAAAGAGATGATTCCCGTCCGCCCGGTGGTCCATTACATGATGGGGGGCATCCACACCGACATCGACGGCGCCACGCCCTTGCCGGGGCTCTATGCGGCGGGCGAAGCTGCCTGCGTGAGCATCAACGGCGCCAATCGCTTGGGCTCGAACTCGCTCACCGAATGCCTGGTCTTTGGCGCGCGGGCTGGCCAGGCTGCCGCCACCTTTGCCGCTGAGCAGAAAGAAACAAACCCGGCCATTTTCGCCCAGTCGCGCGACGAACAGCGGCGATTGGAGAAAAGCTTTCTCCGCAAAACCGACGGCAAGGAACGGATTGCTCCCTTGCGCGAAGAGATGCAGAAAAACTTGGAGGCGTGTGCGGGTATCTACCGCACCGGTACCGATCTCCAACGAGCGGCGCAAGTCCTGCGCAGGCTCCAGGACAGGTTTCACGACCTGCAGCTCGACGACCGCAGCTACACCTTCAATACCGAATTGACCGCCGCCCTGGAACTTTCCTTCATGCTCGATGTCGCCGAGGCCATCGTCGCCTCCGCCTTCGCCCGCCAGGAATCGCGGGGCTCGCACCAACGCACCGACCACCCACAACGGGACGACAAAAAGTTTCTGGCCCATTCGCTAGCCTGCCGCGTCTCCGACGGCCTTTCCCGGATTGACTATCTGCCGGTTACAATCACTCGCTGGCCACCGGGCCAACGCGTCTATGGGAAGTAGGAAGGATATGGCGGAAACGATAACACTCTCAGTGGCGCGGTACCGGCCGGAAGAGGAAGCGGAGCCCACTGTGCAGACCTACGAGGTCCCGTACCGGAAGGACTGGGTAGTGCTGGATGCGCTGAACTACATCAAGGACCAACTGGACGGGTCGCTTTCATTCCGCTGGTCCTGCCGGATGGGCGTCTGCGGGAGCTGCGGGATGACGGTCAACGGCGAGCCCAAGCTCACCTGTGCGGTTTTCCTGTCCGATTACCTGCCCGGCCCCATCCGCGTGGAACCCTTGCAGTATTTTCCCATCGTGCGCGACCTGGTGGTGGACATCAGCGACTTCCTAGAAAAACTCCAGAAGGTGAAACCCTGGATCATTCCAAAAGAACAGAAGCCCTTGTCGGAGGGCGAGTACCGGCAAACGCCCGACCAACTGGATACCTACAAGCAGTTCAGCATGTGCATCAACTGCATGCTCTGCTATGCCGCGTGTCCCATTTATGGATTGGAGCCCGGCTTTACCGGCCCGGCGGCCATCGCACTGGCCCAGCGCTACAACCTGGACTCCCGCGACATGGGGGCGCAGGAACGCCTGGACATTCTCTCCCAGAAAGGCGGCATCTGGGATTGTACTTTCGTGGGCGAATGCACAAAAGTCTGCCCCAAGAATGTTGACCCGGCCGGCGCCATCCAGCAATACAAACTCGCCGGCGCGGCCCACTGGTTCAAGTCCTTGCTGCTACCCTGGGGGGCAAAATGAGCAGCGATGTGCACTACACCCTCCACCATCCCAAGTGGTACCGGCGCCGGGTGTCGGTCTGGTGGTGGTTGCAGAAGCGGTCCTATGCCCAGTTTGTCCTGCGGGAGATCACCAGCGTTTTCGTCGCTTTTTTCGCCGTGGTTTCTCTGTGGCAGCTCCGCGCCTTGGGGGAAGGCCCAGAGGCCTACGCCCACTTCCTGGCCCGGCTGAAGTCTCCTCTCTTCCTCGCCTTGCATGGCGTTACCTTTCTTTTTGTTCTTTTCCATTCCATTACCTGGTTCAATCTGGCGCCCAAGGCGATGGTCGTGCGCCTGCGCGGAAAGCGGGTGCCGGATTTCGTCATTGCAGGCTTGAACTACCTTGTCTGGCTGGGCGCTTCCGCGGCCGTGGCCTGGCTCCTGTTGCGAGGGTAAATGACCGGCGGAAAGACACCTTTCCTATGGACCCTGTTCAGCGCTGGGGGAACGGTTGCCGCTCTTTTGTTTCCCGTCCATCTTTTCTTGACCGGGCTGGCCTTTCCTTTGGGCTGGCTGGACGCGCCCAGCCACGAATCCCTGCAGGATTTGGTGAGGCATCCTCTGGCGCGGCTTTATCTCTTCGTGCTGATTTCTCTGCCGCTGTTTCACTGGGCTCATCGTTTCCGCTACACGCTCTACGACGGCTTGAGTTTGAAACACCTGGCCCCGCTGATCGTAGTCGTTTGCTATGGCGGCGCCCTTTTGGGAACCGCAGTGGTGGCCTATACGTTGTGGAACCTGCCGTAGCGGGCGTATTGAAAATTTGTATGACCCACGCTAGGATGGTGCGAATCTGATCTTGCCAGGATGGGCGTCATGCTGCGAATAATACATGCCTACGACATCAAGCCCGGCGTCGTTGAACACTCCTTTGTCGAGTGGCTTGACAGTCGCCTGGACGAACTCACCAAAAAATTTGGCTGCGTGGAGCGCAAGACCTGGGTCTTCCTGGACGGTATCCGCGGTGACTACGAAAAGGGTAGGGGTGAGCGACGCCCCAAGTACCTGAACGAAGCCTTCTGGCCTGACCAGGAACATGCCGACCGCTTCCGCCAATGGTTGTTGTCTGACGAAGGGAAAGAGTTTCGACAGCGGTGGTTTAGTTCCGTGATCAACCACACCGTGCTGCGCTACGTCGAAGGCACATTGCCCTGGCCGCTCACGGACGACTAGCCGAGTGATTCAAAGCTTCCCTCCTACAGCCTTCGGTACGCGGAGCGCGCTCACTGGTTTCGTTCCCTCAAAATGGACCCGATGCCCTCCCCTCAGACCCCCGCTTCCACTCTCTCCTCCGCCGCCTGCCTACCGCAGGCAGGCCTGAACTTTCCCCCGTACAGAACACCCCTCGATTGAACTCGGGACAGGCGGGGCAGGCGGAGTAGGGCCTTCGCGTTGACTTGGGTGGGGGTGGGGATTTAGGATGGCGGGCAACGGTTGGGGGGCGTTTCCGATGAACCGCAACAGACTCAATCGCCGTCCCCTTCCCCGGACCCTATCTCCTGCTAGGAGATAGAAGGAAGGCTGAATAAGAACTGCAAGTGTGCCCAAAGAATTTGTCTCAACCGAGGGGTTCACCCCAAAAACTTGGGAACAAGAAGGGAACAATGGGGGCCGAAAACCGTCCAAAACCGTCACTCCAGGTGCAGGAAAGAGCTAGACGAACCAACAACAAGCCTTTAGGCCTTGGATTCTCAATCTGGAAAGCCGGGGTTGCTTCGGCTTGCCCGCCGCAGCGGACAAGCTCAGCATAAGCTTTTCCCGCTGCCAACTCCACGGGAGAGCGATTGCAGGTAGTGTTTCAGCGGCTTGGATGGGAGTGGTTGGGCGCGGCGGGCGGGTGCTACTGGGCGCCAGGGTTTTCCTGCTGGCGCTGTTCCTGCAACCGGCGCAGCTTTTCCCGGTAGTTTAGGGCGCGCTGGTTGTTGGGATCGAGCCGCAAGACCTGCCGGAGAGCGAAGTCCGCCTGCCAGTACGAACCCTTCTGAACATACTGATCGGCCTGGCGGAACCACTTTTGTATTTCCCGCTGCTTCCTGGTGCGGGGAGCGGGCCGAGACCGAGAGCGGGCCGGAGGTGGGGGAGCCGCCTGGGCGGTTTCGGGTTGCGCTTCCTGCGCCGGCGGTATCTTTGCGGAGAGGGCCGGTTCAGCTACACCTTCCGGCGTTGCGGCGGATTCCACTTTTTCGGCAGTGTTTTCTTCCCCCGCTGCCTTCTCTTCCCCCGCAGCGTCCTCTTCTCCCGCAGCAGCTTCTTCGGCGGCGGAATTCTCTGCCTCAGGTTGAGGGGCAGCTTGATTCTGCTCGACCGCAGAGGGAAGTCCTAACGAGGCCAAAGTGTGCGTATAGAGTCCGGCAACTATCGAGGGAAGCTCCTCGGGTTGGCTTACGAGCACTCGGAAGGTGCCAAGGGTTTCGGGTGACAACCAGCCTTGCCGCTTACTATAGACGCCGATCCCTACCCACAAGAAAAACGCCACAACTGCCACCGCCACCCGGCGACCTCTGCTGCGAACAGGAGGAGGAACCGGCGCTGCCACGTAAGCTCTAGCGGCGGCCCGAACTTCAGCCCGCTGTTCGCCGGCCTGCACGCGGTGGCCAACGTTCAAGTGAGACGCGTTGGCTGGTGCGGAGACGTTGGCGCCGGCCGGGTGTGCGCTTCCTTTCGCGCCTTTCTTCTGGGAGGTCCGAAAGGCATGGAGATCCTCGCGCATCTGCCGGCAGCTTTGGTAGCGCCGGAAGGGGTCCTTGGCCAGCGCCTTGCGGACGATCCTTTCCAGCGCGGGTTCGATGCCGGGCTCCACTACGCGTACGGGGATCGGGTCTCCATAGAGAATGTTATGGATGATGGCCGTGGGCGTTCTGCCCGGAAAGGCTTTCTCTCCCGTGAGCAGCTCATACAGGATGGCGCCCAGGGAAAAGATGTCGGAGCGGCGATCTACGCGCCCGCCCTGGGCCTGCTCGGGCGACATGTAGCTCGGCGTGCCCAGCAGCATGCCGGCTTTGGTGAGTCTGCCTTCAGAGAGCTTGGCGACGCCAAAGTCCACGATCTTCGCCACCCCCTCGCGGGTGACGATGATGTTGCTGGGTTTCATGTCGCGGTGGACGATGCTGCGCTGGTGGGCGCAGTCGAGTCCCTCACAGACCTGCTCCAACAGCAGCACCACTTGCGCAACCGGCAGCAACGAGCGCGCGGCGAACATCTGGGAGAGCGTGCGCCCCTTGACGAACTGCATGGTGAGGTAGAACATCCCTTCGGCTTCGCCCGCGTCGTAGAGGGTGACAATGTTGGGGTGCTCCAGCCGCCCGACGGCTTGCGCTTCCTGGCGTAGCCGCTGAACCAACTCCTCTCGGTCGGAGTCGGCGGCATCCAGACGGACAGTTTTCAAGGCCACAATCCGGCCCACGGTGGGGTCGTAGGCCTTGTAGATTACGCCCATCGCCCCGCGGCCCAGCTCTTGCAAAATCTCATAGCGGCCGAGAAGGTTGCGCGTGGTCTTGCCGTCTTCGGTGTGGTCGAATTGCCGGCGCAACTGCTGGTAGCGCTGGGGGGAGGTCCAGAGCACTTCGTAGAGCGCTTCCGGCGCCGCTTTCCCGTGGAAAGCGGCGGAGCGGAGTTTCCGATACATGAACCCCTTTTCTTTTTGCAGCGCTTCATAGACGGAGCGCGAGAACAAGATTTGCGCGGGCGCGCAAGCCTTCACAATGCGGGCGGCGGTGTTGACCACGTCGCCGAAGACGTCCTTATTCTTCACAAAGCCGCGGCCGAAGTTCAGTCCAATCCGGGTGTAGAGCTGGTCGGCCTGCGGCTGGTCTTGGTTGTGGGCGTCGATCTGCTGCTGGACCTGCATGGCAGCGCGCACGGCGGCGACCGGCGAGGAGAACACGGCCATGACCGCGTCCCCGATGGTCTTTATGACCGTGCCGCCGCAGGCCTCGATGGGGGGAATCACCAGTTCATTGTGTCGCTGCAACATCACCAGGCCGGCAGTATCGCCATGCTGCTCAAAGAAAGCGGTGGAACCAACGATGTCGGTGAAGAGCACCGTGAACTGTGACTTGTGGCGACGCAGGGCGGAATCGATCTCACTGCGCGCGCGCAGGAGCTGGTCAATATCGGTATCGCCCGAGGGGTCGGCGACCACGACGCTGCTGCGATTCTGGGCGAGCGGTTCCTTCATAGTTAGTCTATCGGCAGGCGAGCGTAAGTTGATGAAGACAAAGCCCGCCGCCCTGCTGGGACTAGATTCGCCGGGCACCGATATTCGGCTGCCCGCTTAACTCGATTCCCTCCTTTGCAGGCCTACCCATCCTTACCCTAGAGAGCAAAGGAGTAAAGGGCAATAGGGCAAAACTCCCCTGGGGGGAGTACGGAAGTACCAAGCAAGCAATTAGAAAGAGGGACAGGTATGGGTTTCAGGGGGGTGGCCGGCTCAGCGAGCCGACCGGCCTTGCGGGAGCAGCCGGGCGAGCGCAGCGATATGGGCGGGGGTGGTGCCGCAGCATCCGCCGATGAGACGCGCGCCTCGGTCAAGGTACTGGGCCATCCAATCGGCATAGCGCTGCGGTTCATCGTGCGGGAGGAATTTCCAGCCGGTGGTTTCCTCCGGTTGGCCCAGGTGGGCGTAGAGCCCGTGGGGCAGCCCGTCCGCGAGAGGAACGAAGCGGGGATAGACTTCCGCCATGACTTCGGGGGTGGCGCAGTTGAGCAGCAGGCCGCGCAAGGTGGAGCCAGCCGCCGAACGCAAGGCCGGGACGACCTCTTCCAAAGGCTCGCCGGAGAGAAGGTGGTTGGGTGGGGTGGGACAGAGGCTGAGCAGGGCGGCGAGGCCGCCGGCGACCAAGCAGGGATGCGTATCGGTAGCGTCCGCCGCCGCACGGGCGGCTTCGACGGCGCGCCGGTTGAGCAGGCGCCAATTGTCACCGTGGCGCGCCGGCTGGAGGGCGCGCAAGGTGGTGCGGAAGGTGTTGGTGATGAGGATTTGAGCGCCGGCGCGGGCATAGTCCAAGTGGACCTGGGCCAGCGTCTGGAGCGCTTCGCCATCGAGTAGCGCGGTGGCCGACCACAGGGGCAGCGTGGTGCGGACGCCGCGGCGGGAGAGCTCGGTCCCGACCGCGCCGTCGAGCAGAACCGGGAGCGAGCCCGCCAGCAGCGAACTGAGAGTTGCCCTCGGCATAGCCAAGTCAAGGAACATAACCTCTCGACTGCGGATTCTCAATCGGAAAACCGGGAGTCGAGCGCCCGCCCCGCTTCCCGCATGCCGGGGCAAACCCTGGCCCTGTCCTAAAACTGTCCCAACGACCAGTAGATTGCAGCGCTCATAAAGAGCAATAAAGTAGCGGGAGAAAGGTGACGATAGTTACAAAGAGAGGCGTTGAGATGAGACTGAAGAGATTTTTGACTGTCGCCGGTGCGTTCCTGGTCGTCCTGCTGGTGGCTGCGAATGCCTTCGGACAGAATCCGAACCCGCGCCTGACGATCTCGGTCGGGGCCTCCAAAGTAAGCGGGGACGAGGCCTTCGTCGCCAGCGGTGACTCGTTTACCTCCGGCTTTGCAGATGGCGGCAAAGCCCGGGTTCGCCTGACGTTGGACCTGACCTCCCACTTCTCCATCGAAGGATCTTATAGCTACGGGCGCAACAACCTGACCATCACCGAGCAATCCGGCGGCACGCTGGAACGGCGCGACTTCGGGATCGTGGTGGGCCAGGGCAACCTGAACTTCCTCCATTTTTTCACCTCCCGGAAGAGCCGGGTGCGACCGTTCCTGACCTACGGGATTGGCGCCGTGAACTTCGGCCCCACCGACGAGGCCCAGACGCTGGCCCTGGCCAATGACTTTATCACCAACCCGACGGCGATCGATTCCACGTTCAAGATCGGCTTCAACGTCGGGGGCGGCATCGAGGGCCGCTTCAACCGCTGGGCCGGGATACGCTTCGACATCAAGGACTACATCAGCGCGTACCCGCGCTTCGGCCTGCCGGAGACCTCCATCGGTACGGGGGGAAGCTTTTTCCCCGCCACCGGCATAGTGCACAACCTCGAAGCGTCGGTGGGGATCGTCTTCTTCTTCCTGCCCTAAGACCCCGGCAGAAACCTCCGCTCCAAGACCAAAGCTGCGGTCGGACTCAGTCTTACTCTCTATCTAGCCAGCCGCTTGCGGACGCTTTGGTTGTGTTCGGGTGGGAGGCCGAGCCGGTCGAGGAGGTCACCAGCGTAGAAGGCCAGCTCCCAGTATTTTGCGGGAGAGAGCCGGGACTGATTGAGACCCCGGGCCCCGCGGAGGTTTGTGCCCCGCAGGTCGGCTCCCTTCAAGCTGGCGCCATTCAGATCGGCCCCCTGAAGGTTGGCTCGCTGAAGGTCGGCCCCCTCCAGATCGGCGAACTGAAGATTGGCCCGGGGCATGATAGCGTCAAGGAACTGAGCCCCGCGCAGGATAGTGCCCTGAAGGTTGGCCTTGGTTAGGTTGGCCGCGCATAGGTTGGCGTCGGGAAGCTCGGCCATCTGGAAGTTGGCTTGCACCAAGTCGGCTCGGGATAAATCGGCCCCATGGAGGTGGGCGCCGCTGCCACCCGTTGCCGTGCCTCGCCCCGCGGCAACACCAGCAGCTTCCTGCCCGCGGCTCGCCCCAGCTCCAGCAGGAACCACGCTGCCAGGGCCGCGCCCACCAGCCCGGTTTCGGCCACCCATTGCAGGTAGTCATTGTGCGCGTGCTTCCAGGCCAGCGAGGAGTAGAAGCTGCGATAAGAGTCGGACAAGACACCGTAGGTCCCCACACCGCTGCCCCACCAGGGACGCTCGGCAATCATCGCCACGGTGTCCCGCCAGATTTGCCAGCGGTGGCGGTCGATCTCCCCCGACCCCCGGAAAGCTTCGGCCAGGGTCTCCCAACGCGCCGCCACGCGGGTCGCATCCAGCGCCAGTGTGACCCCAACCGCAAGAACAATCAGTGCCGCCACCAACAACAGTTGGCGACGCGCGCTTCGCCGCGGTCGCGCCAAGACCCAGTACAACGGAAAGGCAAGCAAGAAGAGTGCGACGCCGGCGCGGGAAGCGGTGAGCAGCACCGACACCGCCAACGCCCCCAGCACCAACCCCCAAAGCGCCGTGGCATCGTTGTCCCGCCTGCGCCGCGCTAACTTCGCCCAGGCCAGCGGCAGCAGCAGCAAAGCCCAGGCCGCGTAGTGGTTGCGATTGATGAAAGATCCGAAGGGCTGGCTGCCCGGCGGCGCCGGCCAGTGCCAGTACATCTTGCCGTTGAAGCTCAGGCGCTGCAGGACCGCGAAGACCGCCACCAGAAACGCCGCCGCCAGCAACCAGCGGACAAAGCGTTCGCTCTTTTCCTCCGAATCCAGTTGCTGGCACAGAAGAAAGAAAAAGCCGCCCACCCCCAGCAATCCCCACACCTGCTCGCGGCTGGCGGGCGGATAGATCGAGAGCCGCCCGAAACTCTGCACGCAAGCCAACAGGAAAATCGCCAGCATCGGCCAGAAAATCTGGGGCAACCGGAGGCTCAATTCACCTCGAAGCAAGCCGGCCAGCCACCACACCCCCAGCAGCGCCACCACCGCCAACTCCCAGCCGGCCCGCGCCCACGGCGGAGTTCCTCCCAGCGCCAGTGTGGTGAAGGCCAGCACGGCTCCCCCTCCCACCAGCAGCGCCGAGTCGAGCCGGTGGGCCACACCGTTTGCGGTCATCGCCCGGCACCTGCCCCAGGAACGGCTCTGAGGCTGAACCGCGACGCCCAGACCGTGCCGCGCACCTGGTTGTCGAGGCGTTGGCTGGGCAGTCGCACCAAACCCACGCGCACCAAGCGAGTGTCCAGCCCGGCGGTGAACTCCACTTCCTGCCGTGCCCATGCCTCTGTACCCACTAGGCCGGGCCCGCGCACTGTCAGACGCTCGGGATCATACGCATCCAGGACTTCCAGCCGCAGGCCGCTCTTGGTGCTGATGCCCTCGGTGCGCAGCCAAGCCGCAAAGTGGTAGTGACGCTGCGGCTCAACCGCCACGAACTGATAGAAGTGGCGGTAATGAATGTTCTCCTCGCCCGAAAAACGAACCACCAGCGCCCGCGCGTCCGGCTTTCCTGGAGGGCCCGCGACCAAGCGAGTGCGAACCCGCGGGTGCGGTGCCACCTGCCAGCCAAAGCCGCCGTTGAGAATCGGCGAGCGCAGATCGGAGTTGTAGAGCAGCTCATCGCCGGCCGTCCTCGCCTCCGGCAGCAGGCCCCGCTCAATCAAGACTTCCCAAGCGCTGCGGGCGCGCTCCACCTCCCGCATGCGAATCAAGTAGTCGAAGTAAAAAAGAACACTGCGCGGGTCAAAATCTTGGCCCAACTCAATCAGGGCGTCCCATACGCGGGCGACCGCACGGCTTTCCTCCAGCTCAGCCAAGTAGGCCAGATAGGTTGAGAGGAACACTGGTTGTGGAGGCAGCACTTCGCGCAGTACGCGCTCGGTGTCTGCGACGGCTCGATGAGAGAGCCGGACGACCAACTCGGCCAGGTTCTCGTCCGCCTCCAACGCTTGCCGAAACAGCGGCAGAGCCCGGTCCGGCTGGCGCGCCCGCAGCCAGAAGTTACCCGCGCGCCACAGCGTTTGCGGAGAGCGCGGGTCAGCCACCAACGCCCGCGCTGTCGCCGCTTGCGCCTCCCCCGTGTCGCCGCTTTCGAGCAGGGCGTCGGCGAAGTCGAGCCAGTAGGAACCGTGGTAGGGATTCAGTACGGTCGCGCGCCGGTAGTGGAACAGCGCGCGCTCGAAGCCGCCTTCGGCCAACGAGAAGCGCTCCCAGCGCGCCAGGCGATGGTGGTAGAAGGCGTTGTCGCCTTCCAGCTCAACCGCCCGCCTCAAAGTAGCCGCGTTCTGCGTCGTCCGGGCGCGGCTGGCGGCGTACCACCGCAAGATGGGCAGGCTGCTTGCCGTCAGAAACAACAGGCCCAACAAAAAAGCCAAAACGCGGGCCCCACCGCTCTGCAACCGCACCTGCGCCACTGTTTCACTCCTTGGGGGAGAAGCCGGCAGACAGTCCAAGGCACAACCTCAGCGGGCGGCGGAGGCGTGCGGGTCCCGGTAGCCGTACACTTTGGAGCAATAGTAGTAGTAATCGGGCGAGCGCAGGTCAACCGCATTCAAGACCGCGCCCAGCACGCGGGCGTTGGCGTTGAGCAGAAGCTGGCGGCTGTGGCGGAGCCCCTCGCGCGTGGTAGTGCCCGACCGCACCACCAGGATGACCCCGTCCACCAGCACCGAAAGCACGGTCGCATCGGTCACCGAAAGCAGCGGCGGGGAGTCCACCACCACGTAGTCGTACTCCCGGCCCAACCGGAGGAGCAACTCCCGCATCCGTTCAGCGGACAGCAACTCGGCGGGGTTGGGCGGCACCGGCCCGGCCGGAAGTACGCGGAGGTTGGGCACCGACGTGGTCGCCACTAACCCATCCGCCCCCTGCGCCCCCGCCAGGTAGGCGCTTAAGCCGCCCGAACCGTTGCTGGGAAGAAAATCGTGAATCGAGGGTTTGCGCAAGTCCGCGTCCACCAGCGCCACCCGGTCGCCGCGCTGCGCCAGGGCGATGCTCAGGTTGACGGCGGTTGAGGTCTTGCCTTCCACCGGCTGGCCGCTGGTCACCAGCAGCACACGCGGCGGCCGCTCGGGGACGGACAGCATGACCCAGGTGCGCAACGAACGGAAAGCCTCGGCCAAGCGGCGATTGCGGTTGGTGATAGGTGGCCAGAGCCACCCCTGACTTCTCCGCCTCGGCCGCGGACGATAAAGAATGGACGGAGTGATCCCGCCGCAGCGGGTCGGCCAACGGCACCACCGCCAAGGTGGCCAGCGCGCCGTAGCGTTCCACCTCGTCCGGGGTCTTGACGGAATTGTCCAGGTGGTCGCGCAAGAACGACAATGCGATTCCTAGCGGCAGGCTCACGCACAGCGCCAACAGCACATTCAAGCCCAGCCGCGGACTGTACGGCTCCAGCGGCACCCGGGCGGGGTCCACTACGCGGATGTTGCTCGAACGCAGGCCGGAGGAGATGCTGGCTTCCTCCAACCGCTGCAACAACGAATCGTAGAGCTGCTTCTGGGCGGCGGCTTCCCGCTTGAGAATGTTGTACTCGATAAGACGCTGGTTGAGCTGGTTAACGTCCGCCTTTTGTTGCTCCACCAGTTGCCGCACCAGTTCTTCGCGCTTCACCGCCGCTTCATAGTCCGCCTGCAAGCGATTACGAATGGCCTGTTGCTGCGCCCGAACCTGTGCTTCCACCTCGGCAATCTGCTCTTGCAGGCGACGCATGCGCGGGTGCTGAGGGCCCAGTTGCGTGCGCCTTTCGGCCTGCCGGGCGCGTAGTGCTGTCAGACGCTCCGAGAGCGTCGTCAGCAGCTCGTCCTGCAAGAAATCTGTCCCCTGGCCGGCGGCTGCCTGGCGATGGAGGGATTCCTGGGCCACGCGATCGGTTTCCGCCACCGCCAGCTCCCGGTTCAGGTCGGCCAAGCGCTGCGTATGGATGTTCTGCTTCTCGCCGGTGGAGAGCAAGTTGGTGCGCCGCTCGAAGTCGTGCAGTTGCTCGTCCGCCCTCTCCACCCGCGCGCGCAGCTCGCGCAACTGCTCCCCCAGCCAGTCGGAGGCTTTGCGGGTGGATTCATACTTGGTGCGGAAATTGTGCTCGATAAAGTTGTGGGCGTGGGCATTGGCCACCCGGGCCGCCTGCTCCGGATCGGCGCTGTAGAAGCGAACTTCGACCAGCCAAGTGTTGGGCACCGCAATCACGCGCAGGTTGTCCAGGAATTGCCGGATCAACTGCGACTCGCGCTGATCGCCCAAGCCGGACTCCAGCGCGAGCGCGCCCGCAACCGCCCGGGCATTTTCCCTCCCGGCCAAGGCTGGCTCGCGCTCCCAGTCGAGAGCGCGTATGGTCTGCGCGGCCAGGGTCTCGCTTTCCAGCACGCGGATTTGGGTGCGCAGGTAGTCCTGAAAACCCCAACGGTCCACCGCCATCGTATCCTGGACCAGCGTGGTGGGGCTTTCGCGGTCCAGAGCGATGCGCGCCACGGCTTCGTAGCGTTTGGGAAGGCGCAGAGAGACCAGCGCCACCGCCAGTACCGTGGCCACTACAAACGCCAGAATGGTGAAGCGGTACTTGCGCAGCACGCGCAGATAGTCACGCAGGTCCGCGCGGCTGCGATCCATGCCGGTGGGATCGAATCCGGGCCGACCGGCAAACGGCTGCTGCCCCCCTTGTGGTTGAACCGCTTGCCTGTGAACCAGTTTATCTTCCGGTCCCACAGTTCTCTACCCCCCGCCAACACCCCCGTGACTGGTCAGAATAAGGAAAAGCGAAATGAGCGGCGGACACCTATCATTCCCTCCGGCGCTCCCCGCTATCCTTATGTCAGTAAGAGGTGGGCCCCAAGAAAACTGCCATCGCCGCCCTCGTGGTAGGCAGCGATGGTGCGCCTGTCAAGGAATCTGTCGGCTTGGTAGTGTCTTAATTTCACACCGAGCCCCCAGGCCCCTGCCTGGGGGAAGCGAAAATCCCTGCGGCGGGGGCCGCAGGGCTCGGTGTGATTTGGGCCGAGTTCCGAATCGCTCAAATTAAGACACTACCGTCGGCTTACTTGGCCTGTACGGCCACCTTCAGGTCTGCGGTATAATGCCGCATGTTTGCGCGTCGGCTGAAAGTGGAAGTTTCGGTGGAGGGGCAGCGCCGCGCCTGCCCGCTCGACTGGCTGGACAGCTTTTGCATGCGGCGCTTCACCGGTGACGCCGCCTTTGACGACACCTTGCCCCAGGCCGAAGGCGTGCTGGAAGCCGGCTTCCGCGTCAACTCCGACCGTCTGGCTGAGGAGCTGAGCAGCTGGCTGACCCGAAAGAAAGGCGTGGGCAAGAAAGTGGTTGTCCACATCAGTGAAGAAGGAGGGAGCACCTCATGACCGTGCCGCGCCTGGGCGAACTCAACCCGCCGCCACGCATCCTGCTTGGCCCCGGGCCCAGCAACGTGGACCCGCGAGTCTATCGAGCCCTGCTGGCCCCCGTGCTGGGGCACCTCGACCCCGACTTCCTACAGATCATGGACGACGTGCAGGTTCTGCTCCGGCGGCTCTTCCAGACTTCGAACCGCCTGACCTTCCCTGTCTCCGGCACCGGCAGCGCCGGCATGGAAACCGCCATGTGCAACTGCCTGGAGCCGGGCGACACAGCCCTCATCACCGTCGCTGGGTACTTCGGTGCCCGCCTGGCCGAGATGGCTCGCCGCACCGGCGCCGAAGTCATCGCCCTGGAATCCCGGCCCGGCACAGCGGTCGAGCCGCAGCAGGCGCGTGACGCGGCCCGAGGGAAGAAAATCAAAGTCCTGGGCGTTACTCACGGCGAAACTTCCACCGGGGTGGCGCACAGCCTGGCCGAGTTTCGCCAAGTGGCTGACGAGTGCGGCGCTTTGCTGGTGGTGGACGCCGTTGCCACCGTCGGCGGCATGCCGCTCAAAGTGGACGAGGAACGCATCGACGTTTGCTTTACCGGCTCGCAGAAATGCTTGAGCGCGCCGCCCGGCTTGGCGCCCTTCACCGCCGGCGCCCGCGCGGAGGAAGCCTTCCGTCAGCGCAAGTCCAAAGTTACCAGTTGGTACTTCGACCTGACCTACATCATGAAATACTGGGGGGGCGAGCGCAGCTACCACCACACCGCCCCTATCTCCATGGTGTACGCATTGCGGGAAGCCCTACGCCTAATTGATGAGGAGGGCCTGGAGGCCTGCTGGGAGCGTCACCTGCGCCACCAGCGCGCACTGGTGGGCGGGCTGGAGGCGATGGGGCTGGAGCTGCTGGTTGCACCGGCCCAGCGCACGACCACCGTCAGTGCTGTCCGCGTCCCCGCCGGGGTCGAAGACGCAAAGATTCGCGGCCGGCTGATGGAGGAGTTCAATATCGAAATCGCCGGCGGCATCGGCGAACTCAAGGGACGCATCTGGCGCATCGGCACCATGGGCAGCTCCTGCACGGCGAACAATGTGCTTCTGCTCCTGGGCGCGCTGGAGAAGTGCCTGCTCGAAGAAGGCTTCAAGCTGCCGCCCGGCGGCGGTGTGGCGGCCGCAGCCCAAAGCTACGCGCAAACGCCGGCGGCTGCCGCCCCTTAGCTTGGTCGGCTGACGATACCCAGCGAGATGGACATGATTCCCGCCGCCAAAATGATGTCGGAGTTGGTCGAGCCGTTTGTGGTGCGCGGGCGGCTGACCGGAGAGAAATACAAAGTTCACTTTTCCCACCTTTGGGTGGGTATGACCACTCGCCATGCCGACACCATCGACTGCAAGTTCCTCGTCAACGGCCGCAGCGTCGTCATCGGCCTGGCGCACCTGGGCTTCGTCGAGTTCAAACAGCGAGCCGGGCGTTCGCTCACCGACGCGGAAGCCGCCGCCCTGGCCGCCGCCTTCCTGCGGGAGTTTCTCGCCGGCGACCATGAGTTGCCGAGCCAACCGCTCGCCGTCTCCGGCGAAGAACTCCTCCGCCTGGCCGAGCAACTCAGCCTTACGCTTTCTTCGGAAACCAGCGGGGGCTAAAGTAAGACCCGATAGCTAATGTCAAGACGGCTCAAGCTGGTGATTGCCGGTGTTGTTCTGCTGCTGCTTGCCGCCTTGGTCTATTCCACCCTGAGCCTGGCCCGCTTCGAATGCGAAGTGTGCGTGACCTTCAATGGCCGGAGCGCCTGCCGGGTCGCCGCCGGTGCCACCCGCGAGGAGGCCGTTCGCACCGCCAGCGACAACGCCTGTGCCTTTCTCGCCTCCGGCCGCACCGACAGCATGGCCTGCGGGCGCACGCCGCCGACCCGCGTCCGTTGGATCAAAGAGTAACTCGACGCCCAGCGGCTTTGCCAGGGGCGCCTGCCTAGGCGTCCGAGAGGTCTTCTTCAAAATCAGTGGGTTCGCCTACGGGCTCGTCCAGCTCAGCGGTGTCGAAGATCCGCCCGCACTCCAGGCATTCGACGTAGGTGACGGCGTCGTCCTGGGCGATGACCCGTCGGCGGCGATGGTGGCAGCGCTCCGGCACTCCGCTCCCCCCTGAAAGCTCGGAACTTTCAACCCCTTCGTGGGGTATTATAGTCGGGACAACAACCAAGTTCGGCCGAAGAGTTGGGAGAGGCGATGCAGAAAATCCTGTTTGTGGCTCTGGTTGCTCTGTTCGTCTATTTGCTCTATCTGATCTTCTCTCCCTTCCTGGTACCGGTGGCGTGGGCGTGCGTGCTCACGATCATCTTCTATCCTGTCCACAAGCGCATCCTGAAACGGCTCAAACGGGTCAACTTGGCGGCGCTGGTGAGTACGGTATTGGTCACCGCCATCATCGTTGTTCCGGGATTGGTGGTGCTGGCCTCTTTCACCTCCCAGGCGATTGACATGGCGCAATGGGCGCAGGGGGAGTGGGGCGAACGCAAGCCGGTGGCCCAAGCTTTGCAGGATCTTCCCCTCGAGCGAACGTTGGACTGGTTGGCCGAGCACGACATCAGCGAGGAAGAAATTCGCAACTTTATTGCTGAAAAGCTGGAAGCGGTGGTCGGCTTCCTCGCCGGGCAGGCGGGCCGCTTGGCGCGCAACGTGGCTTTCTTTTTCTTCCAACTGTTCTTCACGTTGTTCACCGCCTTCTACCTCTTCCGCGACGGCCCCGCCCTGCTGGAGCGTCTGCGACGAGGCTTGCCACTGGACGACGTCTATCGCGAAGGGTTGTTCTACATCGCCCATAATGTGCTCTACGCCACTGTCTACAGCAGCTTTGTGGTGGCGCTGGTGCAAGGGTTGCTGGGCGGGATCACCTTCGCCGTGCTGGGCATCCAAGCGCCGCTGTTCTGGGGCGTCGTGATGGGTCTGTTCGCGTTGTTGCCGGCGGTGGGGCCGTGGCTGATCTGGCTCCCGGCCGCCTTGCTCTTCCTGCTGGAGGGAAGGTGGGGGTCCGCGATTGCGCTCCTGGTGGTGGGCGTGCTCGTAATCAGCCTGGTGGACAACATTCTGCGCCCGGCTCTGATCAGTGGTCGCGCGCAGATGAACAGCCTGCTAGTATTCATCAGCATCTTGGGAGGCGTTGCCGCCTTTGGCGTGCTGGGCCTTGTGTTGGGGCCGATTCTGGTGGCCCTGAGCGTTGCCCTGATTGAACACTACACCGCCCGGCTGGCCTCCCCGGCACCGGCGGAGACTGCCGACTAAGCAGAGGGCGCAACCATGGCCGCTTCCAGACAACTGAAGTCCCCGGGACCCTTTCGGAAAATCCTGCCCCACCAGCTGCGGTGGCGCTGCGATCCGGCCGAATTCGGCTTCGAGACCACCGCCGACCTGAAACCGCTGGAGCGCATCATCGGGCAAGACCGAGCCCTGCAAGCGCTCAAGCTGGGCGTAGAACTCTACGGACCGGGCTATAACGTTTTTGTTTGCGGGCTGACCGGCAACGGGCGCGCCACCACCATCAAGCAATTGCTGGAAACCATCAAGCCGCAGTGCGAGCTCGCCCCCGACCGCTGCTACGTGCACAACTTCCACCACCCGGAGCGGCCGTGCTTGCTCACCATGCCGCGCGGCCAAGGAACCGCCTTCCGCAAGGACATGGACCGTGCCATCGAATTCCTGGCTGCTCGCATCCCGCAACTGTTTGAAGACGAAAAGTTCCACCACACCCGCGGCCGCATCCTGGACCGTTACGGCGGGCAGGAAAAGGAACTGCTCGATCACTTCACCGAACAATTGAAACGAGAACAATTTGCCCTGGCGGAAATCGGAAGCACCGGCACCGCCGTGGTACCGGTGGTGGAAGGCCAGCCAGTGCCGATTGAGAAGCTGGGCGAGCTGGTGCAGGGGGGGCAACTGGACGAGGCTCGGGCCCACCAACTCACTGATCGGCAAGCACAGTTCCAGAAAAAGTTCGTCACCATCTACCGTAAAACCCTGCAACTCCAGCGCGCACTCAACCTGGAGCTGGAGCTGCTGGAGAAGGAAACCGCCTCGGTGTTGGTGGACAGCGTGATCGAAGACCTGAAAGAGAAGTTCCAGGACGAACCGGTGGCCGAACACTTGGAAGACGTGCGGACGAGCCTGTTGGAAAACCTGAACTCATTCAAGGGCAGCAAGCCCGAGGGCGAGGAGGCGGAGGTGGCCCGGCTGATGGCGCGGGTCCCGGGCGATCTCTTCCGCATGTACCGCGTGAACGTGGTGCTGGCCCACGACGAGGGAGACGACTGCCCGGTGCTGGTCGAGACTTCGCCCACCTACGCGAACGTGTTCGGCACCATCCAGCGCACCTACGACCTGCGCGGGCCCACGCAGCCGGACTTCCTGGACCTGCGCGCCGGCTCGCTGCTGCAATCCGATGGGGGCTACCTGGTGATGAACGCGCTGGATGCCCTGGCCGAGGCCGGGGTGTGGAAGGCGCTCAAGCGCACCCTGATCAACGGCAACCTGGAAATCCAGAGCGCCAGCGACTGGCTGATGCCGGTGGGCTCAGCCGCGCTCAAACCCGAACCCATCCCGGTGAACGCCAAAGTCATTCTGGTCGGGGAGACCTACCTCTACGACCTGCTGTACGCCCACGAGGAGGATTTCAAAAAAGTCTTCAAGGTCAAAGCCGACTTCGATTCGGTGATGAATCGAACCCCCGAAGGGGTACGGCAGTACGCCGCCTTGCTGCGCAAGCTGTGTGAAGAAGACCGCCTCTATGACTTTGACAAGCAAGCCGTGGCCGCGGTGGTGGAGTTCGGCGTCCGCCGCGCGGGACGCCAGGACAAGCTGACCACCCGCTTTTCCGACATTGCCGACCTAGCACGAGAATCCCACTACTGGTGCAAGAGCGAAGGCGGCACGCTGATCCAGCGAGCGCATGTGGAGAAGGCGATCGCGGCCCGCATCGAGCGCCACAATCTGGTCGAGAGCAAGCCGCAAGAAATGATCGAGAAGGGCGTGTTGATGATTGACGTCACCGGCCAGCGCGTCGGCCAGGTGAACGGTCTCTCCGTCTATGACGTGGGCGCCTACGCCTTCGGCAAGCCGGCGCGCATCACTGCCTCCACCGCCATGGGCCGGCAGGGCATCATCAACATCGAACGCGAAGCCAACCTGAGTGGCCGGCTGCACGACAAGGGCGTGGCGATTCTCTCCGGCTTCTTGCGGCAGAGATTTGCCCAGGCCAATCCGCTCTCGCTCGCAGCCAGCGTCTGCTTCGAGCAGTCCTACAACGGCGTGGACGCCGACAGCGCCAGCTCAACCGAAATCTATGCGCTGCTCTCCAGCCTGGCTGAGCTACCCATCCGCCAGGACGTCGCCGTCACCGGCTCGGTCAACCAGAAGGGTGACATTCAAGCCATCGGTGGAATCAATTACAAGATTGAGGGCTTCTTTGATGTCTGCCGCGCCAAGGGACTGTCGGGCGAGCAGGGCGTGATCCTCCCGATTGAAAACGTGGCTGATCTGATGCTGCGGCCGGACGTGGCGGAAGCCATCCAAGAAGGCAAGTTCCACCTCTATCCGGTGGCAACCGTGGACGAAGGCATAGAAATCCTGACCGGGGTCAAGGCGGGCGAACGGCAGCCGGGGGGGACGTTTAAAAAAGCACCAGTCAACTACCTGGTGGACAAACGCTTGCAAGAACTGGCCGAAGGCATGAAGAAGTACGAGGCGCCCCCCTCCAAGTAGCACGCCCGCCCCTGGGCAGCTCCGGCTTCCCGCTTTCCCACGCCGGAACCGAAAAAGCAAAAAAAGCCCCGCCGACCGTGTGGGCCGGACGGGGCTTGGATGCGAAACGTCAGTTAAACCCAGCTAGCCGCTGGCTTTGGCCATCGCCACTTCTTTGGGAACGCTGAGATAGCCGACAATGCGGTTCCTGTCCACCTCGAAGATCACGATCTCCAACAGGTGGCGCGTCCCTTGCAGGTAGAACTGCACCGGCTCCAGCAGGGTTTTGTCCTTCTTTTCGATGCGCTTGTCGTTCAGCAGCAGGGTCATGGTGAACTTCTGCCGCTTGCTGTCGCTCTTGTTGAGGCGGATGGAGATATCGCCGACGCGGGTGTAGCGCTTCGATTTGGTGATGTCGAACTCGAAGTAGTCGCGCTGGCCGCGCTGCCGGAGTTCTTCCAGCTCCTCGCGGTTGCTTGCGATCAACCCGCTCTGCACGCCCAGGTCGCCGATGGTCCGCTCCAGCTTCACCATCGTGGCTTCCAGCGATTCCTTGGCCTCCACCACGTCGCTCATCACTTCCGTGACCTCGCCGCTGAGCGAGCCGAGTTGGTCCAACTGCGCAGCCAACTGTTCAGCAGCTTCCTGTTGCTCTTTTTTGATCTGCTTGGCGGCCGCGCGTGCGCGGGACAGTTGCGCCCGGGTCAGCCCCAGCTTCTTGACGGTTTCGTCCGACAGGCCCTTCAGAGAAGCGTAGTTGTCCTCCAGGGTGGCGGCGCGCGCTTCCAGACGAGTCATCATGGTTCGGGCCATTTCCCTTTGGGCGGCGATATTCGCGCTTGTCTGGTATTGACCATAGACGGTGTGGCCAACGCCCAATGCGAGTATCACCACCACCGCCATCAACCAGCGGGGCGTACCGCTGCCACCGTTGCCGACCGGCTCTTGTGCGAATTCCTCCACGGGATCCTGTGCCTCATTAGTCATAGACACCTCTCTCCTCTATGCTCCCAGTTTTTAGCTTCCGATCCGGATAGGGATCGGTCGCAACCCCTCGGGTCGCATTTCACTTAGATTATGATTCAAGCCCGAAGAGTTGTCCAGCCACTTAATGATCTCCGGCAGCGGCCCTGCCGCCCAGGGTCTCGTTTGGGCCCACAGCTGAAACTCCAGTCCAGAGCGCTGTAAAGCCCCACCGGACACGCACTTGCTTCGCCCCACAATTTGGGCTAGGGTGAGCGAAAAGTAGGCTCGGCCAAATAGGAAGCTCGCCGAAGGCCGGCCCACAATCGAGGTCAGGGTGGAAATCGCAACTCGCACCGTCGGTCAAGCCACCGTGGTTGACGCCACCGGCCCGCTGAAACTGGGCGAAGCCGCGGAAACCTACCGTGCCGCGATTGAGCAACTGCTGGAGGCCGGCAGTATGAACCTGGCCATCAACCTGGCCGGCGTTCCGGAACTCGACAGCACCGGCATCGGAGAGTTGCTGCGCACGCACGCTGCCGCCAAGGCAGCCGGGGGCAAGTGCGTCTTCTTCTCCCTGTGCGATCGGGTTCGGCGGACGCTGGAAATGGTCCGCATGGAAAAAATCCTCGCGCTGGCCGATGACGAAGCCTCGGCGCTGGCTGCCTTCTGATTCGTTGGTTCGGCGAACCCCAGGGCCTTGCAGCCCGTTCCGGGGCCATTGCTCAGGCTACCGGGGTACGGCCAGCAGGTGCGAGCGGGTAAACTCCTCCGGCGCTTGGAATTCCCTGGCGCGATTCAGCGACAGCAACTTGTAGTCCGCCCGCCGCAGCTCTTCCCAGACGGCCTGCGCCGCTGCCGCCCCGTGCATCTCCAGAATCCACACCGGTTTGATCTCCCGCAGCAGCCGCCGGGATCCTTGCAGCGCCATCCCCTCGGCGCCTTCCACGTCGAGCTTGACCAGCTGCGGGGCGGGCGCCCCGCGGAGAAAAACAAACTCATCCAGCGTCAGGCTCGCAACCTCCTGGCTGTCTTCGGAACTCGCTGTCGGCGGGGCCAAGCGCGCCCGCGATGGATCAGAACCTCCGTAGAGCCGAAGCTGGCCGGACGCGTTCGCCACCGCTGCCTGCACCACTTGCACATTGCTTGTTCGGTTCGGGTTCAACGCCAGATTTTCCCGCAGTGCGCGGATGTTCTCCGGCAGCGGATCAAAGGCCACCACTCTGCCGCCCGCGCCCACCAGCCGCGCCAGCCCCAACGCAAAGAAGCCCAGGTGTGCTCCCACGTCGTACACCGTCATGCCCGGCTTTGTCGCGCGCGCGAGTGCCTGCTGCACTGCAACTTCGTGCGTCCCCAGCCAATAGTACTTTTCGGTTCTTAAGTCCAACCGCAGGCGGACGCCGGCGGCGATGCCCGTCGCCACCACCACCACGGCCCGCCCCTCGGGCGCCGCCCACGTCAGCACCCGGCGCACCCCATCGGAGAGGAGCGGGACTTTGTAGGCAGCCGCCCTCATCCAGGCCGGTGCCAAGCGTGCGGTCGTGCCGGCCGCCTGCAAGACCGTCGCCCGTAAGGCGTTCATCGTCCTGTGATTGTACTACCGCGCCGGCCCGCCTTCTTGGCGGCTTGCTTTCCGCGCAACCCCTGCGCTACCGTTCCGCTCCATGCCCCCACCTCGCTATCGCCTGGCGGTCGTCGCCAATCGCGCCCAGCCCTATCACTCCGCTCTGTTCCGCGCGTTGGCGGCCCACCCACAGATTGACCTCACCGTGTACTACCTTTTCGACGTCGGCGTAGGCGCGGCGCCCGACCCCGACTTCGGGCGCTTCCAGTGGGACTCGCCCGTGCTGGAGGGTTACCGCAGCCTCTTCCTCCGCAACCGGGCCGCGTTTCCCGCCGAGGCGCACTTTGCCGGCAGCTTCCACCCGGAACTGTGCGCCCGGCTCCATCCGCGCTTCCACGATGCAGTGGTCATCCACGGCTGGTTCGGACTCTCGGTGTGGCTGACTTTACTGACCTGCCGGCGGCGCAAGCTGCCGGTGCTCATGCGCTCCTCCGCCCACGTAACTTCTCCCAACTGGAACCACGCAACCGGGCTCAAGCACTTGGTCCTGCGGCGGCTCTTCCGCCAGTGCTCTGCTTTCCTGACTCTTGGCCGCCGCAATGCCGAGTTCTATCGGCGCTGGGACGTGCCGGAGGAGAAACTGTTTCTGACGCCGCACGCGGTGGACAACAACTTCTTCGGGCGGCAGCGCGCGGCCTTGCTGCCGCAACGCCCCAGCCTTCGACAGCAGCTCGGCCTGCCCGCCGATGCGGTGGTTTTCCTCTATGCGGGCCGCCTAGCGCCGGAGAAGCGCCTGCCGGACCTGCTGCACGCCGTGTGTGCGCTGGACGATGCACGTGCCTGGCTGGTGTTGGCAGGCGAGGGCCGCGAGCGGCGGCACCTGGAAAACCTGGCACGGTCCATCGGCCTGACGCAGATTCTCTTTCCGGGTTTCCAATCCCAGAGCAAGCTGGCGCGCTTCTATGTGGCGGCGGACACTTTCGTGCTACCTTCAGGCAGCGAAACCTGGGGAGTGGTCGTCAACGAAGCCATGAACTTCGCCCTGCCGGTGGTGGTGTCCGATGCCGCCGGAGCAGTGCCCGACTTGATGGAAGAGGGTGGCAACGGCATGGTCTTCCCGGCGGGAGACCGCGCGGCGCGGCGCTGCTGCTTGGGTCGCCTGCTGGCCGACGCCAGCCTTCGAACTCAACTGGGCGAACGGTCACTGGAGCGAATTCAACGCTGGTCCCACCACCGCTCAGCCGAAAGTGTGCTGCGCGCTCTCGAGTTCGCCGCCAGCGCGCCCCCGCGCTCTTACACGCCGTGAAAGTTGCTCCCGCCATTGCGGCAGTGCTCTTGGGCTTGCTGGTGATTGTGTCTGTTATCGCCATCGGGCAGGCGTTTCTAGTCACGCGCCGCATCTTTCTGGTGGCCGCCGTGGCTCTGATGACCGCGCTCGGCGCGGCCATGCTGGCGGCAGCCCGGCGCAGCGCCGGCGGGTTCCTCGACGCCCGACAGTTCGGCCTGGCCGGCATCTTTGTCTTCCTGGTGGTGGGGATGCTGAAGTCAGTCTTCATCTATGACGTTCCCGTCACGCTCAGCGTTGCCACCGCCGGCAAGGCTGTGCTGGTGGTTGCTGGGGTCTTGCTGGGCTTCCTGGTGGGAAGTAAGTTCGGAATCCGCCCGCGCATAGGGGGACGAATGGCGCGGAGCGAGCTCTCGACCAACCGCCTCTTTCCTCTGACCGTGCTGCTGGGATTGGTGGGCCTGGTGGGCAGCTTCGGCTTTGACAATCCGCTGGCCCCGTTTGACCCTGCCGTCTCCAACTACGCCCGGCTGCTGGCCGGTTGCCTGCCAGCGGCGGGGGCGTTGGCCATTTGGCTGCTCTTCACCACCCGGCCAGCCACACCGGGCCGCCGCTTGGCTTTGATCGTTGCGTTGGCTCCCCTGCCCGTGCTCGCTCTCGTCAACCGCTCTCGCATCCCGTTGGTCTTCCTGATCAGTTTTGCGTTCCTGGTCTTTGTGTACCGGCTCTGGCTCCGCAGGGCGGAGCGCTTTCCGACTGGGCGGGTGGCAGCGCTGGCCGTGGGCGTGGCGCTCTTGCTGTTGTTCACTGCCGCTGCGGTGGACATCCTGGCGGCGCAGTGGCGGATTGACGTCGCCGCGGCCTCTTACCATCCCGCCGCGGTTTTCATTCCGGTCCGGCTGGCTTTCGAAAGGTTCGCCGCCGTGGACGCCTTCGACAATCTGGTGCGCACCATCGAGCTCTACCCCGACCGCGGGCGCTACCTCTACGGCTGGAGCGTGGTGGCGGTGCTGGTGAATCCCATCCCGCGCTCGCTCTGGCCCGGGAAACCCTACGGCTTCGGCCGCCTGCTGGTGGAAGAGCTGGGCCTGGGCCACTACGGCGGACTCTCGCTTTCGCCTTCGCTGGCGGGGGAGCTGTTGGCGAACTTTGGCTACCTGGACCCGTTCGTGGGCTACCTGCTGATGGGCGTGGTTGCCGCCAGCCTTTACCAGCGCTTCCTCCGGGCCGGAGCGTACTCCCCCTACCACGTGCTCTACCTGGCCGGCCTCATCCTCTTCCTGCTGGAGTCGCGCGGGGACTTACTTTCCATCAACATCCGCCTGGGCTGGTATCTGGCCTGTATGTACGGGGTGCTGCGCCTGTCGGTGGCAGATAAAACTGCGGCGGAGACATCGCCGGCGAAATCGGGATGAAAGTTCTGGTCAACGCCGTGGGGACCAAGATGGGAGGTGCGCTGACGGCCCTGCGCGGCTTGGGGAAGGAGCTGGCGCGTCAAGCGGTGCCGCATCACTTTGTCTTCTACGTCACGCGCGCGTTTGCCCGCCATCCGATGCCGTCAGCGCCCAACCTGGAGTGGCACATCGCGCCGGCAGAGACGCCCGCGCGGCGTCTGTGGTGGGATCAGGTCACGCTCCGCCGCCTGCTCCGCCAGCATCGGGCCGGCGCGCTGTTCTCGTTTGCCAACTACGGCCAGCTTCTTTGCTTCGTTCCACAGCTTCTGTGCGTGCAAAGTTCCATCTATTTTTCCAACGAGTACCGGCAACACATCCTGCCCCACAAACCCTTGAACTTCCGGATTGCTTTTGCCCTGCGGCGGTGGTGGATCTGCCGCTCGGCGTGCGCCGCCGACTGCGTACTAGCGCCGACGGCCAGCATCATGGCTGATCTCCGGCGGGCAACCCCGTTGCCGGAAGAGAAAACTGCTGTCAATCCGTTCGGCACGACAGCGACGGCGTTTGACCCGCCCGCGCGCTCCTATGACGGTCGCATTGATCTTCTATTGCTGACTCTTTACACCGACTACAAGAACCTGGGCACAGCGTTGCGCGCGTTGCGGCTGCTGCGGGAGCGGCACGGTGACCGCTTCCGGCTGCTGACCACCGCCGACCCGCGACAGGAGTCCTCACGCACGAGTGTGGTCTGGAAAGAGGACGTCGAACTGTTGGATGAGCTGGTGCAAGCGGGTGCAGTTGATGTTCTCGGGCCACTGCCGCACAAGGAACTCCTGCAACTGTATGCGCGCTGCCACGTGCTGGTGTATCCCACGCTGACCGAATCGTTCGGCTTCCCGCTGGTGGAAGCGCTGGCCGAAGGCCTGCCGGTGGTGGCTTCCGACATTCTGGTGAACCGGGAGTTGGCCCGCGACGCGGCACTCTACTTTGGCCCGCTCAACCCGGAGCAGCTCGCCGCCCGCATCGAAGAAATCATCAGCCGAGAGGCTTGCCGCGAAGAGCTGATCCGCCGCGGACACGAGCAGGCGCGGACATTCTGCTGGGCCGCCCACGTGCAGCGACTCCTCGACAGCGTGGAGACGCTGGTGGGGCATCGGCGGGGCACTCCCTGATCCCGGAAGGGACTTGCTACACTGAGGCCGCTGTGGCCAATGTTTCAATCCTGATTCTCACCTACAACGAGGAAGCAAACCTGCCCGCCTGCCTAGAGAGCGTGCGCTGGTCGGACGACATCCACGTGATGGACTCCGGCAGCACCGACCGCACGCTGGAACTGGCGCGCGCCGCCGGCGCCCACCTCTACACCCATCCCTTCGAGAACTTTTCCCGCCAGCGCAACTGGGCACTGGCGAACGCGCGCCTCCGGCACGAGTGGGTGCTTTCGCTGGACGCCGACGAGGTGGTGCCGCCAGAGCTGGCGGAGGAAATTGAGCGCGCCGTCGCCGCTGCTCCGTCGGATGTCAACGGTTACGCCGTGCGGTGGAAGGTGCTGTTCCTGGGCCGATGGCTCAAGCACGTCAGCCAATACAATTCCTTTTGGTTCCTCCGCCTCTACCGCCACCGCGCCGCGCGCTATGAAGACCGGCAGGTGAACGCCTACGCGCTGGTGGAAGGAAAGACCGGGCGGCTCAAAAATCTGCTGGTGCACGACAACCGCAAGGGCTTGACTGACCTGGTGGAGAAGTTCAACCGCTACGCCGCGCTGGAGGCCGAGGAGACGCTGCGCTTGCGCGGCGGGCGAAACGAAACAGGCTTGCCGGCTCGGCTGGGAGGCGCAGAGGCGGAGCGGCGTCGCCGGCTGAAACAGTTCTACATGCGCTTGCCCTTTCGGGCGACGATCAAGTTCTTCTATCTGTTTGTTGTCTGTCGCGGCTTCCTGGACGGGCTGCCGGGGTTTTTCTATGCGGCGTTGATGGCGGGGCAGGAATTTCTGATTGCGGCCAACGTCGCCACCCGCAAGCGCGGGCTTCCGATCCACTAGCGGTGGCGCGGGTCCCTACCGGCGAAAGATGATGACGCCGGCGGCAACCTGGATGGCGGCTTCCATCGCCCGCCGCAAACCTTTCTTGGCCAAGCTGTCGGGAACGAAGAGGATGTCGTTGGCTTCGAGCGCCGGGTCGGGGGCTTTGCGGGCCATGACTTTGCGAATGTCAACCGGGATCGCCTCCTCCTTGTCGGAGCCGGAGGGACGGCGAACGATCACGGCCTCGGCGGGGCGGGCGGTGCCGGTGAGGTTTTCCGCCAGGGCGACGGCTTGCAGCACGGTCAAGCGCTCGCGCTCGTCCCGCAGCATGAACCCGCCCGGCTTGTGGACCGCGCCCACAACGTAGATGATCCCGGCGCGCGGCACCGTGATCATGTCGCCCGCGTAGATGGGGAGATTGGCGGCGGGGTCGCGCATTTCCAGCAAGTCGCGCACCTTCACCACGCGTGTCCGCGGCTCGGCTGGCTCTTCGGCGGGCTTGGACGCGGCGGGCGCGGCAGCCAACGCTCCCCCGCGGGTAACGTAGATCAACGCGCCGGCAGCTTCGGTCAAGCCTTCCGCCTCGGACAGCACTTGCAGCAAGGTGGTGGGACCAAAGACGGGAACCATGCCCGGCCGCTGCACCACTCCCAGCACCGCCACCCGACGGCTGCGATACTCCTTGACCAGGACGGTGACCTGCGGGTCGCGCAAGAGTTGGCGGGCGAGGAAGGCGCGCACCAGTTGGTCGGCCAGCTCGTCCGGCGTTAGCCCGTCGGCGCGCACGCGGCTGGGCAGCAACGGCAGCCGAATGAAACCCTCGGCGCTGACACGCACTTCGCGGGAGAGATCGGGGGCGTCATAGACGCTAATCCTCAGCAGGTCGCCCGGACCAATCACGTAGTCGCGCTGAGCCGGGGGCTCCTGCGCCGGTTGCGCCGCGAGCGCAGCAGCGAAAAAAAGAAGAGCCGAGAGCCAAGCTAACGTTAAGCGCATTTGCCCCCCCCCGCTGAGTTGGTGTTCGTGCGCAATGCTGCGTGAATCCTAGCGCCACCAGCCGCCGGAATCAATTGGGAGATTTGTGGACGCAAACCTCCAACGGCCCTTCCCACCTTGCCACGCAGGTGGAGCGCTCGAAGTGTTCCACCGCGTAGCGGCGTCCGGCGGCTCCCAGCCTGTCTGCATGCGCCGGGTCAGCCAACAAGGTGCGGATGGCGGCGGCCAGAGCGCCGGCATCACCGGGCCGAACCAGCAGCCCGCAGTCCGCCTCCCGCACGATGGCGCGGGCGTCGCTCTCCCCGGGCAGGCTCAAAATCACCGGACGCCCGCAGGCCATGTAGGTGAGGAGCTTCGAAGGCACGACCGGAGTTTTCATTTCCTTCTTCAGCGTCACCAGGCCGACGTCGCAGGCCGCCACCAGTACCGGGTAGTCTTGCCACGGCACGAACGGCACCAGACGAACGTTGGCGAGGCCGAGCGCGCGCAGGCGGCGCTCGACCGCGGGCCGCTGGGCGCCGTCGCCGACCAGTAGAAAAATTATGCGCGGCTCCGCCGCCAGCGCGGCGGCCGCTTCGACGACGGTTGCCAGGTCCTGGGCGTGCCCCATTACGCCGGCGAAGAGCACTACGAAGCGGTCACCGAGTCCCAGACGGGCACGAACGGGATTACCGTTGCGAGCGTCCTGCGGGCGGTGGCGCCGGGTGTCCACCCAGTTGGGAATGACGTGGATTTTTTCGCCGGGCACGCTACGGTTCCTCAGCCAGGAGGCATTGCCGGGCGAATGCACGGCAATGGCTTGGGAGCGTCGGTAGAGAAATTTTCCCAGGCGCTCAAAGAAAGCAATCAACAACCGATTGCGGAGCGCCCCCAGATCAACGGCGTTCTGCGGGAAAAGGTCCTGGACGTTGAGCAGGAAGGGAGCGCGCCAGCGGCGCGCCAGCCAGTGCGCCGCCAAGCCCAGCGTGAGCGGAGGCGAGTAGCACAGGATGGCGTCGGGACGCGCCAAGCGGCGGCCCGCCCAATAGAAGCTCAGCGGCAGCAGCAACTGGCCCAGGCCGCGGCGCCAGTGGCTGAGATTGTGAATGGGGGGCGCAATCACCCGCACAACCTCCACTCCGTTCTGTTGCTCGCGGCTGAGCCAACTCTTCGGCCGAGCGGGCAAGGGCGCAGCGAGGTTGTAGCGCGGGGCACAGGTGAGAACCGCCACCGAGTGGCCGCGCCGGCAGAGGTTTTCCGCCAGCTCGTACATCAAGTGAGAGGCCGAACGCACTTCGGGCGGAAAGGCGTCGGTGAGCAGCAGTATCCTCATGGGAGTGACGGCTGGAAGATACTACCCAAAAACGCCTCTGGCGGCAAGCGCTGGCCGCTTTTGACGCCGCGGGCGAGTGTGCTAGATTGATGCGTCCAGCATGAAACCAAGCATACGCATGCAAGTGCCGCAGTTTGATCTAACGGTGCAGTATGCCGAATTGAAAGACGAAATCCTGGCGCCGCTGGAGCGGGTGTGCGCAAGCCAGCGATTCGTTCTGGGCCCGGAGGGCGAGGCCTTGGAGCGGGAACTGGCCAACTACTGCCAGGTGCCGCACGCGATTGGGTGCGCGTCCGGCTCGGACGCGCTGCTGCTCTCGCTGGTGGCCCTGGGAGCGCAGGCGGGGGACGAAGTGGTGACCTCGCCGTTCACTTTTTTTTCCACCGCGGGAGCGGTGGCGCGGCTGGGAGCACGGGCCGCCTTCGTGGACATCGAGCCGCGCAGCTTCACGCTCGACCCGGCCCGCCTGGAAGCGCATTTGAAAAACCTGAGCGGCGAACGACGCCGGCGGACGCGGGCGGTGATCGCCGTTCATCTGTTTGGTCACCCGGCGGAGATGGAAGCCATCAACGAGGTGGTGGAAAAATTCGAGCTGCCGGTGATCGAAGATGCAGCGCAGGCGATTGGCGCCGACTACCGTGGACACCGTGTGGGCAGCCTGGGACGGACGGGCTGCTTCAGTTTTTATCCCACTAAGAATCTTGCCGCCATTGGCGACGCGGGCCTGGTAACGACCGCCGACGGCGCGCTGGCCGACCGGCTGCGCGCACTGCACCAGCATGGCAGCACGGGGGAGACGTACCACCACGACGTAGTGGGTTGGAACAGCCGCCTGGACGAGCTGCAAGCGGCGGTGTTGCGGGTAAAACTCAAGCATCTGGAGAGATGGACGGAGGCGCGGCGGCAGTGCGCCACGCGCTATGACAGTTTTTTCCTTGAAGCCAGCTTAACCGATGAGCAGAAACGCTACCCAGACGAAACCCATCCGGTGGTGCTTCCCTACCGGCCGGGCACGGTGCGCCACGTCTTCCACCAGTACGTGATTCGCGCGCGTGACCGCGATGCCTTGCAAACTTTCCTGCGCGAAGAAGGGGTCGGAACAGAGGTGTACTATCCGGTGCCGCTGCACTTGCAGCCCTGCTTCCGGCGCTGGGGCGGGCGCGCGGGCGACTGCCCGGAAGCCGAGCGCGCCGCACGCGAAGTGCTGGCGCTGCCGATGTTTCCGGAGTTGACCGAAGAAATGCAGCAGTACGTAGTGAGCAAGTTGGCAGAGTTCTACCGCAAAGAGCCCTGACGGGGCAGCCCCGCCCAGCGAACTGCGGCGGACAGGAATGTCCGCCCCACTGTGTTTGGGATGTACTGGGTGGCGCAGACCTGCCTACCGCAGGCAGGCATTCTTGTCTGCGACGGGAGGATTGCCTCAAAAACGTGGGGCAAGTTAGCGAAAGCACGGTTCAACCCAACAGCTTCCATCGATGGATCCCACGGGCCGAAGCCCGCGGGCTAAACAGTGATTGTTTCGCACCGACCCTTATGGGCTGTCTCGTAGCGGGTTCCGACTAGCGCCCGACCCAAGAGGCCAATTCGGTGAGGCTGTCCACGCGCAGGTCGAGAGAGCGTTGGTCGAGCAGGTGGCTGCCGAGCCCGTAGGTGACGCCGCACACCCAAGCACCGGCGTTGCGGGCGGTGAGCACGTCGGTGGGCGAATCCCCCACCATGATGGCTTCCTCCGGAGCAGCCTGAACCTCCCGCAGTGTGGTTTGCACGCCGATGGGGTCGGGCTTTTTGCGCTCGAAGCTATTGCCGCCATAGACGAGGCGGAAGCAATCGCCCAGGCCCAGCCCGTCGAGGATGGCGCAGCTGAAGCGGACGGGTTTGTTGGTGAGGACGGTCAGGACACGGTCTTCGCCGGCGAGCCGCACCAGGGCTTCGCGCACGCCCGGATAGGTGACGGTGTTGTCGAGCATGTGCTCGCGGTAGTACTGGAGGAAGAAGGCCAGCCCCTGCTCGACCTGTTGCTCGCTGGTACCCTCTTCCAGCGCGCGCTGGATGAGCGTGCGGGCGCCGTCGCCGATGAAGCTGAAGATGGTCTCGTGGGAGAGGGTGGCAAGTCCGAAGTGCTCGCGGGTGGCGTTGACGGAATGAGCCAGGTCGAGCTTGGAGTCGATGAGAGTGCCGTCGAGGTCGAAGATGAAGACGCGCAGGCGGCGCGGGTCAAGGGCGGGCGGGGTCATAGGCTGCCTTGATTCAATGATTCAATCCGCGCCTGTGCGCGGCGGAGTTCCGGCGCTGGCTTCGCCGACAACCACCCACAAGCAAACGGTGGGATTCATCTGGAGGCGTGCCATAAAGTCTCCGCTCCTGTCGGCGAAGAAGAAATTATAGTCCAAGTGGGCAGGCAGAACACACACGGGCTAAGAGCAAAAGCCAGTCGGAGTTCACGCCTCGTCGTCGGGGAACAAGCAACTGCGAGGAGAGAAAAAACCCACCACAGAGGCGCAGAGGACACGGAGAATACACAGAATTCCCCGCGCCCCTGCCCTAACCCGGGGCGGGCTGACCAAGCGGGTCTCTTGCCGGGTGCGAGCAGCAGCGTGTAAACTGCGGTGTTTCCCCGCTCGGAAGGAGAGCATCCTGATGGCCAGCATTTATCCTTTTCGCGCCTTTCGCTACAACCCGGACAAAGCCGGGGCGCCGTTGGACCGGCTGGTAACGCAGCCCTACGACAAAATCACCCTCGCCGTGCAGGAGCGCTACTACGGGCTCAGCCCCTACAACCTGGTGCGCGTCCTGCTGGGCAAGAAAGAACCGGGCGACAACGGCCAGAACGTTTACACCCGCGCCGCCGCCCACCTGGAGGAATGGACACGCGCAGGCGTGCTGGCGCCCGACCCTGCGCCCGCCCTCTACGCTTACTTCCAGGAATACACCGTGCCCGGCACCAAGCAACGGCGGGTGCGCAAAGGCTTCATCGCGCTGGGGCGGATCGAGGACTACGCCGCCCGCGTCGTCCATCGCCACGAGCTGACGCACACCGGCCCCAAGAAAGACCGCCTGGAGCTGCTGCGCCACACGCGCTCGCACTTCGGGCAGCTCTTCATGATTTACAGCGACCCGGCGGGCGAGGTGGACAAAGTGCTAAACCAAGTTGCACGCCGCGAAAAACCGCAAGAAGTGCGCGACGAGTACGACGTAGCGCACCGGCTCTGGCGCGTGGACGACGCCGCCACCATCGAGCGCATCCAGCAACTGATGACCGATAAGAAACTGATCATCGCCGACGGCCACCATCGCTACGAAACCGCCCTGGCCTACCGCGACCAATTCCGCGCCCGCGCTGGCTCCGCCGACCTGGACGCCCCGCACGAAAAAGTCATGATGACCTTCATCAACATGGAAGGCCCGGGCGTGACCATCCTGCCCACCCACCGGCTGGTGGCCGACTTGCCCGACTTCGACTTCGCGCGTTTCCGCCAGGCCGCCAGCCACACTTTTGACTGGTACGCCTACCCGCTCAGCGAAGACAAGGACAAGCAGCGCACCCTGGCCCGGCTGCTGCGCGACTTGGCCGAACGCGGGACGCAACGGCCATCCTTCGTCGTCTGCCCGGCGGGCGAAGTGGCCTATTACCTTTTCCTCTTGAAGGTGAACGCCGACCTGGGCCAAGAGCTGCCGGAGGCCTCGCCGCAGCAGCGCAAGCTCGACCTGGTGGTGCTGCACAAGCTGCTGCTGGAAGGCTGTCTGGGCATGGACGAAGAATCCATCCGCCAACAGAAAAATATCCGCTACGTGCGAGAGTGGGAGGAGGCAGTGGCAGCGGCGGAGAACGGGACAGCGCAAGTGGCCTTTCTAGTCAACCCCACCCGCCTGGAGCAGGTGCGCGACGTGGCCCTGAGCGGCGAGGTGCTACCGCAGAAGTCCACCGACTTCTATCCCAAGCTGCTCAGCGGGCTCACCATCTACCGGCTGGACCACCCGTAGGGCTACTGGAAGCTGGGGCCACGGCTTTGGCCTGGTCGTCAAACGATTCAAACACCGTCAGCAAGCGCGTGACCTGCAAGGTCTCTTGGAACTTCTTGGTCAGGTTGACCAGCTTCAGCGCTCCCCCCTGCGCCCGGGTGGAAGTGAAGGACGCCACCAGGGTGCCGACCCCGGCGCTGTCGATAAAACTGACCTCGCCCAAGTCGAGCAGAATCTTCTTCTGGTTGGAAGCCAGCAGGTGCTT
Source organism: Candidatus Acidiferrales bacterium (assembly GCA_965247455.1). Taxonomy (GTDB): domain Bacteria; phylum Acidobacteriota; class Terriglobia; order Acidiferrales; family 2-02-FULL-67-57; genus JACZYA01. The sequence goes on from CBDFHE010000017.1 coordinate 572,884, forward strand.
CACCCGCTCGCGCAGGGCGTTGCACTCAGCCCCCAAGACGATTTTTCCTTTCAGGCCGAGGACGGTGACTCCTTCGGCCTCCCGAATGACAATGTTCAAGTTCACAGCGGTTCCTCCCTCCCTGGCATCTGTGACCCGTTGGTGTGCGAACCTAACCCTACACGAAACAGCCGCTCGCGCTCAGTAAAAATCCGAGCAGGACATTATAGTACCCGCAACGCGCGCAGAGTAGCTTGCAGCGTTGCTCCCGCAAACGAGCGCCACACCGCGGACACCATCGGCTGGCGTCCTGCTTTAACCGCAGCAGCGCCTTCTCCGACGCCTGCGCCTGACGAGAACCCTGCGGCGGCTGCATCCGAGATTTATATCACGACTTGCGGGTTCCGCAAGACCGGAATTTTCCTCGCCCGCGGCTCGGCAGACCCGCCCAGGGCGGGCAGGCGCAGGCAGGCTTCGCTCCCCGCTGGGAAGCGCCCTTCGGCTTCGCCCCTCGACTGCACTCGGGGCAAGCTCAGAACAGGCGGGGCAGGCAGAACGACTGCAAAACGGATTTGTTCAGCCGCGTGCTAAACCACAGACAAAATCAGGGACGACGCTCGAAGAGGTTGAGCAAGTTCTTCTGCTGGTCGGGCTGCGGCTCCTGCTGCGTGGCTTGGGTTTGATCCTGAGTCTGCTCGACCGGCTCCGGCACCCCGGCCAGCCGGAAGCGAGGCTCTGCGAACGTCCCTGAAACGGAAATGGGAACGCGCATGCGCCCAATGGTCCCTTGTGCTACCTTTCCAAAGAGTTTCCCGATGCTGGCCAGCGGGTTGCGGCTGCGCTTTGGTTCCTCCACCGACTGCTCCTGCGACTGCTCGCCGCTGCCCCCGCCCAGCACGCCGGTGCCGCTGTAGTTGAGCGTTCCGTCGAAGCCGAAGCTCCCCTTCATGGTCGCCTGCATGGCGTCGGCCTCCAAGCTCACTTTCTGGCTGTGCACCCGCTGTTGCTGGATGCGCAGGTCACCAGCGAACAAACGGAAGGGCGTGTCGCCCGAGGGCACCTCGATTTGCAGCAGGCTGGCCATGGCGGCGCGCTTCCCTTCCAGCTTGAAACCTTTCAACATCCCGTCCCGCACGGAGAAGTTCCCCTGCCCGGTCAGCGCCGCCAGCGGGTCGGCGCCGAGCGCGGTTCTCAAGCTCACGCCGGCATCGAAGGTTCCCGTCACCTTGCTCTCCGCGCCCTGCTGCGCGGCCGACGCCAACTTGGCCACATCCACACCTTGCACTGTCACCGTCAGCGTGCTCGGCAGGCTCTCCTTCTCCAAATCGGTGTTCAACGAGCCTTCCACCCGCCCGCCGTAGAAGTCCACCTCGAGCGGGTCCACCGTAAGCTTGTGGGTATAGAGCCGGACGGTTCCGCTGACGTTCTCCGCCGCGAAGGGCGCAAAGAGAACCTTCTCCACCTTCACCGTGCCGCGCGCCAGCAGCCGGCGCTGCTCGCTGCCGGACGAGCGACGCCCCGACCGTCCGGCCGACCGCTGCGCCTTGGGTGCCTCCTCCGGAGCCGCCGCCAACTCGGCCAACTCAGCCACGTCCAGCTTCTTCATCGCAAGCGTAAAGTCCACGCGCGGCTTCTCCCAGTTGGCCATCTTCATCTTACCGCGCGCCCGAAGCCCACCCAGCGCCAGCGTGAAGTGGCCCTCCGCCGCCCGGCCTTTCACATTCACGTGCCCGTCGGTAAAGCGCAGCGGCTGGCGCAGGCTCGGAACGGAAATCTCCACACCCCCCAGCTCCATCTCCGTCTCGAACGTTTCCTTCCACTGCGCGTCGCGCAGGTCCAGCCCACGCAGCACTATGTTGACTCCGGCAATGGCATAGGAAGGCTGCACCCGCTTGCGCCGGCGGCTGTAGGTGCCGGCGGAAAAGCTCACCTCCCGCAACTCCACCGCATCCACACGGCTGAGCGAAAAGAGCGGTTTCTTCTCCGGCGCGGCCTGCTTGCGCGCTGCCGCCCGCTGCACCTTGCTCAGGTCGGTGTTGCTGCGCCCCCGCTGGTCCTCCAGCAGGTTGAGGGTGACGCCGCGCAGGCTGAGCGACTCAACCTGCACCTGCCGCCGCAGCAGCGGTCCGAGGGGAACCCCCAGGTTAATCCGCTCCACCGCCAGCGTATCGCCTTCCGGGAAACCCTGCGGGTTCTTCACTCGCAAGTTCGCCACTTGCAAGCGCAGCTTGGGCAACAGGTGCAACCGAATGCTTTCGATCTCAATCTTGCGACCGGTCTCTTGCTCCAGCAACTCGATGATAGCGGGACGAAAGCGGTCCACCGGAACCAGAAACGGCACCAACAGCAGCCCCGCCAGCAACAGCAGCGCTCCGCCGGCGGTCAGGCGGAACCTTTTCGATTGATGCCATCGAGCTGCCATCGTGCGGCTGCCTTCGGCCGGACCCTTCGCGGAGGGGAAACACGGGTCTAGCTGACTCTACCTAGTAACAGATTCACCCCGCCCCGGCAAGGTTGCAGCGGACCAGCGATGCACTGATTCTACTGAGCCCCACCTCCCCTATCGTCCCCAACCGGCTGTAGCTTCAGGACTAAAGGCAGGCAACAACCAACTCCCCGCCAGCGGAATCAAAGCCCAAGAAGTCTTCCTGCGGAGGGCACCCCCGCAGCGGTATAATCTAGGCACCGTCTAGGCGCGAACAATGGATACGTCTCCCCAAACCGCCGGGCCGTCTCCGAGGCAACCGCAATTGCAGGTGCCCTGGGACGGCGGGTGGAAGAGTTTCCGGCAGGCCGTGTGCGCGCTGTGGGCTCGCCTGCCTGAACTCACGGCGCAGGCCACTCGGATCTCCTTCCGCGGCACCAACCTGCGGTTCGGCTGGCCGGGAGGCGGGCTGCTGGCCTCAGCCCTGTGGCACATCGCTTTCATTGTGCTGCCCCTGCCCGGTTTCCTGACCGCGTGGCAGCCGCCCAAGACTTTCTCCACCGTCCGCATCGAGTACGACCTGACCTGGGCGCCCGGCTCGTTGGCGCTGCCGCCCATGGCGCCCGCGGAACGCCCCAAACCCCAACCCACCCAAGAAGCTCGACTGAAGCCACCGCTGCCCCCGCAGGTGCCGACCTTGCCCGCTCCGCAAGTGATTGTGTCCGAACCTCGGCGGCCCAACCATCCTACCCAGACGCTGCTCTCCAACTTTCCCCAAGCCCGCGTGCCGGTGGACACGCTCGACGTCCGCCTGCCCAACCTGGTCATTCCGAAAGTTCCCACCGCAGCACCGAAGGTAGAATTGAACCTGCGGCGCTTGTCGCTTCCCCGGGCGGTCAACCCCGCCTCCTCCATGCCGCTCCCGCCGCGCCCTCCGAGCGCGGCTGAACGGGAACTGGCCGAGTCCCGGCTGGAGCAATTCTCGCCGCGTCTGAATACCACCGAGTTGGACAAGCCCCGCGCCGACGCCCCCGAAGTGGGAGCAACGCTGGGAACGACACTCGAGGACGGCGCGACCCCGCCGGCGCTGGTCGCTCTCAGTGCACAACCCGCGTTGCCTTCCGAAGTGTTGGAGTTGCCCGAAACCCAGTTGCGCGCCCGGTTCGCTGCCGGGCCAGAGCTGAACAACTTCGGCGGCGAAGCTCCCGGCATCAGCGAAACTGGCACCGGAGTCAGCGGACTGGCTGGCTCTCCCGGCGCCTTGTCTGTTCCCGGTGTTCTGGTCGCAGGCAACGGACCCCTGCCGCCCGCTCCAGTGGTGGTAGGCCCGCCGAGCGGTGGAGCAAAAACCCGTGCGGAGTTGTTGGGTCTTCCCCGGAAACGACCGCAAGTTCGACCCACGACCTCTGCCCAGAATGCCAAAGCCAGGGCGGAAGAAATGCTCTCCGGCATCCAGCCCGGAAGCCGCCCGCTCGACAGCGCCGGTGCCCCTCGCGTCTATACGATTTACATCACCATGCCCAACCTCACCAGCCAAGCCGGCAGTTGGGTGCTGCGCTTTTCCGAGCAAGGCCCGGCCAGCCGCACCGCTGCCGGGGGAGCGGCCAACGGTTTTCCGCTGGAAGCGCCACTGGCCATCAAGAAGGTTGACCCGCGCTACCTGGCGCCGGCGCGCCGCGCGCGCATCGAAGGGGTGGTTGTCCTCTACGGCGTCATTCGCGCCGATGGGGGAGTGGAAAGCGTCCAGGTGGTCCGCAGCCTGGACGAGTCACTGGACGCGAGTGCGGTCGAAGCCTTCCGCCGCTGGGTGTTCGAACCCGGCCGCAAGAACGGCCTGCCGGTGCCGCTGGAAGTGGTGGTAGAGATTCCCTTCCGCTTGGCCCGCCTCTTCTAAACCGAGGAAATCACAACAGCCTGGAAGAACTGCGGAATTCATCCCCGTAGGGGGGCACCCGCAGTTGTTGGAGAAAATCAGAAAACTGGCGGCCTCCGTCATTCTGCGAAGCCGAAGGCGACGCCGAAAAACTCACCCTGTCTGTCATTCCGAAGAGTTTACCCGCCGTGGCGGGCCCGCGTCAGCCTGCCTGCCCGCCACGGCGGGCAAGCGGTAGGCAGGCGGACGACGAGGAATCTGCTTGGTCGGTGACGGTTCTCCTTCACTCCGCCAGCACGGCCAGCAGGCGGTCGATTTCCCACTCGCGGTTGTAAATGTTGGGGGCGACGCGCAGAGCGTCGGCGCGCAGGCTGACGAAAATGTTCCGCTGCCGCAGCGTCTCCCACAGCGCCCGCGTCTTCTCCGCCGACCGCGCCGCCACGCAGACGTAGGGGCCGCGGCGCGCCGACTCTGCCGGGCTGCGCAGCACGCAGCGGTCGCGCGGCAGACGCTCGACCAGGTGGTCGCACAGCCGCCGCACGTGGCGCTCAATCTCGCTCACGCCCACCCGCAGCAGAAACTCTACTGAAGTCTTGAACGCCGAAAGGTTGAGCCAGTTCGAGACCTCGACCGAATCCCAACGGCGCGCGTCCGGGACCAGACGCCAGTTCTGGCGCGGCAGTTGGTTGAAGTTTTCCGCGCCTTCGACCGCCAGCCAGCGAATGTCGTGCACTCGGAGCCGCTGCTGCCACTCCTGCCGCGCGTAGAAAAACCCGGTGCCGTAAGGCGAGAACAACCACTTGTAACCGGCGGCGACCAGGAAGTCGCAGCGCAACTCCTCTACCGTGAGCGCCAGCGCGCCCACGGCCTGGCTGGCGTCCACCACCAGCGGAATGCCCCGCGCACGGCAGGCCTGGCCCACCCGCGCCAAGTCAATGCGGTTCGAGTCGGCGTAGCCCACGTAGCTGGCCGCCACCAAACGCGTCTTCTCCGTCAACGCTGCCACCAAGTCGTCGGCGGCCACGAAGCGCCCGTCCCGCGGCTCCACCTCTCGCACCTGCACCCCGCGTTCTTCCAGATGCTTCCAGGGAAAATAGTTGGAGGGAAACTCCCGCGCTGGCAGCACAATTTCGTCGCCCGCTTTCCAGTCCAACCCATTGGCGACGGCGTTGATGCCGTCCGCGGCCCCGTTGGTGAGCGCAATCTCACTCGGTCGTGCGCCAATCAATTTCGCCAGCCCTGTACGGGCCTGCTGCGGCAGCTCGAAGTAATGCTCGGCGGTGAGCCGCTCCGGGTACTTCTTCAACTCCAGCGCCTGCTCCACCGCCCGAATGGTGGCGCGCGGGAACGGCCCCTGGTTGGCGCAATCCAGGAACACGCGCTCGTCCATCCCCCAGAACTCCTCCCGCCAGTCCACCGCCTCTTCAGTCTTGCGCATGCCATTCCCCTACCTTCCTGCCGGCACCAAATCTACAGAGACTTAGATATATCGCAAGTTAATCCTGGATAAGTAAAGCTCCATTTTGTCTTACCCGGGATTTCCGTTTTGCCTGCCCCTGATGGCACGTTTATACACCCGATCGCCGCCGATCGCACAAAAACTTCGATCGTCGCACAATCGCTCAGCTTCAAAGGCCTTCATCTGAGCCCGCGCCGACGTGCGACCGACTGGAACCCCTGCTTTTCGGGCATTTCTCAGACACCGCTCCACACGTGTGCCCCGTGTCATCGCCGGGCGGGCTTCGTTGCACTTCAGGCCGCGCGTCAGCCTGCCGGCACGGGTAGCGCCCAGATCCTCCGCAGCATGTCGCCGAACAGCCGCCGCGTGAGATGCCCTTCCGCCAGCAGAAGCCAGTAGTACCGCGCATGCTTCACCAGCCGGCCCCCAGTTTTCACCAGTCGCTGCTGGAGACTCGTGAGCGACCAGCGCTTGACCCGCAGCGGAAGGACCAGTCTGCGCCACAAGTTGCCCAGATTGTAGGCCAGGACGCTCAGTTGCAGGCGCACCTCGTTCGCCCGGAAACGATGGCACGACAGCCGCGTCCAGTGGGTGGCCTGCTTGCCTTCCTTGATCCATTGCTCCGCCGTACCGCGCTTGTTGTAAAACCGCACGACCGAGCGGCTCGGGAGGGCCATGTTGGTCACGATGAAGCCGACGCGAGGGAACAGCTCACCTTGGTGGTGCTCCACCTTGGCGACGATCCGTCTGGGCGTGGTCCAGCTCTTGGCCTGATAGCGGAAACTCTGGTAGCGCACCAAGGGCTTGCAGCTCGGCCGTCCCGGCGGACGAAAGAGGATGTCTTCGATTTCCAGCTCCAAGCTCTTGTTCGCCGGCATGCGAATGGCATAGTCCACGTCGCGCTGCTCGAGCGCGTCGTAGATCTCGGGCTTCGCGAACGCGGCGTCTGCGCGGAACGCTACGCGCTTGCCCTCCACCTGCTGCCGGTCAATCTCCGGTACGAGCAGGTCGTCCCAGTCGTCGGCGCTATGCACGTTGCCTGGCCGCAGCGTGGCGGCGAGGCAGTCCCCATGCTCGGTGAACAGAAACAGCGGGTGGTAGCAGACGGACTCGAAGTGCCCGTTATAGGCGCTCCCTTCCTGCGCCCCATGCACCGGGCTCTCGCTCGAATCCATGTCGAGCACGATCCGGTCGGCGCGCGTCGCCATCTCGGCCTGTGCAAGCACCTCCCGGTTCACGGCCCTCAACCCGACGAGATTCTCCTCGTGGGTCAGCAGCTCTGTCTCGAACCAATGCAGCGTCGATGTCAGCGCCGCACCCCGGTCCCAGCGCTTTGGCGACCCGATGAGACGAAATGTTGGGTCTGCCGACACGCGCCCCGCGTCGTTGAGATCTTCGTAGCCCGCGAGGCGACTGTAGACCGACTGCCGCAGGAGATCCACCACGCTGAACTGGGTGTTCATCCCCTGTCGGGAATCGCTCAGGTGCTCGGCGATGAGTGTCTCCAGCCCCAGACGTTCATCCAACTCGCGCACCAGAATGAGGCCAGCGTCAGAAGTGACGCGCGATCCCTGGAACGCGACTTTCAAGAAGCCGTTGAACGCGAACTGGAATGGCTCGTGTTGTAATTCACCCACCGGGTGTCACCCTCCGTAGTGTGGTTCCTTACGTCGGAGCCCCAAAACTCAAGGCGCAGCGACTGGTCCTGGCGATACGGTACCACAGCCAAATCGGAAATCCGGGCTTGGATATCTTTCTTTGCGACGAGCCTGTCTTGTAGCGTTTTGGGCGGCGCTGGCGATACTCCTGCTGCCTGCACTCGCCGGTTTCGCATCGGCGGCGGAAGCACAGGCTGCGGGCTTAGAGGATGGCCCCACTTCACCGGGCCGGGTCTGGCTGGGTCCGGACGGGAACCCGCTGCCCTTCAAGACCGACGAAGAGGTGATGGAGTTCATGCGCACGGCCAGGGTGGTCTCCGTGCGGGAAATCGGCGAAGGGATCACAAGACCGGAAGTGGTCATGTTGGAGAAAGAGGGAATTCAGATGCGTGCTCATTTCCAGTCGCACGACGAGAAGAAGGATGTTGCCCGGCTGACGTCTCGGACCGAGTTGGGATTCCGCGACACCTACTTGTTCAATATTGCTGCCTACAAGTTGGGCGTGATGTTGGGGCTCGACAACATTCCGCCCAGCATTCGCCGCAAGGTCAAGGGCAAGTCGGGCTCGCTCAGCCCCTGGGTTGAGAAAACCATGACCGACAAACAGCGGAAAGCGCAGAAGATCGTGGCCCCGGATGTTCTCCGCTGGAACCGGCAGATGTACCGGATGCGGCTGTTTGACGAGTTGATCGCCAACACCGACCGCAATCCGGGCAACTTCCTGATCGACGAGGGATGGAAAGTGTGGATGATCGACCATACCCGCGCCTTCCGGCGCGGAAAGAAATTGATGAGACCGGAGCGGATCCAACAGTTCGACCGGAAACTCTGGGACAAGATCCTGGCCCTCGACGAGAAAGAGGTCAAAACACGGCTCAAGAAGTGGTTGAGTGGAACTGAGGTCAAAGCCATTTTCAAGCGGCGAGACGAGCTTGCCAAACACATTCAGAAACTAGTCGACGAGCGCGGCGAGGCGCAAATCTTCTACACACTGGACTGACCGGAAAAATCACCGGCCGCCCCCGCTTCCAATACCTCCTCCGCCGCTACCGCAAATAGTTTTCCGCCGTTACAGGGTCAGCAGGAGGGCGGCGAGGAGGGCAGCGCGCTCGGGCAGGCGGCGGACCACGACGAACTCGCCGGGGGTATGGGCACCGCCGCCCACACCGCCTAAACCGTCCAACGTGGGGATGTCCAGCGCGGCGGTGAAGTTTCCGTCGGAGCCGCCGCCGGTGGAAGACTCCTCCAATCGGAAGCGCATTTCCTTTGCCAGCCGTTGCGCTTGGCGAAAGAGGCGCGCCACCTGAGCGGTGCGTTCCAGCGGGGGCCGGTCAACCCCGCCACGAATTTCCAGCCGCGCCCGCCGGTCAATCGGACGCAGGGCTCGCATTTGGCGCTCGATGCGGCGGGCATCGCGCTGGCGCGGAACCCGCACGTCAATTTGCGCCCGCGCCCACTCCGCGATTACGTTGCTGCGGGTGCCGCCTTCGATGACGTTGACGTTGATGGTCAAGCCCTGCTGGGGCTTGGCGAACTTCCGGATGCGGACGAGCTGTTCCGCCAATTCCGCGATGGCGTTCACGCCCTTCTCGGGCTCGATGCCGGAGTGGGCGGCGCGGCCGTGCACAATCAGCTCGAAGCTGCCCACGCCTTTGCGGGCGGTTTTCAGCGCGCCCCGCAGGCCGCTGGCGGGCTCCAGCACCAGTACGGCGTCGCTGCGGCGCGCCTCCCGCTCCAGCACCGGACAGCCGGCCACGCTGCCGGTCTCTTCGTCGCTGGTGAAGAGGAAGACCAGTTTTTTCGCGGGTGCCAGGTGCAATTCCCGCAGGGTGTCCACAGCAAATAGCGCTTGGACCAGCCCGCTCTTCATGTCCACCGTGCCGGGCCCGTAGGCGCGGCCGCGGCGGAGGCGAAAAGGCGCGCGTCGCAGCCAGCCCAGCGGATAGACGGTGTCCAGGTGGCCCAGCACCAGCAGTTGACCGCGCGGGCGGCCCCGGCCCAGGGAGAGTTCGGCGCGCAGGATGGGGCCGTGCTTGGCTTGCGGTAGCAGCCGCACGCGTGCGCCTCGGCGGCGCCACTCCCTGGCCAGAAAACGCGCCAAGCGGGCGACGGCGGGCGGCTTGGTGGTGGGCGATTCCAGCTCCACCAGCGCCCGCAGCAGGCGAACCATGGCCGGGCGGCGGCGTACGAGGTGGCGCCGCAGTTCGCGCAGGGGCAAGGAGGCGGTCATCAGGGGCGCATGCTAGCCGAGGTGAGGGCACCCGGCAAGGCCTCGCGATTTTCGCCAGCAGAGAAAGCCGACGATGCCCGTACGGGCATCGCCGCTACTTCGACAGGACACGCGAGGCAAGTGCCGGAGTGGGTCTATTCGAAAATGGGACGATCACGCCGAGCCCCGTGGCCTGCCTGCGGTAGGCAGGCCGCCGGGCTCAGCGGTAAATCAAAATCGTGAAACTAACCCACAGCCCAAGCACCTGGAGTTTGGCGCGCCGCACCGTACTTCGTCTATAATCGTCGGCTTATGCTGAGGGAGGAGCCGGCGGAGTGAAATTCGGGAGCGACGAAATCCAGAAGATTCTCCCCCACCGGGAGCCTTTCCTGCTGGTGGACGAAGTGCTGGAGCTGGAGGAGAGCAAGCGCATCGTCGCGGTCAAGCACGTGCTGGCCAGCGAGCCCTACTTCGCCGGGCATTTCCCCGGCGCGCCGGTGATGCCGGGGGTGCTGATTGTGGAGGCGATGGCGCAGGCAGGCGCGCTGCTGCTGCTGCGCGAAGTCCCCGACCGTGAATCCAAGCTGGTTTTCTTTGCCGGCATCGACCGGGCGCGTTTCCGTCAGCCGGTGTTTCCCGGCGACGATTTGCGCCTGGAGCTGACGGTGCTTTCCCGGCGCGTCACCACCGCCAAAATGGACGGCAAAGCCTACGTGGGTGACAAACTGGTGGCCGAGGCCCAACTGCTGGCCATGCTGGTGGACCGCGACCGCGCCTTGGGGGGGAAATGAGCATTCATCCCACTGCGGTCGTTGATCCCGGCGCGCGCCTGGGGAAGAGTGTCAAGGTAGGGCCTTACAGCGTGATTGGGGCCGAAGTCGAAATCGGCGACGAGACCCAGGTGGGCGCGCACGTCGTACTCGAAGGCCCCACCCGCATCGGCCGCCGCAACCGCATCTTTCCGTTCTGCACCATCGGGCTCATCCCGCAGGACTTGAAGTTCCGGGGTGAGCGCAGCGAAGTGATCATCGGCGACGACAACCGCATTCGCGAATTCGTCAGCATCCACCGCGGCACCGAAGGCGGGGGCGCGGTGACCAAACTGGGCAGTTTCAACCTCATCATGGCCTACTGCCACATCGCGCACGACTGCGTGCTGGGCGACGCCGTCATCATGGGCAACGCCGCCACCCTGGCGGGCCACATCGTGATCGAAGACAACGCCAGCATCGGGGCCTTCAGCGGCGTGCATCAGTTCTGCCGCGTGGGCCGCTACGCTTTCATCGGCGGCTATACCGTCATTACGCAGGACGTGCTGCCCTTTTCCAGCGCCGTGCACGAGCGCGGCGTGCGCGTCTATGGCGCCAACACCGTGGGGTTGCAGCGGCGGGGTTTTTCCAGCGAGCGCATCGGGCAGATCGAGCAGGCGCTGCGCGTGCTCACCCGCTCCAAGCTCAATACCACTCAGGCGTTGGAGAAAATCCGCCAGACCCTCGACCGGAATGAGGACATCGAGGTGCTGGTGCGCTTTGTGGAGTCGTCCGAGCGCGGGGTGATCAAATGAGCGCGGCTGGGAGCGAGCGCTACGCCCTGATTGCCGGCAACGGGCAGTTCCCCCTGCTGGTCCTGCAGGAGGCACGCCGGCAGGGCGTGGAGATGACGGTGCTGGCCATTCGCGAGGAAGCCTTGCCGGAGATTGAAAAACTGGGCGCGCCGGTGCACTGGCTGAGCCTGGGGGAGTTGCAGAAGGCGCTCGGCATCCTGCGGGCGGAAAAGATCAGCAAAGCGGTGCTGGCCGGGCAGGTCAAGCACAAGCAGATTTTCAGCGACATCCCGCCCGACGGACTGCTGGCGCAGGTGTTGGCGAACCTGCCACAGAAAAATACCGATGCCCTGATCGGGACCATCGCCCGCGCTCTGGAGACAGTGGGAATCGAAGTGGTGGACTCGACCCTGTTTCTGCGGCCGCTGCTGGCGCCGCGCGGGCCGCTGAGCCAGCGGGCGCCGGACGCCGAGGAAGCGGCTGACATCGCCTACGGCCGCCATATTGCCGGCCAGATTGCCCGGCTGGACCTGGGCCAGACGGTGGTGGTGAGCCAGCGCGCCTGCGTGGCGGTAGAGGCCATGGAGGGCACCGACGCCACCATTGAGCGCGCGGCGCAGTTGGCCAACGGGCGCCGGCTGGTGGTGGTGAAGGTATCGAAGCCGCAGCAGGATATGCGCTTCGACGTGCCGGTGGTGGGGGTGCAGACGCTGGAAGTGATGAAACGCGCCGGCGCCACCGCCCTGGCGCTGGATGCGGAGCGCACGCTGGTGTTCGACCGGGAAGAATTCACCCGGCGGACGGACGACTACGGCCTGGCGGTGGTGGCGTTCGCGCCGGAGAAGGAGTAGGCGGTGGGGGAGAAGGTGCGCGTGGGCGTGGTGGGGGTGGGCGACTTTGGCCGCAACCATGTGCGCGTCTATGGCAGCCTGGAGGGGGTCGAGCTGGTGGGCGTGTTCGACAGCAACGCCGAACGCGCCCGCGAGGTGGCCGCTGCTTTCCAGACGCGGGCGTTTGAATCGCTGGACGCGCTGGCGGAAGCGGTGGAGGCGGCCAGCGTGGCCGTCCCCACCCGTGAGCACGCCCGCGTGGGCAGGGCGCTGCTGGAGCAGGGGATTGACGTGCTGGTGGAAAAGCCCATCGCCGGCTCGCTGGCGGAAGCGGACGAATTAGTTCGTACCGCCGAGCAGAACCGGCGCATCCTACAGGTGGGGCACGCCGAGCGGTTCAATCCCGCCGTGCGGACGGCGGCGGGGATTGTTACCCGGCCGCTGTTTTTCGAGGTACACCGCATGGGAGTCTTCTCCGGGCGCAGCCTGGACGTGGACGTTGTCTTCGACCTGATGATTCACGACCTGGACATTGTGCTGAGCATGGTGGCAGCGCCGGTGGAGCAGGTGCACGCCGCCGGCATTCCGGTTTTGAGCTCGAAAGTGGATATTGCCAGCGTGCGGCTGGAGTTCGCCGACGGGTGCATCGCCAACCTGACCGCCAGCCGGGCCAGCACCGAAAAGGTGCGCAAGCTGCGCTTCTTCCAGCCGCACGAGTACGTTTCGGTGGACTATGAGCGGCGGGACTGCCTGGTGATCAGCCTCGACCAGGAAGCGGCGGCGGCCGCGGCGCGGGGCGTGCCGCCGAGCTTGCCTGCCGGGCTGCAATTCCGCAAACTGGAGGTCGAGCAGGAGGAGCCGTTGCACGCCGAGCTGCGGGCTTTTGCGCAGGCGGTGCGCAGCCGCCAGCCCGGCCCGGCCAGCGGCACGGAAGGCCGTCAAGCGCTGGCGCTGGCCGAGCAGGTAGCCGCCGGGATTGCGGCGCACAGGCGTAAGGTGCAAGCCGCGCTGGCGTCCACTCGCGTCTAGCCGGGGAGGAGTTTTGCTGCGCAGAGTGGAGGGGGCAGGAAAGCGGGAAGCGAATGGCTACTGCGACTGAACTGGAACTGCTGGTCAAGTGGGACGCGGTGGGGGAGCGCACCCGCCGGCGCGAGGCTGCGCTGGGCGCGGGGGTGTTGCACCTGGCGTTCGTCATCGGGGTGCTGATCAGCCCCAAGCTCTTTCCATTCCAAGTTTTGGCGGTGGAGCAGGTGGGCGTGGATGAAATTCCCGAGTACGCCATCATCTACATCCCGAACCCCGAAGCCATGCCTGATCTGCAGCCGGATACACCCAGCGACCTGACCGAGGAGGAAAGCCAGCGGGCGGTGATCCGCTCGCCGCTGGCGGTGGACCCAGAGGAGTTGCAGCGGATATTTGGTCTCCCGGCCACGCCCACGCCGGAGGACCCCTCGCAGGCGCTCGCGCTGCCGACGCTCCCCAGCCCGGAGGAGACCAGCGGGGAGGGGGCCGGCCCGGGAGAGGGGCAGGAGGCGCTGGAGCCGGAGGATCCGCAGCTCCGCCAACAGCCCATCCTGGAAGATGTCCCCCGCCCGCAGCAGAACAGTGGCCCAAGCTTGGAACTGCCCTTGCGTTCGCCCGGCCAGGCCATCGAAGAATCGCTTCGACAGGGAGCGGGCACCCAGAGTTCCTCGACGCCCGGCGGCGGGGATGCCGGGCCGGCCGAGCCCAATCTCCATGCGACCTATCCGCAAATTCTCTCCGACACGCGCGGGGTGGACTTCGGGCCCTACCTGATCCGTCTGCTGACGGACGTGCGCCGCAGCTGGTACGCCGCCATACCCACCTCGGTTCGCTGGGGTGAGCAGGGCCGGGTGGTGATTGTCTTCACGATCCTGGAGGAGGGCGACGTGCCCCGCGGTCAGCCCACGGTGGTGGCTTCTTCCGGCCGCTCCCACCTGGACCGGCCCGCGCTGGCGGCCATCCGCGGCGCGCAGCCCTTCCCGCCGCTGCCGGAAGAATTCACCGGCGACCACATCGTGCTGCAATTCACCTTCCTCTACAATCTTCCCGCTGACTACACCGGGCAGTAGCCGCCAGGTGAAGCGCGAGCACACACAACTGGCGGGGCTGCTGGTACTGCTGGGAGTGTTGCTGCTGCTGACCGTGCTGCGGTATTGGAGAGTTGTCTTCCCGTGAGTGGCGCTTCTCCCCTGGTGGTGCTGGTGGGGCCGACGGCCAGCGGCAAGTCGGCGCTGGGAATTTTTCTGGCGCGGGAGCTGGGCGGGGAAGTGCTGGTCTGCGATTCCACTCAGGTCTATCGCCACTTCGACATCGGCACCGGGAAGGTGACACCGGAGGAGCAGGCGGCGGCGCCGCATCACCTGCTGGATTTGTGCGAGCCCACCGAGACCTTCACTGCCGGCGACTACATGCGCCGGGCGCGGCAGGCCCTGGGCGAAGTGGCGGGGCGGGGGTGCTTGCCGATTGTCGCCGCCGGGACGGGGCTCTATCTGCGGGCTTTGCTGGAAGGGCTTTCGCCTTTGCCGCCGCGGTCAGAAGAGTTGCGGGCGCGCCTGCGCCTGCTGGCGGAGGAGCGGGGCAGCGAGCATCTGCACCGGCTGTTGGCGCGGGTGGACGCGGCCTCGGCGCAGGCCATTGCCCCGCGCGACGCCCCCAAGCTGGTGCGGGCGCTGGAGGTCTGCTTTCTGGCGCGGCGGCCGCGGAGCGAGTTCTTCCGCGCCGGGCGCGACCCCTTGCGGGGGTACGTGGTGGCCAAGCTGGGCTTGCGGCCCGACCGGCAGGCGCTCTACCAGCGGATTGAGGCGCGGGTGGATGCGATGCTGGACGCCGGCTGGCTGGCCGAGACGCGCCGCCTGCTGGAGGTGTTTCCCGCCGGGGCCAAGCCGTTTGGCTTCCTGGGCTACCGGCAACTGGCGGCCCACCGGCGGGGTGAGCTGTCGTTGAAAGACGCCATCAAGCAGAGCAAGCACGAGACCCGCCAGTACGCCAAGCGGCAGATTACGTGGTTCCGCAAGGAGCCGGAGGTGGAGTGGCTGGACGGATTCGGGGACCAGGGGGCGGTGCAGGCCGCCGCGCTTGACCGCCTGCGGTCGGTGACGGCGCGCCGCTGAGGTTCAGTAGAGTACAGAAAAACTCACCGCGTTTGTCATTCCGAGGAGCCCGCCTCAGGCCTGCCTACCGAAGGCAGGCAAGCTCAGTGGGCGCCCTTCGGCTTCGTTCAGGGCAAGGGGGAGAAGTGCTCGTGCACGATCTTCCAGCGGCGGCCGCGTTTGATATAGACATGCGTGCCGCGGCCGTTCAAGGCCTGGCTGTGGTTGAAGCGCACCTTCCAGTAGAAACTGGCGATGGCGGTGGCGCCGAAGACCTGGACGCGCGGCTGCGTGATGCGGTAGGTGAGCCGGGGCGACTGCCGCGGGTAGTAGCTGAAGGTTTTTCCCAGGGCGCGACGGCCGGCGATGCGTTTGTGGACGGTATGAGGAGAAACCGACGAACTTGGGGTCGAAATGCTCCAGGATGGGCTTGAGCTTGCGGCGGTTGAAGTTTCTTTCTTGTGCGCGCTCCAGGCGAAGAATCTGGCGTTGGGTTGCGGTCATGGCTGACCTCCCTTCCGCAGGGGTTGCTCCGGCTATGCTACCACGGGCGTGGCGGATACGCGCCAACAATGGGTAGAGGGCTGAACGGGAGTTATCTATTTCGTCTCTTTCACTCCGTCGCCGCGTCTGCTTGCGGTTGCGCCTGGCTGCGGATGCAGCGTCCCCAGCCCGCCAGTGCCTGATCAAACTTGCGGCTGATCTCCTCGTTCTCCGCCTGGACTTTTTCCCTGAGCCCGTCCGACAGTTCTTTAGTCGCCAGGCATTGGTGCAGCTCGGTTTCCTGCGCTTGCAAGGCGGCTGCCTGGGCCGGTCTGGCCTGGAACAACCACAGCCCCAGCCAGAGCAGCGTCGCCAGCACAAAGCCGGCAATGAACGAAACGAATAATTCGCCTACCCAGCCCCCGCCGGAATTCATGTATTTGGTTGGTCCCCTCATGTCCATTCCCTCCCCACGCAATTGGGCCGGATTCTACCAGAAAGTAACTTGAATGGGCTCCCTAACTAGAGCGATGTAGAAGACGATCTGCGCTGGTTTGTAGTCTCCTATCTGCGCACGCCGATAGCAGTTCATCGTTGGCTAATGGGACGATGTGCTAAGCTTTGTTTTTCATCGGTGTGGAGGGAGAAGAGGGAACAAGGATGAGAGTCTTGCGTGAAACCAGCCCTCAGGAGCGGGTGCTGCTGGTAGGAGTGGAGTTGCCGCGGCGCTATGGGGGCAGCTCGCGCGAGTGGATGGATGAGCTGAGCGAGTTGGCGGCAAGCGCGGGCGCGGAAGTGCAAGGCCGCTTCGAGGCGGCCCGTGAGCGTCCTGACCCGGCCACACTGCTGGGGCGCGGCCAGTGCGAAAGGCTGGGCGAGGAAGCCGCCGCCCGCGAGGCCGGGCTGCTGATCTTCGACCACAACCTCACCCCCACCCAGCAGCGAAACCTGGAGGAGGCGACCGAGCGCCGGGTGATTGACCGGACGCAACTCATCCTGGACATCTTTGCGCGGCACGCGCGTTCGCACGAAGGGCAGTTGCAGGTGGAGCTGGCGCAGTTGAACTACCTGCTGCCGCGCCTGAGAGGGCGCGGGGTGGAGATGTCGCGCCTGGGGGGCGGCATCGGGACGCGCGGGCCGGGTGAAACGCAGTTGGAGACCGACCAGCGGCGCATCCGGCGCCGCCTCCGCAAGGTCCGAGAGGAGCTGGAAGCCGTGCGGCGCCGACGGGCGCAGCAGCGCCGGCTGCGGCAGGGGGTGCCGCTGGCCACGGTGGCCCTGGTAGGCTACACCAACGCCGGGAAGTCCACCTTGTTCAATGCGCTGACGCGCGCCGAGGTGCGGGTTTCGTCGGCCATGTTCGCCACTCTTGATCCTACCGTGCGGGCGGTGGAGCTGGGGTCGCGGCGGCGGGTGCTGCTGTCGGATACGGTGGGGTTTATCCGCGACCTGCCGCCGGGATTGGTGGCAGCGTTCCGAGCCACGCTGGAAGAAGTGCGGGAAGCGCAACTGATTCTGCACGTCAGCGATGTCTCCAATGCGTTGCACGGCGAGCAGGACGAGGAGGTCAGCAAAGTGCTGGCCGAGTTGGGCGTGGAGGAGACGCCGCGGCTGCACGTCTTCAACAAGATTGACTTGCTGGGCGAAGAACGCGCTCAGTTGAAAAGTTCTGCTCGCTCGGTTTTTGTCTCCGCGCTGCGTGGTCAGGGACTGGAGGGGTTGCGCGAGCGGATGGACGCTTTGCTGCCGCTGGACCGGCCGGTGCGAGTGGCCTTGCGGTTTTCGTCGGCGCAGGGTCGGGAGCGCGCGCTGGTACACCGGCGCGGGCGCGTGCTGCGGGAGGAATTTGTGGAGGGCGCGGTGCTGATCGAAGTGGAATTGTCCCAATCGCTGGCGTTGCAATTGGAGCCATTCGCATTACGAACTTAGGTTTGGCCCGCTTGGTGCAGGGGAGTGAGATTGACATGTCGCGGGTGGTTCCGCGTTGGCGGAGGGACTGTTGGGCTCTCGTAACACCCTCATGTAGAGGGACTTCCGGTTGTGGAAAAAATTGTGGAATTTGGATCCTGTTGTTTTAGGTGTTTCCAAGGCTTTCTAGAGCGCTTCTGGAGGGGCGGCGGGCAGTTGTGCTATGCCTATCAGAATCAACAAGATGCAAGAGCTTCCTTTTCGCGGTGGCTTCTGGGCAGGCAGTTTTCAATTGCCAAACAGGTTTCAGAGTCCGGAAGTTTTGCACAAATCCAGTGCTTCTCGGATTCGTTTGACACTGTTCGCAGGCGGTGGGTATAGTGCGTTCTGGGGAGGGTTGTTGTCGGACGCCAGGGCCGGGCGACCCTCTAGGGGGCGTTGCACTGCGCTTGAACCGGCGTTATGAATCTTCCAAATAGCCTGACTCTCCTCCGAATCTTCCTCGTACCCCTGCTGGTGGCGGTGCTGCTTACCCGGGTGGAGAATTTCGAGCTCTGGGGGGTGGCCATCCTGCTGGGGGCGGCTTTGACCGACTGGTTGGACGGGCAGTTGGCCCGGCGCAGAGGACAGGTTACGACTTTGGGCGTCCTTCTGGACCCCATCGCAGACAAGTTGCTCATCATCGCCGCTTTCGTCAGCCTGGTTGAGCTGAACTTGGCCCCGGCCTGGATGGTGGTGATTATCGTGGGGCGGGAGATCGCGGTGCTGGGCCTGCGCACAATTGCCGCCGCAGAGGGCTTCAGCATCGCCGTCTCTGAGCTGGGCAAGGCCAAGATGGCGCTGCAAGTCTGCGCCGCCACTCTCCTGATCCTGGTGAACCGCTATCCCAGCCTGCGCACCTGGGGGACGGTGGTTCTGTGGTTGATGGTCCTTTCGGCCCTCATCAGCGCCGTGCAATACTTTGCCAGCTTCTGGCGGAACGTGGACGAGCGGGTCAAGGAGCGTGGACGGTTGCACCTCCTGCGGCGGCACAAGAAGCAGGATGTCGCCGCTCAGTAGAGAAGAGCAGCGCTGGCTACTGGAACTGGCGCGGCGGGCGATTGCCTCCCAATTCTCCGCCGCGACCCTCGATCTGGCCGAGGTCAGCAAGCAATCCTTGTCGCCGCAGGTGCGCCAGCCTGCGGGTGCTTTCGTCACGCTAAACCGGCAGGGAAAACTGCGCGGCTGCATCGGCGCCATCCAGTCGCAGAAGCCGCTGTTTCAAACCGTGGCCGGGTGTGCCCTGGCGGCTGCCTTTCGCGATGCGCGCTTCCCGCCGCTTGCCCGCGAGGAGTTGGAGGGAGTCGAGATCGAGATTTCCGTTCTTTCTCCTCTGTTTGCCATTCGTCCGGAAGAGGTGCGGGTAGGTGAGCACGGGCTGTTGGTCACCCAGGGCTTCCAGCGCGGGCTGCTGCTGCCGCAGGTGGCCTCTGAACACGGCTGGACCCTGGAGCAGTTTCTGGAAGAGACCTGCGCCAAGGCCGGGCTGCCACGGGACGCCTGGGAAAAAGGCGCGCGGCTGGAAGCCTTTACCGCCGTCGCTTTCTCGGAGGCTGGGTAGCTAGCGGGCCGGCACTCCGACAGCCCTCAAGCCTAGCCTCCCCGACCTTCTCCAACCAAACCTTGACAGCAAGGTAACTCTACGTAGCTATATCGCATCTCGATATATCCGGGGCGGATAGTTCCTGGATAAAGACCGGAGGAGAAATGCGGAAATCTCAGCGCGACCCCAATCCCTTGCTGCCGCTGACCCCGGCGGGGTTTCAACCCCGCCACAAGCGATGCCAACCAAGTTGGGGCTTTAGCCTGCCTGCGGCAAGCAGGCCGCTGGGCTGAACTCTGCAGCAAGTACTAGGGCACCAGAACGAAGTGGGCGCGGCGATTGAGTTGCCGGCAGGGCTCGTCGCTTGACTCGGTGCAGAACGGTTGCTGCTTGCCCACGCTGACGGTTTGCAGCCGCTCGGGACTCATCCCCAGCGAAACCAGGTGATCGCGGGCGGCTTCGGCGCGCCGGGTTCCCAGCCGCAGGTTGTAGTCGTCGGTGCCGACCTCGTCGCAGTGTCCTTCGATCAGAATCAGCGCCTCGGGATAGGCCATCAAAAATTCTGCTGTCCGTTGCAGCACCGCGGCCGCCTCCGAAGTAATTTCCGGCTGGTTGAATTCGAAGAAAATATCCTGCACCGATTCCGCGAACACTTGCTCCAGCGGCGGCGTCGGCGGGGCCGGCGGGGGTGGCGGCGGCGGTTGGACCACGGTCAGGGTGGCGGTAGTCTGCGTCCCGCCTCCGGGGCCGCGGGCTGTGAGCGTGTAGGTGGTGGTCTCGGCGGGATTGACGTTCTGGGTTCCGCGGCGGCTGACCGGGCCGATGCTGGGGGAGACTTCAATCTGCTGGGCGAACTTGGCGGCCCAGCTCAGGGTGGCGGTGCGGCCGCGCTCAATGCTGTGGCCGGCACCACCGTCAGGCTGACCTGCGGCGGCAGCGGCGGTTGCAGTTCCACCAGGTCTCCGGCGTGGATTTCGCCCCGGCTGAAGTTGATGATGGCGGTCGCGCTCTTGGTGTCCACGTGAACCACAAACGCTTCGCCCAGAATTTCCCGGGGAAGATCGCTGCGGTTGCGAGGAAAGGCGTAGCCACGCGACATGCCGGGAGCGCTGCGCAACTGGCCCTGGCCCATGCTGCGTGAACTCGGGTCCTTACTGCCCCGGCCGGAGCGGAAGATGCGGAGCGAGTCGCCCACTTTGACTCCCTGGGTGGTTCCCAGGTTGACGTAGATGGGATCCCAGTCTCCCACCATGCGAAACAGCTCCTTGCCGGCCACGATGATGCCCTCCGCCAAACCGGTCGGAGGGGCAAGGAGATCGAGTGTGGTACGGAAGTTGAAGTCCGGCAAGGGCCGTTCTTCAAAAGGAATTACCACATCGCCTGCCATCGTGGCGCCGCATTCGAAGCTGATGCGCGCGGTGGAGGTGGTGGGATGCACGGCAACTACTTCCACCCAGCTCACGTTCTGGTAGAGGCGCCCCATCGACCGCAGCAGGGAGCCCTGTCCTTTGAAGGCGTCGCTCGGGTGGGTGTTGTTGATCCGCCGCACCACCTGGAAGCGCTGGCCCACCTGCACTTGGGCGTCGCGGCCCTGGCTGAGGTAGATGAGTTCATTATTCGAGTACATGGTTCGCCCCGCCGCCCCTTCGGCCTTGACCACTCGAAGAGTGGAGGGAAGCGGCTGGGAAGCGGCAAAACCTGAGCAATAGGCGTCCTTCAGGCGGGCCTGCGACGGGGGCTGGTACCCTTGGGCGGCGACTGAAACCGTCAAGCCCAACAGCAAGAAACCCGCACCAGCGGCCATGCACATGCGTTTCACGGTATCCCTCCCGAGACCTAAGGATACACTCTCAATTGTGGTGGGCACTGCGTCGCTGCCTGAACGCTAGCAGAACGCCGGCGCAGTTGTCAAGCTGAAACACACGCCGGTTTCGTGGGCGGGAATTTTTTCTTGGTTTCCCCCCTTTTTCTTCTTCAGGGCTGGGCTCCAGGGCTCCGGCAGTTTTCCCTTGCTTTACAACCTTGGGAGGCTGTGTTAGAAGCCCTTGCTTGTTCTTCTCAGGGGAAACACAGCCGTGGCGCGAACCAATTTGCCCGATTCGGTTGCTCTGGTGGTGGCGGAGCGCACCCCGACGGCGTTCTGGGCAGCGCTGTGCCGGGCGGAAAAGTCCGCCACGGGTGGTCGAGCTGCGGCTGGACTACCTGGGCAGCGTCGCCGAGATTGTGGGCGTGCTGGAGAAGCTGGCGCGGCGGCCAAGCCGCCTGATTTTGATCGCCACCTGCCGGCGGCGCGCCGACGGCGGCGAGTTCGGCGGCAGCCCTTCGGCCCAACTGGCCCTGCTCGAGCTGGCCGTGCGCGCCGGCTGCCGCTGGGTGGACGTAGAGGCCGCCACGCTGGAGGCTTTCCCCCGGCGGTTGCGGGGAGTGTTTCTGCGCAGCGCGCGACGCATCGTCTCCCGGCACGACTTCAAGCGTACGCCCGCCAACCTGCCGGCGCTCTACCGTCGCCTCAAACAGTTGAGGGGCGAGTTGGTAAAGATTGCCGCCCTGGCCCGCACCCACCGCGACGCTGTTCGCATGCTGGAGCTGGCCCGGCGCCACCGCCGCCGGGTGGTGGCCCTGCCTATGGGCACGATAGGAATTCCGGGCCGGGTGCTTTCGCTGCGCGCCGGCAGCGCGCTCGCCTACGCCGCTCCCGATGTCGGCACGCCGACTGCGCCGGGGCAGCTTAGCTGGAGCGAGCTGCGCGCTCGCTACCGCGCTCCCAAGCTCAACGCCCGCACCCGCGTCTATGGCGTCATCGGGCAGCCCATCTTGCACTCGCTTTCGCCGCCCATGCACAACGCCGCCTTCGTCCACGCGCGCCTGAACGTCGTTTATCTCCCCTTTGAAGTCGCCAACGTGAAAGATTTCCTTGCTTGCTTGAAAGCCTACCGACTGGCCGGCTTCAGCGTCACCGCCCCCCACAAGCAGGCCATCCTGCGTCACCTGGACGAGATTGATCCGCTGGCGGAGATGATCGGGGCAGTGAATACGGTGGTGGTGGGCCGCAACGGGCGGCTCTCCGGTTTCAACACCGACTACGTTGGCGTGCTGCGTACCCTCCAGCGCTACATCCACCTCGAACGCAGCCAGGTCTTGCTGGTGGGCGCCGGAGGCTCCGCCCGCGCCTGCGCCTTCGCGCTGGCGACGGCCGGCGCTTTTGTCTGCGTCACCTCCCGCCGGGCGGGGCGGGCGCGTGCGCTGGCCCGCGCGGTGGGCGGCGAGGCCGTGCCTCGACAGACGCTGGCCCGGCGGCGCTTTGACGCCATCATCAATTGCACCCCGGTGGGACAGGCGCCCTACCCAAACGCCATGCCGCTGGCGGCCCGCGAGCTCAACACGCGGGTGCTGTTCGACCTCGTGTACAATCCTCCCCAGACCCGGCTGCTGCGGGAAGCCCGGCGGCGCGGCGTTCGCACCGTGCCTGGCTGGCAGATGCTGGTGGAACAAGGAGCGGCGCAGTTTGAAATTTGGACCGAGCGGCGCGCCCCGCTCCAGGTGATGCGCCGTGTGGTGTTGAACGGCCTCCGAACGGCGGAGGGTTGACTTATGGCTGCCCCGCGATCGCCTTCTGAGCTGACTCGACCATTCAACCAATGAACCATTCAACCGATAAACTCCTCCACCATGGTTGAGCCTGACTTCAAGACGTTTTCCCGCCTGGCCCGGCAGGGCAACGTGATTCCGGTCGTGCGCCGCATCACCGCCGACCTGCTCACCCCGGTGTCGGCCTACCTGCGGCTTGTGCGTCGCGGCGACCTCTCCTTCCTGCTGGAGAGCATTGAGGGCGGCGAGAAGATCGCCCGCTACAGCTTCATGGGCGTCGGCCCCTTCCGGCAACTGCGCTACCGCGACGGCATGGCTGAGATCACTGAAGGCAGGCTATCCGCAGGGAAGGGCGAGCGCCGCAGCGGTGACCTGTTCGACCAGCTCCGCTCCCTCACCCGTGCCTACCGGCCGGTTGCCTGGCCCGGCCTGCCGCCGTTCACCTCCGGCGCGGTGGGTTATTTTTCCTACGATGTCGCCCGGCTGCTGGAGCGGCTGCCCGACCGCACCCGCGACGACCTGGGGTTGCCGGACGCGCACCTGCTGTTCTTCTCCGACCTGCTGGTGTTCGACCACGTGCGGCACCAGATTCTGCTGATCGCCAACGTGTTCCTGGAGGGACGTTCGGGCCTGCGCCGCCACTACAATCGCGCCGTCAAGCGCCTGGACGCGATGGCAACGGCGTTGCGCCAGCCCCCGCCTGAGCCGCGCGCTACTAGGGCCGGGCGAGCGTCGCCCTCCAAAGTCCGTTCCAATGTTCGCAAGGCGGATTTCCTGGCAGCGGTGCGGCAGGCCAAGCGCCACATCCGCGCCGGCGACGTCTATCAGCTGGTGCTCTCGCAGCGCTTCCAGACCCGCCTTCGCACCGACCCGTTTTCGCTCTATCGCGCGCTGCGCATCGTCAACCCCTCGCCCTATATGTTTTTCCTTAACCTGGGCGAGGTGCAACTGGTGGGCGCCTCGCCCGAAATGCTGGTCAAGGTGCAGGGCCGCACCGCGCACTACCGCCCCATCGCTGGCACCCGGCCGCGCGGCGCGACCGAAGAAGAAGACCGGCGCCTCGAGCAGCAACTCAAACACTCCGTCAAAGAGCGCGCCGAGCACGTCATGCTGGTCGATTTGGGCCGCAACGACTTGGGCCGCGTGTGCGAGTACGGCTCGGTGCAGGTGGAGGAGCTGATGACCGTCGAGCGCTACTCCCACGTCATGCACCTGGTTTCGAGCATCCGCGGGCGGCTGCGGCGCACGGTGGATTGCTTTGGGGCGTTGGCGGCTTGCTTCCCCGCCGGCACCGTCACCGGCGCGCCCAAGGTGCGCGCCATGGAGCTGATCGAGCAGATGGAGCCCGCCCGCCGGGGCGTCTATGCCGGTTGCGTCTGCTACCTGGATTTCTCCGGCAACCTCGACTCCTGCATCGCCATCCGTACCATGGTGGTCAAGGACGGCGTGGCCTACGTGCAGGCCGGGGCGGGCATCGTGGCCGACTCGCAGCCCGAGCGCGAGTACCAGGAGACCGTCAGCAAGGCCCGCGCCCTCCTGGCCGCGATAGAATTGGCTGAGAAAGGTTTGGAATGAGGACAGACCGCAATCGTTCCTACTATGCGCCGAGCCCCCAGCTTGTCCCGCGTTTGTCGGCGGGGGCACCTGCCTGGGGGCGTCGCATTACAAAGTCTCTCAGTCCGGAAGAGGTGCGGAGTTTATCCCGCCAGCGGCGGGACACCCGCTTTCTATCGCCGAGCCCCGTGGCCTGTCCTGAGCGAAGCCGAAGGGCACCTGCCACCGGGCGGATATTCAGAGGTCCCAGTTTGGAAGAGGGGCGGAGTTTACCCCCGTGCGGGGGCACCCGCTTTCCGGGCCGTCGAGACTTGGTCGCAAAGTATGTCCAGCCTCGTGGCCCCCGCCACGGGGAATTCCCCGCGGCCTCAGCCGGGGGACGTCGCATCGTAAAATCCCTCAGTCCGGAAGAGGTGCTTTGCACCCGCTTTTTCCTGAGGGGGCATTTGCAGTGACTTTCCTGCTCGACAACTACGACTCCTTCACCTACAACCTGGCGCAATACTTGGGCGAGCTGGGCGAGCGCGTCACCGTCCGCCGCAACGACCAGGTGACACTGGCGGAAATCGAGCGCCTGCGCCCGCACCGCATCCTCATCTCTCCCGGGCCGGGGACGCCTGACAGCGCCGGGATTTCCCTGGCTCTCATTGAGCGCTTCGCCGGGCGCGTGCCCATCCTGGGCGTCTGCCTGGGCCACCAGGCCATCGGGCAGGCTTTCGGCGGGAAGGTAGTAGGCGCGCCCTACCTGATGCACGGCAAGACCAGCCACATCGTCCACGACCGGCGGGGGGTGTTCCGCGGGCTGCCGCCGCGCTTCCAGGCCACGCGCTACCACTCGCTGGTGGTCTCGCCCAAAGGTTTTCCGAAGAAGGAGCTGGTCGTCAGCGCCCGCACGTCTGACGGCGTCATCATGGGCCTGCGCCACCGCCGCTACCGGGTCGAGGGTGTGCAGTTCCACCCCGAATCCATCCTCACCGACTCGGGCCGACAGCTCCTGCGCAACTTCCTCTCCCTGCGCTGACTCTTCCGGTCGAGCGCAGCAGTTCCTGGCCGTAACCTTCTGAATTCTTTGCAGTGAAGGTGTTCGGCAGGTCTGCCGATGAATAGGGCGTGTGCTGTGAGACCCGGGGGGCCAGGCTTTCAAGCAAATGCCGGGAATCTGCTCGCTCGACCCGTGCCGGGCGCAGCGGGCTCTTCCTGCTGATTGTTTTTCTCTTCCCGCCGTTCTTGTTTGCGCAGGAAGTTCCCCTTGAAACACACCGGTTTTGGGATCGTAGCAACCTGATTCGCCTCGGCATCAACGCCGGCGCGCAGACCCTGGACGCCGTTTCCACCCAGCGCTTTCTCCAACGCGGGACGGCCAGAGAGCTCAACCCGCTGGCGCGCCCGTTCGTCACCCGGGGATGGGACGGGCAGGCTATCTATTCCTACGGCCTGGGCGTCGCGCTGCCGGTCGGCCTGAGTTACGTTTGCCACCGGTGGGGATGGCACAAGTTGGAGCGAGCCACGCCGGTGCTGTTTGCTGTCCCCTCGGGCGTCGCCGGCGGCCTCAACTTCCGCTTCTAGATTTTTCCGCGCTTGCCGCCAGCTCTCCCTGGCTCTCTCGAAGGCCGGAATCCTTCTTCGCTCTTTCAGGTCGTTAGTGCTCGCGGTGTTCCCCTTTGAGCGCCTGGTCGGCGTCGCGCCAGAAGAGCAGCGCCGCCGTTGCGCACAACCCAAACTCCACCGCGATCAGGTAGGACACCCAGAAGGCAGGACGACTAAAACTGGGCACGGCGAAGAGGGCAATGGTCGCCGGGGTCGCAACCCAGGCCAGCAGAATCGAAACCAGTCTTTGGAACCAATACCCCCAGCTCTTGTCTCTTTCCGGCAGCGTCGTGAGGTGGTTTCTTACCAAGCCAATCAGCAGCCAGGGATAGGCCTTCTCCGTCAAGGTCCTGCCGTCAGGAAAGATGGCCGGCAGGCGCGACAACCGGCGCCACAGCAGCCGCAGGTTCATGTGCAGATAGACGAACACACAGAACAGCACAACCGGCATGGCGACAAGGAGGTCATTGAAGTCAACCTTGGTCTGGATGATGGGCAGGGTAAGCTTGCCCGCATCGGGCTTGCTGAAGATGGCGACCACGGAATAGGCACAGGCGAGCAGGGTGGAGAGGAACAGCTTGCGGCAGTTGCGGGCGGCTTCCTCCAGAGTCCGCAAGGGTTCCTGGAAGTTGCGCAGCTCTTCCGGAAGCTTGGCGGCGGTCAAGTCGGCGTAGGCAAATTGGTCCGGCTGCGCCCCGGTGGCCCGGGTCAAGTCGGCGTGGTCCAGCTTGGCTTCGCTGAAGTCTGCGCGGAAGAGGTCAGCGGAGCGCAGGTCAGCCTGGGTGAGTATTGCAGCCTTAAACTTGGAGATTCTGAGATCGGCTCGCAGGTCGGCACCCATGAGGCGGGCCCCGTGCAGGTCGGTTTCCCGGAGGTTGGCCCCGTGCAGGTTGGCTTCGGTGCGGTCGGCCCTGTGCAGGTTGGCTTTGTGGAGGTCCCTTTCGGAGAGATCGGTGTTGCTCAGGTCGGCTCGTTGGCCTTCTTCGCCATCCGTCTCGCTCCACTTCTTGTGCTCAGCCAGAATGCGTTGCAGTTCCTCAGCTGAAATTTCACGGTAACGGGGCTTTTGATTCTGCGCAGCCTGGGCTTCTGCCTCGAATTGTTTGTCCTCAGCCAATAGAACCCATCCTGGATAGGTGAGCGGTTGGGGTAAAGACTACACACAAAGCTTTGAGAAGTCCACTTTCCTCCACCGGGGGTAGTGACTTAATTTCACACCGAGCCCCCAGGCCCCTGCCTGGGGGAAGCTAAAATCCCTGCGGCGGGGGCCGCAGGGCTCGGTGTGATTTGGGCCGAGTTCGGAATCGCTCAAATTAAGACACTACCCAACCGGGCTTGTCCCGAATCCGGACCTTGCTCACCATGCCAGCGCTGCTTGCAGGGCGGGCGTGAGTTGCACCAAGAAATCGTGGACGGGTTCCAGCGCCAGGCCGAAGGCGAACCACACCGGCCCGTACTCCCACGCGAGGATTCCTTGAAGGTTGCCGCGCAGGTGGGAGCGGTCCCAGGGGCAGGCGCCGGTCACGCGCCGCAGCAGCCACCCGGCGGCGAACTCCACCGCCCAGAAGCCCATCCCGTAGAACGTCCCGCGCATGAACCAGTGCCAGGGCCGGAAAATCTCGTGCACCGGCTCGTAGAGCGGCGCCAGCAGCCCGTAGAGGGGCAGCAGCCAGAGCGAGGCGTGGCCGAGCAAACGCCAGTCGCGCTGCTTCCCGCGCAGGCGCTCCCCCACCGCCGACCACACAATCGCCACGCACCACCCCAGCAACCCGTAGAGCACAAATCGAATCAGCATAGGTTGTAGGTTTACCATAGTGTTCAGCCCACGGGCTTCTGCCCGTGGGACTGGTTCCCCCTGAACAAGCAAGCCCGGTTAGGAGCAGCAAGTAAATCCAGTCCGGAAAAGGTGCCTGCCTACCGCAGGCAGGCGGAGTCTACCCCGCCAACGGCGGGGCACCCGCGTTTTTATTGCACACCCCGACGATGCCCTCCGGGTATCGCCGCTACCAAATCAGTGGGAAATGGTAGCGGCGAAGAAGCCAACGGCTTCTTTGTCGGTTTGTCTTCCTCTTGGGAGGGCTCCGCGTGGCGGGGCCGCCCGGCCCTATGATAAACTATGGATTCTATTTTGCCGATTGGAAGGAGCAGGAGAAGCCATGGCGCTGGTTCCGATCAAGACCTCGATGGGCACGGGCTACTGCGACTGCATCTGCGGCTGCTACGAGCTCGGCGCCCTGCGCGACGACGAACTCAACCGCAGCTTCTGCCGCCGCTGCGCCGAAGAGCACATCGAGCGCAACCGCGAGCTGGTGAAGAAAATCCCCAAGCCCGGCCCGCCCGCGCAGGGCTTCGACTCGCTCCCCGCCGGCGTCAAGCCCCCCGCTCTGCAAGGCAGCTAGCTCCCGACCCGCCGTCGTTCCGCAGGGCTCTCCAGTTTCTCGGCCACGAAAATCATTTCCGGCGAATCGTCCCGCAGCGGCGAGCGGTCGAAATCCCCGAACAACTCCACCACCCGAAAGCCGCCGCGCGCCAGCAGGTGCTCGACTTCATAGCGGAAGAAGTAGCGGAAGGGAAAGCGCTGCGCCCACCGTTCGCGGCGCCCGTCGCGGTGAGTGACGTAGTAGGTCAATTCAACTTCGTTGTACTGCTCGGCGCGGTGAAAAGCGACAATGCGCGAGGTGCGCCGCAGGCGCCGCCCGTCGGGTAGCTCCACTTCGGGAAACTCCTCGGTCTCCTGTTTGAACTTTGGGTCAGTGAGCCGTTGGAAGTCGGGTTGAAAAACATCCAGAACCAGCCTTCCGCCTTCCTCCAGATGGCGATTCACCGAGCGCAGGCACCCGAGTTGTTCTTCCAGCGAGAGAAGATGCTGAAAGGGACGAAAGGGAGTTGTGATCAGGCTGAAGGTCTCGCCGAGGTTGAAATTGACCATATCCCCTTGTGCAAGCCGCACACGCTCTTGCACTTTGGGCGGCTGGCGTGCGACCTTTTCTCGACACTTCGCCAGCATGTTCGTGGCAAGGTCCAGCCCCACAACTTGGCATCCGGCCGCTGCGGTGGGAATGAGGATCCTTCCTGTGCCGCAGCCCAACTCGAGGACCTTGCCTTTCGCTCGGCGCGCCAAGTCAACGTAGAACTCCACGTCGCGCCGTTCGGCGTAGGACGGAATGAAGTCGTAGAGTTCCGGCAACAGGGGTTGGTCTTGATAGCCTCCGAAGCGGTTCATTGGCGGGCCTTAGTTCCGCGCTCACGCGCCGAGTTTTTCCTAGGGACGGTTGCTGAACTCCACTAGGGCGCGCAGGCGGTCGCGTGCAGCGCCGGAGTCAATGGCCTGGGCGGCGCGCTCGATGCCGGCGCGGAAGTCGGCGGCCACACCGGCGGCCACCAGCGTCAGGGAAGTATTCAGGAGAACCACGTCGCGCGGCGGGCCGGGCTCGCCCGCCAGGATGCGCTCGATGATCTTGGCGTTGGTTTGCGCGTCGCCGCCTGCCAGTGCCTCGCGGGGCGCGCGCGACAGGCCGAAGTCCTTGGGGTTGAACTCGCCCCGCCGGGTCTTGCCGTCACGCAGCTCCACAAAGTCGGTCACGTCGGAAAGCGAAGCTTCGTCCAGCCCGTCGCGGCTGTGCAGCACGAAAGCGCGCCGCACGCCCAGCTCGCCCAGCGCCTGCGCCATCGGTTCCAGCCAGCGCGAGTCGAAAACCCCCACCACCTGGGCCTCGACTCCAGCGGGGTTGGTCAGCGGGCCCAGCAGGTTGAACACGGTGCGGTGGCGCAACCGGCGGCGCACCGCCTGAGCGTGCTTCATGGCGGTGTGGACGGTGGGGGCAAAGATGAAGCCGATGCCGACCTCGGCGATGGCTGCGCCGATGCGCTCGGGTTCGAGAGCGATGTTGACGCCCAGCGCCTCCAGCACGTCGGCGCTGCCGCACTTGCTCGAAATTGAGCGGTTGCCGTGCTTAGCCACTCGCGCGCCTGCGCCGGCGGCAACCAGAGCGGTGGCGGTGGAGACGTTAAAAGTGCCGGCGTTGTCGCCCCCGGTCCCGCAGGTGTCTACCAGCCCCGCCAAGGGCGGGGCCAGCGGGCTGGGACGCTGGTCGGCGGAGCTGAAGATGGGCCGGGCGTGGGCGCGCATGGCTTCGGCGAAGCCCACCAGCTCGTCCACCGTTTCGCCCTTCGAGTGCAAGGCGGTGAGCAGGGCAGCGATTTGCGCTTCGGTGGCCTGGCCGCGCAGGATGGTTCCCATCACCTGCCGGGCCTGGTCGCGGCGGAGGCTTCTGCCCTGGCCGAGTTGCGCCAGCGCTTCAGCCAGCATAAGCGGGTTGTGTTGTCATTAGGATCTTCATCTCAACCATAGGCTGAAGTCCACGCACGCTCCAGCTTTTTAATGATTGCCGGATAGACGATATGCCGTCGAAAAGGATCGATCAGCATCATGTAAATCGGCGTCAACCAGTTTACTTTCTTCACGTAAATGGCCCAATAGACGGTGTAGCCATCCGTTGCCGGTTCCATTGCCAGGAGGGAGAAGCCATGCACTGTGCCGTTTATGGTCTCGTCCAAGGTCTCATTTTCAAATGCGTAAACTGACCGAAACGGCCCCAGGGTAGGGCTGCCGGGTTGGCGGAGCGACCGAGCGCGGTCGGCATCGGTCAGCCGATGGATGTAGGATGACCCGGCCGCCGCATGCTCTTCGTCGTCCCACGCAAACAAGCTCCCCAGTGCCCGGCGCAGCTTGAACAGACCTTCGACAACTGGGCTGACCCGCTGCATGTTTTTAAACGACCACAGCTCTCGAAAATCGTGCAGCGTCCGGTCGTTCCTGCCGCCGTGCAAGTGAAAAGCCCACACGTCGTGCAGGCGAACGTCGGCTAGAAAGCTATGCACACGCAGCGCTTTTGATTGGAATTCTTCGCGTTTGATACGCATGTGAGCATCCGATCGTAGCCACTGTTGCTGGCAGGCTCCGCTCCTTGATTTGTCCAGCAGGTTTCTCCTATACTCGCCGTTTTCGGCTCTCTGGCAGCGGCATTGTAGTGCCGCTCCGACTTCCGTCGCAACACTCAAGCCGCTTCGGATTCGCATGAAGGTTCACGAGTATCAGGCCAAGCAGATTTTTGCCCGCTACGGCATCCCTGTGCCGCAGGGCGAAGTAGCGTTCAGTCCCACGCAGGCGCGCGCCGTGGCGGAAAAGCTGGGCGGCAAAGCAGTAGTAAAGGCCCAGATTCACGCCGGCGGGCGCGGCAAAGGCGGCGGCATCCGCAAGGCAACCACTCCGCAGGAGGCCGAGCTGCACGCAACCGCTTTGCTGGGCCAGCCGCTGGTGACGCCGCAGACCGGCCCCGCGGGCCGCATCGTGCGCAGCGTGCTGGTGGAGGAAACACTCCCGATTGCGCGCGAACTCTATCTCGGTCTGGTGCTGGACCGGGCGCTGGCGCGGGTGGTGGTGATGGCCTCCGCCGCAGGCGGGATGGAGATCGAAGAAGTGGCGCGGGAGAGCCCGGAAGCAATTCTGAAAGCCGCCATTGACCCAGCCACCGGCCTGGGGGCGTTTCAGGCGCGCAAGCTGGCCTTCGGGTTGGGATTGCAGGGTGCCTCGGTGAAACAGTTGGGCGAGCTGCTGGCCGGTTTGCATCGCGTTACGGTGGAGCTGGACGCCTCGCTGGCGGAGATCAATCCCTTGATTGTGACCGCGGACGGCCGCCTGATTGCGCTCGACGCCAAGCTCAACTTCGACGACAACGCCCTCTTCCGCCACCGGGAACTGCACGAGCTGCGCGACCTGGACGAGGAAGAGCCGCTCGAAGTCGAAGCCTCCAAGCATCGCCTGAACTACATCAAGCTCAGCGGCAACGTCGGTTGCATGGTGAACGGAGCCGGGCTGGCCATGGCCACCATGGACATCATCAAGTTGGCGGGCGGCGAGCCGGCTAACTTCCTCGATGTGGGCGGCGGCGCCAGCGCCGAGCAGGTGCGCGAGGGATTCAAGATCATCCTCAGCGACACCAACGCACGCGCGGTGCTGATCAATATCTTCGGCGGTATCCTGCGCAACGACCGCCTAGCCACCGGCGTGGTGGAAGCGGTGCGCGCGCTCGGCATCCAAACCCCCATCGTGGTGCGCATGGAAGGCACCAACGTGGAAGAGGGGCGGCGGATTTTGCGCAAGTCCGGCCTGGATTTTACCGTCGCCGAAAACATGGGCGACGCGGCCGAAAAAGTAGTCCACTTGGCGCGTGGATAGTAGGAGGCAGAAGAAGCAAAGGAGACAAAGGAAGCAAAGGAGGCCGAGGAAAGGCGAGGGATGATTCGGCACTACAGGGATTTGCTGGTCTATCAGCAATCCTATCAGATGGCGCTTGAGGTTTCGCGCTTGACCCGAAGCTTTCCCAGGGATGAACAGTATGAACTTGCTCGCCAGATGCGTTCCGCCGCGCGCTCCATTCCCGCCAACATTGCGGAAGGGTGGGGCAAGCGCCAATCGGCGGCGGAGTTTCGCCGCTTCCTGCAGAACGCCATCGGTTCTTGTGATGAAATACAGGTGTGGTTGGATATGAGTTCGGATGAGAAGTACATCACAGCAAAACAGCATGAGCATTTCCACGGCGAGTACGCCAAGATTGGCGCACTCTTGCACCGTCTCTGGAAAGGCTGGAGGAAGCTAGGATGATTCCGAGTTTTTTCTTTCATCTGCTTCCTATGCCTCGTGTGACTCCATGAGTATTCTCGTCAATGAGAGAACGCGCCTGATTGTGCAGGGCATCACCGGCAAGGAAGGTAGCTTCCACACCGAGCAGATGATCGCCTACGGCACCAAAGTGGTCGCCGGGGTCACGCCTGGCAAGGGCGGCAGCAAGCACCTGGGCGTGCCGGTGTTCGACACCGTCGAGCAGGCCGCGCGCGCCACCCGCGCCAACGCTTCGATCATCTTCGTCCCGCCCGCCTTTGCCGCCGACGCCATCATGGAGGCCGCCGACGCCGGCCTGCCGCTGGTGGTTTGCATCACCGAGGGCATTCCTACGCTCGACATGGTTAAGGTCAACGCCTACTTGACCGGGCGCGGCACGCGCCTGATCGGGCCCAACTGTCCGGGAATCATCTCGCCCGGGCAGTGCAAGGTCGGCATCATGCCGGGGTTCATCCACAAGCGCGGGCCGGTGGGGCTGGTGTCGCGCTCGGGGACGCTGACCTACGAAGCGGTGGGGCAACTGAGTGCGCTCGGGCTGGGGCAGTCCACCGGCATCGGCATCGGTGGCGACCCCATCATCGGCACCAGCTTCGTCGATGCGCTGCGGCTCTTCAACGACGACCCGCAGACCAAGGCCATCGTCCTGATCGGCGAGATCGGCGGCACTGCCGAAGAGCAGGCCGCCGCCTTCGTCAAGAAGCACGTGCGCAAGCCGGTGTTTGCCTTCATCGCCGGCCGCACCGCTCCGCCCGGCCGCCGCATGGGCCACGCCGGAGCCATCATCGCTGGCGGCGCCGGCACCGCCGCGGAGAAAATGAAGGCGCTGCGCCGCGTCGGCATTACTGTGGTCGAGAGTCCCGCCGACATCGGCGCCACCGTGGCAGCGGCGCTGAAGAAGTCGCCGAAGCGGAAGAAGGTCGTCGCGAGGAAAGCAAAACCGAAGTCGAAGCCGGGGAAAAAGACCGCCGGGAAACTACGGAAGAAATCGAGGAAGTCAGCAAAGAGAAAGAGGAAGAAGCGCTAGCTTGCCCTCCGCAGTCCTCGGGCTGTAGCCTTGGCGAAGGAGGGTGGCGCAGCTCCGGCGCGGAACGCTGCAGATAAAGGAACACAAGAGGATTTAGAAATGGCAAAAGAGCGCACTCTCGCGATCATTAAGCCGGACGCCGTCAGCCGCGGCCTGACCGGCGAAATCTTGAAGCGCATCCACGAGGCCGGCTTCCAGATCGTGGCCGTTAGGTCAATTCGGCTCTCGAAGGCCGAGGCCGAGGGCTTCTACGCCGTCCACCGCCAGCGGCCCTTCTTCGCCGACCTGACCGGCTTCATGAGCTCCGGCAAAGTGGTGGTGCTGGCGCTCGAGGCCGAGAACGCGATTGCGAAGTGGCGCGAGGTGATGGGCGCTACCGACCCCGCTCAGGCCGCTCCCGGCAGCATCCGCAAGGAGTTCGGCACCAGCATCCAGAACAACTGCACCCACGGCTCCGACGCCCCCGACACCGCCGCCTTCGAGCTCAGCTTCTTCTTCCCCTCCCACGAACTACTCTAGGCCAGCCTTTTCTGTAGAAGTTCCGAAGGGGAGCCTGCCTGCGGCAGGCAGGCTCCGCACCCGCCCTATTCGTCGCGCAGACAGGGATGTCTGCGCTACCGTATTCTTGAAGGCTTAGGGTAGCGGCGATGCTCGCGCGGGCATCGCCGGCTTTTCTCTGTGTTTTCTGCGTCTCTGTGGCTAGGACTTGGGGCAGCGCCGGATGAAAGTATGGTTTGCCCGGTCAGTGTGAGTAAGAATACAATTTCAGCATGGCGTTCGGGCCGATGCGGGAGATGGGAAAGCTGCTGCTGATCTTCGGGCTGGTGCTGGCGGCGGTGGGGTTGCTACTGACGCTGGGGCCGAAGCTGCCATTTCGCCTCGGTCGCCTGCCGGGCGACATCATCCTCAAGCGCGACCACTTCACCTTCTACTTTCCCCTCGCCACCGGCCTGCTGCTGAGTGTGGTACTCTCGCTCCTCTTCTGGCTGTTCGGACGGAGATAACGTGGTGCAGCGAAGGCATCTGCCACTTCCCCCCACGGGCCGAAGCCCGTGGGGGGAACAAGCGGAGCGGAGGTAGCGTGCCCGAGCAGGGAAAACTAGGCTTTCCACCGGAGCCAGGCTCGGCTCCCAGGCGCGAAGCCCCTGCCCAGGACAAAGTCC
Organism: Candidatus Acidiferrales bacterium; assembly: GCA_965247455.1. Lineage (GTDB taxonomy): Bacteria > Acidobacteriota > Terriglobia > Acidiferrales > 2-02-FULL-67-57 > JACZYA01. Next base: position 607,544 of record CBDFHE010000017.1, read on the forward strand.
CTCCCAAACCCGCCGAGCCTGCCCCGCCCGCAGTTGACTCGATAGCCCCGGCGGGGCCTGTGCTCGCGCCCGAGCGCAAAATCTTCTCGGTGCGCGAGCTCACCGCGCAGGTGCGCAACCTGCTGGAGCGCAACTTCCGAGACCTCTGGGTGCAAGGCGAAGTCTCCAACTTCCGCATCTCTCCCAACGGCCACTACTACTTCACCCTCAAGGACGAAGCAGCGCAGATCAGTTGCTTCGTCTGGAAGAGGAACATCAAAGCGTTTCGCCTGCGCCCCGAAGACGGTTTGCAAGTCACCGTCCGCGGGCAGGTCACGGTGTACGAGCCCCGCGGCCAGTACCAACTGGTGGTCAGCTATCTGGAACCGGTCGGCGTCGGCGCCCTGCAACTGGCTTTCGAGCAGTTGAAGGCGAGGCTGGCAGCCGAAGGGCTCTTCGACGCCGCGCGCAAGCGGCCGCTGCCCATGCTGCCGCGCCGCATCGGGTTGGTGACCTCGCCCCGCGGCGCTGCCGTCGCCGACATCATCCGCATCCTCCGCCGCCGCTACGAAAATCTGCACCTGCTGCTCTACCCTGTGCGCGTGCAGGGCGAGGGCGCAGCGGGAGAAATCGTCGAGGCGCTCCGCTACTTCAGCCGCGCGCGCCCGCCCGAACCGGGTGCGGTGGATGTGGTCATCCTGGCGCGCGGCGGCGGCTCGCTGGAAGACCTCTGGGCGTTCAATGAGGAAGTTGTCGCGCGCGCCCTGGCGGCTTGTCGCGTGCCGGTGATCACCGGGGTCGGGCACGAGACCGACTTCACCATCGCCGACTTCGTCGCCGACCTGCGCGCGCCCACCCCCTCAGCCGCCGCCGAGTTGGTCATCCAAAGCAAGCAGGAATTGAAGGACCGGCTGCGGGCGCTCGAAACCAAGCTGGCGCAGCAGGCGCGCTACCAGGTGCTCGACGCCCGGCAGCGGCTGACCGAGTTGCTGGCCGAGCGCGGCTGGCGCCGGTTGGAAGGGCTGCTGCGGGAGCGGGCGCAGCAGGCTGATGAGCTCCACACGCGGCTGCTCCAGGCGCTGCGCGACCGGGTGCTCGACGCCCGCCAGCGGCTGGCGCTGGCCGGACAACGCGTGGCCTCGGTTGACTTACGGGGCTTGATCGAGCGCTGCCGCTTGCGGCTCAACCAGCAGCAACGCGACCTCACCACGCGCCTGCGGATAGTGGTGCTGGCCGCGCGCAAGCAACTCGACACATTGGCGGCGCAGTTGCAACAGTTGAGCCCCTTGGGCGTGCTCGAGCGCGGTTACTCAATTGTCTTCGACGAGCAGGGCCGGGTGGTGAAGTCCTCCGCCGCCGTCCGCCTCGGCGCTCCTATCGGCATCCGATTGGCCCAAGGCCGCCTGCAAGCGGAGATCAAGAAGAAAGAAACCTAGCTGGTGCGTCCTCTCTGGCGGAGCTACCTGGGTTGCTGCGCGCGTCCATGGTCGCTCGCTTGGGGCTGCGGGTTGACTGAGAAATGCGTGTGCAACGCCTGCCAGGTGCCGTCCCGTCGAACGTACACCGTGGTCGCTTTCCCGGTGGCCTGGAAAGGTTGGCCGCCCGTAAGGCCCGATTCAGTGAAGTAGTAGGTGAGCAGGGCGCTGTCGCCGGCCACAACCACTTTGGGGTCGAGCAGTTGATAGTGTTGCAATTCGCTGCGGGCCAGCCAGCTTTCAAAGTTGTTGAGCACTTCCCGCTTGCCCTGCACGCGATAGGCTTGGCCGACTTCGAAGAATGAGATGTCGTCGGCAAAGTATTTTTCCAGCGGTGAGAAGTCGCGGCTCCGGAAGGTTTCCCAGATCGACCGCTCGATGGTAAGGATCTTCTCCTCTTCCGCGCTCAACGCCGCGGCCGTGGGGGGCACGGTGGCGGGCAACGAGCCGTGCCAGTGCTTGAGCTTCCAGGTCCGGCCCTCTTTGGCAAAAATCAGTGTGGCGCGGCCGTCGAAGGCGCGCCGCGTACCGTCCTTGAAGGTGTACTCCGCGCGCCAACCGAAGGCCGACCACGCGCTGCGGCGGTCGGCGCTCACTCGGACCGGCGTGGTGGTGACCAGGGTGCGAGCGGCCAGGCCGGCCAGCGTCTGCTCGATGCGGGCTCCCAGGTCGCTTACGGAAGCCGGCGGGTCGCCAAAGGGAGGAAACAACGGACCGGCGGTTGTGCTGAATTCGCCCAACGCTTGCCGCACCACGGCCGGGTCCACGCTGTTGCTGGCTTGGATGAGCCGGTCAATCAGCGCGCGGACGGCGCGCTCGTCCCGGCTTTGCGCTCGCACCGGCGCAGCCGACAGCAGAAGCAGCCCCAGCAGCAGGGCCAGGAGAGTTCGGAATCGCAATTCACCCAACATAAGTCACCTCAGCTCAGGAGTAGTAGTCCTTCTCAAACACGGCGATTATAGGCTGCTCGCCCTTCCAACTCATCGAAAAAGTTCGGCGCTTTGCTCCACGTTCGTCGGTGGCACGCCCGCCGTTGCTTCCCCCGGCTAGAAACGGAAGGAGAACCCGAAGGCAAACGAGGTTTCCTCACCCGGTTGAATTTCCGCGATGAAGTCCCAGCGCTCAGCGATCTCCGTCACTTTTACGCCCAGCAGCCCGTTGACGTTGTTGCTGTCTCCGCGCCCGGGTTTGTTGACCAGGAAGGTGACACTGGCGCCGGCGTAGGGAGTGATGCGCCCGCCGCCGTCGCGTTCCCAGGAGTGGCTGAAGACCGGGGCGACGGTGATGAAGGCGTCCGGCCCACCGCTTTCGAGCGGAAAGACGTAGGAGTTGAAGAACCCGAAGTTCAGCGGAAGGGCATCCGTCTGCCGGTAGAGAGTGGCCGCCCAGCCGGCCCCGGCCAGCCCGGTGCCGCCGCCGTTGAAGCGTCCGCCCACCAGAGCGAAGAAGTTGGCGCGGTCGGCGATGCCGTACTCCAGCCGGCCCAGAAGGGAGTAGTCGTCGCTGGTGACCACCGCCGGAATCAGCAGCGCGGCGGCCTGCCGGTCATCGAGCACCAGCCCGTCGAACAACACCGTTTGAGCGGCCGCCGGTGCGACACTGAGAAAGCAAAACAGAAAGAAAAGAGGAATGTGCTTACGCATCTTGGTGACTCCCTGAATAGATTCAGAATGCAACCGACCTGTTCCTTCGGTAGTGTCCTACTTTCACACCGAGCCCCCAGGCCCCTGCCTGGGGGATACTGTCTGCACAGCTCAACTCGGACATTACCATTTTTTTCTTGGATGCGGTCGAGGCGCTTCGGGTGGTCAGCATCAGGCCGGGTGCAGGGGTGGCAGGGAGAGTCCCCAAAAGTTCTCGCTCGGCACCGAGAGTTCCACCGTCACTCGGTAGGGCTCGTTTTCTTTTCCGGGTGGTTCGACTGCGATCACGCGCCCGGGGGCGGTTTGGCGGGTGTGTCCGTGAGTGATTTCCACCCGGGCGTTTCGCTCCGGGGCCTGTTGCAGCCGGATCAGGGCGCCGTGGGCGCCCACCACTTCGGTTTCAGCCGCTACCTTCAGGTTGGCCGGGCCCACCGGCGGCTTCCAGCTTACGCTGATGGGAATGCGCAGCAAAGCGCGCTGGCTGCGGCGGTGGCTCACAAGCGGAGCAGCATGGCGGCGACCCTCCCGAGTTGGACTACTGGCGCACGTGCGGGCGGCGCCCGGAGGCCTTGGTATCCCGCATCCCCGGAAAGCAGCACAGCACTCCAGCCAGGGCCGCCACCGAAAAGACAAAAGCAAAGATTTCTTGCAGCATCGTCGTCCCCTAACCCAAACCCATCTTGCTACCTATCGGCACTGGGGTCTACTGGCCTTTAGGCCAGTTTCGGGACAGGTCGAAGAGAAAGAATCTCTCACCCAGTCGGATCGAAAGGGGTAGCGGCGAAGAAGCCGCAGGCTTCTTCGTCGGTTTGTCTCTGAGTCCCGGTGGCGGGGGCCACCGGGTTGGACGCTGGAGAGCTTGCCGGAGACGAAATACCGAAACGGGCTAATGGTCGCTCTTCTTAAATCATGTCCAGCCCAGCGGCCCTTCAGGGCGAGCCCTCGGGCAGAAGCCTCGGGCTGAAGTCTTCAGGACGAGCCCCAGCCTGCCTACCGCAGGCAGGCCGCTGGGGAGAGACTCCGCATTTCGTCAGCAGCGAAACTACACGCTCTTAGCCCCCTATCATGCTTTCGGGGGCCAAATCTTCAGCACGGCCAGCCCTTCGACTTCGCTCAAGGCTCGCAGGAGCACTAGTCCCGGCTGGAGATCTTGAGGACGGCTAGGAAGGCCTCCTGCGGAATATCAACTTTGCCCACTCGCTTCATGCGCCTCTTGCCGGCCTTCTGTTTTTCCAGCACCTTGCGCTTGCGGGTCACGTCGCCGCCGTAGAGTTTGGCGGTCACGTCTTTGCGCACGGCCTTGACGCTTTCGCGCGCGATCACCCGGCTGCCGATGGCGGCCTGGATCGGCACCTCGAACTGCTGCCGGGGAATCAACTTGCGCAGCTCCTTCGCCAGCGCGCGGCCGCGCTGGTAGGCGTCCTCCCGGTGGCAGACCACCGCAAAGGCGTCCACCGGCTCCCCCGCCACCAGGATGTCCAGCTTGACCAGGTCGGCTACGCGCTCGCCGGCCAGCTCGTAGTCCACCGAGGCGTAGCCGCGCGAGAGGGCCTTCAGCCGGTCGTAGAAGTCCAGCACCATTTCCGCCAGCGGAAGCTCATAGACCAGCAGCACGCGCCCGCCCGCCTCCCGCGCGCCGCTGATGTACTCGAATTTCTTTTGCGTGCCCCGGCGCTCTTCGCACAGCTTCAGGATTCCGCCCACGTACTCGGAGGGGGTGATGATGGTCAGGTCAAGCACCGGCTCTTCGATCAGCTCGATCTCCCCCGCCGGGGGAAACTTGGTGGGGTTGTCAACCTCCAGCACCGAGCCGTTGCGGTGCAGGATGCGGTAGCGCACGCTGGGGGCGGTGGAAACCAGGTTCAGCCCGAACTCCCGCTCCAGCCGCTCCTGGACGATCTCCATGTGCAGCAGGCCCAGGAAGCCGCAGCGGAACCCAAAGCCGAGCGCGGTCGAGTTTTCCGGCTCGTAGCGGAAGGCGGAGTCGTTCAGGGCCAGCTTCTCCAGCGCGTCGCGCAGCCCCTGGTAGTTTTCCGTGCTGGCGGGGTAGAGCCCGGCGAAGACCATCGGCTTGATGGGCGTAAAGCCCGGCAGCATCGGCCCGGGCCGAGCGTCTTCGGTGAGGGTGTCGCCCACCTGCGTATCGGCCACCCGCCGAATATTGGCGGTGACAAAGCCCACCTCGCCCGCAGCCAGGTGGTCCACCGTCACCGGCTTGGGTGTTAGGACACCGAGTTGCTCGACTTCGTACACCTGGCCGGTACCCAGCAGGCGAATGCGCATCTTGGGGCGCAGCACGCCGTCCACCACCCGCACCTGCACGATGGCGCCGCGGTAGGAGTCGAACCAGGAGTCGAAGATCAGGGCGCGCAGAGGAGCCTCGCGGCTCCCGCGCGGCGGGGGGATGCGGGCGATCAGGGCGTCGAGCACGGCGTCCACACCCGTGCCCAGTTTGGCGCTCACCGCCAGGTCTTTGGCGGTGGGCAGGCCCAGTAGGTGTTCAAGCTGCTCGGCGGTTTCCTCTACGCGGGCGGCAGGCAGGTCAATCTTGTTGAGCACCGGAATGATTTCCAGGTCGTGGCGCAGGGCCAGGTAGGTGTTGGCCAGGGTCTGGGCTTCGACCCCCTGCGAAGCGTCCACCAGCAGCAAGGCGCCCTCGCAGGCGGCCAGCGAGCGGGAGACTTCGTAGGTAAAGTCCACGTGGCCGGGGGTGTCAATCAGGTTGAGCTGGTAGGTGTGGCCGTCGCGGGCGCTGTGGAGCAGGCGGACGGCGTGGGCTTTGATGGTGATGCCCCGTTCGCGCTCCAGGTCCATGGTGTCGAGAATCTGGTCCATCCGTTCCCGTTCACTCAGCGCGCCCGTGCGTTCCAGCAAGCGGTCAGCCAGGGTGGACTTGCCGTGGTCAATGTGGGCAATGATGCAGAAGTTTCGGATGTAGGGCAGCTCAGTCATCTTGCCTGCGTGGGGCCAAACTAACTAGTGTGCCACAACTACCGGCGGCCCGGAAGGGCCGCAGCGCCGGACGGTAGGTCATTTTGCAAATGAGAATCTCGCGCCGAGCCCCGTGGCACCTGCCACGGGGCGGTTGTACCGCTTTTCCGCCCAACGGCCCCAGCCTGCCTACCGCAGGCAGGCCGCTGGGAAAGGGGCTCCTTCCCGGTGGCAGGGGCCACCGGGTTGGACGTGAGAGGAGAGAGAGTGCCAGAACCGAGAGGCCGGCGTGAAATTGACCCATTGCCCGGTTCAGGGAAGCGGGGGAAGACCCGCGGGGGAGGTTCCGCCAGGGAATTTCCACCGCGGCGGTTGGCGCAGCGCCGGTTGTGGGTATATAGTTAAAAGTTTGCGCGCGCAAGTGCTGTCTGGCGCGCGCATCTTTCGGACGCAAGCCGTATGGAACGAATCGAAAAGCACCTGCAAAAAGCGGAGAAGTACCTCAGCAGGAACAAGATTGAGGCCGCGATCGACGAGTACAAGGCGGCGCACGAACTCCAGCCGCAGGACCTTGACTTGCTGAGCACACTGGCCGACCTATTAGTGCGCGCCAACCGGAAGGAAGAGTCGCAGCAATACTACGGAAAATTGTTCGACAAGTATGCGGAGAAGGGCGATGCCACTCGAGCGGTGTCCATCTATCGCCGGTCTCTCCAGGACACGCCCCAGCCGGCCGGCCGCCAGTTCCAGTTGGCCCGGCTGCTGGAGCGCGCCGACAAGAAAGACGACGCCGTCAAGGTCTACCGCACCGCCACCGACCAGTTTGCCCGGGAAAAGAAAAACAAGGCGGTACTCGATTGCCTGGGGCGGATTGCGGCGCTGAAGCCCGATGATGCGGATGTGCAGATGGAGTTGGGAAAGCAGGCCACCCGGCTGGGCCACGCTGAGGTGGCCGCCCAGGCCTTCTTGCGCGCGGGCCAGTTGCGCCTGCCGGAGGATTTGCGCAAAGGCCTGGAACTGCTGGAGCGCGCCTATCAGTTGAGCCCGGCCGACCGAACGGTCGCGTTGTTCTTGGGCCAAGCTCTGGTCAGCGATGGCAATCATAAGCGCGCGGTGGAGCTGCTTCTCCCCCTTTACACTGAGAAGACAGCCGACCCGGCGGTGTTGCAGACGTTGGCCGGGGCCTTGCTGGCCGCGCAGCGCTTGACCGAGGCGGAGGAGGTGCTGGAAGCTTACTACCGCGCCCAGCCGGACAGCTACGAAAAGCTCTTCGAATTGGCAGACCTCTACTGCAAGGCCGGCCAGCCCGAAAAGTCCATCGGGGTGCTGAAGCGTCTGCGGAAGCACTTCAGTAGCGCCCAGCGCGAAAAGGAGTTCCTGGAGCGCGTCGAGACCCTCTACGACCTAAACGAGGCGGTGGTGCCGCTGGCCGAGTTCATCGCCGGCCTGTTCGACGAGGCCAATCTAGAAAGCCGCTATGCCCAAGTGCTGGGCAAGCTGTTCGGTGTGTATCTGGCCGCGGGCGACGCAGCTTCGGCCGGCGCCGTGCTGGAGCGGTTGAGTGATATTGACCCCTACGACTTTGAAAACCAGAAGCGCCTGGAGCAACTCAAAGGGAAGCTGGATGATACTCGCTTCCGCGCCGTCGCCAGCCGCATCACCAGCACCGCCACCGTTACCGGGCAGGCCACCGTCTTTTCCCAGACCGAGGAGCAGATGGCTGAGGCGGCGGACGATCCCCAGAAGAAAGAAGCCGTGCTGGAAGACTTGATCGTCCAGGTAGAGATTTTTCTCCAGTATTCGCTCAAGACCAAAGCCATCGAGAAATTGGGGAAGTTACACGAGTTGTTCCCGGGTGAGGAAGTGCGCAATGCCCGCCTCTACAAGCTCTACGAAGAGGCCCAGTTCTTCCCGCCTGGCTTTGCGGAATCGCCGCCCCGTGGCGGCGCTCCCGCGCCGGCGGCTCCGGCGGCGCCCGCCCCGTCGGCGGATGCGGTCAGCCACTTGGCCAAGATTTCCGAGATCACGCATACGCTCTTCCGCCAGCGCGGCCCCAAGGAGATCCTGCAAGCGGCGGTGGCCGAACTGGGAAAATACCTCCGCGCCAGCCGCTGCTTGGGGGTTCTGGGACGGCCCGGCAAACTTCCCTCCGTCACAGTAGAGTTCTGCGCTCCGGGCGTGCCGCAGTCGCCCCGGGCGGCCGTGGTGAGGCTGTTGACGCTGCTGGCCAAGGCCAACTTGGATCCGGAAAGCGGCGCTACGCTGGATGTGCAACTGAGCCCGGAACTAAAGCAGGTGAACGCCAAGTCGGTGCTGGCCATGCCGCTGACTGATAAAGAGAAGCAGCAGCCGGTGGGGTTGCTGGTGCTCTCCCAGGCGGACACCCTCCGGCAGTGGAACCCCCACGAAGTTTACCTGCTCAAGGCGGTGGCAGATCAGGTGGAAACCGCCGTCAGCCACACCAAGCTGCGCTCGTTGATGAAGACGATGACGGTGGCTGACGATGGCACCGGATTGTTGCGGCGCTCCAGTTACCTGGACACGTTGGTGGCGGAAGTGGGCCGCCACAAGACGCAAGGGACATCGCTGGTTGTGGTCTTGCTGGAATTGGACAGGGGCGCCTCACTGTTGCATCGAGTGGGCGAGGCGACCATGGAAAAGTTTATGCGCGAGGTGAGCACCATCATTCTCGGCCAGACGCGGCAAAACGATCTTGCCTTTTGGTACTCCGCCACCGCGCTGGCGCTCGTGCTCGGCGATACCACGGCAAAACAATGCCAGCCCATGGTGGAAAAGCTGCGCCAAGGGCTGCTGGAGGTGAAGCTGCCCGGCGTGAAGGATTCGCCCCGCTTCAGCGCGGCCATCAGCGAGGCCGCCATCCGGCCCGACTACGATGAACCGGACATCGTCACCGACGTCATCAACCGCGCCGAGTTCACGCTGGAGGAAGCCCGCAAGAAAGGAAACGCCGTCGCCGTCTGGTAGGCGGTAGCTCCCCAGGAGGGGAGGAGATCATGGACCCACGCGAAGTTGTCCTGGTGGCTGGCGCCTGCACGGCCATGTCGCGCTATGGCGGGCCGCTGCGCGAGCTTTCCGCGCAGGAGCTGGGCGCGGTGGCGGCCCGGGCGGCCATCGAACGCAGCGGATTGGAGCCAGCGGAGTTCGACCACATCATCTTCGGCAACGCCTTACAAACCAGCGGCGACGCCATCTACGGCGCCCGGCACGTCGGCCTGAAAGCCGGGCTGCCGAAGGAGGTGCCGGCGGTGACGGTCAACCGCCTGTGCGGCTCCGGGATGGAGGCCATTATCCAGGCCGCCCACCGGCTGCTGCTGGGCGAGTCGAAAGTGGTGTTGGCGGGCGGGATGGAGTCCATGAGCCAGGCCCCGCACGTCATTCGCGGCGCGCGCTGGGGCCTCCCCTTGGGCCGAGGCCAATTGGAAGACTCGTTGATGGTGGCACTGACGGATTCCTACTGCAACTTGTCCATGTCGGACACAGCCGAGAACTTGGGAAAGAAATACGGCATCACGCGGGAGGGCGCCGACCAGTATGCGCTGCTCAGCCAGCAGCGCGCCGACGCCGCCTACAAGGCCTGCCATCTCAAAGAGGAGATCGTGCCGGTGGAGGTCAAGAACCGGAAGGGAACCACGCTGTTCGCCCAAGACGATCACCGGCGGCCCGAAACCACTTTGGAAGGCTTGGCCAAACTGCGGGCGGCTTTCCGCAAGGACGGCATCGTCACCGCCGGCAACGCCAGCGGCATCGTGGACGGCGCTGCTGCGGTGGTGGTGACCACGGAGAAGTATGCCCAGGAGAAAAAGCTGCGGCCGCTGGGCCGGCTGGTGTCGTGGGCAGTGGCGGGAGTGGAGCCCACCATCATGGGCATCGGCCCGGTGCCCGCAACCCGGAGGGCGCTGGCGAAAGCCGGACTGGAACTCAAGGACATTGATTTGATCGAGGTGAACGAGGCCTTCGCGCCCCAGTACCTGGCGGTGGAAAAAGAACTCGGGCTCGAACGAAAGAAGACCAACGTCAACGGCGGCGCGATTGCGCTCGGGCATCCGCTGGGCGCCACCGGCACGCGGCTGGTGCTGACGTTGCTCTACGAGCTGCGCCGGCGCGGCGCGCACACCGGCTTGGCCACCGCCTGCATCGGCGGCGGGCAGGGCATCGCCGTGATCGTGGAGTCAATGGGTTTGTAGCCGCTCGTGGTGAACCGCTCGCGCAGGCTCTGGGACTAGGTTGAGGAGGGAGTAAATGGAAATCCAGAAAGTGGGAGTGGTGGGGTGCGGGTTGATGGGCTCGGGCATCACGCAGGTGGTGGCGCAGGTGGGCTTGCCGGTGGTGGTGCGCGAGGTCAATGACCAACTGCTCGACAAGGGCCTGGGCATCATCGAAAAGAGCCTGAGCAAGTTCGTTGAAAAAGGCAAGCTCAGCGCTGACGACAAGAAGGCCGTCCTGGGGCGCATCCAGCGCACCACCGCCGTCAGCGATCTGAAGGACTGCGACCTGGTGATCGAAGCCATCACTGAAAACCCCAAAATAAAAAAAGAACTCTTCGCAGAGCTGGACAAGCTTTGCCCCAAGCACACCATCCTGGCCAGCAATACCTCTTCGATTTCCATCACCGAGATGGCCGCCGCCACCCAGCGCCCGGAACGCTTCCTGGGGCTGCACTTCATGAACCCGGTGCCGCTGATGAAGCTGGTGGAGGTCATCCGCACCATCCAAACCGACGGCCAGGTGTTTGAGGCCGGCGTGCAGTTCGTCGAGAAGGTCGGGAAGGTGCCGGTGCGCACTTCGGATCGGGTTGGATTCATCGTCAACCGGCTGTTGATTCCCTACCTGCTCGATTGCATCCGCGCCTTGGAGGCGGGCTTCGGCAGCATTCCTGACATTGATAAATCCATTCGCCTTGCCCTCAACCATCCCATGGGGCCGTTCGTCCTGCTTGATTTCGTCGGGCTCGATACGACGCTTTACATCGCCGAGATTATGTTCGACGAGTACCGCGAGCAGCGCTTTGCCCCGCCGCCGCTGCTGCGGCGGTTGGTGACCGCGGGCTGGTACGGGCGCAAGACCGGCCGGGGCTTCTACGACTACTCCGACCCCAAGAACCCCAAGCCGATGCAACTCCAACTGAGCTGAGGCAAACCATGGCATACGAGAATCTGCTCTACGAGAAGCGCGACGCGATTGCGTTCATCACCATCAACCGGCCCAAGCTGCTCAACGCGCTCAACCGCAAGACCATGGAGGAGTTGGACGAGTGCGTGCGCGACGTGGCGGCGGACGACGCCGTCCGCGTCGCCATCCTCACCGGCGCGGGAGAGAAAGCTTTTGTCGCCGGCGCCGACATCAACGAGCTGGCCAAGCTCTCGCCGGTGGACGGGCGCGACTACGGTCTGTTCGGCCAGTCAGTGCTCAACCGGATTGAGAACTCGCCCAAGCCCTTCATCGCCGCCGTCAACGGCTTCGCGCTCGGCGGTGGTTGTGAGCTGGCACTGGCCTGCGCCATCCGGATTGCGTCGGAGAAGGCCCGCCTGGGCCAGCCGGAAGTGAAGCTCGGCCTGATTCCCGGCTACGGCGGCACGCAGCGGTTGGCGCGCCTGGTGGGCAAGGGCCGCGCGTTGCAACTGGTGCTGAGCGGCGAGCCCATCATCGCCGAGGAGGCGTTGCGCATCGGGTTGGTGAACGAAGTGGTGCCGCCCGGCGACCTGCTGGCCGAAGCCGAGAGCTTGGCCAAAAAGATCGCCGCCAACGCGCCGCTGGCGGTGCGCTTCTGCCTGGAGGCGGTGAACCACGGGCTGGACATGCCCCTGCCTGAAGGGCTCTACCTGGAAGCCACGCTCTTCAGCTTGTGTTGCACCACCGAGGATATGAAGGAAGGCACCAAGGCGTTTCTGGAAAAGCGCCCGGCCCAGTTCGTCGGCCGCTAGCGACGTCTCGGCGTCCTCTGCGTCTCTGCGGTGAAAATGCTGGGAACCTGGTGGCGGGGGCCACCGGGTTGGACAGAGAGGGACCGTGGAGGCAGAATCTGATTGTCCAGCCCAGCGGCCCTTCAGGGCGAGCCTTCGGGCAGAAGCCTTCAGGACGAGCCCCTGCCGCTGGGACAAGGAGTTGGGTTTGGCAGCAGAGAAAAAGGGAAACTTAAACGCGAAAGGGCTGCGGCTGGCAATTGTGGTCAGCCGGTTCAACAGCTTCATCACCGAGCGGCTGTTGAACGGCGCGCTCGACGCGCTGGCACGCGCCGGCGCCGGCGACAAGCAAGTCGAGGTGGTGCGCGTGCCGGGCTCGTTCGAGATTCCGGTGGCGGCCAAGCGTTTGGCGGAAACCGGCCGCTACCACGCGCTGGTTTGCCTGGGTTGCATCATCCGCGGCCAGACCCAGCACTTCGACTACATCAGCGCCGAGGTCACGCGCGGCATCCAACTGGCTGCGGTCGAGACCGGCGTGCCCATCGCCTTCGGCGTGTTGACCACCGACACGCTCGAGCAAGCCATCGACCGCGCCGGCGCTAAGAGCGGCAACAAAGGCGCCGACGCCGCCTTGAGCGCGGTGGAAATGGCCACCCTGCTCCAGAAGGTCAGCGGAAGCCCCAAGAAGAAACGCCGATGAGCACGCGGCGCAAAGCCCGCGAGTGTGCCCTGCAACTGCTCTACCAGTGGGAAGGCGAGCGCGGCGACCCGGCCGCGCTGCTGCCCGGCTTCTGGCGCGGCAAGAAGGCCGACGCCGCAACCAGAGAATTCGCGCAACAACTCTTCCACGGCACCGTGGCCCGGCTGGAAGAGATCGATACCCTGATCGAGTGCCATTCCGAGCACTGGAAGCTGGAGCGCATGGCCGCCGTCGATCGCGCCCTCCTGCGGCTGGCGGCGCACGAGCTTCAGGCCCATCCCGAAACGCCCCGCGCGGTGGTGATTGACGAAGCGCTGGAGATTGCGCGCCGGTTTTCCTCCGCCGACTCGGTCGAGTTCATCAACGGCGTCCTCGACGCCGTCCGCAAAACCCTCGAATCTCAAACGCCGTCCTCTCCGTAGTTTTCCTCTTTCGGTATCGTAACTCTGGTTGCTGGAAGAAGTCCCCTGCGGCTTCGTTCAGCCCACAGACCTGCGTGCCCTGCCGGCCGAAGGCAGGCTTCCGCTCGTGGGGCCCCGTCTCTTATCTTTAGGGTAGAGCAGACATTCCTGTCTGTTCTTAGTCGGACCAGAATGTCCACCCCAGGAAACTGCGGCAGACAAGAATGTCTGCCCTACTGGGTTGGGTGGCGCAGACATTCCTGTCTGTTCTTAGGCGGACCAGAATGTCCACCCCAGGAAACTGCGGCAGACAAGAATGTCTGCCCTACTGGGTTAGGTGGCGCAGACATTCCTGTCTGCGAAGCGGGGGAGAGGCGGAGGCCCCTGCGGGTCGCTTCTACCTACCCTGAGCCGTTTTCTAATTTCTGTTTTCAGTTTTCTTCCTGGATGTGGCTGACCATGGCCAGCGGCTCGCCTTTGCTTGCGGCGGAGTCGCTACCACGTTTTCAGGCCTGCCACGACCTGGCGAAGGCGATGCGTTTTTCCACCGAAGGGTGGGAGTGGAAGATGAACTCGATCCAGGGGTGCGGCCGGCGCTGGGCCAGGTTCTGCGCGGCGAGTTTTTCCATTGCGCCGATGAAAGCGCTGCGGTTGCCGGTGGTGCGCAGCGCGAAGGCGTCGGCGCGGCGCTCGCGCCAACGGGAGAAGGCGTTGGACCAGGGCAGCACCAGCAGCGAAGCACCCGAGGAAATGAGCAGCAGTAAGGGCAGGTTGGCGAAGTCAGCGGGGCCGCGGAAACCGAGCGGCGCAGTCCAGGCCGCCAGCGCCCGGTGGACAAGGTAAAACCCGGCGAAGGTGAGCGCAGTTTGCAGGGCGATGCCTTTCCAAATGTCATTGTGGACGTGGTGGGCAAGCTCGTGCGCCAGGATGGTTTCGATCTCTTCGGGCGAGTGTTTTTCCAGCAGCGTGTCGGCCAGGATGATGCGCCGGGTCGAGCCCCAGCCTGCCAGGGCGGCGTTGGCTTTGCGGGATTTCTCGCTCAGCTTCCACAGCCACACACCGCGCACGCGCGTGCCCACGCGCTCAGAGAGCCGCAGCAGGCGCCGCCGCAGTTCTTCATCGGCCAACGGCTCGAACTTGAAGAAGAGTGGGAAGAGCAGCACCGGCGCAAGCTTGGTCAGCAGAATAAAGAACGCCACAAAAGCAGCGGCGCACATCAGCCACCAGTTTTCGGGGTAGCGGCGCAGGGCAAAGTAGATGAGCTCCGCCCCGGCCAGTCCGAGCGCGAAACTGAGGCCGAGGGCTTTGAACCAGTCCTTGAGCCAACTGAAGAATGTTTGGCGGGAAAGCCCGAAGCGATGTTCGAGCGAATGCCCCTTGTAGAGGTCGAGGGGAAAGCTGAGCGCCTGCGCAATGGTTGTGAGCGCCAACAGGTAGAGGGCCAGCGCCCCCACCGGATTGGGGGCGAGGCCGAGCGTCCAGTCGCGCAGGGCGTGGCTGGCGCCGGTGAAGAGCAGCGCCACCAGCACGCCGATGCCGAGAAAGAAATCCAGCAGGGAAGCGATGCGTTTGCGGCGGTGGTAGCGCCGAACGCGGGCTTCCTCCAGGAGCGCTTCGGTTTGCGTCGTGTGTGTTGCCATGTGTATGAAGGCACCGGCGCAAAGCCGGACGCGCTCGCGCTAAACGGAGCGGACGATGTCGGCCACGGTCGCCACCACCTGCTCGGCCAGCTCGGGCGTCGGGGCCTCAGCGTAGATGCGCACCACCGGCTCGGTGCCGGAGGCGCGCACCAGCACCCAGCCGGCGTTGAGCAGGTAAAACTTGTTGCCGTCCAAGTTTTCTTCGCCCACCACCGTCCGGTCGCCGATGCGGCGCGGGCCGTTGTTGGCAAAGTGGGCCAGCGCGCGCTGCTTCTGCTGCGGGTCGAGGTGGAGATCAACGCGGCGGTAGTGCAGCGGGCCGAACTCCTTTTGTAAGTCGGCGACGCACTCAGCCAGCGGCTTGCTTTCGGTGGCGATGATTTCCGCCAGCAACAGCGAGTTGAAGATGCCGTCGCGCTCGGGCAGGTGGGTGCGAATGCCGATGCCGCCGCTTTCCTCCCCGCCCAGCAGCAGGTCGTGTTCGAGCATGAGGTCGGCGATGTGCTTGAAGCCGATGGGGGTTTCGTGCAGCGGCAGGGCGTAGCGCTCGGCCATGCGGTCGATCATTTTGCTGACGGCGAACGTCCGGGCCACGCCGCCGGTGAGGCCGCGCCGCTCGACCAGGTGGCGGAAGAGCAGCGCGAAGATTCTGTGCGGGTCAACGAAGTTTCCGTCGGCGTCCATGGCGGCCAGGCGGTCGGCATCGCCGTCGGTGGCGAATCCGGCCACGCAATCGTGCGCGCGGACGGCTTCGCGCAGTGGGTTCAGGTTGGCGTCCAGCGGCTCGGGTTGGGTGCCGCCGAAGAGCGGGTCGCGGGTGCCGCGAACTTCCACCGCATCGATGCTGTGGTCCGAAAAGATTTCGCGCAGGTAGCCGGCGCCGGCGCCGTGCATGGGGTCAATGGCAAAGCGGAGCGGCGCGCCGTTGAGGCGGGCGGCGGCAATGCGGTCGAGGTCCACCAGTTTGCTCAGGCGCGCGAGGTAGGCGGGCTTGAGGTCAACCACTTCGATGCGGCGCGGGTCGGGCTGCACGCGAGGCAGGCGGTTGGGAGCGGCGAGGAAGCGCTCCACTTGCTGGACGGCGCGTGGCGAGGCCGAGCCGCCGAAGGCGGCTTTGAGCTTGATGCCCAGCCAGGGCGGAGGATTGTGGCTGGCAGTCAGCATGACGCCGGCGGCAGCGCCGTTTGAACGCACGGCGAAAGAGAGCGCCGGGGTGGGCGTGGGGGCGGCGGCCAAGCGGACGTCGAGTCCAACCGAGGTCAGTACTTCGCTGACGTGGCGGGCGAAGCGGCCGGCGGCGAAGCGGGTGTCGTAGGCCACGAAGACGCCGCGGCGAATGTCCTCAAACTCTACCAGGTAGCGGGCGATGGCGCGCGCGACCAGGGTGGCGTTCTCGATGGTGAAGTCGCGCGCCAGGATGCCGCGCCAGCCGTCGGTGCCGAAAGAGATGGCAGGGCGCGGCTGGGCGCGGGTCGCCGACTTCTTCGGTTTGACGCCGGCCTTACGTTTGGGCTTGCGGTTGGCTCGCCGGGTTTTCTTCATAGCAGCGGGTGGCGCTTTTGCTTCCGCAGGTATTGTACGACTTTGCCTACGTCCTGCGCACGGTCGCGCCGGCAGAGGAGCAGGGCGTCCGGGGTATCGACCACGACCAAGTTGTCCACGCCGATGGCGGCCACGAACTTGCCCTCGGCTTCGACCAGGTTGCCGCCGGAGTCGAGTACGAAGTGGGCGCGGGGGAAAAGATTCTTCCCTGCACGAGCGACGCGCCCGGCCTGCAGCGCCCAATCGTAGATGGCCGACCAGGAGCCTAGGTCGCTCCAGTCGATGTCGGCGGGGAGAACACGCGCGCGCCCGCCGGCGGCCGCGGGTTCAGCCAATGCGAAATCTACTGAGATGTTTTCCAGGCGGGGATAGAGCCGCCGCAAGCGGGCGGCATAGTCGCGGCGCCCGATGCGGGGAGAGAGTGTGTGCAGTGCGGCGCGGGTGCGGGGGAGATGGCGGTGGAGCAGGTTGTCCAAGGTGGAGAGCCGCCAGAAGAACATGCCGGCATTCCAGAAGTAGCGCCGGGTGCGAAGGTAGCGGGCGGCGGTGCGCGCGTTGGGCTTTTCGGTAAAGCGGCGGACGGCGAAGACGAGCTGCCCCCCGATGCGGTTGGTTCGCCGTCCGCGCTCGATGTAGCCGTAGCCGGTCTCGGGGTGCGTGGGCGGAATGCCGAGGACCACCATGGCGTCTTCCGCCGTGGCGGCGGCCAGCGCCGCGCGCACGATGCGCCGGAAGCGGGCTTCTTGCCCGATGGTGTGGTCGGCGGGGAAGACGGCCAGCACAGCGTCGGTTTGCCGGGCGGGAAGCGCAGCGCGGATGTGCTCGGCGGCCAGCGCGATGGCGGCGGCGGTGTTGCGTCCGAGGGGTTCCAGCAGGAGCTGCGCCGCCGGCACGCGCGGCAGTTGGCGGCGGAGCAGAGCGCGATGGTCAGCGTTGCCGACCACGTAGATGTGCCCGCGAGGAAAGAGGCGCGTGAGGCGCCGGTAGGTCTGCTGCAAGAGCGAGTCTTTGCCGGTGAGTGGCAGGAACTGCTTGGGCCGGGCTTGGCGGCTTAAGGGCCAGAAGCGGGTGCCGTAGCCCCCAGCAATAATTATGGCATAGGCAGGTAGCGGCATAGAACCGCCCATGAAACCACAGATGCACACAGGATGCACACAGAAATTGTGGGAACGAACCGCAGAGGCGCCCTTCGCCCTGCCTGCTTGAGGCAGGCAGGCTCAGGACAAGCAGAGGACGCAGGGACAACAGGAGAAAGAATCGTCTGGCCGAAAGCGTGCCGGTCAGGCGGAGAAGAAGGCGTGCAGACGGCGGAGGCCTTCCTCGATGCGCTCCATCGAGGTGGCGTAGGAGAGACGGAAGTGATGGGCGGTGCCGAAAGCCTGGCCGGGGACGACGGCCACGCGCGCTTCGGTGAGCAGCCGCTGGGCCAGCTCAATGGTGCTGGCGACGCTTTTCCGCTCCATCCACTCGCTCACATTGGGGTAGGCGTAGAACGCGCCCTGCGGCTCGGCGCAGCGCAGGTGGGGAATGTTGTTGAGCCCGGCGATGACGCTGTCACGCCGGCGGGTGTACTCCGCCAGCATTTCCTTCACGGTATCCATCGGCCCGCGTAGGGCCGCGACCGCAGCCTTCTGGGCGATAGAGGTGGGATTGGAAGTCGAGTGGCTTTGCAGGCGGGTCATGGCTTTGACGACTGGTTCCGGCGCCAGGGTGTAGCCCACGCGCCAGCCGGTCATGGCAAAAGTTTTCGAGAGCGACCCGCAGATGATGACGCCGGACTTGGCTTCGGGCAGGGAAGCGATGGAAAAGGGCGCGCCGTCATAGACGAAATGCGAGTAGCACTCGTCGGAGAGCAACAGCGCTTCGCGCCGCCGGCACAGGTCGAGGATGCGCTCGAACTCTTCGGCGCTGGCGACCGCGCCGGAAGGGTTGGCGGGCGAGTTGACGATCACCACCCGCGTGCCCTCGACCCAGGCGCGTTCCAGCTCGGCGGCGGTCAGGCGGAAGCCGCTGGCCTCGTCGGTGGGGACGAAGACGGGGCGACCGCCGAGGTAGCGGACGATTTCCGGGAAGGTGACCCAGTAAGGCGCGGGGATCAGGACGGGCTGGCCGCGCTCGACCAGCGAACTGAGCACGCAGAAGAGCCCGTGCTTGCCGCCCACAGTGATGATGCACTCGCCCGGCTGGTAGTGGCTGCCGAACTCGCGCGCGTGCCAGTCGCACGCCGCTTGGCGGAGCTCGGCGGTGCCGGCGGCGGGCGTGTACTTGGTGAAGTTTTCTTCCAGCGCCCGGACGGCGGCCTGCTTGATGTGGTCGGGGGTGGGGAAGTCGGGCTCGCCGGGGCCGAAGTCCACCAGATCAACGCCCTGGGCGCGCAGGCGGGTGGCTTCCTGCACGACGACAAAGGTGGCGGAGACGCCGATGCGCTCGACGCGCTCCGCCAGTTTGACGCTTGTGGACACAGAATCAGCCATCGGGAGGGCTCAGGCTAGCATAGGACGTAGAAGAAGGAAAGGAATTGTACTCGTTCAGAATGATCCGTGACACTCAAGAGGGCCCGGGGCGCAACCCGGGGCCTTGCTGAAATGAGTCTCTTTCCTCAGCCGGAGGGCTCTTGCTTCTCGCCTCACTGCCGGTCTGGCTTTCTGCTAGCAGTACCCGCCCCACCTCCCTCTCTTGCAAGGGTTGCTAGGATGTCGGAACGACCTCTCTTTCCGGAAAGTGTCACTAATCATGTGGACGAGTACACGGACTTGATTTTCTCCGCCAAGGGTGAGGGATTCTGGGCACGGCTGATAGTCACAAAGTTGGTGCTTTGCTGAAGCAAGTGGGCCACCTGGTCCAGCGACTCTGGACACTGCCGGGAGCAGGGTTTGAAGACGACAGGCTGGTGGGGAATCGCGAAGGGAAGCTTGCGGCGAGACGACAGTGCCATCGAGTAGGAGTGCGATCGGACCAGCTTTACCTGGATCAGGGCGAAGGGAGGGACAAACAGTCCGAAGAACCGGGCCGGCGGTTTGATTCGCTCGCTCCCGTGAAGGAACTGCATACGACCGCGGTAAATCTCTAGTAGCCCCAAGACCCAGTAAGGGCCGTTGGCGTCTGTGCCGATTTGAGTGTCGCGGACGCGGATCTCTTGGTCGAGGCGAACCACACCCTTTTCAAGCAGCTTCACGACGCGGCGAATTTGCGCTGACTCTGTGGTTCGACGGATTTCCGGCAGCGCTGCGGGCAAATCCTGGTCTGGCATGGTGTCTTTCGGGTGCTTTTTTAGGAGCCGACTTTGGCGCGGATGCGCGCCTCCACCATCGGCGGCACTAGCTCTTTGATGGAGCCGCCCAAGCTGGCGACTTCCCGCACCAGGCGCGAGCTGAGGTAGCTGTAAGCCTGGGCGGGAAGCATGAAGACGGTTTCGAGGTCGGGCGCCAGTTGGCGGTTCATCAACGCCATTTGGAGCTCGTACTCGTAGTCGCTGACGGCGCGGATGCCGCGCACGATCACCCGAGCGTCTTTGCGCCGGGCGTAGTCCACCAGCAGGCCCTTGAAAGTGTCCACCTCGACGTTGGGGAGGTGGCCGACCACTTCCTTGAGCATCTCGACTCGCTCGGGGACCGGGAGGAAAGGGCCATCCTTTTCGGGATTGAGAAGAATGGCGACCACCAAGCGCTCGAAGAGCTTGCTGGCGCGCTCGATCAGGTCCAGGTGCCCGTTGGTGACTGGGTCAAACGAGCCCGGGTAGATGGCAACCGTTTGCTGCTTCATCGGTGAGGCATTCTAACGCAACCGACGCAATGAGGGGAAGGAAGCAGAAAGAGAGGTAGTGTCCTAATTTGAGTGATTCCGAACTTGGCCCCAATTCACACCGAGCCCTGCGGCCCCCGCCGCAGGGCTTTTGCTTCCCCCAGGCAGGGTTCACCCTGAAGGTTCTCCCTGAAGGGGCCTGGGGGCTCGGTGTGAAATTAGGACACTATCGAAAAGAAGTAGGGGCGGTGCGCGGCGTGGTAAGATTTGGGCCGCTTTACCGTGCTGGCATGCAACCATGGTGGACGGACAGCCCATTCCCGAGGCGGCGCTGGAAGTTGTCGAAGCCGAAAGCACGCGCCGCGTGCAGCGTGCCACCCAATCGCCGTTCCTGATCGGGCGCGGCGCTGAGGCCGGCAACCACCTGCAACTGGCCGACCGGAGCATTTCCCGCCGCTGCGCTCAATTGATCTATGTGGACGGCGTTTTCCGCCTGGAAGACCGCGGGCAGCGGCAAGGCGTCTTCGTCAACGGGGAAAAGATCGACGTCCGCCCCCTGCGCGACGCCGACGTTATCACCTTCGGCCAGCTTGATGCGGTGCGGCTCACTTTCCGGGCCGGCCCGTCGCGGGAATCGCTGCCGCAACTCCTCACCCGCCTGGGCAAGGCGGCGACCATGGAAGAAGGCGGCTCGCGCGACCTGCGCCAGTTAAGCTTGCTGCTGGAAGCCACCGCGCTCTTGCAATCGCACCTTCCCCTGGAGCAGGTGCTGGGTGCGATGGTGGACCGCGCCATCACCATTATCAACGCCGAGCGCGCCGTGCTGCTGGAAGCCACGCCGGAAGCGGACCTGCGCCCGCTGCTGGCCCGGCAGCAGGGCGGCAAGAGTTTGCCGGTGGGCAGCATGGCTCCCAGCCAGACCGCTCTGGCGCAGGCGCGCCAGCAGCGGCGCAGCGTGGTGGAAGAAGACATCGCTCGCGCCGACACCGTGCTGCGCGATGCGCGCAGCGTAGTGGCGCAGCAGCTTCGCTCCGTGGTGGCCATGCCGCTGCATGCGCGGGCGCAAGCACGCGCCGGCGATGCGACCTCTGGGGTTACGCCCGGCGAGTTGCTGGGCGTGCTCTACCTCGACAGCCGCCGGCCCGCTGCCTTCTCGCGGCTGGAGCGGCAGATACTGGACGCGCTGGCCCAGGAAGCTGCCAGTGTGCTCGACAACGCCCGGCTGGTGCAGAAAGAGCAGGAGCGGCAGCGGCTGGAGCGGGAGTTGGGCATCGCGCGCGAAATCCAACAGGCGCTGCTGCCCAAGAGCTTCCAGGAGTCTCGCTTCTGCCAGGTCACCGGCATCAACCGGACCTGTTTTGAAGTCGGCGGCGACTACTTCGACCTGATGGAGATTGGCGCCGATCGCACCGGCTTTGTGATCGCCGACGTCAGCGGCAAAGGACTGGGGGCGGCGTTGGAGACCGCCATGCTGCAAGGCAGCCTTTCCGCCCTGACTCTGGGGCAGGAGCCCGCCGGCGTGTTCGCCCACGTCAACCGCTACCTCTACGCCCACTCCAAGGCGCAGGACTACGCCACGCTTTTCTTCGGCATCCTCGAGGGCGGCGGGCGGATGGAGTACATCAACGCCGGGCACCACTCCCCGCTGCTGGTGCGCGCCGGCCAAGTGGAGGCTCCGTTTACGGAGGGGACTCTCCCGGTTGGTTTGCTTCCGGAGGCGGAGTTCAAAACCGCTTCTTATGCGCTCCAGCCCGGCGACACGCTGGTGCTCTTTACCGATGGAATCACTGAAGCGATGAATGCACAGGAAGAAGAGTTTGGCAGCCTGCGCTTGCAGGAGGTGGTGGCGCGCAACGCTGGCGCTTCGGTTGAAAAGCTCCAGGCCGCCATCCTGGCGGCGGTGGCCGACTTCACCCGCGGCGCCCTCCAGGGCGACGACATTACCGTCCTCATCCTCCGCTACCTCGGCACCGCCAAGCCAGGCAGCGACACTTCCATCTGACGGACCAACCCATCAACCGATCAACCAATCAACTATTCTTCAGGGAAGTTCATGCGGCGCAGCAGGTCCTGGAAGCGCGGGTCGGAGCGCAAGGGGTCGAGCCGGGGCTCCACTTGCAGAAACGGCATCCATCCATCGCGGTCCTGGTAGGCCCTTTCCAGCCACTCTAACGCTTTCTCATTTTCTCCCAAGCCGGTGTGGATGAGCGCAAAGCCGTACGGTAGGACATACCTTTTCTTGGCTAAGCCGTGTAAGTCATCGAGAACCTTCCGCGCCTCTGCGGTTTGTCCGGCCGCTGCATAGGCGTGTCCCAGCATCCCGAGAATTTCCGTGTTGTCAGGGGAAAGGGTCACCGCTTGTTCCATTTCGCCAATCGCTTCCTTGAACATGCCTTTCTGTACATAACTCCAACCGAGCCGGGAAAGTGCCAAAGGTGCGTTGGGGCTTAGATCGAGGAGCTCTTGCAGCTGAGTAATTGCCTGGTCGTATTGGCGTGATAAGTAGAACACGTCCGATGCAGTCAGGTACGCTGTGAGCGCAAGGGGGTCGAGTTCGAGTGCACGTCTTATAGTAGTGTGAGCTTCCTCCGTGCGGCCCATGGCCGCCAGGAACCAAGCGTAAAACTGATGTGCCGAAGAATAATTCGGATTAAGTTCTATTGCCCGTTGGAATTCTTCCTCGGCTTTCTCCCAATGCCAGTCGAAATAGAAAGAGTTAGCTGCGTAGCTTCTGTGGGCATCGGCCAGGTTGCTATCGAGTTCCAACGCTCGCGCCGTCATGGCTTTTACTTTTTCATAGGCCTGCTGGGGGGGCATGTAGCCGTAAAAGGCAGTAGCCCCATAACATGTGGCTAGACCCGAATGGGGTTGCGAGTACAGTGGGTCGAGCGCGATAGCTTGTTGGAAATACCGGATGGCTTTGTTTATTTCCGCTGGTTCCCACGTGTTAAGGTGGAACTGCCCCAAGAGATAGAGCCGGTGGGCTTCGGGATTGACCTCTCGAACACTAGCCAGACGAGCCGCTTCCTCCGGAGTCACTGCGATTTGGATTTCGCGTGCGATGGCCCGGGCAACCTCGCTCTGCAAGGTCAGGATGTCTGTGAGGTCACGCTCGTAACTCTCGGCCCACAGATACCGCTCAGTGGCTGCCTCGATCAACTGCACCGTGATTCGCACTTGGTTCCCGGCCCGCAACACCGACCCCTCCAGCACGGCATCCACGCCCAGCTCGCGCGCAATCTGCGGCAGCGGCTTGCCGGTGTCCTTGTATCGCATGGCCGAGGTGCGGGAGATGACTTTCAAAGCGCCGATCTTGGAGAGGTCGGTAATAAGCGCTTCGTGCATGCCCTCCACGAAGTAGTCCTGTTCCGTGTCGCCCATCATGTTATCGAGCGGCAGCACCACAATAGAGGTAATCTGCCCCGGCGCAACACCGCCCAGCAGCCGCTCCCGCAAGCCAGCGACGTTCAACCCAATCAACACTGCCAGCAGCGCCACCAAGGCGGACGCAGCCATCCAGAGGACGTGGATGCGGGTTACAGGTGGGGACGGAGCACCCACATTTTCGACCGGCGCGATGAAGCGGTAGCCGCGCCGGGGGATGGTTTCGACATAGCGGGGATGCTCGGCGGAATCACCCAAAACGTCCCGCAGTTTGTTGACAGCTGTGTTGAGGTTATCATCGAAGGCGACAAACGTGGCGGCGGGCCAGAGCTTTTCCCGCAACTCTTCCCGCGTGACGACTTCGCCTGGATGCTCTAACAGCGCGCAGAGAACTTGAAACGGTTTTTCCTGGAGCTTGATCTTCCGGCCCTGCTTGCACAGCTCGCCGGCACGCCGGTGGACTTCAAAAGACGCGAAACGAAGGACGGTTCCAGATCGGGTCGAATCTTTCATTGGGGTACTGGGTTTGAAAATAGTCTAGCACGGCTGCCAGAATTAAGCCAGAGTCTGCACGATCCCTCCACGCGAGCGTCTTGAATTTTCAAGGGGTTAGCCCTTTAGCTAGGTTTTAGCTACAGATTAGCAGCAGTTCATTGACTTGCCGCCACCACAGTGGCAAAAGGGAGCGACTTTCTGTAAAAGGAGGATTCACCATGCGACGGAACTTTCTCTTGGCGAAACTGGTTATTCTGAGCTTAGTTTTGGCTTTTACCGGCCCACCCCGTGCCGAGGCCGAGCAGGGCATCATCAAGGTCAACTGGCGTTTTGCAGGAACGGTCATCAACAGTGTGGAAGTAACCGAGCCGGGGACTTTCGTGTCCAATCCCAACGTGTTGATCGACGTGCAGGCGGTAGGGAGTCCAGGAAACGCCGTCATCCGCGCGCTCGGCTCGACGGACTCTCCCTCGGGCGTTTGCTTGGAAGGCCAAGGTCTGGTATTTGACCTCGTGCGGAACGATTTGATCGCGACGTTTTCCGACCTCTCTCTCCTAGCTGCTGCTCTCGACAACGGCTCTGTTTGTGTCAACCTCATCACCGGCGAGGCTCAGGGCGTGATCCATCTGGTGGTCACAGGTGGCACGGGGAGATTCGTAGGCGCCACAGGCAACTTGACGATCCAGGACTTCGTCATCCGGCCGGTCAGCCCCTTTGCGTCATTGGCACTTGAGACCGGCGAGATCGTGGGAACGATTCAAGTACCATAACCTGACTGCTCTGCTTTAGTTGCGGAGTCCTGACCCGTGGGAACGTGTCTTCCGTGACCGGCGACGGACGCGAACTAGGAAACAGGCCTGCAGCAACAACGCGCGGGTGACGAAACCGGAAACGCACACGGTCAATCAGACCACAGATAGGGCGCCAGCGTTTGGCCAATCATGGAGAAGGAAGGCGCCTCGTTTCCCGCCATCCTACGCCCCACCCGCAGGCGAGTCAACGCGCACAGCGTAGCCCGGTGAGACTCGGAGCGCTATTGGGTGGCGGCGAGGATTCGCTCGATGGTTTCCGCGTCGGCGTCGAGCAGGTCCTGGAAGCGCGGGTCGGAGCAAAGTGACTAGCAGAGCTTTCCCTAGGAGTGTCGCCGCACTCACTGCCGCTGGTTAGGGCAGGAGAAGCACGACCCTGTCGTCGGCCGCTCGAGCACGCACAGCAATCAGCTCCCCGGCGGCATCAACGACCTGAGGAACCGATGCTCCCGGTTGCGCTTCAACGACCAGCGCTTGGCCGGAAGGGAGTTCCGCGCGTCTCAGGTTCAACACGATCACAGCCCCACCGTCCTTTCCCCTCCGCACCACAGGTCGCAGGCGAGCGCGATCACGCCAGAAGCGGGCCAAGCTGCCCACATCTCCGATCCAGGTCTCGTCCCCTAGATGAGCTGCGATCAGTCGTCGCTCGGTTTGAAGCTTGTAAGAGGTGTCGGTGGGGTGAATCAGCAAACAGGTTGTTGCGCCGTTTTCGGCATTGGCGCGGATGATCTCTGTCCAGGTGCGAAGTACCTTTTCCTGGGTCTTGGGAGTATGGAAGTCACGCGAATCGTCCAGCGTAACAGGCACTACGACGATATTGCTCTGCTCGGCGTCCAGGACCCTGCGCCGGAACCCAAAGTAAGGAAAGTTGGTCAGAACATACTGCGCGGAGACGCTGGAGTCGAACATGTACCCCGATTCTTCCAGCACACGCAGCAGTTCGCTCGGGTAGCGCAGGTAGCCGGCGCGGAACCCCTTGGTGTCTTGGTTGAGATCGCGGTCGAGCAATTGCTTGCTGACACGCACCTCCCCGGAGACGGTGGGCCGGGCCGGCTGATAGCTCTGAAGATCGACCGCTCGTGAACCCACTGGGAACTCATCAAAGGTCAACGAGTGGCTTACAGAATGCGATCCGACTTCAAAACCCATTTCCCTTACTTGTTTGATCCACTCCACGCGGTCTGGTGTGTAGTAGTCGATGTCGGTGGCGTCGCGAAAGTACTTGGTGGTAACGAAAAAGGTGCTGCGAACACCCAGGCTTGCCTCCATCCGCGCGAAGGTCAGTGAGTTGCGAAATGACTCCCGCGCATCCACGTCGTGCGAGAGCACCAGAGCTGTCTCCCGCCCTTCGGGGACGGTATGCACGAGCAGGAAGGGATGGACGCTGACTTCGTAGAGCCCACGCAATAGCAGACGGAAGACATCTCCCGAAGGTTCGAACGAGTTAATCCACCGGCGGGCTGCTTCAAAGCTCCGGGCTAGTTGTGGCAGGAGCGTAGTTTCCTTGAACCCCAATCCCAAAGCGTAGGCCAGCCCGCGACCATAAGCGTAGAGGGTCAGAGCGGCAGCACCGTTCTCGTATTGCGCTAGGACTTTCGTCCGTCGGCCAGGCGTGTACTCGGTGGACCATACTGTCTCAGAATAGAGAGAGGGATCGCCCAGCGAGACGCTGCGTTCCTCGGGTCGGTTCAAGTATCGCAACGCAGGATCGTCCACGTCAGTGAAGTGCAAACTGAAGTTGGTGCGGCTGGTGGCAGCGTCCACGAGCCCGAACAGCGGGAAGAACATGTCGCCTTGTACCTGAGTAGCTAACAGCACACCACCCCGTTCCACGTAAGCGTAGAGAACTTCTCGCTCATTCGGTGTCAGTTCGGTGTTGAACAAGATGCCACCCGTGACCACAAATGGTCGACGCACAGCTTCTTCCACATCGGTTGTAGCCACAAAGGGAATGCCGAGCAGTTCCAGGCAATTGCGCAGCGCGAGCTGTTCTTGCCGGGCATCCTTACTCGATCCCACTTCGAGCACTGCCATGCCCCACTCCGGCGCGGGTTGGGCAGCCCCCAGACAGGGGAGGACCAAGCCCAGCAAGAGAACTGCGACTCCCGGTTGGCGCTTCATTCCCAGAACCGCTCCGCAAGAGGATTTCCTGCCATGGCCTCAGCGACCAGCACGAGCCACACTGAGGCGGCCACGCTCGGAACATCCGCCATTTGGTGGGGCACTTCTCTGGAAGCATAGCGCAGACCGCTGCCTTCAACCTGCAGCGCCTTCAACCCCACCACTATCTCCCCTGCCCGCTGAGTCCGCCCCGTGCGCAGGTAAGCGAGCGCCACGCCCAGTGTTCCCTCTGACCAAACAAGCGGCAGCTCGCGCCACTCCTTGCGCGGACTCTCGGGGAAAAAGTACTTACCGACCCCTGCTGTCTTGTAGATCGGATGGTCGAAATAGGGGCGGTAACCACCCAGATCGCCGTCTTGAGCCTAGTAGAAGGCTTCGATGGCCCCCAGCGCCGTCCGGGCCTTTTCAGGTTCTCCGGCAGCCTGAAGGAAGAGTACGCCCCAAGAGGCGCAATCGAGCGCCTTGACCGGGTCCGGCTCTCCCCCTGAATGGAAACCCCGATTGAATTGGCCGATTTCATCGTTCCATGCGCCTCGCAGCAGTCCGTGGCGGATACGGTCGGCTGCATCGCTCCAGCGAGCCTCCCCCGTCAACTGACCGAGCTGACGCAGGAAGAACCAAGCGCCGATGTTGTTCTCCGAGCTGATACCCAGGGCAGGCTCATCGAGATAGATTTCGACCACTTCGTCAGTCTCTGGCCGGTAAGCAAGTTCGACGGTGCCGTAGCCCAACCGGAGCAACCCGTGTCGCGGGTCTGCCGGGTCGTCCACCTGCAACGAGAGTGAGTAGTTTGCCAGCCGGACAGCAGTCTCTCGAAAGAAAGCCCGCTCCCGTGCGCATCCGTGGTCATCGGCAACGCAAGGTGGGGCGTGGGTTAGATAAAACGTGAAAGCGTAGCCTACCCACGCCACAGCGCCGGCGCGAACAATCGCGGTTTCATGGTAGCTCTCATCGGGCCACCTATTGGCGGTGTTGTAACTGAACCAAAGGCTGCCATCGGCTCGCACCAAGCGGGCCAGTGCATGCAGGGTGAAAGCAGCAGCATCTGTTTCGCCTGTTATGACAAAGGCCAGCGCCGCCAAGGCGTTGTCGTAAGTTACCGAACGGTGGAAGCCCTGGGGAAACTTTTCGGGCGGAATGTCGTAGCTGACAAGTAGACGCCGCCGGGCGGGGTCAGGGTCGGGAACCATACGATTCGGGGTGGCTCGTCCCCGGAGCCAGGCTAGGTTGGCTGCTGTCCAGTCACGCCAAGAGGTCTCTGGGGAGCCCGGCTGCTGTGCGAAAAACAACCCCGGCAGCAGCACCAAGGCAATCGCCAGAAATGGAAAGGTCGAGGACTCGTAGTTCCACATGTGAACGCCACCGGATTATATCGGCAGGGATGGACAAAGGCCACAACCTCAAGTCGCTCACCGGGTGACGAAACCCGTTTGTGCGCGGCATCCGCAGGCTGTGCCCGCAGGAAAGTCAACGCGCGCCGAGCAACAGAGCGTGGCCTGCGGCGCTATGGCGCGGTGGCCAGTATTCTGTCAAGGGTCTCCGCGTCGGCGTTGAGCAGGTCCACCTTGGGGAGGCGCGGCAGCAGGATGGCCCAGTTGCGGTCGGCGACGAATATCTCCTTGAACAAGGG
Source organism: Candidatus Acidiferrales bacterium (assembly GCA_965247455.1). Lineage (GTDB taxonomy): Bacteria > Acidobacteriota > Terriglobia > Acidiferrales > 2-02-FULL-67-57 > JACZYA01. The sequence goes on from CBDFHE010000017.1 coordinate 635,956, forward strand.
CAGGGAATCCTCCACCCGACCTGCGTTCACGAGCGAGACTGCGTGCCAGAATTTCATTTCGACGTTGCTGGGGAAGAGGGCTTCAGCGGCGCCGTATTCGCGCAAGGCCGCTTCGACGTCGCCCTGCTCGATGGCCAGGTCGCCCCGGTTCATGTGCTGGTAGGCACGGTGGACGCGCACCAGCCGCTTCAACTCCTGCACCGGCGCGGGGTGGTCTTCGATGCGAAGTTCCATTACCGTGTCGGCCCAGGGCTGCCCGGTGGATTCGCCTTTGACGATCAGGATAGCGGCCGACTGCTGGCCGCGGATGTCGCCGCCGACCGATTGCGCCGCCTCCAGCGCCGCCAGCATGCGGTCGGCAAGATCGCCTTCGGCGTTGCGGTAGGCTTCGGCCATCGCTGGCCAGACTTTGTTGTTGAGCATGAGGTTGGCCTGCACGGAGAAGTTTTCGCCCGCGATGTGGCCGGCTTCGGGAATGCACTTCTCGCCCGTGTGGGCGGCGACGTTTCCCTTAGCGTCGATCATAGCCACCTGCCGGATTTCCGGGTGCGGGTCGGCGACCTTGAGCGCGGCCAGAGCTTGCGGGGCGCTGCGTCCGGCTTTCATCAGCGCCAAGCCCAGGGGGCCGTAGCTCACGTCCACCAGCGACTGTGTGGCCACCACGCCCACGCCGGCTTCGCCCCAGGCGACCAGCGAGCCCACTGAAAACCAGTGCGACTGCACCGCTACGCCCATCTCTCCGGTCGCGGGGTCGCGGGCTACAGTCGAGTAGGTGTGAACGGGACGCTGTACACGGGGAGAGGCGTCCCGCGCTTGGGCGCGTCCACTCTCCGTTGCGCCACCGACGAGAAACACAGCCAACGCAGCTACTGCCCGGGTCAAACGCATAATCTTTCCTCCTCTGGTCGAATCCTCGGTTCAAAGCCCGCGGCGTACCTTACACTTTTTTTGTCGTCAAGAGCCGTTTCGCATCAGCACCTTCCAGCCCGCCCAATGACATAAGGCTGCGGTTCCGCCCCTCGGCGCAACTATTGAATGGAGGAAATTGACCGATTTCCAGTTCCCATCGAGAATGCACGACTAAAATGATCTCATATTCTAATATACTGAGGACGCAAGTGGTTAGCTTCTTTCGATTCCGCTTTACAAGGATAAGGTGGGCCCCTAAGATGAATATAGGACTGGAGAGGTCGCATATGCTCAGGCTATCGAAGAAAGTTGACTACGGCTTGCTGGCGGTCAACCACTTGACCCTTTACCGCAGCCGAGGCAGCGTCAGTGCCCGCGACATCGGAAAAACCTACGGGATTCCGGTGGGGCTGTTGGCCAAGGTGTTGCAGCGCCTGGTGCAGAAAGGACTGCTCAAATCGGAGCACGGCGCCAATGGCGGCTATCGCTTGGCGAAGCCGGCCGAGTTTATCTCGGCGCTGGATGTAATCAGCGCCATTGACGGGCCGGTGGTGATCACCTCCTGCAAGACCAAGCGCGGGGAGTGCGTTCAGACACCCGCCTGCACGGTGAAAGAGCCTCTGCGGCGAGTGAATGATCGGATTGTGGAGGCGCTGGGCTCGCTTTCCTTTGCCCAGATCAACAACTCGACCTTCCGGCTAGCGGCCAATTGAGGCAGGGTGGAGTTTGGAACTTATGACCAAGGGCTTCTCAAGGAGTGAACGAGCATGGCAGTAAAACTACCCGTTTATATGGATAACCACGCCACTACCCCGGTGGACCCGAGGGTGTTGGAGGCGATGTTGCCGTACTTCACCAACCAGTTCGGCAACGCCGCCAGCCGCAACCACAGTTTTGGCTGGCAGGCGGAGCAGGGAGTGGACACCGCCCGCGAGCAAGTCGCCGCCCTCATCAACGCCACCCCAAAGGAGATCATCTTCACCTCCGGCGCCACCGAGTCCGACAACCTGGCCATCAAGGGCGTGGCCGAGATGTACCGCGAAAAGGGCAACCACATCATCACCGCCGTCACCGAGCACAAGGCCGTGCTCGACACCTGCAAGCGGTTGGAGAAGCACGGCTGCCAGGTCACCTACCTGCCGGTGAGCAAAGAAGGCCTGATTGATTTGGACGAGCTGCGCGCCGCCATCACCGACAAGACCGTTCTCATCACCATTATGTACGCCAACAACGAAATCGGCGTGTTGCAGCCGATTGAGGAAATCGGGAAGATCGCGAAAGAGAAGAAAGTGCTCTTCCACACCGACGCCGTCCAGGCCGCCGGCAAGGTTCCCTTCGACGTGCAAAAGATGAACGTGGACCTCGCCTCCATCTCCGCCCACAAGATGTACGGGCCTAAGGGCGTGGGCGCGCTCTACGTGCGCCGCCGCAATCCGCGCGTGCAGCTCTCGGCCATCATTGACGGGGGCGGGCACGAGCGCGGCATGCGGTCGGGCACGCTCAATGTTCCCGGCATCGTCGGCTTCGGCGCCGCCTGCGAGGTTGCGCAAAAGGAGATGCCGGTGGAAATGGAGCGGCTGCGCGGCCTGCGCGACCGCCTCCACCAGGGCATCACCAGTCGGCTGGATGAAATCTACCCCAATGGTTCGATGGAGCACCGCCTGCCGCACAACCTGAACGTTAGCTTCGCCTACGTGGAGGGCGAATCGCTCTTGATGGGCATCAACGACATCGCCGTCAGTTCCGGCTCCGCCTGTACCTCCGCCACGCTCGAACCCAGCTACGTGCTGAAGGCGCTGGGGGTGGGAGAAGACTTAGCGCACACCTCCATCCGCTTTGGTATCGGGCGCTTCAACACCGAGGAGGAAGTGGACTACGTGGTTGATCGGCTGGTGGAGACAGTCAGCCGCCTGCGCGAGCTCTCGCCGCTCTACGAGATGGCGAAGGAGGGCGTGGACATCAGCGCCATGCAGTGGAACGCCGATTAGCAGGCGAGGTTTCTCAAACGCACACATAGCCCCGCTGGGGGAAGGAGAAGGAAGAAGATGGCGTATAGCGACAAGGTGCTGGATCACTACAAGAACCCGCGCAACGTCGGCAGCTTGGCCAAGAGCGACCCCAACGTGGGCACCGGTTTGGTGGGCGCGCCGGAGTGTGGCGACGTGATGAAGCTGCAAATGAAGATCAACCCGGAGACCGAAGTGATTGAGGACGCCAAGTTCAAAACCTTCGGCTGCGGGTCGGCCATTGCCAGCTCCTCGCTGGCCACCGAGTGGGTCAAGGGCAAGACGCTGGAGGAAGCCTTGACCATCAAGAACACCGAGATCGTCAAGGAGTTGAACCTGCCCCCGGTCAAGATTCACTGTTCCGTGCTGGCCGAAGATGCCATCAAAGCCGCCATCGCCGACTACAAGGGCAAGCGCAGCGAGAGCACGGCTGAAGGCGCCGCGGCGGCGCCCGCGACCGCCGACTAACGCGCGGGGGCAATGGCCCCCAGCCGCGCAGGATCGCAGAGGTATCGGTACCGGCGCGGGAGAGAAGAATGGCCGAAGCCACAATCCAAGTCACCGAGCAGGCGGTGGCCCGCATCCGCCAGATTCTGGGCAAGGAGCAATTCCCGCCCAGCGCCGGCCTGCGTTTGGCGGTGCAGGGCGGCGGCTGCTCCGGTTTGTCCTACGCGGTACGCTTCGACTCCCAGCCCGCCGAGCGCGACAAAGTGTTCGAGTTCGATGGGGTGCGGGTTTTTGTCGATCCCAAGAGCCTGATCTACCTGGCCGGGACGGTGCTGGACTACAAGAACGAGTTGATGCAGCAGGGGTTTGTGTTTCAAAACCCCAGCGCCGGCAAGAGCTGCAGCTGCGGCGCATCGTTCTCAGGCTAGCGGGGCGGTACGGAGTTCTTGAGGGCGGATTTTTGGCTCGCCGATTTGGGCCAATCGCCGAAAGCGCAGGGGCGAGGTTGGCGGCGGGCTCCGTAGCGGATGCTATGGAGCGGCAGACGCCAACCTCTATTTTGTGTTCGGAGGAATATTGAGAAGCCGGCTATGACAGATCGGATAGCGACGGAAAAACAGACCGCCCGTGTCACCAGCCCGTTGCAGTGCTGGGAATGCCGCGCGGCGTTGGCAGACGCGCAGGAAAACGGCGTTCACTTCTGTTCGCAGTGCGGCAAAGTTCAGCCGTTGGCGGCGCAGACTGACTACTTCAGTTTTTTCGGCCTGACGCGCAAGCTGGGACTGGATGCGGCGCAACTCGAGAAACAATTCCATCAGTTGAGTTGGAAGCTGCATCCTGACAAGTTTACGAACGCCGGCGCCTACGAGCGAGACTTGAGCCTGGAGCGCACCGCGGCTTTGAACGACGCCTATCGCACTCTGCGCGACCCGGTTGCCCGCACCGAGTACCTGTTGCGATTGGAAGAGGTGCGCAAGGAAGGCGAGGTCAAACAGCAGGCGCCCCCCGATCTGCTGGAAGAAGTCTTCGAGCTGAACGAGCACCTGGAAGAATTGCGCGCGGCCAAGCGCTCCGGGAGCGACCCTCGCGCGCTGGACGAACAGCGGCACCAACTGGAAAAAGCGCGCGGAACCTTCCAGCACAAGCTCGATCAGGTGCTGGCGGAGCTGACCAATCAGTTCGCTGCCTGGGACGCCTTGTTGGACACCCGCCCGGCGGACGCCGCCGCTAAGCGCACGGTACTGGCGCGCATGAACGAAGTGCTGAACCGCCACAGCTACATTCGGAATCTGGTGACCAACGTCAACGACGAATTGGAGACCTAGAGGCACATAGTTCAGCGCGCGGGCCTGCTTGCCCTGCCTACCGCAGGCAGGCTTTTGCCCGTGCGAACCCAGCGGCCTGCCTGCGGTAGGCAGGGTATGGCAGGCGGGGGCTCGTCCTGAAAGCTTTAGCACGAGGCTTCTGCCCGAGGGCTCGCCCTGAAGGGCCGCTGGGCTGGACGGGGAAAAAAGAAGACACCGAATGGGACGAATCATCGGAATTGATCTGGGCACCACCAACAGCCTGGTGGCCTGCACCGACGCGGAGACGCGGCAGCCGCGCTGCTTGCCAGACCCGCAAGGCCGTACGCTGCTGCCTTCGGTGGTGTCGCTGGATTCCGCTGGTGCCATGGCGGTGGGCTGGCCCGCCTGGGAGGGATTGCTGCACCAGCCCCAGCGCAGCGTGTACTCCGTCAAGCGCTTGATGGGAAGAGGCGTTGAAGATGTGCAGGAAGAGCTGAAGCTCTTCCCCTTCCGGGTGGCGCCCGGCAGCCAGTCGGTCATCAAGATTCAGCTTGGGGAGCCGGGCGCGGCTCAGAAGACCTTAACCCCGCCGGAAGTTTCCGCTTTCATCCTGCGCGAGCTGAAGCGGCGGGCGGAACGGTTTTTCGGTGAGGAAGTGACGCGGGCGGTTATCACCGTGCCGGCCTACTTTAACGACGCTCAGCGCCAGGCTACCAAGGATGCCGGACGGATTGCCGGTCTGGAGGTGGAGCGGTTGGTGAACGAGCCCACCGCCGCCTCGCTGGCCTACGGGCTGGACAAGCACCAGCGCGCGCTCATCGCCGTCTATGACTTCGGCGGCGGCACCTTCGACATCTCCCTCCTTAAGCTGGAGGAAGGACTGTTCAGGGTCCTGAGCACCAACGGCGACACCCACCTGGGCGGCGACGACATTGACAATCTGTTCGCGGAGAAAATTGGGCAGGAGATTCAGGCGCAGTTCGGGGTCGAAGTTTCCGCCAGCCTCGATCTCTACCAGAGTCTGCGCCGAACGCTGATTGCTGCCAAGCACGAGCTCTCCCAGCAAGACGCCACCACCATCCGGTTCAAGCTGGAAGGCAAAGGGGAATACACCCGCACGCTCAGCCGGGGGGAGTTCGAGGGCTGGATTGCCCCCATCGTCGAACGAACCCTCGGCCCCTGCAAGATGGCGCTGAAGGACGCCGGGCTGAAGCCGGAGCAGATTGACAAAGTGGTGCTGGTGGGCGGTTCCACCCGGCTGCCCTTGGTGCGCCGGCGCGTGGAGGAGCTCTTCGGCCGCAAGCCCCACTGCGAGTTGAACCCGGACGAAGTGGTGGCGCTGGGCGCGGCGGTGCAGGCCCACATCCTGGAAGGCGGCGTGAGCGACATGCTGCTGCTCGATGTCACCCCGCTTTCCCTCGGCATCGAGACCATGGGCGGCGCAGTGGCCAAGATCATTCCCCGCAACGCCACCATCCCCGCCAGCGCCAGCGAGATGTTCACCACTTACGTGGACAACCAGACCGGGGTGGACATCCAGGTCGTCCAGGGCGAGCGTGAGCTGGTGAAGGATTGCCGCAGCCTGGCGCGCTTCACGCTCAAAGTTCCGCCGCAGCCTGCCGGGCTGCCCCGCGTTGAGGTCAAATTCCTCATCGACGCCAACGGCATCCTCAGCGTCACCGCCCGCGACCTCCGCACCGGACAGGAGCACACCGTCGAAGTCAAGCCCAGTTACGGCCTGGCCGACGAGGAAGTGGAGCGGATGATTGTGGAGTCCATCGAGTATGCCGAAGCCGACTTCGCCGCCACCCAACTGATCGGCGCCCGCAACGATGCTGAGACCATCCTGCGCGCCACCGCCGGCGCCCTGGCCGGAGAGCAGGCGCAGGAGTTGAGCGCCGAGGAGCGCCAGCGCATTGAAGCTGCCCGCGCCGCGCTCCAGGAAGCGATGGGCGGTGACGATCACCGCCTGATTCGCGAGCGGCTGGAAGAGTTGAATCAAGCCACCCACCACCTGGCCGAGTTGCTGATGAACACGGCAGTGCAGACTGCGCTCAAAGGCAAGCGCCCCGACGAGGTGAGCCTGTAGAACGCGGCGGCGGGTGAGAGGATGGAGAACGGACGGGCAGAAAGATGGCTAAGCTGGTAAAGGTTACGTTCCTTCCGCTGGGGCAAACGATCGAGGTGGACCTCGACCAGATGCCCTACAAGGAGCACGGTAAGCCGGAGTCGTTTCTCGATATCGCGCTCAACCACGGCATTCATCTGGAGCACGCCTGCGGCGGCAACTGCGCCTGCACCACCTGTCATGTGGTGGTCAAGCAGGGCAAGGAGCTGCTCTCGGAGGCCGAAGACGACGAGCTCGACCGCTTGGACATGGCTGCCGACCTGCAACTGGACTCGCGCCTGGGCTGCCAGGTGGTGGTCGAGCGCCCGGGAGAAATTGTGGTGGAGATTCCTGCCTGGAACCGCAACTACGTCAGCGAAGGCGGCGAGTTGAACCTGGTCGGCACCACCGCCAAGAAAGAAGACTAACGAGGAGGGCGTTCGCCATGGCGGGAGAACTGACCTGGGACAACGCCGAAAACATTGCGCTGGCTCTGCTGGAGAAGTTTCCGGATACCGACCCGCTCACCGTGCGCTTCACCGACCTGCACAAGTGGGTGACCCAGTTGGAAGGTTTCTCCGACGACCCCAAAGGCTCCAGCGAAGGGAAATTGGAAGCCATCCAGATGGCCTGGCACGAAGAGTACACCGACGCCAAGAGCGGCTAGGCCCTCGCTTCTGCCCAAGCCTTCCTCTTGCGCGCCGCGCTGGGGCCCGCCGGTGGGCGCAGCATGGGGCAAGGGCGGCGGTTATGGCCCTCCGGTTTGACCCGTCCTGGCTTTTCCCACATAATGGATTGCGCCTGTGGCGCCATAGTGCAACGGTTAGCACGGCAGTCTTTCAAGCTGCAGATCCGGGTTCGATTCCCGGTGGCGCTACCAATTGCCCTGCCCGCTCGACCCGCACGATCTGGTTCTCCGCCCCAGGCGGATCTGCGAGATTCCCAGTGGCGCTATCAGATCTTCCTCCAGTGGAATGATATGTTGACCAATTGGCGTGCCGAAGTGGGCTAGCGGAGGGCTCACGCTTCGGGTTCCCTTCGACTGCGCTCAGGGCAGGCAGGGCAGGCCCCTCGGCTGCACTTCTCTCGACGCTGCTCCCTTCAGCTTCGCTCAGGGTAAGCCCTTCGCTTGTGCTCAGGGTAAACGGGGCAGGCAGGGCAAGCAGGGCAGGCGATTCCCGGTGGCGCTGGATTCCCCCGCACCGGTACTGGCCTAACCCTGGTACTAGTGTACTGTCCCGGAAATAAGCGATATATTAATGGGCAACCTTTGGCCTCTGGAGGTATGCCCATGCCACGCGGTCGCCCCGTTACTCCCCTCACTCTCAGTGAGAGTGAGGAATCGGAACTGGGGAGCCTCGCCCGCTCCCGAACCTTGCCGCATAGTCTGGTGCTGAGGGCCCAGATTGTGCTGGCCTGCGCCGAAGGCGTTCCCGGCTCTACCGTGGCCCGGCGTCTGGGTGTCACCAATACGACCGTGGGCAAGTGGCGAAAGCGCTATCGTGAACATGGAATCCCCGGACTACACGATGAACTGCGTCCCGGACGCCCCCGCACGCATGAGGATGAACGTGTTGCGGAAGTCATCAACACGGCCCTGCAAACCGAACCTCCCGATCGTTCGCACTGGAGCGTGCGTTCCATGGCGGAACACACGGGAGTCTCAAAGAGCACGGTCCAGCGGTGGTTCGATCTGTTCGGCGTCCAGCCGCATCGCCAGCGGCATTTCAAGATTTCCAACGACCCGTTCTTCGTCGAGAAAGTCCGCGACATCGTCGGTCTCTACCTCAATCCCCCGGACCACGCCGTGGTGCTCTCGGTCGATGAGAAGACCCAGGTTCAAGCTCTTCAGCGAACTCAGCCCGTTCTCCCCATGGGCCTCGGCTACGTCGAAGGCGTCACCCATGATTACAAACGTCACGGCACGACCACTCTGTTCGCGGCTCTCGATGTGGCCACCGGGAGAGTCATCACCCGCTGTAAACCGCGACACCGTCATCAGGAGTTCCTCACTTTCCTGCGTCAGATCGACGGCAGTGTGCCGCACAACCTCGACGTCCATCTCATCGTCGATAACTACGCTACTCACAAACATCCCAAAGTCCGCGCTTGGCTCGCTCGGCGTCCCCGCTACCACGTTCATTTCACCCCAACCTATGCGTCCTGGCTCAACCAAGTCGAACGCTGGTTCGGCATCATTACCCAGAAGGCCATTCGCCGAGGTTCCTTCTCCAGCGTCAAGGCTCTCGTCCGTAACATCGAGCGCTTCGTCGAACATTACAACGCCAACACCAGTCCTTTCGTCTGGACCGCCACGGCCGAATCCATCCTCGCTAAGGTCGAACGACTTTGCTCATATATTTCCGGGACAGTACACTAGCAGTACGTTGGTACTCTTGACTCTTTTTCCCGCTGGCCGCAGACTGAGGGCGATTTCAGTTTTGCTTTTGCGAGGAACCATGCAGCGAACCAGACAACGCGGCTTCACCATGCTGGAGATGCTGGTGGTGGTGTTTATCGTCCTCATCATGTCCGCCATCGCCGTTCCCGCGCTGTTCCGGCCCATTCGCGGCTACCAGTTGGAGGGCGCCGCCCGCAAGGTTGCGAACGTGATCGTGCGCGCCCGCTTCGAGGCGGTGCAGCGCAACCAGCGCGTCTGTTCGGCGTTCCTCCGCGTGGGCGGGGAAGCTCGCTACGGGCTTGACCTGATCGGCCCTGACCCCCAGCCCTGCGACGACGGCGCCGTCACCGCCTTGCCCGACCCGGGTATCCCGGGGGAGCCTTTCATTGTCACGCCTGGTAACGTGCAGTGGTTCAACGCCGACAACCCGGCATTGCCTCCTTTCGCGGGTCTGCCGCCGGGCTTCGACAACGTCCCGGCCGGCAGCGTGGTGGTGCCGGCCAACTATCGAATCACCTTTTCCCCGCGCGGCACGGTGGTGGTGCCGGCCGGAGGGGGCAACTGGGTTCTGAGCAATCAAGTGCAAATGATCCCCCTCATCCAACCGGTCGGAAGCAATTTCGGCAATGCCACCGCCGGCTACCTGATTACGATCACGCCGGTGGGCAAGGTCAAGCTGTACGCCTGGGATCCGGCGGGCGCCCAGTGGTTGCCTAGGTAAAGGGAGAGAGGAAGATGCAGGCCATGCGGACACAAAGGTTTTCACGCAACCGGGCGGCGGCGGGTTTTACCATGATCGAGCTGCTGATCGCAATTGTGATCTTGCTGATCGGGGTGGTGGCGGTGGCGCAGTTGGTGCCCAACGCCATTCGCAGCGACTTCCGCAACCGCTACGACAGCACCGCCCTCATCCTGGCCCAACAGCAGATGGAGCAGATGGTGGAACAGAACCTGACGGTGGGGGGTCCGCCTGCCAACGGGGCTTATAACTTCCAGATTTTCCTCCCCGACGGAAACACCACGCTCTGCAATCTGGGAGTGGCGCCCCCCTTTTTCACCGCCCTGGTCGGCGCACCTCCGCCGGCCCCGGCCGCCAGCGGGGCCCCTCTGATAGCTGGCACTTTGCGCATCGATTGGGGGGTGGGGCAGGTGGCCGGCTACTGGAATCAATACAACGCCCCCGATGGCAACCCCTTTGAGACCCGGTGGAATATCGCGGTTTTCTACGGCAACATCAATGGGTTGGTCCGCCCGGTGGGCAAACGCATCATCGTTTCCACCCGCGGAGGCTCGGCCGCGGTTTCCTTCCCGCCCACCACGCTGACGACCATGGTGGCTTGACGAAACGATTGAGGGAGAAAGAAGATGAACCGCCAACAGCAAGGTTTTTCGTTGCTCGAAGTGATGGTGGTGATGACAATTTTCCTGGTGGTTGCCGGCGCCGTCTTCGAGCTGCTCAACGTCTCCCAGCAGCGCTACCGCAGCGAGCAGCAGGTGCTGGAAAGCTTCCAGGGCGCCCGGTTGGGCATGGATTTGATGGTGCGCGACATCCACAACGCCGGCTATCCGCCCCCTTACACCTTCCCGGGCAACCTGCCCGGCCCGCCCAGGCCGCCGGCTTACCCGGGCGGACTATGGACTGTACCGGCGAACGCGCCGGCGGCGATCCAGAACAGCTTCGCGGTGGGAGTTGTAGGCATCCCCGGTGGCGTGGTGGATCCCACCTGCCGGGTCAACAGCGGCATCAACCCCTGCGCTATCCCCAACCCGTGGGACGTTGTGCTCGAGCTTGACATCGATCCCGAAAACGGCCTGGCGCAGGTGGAATGGGTGCGCTATTTTCTCCGCCGTCCGGGAGGGGGACCGGTTTCTACGCTGTTCCGAGCGGTGGCGCCCAAAGCAGCCGGCGCCAATCCTGCCGTCGCGGTGATTTCCAACATCCCCTTCGTGGACAACGTGGTGCAGGACCCCGGTGCGGCGGTGGGCGCCGCCAACCCGGCCCTCTTCTTCTATCAGTGCGACCCGAGCCAGATCATCACCCTGGGCGGCAATGATTGCCTGGCGGAGCACGTGAAAACAATTTACATCACCCTGCAAGTGCAGGGCAATATTCCCGACATCAAGACCGGCCTGTTCCAGCAAATTACCGTGCAGGGCGCGGCCGGCCGCTTGAATCCCAGCCGGTGAGGGCGAAGGAGGAAGTGGAGATGTTCCGACGACAGCAAAACGGGGACAGACAGCGCGGGGTGGTCTTACTGCTAGCGCTGATCGCGCTGCTCCTCATCAGCGCCGTGGGCGCAGCCATTCTCTTTATGGCGGCCGCCGAGAGCAGCTTGGTGGGCAGCCAGCGCGTGAGCGCCCGCACCTTCTACTCCACCATGGGCGGGTTGGCGGAAACCCGCTTCCGCATGATGCCCGCCATCCTCGACGCCCAGGGCGGGCTGAACGAGCCCGGCACCCAATTTTTCGCCCAGCTTCCGGTGGTGCCGCCTCCGGGTGGGCCGCCTCCGCCGCCCACCGATGTGCTCTATATTGTCAACACCAACAATCCAGCCACCCCGGCCAACTTCAACGCGTTCGCTCAGCTTCCTGCCAACGACATCTGGCTGGGGGCGGAAGTCCCCGCTGCCATCAACTTGCGCGCCGTGGCGTCCATCCAGCCCGGCGCCGGCGGCAACGCCGCCATCCCCTGGCAATGGGTGCGCATCAACCTGAAAACCGAGCTGGCCGCCAACCAAGACCTGAACCGAGACGGCTTCCTGGATCAAGATCCCGTCTTTCTCTACTCCACCCGCCAGTACCGCGCCCGCGATTTGGCGGTGTTTGATCCCGACGGCGCCGGCCCGACCGGGCCGGGTTGGATGCTGCCGCCCCCGTGGGGGCCTGTTCCGCCTCTCCCGACGCAGAGCTGTGCGGCGCTCATCTGCGCTTCTCCTGTGTATATGATCACGTCTCTGACTCAGATTCCGCTGCCTGCGCTGCAGCAAACCACTTCTCGCTTGATGCGGGCGGAAGTCGCTGTGAGCCCCCCATTTATGATCGACGCCGGTGTGCTCTCCCAGCCCGGCATCAACATCGCCGGAAACATGGCGGCTTCCGGGCGGGACATCTGCGATCCTGACTGTACCGCGGAAGGGTTCATTTTTGCCGGGCAGCCAGGCTTCGGCACGCAACCTACTCCGTTTGGCTCGCTGTGCAACACCATCCAACCCTTGCGCTCGGCGGCGCCACCGGGCCAGAACAATCCCGGGCCCAATGCTGCTACCACCGACCCGGCCTGCGTCGGACCGAACTGCACCTGTGGCGGGGGCGGGAATCCGGCTTGCATTGAAACTAATACTGCCACCCCCTATGACATCGACGAAATAATTAATGAATTGCGCCCGCAGGCTACGCCTTTGGTGCCCCCTGCCACTAGCTACTACCCGCAGATCGGCCCCGACACCCTGAGTTGCGACGCCACTGGCTGCATGGGCACGGGTCTGGAACTGGGCGGCTTTCCATTCCTCGGCCCGGGGCAGACCAACCCCGATCCCATCAACGGCACCAACGCCGATCCCATGGTTACTTACGTGGATGGCAACTTTAGATGTACTGCCGGGTGCAGCGGGGCCGGCATCCTGATTGTGGACGGGAACCTGGAAATGAATGTCAGCATGGCGTTCTACGGCATCGTCATCGTGCGGGGAAACGTCAGCGTGTTGGGCGGCGGCGCTCCCCCCACTCCCTGCAATATTTACGGCGCGTTGATTACCGGCGGCGGCATCAACACCGGCCTGGGGGGCGGCATCTGCTTCCAGTACAACGCCTGCGCCCAGCGGGACATGTTCCGAAACGCTCCCCTGCTCTCGCTTTCTTTCCGCGAGGTGCCGTCCGGGTTATAATGCGGCTATGAGGAAGCGGCGTTTGCTGAGGGGTCTATTCGCCATCCCTGCTTTGCTGCTCTGCCTGGCGGCATTGCCTGCGGCCGGCTGGGCGCAGCAGTCGGGCGAAGAGGCCAAGAAGCCGGAGAAGAAGAAGGCCCGCAAGATTTGGACCAACGACGACTTTCCTTCTCGTCCCCGCCCGACAGCCAAGCCGGAAGTAAAACCGGAGGTCAAGCTCGAAGTTGCTGACCCCTGGGCCGAGCTGGACAAAGCCCGCGAAGACTTGGCGCTGGAGCAAGAGAACCTGGAGTATTACCGCCGCGACCTGGATCGGTACACCGAGGATCGGAGCCGTGAGTTCGATCCCGCCCGACGCGAAGCTCTGGACCTGGCCAATTCAAGCCCTGGAAGGGGACATCGCGGTTTCCGAGGCCAAGATGCCGGAGCTGGAGGCCAGAATCGCCGCGCTGGAGAAGCTGACCAAAGGCCGCCGGCGTCCCACCCCGCCGCCAGAAAAGAAATCGGAGAAACCCACCACTCCCCCCCCGACGCCTCTTCCTGAGGCTCACCCCCGAACTGTTCCTCTCTCCTCTAAGGCAGCAAAGGCGGTTATAATTCCCCTAGGAGGCGGTGGGCATGCGCTGGGCGCTGCGAATCGGAAGCATCTACGGCATCGCCATTCGCATCCATTTTACCTTCCTATTCCTGCTGGCTTTTCTCCTTTCGGTGGGCGTGCTGGCCGAGGGCTGGCTGAGCGGACTGCGCAGCGTGCTGTTCATCTGCCTGGTTTTTGTTTGCGTTCTGCTGCACGAGTTGGCCCACAGCTACGTCAGCGTGCGTTACGGTCTGCGCGTGCGCTCCATCACCTTGCTTCCCATCGGCGGGCTGGCGCTGCTGGACGACCTGCCGCGCGAACCTCGCCAGGAAATCCACATTGCCTTGGCGGGGCCGGCCGCCAACTTCGTGCTCGCCCTCTGGCTGGGCGTGCTGCTCTACGTGCTGCATCCGGCCACCCGCTTTGAGCCTGTCCTCTCGGGCGAGGCGTTGCTGCCCAGTCTCTTCTGGTCGAATCTGTACCTGGGCCTGTTCAACTTGATTCCCGCCTACCCGCTGGACGGGGGGCGCGTCTTGCGCGCCTGGCTCGCGTCCCGCATGGACTACATCGACGCCACCCGGCGCGCGGTGACGGTGGGGCAATTCTTTTCGCTGCTCTTTATGTTGGGCGGGCTGGTCTGGGGGCGGCCCTGGTTGGTGGTGATCGGTCTCTTCGTCTTCTGGGCGGCGATGGCGGAGGAGCGCGTGGCGGTGCTGCAATCCGCCTTGGAGCGCATGTACCTGGACGACGTGATGCTCACCGAGTTCCATTCTCTCGCTCCCTCCGATTCGCTCTTTGACGCGCTGGAGCGCGCCCTGCACTCCTTGCAGAACGACTTCCCGGTTGTGGACGGGGGCCGGGTGGTGGGCGTGCTCACGCGCGGCGGGCTGCTGCGCGCCTTCGCCGGTCAGGGTTGGAGAAATTCCGTGCAAGCGGTGATGAGTTCCCGCTTCGAAACCGCGCAGCGCGGCGACACCATCGCCGCCGCCTTCAAGAAGCTCAGCAGCCGCAGCCTCTCGGTCATTCCGGTGCTGGAAGGCGAGCGCTTGGTGGGCATCGTCACCATGCAGAATCTGCTCCACAGCATCACCTTCCTCTCGCGCAAAGGCGCAGCTGCCTTCCAGTCCATTCGGCGCGACTGACAGGAATCTACCAGCAATCTTCCGCACGCAGCGACGGGCAATCCGCAGCCGTGCTCCTTCCGCTTACAAAATCTCGCTGGGGGGATTCGATTGGTCTGGTTCAGTCTTTGCCGGCGGCGGGACCGCTGCGCCTGCGGGCGCGGACGGCTTGGCGAAGAGCACCTTCAAGGCGGGTGGCGCCATCAGTGTCGTGACCAGCACCATGATGATGACCACACCGTAGATTTCGTCGGAGATGGTGCCCATGCTCAGCCCAATTGAAGCCACGATGATTCCCACTTCGCCCCGCGGCACCATTCCCATTCCCACCTGTATAGCTTGCCGCCCGCCCAGCCGGAAGGCCGCCAGCCCGCAGGCGCCCAGCTTGCCCAGAATCGCCAGCACCGTCACCACCGACGCTAGCAGCAGAATGTCTCCTCGCGCCAGCACCCTCAGGTCCATCTGCATTCCCATGGTGACGAAGAAGAACGGAACCAGAAACTCGTAGAGCGCGTGGATCTTGGGCTTCAGCCGGGCGGTGAGTTCTTCTTCCGAAAAGATCAGGCCCGCCAGAAAAGCTCCAATGATGGCGGCGATCTTGATCTTGGCGGCGGCCAACGACAAGCCTAGGCAGATAATTAGTGCCAGAGCAAACACGGGGTCGCCGACGGCGAAACGCTGCACGCGCGGGGTCACCCGCCGCACTACCCGCTCGCCGATCACCACGATGAAGACCGTGAACCCAATCGCCATGCTGACCACGGTCGCAATCTGCACGTAGTCCACGCCCTCCCGCAGGCTGCTGACAATCGCCAGCATGATCATTCCCAGGATGTCGTCGATGACGGCCGCGCCCAGGATGACCGTGGCCACCACAGTCTTCAGCACGCCCAGTTCTTGCAGCACGCGCGCGGTAATTCCTACGCTGGTCGCCACCATGGCTGCGCCCATGAAGATGGACTCAATCTGGCCGTAGCCGGCCAGCAGCATCAGCCCGTAGCCCAGGAAGAACGGAACCACCACTCCCGCGTTGGCCACCGCCAGCGCCGTCTTGCCCACCTTTAAGAGGTCGGTCAACTTCTGGTTCAGCCCGACGTCGAAGAGCAGGATAATGGCGCCTAACTCGGCCAGCGCCAGGGTCCACTCTTCGATGTGGACCAGGTTCAGCAGTTGCGGCCCGATCAGAATGCCGGCGACGATCTCTGAAATCACCGCCGGGACGCCGAAGCGCTCCCCGACAATCCCCAGCAGCTTGGCGGCCGTGAAGATCACAAAGATTTGAAAGAGGATTTGAACTGAGTGTTCTTCCACCAGCAGTTGCTCCAGCAGGATTTTAGTCGGCCATCTTAGCACACCCGCCAGTGAGCCAAGCCTGTGTTGTGGTGTTGCGGAGCGCGTTCGGTGGCAAGTGTAGCCGCGTTCGATAACAAGTTTTACACGCTCTGTGGCAAGTTTCTCTAATAATCTCAAAACCGGACGCTTTTTTGTTCGCCCCAGGTTCGCCCAAGAACCCATCAAAAGTTGCGGATGAGGAGCTCGTGTGTTCGCCAGCCGGCACCAGATTTGTTGCCCAGGTTGTAAGTGACGGGCAGGCGCTCGGTCTTGAGGCCGCGGCCACGGTAGAGACAGCGAATCCTGGGATGGTCCTGGTAGCTGAGCAGAAACTTCCCTTGCACTAGTTTCAGCGCCCCAGCCAACGCCTCGTGCTGATCCCAGCTCATGCGTGAGCAGTAGTCGTCCTTCCTAGTGGAGGGGTAGGGCGGGTCGAGATAGAAGAAGGTATGAGGGCGGTCATAAACAGAAAGACACTTCTGCCACGGCAGGTTCTCGATCACCACGCGCTCCAACCGTCCAGAATACTGGTGGGCAACAAAGTAAATCCTGGAAAGGTTGAGCTCACCGGGCATGTGGGTCGTACCTGTGCCGAAGGTGCGCTGTTCTCGCTTTCCACCGAAGCACAGCCGCATTACGTAGTAGAACCGCATGGCGCGCTCGAGTTCTGTCTTTCCCTCCTCAAAGCGGCGGTACTCGTTGAAAAGCTGGCGCCTGACCAGCTCCAGGTGGAATTGCTCGGCAAACTCAGCCGGTCGGTGCTTCAAGACACGGTAGAAATTGATCAACTCGCCGTCGAGATCGTTGAGAACTTCTGACTTTGATGTGGCAGGGTCTTTGCCGAAGAGGACCCAGCCGGCGCCGCAGAAGACCTCGACGTAGCAGGTGTGTGATGGGAAGCGTTTGAGGATCTCGGCGCGCAGGCGGCTTTTGCCGCCTACCCACCGCAACGGTGAACGAAGCATAACGCACAACCTCCGGGGTAGTGTTCGACCCGTCAGTTGGCTTACCATCCCCGCCAGTTGTCGTCAGGCGTCAGCCCGCCTAGGCGGGCAGGCCCTGGCGGGGGGAGGGCAGCCCTCCTTCGGGCTTTGCCCTACGGAGGGCGGGCCCGAATCGGGTCATTTGGAGGTTGTGCTCCAGGTGGTTCCGGCGCGCGAACGCCGGGATTGCTCTCCTCCTCTCAACTGCTGCCATAATTTAGCTTTTATCTTTGCGATAAATTGGGTTTTGGTGATGGCAGCCTGTTCGTGCTGCTGCCTGAGCAGATTGATCTCTGCCAGCAGCGCCGCGATCATAGCTTTCAAGACGCGCACAAGTTCGCCCTGGAGCAGTTCATCTTCCGTCGTTCGATGGTCAAAGCGGCTCATGCGGCCTCCACCAGAACTGGATTCGACCAATGAAGGGCGTCCGCCATCTGGATCTCAAAGACCTGGGGCACGTCGGAGGTTAGAATAATTTGAGGGTCTGCAACCGTGACGGTGCGAAGCAGTCCTAGGCCGAAGGAAACCGTGGCGTCGGCTACCAAGCCCACGAAGTCCAGCGTGGCTTCGTCAACCCCATCGGCGGTAATGGCAGTCTTATTCGGAGTAATCACGACTGTCGCTTTCTGAACCAAGGCGCCCGCCTGTATCCGCCAGCGTGCTTGCTCGGTGACAACTGAATGAGTTATAGGAACCACAATGGCTCCCTCAGTGGCCGGCTGCGCGGGGAAGACGCTTACATGGGCGTCGTTGCTTACTTGGTGAACGGAGAGGAGCTCTTTCGTCGCCAAATCGTATATGACTACGCCTTTCGCCATCTTACCTCTTGATGTTGAACCCAAACAGTTTCCTGCCGCTAACCTGGACAGAACCAGCACCAGTTACCCGCTGGGCAGTCAGTACATAGGTTTGTGTCCCAGAAGGTGAAGAATCTTTAGCGATAAAAGACACTGGTGGACGAAGACCAGTTTGCCCAAACTCAGCCGTTTGAATCAACTGGGTTCCGGTCAGGCTGTCCTTTCTGATACGCATCCGCAGGGTACTACCGCTGGCTATGCCGTAGTCGAAACTTGTCCAGATGGCACAAAAACCGCCATCCGTGACTACGTTCACGGTTTGAACCACTACCTCTGCGGTGACGGTTACGGCTCCGTCTGTGCTGGCAAAATCCTCGGCGGTGGTCGCATCTGCGTTGATTGAATCTGTTATTGCTTTGTCGGTCTTGACGATGCCCGCATCGGTCAGCCCGGCTTCCACACGCTCCCTGGTCTCAACATGTGCAATCAACTCCTCGCCTATGAAGCGGGTGGGTTTTCCTGCCCAGCCCGACCCGCTCCGTTGAACCTCAAAGATGCAAATGTCCGTGTCTAGCGGCGTGAAAGACACCCAGGTCGTGTTGTTGTCGTACTGCATAGACCCGCCATTCCAACGCACGACCAAGATGTGTGAATCCTGAAACGCGGCCAAGCCGCGCACACTGTTGCAAGGGTCGTTAGAAAAGATGACGTAGACGCGGCCGGTATAGCTCTCCTGCGCCGCCTGAGAGACGAACTGGCTGCCGGCGGGAAAGGTGAACGCGGTGCCATCAGGCAAACGCCAGAAGGTGTGGTCGCGGTCGGGCAACGGGTTGAAGTCGATCTCGCCCACATTGCTGGCGCCGTTGAGCTGGTCGGGGGCGAAAACCGCGCCCATCTGGAAACCGCCAGCAACGCCGGCGCGTGGCCGGGGCGGCAACGCGGTCTCCCCCGTTGGCGGGGCCGAAGCAGCGTCAGAGAAAATGTTTTGATACTCCTGCCCCGCAACTTCGGCCGAGCCGTCGGGTTGCACAATCACTTCCAGCCCCTCGAAGTCGCGGGTGTTGGCTGGGTCGAAGCTGACGTCGTCCGGGCTGGTGAGCACGTCGCCGGGCAGGTGGTCGAGCGCGCTGGCCTGCCCCAGCAGCAGGCGATAGCCGGTCTGGCGGATGAGCTTGGTGGTGCGGTCGAGCAGGAAGGTGGCGATGCGCTCGGCGCGCTCGGGGGTGGAGTTGCCCAGGTCGAAGGTGGCGGTGATGACGCGGCCGACCTGGCTTTGCAGAGTGGTGTCCTCTTCGATG